>JAAFJY010000028.1 GCA_013299105.1 Chitinophagales bacterium | reverse complement strand
CCCGAAAACGTGGAGAAGCTGTTCATGCTTCGAGCAACTTGCTTGGCTAAACGATGGGGAATCTTCATGGATAATTTCTGCAAATTATCCTTCATTTAGTGGGGGACAAATGGAAACTGCACCCATTTGAAATCATACCCTTTTAATATTTGATTTACTTTGGTCAAACTATAAGGTGAATGATTTATATAATAAGCTGTTATTTGCTTTTCGCCTTTTGAGTTCGTTGTAAACTCTTGCTTAAATGCTGGGTCAAACTTTTGGTGGAAAATGTTGTCAGCTTCTCGTTCTAATTCAACATCGTTTCTTCCCACTCTTTTTAAGAATACTTTGTTATCCTTTTTTTCAAATGTGAATGCAAAATCACTTTCAGTTAAATATGTTCCTAAAATTTCATCTTCACTAACATATTTACCTATACTTGCTGGTTTCGTAACTAAATATGCTTCAACTGGTTTTAGCTCTAAAATTATATCTGCCATTTGCCTTGTTTGAGTATTGGGTGTTGATTTACCTGTATTTGTTAGTGTTAGAATTGAAAGATTTTTTTGAGGAAATCTTATTACAGTTGCTTTCCAAGCACCTGTCACTCCTTCGTGAAAAGTATATTCTAATTCTTTGTATTTACCAAATTCAAGTCCATAGCCGTAATTATTTAATTTTGAACCTTCAATAAATTTTTGACTTTGAACTAGTATTTTTTTGCTGAAAGTAGAAGTACCTTTGCCTTGAACTAGTTTTTCCCACTGTATTTGGTCTTCTAATGAGGAAAAAATATTTCCATCACCACAAACATTCCAAATCCATTTGTAGGTTGTCCAAGTGTCAAAATTGAAGTATGCTCTTGCTATCTCTCCACGTATTTTTGTAAAGTCACTCTCAAATGATGTATTTGGCATATTCAGTTGTATAAACATTTCGTTAGTGTATTCCACAAAAGTTTCATTTGAAACTTTTTCCACGAGTAATGCCAACAAGATGTAGTTCGTGTTGCTATATAAATATTTAGTGTCTGGGGCAAAATTAACATCAGACTGTTTCTCCATTAAGGCAAGCACATCCTTGTTGTTAAATGACTTTTCCCACCAAGTGTAACCTTGTAATGACCATAAATCGTAGCAATCTCTTATGCCGCTTGTATGGTTTAATAAACTTTGCACTGTAATGTTCTCTTTGATATTTGGGAAAAGGGTTGGAAACCACTTTCTGATGTCGTCTGATAGTTTTAGGTTCCCTTTTTCAATCAAGGTGAGTACAGCCAATGCTGTAAATTGTTTGCCATTAGATGCTATGTTAAAACGAGTTAAATTTTTTATTAATATATTTTCTTTCAAATCTGCATACCCTGCATACTTTTCATAAATTATTTCCCCGTCTTGAATTATAGCTGTTGCGATACCGGGTGCATTTTTAGGCACGTCCTGTGTTGCAATGCTGTCAAGAAGCCTGATCTGTTTTGGTGTTAAACTGTTTATGTTTTGCCCTTGTGAGGTCAAGGTTGCAAACAAAATAAAGCAAAGAATCAATGTTTTCATTTTTTAAATTTTGACAAAATTCGCCTATCTCAAGCATCTAATCGCTTCATATCCTGATTTGAACCCTGTTTTTTAGTGATTTTTTGAATATAGTCCTTTGGATTTGATGATGTGCATCGTTTAAAAGCCCTGTTTAATGTGGATTTAGAATTAAAGCCACATTCAAACGCTAAGCCAAGTATGGTTTTATCTATGTGTTCTCCTTTTTCTATTTTCTGTAGCAAGGATTTTACTCTATGATGGTTTACAAAATCATTAAAATTCATACCAAATCCGTGATTAATGACTTGCGAGATTTTTTTGGAATGTGTTCCTAATTTACTGCTTAAGTCTGTTATTATAAGTTCTGGATTTTCGTATAATTTGTTAACAGACATTAGTGCTTCTATTTTTTCTTTCCATATATCCAAGTCTGGTATTTCGTTCTTGTCTTCTTGTAACTTATCATTCTCAGGGCTTGTTAAGGGTAACGCTGTTTCAATAGTATTATCTGCTTCGAATTTTAAGTCGGCATCGGGACTTATTGGGGAATCTTTAAAAGAGGTTGTTGATAATATTGAATTTGTATATCCACTTATTGACATGTAGTAGAATAAGATAGAAAAACATAGATAGTACCAAAATTTTTTCCCAAATTCATCCCACTCAGGGTTAACAATGAAAAATATTATGCGGATGGTAATAAGCATTAAAAATGCTGTAAGAAATCGTTTTGCCCAACTAAACATCACAGAATCAGCAAAACTTACTACATTATAAGTTATTTTTTTATACTTATAGTAAGTTTTGAGGCTTTCAATCAGATAGTAACTTAATGAGAATAATCCAGCTATCTGATACCAAGATGAAAAATCTTTGTCTTTACCATTTGCATAAAAATAATATTCATGCAAAAAGACATAATCTGTAAGAAAGATAGCTATTGAATACATCAGGTAAACTGCTGCTGGTATAAAATGAATGTAATCTTTTGTATAAAACTTAAATGATTTGTCAAGTAAGGCTTTGAAGTAGAAATACAATACAGGAGGTAATAAAAATAATTGTTGAAATGGAATATAAAAAAGAATATTTCTATATGGCTGTTGAGAATACCATCCAGCGTACCCAAACATGAAAGGTGCTATATAGAAGGAGCATAATACCGTAAATAAACTTAGCCAAAGACTTGATTTGTTTTCGCTTTGCAATCCTTTGATAAGAAGTAGTGTCGAAAAAACAATTCCATGTAAAAAGAAAATGAGTAAAATCGAACTTTTCAAACTAAAAGAAAAAAGCATCAGTTTCTATTGTTTAATGAGTTGTAGTTTTGAGGTTTCATAGTATGGCACACACCGTAAATACACGAACCTCAGGTACCCAAAATCAAACGTACAATAAGTTGGAGAGAAATCCCATTTTCTCTGAAAATAAAATCATAAGCATTGATAACCAATGAATTAGCCGAAGCGCCATTGAGTTGAAAGACACCTTACAATACAAAATGCAAACTGACTTGTCCCAAAATAGGTTTACAAAAACCCCATCCCTTTTCGTACCTTTGCCCCTGCTAAATTGGTACAATGGAATTCATTGCAAAAACGCTGGCGGGGCTGGAACCCGTTTTGGTGGACGAATTAACGGCCCTGGGGGCCACAGCGGTTCATCCGGGCAAACGGGCGGTTTATTTCGAGGGAGACAAGCAGCTGATGTACAAGGCGAACCTGAACTTGCGCACTGCACTGCGGATTTTGTTTCCGATTGCCGAGTTCAAAATCCGCAATGAAGACGATTTGTACCAACAATTGCTGCGCATCGACTGGTCCCGTTTCATGGACGTGGACCAAACCCTGGCGGTGGACGCCGTGACCAATTCCGAAAACCTGCGCCACTCCAAATACGCTGCGCTGAAAGCCAAAGATGCGATTGTCGATCAATTCCGGCAACGTTTTGGCCGCCGCCCCAGCGTGGATACCATCAATCCCCACCTGCGGGTCAACATCCATGTAGGCAATGACGACGTGAGTGTATCCCTCGACAGTTCGGGCGATTCCTTGCACAAACGCGGCTACCGGGTGGACAGTGTGGAGGCACCGATCAATGAAGTCTTGGCAGCGGGCATGATCATGCACGCTGGTTGGAAAGGAGAATGCGACTTTGTGGATCCGATGTGTGGATCGGGTACTTTGGCTATCGAAGCAGCTTTGCTGGCAAGCCAGATTCCGCCCAACATGCAGCGCGAACGTTTTGGGTTCATGCGCTGGAAAGATTTTGATCGCCAATTTTGGGAAGCTACAATTCACGAGGCCGAAGCAGGCATTTATCCCCTGCCAACTTGTAAAATCATGGGTTTTGACCAGGATTTCAGGGCGATTCGTACCTCGGAGCTCAATGCTGAAGCGGCGGGCCTGCAAGGAAAAATCACGTTTGAAAGGGCCAGTTTTGAAACCCTAAAAGCCCCCTCAGCGGCTGGGGTGATGATGATGAACCCACCTTATGACGAGCGCTTGCCCCTGGAAGACGCCCGCACTTTTCACGAAACCCTGGGCAATTGCCTCAAACACGCTTGGCCTGGTTATACTGCCTGGATCATTAGTGCTTATCCCGATGCAGCCAAAACCATCGGCCTGCGCCCAAGCCGCAAGATCAATTTGTTCAACGGCAAGCTGGAATGCAAACTGCTGAAGTACGAAATGTATGCCGGGAAAAAAGGGCAGGAGCATCAAGCGGAGTAGGGATGGCTATCCTGGTAAGGCAATTTGTAAATACACCTAATGGTACGAATTACAAATAACCCCTAAGTTCTTGGAGGTTATTTGACCGACGAGCATCGCAGCTAAAGAGACAAAGAGCCCGCGAAACTTGGGGCGTAATTAAAATTTGGACCACTAGTATCGGAAGAAAAAAACCTGAAAGCTGCTCAATTGATGAAGTCCTTGATGCCCTCAACCGGAAAATGGGCCGCATTACAGTCTATTTTTTGTCATACGGCACGAAGCAAGATTGGAAACTGAAAGTTGCGCAGCAATCAAAAAAGTTTATCACACATGGGGAGGAACCAATGGTGGTGGGCTAACAGCCCGAATTTTCTAATTGCATCTTTAAAAATTTTTTGTTTACTTTAGAACGGCCCAATTTCACCTCACCCTCATAAAAAAGGTCGTTAGTAAAATGCTAATTATGCGCCGAGTAACTCCGCTTTTCCTGCTACCTTTCTAAACAGAGTTAGTCAAAATTTGACTCGTTTCGATCTAAACCCCTAACATTTAAATACGCTTTAAAGTATAACTTGGGTTTGACGGGTAAAAACCTCCATATTGAAGTATCCGAGCTAAAATAAGGTGGGCATCTTTGTTTTTTAGGTTTAGCAAAAAAAGAACACAACTTACTTTCATCCAGTTGCTTGTCTTTTTTCACTAAACCCAAACCTGTCCACCTTATTTTTTTACGCTCTCTAAGTGAAAAATAAGCGTATTTTTTTGTCTATTAACCATCTATTGGGTACTTTTCCAAAAACACCACACCCGATGAACCAACAAATTGACTACGATACGCTGTACGATTTGCTCTCCAACCCCGCTACTCAAGCCCAGGCCCTGGAGCAGTATTTCTATTTCGACGACAGCCGGCCATTTTCTGGTGGATACCGCTTGAAAGAGTCGATTGTGCTGGTCACCCGCGACAAAGCAGGGGATGAGTTGGACGGTTTTGTGGCCTCCGGCCTACGCAGCGAAGCCATGAAAAAGGCCAATACCGACTCAAGGCGGCAAAGAGATCGCGCTTTTGACGCAGTAAAAAATGCCCCCAACCGGGTGCTCATCGTATCCGAAGGGGATTCTTGGTTCCAATATCCCAAGTTCAACTTGCTTGTCAACATTACCAAGGGGGTCAAAGACATCATTGATTACCTGATGGAAGATCCGCGCTACGCCATCAAAAGCCTGGATGCAGCTGGAGATGTACTGCGCAACATGTATCACCACCGCGAATACCTGCGCGCTGTTGAAGCGATTCAGCCTCGTATCTTGCTGCTCAGTGCTGGAGGCAACGATTTTTTTGAGGTGTTTGAAAAAATGTTGCAAGGCAGTGACGCTGCCAATATCGAAAAATGGTTATCTCCCAATTATTTGACCGAATTGGCTGTATTGAAGCAATATTATTCGGCTTTGTTATTGGAGTTGACCCAGCTTTATCCAGGCTTAAATGTGATCATTCACGGTTACGATTACATCATGCCCGACCCCAAAAAAGGGAAATGGATCGGCGAACCTATGCTAAAGGCTGGTCTGCACCAAGACCAGGATCGTAAAGCACTCATCCGTTTCATCATGGACCGATACAATGATATGCAGCACTCGCTCAGCCAAATGCCGGAGTTCAATGGTCGGGTGCATTACCTCGACCTCCGCAATACCGTTCCACAGGACCCCAATTATTGGTACGATGAAATTCACCCCAACGACCAAGGCTTTGCAATGATCGCAGAGAAGTACAAACAGCAGATTGAGGCTATTTTGAAGCCTGGAGGTATTTTTGGGCCTGTGGTTTAGTATTATTGGAAGAACTGGTTTTAAGCGCAAGCATGTCTTCGAAGTTTGGGTCGACTCAAAAATACATCGCTTGCTCTTTTTTTATTTCAGTTTGCACAAAACCTATTTCTGACGAGTATAGCATCACAACTCAACCAGCCCTACCTTGGGTTTCTCTGCCATAAATCGGTACACAATCTGGTTGGCTTCAGGGTTGTTGGTATACGGTTTGATGGCATTGCGCAGGGTTTCAGGGTCGTTGTCCAAGCTTGCACGATCAAGGTAACCATAGCCCTGAAAGCGGCCATCTTCGATCAAGATCACTGAGCATTCGTCATCTTCACGACCTTGGTCGATGATGAAAAAGTTACGGTCAAAGAGTTGAGCAAGGTTTTCTTTGGCGGCTTCGGCACGCTCATTGTAGGTTTCTGGCGCTTCTTTGGAGACACAAGCCCCTCCACATTGCTCGATGTGGTAATGAAAACAAGCGCCTCCACTTGGGCTCAGACCTAGTAATTTTTCGCACAAAGTGAAGCGCTGGCGCAGTTGGCTGAGTTTGCCTTTGGCCGAGCCTGGTTTGGCAAATTCAGCGATGATGTCAAATTTCTTCCGGTTTTGAGCCGTCAATTCACACAAACCAAAGCACAAATACCCAGTTTGGCTGTAATAAGAGAACAAGCCATAGTTGAACACCCTGGTACGTTGGGCCCGGTTGATACCCGGCAACAATCTTTTGATCTCGTAAGATTCAAAAATCAAGGCTAGTAGCTCGGTCCCGGTCAGTTCGTAGCTGATGTCGTGTACTTGCTCCTGCAGGCGGCGGGCTTTCTCGGTTTTATCGGCAAAATGGCTGGCCACCCGTTTTTGGATATTGACACTTTTGCCTACATAGACCACCTCCTTTTTCTTGTTGTAAAAATAGTATACACCCGCAGCTTCGGGCAGGGCGTGGATTTTGTCGAGGTCCAGGTTTTCAGGCAAAAGGGCTTCCCGGATACCAAGGTTGATCATGGACTCGGCTTGTCCGGCGTCTTTTTGCAGCAAGTTTTCGAGTACTTTGATGGTAGCCTGTACATCGCCCATTGCCCGGTGGCGGGCATCGTTTTCAATTTTGAAATACCTCGACAAAGCATCCAAGCCATAAGCGGGCAAACCGGGCATGGTTTGGCGAGCCAAGCGTACGGTGCAAAGCTTGCGACGAGAATAAGTGTACCCCAAACGTTTGAACTCTTCTACGATAAAACTATAGTCGAATCGGGCATTGTGGGCCACAAAAATCGCCCCCTCGGTCATTTCTACCACCTTGCGGGCCACTTCATAAAACTTTGGTGCATCTTCAACCATGTCCGAAGTAATCCCAGTCAATTGGGTGATTTGGCCTGGGATCCAGGTTTCTGGATTGATCAGGGTCTCCCAGGACTCAATGATTTTTTCGCCATCGTGCAGCACAATCGCAATCTCCAAAACTCGGTCGCGCGAAGCCTTACCGCCAGTTGTTTCTACATCAATGATGGCGTATTTTTTCTTCATTAAGTCATGCAGCTTTACTACCTTGTCGGTGTGTTTTTTATTCAGCCAGCAAAATAATGTAAGGGTGAAGAAAATAAAAGGATTTGTTGTTTTTTTCTTGTTTTTTGTGACACTCTGCCACGCACAAGTAACAAAACCCGCAGGTCAACCCATCCCGATTCGGGTAGCCTTGAAAACGGGAGCCGAGCGCATGAGCGAATACCTGCCCAAGATGGAAGGTAAAAAAGTGGCCATGATGGTCAACCAGACCTCCACCGTTGCCAAAAGCCACCTAGTGGATACCCTGCTCACGTATAAAATCAACATCGTTCGCATTTTTGCCCCAGAACACGGTTTCCGGGGGGACGCAGATGCTGGTGAAAAAATCCAGGATGGCAAAGACGCCAAAACTGGAATTCCCATTGTATCCCTCTATGGCGCCAAGCTCAAACCCAGCGCCGAAGACTTGGCTGGAGTGGACCTCATCATTTTTGACATCCAGGATGTAGGCACCCGTTTTTACACCTATATTTCCTCTCTGCACCACTTGATGGATGCAGTGGCTGAAAACAAGGTCCCGCTTATGATTTTGGATCGCCCCAACCCCAATGGACATTACATCGACGGGCCCGTATTGGACCCCGCCTTTCGTTCCTTTGTGGGCATGGATAAAATTCCGGTAGTACATGGCCTGACCGTAGGCGAATACGCCCAAATGGTCAATGGTGAAGGCTGGCTGGAAGCTGGGCGCAAATGCGTGTTGCAAGTAGTGACTTGTATTGGCTATAACCACAGCACACCCTATGTTTTGCCAATAAAACCCTCCCCTAACCTGCCCAATGCCCGGGCGATTTTGCTTTATCCCTCGCTCTGCTTTTTTGAAGGCACAGTGGTCAGTGTAGGCCGGGGTACCGACAAGCAGTTTCAAGTGATGGGAGCTCCACTAAGCAAAGCAGGTGACTACACTTTCACCCCGGTATCCAAGCCTGGGGCCAAAGACCCACCACACAAAGGCATTCAATGCAGGGGAATGGATTTGACCAAGTTTACCCCCGAAACGGTGCGTAAGCAAAGCCGCATCCGCCTGGATTTCTTGATCAATTTTTACCAAAGTTATCCAGATGAGGAGAAAGCCAAGTTTTTCCTAGCCAACAAGTTCATCGACAAACTGGCGGGAACGGATCAACTGCGCAAACAAATCCTGGCCGGAAAAACTGAAAAAGAAATCCGGGATTCTTGGGAACCTGACCTGACCCAGTACAAAGAAATGCGCAAGAAGTACTTGTTGTATCCCTAAGTGGGATATTGCTACCACTAAACTTTCCTTGCGATAATATCCACCTGTACCTTGCGTTTATTGCTTGGGTTGTAATAGCTTTGCGCCCTTTCAAACTCATTGGCAATGAATTTTTACCCAAAAACATGGTATTTCATGTTGTGTTGCCTGTTCAGCATTGGACTGATGGCACAACCCAAAGCTGGCCTGGTTACTTATTACAAGTTTGAGAACAACTTCACCGATGATGTGGGCAATACTGCCAATCGCGGGGTGGAAACTGCCGTTGGTTTCGCCTGCGGGCCGATCGGCCAGGGGACAAATTTCACCTTGGCCACCAGCCAAATAGAAGTACAAGGGCCTTTGAACAATGAGTTTGATACCGAGGACTTCACCATGAGTTTTTATTTCAAAGCCAATAGCAACGTAGGTATCCAATACCTGGCCAGCAAGTTGCCCTCCAACTGCGGCAATGGCAATCAATTTTACATCCGTTACCGCCCGTCTACTGGCAGTGTGAACGTTTTCTTGGGATCGGGCAACAATACGCTTAACCTGGTTGCCAGCGTGCCTACCAATAAATGTTGGCACCACTTGACGGTAGTACGCGAAGGAGTGCGGGTTAAATTGTACCTCAATGGCCGTAAAGCACAAGAATTGCTGAGCCAAGGCCGCATCAACCTGAGCAACGACGGTCGTTTTATCCTCGGCAACCCGAAATGCCAAATTCCCAACCAGAAGGAATTTACTGGGTTTATGGACGAGTTTCGGATGTACAATCGCTCTTTGAACGACAACGAAGTTCGCCAACTGTATGCCGTAGAACCCGATAATATCCGCACCAGCGACACCACCATTTTCCTGGGGGGCAAAGTTGACATCCGCTTGGGTCAAACCTGCAACAACATCTTCAAGTGGTCGCCAATCATTGGCATTGTATCACCTTTTGAAGGTCCAGCTACCATTCAACCCACCAGCCCTGGGGTTTACCGCTACGAACTCCAGTTTAGCGACCAGGCGGGGCGTTGTTTCGCTACCGATTCCATCCGCATCAGCGTAGTTGATCCCAATACTTTGGACTGCGGGCAAATTTTCATGGCCAATGCCTTTACCCCCAATGGCGACGGGCTCAATGACAGCTACGGCATCAGCAACCCTTTTGTGATCCAAGAACTGGTTGCATTTGAGATTTTCGACCGCTGGGGCAGCCGGGTTTTTGCCACCACCAATGTGTTCGACAAGTGGGATGGCTCCTTCTTGGGCAAGGACGTCAATCCTGGGGTCATGCTCTACCGCATCCGCTACCGCTGCAAAGGAGAAGAGAAGATTACTACTGGGAGCTTGATGGTGATGCGGTAGGGAGCAATTTTTTGTAAGTTCTCAATCTTCTGATATCCGTTTACGCGTTACAAACGCGTGTGAGTTGATTCCGGTCAGAGACCGTGAACCAGCGTCCATTAAGCGTTGTGCTGGTGTCAGGTCTCCTGACCGACACCGGGCTGCTGCACGTCTCCAACGTGCTTTCGAGCACTCACTTTTGTAAGCAATACGAGAACATGGCACTTGTAAAAACGGATTGAGAACTTACACGAGCAGCCCTCATTTCACCTCCACCTCAAATTGCTCAATGATCTTGTAATTTCGATCCTTGATGATGATTTGGTAGCTGCCTTGGTCCAAAACAAGTGGACTCGCACTTTTATGATCTAAAATCTCGACCAAGTCAGCGGGAATTCCATCTCGCTCGAATTCCTTCGCCCGGTATGCCAAAACTAAGACTGGGTATGCAGTAACTTTGGCCTGCGGAATAGTGTAGGCTTTTCTTTGGCCATTCAAAAAAAGCCAATTGGGGCGGTTATTCTGGTATTGAGTGGTGGGGTGAATGACCCTGCAATCGGTTTGATCATTGGTTTTTGGGCCATTAAAAGCCTTTCCTGCTTCATTGACGAGGATCAAAGGCACTGCTGAGTTGGCCATCAAAATATAAGGATTGGTGAACTCAAGCTGGCTTTTTTCAGTACAAGCCACCTGATCAATGGTAAAAGGGTCAATTTTCGTCTTTTCTTTTAACCAACCCGCCATTGCTTTCTCCCAGCTTTTGTTGCCTGGGGTGCCTTCTATGGCATGGTCATAACCACAATGGATCAGGAATTTCGATGTGGGGTTTCGGGCCATTGTTCTTGCGATGTTTTCTGCCTGCTCTATTTCCCTTTCTTTTCCATTTTTACCACTCGAAGCCTCGTACTCAAAAAGCGTGAATCCGATGCGGAGCGCTGTTTGGATCAAATTGGCCATTTGTGGCTCTTTGGTGTAAAAACCACTTTCCAAAACTGGGAATTTACGCTTGTTGATCTTGGTATCGTATAAAGCTTCCAAGCCCAAAAAACGATAACCCTGGTCATACAATCCTTGCAAAAGGCTGGTTGTAAAAACCCGGTGCCTGCTGTTGTGGTGCGCTTCGTTGATGACAATGATTTTCTCATTTTTCGCACGATTAAGGATGTATTCTTGGGCGTCTTGCTTTTTGAAGGTATTGAAATACAGGCTATCTTCTTTGCTGAGTTGCGGTTTTCCGCTGCCGTTTTTGTCCCAAGTTTCGAGCGCTTTCTGATAATAGGCGCTGATGGAATAGTCCGTAGCACCGAGTTGGTACTTCCAAGGCACGGTGTCTTTTTGAATCTTGGACTCAATGTCTTGTGCAAATTGATAGGTCTCAAGTTTGGGTTGCGCGGAGGCATTGAGGACGAGCCACAGGGTAAATACCGTAGAAAAAACTTGCTTTGCAGTGGTGGGTGTCATGACAATCATAGCTTTGGTTTGATGGCACTTGGGCCGGGTTTCATGGCAAATATAATGCTGTTTTGATAGTTTAACGTATTTATTAGTTATATGGCGTAATTTCATTTCGTCGAACCGTAAAGGGCCGAAGACGATCCCTCATCTCCGGCCCTTTACTTTGCCTAAAAATCTAAGTTCAACGGTTTATCATTTGCTTTTGGCCTATTCGCAAACCTTTTTCAACAAAGCCAAACCCTGCTGGTTGGTAGCCCCAATTTCCCTTTTCAAGCCAAAAAGCAGGCCAAATACATTGGCGGGAAAAGGCATCGCCACGTCAAATTCTTGCACGACCTCTACTCCACCTGCTTTTTCGATCAAATCGTAGTTGAACGAAGGATGTGATTCGAAGGGCACCGTGATCTCACAGCGCAGCTCAACCCGTTCGTTTTCCTTCAGGGCCACTACTTTTTGGTAGCCTTTGCTTTTTTCCTTCACGCCTTCCCAGCTGAAGGTTGCGCCGACGCTGCCGTCAGGGCCAGAAATCACGTGCTTCTGCTCCGGGTCCTGCACTTTGAAGGGTGACCAATTGGGGAAGTTTTTCATGAAGCGCAGTTGGTCATAAACTACCTCTTTTGGCGCTTGGATAAACTGTACGCTGCGAATCGAAATCCTTTTGGGTGCTACCAAGGAAAGGATGATGATTGCTACCAATACTGCACCCAGTGCAATGCCGAGAATAATGAATGCTTTTGCCATTGTGGTATGTTTTTTTGTTTTATACCCCGATGACGAATGAGCTTTTTCAAATCGGACAGCTGGTCGAATTTTTTTTTAGGCTCTGATTAATTTTCAAGTGGAGAGTAAACAGAGGCATCAATCTATAGCAAGAGTTGTCTATTCTCTTGGTGAAAATTCTACCAATTCGAGCCTTTAGTAACGGGTCAAAAATAAACCTTTCCAGTTTTTAAGAGAGACGCGTGTCAACGTAACGGTCAACGTCGTGCTGGAAATCCGCGAAAATCCGCTAAATCCGCGTCATCCGCGTACTAAAAACAGCCTCGCGCAGCGGGGCAACGCAGTTGCGATTTGGTAAGGTTTATTCGTGGCTTGTCACTTAGACAAAAATTCTGGTTTAGACAAAGAATACCTCGCTTTGTTGAGGCCACCTTTCTCCGAAGTTTTCAGTACGTTCAAAACACCACCAAAAACAAGTAAGCCAGCGCAACCCCAAAGTCACGCTGGCTTTCTTGTTTCATCAATGCTCAATCAGTGCTCAATCAGTGCTCAAGGCATAAAAACCGCATTACCCATCACCAGCTTTCCAGTTTCCCAAAAAGCGCGGAACAGAGGGTTGTCTACCAAGTAAATCACAGAACCAGCGCCCTTGTTTTCGCTGCCAAAAACCACGGTGTTTTTCATGTTTTCCTTGGCTTTTTTGCCCGCAAAACCCTGCACCATTAGATCGGGGCCGATGGTACCCACGTTCCAGCCGTTTTTCAGGGCTGGGAAGTGCATGTCTCCCGTTTTGAGCGAAAAATAGGTGGGCGCAAGGCCGTAGGCCAAAGGGTGGGTCACGTCGAGTTTCACCTTGAAAATCGCCCCTGGAATATAGCTGCTGATGGCCCGGCGGTCCTGGCTGCCGTAGTCATCCAGCTTGGTAAGGTCTTCGCTTTGGGGTTTTTCTTTGGTGTCGGTTTGGTTGGGCAGGCCAAAACCTTTGCGGCCCTCCAGGCTGTTTAAAGCATCACCAATGGCAATCAGGCGGCCACCTGCGTTGACCCAAGAGCTGATTTTTTCCCAAACCACGTCGTTGAAACGGTAACGGCCTTCGGGCATGATCAGCAGGTTGTAGCTGCTCAGGTCCAGGCGATCCAGGCGGTTGGCATCAAGTACGGTGTGTGGGTACTGCAATTCCTGGTCGAAATAGTGCCAAACCTGGCCGAATTCGTTGTTCGAAGTGCCTTCTCCGCTCAAAATTGCCACATTGGGCTTCTTCAACAAAGCGTATGAGCTAGAGCCAAAATCCTTGCCACTCTCCACATACCCCGTACTGACGGTACTGATTTCTTGGTCGTGCTGTTTGGCCAGGGCAGTGATTGTTTGCTGCAAATTGCCTACAAACTTACGGTTGTCACCCTCGGTCAAGACCAAGGTGCCCAGTGGATAGGACTTGCCCTCTACGCTGAAAATTTCTTGCGCAGCCCTCACCTTGATGCCTTTTTTCAAAACTGCCGCCAAAAAACGCACATTGCCCATGCCGCGCCAGGGGATCAGGTAGGCATAAGGTTTGGCGGCGCTATTGATGGCCGCTGCGGGCGCGATGGTAAAGGCACCATCGGGGTCCATGCGTTGGGTGCTGGCGTAGGCTTCAAGGCCGTGCGCGTAGGGCAAAGACCAGGCGGTGATGTCGTAGGTCATGGAGTCCACGAGTTCGGCATTGGGCTCCAGCAGGATTTGCGCCATTGCACCCCGCGACTGGTGAGCACTCACGACCAGGTCGTTGGGCTCTACTTTTACGCTGGTCGTTTTGCCCGTTTGGTAGTCGAATGCGTTGATCGTACTAGCTTTTCCGGCCTTGCCATATTGGATTTTGTTGCGGTCCAGTAGCTCACAAAAACCCTTGAGGCGTTCGCGGGCATTGCTGGCTTTGATCACAAAGGTTTTGTATTGTCCGGGTGGGTTGTTGCGGTTGCGTTGGAAAAACTCGACGAAGTTTTTCTGCAAAGCCGGACCGTTTTGCGCCACGGTCTCAATGGTGGCCAATACTGCGGTGGCGTGGTGTTCTACCCGGTCTTTGAAAGTCAGGGTATCGCCATTTTGTAGGGTCACGGCCAAACCAGCTCCGATGCCGCCTTGCTCGTAAGTCATGCCAACGGCCCCGTTGTAAGTAGGATAAGTATCGCCATAACTGGGATAAAACAGGTCAAACACATCGCGGGTGAAGAACAACCAGCCTTTTTCATTGAAATACTTGGCATTGTTTTTGCCCACCGTCACCTGAAATTCGCGCTGGAATGGGGTGATGTATTTGTGGTAAGGCTGCGCAGCGGGTGGGAAAAAGTAAGGCGAGTTGTAGCCTTGTTCATGCACATCCACATGCACTTGTGGCATCCATTCGTTGTATTTGAGTAGGCGCTGGCGGGTTTCGGCTTGGGTTTGCCAAGCCCAATCGCGGTTCAGGTCAAAACAATAATGGTTGACCCTTCCGCCAGGCCAAGGTTCTTGGTGCTCACGGGCCTGGGGGCTGGGGTTGGGGGTGCTACCCGCCATGTTGCGGTACCAATGGGTATAGCGCGAGTTGCCATCGGGGTTGAGACAAGGGTCGATGATGACCAGGGTGTTTTTCAGCCATTCCTGGATTTGGGTGTTGGCTGGATTGACCAGTTTGTGCAAAACCCGCATCCCGCTTTCGTTACCCGCAGGCTCGTTGCCGTGTACGGTGTAGCTGATCCACATGATCGTCAGGTCCAATTTGGGGTCGGTGGCTCCGTCGAGCAGGCCCGCCCGGCGCAAGTGATTTTGGCGAATGGCTTCCAGTTTGGCCAAGTTGGCTTCGCTGCTGATAAACGCCAGGTGCAAGGGCCGTTTTTGGTTGGACACGCCATAAGGCTGGAGTTTGATCAAAGGGCTGTTGTTAGCAAGGTGCCGAACGTAATCGACCTGCATTTCGTGGGGGGTGAAATGTTCGCCCAAACGGTGGGGCAAAAATTCATCGGGCGACAAGAGTTGAGCAAATGCTGGGCTTCCCAAAAGGAGCGCAAATAGAAAGCTGAGGGTAAAACGCATCTTTTTTTGTGGTAAAAATGCATTCACGCTTTGAATAAACCAAGGAAAGCAGGCTTTGAGCGCCGAAGTGTCGGATTTTGGTGTCAAATTGCAATAGCATTCGCTGATTTCAGCAAGTTTCGGGTTGTTATCGCGGCCATTTGCGCCGAATTTTGTAAAAAAATAAAATCATGCAAAGCACGCAAGATTACGCCCGCATTGAGGCTGCGATTCAATTTTTGTCCGAAAACTTCAAGGACCAACCCACGCTCGAAGAAGCGGCGGCCCACGTTCACCTCAGCCCTTTTCATTTTCAGCGCATGTTCCAGGAGTGGGCGGGCATCAGCCCAAAAAAATTCGTGCAGTACCTGACTGTTGATTTTTTAAAGAACAAACTCAAGGAAGTCAACAACCTGCAAGAAGCCGCCGAACTGGCAGGCCTCTCGGCCCAATCGCGGGTTTATGACCACTTCATCACCCTGGAGGCCATGACGCCCCAACAATTCAAATCGGGTGGCGAAAACCTGGCCATCCACTACGGTTTTCAGCCAACTCCCTTTGGGCAATGCCTTTTGGCCAGCACCAACAAGGGCATTTGCCACCTCAGTTTTGTAGAATCAGGGCAAGAAGCGCCAGCCCTGGCAGCTTTGCAGCAACAATGGCCCTCGGCGCAGTGGCAAAACAACACCTCGCATACGGCCAGGTTGGCTGCACAGGTTTTCAGCCAGGAAGAGCCCGCTGCCAAGATCCACTTGTTGGTCAATGGCACCAATTTTCAGGTAAAAGTGTGGGAGGCCCTACTGCGCATTCCCAGCGGTGAAGTACGTACTTACCAACAAATCGCCGAGACCATCGGCAATCCCAAGGCCAACCGGGCAGTCGGCACGGCAGTAGGCCAAAATCCAGTTGCGTACCTGATACCCTGTCACCGGGTGATCCGCAAGAAGGGGATTGTGGGCAGTTACCATTGGGGCGAAATCCGCAAAAAAGCCTTGATCGGCTGGGAGATGGGGCAAAGTGCGTGAGCGGAGGACAAATATTTATTAGAATCGTGGGGCATGGTTCGGTTTAAAGGCTCCTTTTCTTATCTTGGTAGAAACATTCAAAACTAATTCCATGCCTAAAAAAATTCTAATCATTGATGACGAAGAAAAGCTGCGGTCCTTGATGGCCCGGATCATCAGCTTGGAAGGTTTTGAGGTACTAGAGGCTGGCGATGGCAAAACGGCCATGCAGATACTGAGTAAAAACTTGATTCAACTGGTACTTTGCGATGTAAAACTGCCCGATTGCAATGGCATCGAACTCACTCAACAGATCAAAGAATCTTATCCGCAAGTGGAAATAATCCTCCTAACCGCTTACGGAAACATCCCAGATGGCGTGAAAGCCATCAAAAATGGTGCTTTTGAATACCTGACCAAGGGCGATGACAACAACCGCATCATCCCCCTAGTTTACCTGGCACTGGAAAAAAACGAGTTGGTACAAAGGGTCGAACACCTGGAGAAAAGCCTTGACCTTCGGCGTTCTTTTGAGCAAATCATTGGGCACTCCATAGCCAACCAACAAGCCATGGGGCTGGCCAAAAAAGTAGCCAAATCAACCGCAACCGTTTTATTGTGTGGCGAAACGGGCACTGGTAAGGAAGTTTTTGCCCAAGCCATTCATGCCGCGAGTGAACGCCAAAAGAAGTCTTTTGTAGCTGTTAATTGTGCAGCCATCAGCAAAGATTTACTGGAAAGTGAGCTTTTTGGGCACATTGCAGGTGCATTTACCGGGGCAAGTAAGGACAAAAAAGGGCTTTTTGAAGAAGCCAATCATGGCACTATTTTTCTGGACGAAATTGGAGAAATGGCCATTGATCTTCAAGCCAAGCTACTACGGGTATTGGAAACTGGCACTTTTTTTCGGGTAGGCGAAAGCAAACCAAGCCATGTCGATCTCCGGGTGATTGCCGCCACCAACCGCAATTTACAAACTGAAATCCAAGCTGGGCGTTTCCGCGATGACTTGTATTACCGCATCTCGGTTTTTAGCATCAACTTGAGTCCCTTGCGCGAGCGACCAGAGGATATTGAAGCTTTGGCCCAACATTTTCTGGTTCATTTTGCCCAAAAAACCAAGCGCAACATCAACGGTTTTACCCCAGCATACCTTCAGGCATTGAAAACCTACCATTGGCCCGGTAACATCCGTGAACTGAAGAACATCATCGAACGCAGTGTGATTTTAAACGAAGGGGGACTGCTGCAAAGCGAGACCTTACCTTTTGAATGGCAAGGAAACAGCCCTAAAAACGAGGAAAACCCAGGCACCAGCAGTTTTGACCTTGCCCAGGCCGAAAAACAACACATCCTAAAAGTATTGAAGCATACCAAAGGCAACAAAACCGAAAGTGCTCGTCTCTTGGGAGTAGCTTTGACCACCCTGTATCGAAAAATCAGCGAATACCAGATTGATTAGCCTTCTTCCCTAGCGTTTTGCTAGGGTGTACTAGCAAAATGCTAGGGAAGTTTGTATTTTAAAAAAAAGGAAAAAATAATATAATTAATTGATAATCAATATTTTAAAATTACCTTTCTTTTTTTGGCCCACTAATTGCAAAGATTGACATGAATCCTGCTTTAGCGTGCGGAGACGCACCTAAGCAAAAACTGTTAAGACATGCAAACAATACTTTTCATACTGCTGGGGCTACTGCTTTTTGCCCTTTTTTCCCGAATGATTAAATGGTTTGAAAAAATCTGATTCCATGTGGTTACTCTTTGTTTTAGCCGTGGTACTGTTCGGCTACTTGTGCTACGTATTGATTAAACCTGAAAAATTCTAAATCATGTGGCAAGAAATTTTGGGAGTTGGGCTCATGTTTGCCCTGCTCTTGCTGTTCGCCATTCCCTTGGGAAAGCACATTGGACAGGTTTTGAACTTCGAGAAAAACTGGTCGGACCCTTTTTTAGGTTTTATTGACCGCCTCTTTTATCGCATTGCGGGGATCGATGAAATGCAACAAGTGAGTTGGCAAAACAACCTGAAGGCAATGCTCACGATCAACGCTGGTTGGTTTGTATTGTCCATGCTTGTATTGAGCAACATGAGCTGGCTGCCTTTGAACCCAGATGGCATTGCTTCGATGAGTCCTGATCTGGCTTTCAATACCTCGGTGAGCTTTATCACCAACACCAATTTACAACACTACTCAGGCGAAACAGGTCTGTCTTATCTGGGGCAGATGACCCTCATGTTGTGGCAATTCATCAGTGCTGCTACGGGTATGGCCATTTGTGCGGTAGTTTTTCAGGGCATGCGCGAGCGTGCGAGTGAAAAATTGGGTAATTTTTATGTATTCTTTGTGCGCTCGATCACGCGGGTCCTGCTGCCCTTGTCAATTTTGGCTGCAAGCATTTATGTTTTTCAAGGGGTTCCGATGACCTTTTTAGGTAAAGCCTTGACCGAAAACCTGCAAGGGGATGGCATTGAGATCAGCCGAGGTCCTGTGGCCGCTTTTGTGGCTATCAAACAATTGGGCACCAATGGGGGCGGCTTTTTTGGCCCAAACTCTGCGCACCCCCTCGAAAACCCGACCTATTTGAGCAACATGGTAGAAACCATCTCCATCCTGCTCATCCCTATTGCGATGTTGTTCGCAATGGGCCATGTACTAAAACGACGCAAGCTGGCCTGGACATTCTTCGGGGTGATGTGCCTGGGGTTCCTGCTGTTGCTCTTACCAGCCATTGCTTCCGAACTTGAAGGCAATCCCGCCATTGCGGCAATGGGTATTCAACAAAATCAAGGCAGCATGGAGGGCAAAGAAGTCCGTTTTGGCGCAGCCGCTTCGGCTTATTGGGCCATCAATACCACTTGTACCAGCAACGGTTCGGTGAATGCCATGCACGACAGCATGACTCCGCTCACTGGTATGTCGGCCATGCTGGGAATGATGACCAATTGCTTCTTTGGCGGAGTAGGCGTAGGTTTTTTGAATTTTTACGTGTTTGTCATTCTCGCGGTGTTCATCAGTGGATTAATGGTGGGCCGCACGCCGGAGTTTTTGGGTAAAAAAATCGAAGCGCGGGAAATGAAAATTGCCATGATCATTGCCCTTTTGCACCCTTTATTGGTGATGCTGGGCACGGGTTTGGCTACTTATCTGTATGCACAAAATCCGGATGCTTGTGCAGCTTGGTTGAGCAATCCTGGCAGTCATGGCTTTAGCCAAATGCTGTATGAGTTCTGTTCTGCCTCAGCCAACAACGGTAGTGGTTTCGAGGGGCTGGGTGACAATACGCTGTTTTGGAACCTTTCTACGGGCTTGATCATCTTGACGGCACGCTACTTGCCGATCATTGGTCCGGTAGCCATTGCTGGATTGTTGGCCCAAAAGCAATACATACCAGAAAGTGCAGGTACGCTGCGAACCGATACGGCTACTTTTGGCACGATGGTTTTTGCGGTCATTTTCATCATTGCGGCATTGGCTTTCTTTCCAACCTTGGTATTGGGGCCACTTACCGAATATTTTATGCTCTACTAATCCAAAAGTGATGAAAAATTCTGAAAATACCCTTTTCCCAAAGGGTGCAATCAGTGCGGCATTAAAATCCGCTTTTTATAAACTTGATCCTCGCTTGATGCTGCGCAACCCAGTCATGTTTTTGGTCGAAGTGGGAACTTTGGTCATGTTGGTGGTATGCGTTGGCATTGCCTTGGGCGACCAAAGTCAGGGTAGTTTGGCTTACAATATTTGTGTTTTTGTGTTGCTGTTTTTAACCCTGATTTTTGCCAACTTTGCCGAAGCCATTGCCGAAGCCAGGGGCAAAGCCCAGGCCGATTCGCTGCGCAAAACCCGCAGCGAGACACCCGCCAAGTTGTGGGACGACTCCACGGGCAAAGTCAAGCTGATTTCTTCATCGGAACTCAAAAAAGGCGATGTCTTTGTCTGTACTGCCGACGATATCATCCCCAGTGACGGGGAGATCATTGAGGGCTTGGCTACCATCGACGAAAGCGCAATCACTGGCGAAAGTGCCCCGGTGATTCGCGAGGCTGGCGGCGATAAATCATCCGTAACTGGCGGCACCAAGGTACTTTCCGATCAAATCAAAGTAGTGGTTACGGCTTCGCAGGGAGAGAGTTTTTTAGACAAAATGATCGCCTTGGTGGAAGGGGCCTCCCGGCAAAAAACACCCAATGAAATTGCCTTGACCATCTTGTTGGCTGGTTTTAGCCTGGTGTTCATTATCGTGATCGTCAGCTTGAAACCCATGTCAAGCTTTGCCCAGGCCCCCATCGCCATTGCAGCTTTTATTTCCCTGTTTGTGTGTTTGATTCCAACCACAATCGGGGGCTTGCTTTCGGCCATTGGCATTGCAGGTATGGACCGTGCTTTACGGGCCAATGTAGTGACCAAAAGTGGCCGAGCGGTGGAAACGGCTGGAGATATAGACGTTTTGCTGCTTGATAAAACGGGAACCATCACCATCGGCAACCGCAAAGCGACAGCATTTCACCCTTTGAGCGGAGTAGATCCACAGCACCTGCTGAGGGCTAGTGTATTGAGTTCTTTGGCGGATACGACCCCAGAAGGGAAATCAATTCTAGAGTTGGCCAATTTAGACCTGGCCAAGCTGACCCCAAAGGACCCGGTATTCGTCAAATTTTCTGCTGAAACCCGCATTTCAGGCTTGGATTTTGAGCAAACCCGCATTCGCAAAGGCGCCATTGACGCGATTCGCCGATTGGTAGAAAATGCAGGCCATTCTTTCCCGGATCAAATATTGGAGTTGACCAGCAAAATCTCCAACAATGGCGGTACGCCGCTGGTAGTGGCGGAAAATGAGCAAGTATTGGGCGTGGTAGAATTGCAAGACATCATCAAAACTGGCATTCGCGAACGGTTTGAGCGCTTGCGCAAAATGGGCATCAAAACCGTGATGGTGACTGGCGACAATCCCTTGACAGCCAAGTACATTGCCGAGCAAGCCGGGGTTGACGACTTCATCGCCGAAGCCAAGCCTGAAGATAAAATGCAGTACATCCGCCATGAGCAGGCAGAAGGGCGCTTGGTCGCAATGATGGGTGACGGCACCAATGATGCTCCGGCTCTGGCCCAAGCCAACGTGGGGGTAGCCATGAACAGCGGTACCCAAGCCGCCAAAGAGGCTGGCAACATGGTGGACCTCGACAACGACCCTACCAAACTGATCGAAGTGGTGGAAATTGGCAAACAATTGCTGATGACCCGTGGTGCGCTCACGACTTTCAGCATTGCCAATGACGTGGCCAAGTATTTTGCCATCATCCCAGCCTTGTTCATTACGGCGATTCCAGCTTTGCAGGGCTTGAATGTCATGCAATTGCACAGCCCAGAGAGCGCCATCCTGTCGTCAGTGATTTTCAATGCCCTGATCATCCCGGCTTTGATTCCGCTGGCTTTGCGTGGAGTACCATATAAGCCCATTGGAGCGAGTGCCCTTCTGCGTCGCAATTTGCTGCTTTATGGCCTGGGCGGGATAATTGCCCCTTTTGTAGGCATTAAGTTAATCGACCTTTTGGTATCCATTTGGTTTTAAAAAAATAGTAATGAAAGACCTATTGACTGCTGTTCGCCTAACATTATGGTGTGCGCTACTACTTTCCATCGTTTATCCGCTCTTGATCTGGTCGATTGCCCAATTGAGCCCTGGACAAGGCCAAGGTGTGCAGGAAATGCTAGGAGCCAAAGTGCATTTCACGGGTGTAGGTCAAAATTTTGACCCCAAAACCCATTTTCAATCCCGCCCCTCGGCGGTCAATTACAATGCAGCAGGAGCCGGAGGTAGCAACAAAGGTCCCAGCAATCCTGATTATCTGATCGAAGTGAAAAATCGGATTGATACTTTGCTGAAACAAAATCCGGGCCTACAAACCTCAGGTATCCCAGCTGACCTGGTGACGGCTAGTGGAGCCGGACTGGACCCACATATCTCGGTACAAGCAGCTAAGATTCAAGTCAGGAGGGTAGCCATGGCCAATCAACTGCAAGAGGAACAAGTCAAAAAACTAGTAGAATTGCAGATCGAAAGGCCTTTTTTAGGGCTTTTCGGCCCGGATCGGATCAACGTCTTGAAACTCAACCTGGCACTGGATCAATTGCGAAAAAAATAACTATCTTCAACTGCTTTTTACATGTCCTGATAAAACCAAAACCATGAAACTTTCAGTCCTTTTTCTACTCTTTTTCAGCGCTATTTTGGCGCTCAAAGCCCAAGATAGTTTATCCAGTTGGCAATTCAGTGGTTATATTGAGGCTTATTATGCCTATGATTTTGCGCGACCTGCGAACCAAACCCGACCGGGCTTTGTATATTCGCACAATCGGCACAATGAGTTGAATCTCAACCTGGGCCTGCTCAAAGCTGCTTATGCCCAAGACCGGATGCGTGGCAACCTCGCTCTGATGACGGGTACTTATGCCAACGCCAATCTGGCAGCAGAACCCGGCGTGTTGCGCAATATTTTTGAAGCCAACGTGGGTTATAAAATTTCCAAAAATCAATCTTTGTGGATAGACGCTGGGATATTTCCTTCACACATCGGTTTTGAAAGCGCCATTGGCAAAGATTGTTGGACCTTGACCCGCAGCATGATGGCCGACAACTCGCCTTATTACGAGAGTGGGGTAAAAATCACCAGCCAAAGTGCAGACGAAAAATGGCTTTTTAGTGTGTTGTGGCTCAATGGTTGGCAGCGCATTCAAAGGGTACCAGGCAATAATACGCCCGCTTTTGGCCACCAAATCAGCTTCAAGCCCAGCGACAAAATAACCCTCAACAGCAGTTCTTTCATTGGCAACGACAAGCCCGACAGCTCACGCCAAATGCGGTATTTTCACAACCTGTATGGCGTATTCCAATTTAACGATCACTGGGCATTGACCTTGGCCTTTGACTTGGGTGCAGAACAAAGTCGCAAAGGTTCAACGGACCTGAACGTATGGTATACACCAGTGCTGTTGCTGCGCTATTTGCCCAGCGAAAAACTAAGCCTGACCGCGCGTTGGGAAAACTACCAGGATCCCAATCAAGTGATTATAGGTACGGATACCGACAGTGGTTTTAGGACCAGTGCTTATTCTTTGAACGCAGATGTAAACCTATCTAGCAATATGATGTGGCGGCTAGAATGGCGGCGTTTTTCCAGTCGCGATGCCATTTTTGGGCCAGTTGATGCACTTGAACAAGGCAATTCTCTTTTCACCACGGCTTTAACCTTGGGATTTTAATGGAAGAAAAAGACCGCAATGTTCAACGATTTTTGGATTTGGTCAAAAAATCGCGACAAGGTAAATTCAAAATCTACATCGGCATGAGTGCTGGGGTAGGTAAAACCTTTCGCATGTTGCAGGAGGCCCACGCCTTGCTCCGCAGCGGCATAGATGTCAAAATTGGCTTTGTAGAAACCCATCAACGCAAGGAAACGCTGGCTTTGCTGGAAGGCTTGCCTGTAATTCCACGGCGACAACTATTTTACAAGGGAAAAGAGCTGGAGGAAATGGACGTACAGGCCATCATCAACGCCCGACCAGAGGTGGTAATTGTCGATGAATTGGCCCATACCAATATCGAAGGCAGTAAAAATGAAAAGCGCTGGCAAGATGTATTGGAAATCCTGGAAGCAGGCATCAATGTCATCAGTGCCGTGAACATCCAGCACCTGGAGAGCCTCAATGAAGAGGTAAAACAAATCACAGGATTGGAGATCAAAGAGCGCATCCCCGATAGCATCCTGGCCCAAGCCGATGAAGTAGTCAACATCGACCTGACTGCCGACGAACTCATTAGCCGCCTAAAGGATGGAAAAATCTACAAACCCGATAAAGTAGAAACCGCTCTGAACAACTTCTTCAGAAGCGAAAACATCCTACAATTGCGTGAACTAGCCCTCAAAGAAGTGGCCGCTCAAGTAGAACGAAAAGTAGATGCGGAAGTATTATCGACCAATACCTTGCGCCACGAGCGCTTCATGGCTTGCATCAGCAGCAATGAGCGCTCTGCCCGAACGGTCATTCGCAAAACTGCGCGTTTGGCCAGTTATTACAATGGCAAATGGTACGTTTTGTATGTACAAACCCCTGCTGAAAACCCTGATCAAATCGCCCTGGACAAACAGCGTTTTCTGATCAATAATTTTAAGCTGGCCACCGAACTGGGGGCTGAAGTCATCAACATCAAGGACCAAAAAGTAGCCAACTGCATCCTGGAGCAAGCTTTGCTTCGCCAAGTAACCACTATTTGTATGGGCAAGCCTCGTTTGAGTTGGTTCAGCCTCTTGTTTTCGAGGGGGGTTTTAAGGCAACTCTTGCGCAACCTCCAAGAACACCAATTTGACGTCGTTATCCTGACCTGACATGAAAATCAAAGCAAAACTGACACTCGGCGTAGGGCTATTGTTCATTCTCATCGTACTGCAAGCGGTGGTTGGGATTTGGTATGCCAACGACCTCAAATCCGATAGTGACAATATCTTGCGCTCGAATTACAACTCACTTGAGTATGTCGGCAAAATGATGAAAATAAATGATTTGCAAAATGTTGCCCAATCACAGGAATTCAAAATGCTATTGCAAAAACAACTTGCCAACATCACAGAACCCGGAGAAGCGGAAATAAGTAATTTATTGCAAAAAAAACATAAAAAGGCCCTCAAGAACCCTCAAGATAGCACACTTCGCAGCGCCATTCAGCAAGATCTTTTTTCAATCATGGATTTGAACATGCAGGCCATCGACCGCAAAAGTATGCACGCCAAAAACACCGCCAATGCAGCTACTTATTGGATTGCAATCGTAAGTGCCCTTTCCTTTATGATTGCTTTTGTGCTGCTCATCAACCTACCCTATTACATCGCCAATCCCATTAGTGAATTGACCCTGAGTATTGAGCAAATTGCGGCCAAAAACTATGCCCAAAGGGTGCATTTTCAAAGCCACGACGAGTTTGGTGTCCTTGCACGCTCTTTCAATACGATGGCCCAAAAACTACAGGAATACAACGAAAGCAACCTCGCCTCGGTAATGAATGAAAAAAAACGCATGGAAGCCCTGGTCAGCAATATGCATGATCCAGTAATTGGTTTAGACGAAAACAAATGTATCCTTTTTGCGAACCAAGAAGCCCTGCAAATTCTTGGGTTAAAGGAAACAGACCTGCTTGGGCAATCGGCAAGTGAGGTCGCCTTGCACAATGACTTGTTGCGCACACTGCTCAATAAGTTAATGGCTTCACCCGACCAGGTTGATAAGAAAGCCTTAAAAATATACGCCAGTGGAAAAGAATCATATTTTGAACAAGACAATATTGGCATTACCGTAATTCCAACTGGAGAGGATAGAACAAAGCACATTGGCTATGTTATTATTCTACGCAACGTAACGGTTTACAAGGAATTAGATTCCGCTAAAACCAACTTTATTGCCACTATTTCGCATGAGTTCAAAACGCCGATTGCATCTATCAAAATGAGCTTGCAATTGCTGGAAAATGAGAAAATCGGCCCCATCAACATTGAACAGAAACACTTGATTGGCAGCATCCGAGAAGATGCGACTCGTTTACTCAACATCACAGGAGAACTCTTAGACATGACCCAAGCGGAAACGGGAAATATCCAATTGACCATGATCCCAACTGATCCAATTGAGATTGTGCAATACGCCCTGGAGGTTTGTAAAAACGCAGCTGAACAGAAAGGCATCGAAATACAAGTGGATTTACCCGAAAATAAGTATAAAGTGGTCGCAGACAGCGAAAAAACTGCGTGGGTGATGGTAAACCTATTGAACAATGCGATACGCTATTCTCCGGAGCAATCGAAGATCTTGGTATTGCTTGATGGTCTTAAAAATCAAATGGTTTTTGCGGTCAGAGACACTGGACAAGGGATTTCTCCACAGTACAAAGGCAAAATTTTTGACCGCTACTTCCGCATCCCTGGTTCAGGCAAAGAAGGCACTGGCCTGGGGCTTGCAATCAGCAAAGCATTCATCGAAGCCCAGGGAGGAACGATAGCCGTAGAAAGCGAATTAGGCATAGGGAGTACGTTTTCCTTTTATTTGCCACTTGCCCAAGAATGATGTTTTCAGCTTATCTGATCTATTTTGGCCTGTACAAAAGGCGAAAACACCCCTGCATTTGCTTATCAAAGCTGTAAATGAACATAAAAAAGGCCCAAATCATGGCAGCAAGTCCTGATTTGGGCCCTTTTATCAAGCAAAAACGCTTAAAAATTCACCTTGCCATAACGTTCACCATTGGTATAGCGCACGATAAAGGCTTGTGGGAAGCCGCGCTTTTTAGCGGCTGCCAGCGCTACTTTGGCGTCTTCTTTGGTGTAAAATGAGGCAATCAGGATCCGCGTCATTTTTTTGCTATTGGTCATGCTTTCGGTCTGTACATTGCCCAGGTCAATGAAGGCTTCAAAGCGACTGTCATTGGGTTTGAACCCCGTCACAGCAGCCAGTTGGATCTTGTAGTATTCACCTTCAAAGCGTGGGGCATTGGACATGTACTCCTCTTTGTCGGCAGGGCCGATGCCCCGCGTAGTGTACATATCGCCGCTGGCGGGAGGCATATTGTTGACTGGATCACGGCCCACCATCGTACCGTTAGGATCTACCTTGGGTGGTTGGGGTGGTTGGGGTGGATTGGGATTGGATGGTAAGTTGGGATTGGTGTTACCAGGATTGGGCTTGGGCGTGTTGTCTACGATTGGAGGCTGTGGAGTAGTGCCCAGTTTTTTGACCATCAAAGGCTGGCCTTGCACCTGATTCGGATTGTCAGTGGTGAACATATAAGTCCCCGTTTCGTAACCTGGAGGGGTGATTTCTACCCGAAACTTGCGGTTGGGCAACAATTCAAGTGAGTACTTTTTATCGGTGAACTCCCGATTGAGCAAAACCGACTCCGAACCATCGGGGCGGATTTCATACAAGTACAAAACGTATTTGTTCAAAGCCTCGCCAGTTTCCTGGGCAAAAACTTCACCTTCCAGTTTGGCTACCACCAGTTTGCTCTTGAATGCGAAGATGTCATCGTCCTTGGTGGTGATTTTTTCGCCTGCTACGATGCGATTCGACACCAAAAAGCCAGCTTCACCACCAGGCGTTTTGATTAAATAATAGTCGTCAACTGAAGAGTTGAAAGGCAAGCCCATGTTGTCAGCAGTGCCCCAGGTAGTCATTTCGCCTTTGGAACTGAAAATGTCAAAGCCCCCGATACCTGGCATACCATTGGAAGCGAAATACAAAGTACCCTCTTCTTTGCTGTAAAAAGGCGTCATTTCATCACCCAGGGTATTGATGCTAGGGCCCAAGTTGACTGGATTCGAGAAAGTATTGGTGCCTGCCGCAAGGGAGCGGGTCACGTACCAAATATCCATGCCACCGCGACCACCTGCACGGTTGGAAGCGAAATAAAGTACTTCTTTGTCACCAGTGGTCACCACCTGTGGGTGGGTTGAAGTAACGTCTTTGGCATTTACCGACTCGTTCAGCATTTCTGGATTCGACCAGCCGTTGGCTTGTTTTTTGATCACATAGATCTCACAGCGGGTAGTGCGGTTTTCAAAACTGCCTTTTGAGTCGCAAATGGTAAAGTAGTAGCGTTGGCCATCGGCAGAAATGCTACCGTGGCAGTATTGACCCTTGCTGATCACCGGAAAACTTTCGGGCGTTGCGCCTTTGCCCCAGGCATTGTCTGCATAATTGGAGCGGAAAATGCGGGCGATGCCGCCGTTGGTCGAGGAATAATACAGCAGTTTATCACTGATCGGCAATGGTGCAAAGTCGTTGTCGGAGGTATTCACTCCCGACCCCGCATGGCTCACTTCGATGGCTTGGTTGGCCTGTGCGGGCAGGAGTTTTCCCAGTTCGCAACCTTGCATTTCAGTTTGCACGATGTCTTCCACCACGGCTTTGCCTTCGCCAGTGTAGTTGTCGCGGAAATCGCTGAAGGCTTTGGCAGCCTTGTCGTATTGGCCATCCTGCTTCAAGCTGCGGGCATACTTCAGGCCCACCAACGGGAATTGGTCGTTTTTGTCTTTTACGTTGATGTAAGCTTCGGCAGCCTTTCGGTAATCGCGGTTGAGGTAATGGGCTTCTCCTGCTTTGAAGGCAGCCTCTGGCTTTTTGCCTCTTTGCCAGGCTTGATTGTAAAAGTCAGCAGCTTGGGTATAAGCCCCTTTTGCAAAGGCTTCGTCGCCTTGTTTTTGCAATCTTTTGGCATTCTGGGCGCTCAGCGAGCCTACAAGGCCGCAGCACAACAAGAAAAACAATGATTTCTTCAACATAGATGTTGGCATTGATGAATGGAATGGGGTTGGGTAGGGAGTTAAAGGGTTGAAAAGTTGAAGGGTTGAAGAGAATTCAGCCCTACTAGTGGATTTTTACATCCGATTTTTTCAACTGGCCTTCAAGCCTTTTTCACAAGCCCGGTGTTTTCAAGTATTAAGTGGTATATGCTTGTTCTCAGACAAACCCCTGCGACAAACTTCAATCTTGGTACGTATTTCGATTCAGTGCGGTACTTTTCAACATTTCAACTCTTCAACATTTCAACGAACCACACTGAATTTCGAACCTCGAACCACCCTGTTGTTCACGGCAATTTTGCCAAAACCTGGTCAATCACTTCCGGGAAATGGCGGTGTTCCAAAACTTGTACTTTCCGGGCAATATCAGTAGAGGTGTCTTCGGGCGTCACTTCACAGCGCGCTTGGAAAACCACTTGGCCTTCGTCGTAATGGGCATTAACTTGGTGGATAGTGATGCCCGTCTCGCTTTCCTGTGCGGCCTTGACGGCCTCATGGACATGCATTCCGAACATGCCCTTGCCCCCGTATTTAGGCAGTAGAGCAGGGTGGATGTTCAGGATACGCCCGGAATAAGCTTCGACCAAGTAGGCTGGGACCAACCACAAAAAGCCGGCCAAAACAATCAGACTGATTTCATATTTTTCCAAAACCGAAAGGATGTCATCGGTTTCGTAAAAATCTTTGCGCTTGATTACAACAGTATCAACCCCGAAGGAAGTGGCGATCTCAAGAACTCCTGCATCCTCCCGGTTGGAGATGACCAATTGTACGGTCACTTCTGCATGGGGGGCAAAATACTCCATGATTTTTCGCGCGTTCGATCCGCTTCCGGAGGCGAATATGGCAATGTTTTTCACTCAGACTATTTGATAAAAATGGCAGGATTTCTCGTTCAATTTTTCATGCTGGGCTAATCTTTTCAACCTTTCAACACTTCAATTTTTCAACTACAAGTGTCAGGCAGCAAACAAGAATTCCTGAATTTGTAGGAAAGATACGCAAAAAAAACTAATTAATTGGCTATCTATCCCCTCAAAGCGCAAATTTTGGGGTTTCCCCTAACGAAAAGAATGCTTTTTTGGGGAAAAGTTACATTAATCAGGTTTGGAAAATGCTGGTTGATGGAACTTTGTTCTTTTTCTTCAAATACTCAAAACTTCGGAGCAAGGCAGTTTCAACAATCACATGAGGTATTTTTTATCTGAATTACATTTTTTTGTCTAAACCAGGATTTTCAGGATTACAGAATTACAGAATTTCTTGCATGACGTTGACCAATTTTGTCTAAGTAGTGGGCAAAAAATAACTATTCATTTTACTCGAGCCAAAGGATCAGATAAGACACTTAAAATGAATCGTTTACTTATCTGATCCTTTGGCAAAATGAAGAACTTATTTTTTTTATCGCCCCTAAACCTGAATTTGAAAGAATTTCAGAATAGGCCCGCTTCGCGGTCATAAGCGTCATGTTCACCATAAAAATTGCAAAATTCTCAGCTATGGAAACTTCTCTGAAGTTTTCAACAAAGGGAGCGTAAAAAAAAAGGTGGACAGGTTTGGGTTTAGTGAAAAAAGATAAACAACTGGATGAAAGGAAGTTGTGTTCTTTTTTTGCTAAACCTCAAAAACAAAGATGTCCACCTTATTTTAGCTTAGATACAAATACAAAAAGCCAGCATCTCATTTTGCGCGATGCTGGCTTTCTCCTCAACTCCTCAACCTCCCTAAAGCTTTTTCAGCTTGATGTTCCGGAACCACACGCCATCGCCGTGGTCTTGCAGGCCAATTTTGCCTTTGCGGAACTTACCAAAATCGGGATAATTTTTCCATTTGCTGTTTTTGAGCATTTCGTCCCAAGCGGGTGTGCCCATGGTGGTCGACAGGATTTTTTTGCCGTTTTGCCAGTGCTCTACATAGTCACCTTTGCAAATCAAGCGAATTTTATTCCATTCGCCTACTGGTTTTACGGTTTGCGGAGTACCCGTGATCAGGTCATAGAGATCGCCTGAGCGGTGTTTTTCGATTTTGGCGTCGGGGTGGCAATCGTTGTCCAGGATTTGCATTTCCGGGCCAGTCATCCAGGGTTGGGAATACTTGCCAGGGTTTTCCTGTAAGTTGTAAATGATGCCGCTGTTGGCACACTTGGCGATTTTCCACTCCAGCCGCAGTTCGTAGTTTTCGTACTCGCCATCGCTGATCAAGTTGCCGCCGCCTTTGAGCTGCACGCCATTTTTTTCCTTGTCGCTCACGTCCAGGTACAGGGCACCGTCCTCGATTTTCCAACGTTCGCCCACGGTAGTGGTCCCGTAATTGTGCCAACCTTTGGTGCTTTTACCGTCAAAAAGCAGGATCCAGCCACCTTTCTTTTCGGCTGCGCTGAGTTGGTTGTGGATGGTGCTGGCAGGTTTAAAAACAAAGGCTGCGCTGAGAATAGCGCTGCCGAAAATCAAAACTGGAAGCAAATACTTGTGCATGGATAGATGCGCTTAATGCATGAATAAATGGTAAGCAAGATAGAGAAAATTTGGGGGAATATTGCCAGAAAATAGATTCAAGCTCTTTTGAGTCATACAAATGGACCAAATGAGGGTGTAGTTTGATGCAAGCCGATGAATAAGTTCTTCGCCTCCACGCTCACTGACCAAGTGGCGTTTATACGCTGTAAAGTTGAGAGACTTTAAAACCATTTCCTGAAATTATGCTTGCAATGAGGACTATACGTGGCCTGGTATGTTAATGAAGTTGACTCGACCTAGCATTGGAGCAGTAGCTGGGTGATGTGTACTAAAAAGCGTTACTGACACTTGTCTATTCCGCGCATTTTTTTCAATATTGCATTTGTGACTGTTTTGACTGTCTTGGGTGAAGTGGTATTTGTTTGACTTGGTAATCTACCAATATACAACTTCACCCTTTTTTGTGCTAAGGAGCCATCACTGGATCACGAGTTTTTGATTCCATTGAGCACTGATTTTCTACCACTTACACCATGCTTGACAAGGCACAGTCTTTGTTTACAAGCGTGAGCCGAAATTGGGCCGTTCTACGGTAAACAAAAAATCTTTAACCATACTCTAAGCTTTACTATTTTCAACCCTTACTCAGTCAAAAAATGCAACCAAAAATGAATCAATATGTGGAATGAAAAAAACAATCAACTCTGCGCCAGCTTTACGTTCGCCAACTTTACGGAGGCATTTGCCTTCATGACCGAAGTAGCTTTTCAGGCTGAAAAAAAGGACCACCATCCGCTGTGGACCAATGTATGGAACAAGGTCGATATTTACCTCAACACCCACGATGCAGGTGATATTGTGACCGAAAAAGACCACCAACTGGCTGCTGCAATTGACAAAATTTACGCACGATACCAGTTAAAGTAGGCACAGAAGATGAGCAAATTGTACGACCAAATCCAGGATTCCCTGGCCTTCATCCGCCAAAAAACCGACTTCGAACCAGAATTTGGCCTGATCCTAGGCACCGGGCTGGGCGACATCAGCGAGCAAATCGAAAGGGTAGCGCTGATTCCTTACCGCGAAATTCCCCATTTCCCGGTTTCGACCGTAGAAAGCCACAAGGGCGAATTGGTCTTTGGCAACTTCGCGGGGCGGCGGGTGGTGGCCCTGGTGGGGCGTTTTCACTACTACGAAGGCTGGAGCATGCAACAAGTGACTTTCCCGATTCGGGTACTCAAGTTTTTGGGCATCCAAAGGCTGTTGATCAGCAATGCGGCGGGCAGTGTCAATGGCCAGATTGAGGCAGGTGACCTGGTGTTTATCCGCGACCACATCAACTTGCAGGCCGACAACCCGCTGCGGGGCGAAAACGACGAACGCCTGGGGCCGCGTTTTCCCGACATGCTCAAGGCTTACGACCGCCAACTGAATGCGGCTGCACTCAGCATCGCCACAGAAAATGGCATTCGGGCGCATGAAGGCGTATACCTTGGCTTGCAAGGCCCCAACCTCGAAACCCCTGCCGAGTACAATTTTGCGCACTTGATGGGCGCAGATGTGGTGGGCATGTCCACGGTGCCGGAGGTGCTGGTGGCGCGGCACATGGATTTGCCAGTATGGGTGTGCAGCATTGCCACCAATAAGTGTTACCCCATCGAAGAAATCCGCGAAACCACCCTGGAAAGTGTAGTGGCCGTAGCCAAAGCCGCTGGCGACAAACTGGCACTGGTCATCGAAACCCTCTTGCGCAAAACGTTGTAATCCTGGATTAATGAAAGCCATGATCTTCGCCGCTGGCCTGGGCACCCGTTTGCGCCCCCTGACCAATGATCGGCCCAAAGCCTTGGTGGAAGTGGGCGGCATCCCACTGCTGGAAATCGCCATCCGCCGCCTGAAAAAATACGGCTGTACAGGCATCATCGTCAATATCCACCATTTTGGCGAGCAGATCATCGACTTTTTAGCTCAAAAAGAAAACTTCGGGTTAGAGATTGCGATCTCCGACGAGCGCGACTTGCTGCTCGACACGGGGGGCGGCTTGAAGAAAGCGGCCTGGTTTTTACAGGATGCCCCTTTTTTGGTCATCAACGCCGATATTCTGAGCAACATCGACTTGCAGGCGTTTTACCAAAAACACCTCGCTTCGGAGGCTTTGTCCACGCTTGCTTGTCGGCAAAGGGAGAGTTCCCGGTACTTCTTGTTTGATGAAAAGGGGCAACTGAGCGGCTGGCGTAACGAAAAAAGTGGCGAAACCCGCATGGCCCGTCCTGAAGCCCAAGGGCTCGAACCCTGGTGTTTCAGCGGCATGCACGCCCTGGACCCGGCCATTTTTACACACTTGCAGTCCGATCAGCCCGTTTTTTCGATCATTGATACTTATCTAAAGGCTGCGGAAAGGGAAAAAATTTTGCTGTATCCACACAATGCTGATATTTGGTTGGATGTAGGGAAGGTAGCTGCGGTGGAGCTGGCTGGGGAGGTGATTGCTGGAGGTGGATTTTGGTGAGATTGCGTTTAATTGCCCCGCTCATTATTTCAAACACCATGTTGGGCGTGGAGTGAGCAAGCGTAAGGGCGGGTATGAGGGTTTTGAGCTTAAAGAGTGTAGTACTATTGGTACCCCTTTGGATTTTTACTTGGGCATTCTCTTTTTACAATTTTTAGCTTTCCTTCAACCCATTTATTTTTTAAATCGCAGACACCTTGAAAGCCGTATTCATCACTCCACATCACATCTTCTGAAATTACAGTCTTCGACATGGGGTCAGTGCGCATATTTGATAAGGCTCTTGTTTCAGGGTGGGTCTGTATTTTTTTTGTTTTTGGGTCTATTGTCAGTAAATGTCCACGTGATAAAGCATAGCCATTGGAAACGGATATTTGTAAGTATATGTCTATTTGACCATCAAAGTTGTAATCCTCAAAATCAAGATCAAATTGAACTGGAAATGCATCAAGCAATTCTATCTCATCATTTTTTTTCCAATAGTTTGCCAACTCAGTGTAAAGTTCAACGCTGTAAGTACTGTCATTTGGGCAACTAACAAGAATCGCATTTTTCTTTGTTTGTGATAAAAAGTTGCCTGTCTTTATGAATAGAAAAGGCTCCCAATTGCTAAACTCAAAAGTGTCAAGTTGCTTAGATTTATCGAGAAGTTTATAAAGAGTGTCGATAGTAACTTTCAATTTCACGTCCTTCCGTGCAACTTTTTTTTCAAGGGATGAGGAGTCTTTTTCAGCCAAGTTGTTTTTTGTTTGTGAATTACTACAAGCAAAAAATGTCAATCCAAGTGTCAATGATGAGATGATGATTGTGATATTCATAGCTTCACGGCTATCAGGTCTCCATAATTGCTGTTTAAAATACCCCGTTCCTGGGTTTAGACAAAAATACCCTAAAATTTAAACAATCCAAAACCTCCCACTAGCTCGACTCTGATAACAAACTATCAAAGGAAGTGGTTAAAGGTCTAAGCTTTACAATATCCTGGGTTTTCACCACAAAAAGCTCAATAAAAGCACATCAGCCACAATTTTGACAAGCCTTTGAGGCCTATTTATCCTTTGCACTTTTCCATTCGTGCTCAATGTTGGTCATCAACAATGCATTGTCAAACACAACTGAACCTTTTGGAAAAACTGCTTCATCTTCAAAAAAGCTTGATTTCACTTTAGAAACAGCCAGTGGTCTTACTTGCCATTTGTACGCTTTCAATCTGAGGCCGTCAAATTTTGTTTTGTTGGGAGAGTAACCAAGGTCGCCATTTTCAAAAAAAGCAGAAGCGTTATTTAGCGTTTCAAAAATTGATTGCTCATTGAACAAAGTTGTTTCGGAAGCATCGATTAAAATTTCGGTATCGTCTGAACTTTTAAAGTCAATGTGGTAATTTCCTCCATTTTCTTGCACGTTGAATTTTGCATAATAATGCCTGCCGGGAAAAATTCGCCCTCCTACCAGTGCATTCAGTTTAAGCGAAGTATCTCTTCGAGGAATGTAGACACCCGATTTAGTCTCTCCGTTTTCGTCCCATTCAACGGCAATGCGGTGGGCACCATTTTCAGAGTTTACGCCCATAAAATCAGGAAGTCCTTTGGGTTTGATGTTTTTAAGCCTGATCAGGCAAATACCAACGATGGCCTTCCCTTGGAAAATTTTTGGCCTAAAAGGATAGGGCACAATTTTCTCTACAACTTTAGGGTCAGCCGTAAAGTTGATTAAAATTCTTCTGTCGATATATCCGTGTATGGTCGGAATTTTCATGGTCAATTCGGTTTTTCTACCACTGACTATGGTAGGACTGCTTGTTTTAGATCACAAAGTATTTGGGGTGCCTCACGGCAGCCTTAGGGAGCGTAAAAAATAAGGTGTACAGATTTGGGTTTTGTGAAAAAAGAAAAGCAACTGGATGAAAGGGAGTTGTGTTCTTTTTTTGCTAAACCTCAAGAACGCTGAAAACTTCGGAGAAGTTTCCGTAGCTGAGAATTTTGTGATTTTCATGGTGAATATGAAGCGTTTTATGACCGCGAAGCGTGCCAATTCTCTAATTCTTTCAAATTCTAGTTTTGACAAAATTGGTCAACGTCCCGCAAGAAATTCTGTAATTCTGAAAATTTTGGTTTAGACAAAAAATTTAAATATACTTTAAATCACATCAAACCCAAAAAGAGTTGATACAGCATCAAAAGGATTCTTTTGTGTTTCAAAATTGGTTCAAAAATACGCATTGCTTTTAGCATACTTTGGTTGTTCAAGACCAAAAATTTTAAGAAACCGTCTTGAAACCTCTGGGGATGACAGAAAATGTCAGATTTTGAGGGTCAGACGGAGGCGATTTTTGAGGGCATAGCCGGGGCTATTGCCTCAAAAATTGGTGCAATATGACGCCAAAAGATGGCGTTTTATGGCCCGTAGGGTGTTTTAAAACAGTTTCTAAACATGCTCTAAGTGCATCATTACTGGTACGGCTCCCGACTGATGCACTTTTGAACATAAAAAGTACACTGAAATCTAGTGTATTGGTTTCTAACAATAAAGCCCTTTTTCTCTTTTTCTTGACAAAAAAGGAAACAAGAAAGTCAAGGGCTGTGATCAAATCCTACGATTTTGCTTAAAACGTCAGCTCCAAGGAGCAACAGGAATCCACCAAACTCGCTCCTTCGTCGCTCAAATACTAGTGGTCCAAATTGTAAATCTGCCCCAAGTTCCACGGGCTCTTTGTCTCCGTAGCTGCGTTGTTCGTCGGTCAAATAGTCCACTATTTTCCCTCCTCTCGCCTTGCTACAAAGCCAAATAGCCTGCCTGCAACCTAGGGGGTATTTGTAATTCGTACCACTAGTGGCTTCAGATCCGTCACGCTTTAAAGCGCCCTTTCGCAAAATCGGGATTTACTCAAGGCCCGTTTAGGCTCCGATCAAGTAGCTGTCAAAAAGTTTGACTTTTTACATCAGATTGGAGCCGCACCCATCATTACAATGGAAAAAGAACTACTTACATTATTGAAATCATATCCTACTGTAGTCAAATCGACTAACATAGTTGATTTTGTTAATTTTGACGAAAGGCTTTCCGCTGTTGACTATTTAGCTGTAAACACAATTGGTGTATCTGAGGGAATTGTAGAATTTATTCCTGACAATGAACCACCTACAGAAGATGAAGTTTATTGTTGGATTTGGGCAATTAGACCAGATTTGTCAAAAGAGCTACTCGTTCTCGACATTAGTGAAGACTTTCGCATACTTTTGAATTCATATATTGACAATGACATGAAACGGTTCTGGAATCACATAAACTAAAGCCCTGACCGAAAACTACATACAATGCGCTGGTGGATATCAGAAGGATAATATTGATAGAGCGGATATTGTAAAGGCTATACCTGACATTCAACTAATGGATGATGAACATGGAGCCTTTTGGGTTTCAGTTGTTACCGATGATAAAAACGTAATTGAAACAAACAAAGATTTATCACGCTCAATAATACTCCAAGGACAAGAAACCAAATACCAGGCTCTGGAATGGACAGAAGTAGAAGAATTTTATAACTTATTGTTGCTTGAAAAATTCGATGAAATAGTTAAGAAAATAACTAATGCAGACACAATGCGCTGCTGCTGCGCCGCTTTGTACGAAGTTCTACCCCTGGCCGTCCTTTATACAAACGCAGTTTTGTGAAATTACGAAAAACCCATCGCTTAACTCTCATCTGTACACGAAACCTAATTCATGGCATCAATTGGACTAAAGCGGAACCACTTTTTTACCCTAAAAGCCAGGAAAACAAACCCCAGAATTCCTCAACCAAAAACCAATCGCGCTGTCGGCATAAAACTGCCCACCATCACCAGTTAAATTCAACTGAAAAAGCCCCTGCGGACTAAAATCTACAGGGGCTTTTCGATTACTACCAATCCTTGAATCAAAGCGAAATCCGCACCGCGATGTTGTGGGTGCCCTGCCAAACCCTGGATGGGCGGAAAGCATAATCCACGCCAATGCGGGTGTTTTTTTCGTACTTGCTCAGCGGAAAACTCAGTGAAGTACCTGCGCTGAACCCAGTATGAATAGGCTCCTCAGTGCTCACTGCTACCGACAATTCTTCTTTGTAGGCCGCACGCAGCACAAAGTTTTCGCTGTAAGCATATTCAATGCCTGCACCCAAGTTGTCGCGGGAGAAAGAGTTAGACGTGAAGTTGCCAATTACCGTCAGGCGGTTTTTTTCACCCATCAAAAAGTCATACGAGCCGCCAATGTTGAGCATGGAGGGCAATTCGTAACGGGCACCACGCTGGTCAAGGGTGATGTTGTAAGGATCGCCATTGGGGCTGGGGCGCTGGATCGAAAGCGCTTCGCCACGATAGGTCATCGGTGAGCCTACATTTTTCAAGCTGATGCCGAATTTAAAATTGTCTTTCGGCCCAGTCACATACTGGATACCCGCGTCAATGGCAAAGCCAAAAGCGCTGACATTGGCCAACGATTCGGAAATAGCGCGGAAAAGGACCCCAACTGACACCTTGTTTTCAAATTGATGGGCATAAGCAAAACCAAGGTTGAAAAAACTGGGCGAAAAAGTAGCCCCAGTGCCTTCTGGCTGATTGACCGTAGTAACGGGAATGTCGCCAAAGTCAACGGCCATGAGCGACAAGCCCATCGTACTGCTTTTGCCAATCTTGGAGGAGAAACCCGCCGAATGCAAGTTGATATCAGTGCCTTGCAAGTAGCGCGTTGAGCCAAAAGCCACGTCCAGGCGATTGATGCGCACCAAACCAGCGGGATTGAGGTACATCGATTCTACCCCCCGCACCAAAGAAGTACCAATACTGTTCAGACCCGCGGTACGCGCCCAAGGGTCGAGCAATAATTCATACGCCCCAGCTTCACCCTGGCGGTCAGGGTTGCCAGCAAAAGCGATGCCGCTCAACAATAAAAAGCTCAAACAAGTAAATAACTGCTTCATGAGGTGAGTATTAGAGAGAGGGGCGAGGAGAAAATTAGGGTTTTCTCCTCGCCTCAATGAATTACTTACAACCCCGATGGGTCAAATTTGCGATTCACACCAAACCATTTCAGGGTCCGTTGCCCCAATTCTGCCGCGTCGACATGGATCAGGTAAACTCCACTGGCTACTGGGATGCCTCGGTTGTTTTTGAGGTCCCATTCCAGGTCCGGCGAGATTTGTCGGGTTTGGATGGCACGGTTGTTGCCGCGTGGTGTTTGCCCTACTTCGTCGCGTCGGTATTGTCGGATGAATTTGCCATCCAGGGTGTAAATTGTGATAATGGCCTTGGCGGGCAGGTTGGTGATCTTTACTATGTTTGAGAACTGCGATATTTCGTAGTCCGAAAAACCGTAGTAAGGGTTGGGCACCACCCTGATTTGCGCCAATGAGCTGTCTACACCTCGCATGTCAAGTTTTTCGGCGGCTTTTCCTTCGATCTTAAAGCGATATACTGGGTAACCGCTTTGACGAAGGTCTGGAGTACCAGTTGCCTTGTTGACCTGATATGGATTGTTCACCCGCAGTTTTACGATTACATCATCGGGGATCAGGCCATCCCGGTACGACTTGAAGTTGATCCCTGGCTGGGCCAAAATCATGCCCGCCCAGGTGAAATCGCGGAACATGCGCTCCTTGAGTAAAACATTGAGGTTGGGCCTGAACTGCCTTGCGATGGCCTTGCATGAATCGTAAGGCTGCTTGGTCACATAGATACAGTGCTGCCCGCCGGCCAGGTAAGGCAAAAGGTTACCATCTGAATTGCTCACCTTGATGAAACTGTTGGGGTTGAACATCATGTCGCGACCCACGTTGAGGGGCGCTTCAGGGAAGCCACCATAAACGGAGTTTTCGCTGAACAGGATATTCAAACGCTGTCCCGTTTCCACATCTATGGCATAACCAGGGAACCAACCCATGCCAAAGCGCGGCAAAGTCGGATCACTAGGCGCAGGTGCCGGATCGGGTCGTCCGTCATTGTTGGCGTCGTCTTTGCTCACATTGGGGGCTCCTCGCAGGTCAAAATGGCGACGGATAGCCGTTTCACTGGCTGGCCGTTCAGTATTGAAGCCTTGGGCCAGGTAATAACGGTTAGCTCCTTCAAGCACCACACACTGGCTCCAAAGGTCCTTGTTTGAAGTCAAAACGATGTCCACGTTGTTCAGGTCCTGCAAACTGGCCGACTGTCGCCAACGTTGGCTGCCTGGAATGTCGCTCCAACCCGGGCTGATGTAAGGTGTATTGGCGGCATCCTTGATGCGGTAATCGCACAAGTAATAAGGTGTGAAATAACCAGGACCGATAGTTGACAGGGCATTACGCGGGTCCAGTAATTGGTCGGGTTCATTGTCATCGGTAGCAATGAAGTCAAAAACCCTGAAATCGAAATTGGTGTTGCCTGCTGGAAATTCGTCCCTGATTCCACTTAACCAAGGCCTGGAACCAGCTCTGGGGTATTCCACCTCAAAGCCGATCGCTCCATTGCGGTCATCCTTACTGATGCCTACATCCTGGGTTTGCCCTAGCAACACTGAGAAGCCATACTCTTTGACCACTTGCTCGTTCAAATCCTCGATGGATTTCTCGGAGCGGATGGGTCGGGCTTGAGGTCGGCTCAAGTTGCGCAGTTCCCAAGTTGCGGGGGGGTCAAACACATCGTTGCTCATGTTGCGGTCTACAATGCGCAGTTCGTATTCACCATCCACCACATCAAGTGGGTTGAAAATTTTGACTTCAATCGGGCCACGGCCAGCACGGTAGGTCAGCTCAGGTTTTTGGGCAAAAGCACCACTGATAATGGCCGTGCGGGTTTCATTACTGATGTCCAGGAAATTATCACCTGTACCTGCACCTGCCAAGCGCGTGATCACCACTCCTTCACCATATCGGGCATTCACTTGGCGGTCCACAATTTGGCGTGGAATAACGGTGTAGTAGGGATTGAAACCATCTCCAATGTTGCGGCGGCCTTCGAGATAAGGTCGTCTTTGCCCTAAAATTGCTTTGGGATCAAAAGCCCGGTAATTGTTGTGAGCGTAAGCAATGGCCACAAAGTAGTATTTCTTGTGGTTGATCAACCTGCGGTCACCGCTGGCAAATTGGTCTTCGCTGATGCGGAAGGAATGTCGGATACCTGAGTTTGTTCCTTCAACTTGCAACTCTGGCACATACAACTCGCTTCCTGTAGGGTTGTCCACACTTCTCCAATTGAATATTCGCTGGATGTTGTTGCGAATATCCACCTGGAAAATCAAACGGGCCTTGTCGGGGTCGTCCAAGTCAGAAATCGTGACCTGTGGCCCACGCAATTGGTAAAATTTGTATCCTTCAAACTTGAACAGACTGTCGGCAACCCCAGCCGGGATTTGCAAGCCCCGTTGGGCGTAGCGCTCGTAGGCATTATTGGAAGTGATGGTGTCATTGGTGAAAACGGCTACCAATTCGCGGTCCAATTCGATGAAGTCCACGTCGGGCGCATCAGGCCCATCGGTCAGTTCGAAGCAGTTGTCGAACAATGCTTGAGCAATATCATCGGCTTCCAAAAGCTTGGAAATATCCGGGCAAGGATAGTTTTGATCAGATACCCAAGCCACCCCAATGATCAGTTCATTGACTGCACCGGGGTCCAACCGGAAAGGCCCGGAAGCCTGGATGGTGCGACGGTCGCCAAAAGGCAAGCGGGAATTACACATTGACCAGCCCCTGGGGTTGTTGGGTACATCGGTAAATGCATATTTGATTTTGGCTCCATCCTGGTAGGCATCGTCGCCAAAGGTGAAGGAACTACCATCGCGCCAAGAGCCAGAAAGGTAATTGTAATATTCTTGGGCTGTAGCTGGGTCGGTGGTTCCGATTTGTGGGCTACCGACCTGCTGGTTGTTGTAATAAGTGAAGGACGACATGCCGATTTCGTTCCCGTTTTCATCGGACGGTCCTCGGAAATAATCGATCCCCAACAGCGGAATATTGTCGCAATAAGTAGGTACTGCCTGGTTACATACACAGCCGGTGGTACCATCCAGTGCATCTTCGTTGTAAATGAAAGCAAGGCTTCGAGACGTATCACAGCCCACATAATCGTCGGTAAAACAGCCCAAATCGGGGTCTACCCACATGGCAAAGAACATCGAGTCAATGCTTTCCACTGCCCGGTTGATGAGCTTGTAGCGCTGGAAAGTCATGTCGTTCAGCTCGTCATTGGTAGCGTAGGAAAAAGCCTGAACTTGTACTTCCATCTGGATTTGGTCGCCCCGGGTTTCGGCGTGGATATTGCCAGCATCGTTATAAATCCAGAAGATCATTTCATCCGGAAACTGCGGTTTGTCGATACAGCCTTTGATTTCGATGACTGGAAAATCACCCTCAACCGGATTGTAGCGCCCATCGCCATCCTGGTCCCAAAAACCTGCTAAGCCCTGGCGGGTATCGGGCAACTGAAAGCCGTGGATTTCGGCAAAGAACTCATTGCCTCTTGAAGGCCAGCCCTTCACATCACGCGGTATCTTATCAGGGTCAAGCGGTTTGCCTTCGCGTTGGGCCTGTTGCCAGTTGCGCAAGTGCTCGCGAATACTTTCGCCTTTTACTACAAACAAGCGGTCCCAGCGGGCACAATCATCTTTGGTGGTTTTGCCAGTTCGATCCAAGGGGCCAGGGAAAAAATCAAACTGGCGGGTGTTACGGCCATAGGTCTGTGCAGCCAGTTTGAGGTTGCCAGCGGGGTCAACCCCTCCCAACCAGACCGCACCTGCAAAAATGGAAGACACCTCGGTGATACCTGGCGGTACTTTTGGCACTACATAACGGCCATCGGTACTGTTCCACCATACGTCGCCACCAGTGGTTAAGCGGGCCCTTACGTTGTTGATGGCTTGATCGACTTGGGCAACTGCATTGTTGCAGTCTTCCGCAAAACGCAATTTGGGCGTACTCGGTGCAGGTCGCTTGGGTTCTTTGGGGTCCCGGTTGTGGTAGGCTTCTGCCGAAACCTGCAACAAGACCAGGCCCATGATGGTCAAAAGCCAGGTTTTGAATTGCCTCATGGCTATGTTTTTTTTCAATAAAAGCATAAGAATCGATGGGTGTCGGGAAAATTAAAATTGGTAAGTCGCTCCTACAAAAATCCTGCGTGGCAAGGAAAAGAAATTCGGGTTCAGCAACACCCACTGGTAAGATGCCAGGTAAGAATCGACCAAGCGAGCCGAATTCTGGATATTGCGCAACTTGTCTTGCCCTTGCGAGGAAGCCAAGAAGCCGTCGTCGCTTGGTGATCCCGTAGCAGGATACACGTTGATCACATTGCGTCGATCCAGTACATTGGAAATACGGCAATAAATATTCACATCACTGCCCTTGCTGAGTTGTACCGTCTTGTCGATGCGCAAGTTCAGGGTGAAATTCCAAGGCTTGCGAGCGCCGTTGATCGAACCAATGGTCTGGGTTCCTCCCAATTCCAGTGGGGTTTGGCGTGCGGTGTAAGGCCGCCCGGAAACCATGATTCCTTGCAGGTTTAAGCCTATTTCTTTCATAAACGCTGGCCCTTTCCAGGTGGTGGGGTCGATGCGGTAGTCAAAATTGAGGTTGATGCGGTGGCGCTCGTCGTAGTTGAGCGGAAACAAGGTACGCAGGTTGCCCCGGCTGGTCAGGCCCCGCTGGGAGTTGGCGTCCGAGCCTGTTCCATCTGCAAATTGCAAAGTGTAATTTGCATTCAAGGTCGCGTTGGCCGTGCGGCGCAATTCATATTCAAACAAAAAGCCCTTGACCGTACCGAAGTCGATGTTGTCATAGGTGGTGTACTGGCTGATAATCGGTACCGGGAAATAGGTCCGAATCTGAACCCAGTTGCGAATTTCCTTGTAATAAGCCGACGTTTTCAGCTTGGAACTGGCCGTTAGTCTTTGTTGGAAACCTACCTCGTAGTCGATGGTCCGTTCTGGCTTCAGGTCAGGGTTGTTTTTGATCGCCCCAGGGTTGTCGGTGAAGTAGAAATAATCGGCAGCAGTGGCCAAGGTGTTACTCGCGGGGCGCTGCACCAGTATGTCGTAGTGCGCAAAGAAGTTGGCATCTTCCGAAATGGGAAAAGAGAAAGCCAAACGTGGCATGACATTCACCTGGGCCTCGTAATCGCGGAAAGAAGCCTCGGTGTTGAACTCACGCGACTTGATGTAGTTGGGAATTCGCGTTGCATTTTCATCTTGGTATTTTGGGAAAACCAAGCCCCCTGAGAAAATTTCCACCGGGCTGTTCACTGGCGCACCGTTGGCACGGTACCACTGATCGCCTTGGCGATAGGCCTCCACCCGAGTACCTGCATCGTTGAGGTAGACCTTATAGTCGTCGCCAATGTTGCCGGGGCGTTGGCCGCCAAATTTTTCGTGGTACTCGCTTGCTCCCATGATGTCGTACAAAGAATATGGATCTTTCAAAACCTTGGTGTTGGCGTCGTAGCGGTCCACGCGCACACCCAATCGGAAGATGATGTCCTTGAACGTAAACTTATCCTGGAGGTAAAAAGCCGAATAAATTGGGCGGTTGGGAGCGATGGGAAAAGTGCGTACCCCATCGGCATCGGTGGCGGTGAAGAAATCGTTGAAGGTACCGTTGAACTTGTTGCCCAAGTAATCGTAGCCAAAATAGCTCAACACACCCTGGTCATTCAATTCTTTGGCCGAAAACATGTCCAGACTCAACTCATCGGGGTCCATTCCGTCCACATTCACATAAGAGGTAAGTGGAATGTTATTTTTTTGACGCACTGCCCGATAAAATCTGTTTTCCTGGTTTTGAGAAGTCGCCAGACTGAGCAGATCCAAAGTCACGGCTTGGCCGCCAATGGTATCGGTAATCGTGCCGACCTTGGTCGATTGAGGCGTAATGCCTAATATATGGTTGTTGGCTTGTTGACGAGCGATGTTCCACAAAGTTTGTGGGGCTACTGAATAAGCGCGATCAGCCCTTTGCTCGTAAATGAGGCCCAACTGGATGTTGTGGCGGCTTTTGCCCGATTTGTCGGGGACCAAGTCAAAGTTCAAACGACCATTAAAGGTATAGAGGTCGTTGTTGCTGAATCCGGCATTGTTGTAAACCGAACCTACGTTGGAGTGAAAACCCCAGGAATTGGTGTAGATATTGGAGATGAAACCATTGGGTACGATGAAGTTATCTGCGGACAAAACGGTTCCGGGGTCTTGGATGCCCGGAATGAAGGTCCGACCAATACCAGAATTGAGTGTTTCATTGGGATTCAAGCCAAAAACTTTGTTGTAGTTGGCCAAAACCGGGTTTTGTTCAGCTGGTGTATAACGACGCAATACTTGGCGGTAGTCGGTATGCTTGAGCACCGATTGTTGGCTGGTAGGGTCAAACTCAAAGCCAAAAGTGGGCACCCACTCGATGTCGAATTTACCTACATAACCATAGTCAAAATAATTCAACTTGTGGCGGGCATCATAATCCTCTCCATTCGTTTTTTCGTAGCTAAAAATCAGCGTATAAGAGGCGTTTTGGATCAAGGCATTTTTGGTCTGTGGCCCATTTTCGGCGTTGAAGCCTCCCAAACGGTGGCGAACCCGAAAAATCCCCCGATAAGTATTGCCAAAAGCCGTGGGGTTGTTGTCGCTATTGAGCAAGCGCCAGCCGCCGGGCGTGAACTGATTTTGATTATCAGTAAAAGCGCCAGTGAAAGAAAAATCCAGGTTTTTGGTCGGCTTTGCCTCTAGTTTGGCGGTCAGGTCAATGCGCTGACTGGATTCATTGGGGCGAGCCTTGAGGGCATCTGCATCATCAAAACCCAGGTAGTCGGCATTTACCAAGAATGAACCCTGGCGTTGGATGATGGGGTTTTCTTCCAGTTCTTTGAGCTTATCGGGTTTGACCTTGTATACCGGAACGGCCGTTGGGTCATCATCCAAACGGTAAGTGTAACGCCCAGACACCCGATAACCCAACAGGGATTGGCCATTGCTTTTCTTGAGGATCGGGCCACTGAAGTTGATGCCAGCCAAAGAGTTGTTGTAAGCGTCCAGAAAACGAGAAGTCTCTACTTCTGCGCCCCCCATAAACTTGTTGGCCGGGCCTTTGGTGGTGATCGAAATGATCCCCCCGGTCACGTCGCCATATTGGGCTTCGATGCCCCCAGTGATGACTTGTAACTGTTCGATCTCCGTTTCTGGAATCAGGTTGCCCTGGATGCGGATTCCATCTTGGTAATAATCGGTGTTGTTGCTGCGTGAACCCCGTACGTTGATCGAACGGCCTTCGTCAGCGCTGGCCAGGCCTGCGGCGGTGGCCGCGATGGCATTGATGTTTCGGGTGGGCAAGTTGCGAATCTGGTCGCTGGTAATGACCGCTCCCGATGTGGTATTGTCCTGCTCGATCAAGGGCACTTTATATGTGGTGACCACGAATTCATTCAGCACGATACCGCCACTGGACTCTATCACCGCATCAGCTTTGTTCGCTTTACCCGCCAGTACTTTGACACCAGTGATGCGAAGGGGTTGATAACCCAAGAAACTGAACTCAATGTCGTACACACCAGGGTCAATGTCTGCAAAATTGTAAACCCCATTGATGTCAGAATCAGTTCCGGTGGCCAGTACCCCGTTGCGAAATAGGGATACCGAGGCAAAGCCTACGACCTCTTTGCTGTCCTTGTCGGTAATTTTGCCATTCAAAGAGGTCTGGGCATTGCTTAGAAAGGGAAGAAAAGTGCAAATGACCAAAAAACTCCAAAGTAAATTTCGCTTCATACCTAGGTGATTTTTCAAAGTTTTGGGATCGAGGAAACAGTCGGCTTTCCCAAAAACTTACTACGCAATAATCAATAGACCAATCAATTGAAGATCGAACTCATACCCAATAAGCTTGGCAAAAAACATACTTGCCAGCTTGAATTGATCGAAGTAGACGGATAGTTGGGCCTAAAAATAAGACATTAATCCCTGTAATATTCGTTAGCAGCCGACAAATCCAGAAAAAATTGTTGCAGGCACCTGTTCCTGGCCGCCAAAGCCCTGAAAACGTGCCCTCTCTTCAACATTTCAACCCTTCCACCTTTCAACAAAGCCTCCATTTGTTACCTTTGAAATTCGATTTCAAAACTCTGGATCATCAAACCATGTGGAAATTTTTAGTTCTTCTCGCCTTTTTGCCCATTTGCGCCTGTACCAACCAGGCCCTGAATACGCAGGAAAAAAAACAATCCCTAGAGCTCTTTGTGCGCTACCTAGAGCCTGAGCAATCTTATCGTGCCGAAGCTGTATGGTTGGAAGGTGACTCTATCTTAGCCAAAAGCAAGGCTTTTCCCGAAGGCGTGAGTTTTGCCCAGCAAAACTTGCCTGCTCGAACCCTGAACGAAGATTTCATTCGCCACGAAGGCAGTTTTGATGGCCCGTATCAAGCCAGCGCCGGGTTTTCTTTTGCCGACCAGCAAGGCAACAAACAAAAAATCTCCCCCAAACTCAGGCCAATCGGCGAATTCAGCATCGAGATGCCCAATGATCCAGACGGCAACCTGCTCATCAAAGTCCAAAACAGCATCTTGAGCAAAGAAGAAGAGCTCGTTGTGCTCCTCACCGACGCCAAAGGTCAGAGCGCATCAGTAATTGTGCAGGGGCCTACCCGCCAAGGCGATCTAATCGTCCCCTTCCCCAGTTTCGGTGCCCTGGAAAAGGGGAAAGCTGACTTGTACCTGGTCAAGCGCTTGAGTAGCTACCAAAAAGTAAGGAATGTCAATGTACACCTGGTGGCGGAGCTGTATTCCAAGACCATCACTGTCAATTTGCCTTAGGATTGAGTGAAAATTTGGCTGGTGGTTTTACTTTTCACCTCAAAAAAACTCATCCAACAATATATAAAAGTCCACCTTGTCCTGGTCCAGGTTATCCAATCCGTATTCCTGACAAAACAGGGCTTCATACTCCATGCCCAATTCGTGGCGAATACTGCGAATAGCCAAGGCAATGTCTTGGTACATATCTGCGATGCCAGCACGGCCCAGGTCGATCAGGCCACTGAGTTCGCCATTGTTGACGAAGATATTGTCCATGCAATAATCGCCGTGGGTGAATACAAGGTGTTGCTCGTGGGGGACTAGCTGGAGCAGTTTTTCAAAAAGTGCATCAGGCGTGTAGCGCTGGTTTTCGGGCTCAAACTCGGAGTTGTAAAGCTCGCCTTTTTCTACCCATTTACGGGCCAGGGCGATGCGATCGCCTAAGCTGAAGCGCAAGGGGCAGTCGTCGATGGGCAGGTCGTGGAGTTGTTTCAGGGTTTGGGCGTAGATTTTTACGGCTGTTTCTGGGGGGAGTTGGTCCAGAGCATTGGCAAGGCTTTCTCCAAGCAATTGAGGAGTACAGATAGCGGCCCATTTCTTGTGCTTTTGGAAATGAATTACTTTTGGAACAGGCATTTTCCTCAATAGCCAATGGCATGCTTTTCTTTCGTTATCTATGTTGTTGTTTTGGTCTTTGATGCCTGCAACCTTTACAAAAAAGACACGCTCTTTTTCCGTTACCAATTGAAAAACATCAGCCTTTGAAGCACCATCAGGGAACTCATAATATTCAAACGGGCCCAATTGTTCTTTCAAGCCAGCCAAAAATCGTTCGGGTATTTGAGGATTCCTTAAGTCCATTGAAAAAATCATCCCTGCAAAAACGGATTGTGAACCCTTTCCCGCCCAATGGTTGTAGCAGGGCCATGACCTGAATACACCTTCACTTCATCGGGCAGGTTCATCAGCTCGCGTTCAATGCTGGCCATGAGGGTTTGTAGGTTGCCGCCAGGCAGGTCGTAGCGCCCAATGCTGTCTTTGAACAACACATCGCCACCGATCACAAAAGCATCCTTTTCACAATAAAAACAAAGGCTGGCTGGCGAATGGCCGGGTGTAAAGCGCGCTTCAAGGGTCGTTTCGCCAAAATGAATCAATTCTTTGTCTTCAATGAACCGCGTGATCGGCGGAGAAGGCTCTGGATAGGGGATTCCCCAGCGATTGGCAGCTACTGGAGCCATTTCCAATACGGGTATTTCGCCTCGGTGAGCGGCCAATTCGAGTTGGTAAGTATTCGCCACCATCGCATTGCCAAAAACGTGGTCGATGTGGCAATGGGTGTTGATCAGCAAAACGGGTTTGAGGCGTAGGCGCTCAATGGCACCGATCAGCTCTTCTTTTTCTTCGCCAGAGAAGCAACCAGGGTCAAAAATGGCGCATTCGCCAGTATCGTCATACACCAAAAAAGTGTTTTCAGAAAAGGGATTAAAGGTAAGCTGGACAACATTTGTCATGATAAAACTTCTTTTATATTTGAGCTAAAATAAGGCCCCCAAATTTGCTATTGAGGATTAGCAAAAAAAGAACACAACTTCCTTTCATCCAGTTGCTTAAACTGGTAGTTCTCCTTTTTCACTAATCCCAAATCCGGTTACCTTATTTTTTTACGCTCCGTTTGCTTGTGCAGAAGTGCAAAAATGCCTAAATTATTGGCAGTTTTGGCCAATGATCCCTATTTTCTTGGCCAAAACTTGCTAAATCCAAAACCAATTGCGCTTACAACTGTCTATTGATTAGAGCGTTTTTTTATTTCCGACCCCTGAAACTCAAACTCCGCCCAACAAAAATTCTGACTGTTCGCATTACAAAAAACAGCACCCATATGTTGAGAATCAACTACATTTTTCGTTTGGTCTTGCTTTTTTCAATCCCCGTTCAGCTCTTGGCACAAGGCGGAACGCAAGTAAAATTTGGCAAAAACCGGGTGCAGTACCACGATGATTTTCAGGATTGGTCGCAGTATGAGAGCGACAATTTCTTCGTTTACTATTACGGAAAATCGCGCACCGCTGCACAGAAGGTGGTGCAAATGGCAGAATACGATTTTGATGAGATCCAGACCTTGTTGGAGCACCGCATGAACGAAAAACTGCAAATCATCGTGTACTCTGACGTAACCGATGTGAAGCAGAGCAACATTGGTTCGGAAGAACTTTTTGTCAATGCCAATGGTCAAACCAAAGTATCTGGTAATACCATCTTTGTCTATTTTGATGGAAATCACCTCAACCTAAGGGCGCAGGTGCGAGAGGGCATCGCTGCGGTGTACCTCAACACCATGTTGTTTGGGGCCAATATCCAAGAAATTGTGCAAAATGCAGTATTGTTGAACTTACCCAATTGGTTCAAAGAAGGCCTGGTCGCCTACGCAGGCGAAGCCTGGAACGTGGAACAGGACAACCAATTGCGCAACATCCTGATGTCGCGCAAGTACAAAAAATTCGAGCGCTTTGCCGATGATTTTCCTCGCTTGGCGGGCCAGTCAATGTGGTATTTTATCAGTGAAAAATATGGGCGGCCTTCGGTATCGAGCCTGCTCTACCTTACCCGCATCAACCGCAGCGTGGAAAGTGGCTTTTTGTACGTGCTCGACCAGTCTTTTCAGGCCACGACCAAGGAGTGGGATGCTTTTTTCCGCGCTCGGTATGAAAGCGACTTGAAAGGCCGACAAATACCACAAGCCGATCAACTCATCACTTTTCGCAAACGCGACCGCCTGCCAGTTACCCAACTCAAACTCAGCCCCGATGGCACCCGCTTGGCCTATGTGCTCAATGACCAGGGACGCACCAAAATTTACTTATACGACCTCCAGCAAAAGAAGAAAAAGCGCATCTTCAAAGAGGGCTTCCGCAATGCGCTGCAATCCACCGACTACAATTACCCGCTCATTGCCTGGAGCCCCAGCGGGCAACAAATCGCCATTTTGTACGAAAGGCGCGACAACCTGAAACTATCCACTTACGATATTTCCAAAGACAAAACCACTACTGAATTATTCTCGGAGCAGTACCAACGGGTGTACAGCCTGGATTACCTCGACAATTTCAACCTATTGCTTTCCGCCGAAGTCAGTGGGCAATCTGATATTTTCACCTATGCTGTCAGGACCCGCCAAAGCACCAGGATCACCAATGATATTTACGACGATTTGGACGCGGTGGCGGTCAAAGTTCGCAACCGGAGAGGCATCGTTTTTAGCTCAAATCGGGAAAGTATTTTTTTCAAAACCGCACGCCCAGATAGCATTCTGCCGATCGGTACCTTCGATCTTTTTTACTACGACCTGCAAAGTCCCATCCGCGAGTTTGTACGGGTAACCCATACCCCACTGGCGAATGAACGCATGCCTGTGGCCATCGACACCACCTACTTTACTTACATCAGCGACCGAGATGGGATTCACAACCGCGAATCGGCCCGACTAGAGGATTACATCCGCGAATACCGCCAGCATGTGTACCTCAAAGACGGCACTGAACTAAACTGGCCGATGGATTCGACCATGCGCAGCCTTGACAGCACCCAAATCGACTCCGTGCGGGTTTTACCCGAAATCAGGCAACGCTCTATCACCCACAGCCAAACGGATTACCCCTTTCATTTGGCCATGCACCACGTGGCAGCCAACAGCAACAAAATGGTAGAGACATTTACAGCTTTGGGCCGGCGTACTTTTTACATCAGCAAGCACAATCCGGCACAGGTGCGACAAGGCGCAGGTACTTTTTTTCGCAGAAAAGAGCTGCAAAGCCTAAGCAAGCAAGCTCAAAGAGACAGTGTGTTGCTGCACAGCTTGCCCGCAGTGAATGCCAATCTTCCTGCACCTCCCTCGCCAACTAAATTGGATACGCTGCCCAAACAAGAAGTCAACCTGCTCATTACCCCTCCAAACCCACTGGTGGTGGATAGCCTTCCAAAAGTAGAAGAAGACGAGCCCTATCTGTTTCAAAGTGAGTTTGCCTTGCCCATGCCTGTAAAAAAGACAAACAAGGCAGCGGAAAGCCCCAGAGAGCAAACCCCCGAACTCCAGCGAGAATACACCACGCCTGGAACGTATAAACCTAATACCAAGACGCCTGAATTACCCAAGCCGCTTGAAACGCCCAAGCCTTTGAATTCCGAAACCACGGCCTCATTCCCCTTGTTCAACACCCAGAAGAAGTTGTATATGCTCAGCCCCACCAAGGCCATTCCTTACCGTTTGCAGTTCCGTTCCGACTTTATGACCACTCAAGTCGACAACTCCTTGTTGTTTGAAGGCATGGAATCCATTGCCGCCAACCCGGATGGTTTTCAACCTCCTCCTCCTGGCATGCTGCTCAAAGCCAATGTCAAGGACTTGTTTGAGGATTATGAGTTTGAGGGAGGAATTCGCGTGCCTACTTCCTTTAATGGTACCGAATATTACTTGACTTTCAACAACCGCAAAAAACGCCTGGATAAATTTTACTCCATTTATACCCGCAATACCCGCCTCAACCGCGAAAGCCGGACTACCCCGATCCGCGATGAGTACAATATTTTAATGGGGCAATTTGGGGTGCGCTACCCATTGGATGTATTCAGGCGCATTCAAGCCACTGGGACTTTGCGTCGCGACCGCACCACGCGCTTGCTGACCGATATCAATTCTCAAATTGACCAGCGTAGCCCCCTCGACCAAGCTGACCAGCGCATTGGCTTGCGCCTAGAGTATGTTTTTGACAATACCGTTGACCTCGCTGTAAACCTACGCAGAGGCACCCGTTATCGTTTTTTTGTTGAAATGCAGAAAAAATTCTCCGTCAACAATGAGTCAGGATTGGATGTGAATTTCAATAAGGGTTTTATGACGGTACTCAACATGGATGTGCGGCATTACCAACGGGTGCTGCGCTTGTCCGTTTTGGCAGCAAGGTTAACTGGTGGTACTTCCTTTGGTTCCGAACGGGTACTTTATTTTCTGGGGGGCATGGACCAGTGGTTGTTCGCACAACAAAACAACGATATTCCAGTGCCGCGTGGCAATTTTGCGTTCCAAACTTTGGTGGCCAATTTGCGCGGCTTCCCAATTAATATCCGCAATGGCAACTCCTTTGCACTGCTGAATACCGAATTAAGGGTACCCTTGATTCGGTATATTTCTCGCCGGGTGCAATCTCCACTGCTGAAAAACTTCCAGGTCATCGGCTTTTTTGACATGGGAACAGCCTGGGAAGGATTCTCGCCCTATCGCGACGACAACCCAATCAATACCACCCGGTTCAAAAGCGGACCTTTCATTACTACCACCATCAACTATTTCCGGGATCCATTGGTAGCTGGCTATGGTATTGGGGCTCGAACCACCTTATTTGGGTATTTCTTGAGGGCAGACTATGCTTGGGGCATTGATACTCGGCGGGTTCAAAAACCGAAATTGTACCTGAGTTTAGGCATGGATTTTTGATAAACAAGCCTTGTAGAAGTCTTGTAAAAAGATCGGTTGGGCTCATCAATCGATCTTTTTTATTTAGAATCAGTCAAAATCTGCCTTTATCCGCCAAAAATGCCGAAACTTGCCGCGCATTGCCAACAAAAGCGGCGTAAATTTGTCCACTGAAAAAGCACTGCTTTATTTGTGCTAACTCTCAAATGCTTGTAGGATGAAACGCATCTATATCATTGCTGGCCTGATGTTGGCCGCAGCCATCGCCCTGCTGATGAACTCAGCCAAGGACATGGGCACCTATTCCACTTTTGCCCAAGCGGAAAGCAAAAACCGCACCGTGAAAATCGCTGGTCAATTGGTCAAAGACAAACCAATGGTGTATGACCCGATCAAAGATCCCAACTATTTCAGCTTTTACATCAAAGACACCGATGGCAAAGAGCAAAAAGTGGTTTTGTTGAAAAGCAAACCCCAGGACTTTGAATTGTCTGAGCAGATCGTGGTCACTGGCCAAATGAACAATGGCGAATTTTTGGCCAAAGACATGTTGCTCAAGTGTCCATCCAAGTACAAAGACGAAGAAATCGCCATCCGCAACAAGCAGGGGTAAGCAGTGAATTGTACAGTCCTTGATCTGTCCTACCGAGTTTTATGAACAACATCGAATACATTGGCGAACGCCTATGGCCGGGATACATCGGTCAAACGGGGGTTACGCTCACTTTTGTGGCCGCACTTCTGGCGGCCACCGCCTATTTTTTTGCTACCCAACGCCGTGACCATGAAGATGGCGCGGGTTGGCAAAAAATTGCCCGCCTGGCTTTCTTCGGTCACAGCGCTGGAGTATTCGTGACCATTGGCACTTTGATTTACGTCATGGTCAACCAATATTACGAGTACCAATACGTGCAAAATCACGTTTCGGACGAGCTGCCCATGAAGTACATCTTCTCGGCCTTGTGGGAAGGACAGGAAGGCAGCTTTTTGCTCTGGATGTTTTGGCACGCCGTTTTGGGGCTCCTATTGATTCGTTGGGCCAAGCAATGGGAAAGCCCCGTGATGAGCGTGATGGCACTCTTACAAACGGTGATCGCCAGCATGATCTTGGGCGTCTACGTGGGCTTCGGCGACGACCCTACTAAGCTGGGTAGCAACCCCATGTTGCTCTTGCGCCAAGTGATGGACGCGCCTATTTTTGCCAAAGCAGATTACGTCAAACTCATCCAAGGCAATGGCCTTAATGAAGCCTTGCAAAATTATTGGATGACCATCCACCCACCCACTTTATTCCTGGGTTTTGCTTCGGCTGCCGTACCTTTTGCTTTTGCAGTCGCAGGACTTTGGACCCGCCGCCACCAAGACTGGTTGAAAGCAGCCTTGCCTTGGGCCTTGTTTTCGGGTGCGCTCCTGGGTACGGGCATCCTGATGGGTGCGGCCTGGGCTTACGAAGCACTCAACTTCGGGGGGTATTGGGCTTGGGACCCCGTCGAAAATACTTCGCTGGTACCCTGGTTGCTGGTTGTGGCTGGTATCCACACCAACCTCGTGGCGCGCAGCACTGGCCATTCGGTCCGCAGCACCTATGCTTTTTACTTGTCAGGCCTGGTTTTGGTCATTTATTCGACTTTCCTGACCCGCAGTGGCATTTTGGGGCAAACCTCGGTGCACTCCTTCACCGAAATGGGCCTGGAAACCCAGTTGATGATTTTCGTCAGTATTTTTGCCCTCCTGGCATTGGTGCCCTTGATTTGGCGCTGGCGCGAAATACCTGGCCCCAAAACCGAAGAGCCTACTTCTTCTCGAGAGTTTTGGATGTTCCTGGGGGCTTTGGTCTTGCTTTTTGCCAGCATCATCATCACGGGTTCCACTTCGCTACCCGTTTTCAACAAGATAGCCAAGGCTTTCAACCCCGTTTTTGAAGAAAGGTCCATCCTCGACCCCAAGGCGCATTTCAACCGCTATATGTTGTGGATTGGTCTTTTCATGGGCATGTTTTCGGGTTTTGCGCAGTATTTGCGCTACCAGGGGCTCAACTGGGCGGCCCAAAAAAGTAAATTTTGGACCCGTTTTGGCGTCACTATGCTCATCGCAGGGGCTTTTACAGGCCTGTGTGCCTTGTGGCTCAAATTGCCAGCCTGGCAGTATTGGGTGCTTTTGTTCAGTGGTTGGTACACCATCGTGGCCAATGTGGATTATTTGGTTTTCTTCCTGAAAAGCCAGCTCAAACTGGCTTCCTCTACCCTCTCGCATCTGGGTTTCGGCCTGATGATCGTGGGCATCATGGCCTCTGGCGTCAATAAAAAAATCATCTCCGAAAGTGATCCCTTCCTGATCGAGGGTTTGATCCAGGGTGGCGACGAAAAACTGGCCCGCGAAAACATCCTCTTGTTCCGCAACATTCCCCAAACCATGGCGGGCTATGACTTGACCTGGACCAAGGACACCCTGGTGCATTTTACGCGTACCTACACTGTGAATTTCAAAAGACGCGATGCGCAGGGCAAAGTCGTCGAAGATTTTGACTTGCACCCCAACATCCTTTACGACCGTTCTTTTGAAAAAATCGCCAGCTCCAATCCAAATACCAGGCATTACCTGACCAAGGATATTTTTACCCACATCAGCTCTTTGCCAGTGGTAGAGCAAAACTTCAAGCTCAAACGCGAGCAAGAAGAGGCGCTGAAATACAAACGTAGCATAGTGCGCCAAGGCCAAGTCATGACCCTTACCGATACCCTTGATGTGAGCAATGTGGACAGTACCTTTACCCGGCAGTTCCAATTCCGCTTGTTGTCAACTGAGCGCAAAGTGCAGCACCACGACTACAAACCCGAGGCCGGCGACCTGGCTTTCAGCGCCAAAATCGCGGTACAACGCAGTGATATCGATAGCACCTATGTAGTCAATCCTGGGGTAGTCCTACGCGGACAGGTGATCTATTTTTTTCCAGAACAAATTGACGACCTGAGCGCCAAAGTACGTTTGGGGCAAGAAGCTTTGGAGAAAGTGTTCGTGTTTGACAATCAGTTGAATTACAACGATATGGAGATCGCCCAAAATGAAACCAAGGCGTTCCAGGGGTACCAAATCACCTTCAAAAGTATTGAGCAAAATCCACAACACCCCGAATACCAAGCTTTGGACAAGGACGTGGCCGTAGGGGCCAATCTGGAGATCAAAGCTCCTGATGGCAAAATCTACCAGGCCCAGCCCGTGTTTTTGTTGCGCGATCAAAAACCGCTTACCTTAAAAGTGGAGGTGCCCGAACTGGGTTTGCATGTGCGCTTCCCCATCGTCAATCCTGAGAAAAAGAACATCTTGTTGCAAGTAGCCCAAGCGCAACCTACCGGAGCGGATCTGCCAATTGAGTTGGCTACTCGTTCGATTCCTTCCAACTACATCGTGCTCCAGGCCATTGAGTTTCCGGGGATCAACATCTTCTGGTTGGGTGGCTTCTTGATGATGTTTGGCTTGGGCTTCGCGATCTGGTACCGCATGACTACAGGCAGAGGGGGCGCGCTGAAAAACGCATAAAAGTGAGCGGCGGCATCCAAAAAATCTGCCTCATCGGTTCCGGCAATGTGGCCTGGCATCTGGCGCAGCACGCCTATGCCCAAGGTTTGGAGCTGACCCAGATTTTCAGCCGAGAACTTGAAAAAGCATCGGTTTTGGCCCAAAAAATAGGCGCTGAAGCCATCTCTACACTGGAACAAATCGACCCCCGTGCCGATTTGTTTGTGCTGCTGGTCAAAGACGATGCCATTGATGAGGTAGCCTCAAAACTGAAGGAAATTTTACCCGCCAGCGCTTTGGTTTGTCATGGCTCTGGGGCCACCGATCTGGCGGTTTTGCAAAAACATTTCCAACGTTGTGGGGTTTTTTATCCCCTGCAAAGTTTTTCCAAAAATCGGACCCTCGATTTTTTCCATCAAGTGCCCCTTTGTGTGGAAGCAACAGCACCAGCAGACGAGCCCTTGCTCCTGGATTTGGCTAAAAAGTTGAGTCAACAGGCCGCTTTGGTCAACAGTGAGCAGAGATTTACCCTGCATCTAGGGGCAGTTTTTGTCAACAACTTTGTGAACAAACTCTACGCTGTTGCCGAGGATTTGCTCCAAGAAAAGGACCTGCCCTTCGAGCTCCTTTTGCCCCTGATCCAGGAAACAGCTGCGAAAGTGCAAAACCAGTCCCCTTTTGACATGCAAACGGGCCCCGCCCGGCGTGGCGACTTGGAAATCCAGCAAAAACAACTGAAATTCCTGGATAAAGATGCCCGCTGGCAACTGATTTATGAGCTGATGAGCCGCCTCATCGCCCAAGATTATGGTACGGGGCCTTGAGCGAAGCCCTACTCCTCAACTTCTAAACTCCTCAACCACTCAACTCCTCAACGAACATGCGCATCATCGGCTACATCGAGCACCCCGTGCTAAAAATCACCGTTTTTAAAATGGACAACCGCCTCTCTGTAAAATTGGAAACAGGGCAATACGAACAGACCTATAAATTTCGCAGCGGCGAAGGCGTAGAAACGCTGGAGGACGTGGAAAAAGTAGTCGATCACTCCTTCCAGCAAGCGGTTTTGGCTCAATTCGAGCACATGCACAAGCTGCGCAGCGAAGCCCTGGGCCGCAACCTGCAAAAAGCGGAAGAAGACGAGTTTCCTCGCCTTATTTGACTTCGGGGATAAAACGGATCGAAAGCGAGTTTACACAGTGCCGGGTGTTCTTTTTGGTAAAGCGCTCACCCAAGAAAACGTGGCCCAGGTGTCCGCCGCAATTGTTGCACAAAATCTCGGTGCGGCGACCGTCTGCATCGGTCTCTCGGCGCACGGCTCCGGGCACTTCGTCGTCGAAGCTCGGCCATCCGCAGCCCGAATCAAACTTGTCACTGGATTGATACAAAGGGGCATCGCAACGGCGGCACACGTAGGTTCCAGCGGCTTTGTGGTCCCAGTACTCCCCCGAAAATGGATATTCAGTTCCTTTGTTGACGATTACGTATTCTTCCTCTGCACTCAGTGGATTGTATGGCATATTTGGTTGTTTTGTCATGAGGAGCGTAAAAAAATAAGGTGGACGGATTTGGGTTTAGTGAAAAAAGAAAAGCAACTGGATGAAAGGAAGTTGTGTTCTTTTTTTGCTAAACCTCAAAAGCAAATATGGCCACCTTATTTTAGCTCAAATACATAAAAACAAGTGAATCGGGCAAAAGTTGGACAAAAAAATGGGTAAATCCCACCTAAACCTGGCGTTTTTTGCAGCAACTAGCCTCGGAATTGCCGAACTTGCCTTTTTTTAGCCGAAATAAATCGGCAGTGTTTTTTTACCCAAGATAAACAAACAAAAACGTGTACACCTTTCTCAACGCTGCACAAATTCCCGTGCTGGCCGAAGTAGATATTTTGGTCATCGGGTCCGGTTCTGCGGGCTCTACTGCGGCTTTGGCTGCGGCTCGCTCCAATTATTCCGTGATGCTTGTTGAGCGCTACGGCTTTCCTGGAGGCTCTTCTACCCAAATGCTGGATACCTTTTACGGCTTTTTCACCCCTGGCGATGCGCCCAAAAAAGTGGCTGGAGGCATTCCTGATTTGATCGTGGATACTTTGGATGCCTTGGGCGAAGTGTTCCTCCGCCCCAATACTTACGGCGCAGGCACGGGGGTCAATTACAACCCTGAGCGCCTGAAAAACGTATGGGAGCAATTGCTCTTGCAGGCCGGGGTCAAGCTTTTGCTGCACACCACCCTGGTCGATGTGGCCGAAGTGGGCCGGGAGCAAACTACTTGTGTATTTTGGAACAAGTCGGGCTTTTACCGCATCATCGCCCGCCGGGTGATCGACGCCTCGGGTGATGCCGATTTTTGCCACTTGGCGGGCCATGCTTACGAGCTAGCGGGTGAAAACGAGCCCGCGCAAAGCATGACCACCACTTTTCGCATGAGCAATGTGGACTTGCCCAAGTACGAGGCAAGTGGGGGCAAAAAAATGCTGATGCAAAAAATGAAAGAATCGGTTGAGACGGGCCGCCATCCTTTGCCCCGCAAAGAGGGTTCCGCCCATGAGATGAACGCCCAAAAATGTATTTCGACGGTGGCCGTAAAAGTAGGCGATTTGCGCGCCCTGAACATCGAAGAACTGACCGCTGCCGAGATCGAAGGGCGCAGGCAGGCTTTTATTTTTGAGCGCTTTTTTCAACAAGAAGTGCCTGGTTACGAAGAATCGAACATCATTGGCCTTTCGCACCAAATTGGCGTGCGAGAAACCCGTCGGGTGTATGGCAACAGCCGCCTGAGCAAGGAAGAATGCATGTCGGGCGTGGTGCCCACCGATACCATCTTGTTGTGCGGAGCGCCCATCGAAGACCACCGCAAGGGGGCCAGTGGCGAAGACGAAACTTACTGGCAGTACGTGCCCAATTTTGGCGCTTACGGCGTTCCCTACGGCACCATTGTGCCCCGCGCCAGTGAACGGCATTGGGTGGTAGGCCGCTGTTTTTCGGCGACCCACGACGCCCACGCCTCTTGTCGCTCAATGGCACAAACAATGTCGATGGGCCAAGCGGCGGGCTTGGCTGCGGTGCAGTCTTTGCAAAAAGATGAATCTGCCAGCGGATTGAATGTCCCTCAATTGCAGGATGCACTACTGGCCATCGGTGCGATCCTTGCCATGCCTGAGCAAGTGGCAGATACCAGCCGCAATGGGTGGAGGAAGAATAATCGCTGATAGTTTAGGCCACCGCATAATCGGTGTATGGCCGCATGTTTGGCGAATGAAAGGCCAAGACAATATCAGATTTTGGGACTCCTCGATCCTCAATGTCGCCAATGATGTCATAATCTGATGCATTTTGTTGGACCCATATTTTTCTATCCTTGATGTCAAAGTGAAAAATAACCAGGAAAATGCGTTGGCTTTTTCTCCAGTCCATGGCCAAAACCTGGTAATGGTGTTTTTCACGATCAAAAATGGTGATCATTTCTGCATTGTTTGGAGACGCATTCCGACTCTCAACATAATCAGTCAGCACAGCCATGATGATTTGAGCGTAATTGGTCAATTTATCCATAATAATGTGCTTTTTTGTTGAAATAGGCTTGTAAAATAACAACTGCAAGCCTATAAAAACAAGAATGGCAGACTTATTAAGCACAAATTGATTGCTACTTTCTCAAAGCGTTGGAAATAGACATGAGCAATTTTGATGAAAGCTAATCGCAGTGAATGTCAACGTCATGCTGGCAAATCCGCAAGAATGGGTGTGGAGTGTGTAAGTGTGAGTTCGTGTGTGGGAGCTTCGAGCTTTAACTTTTGTCTCCGATCGCTTGAAAACGGGGCTTTCTCACACTCACACCCAAATAAACACACCCAAACCCAATTTTATCCGTGTTCCAAAAATGGCCTCGCACAGCGAGGACATAATCTATAAAGTACGCAGTTGCGATTTGGAAAGGTTTATTCGTGGCTTGTTACTAACGCAAATGCGCCCTCAAAAACCAAGCCATTTTTTCATGTTCCTCCATCAAACCCGTCACATAATCACTGGTGCCGAGGTCTTGGTATTGATTGGCAAAAGTGCTGACGAGGCCCCGCAGTTCCATGATGATGCTCTCGTGGTCGTGCAACAACTCGGTTATGAAGCCTTTGCTGTCATTGTCACTGCGGCTGTCTTCAGTCAGGCTGGTCAATTGCAACATGGATTTCAGTGAGCCCGGTGCATAATGTCCCAAAGCGCGAATGCGTTCGGCAATTTCGTCGATGAACTCGTCGATTTGCTCGTATTGGGTTTCAAAAAACTTGTGCTGGGCATAAAAATCTGGCCCTTCCACGTTCCAATGGGCGTTGCGGGTTTTGGTGTAGAGTAGGTACTCGTCGGCCAATAATTTGCTCAAGGCTTGGGCAACGGCTTGAAGATTGGCATCCGTGATGCCGATGGCAGGTTTCATCTGTGATCTTTTTGAATCGTTTTTGGTAAAAACAAAATACAGTAGCCCAGGGTTGGAATTATTGGTACAAAATGCCAGATTTCGGACCAGGATTTCAAGGACTTATCATCACAACAACCATGACTTTTATCAGAACCGTGTTGGGCGATGTGCCAGCTACTGAACTGGGACTGACTTATTCTCACGAGCACATCATCATCGACGAGGGCTACTCGACCCTTGAGAATCCCGATTTCATCCTGAATGACTTGGATAAAATCAGCGCCGAGCTCAGTGATTTTTATGCCCAAGGCGGCCGCACCATGATCGACACCATGCCTGCCGATTGTGGCCGCAACGCCGAAAAACTGGCCGAAGTATCGCGCCGCAGCCAGGTCAATATCGTAGCCCCCACGGGTATCCACCTCGAAAAATATTACCCCGTTGACCACTGGCGCTACCGCTTGAGCGAAGACCAAATGGCCCAACTTTTTGTGGACGACCTTGAAATTGGTATCGATCGCCACGATTACGGTTGTCCCATCGTGGAGCGGACTGCGCATCGGGCGGGCATGATCAAGCTCGCAACTGGCGACGAGGCAATCACATCCCATCAGGAAAAAATTTTCGGGGCAGTGGTACAAGCCCACTTGCGTACTGGAGCGCCCATTTTGACCCATACCAATTTTGGCCACCACGCCCTGGTCCAAGCAGAGTTGTTTGCCAAATTGGGCGCCGACCTGAGCCATGTAGTGCTCTCGCACGTGGACCGCAACAAGGACCTGGCCTACCACCACGACCTGATGCAAACTGGGGTGCGGGTAGAATACGACAGTGCTTTTCGCTGGAAAAATGGGGAAGAAAACTGGACTTATGTACTGCTGGAAAAAATCCTGCCAACGTACCCCAACCAAGTCACCCTGGGCATGGACATGGCGCGTAGCAGCTACTGGAAACACTATGGCGGCAAGCCCGGTTTGTGCTTTTTATTGGAAACAATCCCAGGGGTTTTGGCCCAATTTGGGCTGAAAAACCTCTGGCAAGCCATTTTTTATGACAACCCCGCACAACTTTATTCGTTTAAAAAATAACAGAACACTATTTAATTTTTAACAAAAGACTGTAATTTGTCTTACAGTCAACATTTGTGTTTCAAACAAGAGGCCATTTTTGGCTTAAAAGGCTAGCAATGAATGTAGATTGGATGTATATTTGTCGGCTAAACTTGGGGTTTTAACCCATTGTTGCCCAATAAATAAACACAAACACACCCAAAAGACCGCGCTAAGTAAGAAGCAATTGATTGCAGAGGTGGCTTCTTTTCAACACTTCACTTTTCAACACTTCAACTTACAGCGGGTCTTTAATGTAAAAACTACCTTTTCGATGAAAGTAGCAGTTGTTGGCGTAACTGGCATGGTAGGCCAGGTGATGTGCAAGGTGCTGGAAGAGCACAAGTTTCCGATCAGTGAATTCATCCCGGTGGCTTCCGAGCGTTCGGTAGGTAACCAGGTAGAGTATGCTGGCAAAAAATACACCATTGTCAGCATGGATGATGCAGTGGCAATGGCTCCGGATATTGCCATTTTTTCAGCAGGTGGCAGCACTTCGTTGGAATGGGCCCCTAAGTTTGCGGAAGTTGGCACTACGGTTATAGACAACTCCTCGGCTTGGCGCATGGATCCTAGCAAAAGACTTGTGGTTCCTGAAATCAATGCTGATACATTGACCAAGGAGGACAAAATTATCGCCAACCCCAACTGCTCTACCATCCAGATGGTGGTGGCCTTGGCCCCTTTGCACAAAAAATACGGCATCAAGCGCCTGGTGATTTCGACTTACCAATCGATCACGGGCACGGGCATGAAGGCCGTAAAACAATACAACCTGGAGAAAAAAGGTTTTGATCCCAAAGCGGAGGAAATGGCCTATTTCTACCAGATTTTTGAAAACTGTATTCCGCACTGCGATTCTTTCCTGGAAAATGATTACACCAAGGAAGAAATGAAACTGGTGAACGAAACGCGCAAAATTTTGGGCGACCAAAGCATTGCCATCACCTCCACCACGGTGCGGGTGCCTGTCGATGGTGGCCACTCTGAATCGGTAAACATCGAATTCGAACGGCCTTTTGAAGTAGCGGATGTAAAGAAAATCTTGGCAGAAACGCCTGGCGTAATCGTTTTGGACAATCCAAGCAAAAACGAGTACCCCATGCCTCTACTTGCCAAAGACAAGGACGAAGTTTTTGTTGGCCGGATTCGCCGCGATGAATCTATTGCCAATGGTTTGAACCTATGGATTGTGGCAGACAACCTGCGCAAGGGTGCTGCTACCAATGCCGTACAGATTGCATCGTACCTGCTGGCCAACAAACTGGTGGGTCAAGAAGTGCTGGCTTAAACCCAGCACCATACTCTACTTAGCCGAGCAGCAGGGGCAAAACCAAAACCCAAGCTGCCTAATTTGTGACAACTATGAAGACCAAGCTCGTACTTTGGGGATCTAACGCGCAGAACGAACGATTGCTCATTGCCCTGGAATTGCTGGTAGACGAAAACAAAGTCAAAGTGTTCACTTTTCCTGAGCACATCGCTACCGAAGATTTTAGTCAACTCATGATGAAGGAATGGCGTGACGGAAACGCTGTTGAATTTCCAGATGGTTTTTCAGTAGAAGAACGCGACCTGACCATGAGTGGCTCGCTTTTGCCAGACAACCTGAAAGCCGAACGCGATGATGTGGTGCAACGCGCCCAAACCGAATGGCAATTCATCGTACTTTCGACCAAATTGTACCAATCTTACAAGTCTGAACTGGCTGAATTCGGCGATCGAATCGAAAAAGCCATCAAATTTGAAGGCAGTACCTGGGATGAGTTGAAAAACTTCTGGGAAAAAGTGCAAAATCAGGTGCGCGAACGCAACCTCTTCCGCGAGCACGCGGATGCTTTGCGCGAAGGTACTAACCAGCTCTTTGGCCAGATGAAGAACCTGCGCAATCGACTGGATGCCGAGTTCGATACTTTGTCTAAAAATAACTTCGAACAATTCACCACCTTACTAGAAGAATTGGAGAAAAAGGTAGCCGATGGCTTCCGTTTGGCACCTTTGTTCGACGAGTTGCGTGAAATGCAGCGCAAAATCCGCGATGCAAAATTCACCAAAGACCACCGCAACAAAATCTGGGATCGCCTGGATGCTGCTTTCAAATTGGTCAAGGGTAAGCGCGGCGGCGGCGGCAGTGATGCCAATGCTGCCTACAGTGCTGGTACAGAAGGCAAAGGTGGTGAAGAAGGATCGGGCAGTGAGCGATTGGGCCGCCGTTACGAAGGTTTGTTGCAGGCTATCGGCAAAATGCGCCAATCCATCCAACGCGATGAGGACGACTTGGAGTTTCAAAAGCGCAAAGTGGCCACTACCGATGGGCAGCTTGAAGCCCAGATTCGCCAAGCCAAAATCATCATGATCGAAGAGCGCCTGCGCTCCAAGCAGGAAAAGCTCAACGAAATGACCCAAACCCAGGCCGAACTGGATAAAAAACTGGAGTCGATCCGCGAAAAAGAAGCCCGCCGCGAAAAAATAGGCGAAGCTAAAAAAGCGGCCGAGCAGAAAATTGCTGAAGACATCAAAAAAGCCAGCGAATCCCGCAAGGATGACGATGAGAAGCTGAAAAAAGCCGCCGAGCAGCTGGGAGCCAAAAACGAAGAGAAAACCGATGAAAAACCAGGCGATAGCCTGATCGAAGCGGTAACAAACATCGTTGGCGAGTCATTGGAAGACGCAATCGACACGGCTAAAGCGGTAAGTGAAGTGGTAGGCGAAAAAGTCGCTGATTTCTTGGAAGAAGTCAAAGAAGCCTTCGAAAAAGCAACTACTGCTGAACCTACAGTGGAAACACCTGAAGCCGAAACGCCCACTGAAGATGCTCCGGTAGCCGAGGCTCCCGCTGATGATGCAACTGAAGCAAGCGAGCAGGAAAATGCTGATGATAAAAAAGATGCGTAATCCTTCTTTTGAAAAATTTAGTATTTGAGCTAAAAAAGATGGACATATTTGCTTTTGAGGTTCAGCAAAAAAAGAACACAACTTCCTTTCATCCAGTTGCTTAAACTGGTAGTGCTCTTTTTTCGCTAAACCCAAATCCGTCCACCTTTTTTTTCGCTCCCTCAGCATCATTTAAAACCGGCCTTTGGCGGCCCTAAATGGCAGCAAGGTAAATTTTCAACTTTTCAAGCATCTGCCAAAATCCCCCTTTCGATCGTAGTGTTGAAAGGGGGATTTTTATTTTTGAACAACGGGTTTTCTGATGAGTATTTGTGCTCAATTAAAGTAAACAAACCACCTTACAAGAACTCAAAAACGCTGTACTAAGGATCAAAAAATTCAATTTTTTGAAGTGTTTTGAAAAAGCGTTTTTCTAACAACTGTTGTGGAGAGCAAAGTATCAATCAGTAGCGGCACAAGGTATTCCATCTATGCTACACCAAAGTCAACAAAGATCTGCAAAAGTTAGAAGTCGCAACACTTTGGCAACTGAAATCTTAGAACCAGGTGGGTGTTTATTCAAAAAAAATAACGGGTTCATAAAGCCTACTATAAAGTATGTTTAACCGAGAATACATACCCTTGCTAATTCCTTGAATCCTGCCCCCAAAACAATTTTCCACGCATGGTGTCCATAAAACCATAATCCTGCAACTGCACCAGGTTGATGCTGAAATCGTTTTTGCGTACCGCTAATTGGTGAGCAGCGGTGATGGTTTCAAAGCGAGAATCCAAGGTGCAAAGGAAATTTTCGGCCCTACCTTCTACTTCAAAAGAAATCACGGAATCGTCAGAGATGACAACGGGGCGTACATTGAGGTTATGCGGCGCTACTGGTGTGATCACAAAATTACCCGAATTGGGGAAAATGATTGGCCCACCACAACTCAAAGAATACCCTGTTGAGCCTGTCGGGGTGGCTACAATAATGCCATCGGCCCAATACGAATTGAGATAAGCACCATTGATATAAGTATGGATGATGATCATTGAGGACGTATCACGCTTCAAGATCGTAAAGTCATTGAGCGCAAAACGGGCATCGCCAAAAAGAGGATGATTGGATTCGAGGTAAATCAAGCCACGAGGCTCGATGTTGTAACTGCCTCGCCGTAGAAGTTGAACCGCTTCGCGAATCCGTTTTTTTTCTACACTGGCCAAAAAGCCCAAACGCCCCAGGTTGATGCCCAAAATGGGGATTTGGGTTTCGCGCACATGGGTCACAGCGCTGAGGATGGTGCCGTCTCCACCCAAGGCGATCACGAAGTCGAATTTTTTGAGGCCGAAATCAAGATAGCCTTCAAACTTGCCTACATCTTTTTGGAATTTGATCTTGCCCTTGATCAACTCCAGATAGGGGGCATACACGTAAACGGTGGCTCCTTCTTCGTGCAAGGCGTCGAACAGGCGTTGGATATGGGACAAATCCGGCTCTTTCAGGGTATAGGCGTAAACAACGACCTGCATCAAATATTCATGTTGAAATGAAGGAAAAGTCCCCCCTCTCCGAGGTGGTTGAAGCTGTATTCGAATTTAAACACCTTGTCGAAGAAAAACACGGCATCCAGGCTCACCCCTCCGCCCCAAAGCATCCGATTGCTAAAGGTATTCCAGTTTCGGTCGAATGGATTGTTGACGTAGCCCGCATCGCCATTAAGACCCAAATATATCCTAAAAGGCAGTTCACGCCACCGCTCTACCGGAATTATTTTACCAAAATTGATGCGTTTTTGCAACACCTTGAAACGCATACTAGTACTGAGCATGCCCATGTCAAGGCCATCAATGATGTAGTATTCGTAACCTTTCATGGTGTTGTCTCCAAAACCCAAGGCACGGTTATCGTTGTAAGGTTGTGGTGTACGGATGGCAGAATATTTGCCACGCAGCGCTGCGGCCACATTCCAGCGTTCGCCGATGGGCCAAAACTTGGCTACCCGCGCATGAAAAGTCAGGGCGTTACGGTCTTTTGAAACCAAGCCCAAGCCATCTTTTTCAGCATTGAAGGTGATCAACTCTCCCTTGAGCGGATAGGGCCTTTGGTCGCGGGTATCGTAGGCATAGTTGTACGAAAGGCTCAAGTAGCGCTGCTGGCTGCGACCCTCCAGGAAAAAATCTGGATTGAGCTCCTGGGCCACAATATCAGCGATTTGGTTGTGTTGGTAGCTGAACCACAAGCGGTGGGTGATGCGCAAGCCTGGCCTACAACTCAGGCCCAGGGTGGTGCGAAAACGGCGGTAAACAAAGCTTTCCTCGTCTTTGAAAAACTCTTGCTTGTCGGACTTGGTGAGGTAGTTGAGCTCGCGGTTGCTGGCCATTTCAGTTTTGAAGCTCAGCCCAAATATTTTTTGTCGATCAAAAAAAGGCAGCTCATAAGAAAAAGCAAAACGGCGGGTATAGCCCAGGTTGAATTTGAGCTGAAAGCGATCGCGGTTGCCTGTAAAATTGCGGTGGGTAAAATCCAGGCCATAAATCAGGCGCTCGAGGGAGCCATTGTGGTCCACCCACCAAACGTTGAAATTGCGGTCGGCCAATTCCATGTAAGGGATGGGATAAAGGTACCAGCTTTCCTTGACCTGAACCTGCAAATGGACCCGATTCGACTCTCCTTCCCAGTTTTGGTAAACGATGTCGGCCTCGCGAAACATGCCCGTGTTTTGCACCTGCTCCTTGGCCCATTGCAGGGTTTCGGCCAGCTTGTCTAATGAAATGGTATCGCCCTGGCGAAACGGCAACTCGCGCAAAATGACATTGTCCAAGGTTTTGCGGTTGCCCTCAATACTGATGCTGTCGACGATGATGTAGGTGGGTGGATCGGTTTCGGCAGCCCAAATTTCTTGACCTGTAAATGTCATAAAAAGCAAGCCTAGCGCCAACAAAAGAGAGTGGCGCATCCGATTGGGATGACAAATAAGCAGCAGCTTGGACTTCATCAGGGTTGCTTTGGAAGCTGTAATTTACTACAAATCAGGAAAGTGTTAGGAGAAAAATGTTCACTTTGACACATGGCAGGCTGATTTTTAAAATTGTTGCTGCTCTTTTTTCCTAAAAAAACATCTTTTTCATCCAAAAATGCCTTTCTTTTGTTGATGTACGAAATGGGTGAAAACAAGAATGATCTTTCACCTGAAAAATAATCAACCGTGATTCAATTTGAACGTTTTGAACTGGCCAATGGGCTGAAGGTGTTGGTGCACGAGGATCACGATACGCCGATGGCTGCACTGAATGTATTGTACAATGTAGGGTCCCGTGATGAAAGCCCTGACCGTACAGGGTTTGCACACTTGTTTGAACACCTCATGTTTGGCGGTTCGGCCAATATTCCTGACTTCGACGCCCCTTTACAGATGGCTGGTGGCGAAAACAACGCCTTTACCAATACAGACTATACCAATTTTTACGAAGTATTGCCCGCACAAAACCTGGAAACGGCCTTTTGGCTGGAATCAGATCGCATGTTGAGCTTGAATTTCAGCAAAAAATCTTTGGAGGTGCAGCGCAAGGTGGTAGTTGAAGAGTTCAAAGAAACCTGCCTCAATCAGCCTTATGGCGACATGTGGCACCACTTGTCCAAGCTCGCTTACCAACAGCATCCCTACCGCTGGCCAGTAATCGGCTTGGTGCCTGAGCATGTAGAAGCGGCTACTTTGAACGATGTCAAAAAATTCTTTTTCAACCATTACCGTCCCAATAACGCAATCTTGGTCGTAGCAGGGAAAGTCAAAACGGAGGAAGTAAAGGTTTTGGCTGAAAAATGGTTTGGAGACATTCCAGCTGGGCCAGTACCTGAGCGAAAATTAGCGGTTGAACCCATGCAAACTGAATTCAGAGAACTGAGCTTAGACAGCCCCGTACCCTTGGATGCTTTGTACCTGGCCTTTCCTTGCCCTGAGCGCCTGAGCCCTGATTATTACGCAATGGATTTGCTCTCGGATGTACTGTGCAATGGCTCAAGTTCCAGGTTGTTCAGGCGTTTATTGAAAGAAAAACAACTCTTTTCTTCCATTGATTGTTACCACAGCGGCACCTTGGATCCAGGCCTATTCATCATCGAAGGCAAACCTGCGGAAGGCATCAGTATGGAAGACGCAGAAGCCGCCATCTGGGCTGAAATCCAGGATTTGATTGACAATGGCGTTGGCGAAATGGAGTTGCAAAAATGCAAAAACCGCGCCGAAAGCGCCTTGATTTTTTCCGAACTGAGCATCCTCAGCAAGGCCATGAGCCTGGCCATCTACGAATTGCTCGGAGACGCCAATATGCTGAACGAAGAACCTGAAAACTACGCCCAAGTCAGCGCCGCAGATGTCCAACGTTTAGCAGCGACTCTTTTGCAAAAAAATCGCTGCAATCGATTGATTTACAAAAGCATGGGCCCAGAGCACGTAGGTTCATTTGTAGGCGCAGAAGAAGACGACGATGAAGAGGGAGACCTTTTTTATTTCAACTAACAAGCCCTGAAAGGGCGAAATATGTCAGCGATGGACACCGCCCGTCGTAGATGGGCACAGCCCATCGGGATGTCCACCACCCATATAAACACATGAGAATATCCACATTCAGGCCCAAAAAAGGCAAACCCGAAGAACCAAATGATCTGGGCTTTGGAAACAAAGCTACTGGAAGTGAGCGCCTGATCAATAGCGACGGCAGCTACAACGTTGTGCGCAAAGGCCACGCCATCTGGACCCCCTATCAAAACTTGGTGGAGATGAGTTGGGGACAGTTTTTCGCCCTGGTTTTTACTTTCTATTTTGTGGTCAATTTGCTTTTTGCTACGGTTTTTTACCTGATTGGTGCCGATCAATTCAATGGGGTAAATGCGGAAACGGGCATGAGCTCATTTTTTGACCTCTTCTTTTTCAGCGCCCAGACTTTGACGACTGTTGGCTATGGGTTCCTCAGCCCCAAAGGCATGTCTGCCAACGCGGTAGCTTCGATTGAGGCCTTGTTGGGATTGATGGTATTTGCCCTGGCCACGGGGCTTTTGTTTGCCCGTTTTTCCAGGCCAAAGGCAAAAATCGCTTTCAGCAAAAACGCCTTGATCAGTCCTTACAAAGATGGCAAAGCCCTGATGTTTCGCATCGCCAACCTGCGCAACAACAACTTGATCAACCTAGAAGTACGGATTACAATGGCCTGGATTGAGCTCGTGAATGGTGTGAAAACCCGCAAATTTGCACCACTCACCCTGGAAAGAGACAAAGTAGTTTTGTTTCCTTTGAATTGGACCGTTGTACACCCGATCGACGAAAGCAGCCCCCTCTACCAAAAAGAAGGCCCGGACCTTACCAACATGCAACCCGAAATCGTAATCCTAATTAGCGGATACGACGAAACTTTTGCCCAAAACGTTCACACCAACGGCTCTTACGCCGCCAAAGACTTGATTTGTAACGCCAAGTTTTCACCCATGTACTTTGAAGAGGATGGGCACATTACCTTACACTTGGATTTGATTGACAAGTTCGAGCTGATTCCAGCGTGATTCTCCCCTACCCTCGCCACAGCGCAGTCACTTCCAGTCGATTTTGATCGGGATCCAAAGTCTCAAACTCATAGTACCCATCACCCGTTTTGCGCGGGCCACTGAGGATGGGAAAGCCAGCGGCCTTCAATTCGGCTGCCTTGGCATCTACTTCAGCCATGCTGTCTACGCCAAAAGCCAGGTGGATCAGGCCCAGGTACTGGGCTTGAATGGTGTCGTTTTGATTGGCCGGAATATTGGGCATTTTCATAATTTCCAAACGAGCGCCACCAGCAAAAGTGAGAAAATAACTCTCAAATTGCTTGTTGGAGTTGAAGTAGCGCTCATTCGGGACGCCAGCAAAGTATTTTACATAGAAGTCTTTCGACTTTTCGAGATCGGTGGTCCAGAGGGCCACGTGTTCTAAGGTCATGCGATAATTTTTTTATGATTTCTTCGAAAAAGTAGCCAACACAATCCCCATCATCACCACACAAAGCCCCAAGGTAAAACACAAACCCACCCTCAAACCAAACAACTCCGACAAGTACCCAATGCTGGGCGGCCCTACAAAAAAACCAGCATAACCGACCGTGCTGGCCATCGCGATACCCGCTGCGGGATTGTCATCACGCATGTTGCCCGCCCGGCTGAAAACCAGGGGAATGATGGTCGAAAAACCCAAACCCGCCAGGAAAAAACCGACAAAAGTGGTCAAAACACTGGGGAAGCCCAACGCCAGGCTCAAACCCAGGATGGTCAGCGCGCTGTCAATGAGCAGAAGCTGGCGAGGCCCCAATTTTTGGGTGCTGTAATCCCCAAAAATGCGCCCAATGGTCATGGCAATGCCGAAACAAGCGAAGGCCAGGGCCGAAAAATCCTCACTTTTGCCAACCACCTTGTTCATGTATTGCGCCGACCAATCGACCATCGAGCCCTCGCCGCACATGCAGCAAAAAGCAATCAGGCCCAAGGGCAAAATGGCCCGACTAGGCCAGCGAAAATGGCCTTCGTCGCCTTCGCTGGGTTCGGGTTCGTCGCGTACCAATTGGGTGGAAGCCCGGATCAACAACAAAATGACCAAGCCGCTGATCAGGGGCAAATGGAGCTGAAGCGGAATGCCAAAACGAGAAATCAAAGCCCCCGAACCAGCCCCCAAGGCCATGCCAATGCTAAAAGTGGCGTGAAAAGAAGCGTTGATGGGCCTTTGAAACAAGCGCTCCACCAGAATCGCTTGCCCATTCATGGCCACGTCCATCGAGCCCGTGCTGATGCCCAACGCAACGAAAACCAAGCTGACCAGCCAAGCTTCTTGAAAAATGGGTACCAAGGCCAAAACCAAACAAAACAACAAGCCCATGATGATGCTAGGCCGCCGACTGCCGAGGCGAGTGGTGAGCCAGCCCGAAAAAGGCATGGCAATGATCGCACCCAAGGCAATCAGAAAAAGCAAAGAGCCCAATACGGCGTCGTTCACGCCCAGGTTTTCCTGAAATTCTGGCAAACGCGCCGTCCAGTTGGAATACAAAAAGCCATTGGCAAAGAAGAAAGCGGCTACAGCAATGCGTTGGGTTTTCATGACAACAATAATTGAAGGATTTGGGCACAGTGGTGTACGCGCTTGTGGTTTTTTTGCTGGTAAAACCCACGTTATGCGATTGGTTGAACAGCAAAGGGAGCGTAAAATAATAAGGTGGCCGGATTTGGGTTTGGTGAAAAAAATAAAAACAGCTGGATGAAAGAATTTGTGTTCTTTTTTGCTAAACCTCAAAAGCAAATATGCCCAGTTTATTTTAGCTCAAATACAAAATAGCATTTTGAGCAGTATGTTTTACAAAAAAATCGCAGCTCTGACCAACAAGTTCATCAGAAAGATCTGTCAAAGTTCAACTTGCTTGCTGCGAAATGGTGTTTTGAAGTTAGAAGTACTTTCCTGCAAGATCGCCGCTGGTTTTATGATTTTTTCTCGTCTATGAGTACAAAAATAGCTAACTTGCCTTATTCAATTGCTCAAAGCTACCAAACCCATTTATTCAGCATGTGTGCACAAATTTAGGTTGTCATGGGAAAATTTTTGCTTCATTTATGCGTATTCTGCCTTTTTCAACTCTCTTTTCATGCCGTTTTGGCCCAAAAATTGCCCTCTGGCCTCAATGTTAGCGCCGACGGGAAAAGGTTGGTTTTTGGCAGTGAACGAGTCAAAGGCTTTTATGATACCGCTAGCATCAAAGAAGTGCGTTTGTTCATGAGTCAGCCTGATTATTGGGCCCAACTGGAGAGCAATTACAACAGCAACAAAGACCTTCTGGGCAAAATGGTGTACGAAGGCAAAACCTACGACAGTGTAGGCATTGCTTTCAAGGGTCAAACTTCGTACCGCCGCAACAGTGCCACCAAGAAAAAATCATTTACCGTCAACCTGGAGTTTGTACGCTCGGGTCAGAACGTGGAAGGCTACGAAGCGCTCAATTTCAACAACGCTTTCGATGACCCCTCGTATTTGCACGAGGTACTTTATGGCATTTTGGCCCGTAAACACATGCCAACGGTACGCACCAATTTCATCCACCTGTACATCAACAACCAGGACTTTGGCGTCTACCCCAACGTACAACAAGTAAATGGCGAATTCATCCGCGAATGGTGGTTCAGCAATGACGGCGTACGCTGGAGAGCTGATTCACCTACCGGAACTGGCGGCCCTGGTGGCGGAGGCGGCCCTGGCTGGGGGAAAGGCAAAGCTGCCATCAACTTTCTGGGCGATGCTGGAAGTGCCTACCAAACTTATTATACCCTAAAACGCTCCGAGCAGGAAGATCCATGGGGTAAACTGGCCGCAACGGCTAAAGCCCTCAATCAAACGCCAATTGCAGATTTGGAGAAAGTACTGCCGCAATACCTTGATGTGGACCGCACGCTCTGGTACCTGGCTTGCGAAATTGCCTTCGGTGATGATGACAGCTACGTGTTCAAAGGTGAAATGGACTACTACCTTTATTGGGACCCTGAAACCAAACGCCTGACCCCGATCGAAGTGGATGGCAACAGCGCCATGCTCAGTGGTCACACCACCTGGAGCCCATTTTACAACGAAACCAATGTGAATTACCCTTTGCTCAACCGCATGTTGGCCGTTCCGGCTTGGCGACAGCGTTTTTTGGCCCACATGCGGGCGGTGAACGAAGAAAGCATTAACCCTGCGGTTTCACACATCCACTTGGATCGTTTGGCTAAAAAAATTGATCCATTGGCTAAAACGGATCCAGAAGCCATTTATGGTTATACCCGTTTCGGAACTGAGGTACCAAACCTGCGCAAGTACTTCACCGATCGCTACGCATTCATCAAGAACCATGCAGAGGTGAACAAAACAGTGCCCAAGTTCAACGGTACCGCCCATTGGGTGGACAATGTAGAGGGGAAACTGCCGCAAGCCAAACAAGTGGTGCAAGTACGCAGCAAAGTGATCAACAGCGAAGGTATCTCTAAAGTGTGGCTGTATTTTGCCAATAACCTGACGGGCACTTTCAGCAAAATTGAAATGAGGGACGACGGCAAAAGCAATGACCTGGCAGCCAACGACGGCACTTTTGGGGCCAACATTCCGGGTTTTGATGCCTACTCCTACGTCAGGTACTACATCGAAGCCGTCTCGTCCAATAGTGTAGCTACAGTGCAATACGACCCTGTGGGCGCGGAGCACGATGTATATTTTTACCAGGTGCAACCGCCACCTACTTCCAACCTTACTGTGGTGATCAACGAAGTACTGGCCTCGAATACCAAAGACCTGGACGAAAACAAACAAACCGAAGACTGGATTGAACTCTACAATACCACCAATAGCCGCATCGACCTGAGTGGTTATTTCCTGAGTGACAACCTGACTTTGCCCCAAAAATGGGCTTTCCCCAAAAATACATTCATTGAACCCAAGGGCTTTCTCACTGTTTGGGCCGATGAGGATGGCAGCCAGGGACCCCTGCACGTCAATTTCAAAATTGCCAAATCTGGAGAGCTGATCATTTTGAGTGACCCCAGTGGCAAGCAACTCGATCGCGCTGAATTTGGTGCCCAGCAAGACGACATGGGGTTTGCCCGTGTACCCGATGGCATGGGGGCTTTCGTAGTGCAAAAATCGAGCTTTAACCGCAGTAACCAAGTCTCTACGCCCACCCGCGAAGTGGAAATCGCCACTTTCAACATGTACCCAAACCCAGCCCGCGAACAGGTCATAGTAGAAGCAGATGCACTTCTCCAAGGAAAAATCATCAGCGTTTTCAATAGCCAGGGCCGGCTGGTAGCCCGCCAAATCGCCGAGACCCGCAATACCATCAACACCAATGATTGGCCCAGCGGAGCCTACTTTTTGAGGATTGGTGAAACGGGCAAGAAGTTGTTGATCATGCGGTAAGTGCCACAGAAAAAATAACTTGTAAGAATTGGTGCTTTGCCCCGCTTCGCGGGATGGGAATACGGATGAAACGGATTAAGCGGATTTACACGGATTGCCAGCATGACGTTGACCCCACTTAACTCAAAATTTGTCCTGCCAATTTTCATAACTTATTCTTTTACCATCCCTAAGTACCGTCCATTGAGCAAAACGCTGGTTCACGGTCTCTGACCGGAACCATCTTACTCGCGTTTGCAACGCGTATCTACAAGCTCCACTCAACGACGCTGCTTGTCATTTCTCAAAATCTCGGACGCACGTTACAAACGTGTAGAAGTCCGGTGTCGGTCAGGAGACCGTACACCAGCTTTTCGTGTTTGTAACGCGCATCGGCAAACCTGCTCAAAACGAGCATAAAACCTTACCTTGCGCAGTATGCGCTGCTATGATCCACACACGGCCCAGGCCAACGCTGGGCAAGTGCTAGAATTGTACCTTCATCAACGGAACTTACAAGAAGTACCCGAATGGGTCGCCGAGTGCGTACAGTTAAAGGTCTTGGACCTGAGTGGAAACCTATTGCAGGAATGGCCCGCTTTTTTGGTCGATTTACCCGCCTTGAAGCGCTTGCGCCTTTCTCATAACCAACTGAGTAGCCTACCCGATCGAATGCCCAATGGCTTATTGGAACTCGACCTGGGGCACAATCTTTTCCAGCGTTTTCCCAAAGCAATCCTTGGTTTATCGGCTTTGCAAACCCTGAAACTGGGACACAACCAGCTGGGAACTTCGCCTAAAAACCTGCATTTGCCCCAATTGCAGGCCCTGGATTTGCAAAAAAATCGCCTCAAAACCCTGGAATGGGAAGCCAGGCAATTTCCGAAACTCGACAAACTCAACTTGCAAAACAATGGTCTCCAACACCTGGAATTGAAGGGACTTTGGGAAAAATTGGCCCATATAGACCTGAGCAAAAATCGCTTGGTGGGCATGCAGAGTGGCCATTTCCCCTATTTGCGGCGCTTGTTTTTGAGTCAAAACAAGCTAAAAAGCCTGCCTGACACCTGGCAACAATGTTCCTGGCTGCAAACCCTCGTTTTGGCCCAAAACCAATTGCAATTTTTGCCCGATTGGCTGAAAAACCTAAGCCGTCTTGAAAACCTGGACTTGGCCCAAAACCCACTCGAAACCCTGAAAGCTTGGCCGCCAAAGCTCCGGGTGCTATCGCTGGCAAAATTGGCTTGGCAGAATTTACCAGCAGAAATGAGCATTTTGCAAGAGATCGAAGAAATTGACCTCAGTGGCAATCCACTGCAAGCTTTTCCAGAGTGGTTGCTTACCTGGCCGCGACTCGAAAAAATACAGCTCAAAAACTGCAATCCTCCACATGGGGAAATCCAACTTTTAAAAATCCCTGAGTTGAAGGCTGTGCCGGGCTGGCGACCGGGGGCAGAACAAAAAGCGCTGTTACAAGTGCTCAACTTGAAGCGACGCAAATCGCTTACTGCTGAACAAAGCCTGCTTTTTTTCCACCTTTTATCAGGTCAAAACGAAAAAATCAAGGCTCCCAAAATCGTGGATCTGATGCAGGGACTCAACGCGGGTATGCCCTTGTTGCAAGAAGCGATCAGGCGGATTTTATTGAAGGACCAAGCTGAGATACCTGATTTGATGGCAGGGTCTATCATCACTTTTTTGGGCAAGCCCAGCCAGGATTTGCAAAAATGGCAGCAAAAACTACAAGCCACCAATGTGAAAATCGGGACCTGGAAAAGCGCGACTTATTGGGTTTTGGGTAAAAAAGATTTTCCAAATGAGTTACCAGCGAAAGAAGGGTATTTTTTGGATGAAAACACACTGGAAAAACAAGTCAAAAAACTACTGCCTAACAATTCCAATCCCGCCCAAACTGCTCGCCTGAAACGCATGCTCTGGCAAGCTGATCCTGATAATTTGCGCCTGGCCCTCAGTTTGATCAATGCCAAGGGCTTGGACAATGAACTACTGCCCCACTTGCTGGTCGCCTGGAAAAAAAACCAAGACCCAAGCCTTGCGGCAGTGATGAAAAAACTACTGGACCGCTACTGGCCTTTGGAAAAACAAGCCATATTGAGGCAAAAAATCGACTGGCCTCTTGATTTCCAATCAGCGGAATTTAAAACACAGGTGCAAAAATGGTTTGCTGACTTGGAGATGGATTGGTCAGCGCCATAAAACGCGGATCAAAAGTAGGACTGCGAAGCCGATCAAAGCCAAACCCGATGAACGCCTCAGCCAAATGAGGTGAACCGGGCGAAGAAAACGCCGGATTTTTTTGGCCAAAACTACTTTCAACGTATCGGTCACAACGATGGTACCCACCACCCCACCAAACACAATCATGGCATCCTGCCCACTGAAATTGCTCTTGGCCAGATAAGTGCCCATCAGGCTGCTCCAGAAAAAAACGGTAAAGGGATTGACCGAGTTGACCAAAAAACCTTTGGCGAAAAGGGACCAAAACGAAGAACTGCGTTGGGCTTCTGCCGTTTGTTGTTCAAAAGGAATTTTAGGCTTGGAAAAAATAGTGCTGAGTCCAAAAATGGTGAGCAAAATGCTGCCGCCAATGCCCATGTTAAGGGCAAAATTGGGTGATTCGATGGCAGCGCGCAGTTGAGACAAGCCGAAATACACCCCCATAATGTAAAGCGCATCGCTGACCCACACGCCTAGCCCCACCATGACTCCCGCACCCAAACCTTCCTCAACCCCCACTTGAATGAGGCTAAAAAAGATCGGGCCGATCAGGATGGTCAAGATCAGGCCAAATTTTATTCCTTCTAACAGTAAATCCATTGCTGAAAAGTTGAGGGGTTGAGAAGTTTAGGAGTTTAGAAGATGGGGTAAGCAAAAATTTGAGGTGTTATGTCGATTAAAGCGTGCGCAAATATTGAAGGTTTAGTCGGAAAAAGAAGGGGTAAAATAGAAAATAAGGCTCTTATTGGGTTTCAAGTGGTGATTCAAAACGAGTTTGTGCTGGTCATGAAGCCACAAAGACTTTTTTTGAGTGACGACTTACGAATGACGACTTACAACTTACGAAGTAGGGCTTCGATTGAAAATTTGTGGTTCATCAAATCATCGTTTTTACGATTCAAGTTTTCTCAATCAAAACCGAGTAAAATTCATGCATCCTTAATGGACTTGAACTCTGTTTGTAAATCATTGTTTTTCAAAACCTTATCATCAGATCAAAATAGAGGCTAACTCAAAAACACCAAACGTGAAAATGGGGTACTAAGCACCCTAAGATCTTGCCAGCGAGCCCCTACTTCGTAAGTCGTAAGTCGTCACTCGTAAGTCGTCACTCGTAAGTCGTCACTCAAAAAAAGGACCATAGACCAAGTCTAACCTAAGGCTAAGAGACTTAACTTTGATGTAGGCACAACCCAAATCTATTTTCAACTTAAAACCCAACTTGAGCCAAAAACAAAATACCCATATTCATAGTGACTTAGCATCATTCAGGCACCCTCTTTTCAACATTTCAACATTTCAACCCTTCAACATTTCAACTTTCCAGGTCTTTCTGCTCTCCTCAACTTCTCAACTCCTCAACCTCTCAACTAATCTCAGGCATTGCTCAACACAATCCCGTTTTTCCGCAAAAACTCTTCCCAATCGCGGAAACGTTCTTTTTTCAAAACCCTTGGAAACTTGTGCTGGCCGCCCATTTTCCCTTGAATAGAGTGCCATTTGTAGAACAGTTCTACGGGCACAACCTGGATTTCGATATCGCGCAATACAGATTTGCGTTCTACCCGATAATCGTCATTGATTTCACAAAGCTTGACGTCAAGCAAAGTTTTGAGTTGTTCGGTATTCACTTGATCATTACATCCAACGAACCAACGGTGGGCGTAAAAATTGCCAGATTTTACGGCAGCAACGGTGTATTCGGGCATACTGAGGTTCATTTCAGCCTGCACATGTTGAATGCCCTGGTTCATGTTGTCGACAGAAAGGTGCTCGCCACAAATGCTCAGGTAATGCTTGGTCCGGCCCGAAATGATGATCTCCGGGCGACGTAAATCGGTAAAACGAACGGTATCGCCAATGAGATAGCGCCAGGCACCTGAGCTGGTGCTGATGAGCATGGCATAATCCTCGTGCTCGTTTACTTCGTCGATGTTCAGGGTTTGGGCATTGGGTAGAAGGTTGCCCTCATCGTCAAAATTTTGCTCATTGAATGGCACAAACTCGTAAAAAACTCCATTGTCGACCAAAAGTCTCATGCCTTTGGAATCGCCCCGGTCCTGGATGGCAAAAAAACCCTCTGAGGCCAGGTAAGTATCGAGGTAATAAAGTGGATGGGCCAACAATTTTTCAAAAGACTTGCGGTAAGGTTCGAAGTGAATACCTCCGTGCACGCATACGCTCAGGTTGGGCCAAATGTCATGTATGGTTTCAACCTGGTGATATTCGATGATTTTTTCCATCATCAATTGCAACCAGGAGGGGATGCCAACGATGAACCCAATGTCCCAATTGGGGGCATTTTTGGCAATTTCGATGATGCGATCATCCCAACTTTTGATCCGGGCAATGTTGTTTCCTGGTTTATAGTAGGAACGCAACCAAAACGGTGGTCGACTGGCATTGATTCCACTCAGGTCGCCGGCAAAGTAGCCGTTGCCTTGCTCCAAGTCGCTGGAGCCCCCCAACATCATCATTTGTTTGGTAAAAACGTTGGGGTCGAGATTGAACTGAGAGAGGGCAAAAAACATGCGCAAGCCCGCCCGACTATTGAACCTAAACATGTCGTTGGTGATCGGGATATGCTTGCTAGGTGATCCAGAAGTACCGGAACTAAGGGCAAAGAATTTTACCCGACCTGGCCAGGTGACATCTTTTTCCTGCTCACGGGTCATGCGCCACCAGCGATCTTCAAGGGTATTGTAATCAAATGTAGGAACGGTGCTTTTAAAACTTTGGACCAGGTTGTCGGATGCCTGAATATCGGAAAATTGATAGTACTCGCCAAACATGGTATCCTCCGCTTGGCGCAACAGCCATCGCAGGGTGCGAATTTGGTGTTGAATAGGCTTGATGCGTTGCGAGCGTTGGCTGTCCAGGACCCGCCCTAGGCTCGCTCCTTGTTTGATCAAGGTGCCGAGTATGGCCATTTGTACTGATTTTGTGGGAGTTGATGGCATGCCTTACAAGTTGATCGGCAAAAATACGGAATCCTTATATCTAAAGAAAGGGATTCATCAAGGACTGATGCGGGAATTAGACCTACACCCTTATTTGATCGCTGATTTATCAGTAAATAAGGACCTACATCAGCTGTATATTGTTGCTACCAAGCCTCGATTTCCTCCTCGATTGCGAAATTCGCAAAGATAAATGCCTTGCCAGGTGCCAAGATTGAGCCGATGCTGGCTGATAGGAATGGTGACGAATGAGCCTGCTAAGACCGACTTGATGTGCGCGGGCATGTCATCTGGTCCCTCCAGCGTATGCGTCAGGAAAGGCATATTTTCGGGGACAAGGTGGTTAAAAATCGACTCAAAGTCGGCTAATACCGAAGGGTCGGCATTTTCATTGATGGCCAAACCTGCCGAGGTATGCTTGATAAAAAGGTGCAGGAGCCCCTGTTCGGGTAATTTGGGCAAAGCCTTCAATACCTCCTGCGTAATCAGGTGAAAACCCCTGGAATAAGCAGGCAATCGAAACTCCTGCTGAATGATCATGGGCGTGGGCAATTGAGGTTGCCGAAGTAACGCACGATGCCGATTTGTAGGAAAACGAGGTTGTCGCGGTTATTGCTATTGCCACGCTGGGTGCCTTTGCGACCCAACTGGCTGCCATCTACCCCATCAATTGGAATGGAACGATCCGAAAGCGACACGGCGACTGGCCCACGGGTGCGCAGCAAGTCTTTTTTATCGGGATAAACCGTGCTCACATCGTCGATGTAATCGGTGAAAGCTGCGCGGGCGGTAGCTTCCAAGTTGATACTCCAAGTGCGGCTGATGTCGAACTTCAAACCTCCGCCATACACAAAAGCTCCCGAAATACTGTAATATTCATCCCCCTGAAACTGGCCTTCGGTACCCATTTCACGCAGAAAATAACGCTGACCATTCAATTCAGCTGTTGGATTGTAGGAAAAAGCCGAAAAACCACCGAAGAGATACGGGGTGAAAAACTCGCTGCGGCTGCCGTGCACATAGTTGAGGAAGTTGATCTCAATTTGCATGGAACCATCATAAATTTGCGACTGAAAACTCAGGTTACGGGCCCTTTCAAAGGGGTTTTTAGAATTGGCATCACTGGCCGACACTACGCCGTAATTGGCTCCCATTTTGAGGCAAACGCGGCTGTTGAAGTTGAAACGACCGATCAAACCACCACCCAAATTGGGAGTACCCAGGTAATAACTGGTGTTGAGGTCGCCAAAATAGTAGGCAGTGCCCAGCCAGCCCCCCAGTTCCCAACCCCTTTGAGCAAAGGCTTTGGGGGCCGTAAAAAACAAACACAGGACCATACCCGCTCCAAAAATCAAATTCCCGATCAGCTTCATGAGGTACCTTCTTTGCAGCCAAGTGCTGCCCTTTTCTAAATTTTTGCTCAGAAAATTGTGCCAGAAAATCTTACTGTTCACTTTTCCATGTTCCTAAACGGAAAAAAGCAGCGCAAAGGTACGAAGAAGGTAGAAAAAGTATGATGAGGCGGCGGAAATGTGGAATTTGGCAATATTTTACTCAAACAAACTGATTTGCGGGTCCTTGGCGTGCAGTTGCGGGCCATTGTTGCGCACTGCGTTGACTAAGGGACTCACCACGTGCATTTTGAGTAAGCCATCGGCTGGGGTACGCAGCAAATCCTTGAAAATTGTACTGTTCTCCTTCTTGAGCCAGGCCGTTTGTTCTGCTTGGTTTTGCAGCACCAAAGGCATGCGGTCATGGATGGGGCTCATCTCAAGGTTGGGAGCAGTGGTAATGATGCTGAAGCTGAGGATACTTTGGGAGTCGTTTTGCCAAAAGTCCCACAACCCCGCCATCACCAGCATTTGTCCATTTTGGGGGTAAATGAAATAAGGCTTGCGTTGCTTGCCCATTTTTTGCCATTCATAAAAGCCATCGGCCAATACCAGACAACGCCTCTGCTCCAGCGCTTCGCTAAAGCTGGGCTTTTCGGTCAAAGTTTCGACCCGGGCATTGATGAGATTGGCACCCATCTTGGGGTCTTGCGCCCAGTTGGGGATCAAGCCCCACTGCATTTGGATCAAACAGGAGGGATCTTCATTGCTGATCACATAGGCTTGCTGGGTGGGGGCCAGATTGTAATTGTGCTCCAACTCAGCGGGTACTTCCAACTCAGGAAACTCGGTTTTTACCTGCTTTTTATTTTTAGAAAAAGAATAGCGGCCACACATTGGGATAGATTTGTACTCCCGAAAGGTAGTCCCAAATCGTCATTTTTGCAATTTTACCTTCTTGGATGGGGGTGAAAGGGTGAATACTACATCTTATTGCAGTACGTTTTACACAAAAATATTCAGCTATGGCCAGTAAAAATTTGATTCGCGTTGCGCTTCCTTTGCTTTTTTTATGGCAAACTTCTTTGTCGGCGCAAAAAGAAGTGATGGTTGATCATTTTGATGAATTCAGCGCCATCGGCTCAGTAAAAGTAGAAATGATTGCTGGAAACGAGGAAAAAGTAGTGCTGTACATCGACGGTATTCCCGAAAAAGATGTAGAAGTGCGCGTAAACAGAGGAGTGCTGCGCATTCAAATCCTGAATGCCTTTATGTACCGCAATGAGATCATTAAAGCATACGTGACTTACAAATCGCTGCGGGGCGTAAGGGCAAACGCTGGTGCTGAAGTGGTATGCAAAGACACGCTCAAAGGCGAATTGCTCATCGCCAGCGTCACCAGTGGAGGCCAACTCAAAGCCTCGGTCAATGTGCAAAAACTGGAAGGCAGTGCCAGCGAGGGCGGTGTCTTAAAAATGTACGGCTACGCCCAGAAAGCTGACTTCAACGGCAGCACTGGTGGCGTATGCAAGTGCAGCGAAGTCGAAGCTGGCGAAGCCGAAGCCCGCGCTGGGACGGGTGGAAGAGTAGAAGTAAACACTCGTGGCACCCTAAGGGCTTCAGCCAGCCTGGGCGGCGAAATCCGCTACCGTGAAGAACCTTCTTCCATTCAACACAAGTCATTCCTGGGTGGCGATGTGCGGCGGATGAAGTAAGAGCCCTATGAAAAAGATCAAGAAAAGCCTTCCTGCTTGTTTAGTGGGGAGGCTTTTTTGGTGCAAACAGGCTTCCTTCTACTCAAATTTGCATAGTTGCTGTTTTTTCCCGATCTTTGGTCAACACTACCATATCATATGCTCACCAGCATCAAAATCAGCGGGTTCAAATCTTTTCAGGACTTTCACATGGAGTTTGCACCATTGACAGTCATCGCAGGAGCCAATGCTTCGGGCAAGAGCAACCTTTTTGATGCTTTGAAACTTTTGGCAAGGTTGGCAGAGGTCGATTTGCGTACCGCTTTTGCCGAACAGAGGGGAAATCCCAGTGAGTTGTTTACCCAGTTTAGTGACCAAGACTTTGCCCAAAGTATGTCCTTTGAAATCGAACTCTTATTGAATCGTCAAATAAGAGACAATTGGGGCGGGGAAGTAACGCTCAACCATACCCGCCTAAAATATGAACTGCACCTCGAACGCAAGCAGAACGAGCTAGGATTCGAGGATTTGTATGTGATCAAAGAAAGCCTGGAACGCATTCGTATCGAGGATGATGCCTGGGTAAAACGCCATCCACAAGCCAGAGTATTGAGTAAAAGTTTACGTAGTGGAGGAACCAGTTTGCCATTCATTAAAACGGAAACTGAAGGCAATAAAACTGCTATCAAAATAAGACAAGATGGCCGACAAGGCGGCAGAGCTACGCCTGCGGACAGCATCTCACAAACGGTATTGGGTGGGGTAAACAACGTTGATTTTCCACACGTTTTTGCGGTAAAAGAAGACATGCGCTCCTGGCAGTTCTTGCATCTAAACCCTGCCGATTTGCGGGAACCCACGCTCAAAGAACCAGGCATGCGCGATACCATCAGTGTTTCAGGCAAAAACCTAGCAGCAGCACTACATCGCATTAAGTCACATGATCTCTATGCTTTGACGGAAATATCGCGTAAACTGAACAAGTTTTTACCCAATTTCGTCAAGGTTGATGTGCTAGATGACAAATCGACTCAACAGTACATCATTAAGCTATACGGAGAGGATGGTCGTGAATTTTCCTCAAGGGTACTTTCGGAAGGAACCCTCCGAATATTGACCTTGTGTATTCTTGAACAGGATGAAAAACATGCCAGCTTGCTCTGTTTTGAAGAGCCTGAAAATGGAATCAATCCGTTCCGCATTTCTGCAATGGCCTCCTTGCTTAGGGATTTGTCCGCTGATTTTTCTTATCCTGATGATGCATTGAGGCAAGTGGTGGTCAATACCCATTCGCCTAAATTGGTTAATCAGATGCAAGTATGGGCTGAAGATTTGCAGGTAGCTGTTTATTATGCTGAAATGTCCACCATAATTGATGAAAAACGCCAACTGAAATACGAAATTTCCAAAATCACTCCCGTTTTGAAAGAAGCTAACATTCAATTGGCTTTGCCGCTCAACGAATCAGAGCGAAAAATGACCTTGAAAACCGTTGAACATTATCTTCAAGCTGAAGAAGTAGTCTAAATTATGGCTTACCAGATTTTTGTAGGATTATTGGCAGAAGGTAGCACAGACCATCGATTTTTGTCCAGCATCATTGAAAGAACTTTACACGAGGTTGATTTTTTGGCAAAAACTGAAATGGAAATACGAGAAGTGCGGATCATTCCCAAAGGACAGTCTAATCGTTTTATTGACCAGGTTTGTGAAGCTGCCATCAATGGATACGAAGAATACGGACTGACGCTACTGTGTGTTCATACCGATGCAGACCAACCGGATTCCAGCAATAGCTTTGCAAATAAAATTAATCCGGCTTTCAAGGCAGTGAGTGAACTGAAGGTCGGTCATATCGAATACCTAGTTCCCATTGTACCTGTGCAGATGAGTGAGGCTTGGATATTGGCTGATTTGGCTCTTTTATTGGAGGAGATCGGTACCAATTTGAGCTCAAGCGATTTGGGCTTGAATCAACCTCCGGAATCCTATAGCGATCCCAAACAAGTCATCAGCAAAGCAATTGTGCAAGCGAGAAGTGGCCTTAACAGAAGAAGACGGAGAGAGTTGAATATTACTGATTTGTATGGCATTTTAGGCCAAAAAATCAAGCTGGATGGCCTGCGAAAACTATCCTCTTTTCAAACATTTGAAGAAGCAGTGAAAAAAACGTTCAAAGCGATGAACCTTATTGATTAGCCTTGACATACCCAACCCATGCAAGCACTAACCTTCCACAACAAGCACGAGCTCCACTACGAATCCATCCCCGATCCCGCTATCCTGAAGCCCGATGATGCCATTGTGAAGGTATCTCATTGTGCCATTTGTGGCTCGGATTTGCATGTGTACCACGCCCACGAGCAAGGTTTGGACAGCGGTACGGCAATGGGCCACGAATTTTGTGGCGAGGTGGTGGAAGTAGGGAGGGCCGTCAAAAATTTGAAAAAAGGCGACCGGGTGATGAGCCCCTTCACCAGCTCCTGTGGGCAGTGTTTTTATTGCCGCAAGGGCCTGACTTGCCGCTGCGAGCAGGGGCAATTGTTTGGTTGGGTCGAAAAAGGCGAAGGCTTGCACGGTGGACAGGCTGAGTACGTTCGGGTGCCTTTGGCCGCTGGTACTTTGGTTAAAATACCGGAGGGCATGCCCGATGAATTAGCCTTGTTGCTGGGGGACATTCTTTCTACGGGTTATTTCTGCGCCGACCAGGCGGGTATTCGCCCCGATGAAACCCAAGTGGTGCTGGGTTGTGGCCCGGTGGGTTTGATGACGATCTGGGCTGCGCGAAAATTGGGGGCTGGACACCTCTACGCCATCGACCAGGTACCAGAACGACTAGCGGAAGCCGAGCGTTGGGGGGCCAAGTCGATCAATTTTGCTCAAACCGATGCCATTCAATTCATCCGTGAAATGACTGAGGGGCGTGGCGCGGATGCCGTTTTAGAAGCCGTGGGCCAGGAAAAATCCAATCGACTGGCCTTTGATTTGCTGCGGCCCGGGGGTATTTTTTCGGCAGTGGGCGTTTGCACGCACGAGCACACCGTTTTTACACCTGTAGAAGCTTACAACAAAAACCTGACTTATAAAATTGGCCGTTGCCCGGCGCGTTTTTACCTCGAAAAATTGCTGCAAGCAGCGCAGGATGATGCAGCTTTGTTGTGTTCGGTGTTTACCCACCGCTATGCACTACGCGATGGGGTAAAGGCATATGACATTTTTGCCAACAAACTGGATGGCTGTGTAAAGGTGATCTTGGAAATGTAGCTGTGATTCCGTGGTGTAGGAACCTTTCAAATCCCAAAACCCTTTGATAGGTAATCAAAAATACTGGCTAGGCCCGTCAAACTTGCAAATCACACCTTTTCCCCTATTTTTGTGCCGCAAAACAAATCGCATGGACAGCCAATTGAAAATTTACAACAGCCTGAGCAAAGACAAGGAAGTATTCACCCCATTGATCCCTGGCCGGGTAGGCATGTATGTATGTGGACCAACAGTTTACAACAACGTTCACCTGGGCAATTGCCGGACTTTTGTAAGTTTTGACATCATCTACAGGTACCTACTTCACCTGGGCTATAAAGTACGCTATGTGCGCAACATCACCGATGTAGGCCACCTGGAAGGCGATCACGATACCGGGGCAGAAGACAAACTGGGTAAAATGGCGCGCTTGGAGCAGTTGGAACCCATGGAAGTGGCCCAAAAATACACGGTGGGCTTCCATGACATGATGAAAATTTTCAACACCTTACCTCCCAATATCGAACCTCGCGCTACCGGCCACATTCCTGAGCAAATCGAAATGGTGCAGACCATCATCAACAATGGTTATGGCTACGAGGCCAATGGCTCGGTGTATTTCGACACCATCAAGTTTGCAGAGAGCAGTGGAATGTATGGCAAACTGTCGGGGCGTAAGATTGAAGACTTGATGGCGGAGTCGCGCGACAACCTCAAAAAACAGGACGAAAAACGCCACCCTTCCGATTTTGCAATTTGGATCAAGGCCGACCCCGAGCACCTGATGCGCTGGAACTCACCTTGGTCACTGGGTTTTCCTGGCTGGCACCTGGAGTGTTCGGCGATGAGCACCAAATACCTTGGTACCCAATTCGACATTCATGGCGGTGGCGGTGACCTCAAGTTCCCACACCACGAAAACGAGGTGGCACAAAATTTTGGTGCTTGTAATTGCAACCCAGCCCGTACTTGGATGCACGGTAATATGCTGCTGCTGAATGGCAAAAAAATGTCCAAGTCTGATGGCAACTCGATCATGCCGGAAGAGCTGTTTACGGGCAATAGCGCGCACATCAGCAAGGGTTACAGCCCGATGGTGATCCGCTTTTTCATGCTACAAACCCACTATCGCAGCACCCTGGACCTGACCGATGAAGCCTTGCAAGCTGCCGAAAAAGGCTATCGCCGCCTGATGGAGGCTTATGCAAGTTTGCAAAAAATGACTTTAACTGGCGATGGCCAAAGAAGCGAACAAGATGGCGAAGTTGCTGCTTTGATCAAGGGAGTAAAAGCCGAAATGGACGATGACTTCAACACGCCCAAGGCCCTGGCCCTGTTGTTTGAAGCCGTGAGCAAAATCAACTCGTGGAAAGATGGCCACCAAAGTATGGCAGGTTTGGGCGAAAGCACTTTAAGCGCATTGAAGGACCTTTTTCAGACTTTCTTGTTTGATATTTTTGGCCTCAAAGACGAAGCTGCTGCTGGCGACAATCATTTTAAAACCCTCGATGGGCTGATGCAATTGGTGATCGACATGCGCCAAGACGCCCGTACCCGCAAGGATTGGCCCGCTTCGGACAAGATCCGCGATACGCTCAAAGAACTGAGCATCCAACTTAAGGATGGCAAGGAGGGTACTGCGTGGACGATGGAGTAAACAAGCAGATTCAAACTTCAACGAAAAAAGCCCGTCAAATCTCTCTGGCGGGCTTTTTTATTTACTGATCAAGGGGCGCTTGATCTAGTTGATTGTACATAAAGTACATTAATCCAATCGTTGCTTGATCTCGGTGATCTCGTAGGCTTCGATGATATCGCCTTCTTGGATGTCGTTGAAGTTTTTGATCGAAACACCGCACTCCAGGCCATTTTTCACTTCGCGAACGTCTTCTTTTATACGCTTGAGTGAAGCGACCTCGCCGTGGGCACCTTCGCGGGTTGGGAAGACTACGATACCATCGCGCACGACCCGGATGTGGTTATTGCGCATAATCCTGCCTTCTACCACTTGGCAACCGGCAACGGTGCCTACCTTGCTGATGCGATATACTACGCGGATTTCTACCAAGCCAGTAATTTTTTCTTCTTTGGTAGGCTCCAACATACCTTCGATAGCGGCTTTCACCTCTTCGATGGCGTCGTAGATAACCGAGTAAGTCTTGATTTCTACTCCTTCCTTCTCGGCTACTTTGCGGGCGTTTGAGGATGGGCGCACCTGGAAGCCGATGATGATGGCGTCGGAAGTAGAAGCGAGCAATACGTCAGATTCGTTGATCTGACCTACACCGCGGTGGATGACGTTCACTTGTACTTTTTCGATCGACAACTTCATCAAAGAATCCGACAAGGCTTCTACCGAACCATCCACGTCGCATTTTACAATCAGGTTCAACTCCTTGAAATTGCCCAAAGCAAGGCGGCGGCCAATTTCGTCGAGCGAAATACGCTTGGTGGCGCGGTTGGCCTGTTCGCGGCTGATTTGCGAGCGCTTAGAAGCAATTTGGCGGGCATCTTGCTCATTGTCGTAAACTTTAAACAAGTCACCAGCTTGAGGTGCACCACTCAAGCCCAGTACCATCACGGGCGTGGCAGGTCCAGCTTTGTCGACCCGGACACCCTGGTCGTTGAGCATGGCGCGTACACGGCCTGAGAATTCACCGGCTACGATGATGTCGCCTACGTTCAAGCTGCCATTTTGAACCAGCATTTTGGTCACATAGCCCCGGCCTTTGTCGAGTGTAGCTTCCAAAACGGTACCAGTGGCCTGGCGGTCTGGGTTGGCTTTGAGCTCAAGTAATTCGGCTTCAAGCAGGATTTTTTCCATCAGCTCTGGAATACCCAAGCCCGATTTGGCCGAAATATCCTGGGATTGGTACTTGCCCCCCCAGTCTTCCACCAGCAAGTTCATGCTGGCCAATTCTTGTTTGATTTTTTCGGGTTGTGCGCCAGCTTTGTCCACCTTGTTGATGGCAAACACCATGGGTACACCAGCTGCTTGTGCGTGGCTGATGGCTTCACGGGTTTGAGGCATGATGCTGTCGTCCGCAGCGATGATAATGATCGCGATATCGGTCACTTTGGCACCACGGGCACGCATCGCGGTAAAGGCTTCGTGGCCAGGAGTATCCAAGAAGGTGATTTTGCGGCCACCGTCCAGGCGCACTTCATAGGCACCGATGTGCTGGGTGATCCCCCCGGCTTCGCCCTTAACGACGTTGGTTTTGCGGACATAGTCGAGCAAAGAAGTTTTACCGTGGTCAACGTGCCCCATTACGGTTACGATCGGCGCACGGTGGCTCAGGTCTTCTTCGGCATCTTCAACTTCATTTTCATCATCTACCTGGTCGTCCACAGAGATGAATTCTACTTCGTGCCCGAATTCCCCTGCTACCAATTCGATGATTTCGGCGTCGAGGCGCTGGTTAATCGATACCATAACGCCCAAGCTCATACAAGCCATGATGACTTCAGTCACGGCTACGTCCATGATGCTGGCCAACTCCGATACCGAAATGAATTCAGTCACCTGGAGCTTTCCGCCCATTGCCTCTTGGTCGATGATTTCTTGCTTTTCACGGAAGCGCTCGCGCTTGTCGCGTTGCAGTTTTTGGCGTTTTTTCTTGCCCCCGCCGCCAGTGAGGCGTGCCAGGGTTGCTTTCAGTTTTTCATCAATCTCGCGTTGAGAAACTTCCTGTTGGTCGTTGCCTCCACGGTTTTGTGGCCCTCGATTGCCCCCTTGTTGGTTGCCGCCTGGAAATGGTCGGCGGTTTTGCATGTTACCGCCGCCACCTTGCCCACCACCTTGGCGTGCGCCCTGGTTGCCACCACCTTGCGTATTATTGCTTGGCTGGCCGTTGGCAGCGCTCACGATGACGCGTTTACGCTTATTGCGACCTTCGTTGTTGTTGTTGTTTTGACCTTGGCCGCCACCTTGGTTGCCCTGTCCGCCACCTTGGCCTTGGGGCCTGCGGTCTTGACCGCCACCTTGCTGGCCTTGACCGCCTTGTCCTTGAGGTCTGCGATCTTGGCCACCACCTTGTCCGCCTTGTCCTTGTGGCCTGCGGTCCTGGCTATTGGGATTTCCACCACCTTGCCCACCTTGGCGGTCGGGACGATCTTGGCGAGGCTGGCCTTGGTTAGGGCCACCTTGTCCACCTTGTTGCCCACCTTGGTTGGGTCGACGATCTCTATTCGGCTCTTTGGGCTTGTCTTTCTTTTTACCAGAGCGATCAAAGGAGTCGATATTGATCTTACCCATGATCTTGAGGCCGCGCAATTCTGGCGTTTCAGCCCGGTAATTCTTGTCCTCCTCTACTTCACCTTCGGTTTGTTCAACGCTTGGTGTAGTCGCTTCGACTTTAGGTTTAGCGTGCTCAACTGGTACTGATGGAGTTGATGCAACTGGCTGGACTTGCACTGGAGGCGTTTGCGCGATGGGTGCTTCGACAGGTGCCGAAGGAGTTTCTTTTTTAACTGGCGCAACAGGCTCTGGATTGGGCTGGGCTTGTTCAGCTTTTGGTTTCAAAGAGCCAGACAAGTCGATTTTGCCTACAATTTTTGGTTGCTGGAGCTTTACCCTGAAATCAACTTCCTGGTTGCTCGCTGTTTCTGGATCTTTTTTAACTGGGGCAGCGGGTTCTGGCTCGTTTTTTGGGCGAGCGACACCAATATTGACTTGTCGGGAAGCATCCTTAATCTCAATAGACTTCTGGAACTCTTTCGTGAGTTCAGAGTACATATCGTCAGTTACCTTGGCATTTGGTTTATTTTCGATTTCATACCCCTTTTTATTGAGGAATTCAACCAATGTTGCCGTACCGACACTCAATTCACCCGCAATTTTTACTAAGAATCTTGACATGCAATGTTTTTAGTCAGACTTGTACGCGACAAGTTTCAACAATAAAGGCTCAATTCTGCCTTGAAAAAGCACTTGTTTAGCCAGCAGCAAGGCGAAATAAACGCATAAAATGCCTTCCTATCTGAAATTCAGTGCAAAGATAAAGGAAAACAAGATTGAAAGTATAGAAATTCCAATCTCTTAAGAGGTTTTTCTTTTTTGTTTTTGCCACCTGCACGATGTCCAAATGGATACAGAGGGAATGAAGTGTTTACTTCTACACAACGTTTGACCTGGGACCAACGCTGCGTATTCGACTGATCTGAGTTGGGGTTTTACAAACCTTGAACACATGAGACGAAATCACACTCCTAAAAGTAACACAAGTCAGGGCTCATTGTTGAAAATGCACTTTGAGCCCTGAGTTCGTTTATCAATTGTTGTTGTCCTCGAATTCTGCGGCCAAGATCGCCACAACTTCGTCGATGGTCTCTTCTTCTAGGTCCGTACGGCGCAACAATTCTTCTTTGCTCAAGCTGAGTACACTGCGCGCGGTATCGCAACCGATCGCTTTGAATGCCTCAATGACCCAAGCTTCAATTTCATCGCTAAATTCGTTGAGGTTTACGTCATCGATTTCGTATTCTTGGTTATTGCGGAATACGTCGATTTCAAAGCCCGTCAATTGGCTAGCCAGTTTAATATTGGTACCACTTTTGCCAATGGCCAGTGAAACCTGATCGGGATCCAGGAATACATTGGCGTGTTTGCGATCGAGATCAAGGTCAATGCTGGTCACCTTCGCAGGCGTGAGCGAACGCTGGATGAAAAGGCTGGCATTGTTCGTATAATTAACAATGTCAATATTCTCGTTGTTCAATTCACGTACAATCCCATGAATACGGGTACCTTTCATCCCTACACAAGCACCAACTGGGTCGATGCGTTCATCGTGTGATTCTACCGCAATCTTAGCCCTTTCACCAGGCATACGTACAATGCGCTTGACGGTGATCAGGTCTTCCTGGATTTCAGGTACTTCGGCTTCCAGTAGTTTTTCCAGGAACAGGTTGCTGGTACGCGACATGAATACCGCTGGGGCATTATTGCGCGTTTCCACCTTGTATATGATGCCTTTGACGTAATCGCCTTTGCGGAAAAAATCACCCCGGATGGTATCAGTACGCTGAAGGATCAGCTCAGTGGCTTTTTTGTCTTGGTCTTCTACCTTTACCAGGAATTCTTTTTTCAGGATTTGTTGGATTTCGCCAGTGACCACCTCGCCAATGCGCTCAGAGTAAGTGCTGAAGATTTCATCTTTTTCCAATTCCTGCACCCGCGACAAAAGGGTTTGGCGAGCAGCTTGTACGGCCCTGCGACCAAAATCTTCGAGAAACAATTGCTCATAGCATTCCTGACCGATTTCGTAATCTTCGTCAATGGCCAAGGCTTCTGATATGGAGATTTGACTGCGATCATCGGTCACTTCACCATCGGATACGATTTCACGTACCCGCCACAATTCGAGGTCCCCTTTTTGGGTGTTGACGATGACGTCGAAGTTTTCATCCGATCCGAATTTTTTCTTGATCAATGTACGGAATACATCTTCCAACACACGGACCATGGTAGGGCGGTCAATTTTTTTGCCGTCCTTAAAATCGGAGAAGATACCTGCCAAGTTCATAACTGGTCAAATTTGGGTTATCAAACCCGGAGCAATTTTTTGCCCCGTTGAAAAATTAGCATCGAGGTTGATCAGTTGAAGCTGATTTTAACCACTGCTTTTTGAATATGTGCATAAGGAATGACCGCTTGGACCATTTCCTTGATGGTTTTTTTGCCTTCTTTGTACTTGTGTTCCCACTCCAGGATAATGGATTCAGGGTTCACCGTTTTCAGCACGCCTTCTTTGAGGCTGCCATCCTGGAGCGTGACTTCGAGGGTACGACCCAGGTTGCGCGGATATTGACGGGCAAAAACCAGGGGCCGTCCAATACCTGGCGAAGACACTTCAAGGGTATATTTTTCCCCCAGCCAGTTGTTTTCGTCAATGAATTGCTCCAAGTAGCGACTTAGGCGTTGGCATTTTGTAAAATCCATGCCGCTGTCGCTGTCCACAAATACCTCTAGCCAGTTGCCCTTGTTCATTTTGATTTCGATCAAAAAACAATCGGCAAATTCTTCCTCCTGGAATTTTTCGTTCAATAAAGCCTCGATTTTCTCCTCGATCACGACAGCAACAGTTTTTACCACGTTTTTACCACAAACAAAAGAGGGAACCAGGTTTGATTGGCTCCCTCTTTCGATGGGTGTTTTCAGTCTTGGCTGCAAATGTACAAAGTATTTTTGAATTTGTCTAGGGGTGGAGTGGATTTTTGTTGAAAGTAGAAGCGTGTGAGAATTGAAACCTAGTTGGTCCGGGAACGAAATAATCGCCCATTTAAAGTGCGTTAATGTATGATCCTAGCTCGCCAATGCGTCAGGTGACGCGCATCAGGGCAATCCCCGTCAGGAGACGTGGGACTAGCAATAATAGGTATTTCGATCTCAACGCACTAGGTCCAAATTATAAATCTGCCCCAAGTTCCACGGGCTCTTTGTCTCCGTAGCTGCGTTGTTCGGCGGTCAAATAGTCCACTATCTTCCCTCCTCTCGCTTTGCTACAAACCCAAATAGCCTACCTGCAACCTAGGGGGTATTTGTCATTCGTACCACTAGAGACACTAATCGAAGCCCTTTCTTTTCAACCTTTCAACTAAAACTAGGCTCGCTCTCTCACCATAGGCAACACTGGCCGCAGTACTGCCGCATTGAATTCTGGTGCGAACATGTTGCCAGCGAGTCGGTCTTCAAATACGCCCAATTGTAGTTTTTCAGCTAATAATTTGGCTACATCGCCCAGGTTGCGGGCAAAAACAGCGGTTTTGCCTTGTGCCATGTAGTAGTCGATTACACCTACGCGGATGGTTTCAGCGGGATCGAGCAATTGTAGCATTTGGCGTTGGGTTTTATTTTTTGGGTTGAGGCCCTTGGCTTCCATTTTCATGCGCAGGTCCTCAGCGCTGTAATTGAGCAGGTTGGCGCGGAAAGGCCACCAATTGCCCGTTGAGTTGCCGTTGCGGGAGGTGTAAAGCTCTAGGTGCTGGCGTTCGGCTTTTTCCTGGTTGCTTTGCAGGCTCATGGCTTTGGCCAATTCGAGCAAGTCCTGCATTTCAGCTTTGCTGATCGGAGCATTGTTGCCTTCAGCGCTTTCCATCTCACTCAAGATGCGAGCGTACTTCATTTTGAACTTGCTGCGCGATTGCAGTACGATCAACTTGGCCAACTCAAGGGATAGAAAATAGTCTTCTAAAAGTTGTCCTTCTTTTTGTTTGCGCGGGGCATAGTCTTTGTTTACGATGGGTCGACGGATGCCGTCATTGAATTGAAACACGTCTTTTAGCCAGCGACGTACATTCACCCCATAATGATGAGCGCCCAAATCCAAAGCCTGGTGAATATCCATGGCAGTAACCACTTTGGTGCCTTTTTTGCTCGTGTAAACTGCGATGTCCATGTTTTTTTTGTTTTAAAAGCTTAGAAAACTCCACTTCTTTCTGTAATTTTTTGGTCACAAGCTGAAGAATTGGAGCCTTTTGATTGCTGTTTTAAGTACCAAAAGCAGCTTTTTTTGTTTTAAAAACCAGTGTTTTTCAAGCCCTTTTGTACATCAACACTACAAAGATACACGTTTTGTGTTAATAAACAAATTTTTTGACACAATTTTTAAAATAAAACTTCTATTGTATTTCAAAAGGCAAAGGCTTATCTTGCAGCACCATATGAATGTGGACTTGCTTTGTAAGTGCGTCAACAAATTCAATGGCGGTTAAAACCTTTTAGTATTCGACACTTTTTGTTGATCATAAAAGTCCTTAGACAAGCACTCAATCCTTATCTACAGCTAGCAAAATGAGGCATTCAAGTCCTTTTTCCCGGTTTTAATTTCACGCTAAACAAATCACATTTTTTCACTCAATCGACCGTAAGAAGGTGCCGATGTTGCCGATGTATTTGATACATGGTAATTTGCTGCTTTCTGCGTTCCATTACATGTGACCAGCGCTGCCTTGGCCAGTCCAAATACACGCTAGGCATTCCCAAGCATATCCAACTGATACAATGAGAAAACCGGTACTTTTTACGCTATTGTGCTTTTTCCTATTTACCGCCTTTGCGGAAGCCCAAACTACTTGTTGTGCAGGTGAGAACCTGGGAGGGCAATGCCTGGGCGAAGACAATTGCGAAACTTTTGTGCGCAGCAACTGCGACACCCTCAACAACCGCTGTTTCACGAAATGGTGGACCTGGCCGGGTACGGCCATCACCGCCGATGATTATGTACCAGCCAACCTGGTCAGTAGTCGCCGGTATGAAGGCCAGCGCGCTCTTTTGATGCGCCCCGACGCCAACGGGGCTGCACCCGATGTAGTCAAAGACTTGGGTGACAACACCACCGGCATCCACCGCTTGTCGTGGAAAATGTACGTGCCTGCTGGCAAAACGGGGTACTTCAACATCCAACACGATTTTCGCCGCCTCATGCGTGGGCAGCCGAACTGGGCTTATCAGGTGTTTTTCACCCCTGATGGCCAAGTGTCAGTGCGCGTTGCCGCCGAAGCGCGCACCCGTATCGCTTCTTTCCGCCCCGATTGCTGGCTGAAAGTGACCCAGGTGATCAACCTCGACAAGGACAGCGTGCACTTTTTTCTCAACAACCGCTTGGTGGCACGCTGGCGTTTCAGCCCTGGCCTGGTGGACCTCAACAACGATGGCCAGGGTGATCAACGGGTTTTGGACAAAAAACTAGGCGCGATCGACTTTTATGCGCGGGACGGTTTTGAATACTACATCGACAAAATCTGCTGGCAACGGGCTCCTGTATTTTCAGGGGGCAATTGCCCAGGCACACCAGCCGCTTCTTATTGTTTGGGCGGGGCCATCCCTTATCAACCCACCAATGCTTGTGGTTTGCCAGCCTTCGACGGCTATGTGGAGGGCGAAGAAGCTTTTGCGGGAGCTTGCAACCCTGGCGTGAGCGCTTGTGTCGACGCGGTGGCCATCACCTGTGGGCAAACCCTTAGCAACCAAACGACGGGCGGCATTACTGCTAAAAATAGTTTCAGTTCCAAAGACTTCTCTTCTTGCGTGGCTACCCAAAATGCTTACGGCGGCAACGACAAGATTTACCGCATTGTGGTAACTGAGCCCAGCAACTTGCAAGCCACCATGAACATCCTTGATCCCGCAGTGAACCTGGACATGTTTCTCTTGTCGAGCTGCTTGACCTATCCATTCGCTACCACCAGCCAGCCAGAATGCGCTTATTGCATAGCCTCAAGCACCAACAACAATTTGAGCAGCCGCGAGGAAAGCTTCAGCGTATTCCTGGAACCGGGCACTTATTTCCTGGTCGTGGATGCCTTGCAAGCCGGAGCCTCCGGCAATTTCAACCTGACCCTGAGTTGTGGATGCAGCTGTGCTGAAGGTTCAGACATGCCCAATGGCCCCAATGTGCTCTGCGAAAACTTTGATGTATATAATAATGGTGCCTTAGCCGCCCAAACCAACCGCTGGAAGCGCTGGGACGCTGCTGCGGCTGATGCCCAAATCACCACCACCAGCGGAGCCGCTGGCAAGGTGATGCGCCTGACGGGCAACAGCACGACCCAATCTGATGTGCTCATTTCACTGGGCAATCGCACCACGGGCCGCTACCGTTTGTCCTGGAGCATGTTCGTGACCAGGGGCCAAGCGGCTTACTACAACATCCAACACACCGATGCGGGGGGGGCCAATCCCAACTGGGCCTATCAGGTGTCGTTTTTAAGCTCAGGTCAGGCGCGCTTGGCTTTTAGCAGCACCGTCGTGGGGACCTTCTTCTACAGCCCTGGTACTTGGTTTAAAGTGACCCAGATCATTGACCTTGACCGCGATGTAGCAGAATTGTGGATGAACAACCAAATGGTACACAGCTGGCGTTTCAGCATCGGCAACCCCGTCAGTTCCAAAGTGCTGGGTGCCTTGAATTTCTACGCCGCAGCCAACAATGACTTTTTTATCGACAACATCTGCATGTGGGCTAAAGATGTGGCTTGTGCTACTGGCCCTAATGCGCCCGTGTGCCTGGCCAATGGCCGCAGCTACCGCAATGAGGGCCTGGCGCGTTGTGACCTCTATACTGCTGCGGAATTGGGGCCATGTGTATCGGTATGTGACTTGGGGGGCACCATGATTCACCGGGCGGATCGTTTTTCGGGTACGATTGGCTTGAGCGACCAAGCACCAAGTTTGAGCTGGCAGGATACTTGTGTGACCACGACCTTCACCCAGCGGCCATTGGACACCCTTTTGGGGCATACTTACGTGTTTTACAACGACGAGGCCAAGCCTTTCAACATCAGCTTGACCGGCACCAATGGAGTACGTGCCTTCATTTACCGCTGTCCGCAGGGGGGGCAAAGCAGTACCTTGGATCGCTTCCGCTGCATTGGCCGCGATGGAGAAACCTTTACCCAAAAAGGCTATTATTACATCCTAGTGATGGCAACCCGGCCGAATACGACTTATGCCTTTTCGGTATTGCCAGAAGGCACTTGTCGGGCCAACCCCACGCCGATCCAGTGCAATGTAGCAGTGAATGGAACCCTGAGTGGCGACAACCGCTATGCGACCAACATCGGTGGCAATGCCTACAAAAATTGCTACACTGGCACGCGCACTTTCAACGGAGCTGAACGGGAATACCAATTCCGATTAGACCAACCCGCTCGCATCCACCTCAGTTTGCAAGCGCAAGCAGGGGCAGGGGCCTTTTTGTACGACTTCTTGTGTGGTAAAAACTGTATTGCCTTTGCCGAAATACCCGACGCTGGAGGGACCGTGCGCTCCGATACCTTGCTGCTCGACCCTGGGGTATATTACGTGATTGTCGATCAGGCTCAAGCAGGCGGCAATGGCAATTTCACCCTCAATGTGAACTGCGTCAATGCATCAGACCCCCTTTTCTTGCAAGATGGGGTCGGTACTTGTGCACAAAGCGGTTCGGCACGCCACAACGTGACCTTGCGTACCCTGCGCAACAGCCGTTTTAATGGCCAGCGCCTCAACGAGCGCGACCAAATCCTATTTTTTCATACCAAAAACAGCTTGGGACAACTGTTGGCTGCAAACGGCAACTGGAACAACAGCGAAATCCGCATCCCCTTGGCCGAAGATGCAACGGGTGACACTACCAAATGTGGCTTTACCAATAACGAGTTGTTGGTGGTGAAAATCAACAAAAACAACGCCATATACGACGCTATTCCGGTTTTTCAACCTGTTGATGGCGGCACTGTGACTGCTGGAGCTGGCTTTGCCGCTGGAGGAGCCAGCTTGATCACTGAATTGCGGGCAGATGGCATTCCACACAGTTTGCGGGTATCGCCTGCGGCCCGCAAAGTGCCTGGACAGGGTGGTTCTTTTGAAGTAAAAGTAGCGGCCAACATGAACTGGAGGGTGCGAAAAAGAGCCCAGGCTTCCTGGATCAAGTTGCCAAGTAGCCAGGGCTTTGCCAACGAAGTACTGCGGGTAGAAATTGATCCCAACAACAGCAACAACGACCGGGCCGACACCTTATACATCATTGGTAGTGACAACGAGTTGCAAAAAGTGGTGGTGGAACAAGCCAAAACAGCCTGCGCTGCGATAAGTGTGGACCTGGGAGCAGACCGCAGTATTTGCAGGGGCGATCAAGTCCAAATCAGCGCCACTGTAGCCGGAGCCAGTTTCCGTTGGAGCGGTGGCCAAACTACCAACAGCATTTCAGTAAGCCCGCAAGTAAATGCCACCTACAGCGTAACCGTGACCCAAAATGGCTGTACGGGAGTGGATGAAGTGAACATCAATGTCAAAGACATTCCAGTGGTCGATCTTGGTCCAGACTTGGGCCTTTGCGCTGGCGATGGCATTGTGTTTGTAGCCACTGGAGGCGATTCTTACCGCTGGAGCACGGGTGCTACAACGGCCAATGTAAACATCCGGCCTACCCAACGTACTACTTATTCGGTAACCGTGACCAAGGACGGATGCTCAGGCACCGATGCCATTGTAGTGGGTATCGACCAAGCTCCGACGGTCAGCATCACGCCAGCCCAAAACATTTGTGCTGGGCAATCCGTGACTTTATTCGCCACTGGCGGTTCAACTTATTTGTGGGACAATGGCCGTACCACCGCTTCTATTTCTGTCAATCCTACTACCAGCAAGGAGTACTTGGTCACGGTGACCAATGGCAATTGTAGCGCCATCGGCCGCACTACTGTCAATGTCACGCCAAGTGCCAACGTAGCCCTGGGACCCGACATCAGCATTTGCGAGGGCGACCGGCCAACGATCACCGCCAACGCTGGCCCCGGCACTTACCGCTGGAGCAATGGCGCTAGTACGTCGAGCATTACCGTTAGCCCAAGCACCAACGCCAATTTCATTGTCACTGTGACCAATGGCAATTGTATTTCGATTGACGACATCAATGTAAACGTTGCACCCAAGCCAACGGTGGACTTAGGGCCAGATAAATCAGCTTGCTCGGGGCAGGTTTTGACCTTGATCCCAAGCGGCACAGGTGGGGTAACTTACCGTTGGAATACTGGTGCTACCGCAGCCAGCATCCAGGTGCAGCCTACCTCGGCAGCAGAATATGCGGTGACTGTGACCCGCAATGGCTGTACGGCCACGGACCAGGTCAACATTGGCGTCAGCGATCCACCAATTGCCAATGCAGGACCAGACCTGGTGCTCAATTGCAACATCACCACCTTGCGCCTGGACGGCAGCCGATCAAGCGCCGGACCAAGCATCACTTACCAATGGGCTGAGCTGGGGGGCGATGGCCGCATCACTGCCGGGCGTAACGAGCGCATTGCAACCATTAATAAGATAGGTAATTACAATCTGCTGGTCACCAATACCAGTTCGGGCTGTACTTCCAATGACCTCGTGACAGTGACTGGTACCGAGCCTGTGGAAATTACCTCCATTCAATTGCTGGAAGTGCGCTGTTTTGGCGAAGCTACGGGCTCCGCAACGCTGACTGCGGCTGGTGGCCTGGGGCCTTACAATTTCAGTTGGTCGAACGGCTCCACTGGTAGTGCAATCAATCGCCTAAAAGCCGACCGCTACCGGGTGACCATCAGTGACCAAGGCAATTGCCGCGATACCGTGGAAATTGAAATCAAACAACCTGACCCCATCAAACTGGCTAGCGTGCGCATCACGCCAGCACCGAGCGGCAACACGGGTGCCATTGCAGTAACGATTACGGGAGGGGTGCCGCCTTATGACTACCGCTGGTTCCGGGGCAATGACTTGCTGGCGGCTACCCAAAACATCAGCAACCTGGCCCTCGGCGATTACGTATTGGAAGTGTACGATGCCAACAACTGCTCCCTGCGCAGCAGCCCAATCACGGTGGGGCGCACTGTTGCGGTAGCCGAGCCTTTGGAGCTCAAGTACTTCAATTTGTACCCGAATCCGACCAACGCTGAGGTAAGCCTGGAACTCGAACTACCCAATACCCGCGATTTGCAAATCAGCCTTTACGACCCACTGGGCCGCGAGCTGGAGCGCCGCAAAATGCCCAAAGTCCTGCGCTTGCGCGAAAATTTTGACCTCAGCACTCGCCCTGGCGGGATTTACTGGTTCAAAATTACCGATGGCAAGCAGGTGAGCATGAAGCCTGTGATGGTGGCGCGGTAGCGGATTGGTTGAAAAGTTGAGGGTTGAAATGTTGAAGAGAAGGGCCAAGGTTTCAATCCTAAGTTTTGACCATTTACTTGAATTACCGTAAAAGCTTAGCCTGCTCCCATTTCGGCCCAAAAAGGCCGTTTTTCCGTGATCCTTCGCCACTTTTTGTGAAGGTAGCACCTGCTACCCCCACAAAAAGTAGGCTCGGCTGACGAAAAACCGTCATCTTTTTTGTCTCGAAACCGCTAGCCTAAGTTTTTACGAATTACCAGATATTTAAAAAGCAAAAGCGTTGCCGCAAATCATGCGGCAACGCTTTTGCTTTTTATGTCACAACCAATTTACTCTTCAATCAGCAGCGACTTCGCGGGTAAATATCCCACATTGTCGCGGAAGCGGATCAGCCACCAGTCGGGATTCGACTTGTCGAGCAATTCCACGCGGTAGCCTACTTGCATCATCAGCAAGTTGTCGAATTGCTCCCCTGCGCCAGTTTTCATATTGCCGGTTGCCACCACTTTGTATACGCCCAAAGACTTGGCTTTGCTGACCGTGGGTTTGACTGGGTTCTCACTGGTTTGGCTTGGATTGTTTACGGGAGCCGTATTCTGTTTTGGCTTAGGCTGCGTTTGTGGGGCAGGTACTACGGGCACTACGGGTACTTCGGCTTGCGGGTCTAAGTAGAAAGTACCCTCCAGCATCTCTGCGGCGGCCATTTCATCAGGAGTAAGCCTGAATTCCAGTTTTACATAGCCTTGCTTTTTCAAAACCACCCGATAGTTTTGGTTGCGTTGGAGCAACAAGGTCACATCTGGAGTGGTAAAGGCCCGGATGTAACCCAGGTATTCCTTGGCCCCTGGATTGCTCACAAATACCTCAGCGGTGGTGCCTCCCATTTCTTCTTGGCTGCTGCTGTTGATCGACTTGCCTTTGAGATAAAGGGTGTTTTTCAAGTCGCCCAGGTTGCCACGCTGCGAAGCAATGGCAGTGATGATGGGCGCACGAGAAGGAGCCACAGGTCCAGGTTTTGGTTTGCTTTCCTGCACGGGTGGATTGGGCACTTGTTCTTTTACAGGTGCAGGTTCAATGGGCTTGGGATCCGCAGGTTTCGTTTCCTGTGGCTCCACAGGTTTTGGGCTTGGCTCTTCCTGTGGCTTGGGTGGATCACTTGGTTTGGGCTCCTCTGTTGGTTTTGGTTCCTCTTGTGGCCTGGTGGGCTCTTCCGTTGGTTTTGGTTCTTCTTGCGGTTTTGGTTCTTCTTGCGGAAGTTCTTGAGTAGGTTGGGGCGGGTTAGCTACCAATTGGGTGTCCGGTTCCGTTTGGATTGGATTATTGACCAGGTTTTGTTCCAAGGGTCGGTTTACCTTGTGCACATTGGTACCAGGGTTTACAATGCGACTGGTATCGATTGGCTGGTTTTTCTTTTTGCCTCCCAAGCGAATGTTCAAGCCACCGTTCAGATGGGCGTTTTGTGCTTTACTCAAGCCTACTACCGAAGGCAGGTTGTCGGAACTGACAAAAACCTGGATCGGGCCAAGGTTTGCAGCTATTCCTGCTCCGATATTGAGTGGCGCACCATTGAAATAGGCGTAATTGATCGTAGCCTGTACATTTTTGCCCAATTGAGTGGTGTACCCAGCCGAAAAGCCTATGTCGGTGTCCCCTAAAAACAAAGTAGGGTTGATCATCACCTGGATTTTTGACTTTTCAGATAAATGGTAGGCCCCACCGATGTAAGCACTCAAGGGCAAGGAGCGCTTGTAGCTTTCCGTGGAAGGAGAGGTTTGCCCCAGGCTGTCCAAAAATCGGATGGTTTGGTTGGTAAATTGGCCTTCGTTTTGGGTTTGAAAATGCCAGTCTTCACCCCGTGAGTTGTTGATGTATACATTTTTGCGCCAGTTGGTCGAGCCGATGTTGAGGGCACTGAAGAAAAACTCCACTTCCTGGTTTACTTTATACTCAGCACCCAAGTCGAAGCCAAAGCCCCAGTTGCCAGTACCGCCCAGGTACTCAGAAGCCGAGCGAGAACCCGCCAAAAAGCCCGCCGAGCGGAAAAACAAATCTCCCGACACCTGAAAAATAGGATTATCGGAAAAACTGGCCATGCCAAAATTGCGGTTGTCAAAAGTAACACTGCCGATGCCACTGACCAGCTTGGCCCGCAAACCTGCTGAAAATCGCTCATTGATTTTACGGGAAAAACCCAAGCTAAAAGTTCGATCATGTAAACCCTCAAGGCTGAAAGCGCTCAAATCGTACTGGCGATCCACCGAGGATCCACTTTTCACATTGGCAAAAAGCTGCACCAGGTCTTTGGGGCAATCAGCCCTTACAAAAAGGTTTTCAGTGACTTGAAAACTGAAAAAATTATCGCCTTTGCGCAAGCCAAAGTCGATCAATGCCGCATTGGCATGGGATTGCAAGCGTTCTACCGATCCCATTTCGCCCAACAGATCGGCGAAATCCAAGTTGTAAAAGCCAGTGGCTGCGTTGACTATTTTGTTGCCAGGCTGGAAAAAGCCAAAGGTACGATAACCGAATCCTTGGTTGGTGAAACCACCATTCAAATTGCCTACGATTGGGAAGTTGAGGTACGTTTCTTGTGGCAAGTGCCCCGGATTGACCCGATTGACCTGCGGCAAAAAAGAAAGGCTGGATACGCTGAAATTGCGTTGCGCTTGTAGATTGGTAACACAAGTCAGCATAAAAAAAACAAGGGGGGAAATCAAAAATAAAGCTGGAGCTTTTTTCCCCCAACACAGTGGGTAATTGTTTCTCATAGTACATGGAATTATGTGGAGTTGTTAGTATTCGGTTTTTGGGGAATAAATCCCTTCTTATTTCCATGACAAAATGCAAGTTTGGGTGAACATCACAACTTGCTATTCAACAAAGGTAAGTAAAAAGACTGGATGTGTAAAGACAAGCCGCCGACCTTAACAAGGCTGCTAACAAAAAAGCTGCTAACCTTTGGCTCTTTTGCCTAAATCATGGCAACTCTCTGTATCCAAAATACTGACTGTAGATGCCTTGTTTCATTTCGCCAGTTAAGACAATTTGACCTTTTTGCATCCTTATTTTTATATCCAACAAGCATTCCTCTAAATCTGGTTGGTATAATTTCACTTTCTCAAAAATTTCTTCTTCCGTGTCTTCTCCTTCGATCCGTAGGATAATGCTCTTGCCCTGCTCGCCGAAATTTCCAATGACATCAACATGGCCCAGAAAAGAATAGCCTTTCCATGCCCAAGAATGCAATTTTTCAAGCCCAGCGATGATGCTTTGTTTTGACAGGATTGCATCAATGACTTCAATGATTTGGGTTTTGTGGATTTCGGTGTAATCAAAGATGGATTGAATTTTTTCGTTCAGCTCTTTTCGACAGTCTTTCCCATTGTAGTTTATAGTCATGATATCGCTGTAAAGATTGCCCCCGAGTTCTTTTTCCAAACTTTGACTGGTATACAAATAAGTCTCGAACTCCTCAGCCGGGATTTTGAACTCGATGAAGTTCAGAAAAGTAATTTGCGTTGCAAGGTCAATCATCACAAAACTTAGGACATTGGTCACAAAACAAATAGGGCAGGCCCTAGAAAATACTATAAGACCTGCCCAATGGTTCTTTTGAATTGGTTGATTCCTATACCATCAAACTCTTCATCGACACTTTTCCGCCCACAATGCCTTCGATCTGGTCAATGTGTACGCGTTGCTGTTCGAGGGTGTCGCGGTCGCGGATGGTCACAGTTTGGTTCTCCAGCGTTTCAAAGTCGATGGTTACGCAGAATGGGGTGCCGATGGCATCCTGGCGGCGGTAACGACGGCCAATGGCGTCTTTTTCATCATACTGACACTGGAAAGAAAACTTTAGTTTGTTGAACACATCCGTTGCTGCATTGGTCAACTCCTCGCGGTTTTTGAGCAGGGGCAACACCGCTACTTTGATGGGAGCCAAAGCAGGGTGCAACTTCAGCACCGTACGGGTTGAGTCGTTGCCTTCCGCGTCAGGGACAGTTTCTTCCTGCAAAGCTTGGCTCAAGATGGACAGGAACATGCGGTCGGCACCTACCGAAGTCTCCACTACATAAGGCGTGTAGCTTTCGTTGATTTCGGGATCGAAATACTGCAATTTTTTGCCCGACAGCTCCTGGTGGCTGCTCAGGTCGAAGTTGGTGCGCGAGTGAATACCTTCCAGTTCTTTGAAACCAAAAGGGAACTCGTATTGGATGTCCACTGCTGCGTTGGCGTAGTGGGCCAGGTTGTCGTGGTCTTTGAAGCGCAATTTTTCGGCAGGGGTACCAATTTTTTGGTGCCACGCCATGCGGGTCTGCTTCCAGTAATCGTACCAGCGCATCTCTTCGCCGGGTTGTACAAAAAACTGCATTTCCATCTGCTCGAACTCGCGCATTCGGAAGATGAACTGACGCGCCACAATCTCGTTGCGGAAAGCTTTACCGATTTGGGCGATGCCAAAAGGTACTTTCTGGCGGGTCGATTTCTGTACGTTCAGGAAGTTTACAAAAATACCTTGTGCAGTTTCGGGGCGCAGGTAAAGTTTGCCTTCTTCGCCCGCAATGTTGCCCAACTGGGTGTTGAACATCAGGTTGAACTGGCGCACGTCGGTCCAGTTGCGGGTACCGCCTTCCGGATCGGCGATTTCCAAGTCTTCGAGGATGGCTTTCAGGTCAGCCATGTCACCAGCGGACATGGCTTTGCCCAGGCGTTGCTCTACGGCAGTGGCCTTTTGGCTGTATTCTACCACCCGTGGGTTGGTTGTGCGGTACAAGGCTTCGTCGAAACTATCGCCAAATTTTTTCTTGGCTTTTTCGACTTCCTTGTCGGCCTTGGCTTTGATTTTTTCAATTTCTTCCTCGATCAACACGTCGGCACGGTAGCGTTTTTTGCTGTCCTTGTTGTCCACGAGTGGGTCGTTGAAAGCGTCAACGTGACCTGATGCTTTCCAAGTTTTGGGGTGCATAAAAATAGCGGCATCGAGACCCACAATGTTTTCATGCATTTGCACCATTGCCGCCCACCAATAGTCTTTGATGTTGTTTTTCAGTTCCACACCATAGGGGCCGTAATCGTACACGGCACTGAGGCCCTCGTAGATTTCACTGGAAGGAAAAATGAAACCGTATTCTTTGCTATGGGCGATTATTCTCTTGAAAAGATCAGTTTGGGTCATGACAATACCACTTTGGGTTCAAAATATAAGAGCTCGTTCAAAATGATAAGCGCTTGTTCAAAATCGAGGTGCAAAAATGCGGAAAAATTGGAGAATGTGGGCAGATTGAGAGAAAATAATGCAATAAGTATTTGAGCTAAAATAAAGTAAACAGGTTTGCTTTTGAGGTTTAGCAAAAAAAGAACACAAATCCTTTCATCCAGTTGTTTATCTTTTTTTATTAAACACAAACCTACCCACCTTATTTTTTTACGCTCCCTTGTGAAAATTATCTACACATGTTTCCCATAAATTTTCCGTTCATCGGCTTTTCATGTCTCAGTGTATGTTTAAAAATTTGTGCTCGGTTCAAAATGGGCCCTTTTCGCCAATCCTTCGTTACAAAAATGCTCATTGTGCGTTGCATAACTCCGCTTTTCCTGCTACTTTTCTTTAGGCTCAATGTGGGTTTCAAGTTGAAAAAGACTTGGGCGTTTGCCTTGATCTAAACTAAGGTGAGTTTTGGGTTTGCGAAGTTCGATTTTTTGACTTAGGGGTCATTGAAAAATAAAGTCCTAATTTTGAAATTTATTTCGTAATATTGAAGTATGGAAAATATTTCGGTTTCGGTAGAAATTTTACGAAAAAAATGGCTTTCAATTTTCTCATATTTGG
>JAAFJY010000027.1 GCA_013299105.1 Chitinophagales bacterium | reverse complement strand
CTCGAATTTAGATTTACTTTTCCCTGTTGCGCCCTTAAACTGTCGGTCGGTTCGTATCGACTTGTAGTCAATCATGTTTTTTACACAAAGATACTAAAAATTTGATTATCAAGGGTGAACAAGTCTATTCGTAGGTTCCCTTTGTCGCGGGTGTAAAAAGATTGCTTATTTACTGCATCAAGTCCACCTTCAACATTTTCTATGAATCGACGGGCGTCAGCCAATGGTTTTGTTCTTTCCTTTTTCTCTTTTTCAGTCAACTGAGCTTCCAAATCGTCTAAAAGCTCTAAACCTCGTTTTTTATTTAATGGTGTATCTTGAGACCATGATACTGATTTTTCTGTATCACCACCTTGAGCCTGTATCCGGCCCCGATGCTTTTTTGACATTGCTTAAAATTTTGGTAATATTAAAGATTTGCTGATCGTTTAGCCAACTACCTTAAATTAGTGATTTCTACGTTATACATCTAAATGACAGCAGCACAAATATACTAAGAAATTATTACACCAACAATATTTTTCATTCCTTTGTCCAAGATACATAAAAATTTATTTTTGCAAAACTCGCATCCCCTCGTAAATAGCATGGTTGCGCTGTGTATGCCTGAAATACGTTGACATCAAAAGTCACTCGTAAGTCGTCACTCAAAAAAAGTCTTTGTGGCTTGATGACCAGAACAAACTCGTTTTGAGTCACTACTTGAAACCCAATAAGAGCCTAAAAATATACCCAAAGTCTAAGCTCATGTTTTCGCTAAAACCCTAGGGTAGTTGAAATATTGAAGGGTTGAAATGTTAAAAAGATTCACCCTAAGTGGTGCCAAGGCACAGTTGATTGGGGGGCTTATTTTTTGTTATTCCCCTCAACTTCTATCTTTGCCCCATGCATTTACGACAACTTTTCCTGAGCCATGTGGCCCAAACCAGCCCCAGTCCTTTGATGCTGGACATTGAACGCTCCGAGGGCCTGTACCTTTACGACCGCGAGGGCAAAGCCTATCTCGACCTCATCGCGGGTATCAGCGTCAGCAGTTTGGGGCATCGGCATCCGGCAGTGGTGGAGGCCATCAAAACCCAGGCGGATCGCTATTTGCATACCTTGGTTTATGGTGAGTTTGTGCTGGATCCCCAGGTGCAATTGGCCGAATTGCTCTGCGCCAGCTTGCCTGCCAGCCTCAACTCGGTTTACTTCGTCAACTCCGGTACCGAAGCCGTAGAAGGGGCCATGAAACTGGCCAAACGCTATACGGGTCGAGCCGAAATCATCTCGGCGCACCGGGCTTACCACGGCAGCACCCAAGGCGCGGCGAGCCTGATGTCGCCTACCGAGTTTACGCAGGCTTTTCACCCCTTGTTACCGGGCATCAGCCATATCCATTTCAACAATGAAGGGGACTTGGAGTTGATCACCGAAAAAACTGCGGCGGTAGTAATCGAGACGGTAGGGGCAGAAAGTGGGGTTACTGTGCCACAAAACGATTATTTGCAAAAACTGCGCGCCCGCTGTACCCAAGTTGGAGCCTTATTGCTATTGGACGAAATCCAGGTGGGTTTTGGCCGCACGGGCTCCTTGTTTGCTTTTGAACAATACGGCATCGTGCCCGATGTACTGCTTTTGGCCAAAGCGATGGGCGGTGGCATGCCAATTGGGGCTTTCGTAGCCGATCGGAAAGTGATGCAAAGCCTGAGCTACAATCCTATTTTGGGGCACATCACCACCTTTGGCGGGCACCCGGTGAGTTGCGCTGCCGCATTGGCCAATCTGAAAGTAATGTTGGAAACGCCTTACATCGGCCAAGTGAAAGCCAAAGCGGAAATTTTCAGAGAAAACCTAAAACATCCAAAAATTCGAGAAATTCGAAGTGCAGGACTGCTGATGGCGGTAGATTTGGGCAGTTTTGAACAAGTCATGAAAACCATCCGCTACTGCCTGGACCATGGGGTTTTGAGCGATTGGTTCCTGTTCAATACCGAAAGCATCCGCATCGCTCCACCGCTGACCATTGGTGAAGCCGAAATCATCCAGGCTTGTAAAGTGATTTTGCAATCATTGGACCAAGCGTAGGCATTACGTACCTACGCTTGGTCAGGGGCTTATTGCACTGGCGGCACCCCATTGTTATTGCCCATGTACAGGTAAATGAGCATGGCAAGGAAAAGGAAAAAGAAAATAAAGAAATACAACATGCAGTATCCTTTCCGTCCGGCGTTTTCAATTTCAGACATTGTATGTGCGATTGAAAGTGAAGGAGAATAAATCCTGAGAAGAGGTGCTGAGCCCAAATCTCGTTTCCCGGCCCAAAGATGCAAAAAAAGTAGCGTTTGCACAGGGAAAACCAGTTTTTTGGCGAAATATGGCCTACAACTGTTTCCGCAAACTAGCTTTGGGAATGTTCAACTGCTCCCGGTACTTGGCTACGGTACGGCGGGCAATAGGGTAACCTTTCTCTTCCAATATCTGGGTAAGCCGGTCGTCGGAGTGGGGGCGTTTTTTGTCTTCTTCGCTGATGATTTCTGCCAAAATTTTCTTCACTTCCAAGGTTGAAATTTCTTCACCATCAGCGTTTTGTAAGGACTCGGAGAAAAACTCTTTTAGGCGTTTCACACCGTATTCCGTTTGCACATATTTGCTGTTCACAACCCTGGAGATGGTGGATACGTCTAGTGCCGTTCTTTCGGCGATATCCTGCAAAATCATGGGTCGAATTTTCTTTTGATCCCCGCTCAAAAAATATTCCCTTTGGTAATCCATAATGGCCAACATGGTCTTCGACATCGTCTCTGAGCGCTGTTTGATGGCGTCAACGAACCAACGGGCTGATTCTATTTTTTGTTTGATGAATTGCAATGTATCGCGTTGCTGCCGCGAAAGCTTGTTGACCCTGCGCTGGTCGTTCAAGCCCCGCAACATCTCGCGAAAAGAGTCGCTGATGCGTAAATCGGGGGCATTGCGGGCATTGAGGGCCAATTCCAGCTCACCATCGCGGTTTTGCAGGATAAAATCGGGGATGATGTATTGCAAGCCCCTTTCCATTGCCCCAGCTACGTGTCCGCTGGCAGGCTTGGGGTTGAGTTTGAGTACCTCTTGGATGGCGTTTTTGAGTTGCTTTTCGCTGATGTTGAGGCTGCGCTGGAGCTTGTCGAAATGTTTTTTGGAAAAAGCTTCAAATTGCTTTTTGACGATTTTGATGGCCAACTTCAAGCTGGCAAGATCTTGGTCTTCGAGTTCTTCATCTTGGTCGAGTTTAAGCTGCAATTGGATCAACAAACACTCTTGTAAATCGCGGGCGGCAATGCCTGGGGGGTCCAGGCGCTGGATTTTTCTCAACACATCCAACACTTCTTTTTCATCAGTAAAGATATTTTGCGAAAAAAGCAGGTCGTCAGCAATGCCATAGGGCTCGCGCCGCAAGTAGCCGTCTTCATCCAGGCTGCCGATGATTTGCTTGGCGATTTTGAGTTGGGTGTCGTTTTCGAGTTCCAAAAGCCCCAATTGTTGCTCCATGAACTCGTGGAAGGAGCTTTCCAGTGCCAGGGGTTGGCTTTTCCCCTCTTCATCGGGGTTGTAGGTTTCACCGCGCTCTTTATACGAGGCTGGGTCGTCTTCCATGTACCCGTTGTAGTAGTCATCGAGGTCAACGGCGTCTTCGCTGTATTGGTTTTCATCGCTTTCGGGGGTTTCTTCTTCGTTGCCTGCATTGAGGTCAATTTCGCTCTCCGAATTATCTTCCAAGGGCTCCGTGTCTACTTCTTCTAGGGCTGGGTTGAGTTCTATTTCTTCTTTGATGCGTTGTTCCAAAAGGGCAGTAGGCACCTGCAAGAGCTTCATGAGCTGAATCTGTTGCGGTGACAGTTTTTGTAGCAGTAATTGTTTTTGTCCTAGTCCGGTTCTCACAAAAGCAGTTTTTCTTTGGAAGGTAAAATTTAAGCCCCTTGTTTTTTTGCCCAAGAACAAAAATCGTTCCAAAATTGATTCAAGGCACTATTTAGCAAAAAAATGCTTTGTTCGCAAGTTGAGCTTGTGTTATTTTGGGCAAAAATATTTTCTATGATCAACGTACCAACCCGCTTGAGTGCTTTGGCTGCTTTGCGCAAGGCCATGCAGGAAAACAACATTGCTGCTTATTTGGTCCCATCCAACGACCCCCACCAAAGCGAGTATGTACCTGAACATTGGAAAGCCCGCCAGTGGTTATCGGGCTTCAGTGGTTCGGCGGGTATTTTGGTCATCACCCTTGACCATGCAGGCTTGTGGACCGATGGCCGTTATTTCATCCAAGCCGAAGCCGAACTAGCCGCTGGCCCTTTCGTTTTGCACCGCCAATTGGTGCCCCACGCGCCAGAACATGTGCAGTGGCTGGCCGAAAACCTGCCCGCTGGCAGTATGGTAGCCTGCGATGCACAGCTTTTCAGCGTAAAACAAGTGCGTTACCTGGAAAAACAACTGCAAGCCAAAGGTCTGTTGCTGATGCCTGGCTATGATTTGATCAGCGGCATTTGGGCTGATCGACCAGTATTGCCCGAAGCCTCGGTTTTTGAGCATGACGAGTACTTCGGCGGCCAAAGCAGGGCGGAAAAACTGGCCCGGGTACGCGCCGAAATGCAGCAAAAAAACTGCCAGCAGCACTTGGTCTGCACCCTCGAAGACCTGGCCTGGGTACTCAATCTGCGTGGGCGAGATGTGGAGTTCACGCCCGTTTTTATGGCGTATTTACTAATTGGACTCGATGATGCATACTTGTTCATTGACGCCCGCAAAGTACCCAACGAGCTTCAGCAAGCCCTTTACAAAGATGGCATCAAACTAAAGCCTTACGCCGAGCTGCGTGCCCACCTGCAAAGCCTGTCCAATGCCCAAAAAGTGCTGATCGATCCCGCGAGTACCAGCATCGATCTATATGAGCAATTGGGAACTGAAAGAGCAAAGGAAGGCGAGAACCTGATTCAAAACCTCAAGGCCGTCAAAAACCCCACGGAAATACATCACCTGCGCCAGGCCATGAAAAAAGACGGGGTGGCCCTAATCCGGGCCTTTCGTTGGTTAGAAAATGCCCTGGCCGCAGGTGAAACACCCAGCGAATATGACTTGGCGCTTGAAATTGGCCGCCAACGCGCTTTACAAACTGATTATGTGAGCGAGAGTTTTCCGGCAATCGTGGGTTACCAGGGCAATGGTGCGATTATCCATTACCGCCCCGAAAAAAGCACTGCGGCTAAAATCAAATCCGAAGGTATTCTTTTAGTCGATTGTGGTGCCCAATACCTTGATGGCACTACCGACATAACCCGTGTTCTTGCCTTAGGCCCACCCACGGTCGAGCAAAAAAAGCACTACACCCTCGTGCTAAAAGGCCACATCAGCTTGGCCAATGCCAATTTTCCAACAGGAACTTTAGGTATCCAACTCGACGTATTGGCCCGTCAACACCTTTGGCAGCATCAACTAAACTACCAGCACGGCACCGGCCACGGAGTGGGTTTTTTCTTGAGTGTACACGAGGGACCGCAGGGCTTTGCTTCCGCCTTGAGCACCAGCCGAGGCTCGGAGGCTTTAAAAATCAATACCTTGAGCTCAAACGAGCCCGGCTTTTACCAAACAGGTGAATACGGCATTCGAATCGAAAACCTGATTTTGTGCATAGAAAAAAGCCAAAGCGAACACGGTCATTTTCTGGGTTTTGAAACCCTGACGTTGATGCCCATTGATTTACAGTTGATCGATTTTGACTTGCTGGATAGTACCGAAAAGGCTTGGTTGGAGGATTACCACCAGCAAGTGTTGGTGCAATTGGAGCCGCTATTGACGGCAGAGGAACGAACTTGGTTGCAGCGTAAAATTAGGCACTGAAGATGTAGCGCTCGCTGGGGAGATGGCCAATTGGAAATAGCAACAAAAATTGACGACGCAGCCCAAGCCTTGTGTTGCCTTGAAAAATGAAGACGCGGCAGCTTACCACCACAAGCGCCCTACCACCCAACTCATCCCACAAAAAAGCGACTTCATCTGCACAAATACCGGATTCGTTCAGCCCCACTGAAACGTTTTGCCACCCTCTTGCGTCCAATGCAGCAAATCCCGACAACGCAGTACAAGCCGCTGAAATCCAAAAAATAAACTGGCTCTTACTTGTACATCGGTTTTCAAAAACACCTAAAACCTAAAGATCATGAAAACCATTATTCGTACCCTGGGCATCACCGCATGTTTGATGATTTGGGGTTTATTGAACAGCTTCACCAGTGCAGAGCCACAAACTTCCGGCTTGCAAGAGCAACTGCTCGGCCACTGGACCATTCAATCTTTTAAGCTTGATGGACTGGAATTGAAAAGCAATTTGGTTGCCAATTCTTCGCTCCAGTTGAACCTCATCAGCGCCAAACAAGGCAGTTTCCATTGGGAAATTGTGTACCAGGACGGCACCCGCGAAAACAATGTAGGCACTTACGAAATCGACGAGCAAAAAGCGCAATTGATCCTGCAAAGTGCCAAAGGTGATCGCCTGAGTTTTGAAGTGCAGGTCAAAGACCAAGCCATGAACCTCAAAGGCACCCTGGACCACGAACGCTACGAGATTGTGGCGAAGAAAGATTAAGCTAGACCCAAACCCAAATCACCATGCAAATCCTCCTGATTGCTTTGATGCTGATAAGCCTTTTGCTCATCGGTTTTGGCCTCAGCACCAGCTTGAAAACCCAAAAACTGGTGCACGAGTACAAGCAAAATACAAAGCAACACCCTTCACAAAACACCTTAGGGCCACTGAAAAAATAACTTGTAAGAATTGGCCAATCCTTTGCCCCGCTGCGCGGTACTGGTTGGGAACACGGATGAAATTGGGTTTGGGTGTGTTTGTTTGGGTGTGCGTGTGACGGGACACCGTTTCCAAACAGCAGAGGCGAAAGATTCTGCTCGAAGCCACACACCGAACTCACACCTACACACTCCACACCCATTCTTGCGGATTTTCACTTATTTCCAGCATGATGTTGACCTCACTCGACCCAAAATCGGAGGTGCCAATTTTTATAACTTATTCTTTTACCACCCTTAACCCAAATTCTCTGGTAGGGTCACTTGGTCCTACCTCAAATCACCCTAAAACTTGTTAATCATGCAATTTCTAAGCATCCTGAAAAAATCCCTCAGCACCCTGGCCCTGTTTGCAATCTTATTGAGCTCCCTGAGCAGCTGTGAAAAAGACGACAAACTGGTGCGCGACATCAGCGGCGAATGGAAAATCCGCTCTTTCACAGCCGATGGCGTGGAAATCATGGGCAGCCTGGTGAAAAGTTCCAAGTTCGAGTTTGAAAAAAACGGCGACTTTGAATGGACCATCAACTACATCGACGGCAGCACCGACATTTCAGAAGGCGAATTCACCATCGACGCCGAGGACGATGAAATCCGCTTTGAGGCCGACAATGGCGACATCGACAAAATGGAATTTGACCTTGACGGCGACGACCTCGAACTAAGCGGTATTTTTGAACAGAACCGCGTGGTCATCAAAGCCAGAAAGGATTAAAAACTAAGTGATAAGCCACGAATAAACCTTACCAAATCGCAACTGCGTTGCCCCGCTGCGCGAGGCCATTTTTGGAACACGGATAAAATTGAGTTTGGGTGTGTTTGTTTGGGTGTGAGTGTGAAAAACCCCGTTTTCAATTGGAGACTAAACTTATGTTCGAAGCCCCCACACCCGAACTCACACTTGCACACTCCACACTCTATCTTGCGGATTTCCAGCATGACGTTGACCACGATGTTGACAACTGGCAATTAAAAAATTGGTAAGGTTTATTTTTGAACCGTTACTAAGCGATTCCGCTTAATTTACTACAAGAACAAGGTTTTTCATTTGTTTTATTGGGGTTCGAAGCACCGTGGCTATTGCAGCGCGGTGCTTTTTTGATTTGGTGTAAATTAAAGTACAAGACCCGAATGTTAAAGTTTTCAAGTGAGGCGAACTAAAATTCTAATACGGCGTTCACATTGTTTTATCCAGGATATGAAATCAGTCCCATTGTACTGCTACGGTTTATCAGTTTCTATTATCTCAATGTTTTGTTTTTCAGCGCATTAAATTGAAAGCAAGCTAATTTTTCAATCAATTGTTTTCCCTGAATAAGTCAACATTGAGGTTCAATTTAATTAAGTCACCAAACACTGTTTATAAATGAGCTCCCAATCTTTTTACACACGAGGGCAGTTAGCAGCCCAATTAGGTTGCTCCGCCCGAACATTGAACAGAAAGCTCGAGATGTATGGCATCACATTGCCTCCGGGCTTGGTTACTCATGCAGATGCAGAAGCCGTCAAAGCCTTTTTTCAGCAACAGGTCAATCTGGTTCTAAACTCAGAGCTTAGCGAGCAAGACTACTACGAAGAAGCAGTTATTTTGGATGAATCACCAAAGGAAGAAGACCCTATTCTCCAATTGACATGACCAAGATACTTCAGCTTCAAGTGGAGCAAGTTGCCGTGTCCAAACTTGTCCAATGTTGTCAAATGTTGTCCAAGCGCGAAAATTTGAACAGGCATAACTTGCGGGGGTATTGGAAACAAAGGTACCATATATGTTTCCAATGCCCCTTCCTAGGCCTAGGTTGTTTTGTTCACAACCAAAAAACGATTTATGAATTTCTTCAAATCCATTCTAAGTTTATTGCTGCTAGTTGCTGTAATAACAGGAGCTAATGCGCAATGTGGCTCTATTACATATTCGACACCGACTGTTTCTGGTGGAACAGTAACATTTAATGTGATTTATACACCACCGAGTGGAGGGGTAAATATTTCAAGCCTCGACCTGAATTTCAGCGTGTCATCTCCTGCTGTTGTAACTGCTGTAGCTAATGGTTTTGCAACCAATAATACATTCACGGCGACTACTTTTCGCTTACGCAGAACTAGCGCAGGAGCAATACCCCAAGCTACAACTTTGGCTACAATTTCTTTCACTTTGGCACCTTGTCAAGCCACAAGTGTCTCATTATCATTTGGGGGCATTTTTTATCACCTTCTGGATCTTGTTTAGCCTCCCAAATAACCAGCACAGCACTACAATTTACACTGGCCTGTACAACGGTAAGTGGCAGTGTAGTTAAAATTCCGGGTAGTTTTGGTATGAGTAATGTAAATGTAACCATAACAGGCAGTCTTAGTGGGCCACAAAGTGTTTTAACGCCAACTCAAGGGACATTTAGCTTGGTATTTCCAGCAAATCAAACATTTACAGGGATAGCTCTTCGGAATGATCCTACTTCAGGCTGTGGTTTAAGTGAGTTAGATATCACGCCAATTCAAAGATATGTTCTTAACCTGAGTAATTTTCTACAACCGTGGGAGATGATCGCTGCAGATGCAAATTTGAGTGGAACAGTTAATACACTTGATGGGCAGGTTATCAGAGGCGTAATTTTGAATGGTAATCAACTCTCCCAAGAATGGGTATGTATTCCCGCTAATAATTATAATGGCCTTCCAGCACCAACACCTGCCAGTGTTAGCAACGTTGTGCCCCCCTTTAACACAACCATGCAGGTTTCAGTACCAGGTACCAATACTTTTTTCGGCATAAAGTACGGGGACGTAGATGGCTCTGGAACTACTTGTGCTACGAATCCATTGTCAGCACCACTGGCTAACAAGTTCTTCAAACTTGGTAAAGCACAAAACCAAAAAGACAATACGGTACTTATCCCTGTGTATGGCAAGCAATTTGAAAGTCAAATGTTGTTTTCACTTGGTTTGTCCTTAGACCCGGACAAAATGGAGGTGTTGGAGTTACTGCCTGCGAGCTTACCTGAATTCAACAAAGATTGTTACGCCTTGGACCCCAATCACCCTGGTTTGGTCAATGTACTTTGGTTCAATAGCCTCAACAAGAGTGGGATTTCAGTCAAATCAAACGAGCCTTTGTTTTTAATCAAAGCGCGCCTATTGGACAGCAATGCAAAAGTATCGGCAAAAACCGTCCAACTCAGTTACGATCGCTTGCAGAACATTGCTTTCGACGCAAGTAACAAAAAAGAAAACATTGGCCTGGAATTTGAAGAGGCCGAGGGAGGGATGGATTTGAATAGCCTCCCAAAACCAGGAGATACGAAGCTGAAGCAGGCGATCTTCCCCAATCCATTTGACAAGCAGCTCAACCTCAACATCGAAGTCAGGGAAGCTGTTCAGGCCAGCATACAGTTCTTTTCACAAGATGGGCGCTTGTTGAAAGAGCAAAAACTGGAATTGGTTAAAGGCCAAAACCAATTTCAAGTCGATCAACTCAACAACTTGCCCAAAGGGATCATATTGTATAGAATCAATTTACCCGACCGTATTGAAACGGGTAAGCTGATCAAAGAATAAAATCACAACTCTTTCACCCACCACTATCTGCCAGGTCTTTTGCCCTCGGCAGATAGTGGCTTTTAAACATAATCCTATGAAAAATGTAGTACTGCTTTTGTTTTTTGCATTTTTGAGCCTTCTAGGCAAAACTCAAGTAATTTACTTCAATACACTTGAGGGGTTATTTGGCACTACTGATCTAAACTGCAATTACCGCTTTGGTACTACTAATAATAGTGGGTTTAATACCCCCGCAGAGTTAGCCATTTCCCCTGATGGTCGGATGTTGGGATACACTGGCTATCCTCCAAGATGGCCTAGGGACACCACCAACTATGGCATTTTTTCTTTTGATATAAAACGTAACAAGATCATTGATACTTTATTTTTAACCCCCATTTTTTCAACATCATTGACCATTACTCCAAAAAATACTTGTTATTTTGGCTATGCTTTTGGTATTCACCGTCTGAATTTACAGACCAAAGAACAAGATTACATGTTTTTTTTGGGGGCTATCCCTGGAGATATGCAATACATCCCAGAAGAGGACGTATTGATTACCCAAGTAGAAAGTGTAGGTGATCAAGCTCCAGGCCAGTGGATTATAAAAGTTGACTTCAAAACTCAAAAAATCGACACCCTGATGAGTCTTCCCATTGGTCAAAAGGTATTTGGCCTGACCACCCAATGGGATTACAACACCAAAAAACGCCGTCTTTACGCCACTTTATTTGCCAATCCAGCGCTTACCAATATCCCTAATAATACGATGGTCGAAATCGATCTGGAAAACAAGCGCTATAACCTAGTATGCAACCAATTGCGACAAGTGTATGGATCACTTTTAGGCCTAGCCAGTGACGACGATGTCCGCACCCAGTTCAATGTCCGCCTGGACCTGGATGCCGACAACAGCAGCGGGCGCTATGTGGACCATTTCCAGATGGATACCCTGTGCCTCACTTCCATGCCCATTGCCGACCAAGATGCCAGCGTGAGGTCCTTCATTGGTGGCATCGACTCCATTGTGATTGAGATCAAATCGGGCATCAAGCACCCTGGCGAAGAACAACTGGAATCAATCCTGCGGGTCCCTGGCATCCAGGCCCGGATTTTCGACAAACGAAAACTCATCCTCTTCAACACGGGCCGTGTAGGCCCTGAGGTATTTGAGACGGCGCTAAAAGCCGTGCGTTACCGCATCACTGCCACCAATGTACAAGATGGCGAGCGAATGGTGCTGTGTCATGCCTACCGCAATGGGGTCAAAAGCGACCCCGCAATGGCTTTTTTAAAAGTCAGGGCTTATACCCGTGCCTTTGCGGGCAACGACTCCAGCATCCAGGGCTGCGAGCGGGCGGGTTTGCAACTCATGCCCATTTTAGGCCCCAATGCCAAGCCAGGTGGTACTTGGGTGCCCCCACTCCAAGGCCCCGGCAATGTCTATCGGGCTGATTTGGATACGGCTTCGAGTTATTTGTACATCGTCAAGGAGGGCAATTGCCCACCCGATACCGCAAAAATCACGGTACTCAAACCCCACCGTTTTCCCGCCATTGGCCTCAATGGCATCCGCGAACGCAGCATGCAGTTCGTGGAGTTGTGCGCAGGCGACAGCGTGGTTTGGGACGTTTCAGCAGGCCTGATGTCGGCCCGCCGCTACTACTGGGAAGACCAAAGCGTGAGCCGCAGGCGGGTGTTGACCAAACCAGGTCCGTACATCATCACCATTGAAGATTTTAATGGTTGCACCTGGAGTGCGGGCGTCACCATCCTGGCAGGCCGGGGTGCCAAAGCCGCGAAACGCGAAAAAGTGACCCTGCGACCCGGAGAAATTTATGTGTGGCAAAACCAGGTGATCCGCCAAGACACCCTCATTTGCCGTACCATTCCTCGGCCTGGCATTTGCGATTCCACTTATTGCCTGGAGGTCCGGTACCGCACCACTTCTACCCGCAACCTGGGCCAGCACCCCGATTGGTTTGTACCAGGTTTGATGCACGATGATTTGCACATCAATGTCATGAGCCGAAAAGGGGAGCAAGCCCAAGTGGTAGAAATGCAAGTCACCGACCAGTGGGGCCGCGTCCTGTGGCGGGGCAAAGATTTTGCCGCCAATGTGCCTGGCGCAGGTTGGGACGGTCGCAGCAGTGGGGGCTCGGTTCCGGCTGGCTTGTATTTGGTTTTGGCCAAAGTCAGGTTGCCAGATGGTGCTTTGGCCTTGATCAATGGGAAGGTGATTAAAGGGCGGTAGGTAAGCTGATCAAAGAATAAAATCACAACTTTTTCACCCACCACTATCTGTCAGGCGCTTTTTTGCCTTCGGCAGATAGTGGCATTTTAATCATAATCCTATGAAAAATGTAATACTATTTTTGTTTTTTGCATTTTTGAGCCTTCCAGGCAAAACTCAAAACATTTATTTTAGCACTGGAGACAAGGTCTTTGGAACTACTGATCTAAATTGTACTTACCGTTTTGGGACCCGTATTGCCAAGGATTTTTCACCAATAGTTGAATTGGCTATTTCACCAGATGGACGAATGTTAGGACAAATTGGATATCGCCCAGCAGATCCAAGAGAAAATCCAATTCCTTATCGAATTTGCAGTTTTGATGTAAAAAAAAATACAATTATAGATACACTGTTTGCTACATCTATTATATCATCTTCACTATCAATAACTCCAAAAAATATTTGCTATTTTGGGTATGCTTTCGGAATATTCTGGCTAGATTTAATTACAAAAGAATTAGATGGGATAAACTTTAATGGTGTAATCCCTGGAGACATACAGTACATTCCTGAAGAGGATGTTTTGATAACTCAAGCAGAAAACCTGGATGACCAAGCCCCTGGCCAATGGATATTAAAAATTGATCCAAAAACAAAAAAGGTCGACACCATAATGAATTTCCCCTTAGGTCAAAAGGTAATGGGGCTTACAACCCAATGGGATTACAATACCAAAAAACGGCGCTTATACGCCAGTCTATCCACCAACCCATTCCTTACCAATATCCCCAATAATACCCTGATTGAAATCGACTTGGAAAACAAGCGCTTCAACTTGGTGTGTAATCGTTTGAGACAAGACTTTAGTACTATTTGGGGCCTAGCCAGCGATGACGATGTCCGCACCCAATTCAATGTCCGCCTGGACCTGGATGCCGACAACAGCAGCGGGCGCTATGTGGACCATTTTCAGATGGATACGCTGTGCCTCACCTCCATGCCCATTGCCGACCAGGATGCCAGTGTGAGGTCCTTCATTGGTGGCATCGACTCCATTGTGATTGAGATCAAATCGGGCATCAAGCACCCTGGCGAAGAACAACTGGAATCAATCCTGCGGGTCCCTGGCATCCAGGCCCGGATTTTCGACAAACGAAAACTCATCCTCTTCAACACGGGCCGTGTAGGCCCTGAGGTATTTGAGACGGCGCTAAAAGCCGTGCGTTACCGCATCACTGCCACCAATGTACAAGATGGCGAGCGAATGGTGCTGTGTCATGCCTACCGCAATGGGGTCAAAAGCGACCCCGCAATGGCTTTTTTAAAAGTCAGGGCTTATACCCGTGCCTTTGCGGGCAACGACTCCAGCATCCAGGGCTGCGAGCGGGCGGGTTTGCAACTCATGCCCATTTTAGGCCCCAATGCCAAGCCAGGTGGTACTTGGGTGCCCCCACTCCAAGGCCCCGGCAATGTCTATCGGGCTGATTTGGATACGGCTTCGAGTTATTTGTACATCGTCAAGGAGGGCAATTGCCCACCCGATACCGCAAAAATCACGGTACTCAAACCCCACCGTTTTCCCGCCATTGGCCTCAATGGCATCCGCGAACGCAGCATGCAGTTCGTGGAGTTGTGCGCAGGCGACAGCGTGGTTTGGGACGTTTCAGCAGGCCTGATGTCGGCCCGCCGCTACTACTGGGAAGACCAAAGCGTGAGCCGCAGGCGGGTGTTGACCAAACCAGGTCCGTACATCATCACCATTGAAGATTTTAATGGTTGCACCTGGAGTGCGGGCGTCACCATCCTGGCAGGCCGGGGTGCCCAGGCCGCAAAACGTGAAAAAGTCACCCTGCGACCCGGAGAAATTTATGTGTGGGAAAACCAGGTCATTCGCCAAGACACCCTCATTTGCCGTACCATTCCCCGGCCCGGCATTTGCGATTCCACTTATTGCCTGGAGGTCCGGTATCGCACCACTTCCACCCGCAACCTGGGCCAGCACCCCGATTGGTTTGTACCGGGTTTGTTGCACGATGATTTGCACATCAATGTCATGAGTCGAAAAGGAGAGCAAGCCCAAGTGGTAGCAATGCAAGTCACCGACCAGTGGGGCCGCGTCTTGTGGCGGGGCAAAGATTTTGCTGCCAATGTACCCAGTGCAGGTTGGGATGGGCGCAGCAGTGGGGGCTCGGTTCCGGCTGGCTTGTATTTGGTTTTGGCCAAGGTGAGGTTGCCTGATGGTTCTTTGGCCTTGATCAATGGGAAGGTGATTAAAGGGCGGTAAGTGACAAGCCACGAATAAACCTTACCAAATTGCAACTTCGTTGCCTCGCTTCATGCGGAGCTTGACACGGCACGCTTTACGTGACACGGTGCGCGAGGCCATTTTTAGCACGCGGATAAAATTGGTTTTGGTGTGTTTGGTTTGGGTGTGAGTGTGAGAAAACCCCGTTTTCAAGTGATCGGAGACGAAAGTTAAAGCTCGAAGCACCCACACCCGAACTCACACTTATACACTCCACGCCCATTCTTGCGGATTTCCAGCATGACGTTGACCATGATGTTGACAACTAGCAATTAAAAAATTGGAAAGGTTTATTTTTGAACCGTTTCTAAGATTGTAAAGGTACAGCGCAAGCCATCGTTTTTCCCCTCAATTCCCTACTTTTGCCCCGAAATCTCCGTGCAACATGTCACAAAGAATCGTGGTAAAAATTGGCTCCAATGTGCTGACCGATGCTGAAAGCAGGCCCGACCAGGCCCGCATTGCCCATTTGGTGGACCAAATTGCGCACTTGCGCCAACAAGGGGCCGAGGTGGTGGTGGTCAGTTCCGGGGCAGTGGCGATGGGGCGTTCGGCTTTGCCACAGTTGAGTCATGTGAACAAGGTTTTGCGCCGTCAGGTCTGGTCTTCGGTGGGGCAGCCGCGTTTGATGCAGATTTACCAAGACCTCTTTGCCCGGCATGGGGTCCAGGTAGCCCAAATTCTGGTGACCAAAGAAGACTTTCGCGACCGCGACCACTACCTCAACATGAAGGCTTGCCTGCTGGGTTTGCTGCGCGACGAGGTGGCTCCAATCATCAACGAAAATGACGCTGTAGCCATCACCGAACTGATGTTTACCGACAACGACGAGTTGGCGGGTCTGGTTGCCGCTGCCGTCAACGCCGATACCCTGGTGATCCTGAGCAATGTGGACGGCGTTTTCGATGGCCATCCACAAGACCCCAACAGCCAGCTCATTCGGGTGATCAATCCACTGGAGGATGGGCAAACCCAGCGTTTTATCCAGCCCTCTACCTCTTCCTTTGGGCGCGGGGGCATGAGTACCAAGTACCGCATTGCCCGCAAGGCCGCCCTCTTAGGCATCAATACCCTGATCGCCAACGGCAAACGCGACGGCATTTTGCAGGAAATTTGGGCCTCTAGCGGCCATTACACCCTTTTTCCGGCCCAAAAGAAGGCTTCTAACCTCAAAAAACGCCTGGCTTACCACGGCAACGAGCCCAAAGCCAGGGTCTTTGTGAATGCAGGAGCAGCCCAAGCCCTGCTCAACGAGGAACGGGTATCGAGCCTATTGCCTGTAGGAATCGTCAAAATTGAGGGCGATTTTGAAAGCGGCGACCTCATCGCCATCCACGATGAACAAGGAGAATTGGGCATTGGCATCGCTCAATACGGTTCCACTACCGCACATAAGTACTTGGGAATGAAGGGCAAGAAGCCTTTGGTTCACTATGATTATTTGTTGGTGGGGTGAGTTGGGTCCATACTCAAATATACGTTTACCAAACTTCAAAAGTTTAGTAAACGTTGGGCAGGCTACTCCCACCCCGCCCCCTTCCACTTCCACAAATACCGACAGGCATAGCTCCGATACGGCCGCCAAGGCTCGGCTAGCTCGTGTAGCTTTTGATACAGTTCCTTGCCTTCCAGGTGCTCCAAGCCGTACAAGCGCACCATCCCTTGCCGGATGATCAGGTCGTCCACGGGCAGCACATCGGGGCGCTGGAGGATGAACATCAGGATCATTTCCACCGTCCATTTGCCTACGCCTTTGATGGCACTCAACATTTTGATCAACTCCTCGTCGTCGTGTTGCGACCAGTCTTTGTCCAATAAGTCATTTTCCAAAAAATAAGTGGCTACGTTGCGCATGTAGTTGGCCTTGGAATTGGACAAGCCCACCCCACGCAGGGTTTCTGTCGACAAGTCTACCAGGATTTCGGCACTGGGGTATTCTTCCGGGAAAAGTTTCAAGAAGCGGTTAAAAATCGTATCCGCAGCTTTGACCGACAATTGCTGCGAGGCAATCGACTCTAGCAAGCCGTAATACACCGTCCAGTTGCGGGAAGGCCCGTCGGGGAAAGGCAGTTTTTGGATCAGGGGAGCGAATTTTGGGTCGCGGGCCAGGTGGGCTTGGATGTCTGCTTGCATATTGAAATGAATTGGCGGGTAATTTTGCAATTTTTGTTTAAATTTTCACTAAAAAACCAATAATTATTGCAAATCTGCCTGATTATTATTGCTTTGGCTAAAACTACTTTGGCCATTCAACCAAATCATCTCATCCAAGCGTTTAACTTTGCCTCCGTAGTTTCTCAACTGGCTGAACCAATCAAAATATGGGAGAACAATCCTTTTGGCAATTGCTTTTGGCACCTTTCGCACTTCTGTACGGATTGGCGGTGAGCATTCGCAATTACTTGTACCACAGCAAGGTCTTGCGATCGGCCAAATTCAGCCTACCCGTCATCTCGGTAGGTAACCTATCGGTAGGAGGGGCTGGCAAAACGCCCCATATCGAATACTTGCTGCGCAGCCTGCACGACTACCTTGAGTTGGCCACCCTCAGCCGGGGTTACAAGCGCCAAACCCAGGGCTACCTCGAAGTTCATCCCAGCCACAAAGCCTTGGATGTAGGGGATGAACCCCTGCAATTCAGCCGAAAATTTGAAGACGTACTGGTTAGTGTAGCCGAAAGCCGGGCCATTGGCATTCCACAAATCCTTTCGCGGCATCCAAAGATCCAGGTCATTTTGCTCGACGATGCCTTCCAGCACCGGGCTGTCACACCGGGCTTGAACATCCTGCTCACCGAGTACAATCGACCATTTACCCGTGATTATCTCCTTCCCGCAGGCCGCTTGCGAGAATGGCGCTCAGCTTACCGCCGCGCCGATGTGATAGTGGTGAGCAAGTGTCCACCCGACTTGAATGAAGCCCAGCGCCAGGCCATGATCGCTGAATTGAAGCCATTTCCGCACCAAAGAGTTTTTTTTTCACGCTATGCTTATGCAGATCCTTATTTGTTGCTCAATCCTGGCTACAAAATTGGGTTGGATCGCGATTCTGATGTAATTTTGTTGAGCGCTATTGCGGGTACCGATTACTTGCTTGATTACCTTGCCCCCAAAGCAGCAAGTGTAGTTAGCCTGGAATACGCTGACCATCATCATTTTTCTACTACTGACTTGAGTGAAATCCGGGCCGCATTTCTACGCTTGGATTCGCCCAACAAGATCATATTGACCACCGAAAAAGACGCCATGCGCCTGGAAGCCCACCGCGAATATTTGCAAGACGAGCGCCTACCTGTTTTTGTGCTGCCCATCACGGTTGAGTTTTTATTTGACGAAGGGCCGGTTTTTGATCAGATGATCCGTCAATATTTACTCGAATACAAGTCCTGAGAGTATGGTTAAATATTCGAGGTTTAGTCGGAAAACGAGTCAAATTTTGACTAACTCTTTTTTAAAGGGTAGCAGGAAAAGCGGAGTTATGCAGCGCATAATGAGCATTTTCCTAACGAAGAGTTGGCGAAATTGGGCCGTTTTGCGGCAAGCAAACAATTTTAAACATACTCTGCCGTGAGCCTAATTCAGCGCATCGTTTATGCCATTCTCAAGTTGTTGGTTCATCTCGTTGTGTGGGTTTTCTACCACCCGATCGTGGTTTACCCGCAAAAAAACACGAAGCTCAGACAGCCGACGATCATTGCCAGCAACCATCCCAATACCCTGATGGACGGGCTCAATGGAGCCTTGTGGGTTGACCAGCCTGTTTTTTTTCTGGCAATGTCGCGCTTGTTCAATCCGCCTTGGGTAGGTAAAATTTTCCGTTTCTTGTTTTGCATCCCCTTGGAGCGCAAAAAAGACGTTGATGGCCGCCCAGTCAACAATGTCGATTCTTTTAACCAAGCTTATGCACATCTTTCCAGAGGTGGGCACTTGTTCATCGCACCCGATGGCGCAGGAGAACTGGAAAGAAACCTACTGGATCTCAAAAGTGGCGCAGCCCGCATTGCCATCGGTGCTGAATTGCGCTGCGATTTTGAATTGGGGATAAAAATCTTGCCACTCGGTTACACCTATTTTGGGCACGATGATCAACTGGGCAGCCCCATGTTGATCAAAGTCGGTGAGCCCATTGAACTTAGCGATTTTGCAACTTTAGCCAAGCAGGATGAAGCGCTGGCTTTTCGCAACCTTACCGTTTTACTAGCCAAACGAATGCGCGATTTGTTGCACAATGTAGAAGGTGCCGAAGAAGATGAAACGCTGCGCCGACTTGAAACCCTGCAACAAAATGAACACCCATTGCCCTTGGTTGATTTGTTTGAGCGCAGCAAGAGAACGCTCTTGAATGTGCGCAATTGGGCGCTCCAGAAAACCTCAGCTCATGCGAAAGGGCTGACGACCTTAGATGATTACTTCCATGCATTGGAAAAAAATGGCTTGCGCGATCGCAGCGTATGGTTTCATCAGCAAGGGAGTGCTCATTTTTTCAGACGCAATTGGCCACTGTTGCTGGTCATCCCGATTTGGTTTTTTGCCCATGTCAATCACTTGTTCATTACACAACCCATTCGACTTTTGATCAAAAAAATGAACATGCATGTAGGTTACAAAACGACCCTTGAACTGATTTTGGGCGTTATTTTGGTACCCATTGTTTATTTTTTACAGTCTTTACTGGTCGAGTTATTGTCTTCTACGGCCAATAGTTGGTATTATCTTTTGGGCATTGGCATCAGCGGGGCCATCGCTTCGCACTGGCGCAACCGGGTGCGTGATGCCTTTTCTTGGTTTAAATTAAGCTTGATGAATCGTAGTCAAAAGGCTGAAATCTTGGAAAAGCGCAAATTGGCTAGTGCCTTTGCGCAGCAATTGCTCACGGATTGAACTGGGAGGATTGGGCATTGGCATTTACCATGTTTTGCACGGCGTTGCAAATGGCTTACTGGTTTTTGGTCTTTGCTCGCCTGGCCTTTTACCAGCCTCCAAAAAGAAAATTTACACCCGACGAAACCCTGCCTCCTGTATCGATCGTCATTTGTGCCCACAATGAGGCAGAAAATTTAAAAAAAAATCTCTACCGTTTTCTAAATCAAAACTACCCTTCCTTCGAGATAATTGTCGTAAACGATTGTTCCACCGATAATTCCGAACAAGTAATTTTGCAAATTCAAAAAGAATACGCTAACTTGAGGCTGTTAAATGTTGTGGAAACACACCCTCCAGGCAAAAAGTTTGCCTTGGCCAAGGGAATCGAAGCCGCCCAACATGAAATACTCTTATTGAGCGACGCCGATTGTTTTCCGGCCAGCCCAAATTGGATTCGCCACATGCAAGTGGCTTTGAGAGCAAAAAAAAAAATCGCATTGGGCTTCAGCCCATACCTGCCCTCCAAGGGCATACTCAATATTTTCATTCGCTTAGAGGCTATCTACACTGCCATTCAGTATTTTTCATTCGCTTTGGTTCATCTTCCTTACATGGGGGTGGGGCGTAACCTTTCTTACCTGCGCGCATTATATGTACAAGCAGGAGGTTTTGTCGCACACTACAATATCGCTTCAGGAGATGACGACCTCCTCATCAACGAAATAGCAAATGGGGAAAACACCGAAGTGATCCACGATCCAGAAAGTTTTGTTTTCTCTACTCCCAAAACGACTTGGGAAGGCTTCTACTACCAAAAGTCGCGCCACTTGACCACAGGCACGCGTTACCGTTGGCAACATCAGTTGCTGCTGGGGGGCTTGTCTGCCAGTCACTTCGGACATTACCTGGGCTTATTTGCCCTGCTAATGCTGGGGTTGTGGCGCGCCGCTTTGTTTATTTACCTGGCGCGTATGCTGGTAGTAGCCTTGCTGAGTTGGCGGATATTGCGGCGTTTTCAAGCCCCTGAGCTATGGAAATGGTTGCCTTTTTTCGATTTTTCGCTCTTCATCTATTACTGGGTGTTCGCGCCAAAGCTCATATTTGGCAACCCACGAACATGGAAGCAGTAGCACTTCAAACCAAAAAAACCTTTAGAACCGACGACGGCAGCCTCATCGCACTGGCCATCGGCGGGCAACAAGCAGCCTATTCTCAACTGATGGAGCGGTACCGCGAAGCCGTTTTCCATACGGTGTTCAAAATCGTCCCCAACAAAGACGACGCTGACGACCTCACCATGGAGGCTTTTTGCAAGGCATTCAACAGCCTGGGCAGCTATCGGCCCACTTTTTCATTCAGCACTTGGTTGTTTCGCATTGCCATCAATCATGGCATTGATTTTTTGCGCAAGCGAAAAATGCAGGTTTTCTCCATTGACCAGCCAATGGACTCCGAAAACGCTATTTCCTATAAACATGACTTGGTGGACGGAGGGCTGGACCCCGAAGACCAACTCATCGTGCAGGAGCAGTACGCACAATTGCGCAGCCTGGTGGCCCAACTCACAGGCCGTTACCGATTGATGATTGAGATGCGCTACTTTGAAGGCTTGGCTTATGCAGAAATTGCGGATGAACTGAACGTCTCAGTTGGCACAGTCAAAGCTCAATTGCACCGCGCTCGCGCCATTTTGAGAGAAATGTGGGACGAAGAGCAAGCGGAAGAACGTCAGAGGGTTGAGACGTTGAGACGTTGAGACGATTACGCGGGTGTTTTGGCGGTAGACTTTGGTCCATTCTTCAACACCCAGGTTTGTTTGTTCTAGGATTTCGATGGTAAAATTGTTCTTGGCTCAATGTGGGTTTCAAGTTGAAAAAGACTTGGGCATTTGCCTTGATCTAAACCAAGGTGAGTTTTGGGTTTGCGAAGTTCGATTTTTTGACTTACGACTTACGACTTACAAGTGACGACTTACGAAGTAGGGGCTCGCTGGCAAGATCTTAGGGTTCTTAGGCTCCCATTTTCACGGTTTGGTATTTTTGAGTTAATCTCGGCTTTGACATGTTTATAACATATTGAAAAACAATTACTTACAACCATTATTCGCGTCCACTAAAGATGCAATAAAATTGACTGAGCTATTTTATTGGGAAAACTTGAATCGTAAAAACGATGACTTACTGCACCACAAATTTTTAATCGAAGCCCTACTTCGTAAGTTGTAAGTCGTCATTCGTAAGTCGTCACTCAAAAAAGTCTTTGTGGCTTGATGACCAGAACAACCTCATTTTGAATCACTACTTGAAACTCAATAAGAGCCTTGTTCTTTTGCTTGGCGTAATGTTCACAGCCATTAAGGCACCGGGCGATGACGTCCTTTTTTAGTTGCGTAAGGGGAATAACGAAAAAGCTATGCAACAACTGATGGTATTAATTTATAAAAGTTCCACAAAAACGAAGTGAGCTTGATCCTTTTACCAGAGCAGATCAAGCTCACTTCGTTTTATTTCGAAGCACGAATCAAGCTCCCACTTTCTCGATCCGGTATACAATGCCGGGCTGTTCTACGGTAATATAAAGGTAACCATCGGGGCTCATTTCTACGTTGCGCAGGCGGCCAACTTTGGGTAATACGGGTTCCTCCTTGATGACTTTGCCGTCTTTGATCACACAACGGTTGAGGTATTCAAAACGCAATGAACCCACCATCAAGTTGCCTTTCCAAGCAGGGTAGCGATCGCCTTTTACAAAAACCATCCCCGATGGGCCGATAGATGGGACCCAATAATGCAGGGGTTGGTCCATTCCATCCTTGGCGGTCAATTTGGTAAAACTGGTGCCGTCGTAGTTGATGCCATAAGATATCACGGGCCAGCCGTAGTTGTGGGCTTTTTTGACAATGTTGATCTCATCGCCGCCACGAGGGCCGTGTTCGTGGGTCCAGATTTCGCCCGTTTCAGGGTGGATAGCCATGCCCTGGGGGTTGCGGTGGCCGTAGGAGTAAGTGCTGCCCATCGCATCTCCTTGCCCCGCAAAGGGATTGTCGGTAGGAATACTGCCATCGTCTTTGATGCGGTGAACTTTGCCGCCGTGGGTATTGAGCACCTGTGGATTTTTGTTTTGCATGCCCCGGTCACCCACGCTGAGGTACAAGAATCCATCGCGACTAAACTCGAGGCGGCTGCCGTAGTGGTAGCGGGTAGGCAAGTAAGGTTGGGCTTCAAAAATGACTTTGCCATCGACCAGAGCAGTACCGTCCAGACGGGCACGCATTACAGCCGTGGTGGATAAAGTTTTTTCCCCTTCTTTTTTAAAAGCAGAGTAAGAAATGTATACCAGTTGGTTTTGCACAAACCCAGGGTGCAACTCCACATCCAGCAGGCCGCCCTGGCCCTCGGATAGTACTGCGGGCACACCGCTCATGGCTTGTAATTGACCACTGGCGCTGCGGCGGTACATTTTTCCATTGCGATCAGTGATCAGCATCTCGCCACCCGGCAAAAAAGCCAAGCCCCAAGGGCTATCCAATCCATCGGCTACTTTTTCCAACTTGAGGGTCATGCCTTCCGATTGGAAAGTGGTGCCATCTTGTGGTTTATCTGTTTTGAAGCTGTACTTCTCCACATCCTTGATGCCTTCACGGATGTAAAGGACCATGTTTTGGATTTCTTTTTTGCTCAAGGTTGGCCCAAAAGCGGGCATCCCTTTGTCAGCCCAACCATTGGTGATACTGGCGGTCAGTTCGCTGGGCGAGTTGCCATGTTTCCACTGGCGGTCTACAAATGCCTGCATGCGCTCGCCGTGGCACCCTGAACACAATTGGGTGAAAATCTGCTCCGGGCTGCGCTTGGGTTTTTCCACCCAAAGACTGGATTGGAATAAAAGAACAGCACCAAGGCCAGCCAAAAGGATAAAAGCTTGTTTCATGATGGATAGCTGAGAACAGCGGTTGTTAAAGTAGGTTCTGGGCAAAAGTGATTTTTTTCAATGACTTGTTTTAGAAAAGGTTAAGAATTTTGGCGATTTCAAATTCCAAAAATCCCCAAACCGTACAAACGATATCCCAACATACCACAAATCTTTCCAGCGAGCCCCTAAATCATATGTCGTATTTCGTATGTCCTCTGTCGTATGTTAAAAAACAAGCCAAACGAACCAGAACTCACATTTGGTGATTAAAAAAGATCCTTGTAACTCAAAACGGTTGGAAATCCCTTCTCCGCAAAATACGCCTGGGTCAGGCCATGATCCCTCACACTGGTAGCGAGCACAAAATCGCCGCCCCAGGCACCAAGCGACTTGATTTCGCCCCAATAATCGGAGAAAAATTGGTCTTTCGCACGGGTTCGCTGGATTTTTGCAGCCACAAAATTTTCATGCTCCACGATGATACGCTCAAAATGGGCCAGGTCGTGCGCACTGGCGACCGCTTGGGTAAGGCTGGTCATGTGCTTGATGTCGTCAAAAGTGCTTGGCTCTAGTTGGAGGTAATTTTTAATCGCCTCCTGGGTACTTCGTTTTTCACCCAAATGCACAAAGTAAAGGTTATGCAGAAATTCAGGATGGTAATGGATCGAATGGTGACGGCGCTCGGCCCCTTTGCGTTGGAAAAAAATAGGGCCATCGGCTTGCGCACACGCAATATCATAACCAGAGCCACCGATTGAATCGTCCAAGACCTGATAAGGATCTGCTCCAGTCCACTGACACAAGCAGGAAATGAGCGTTGAAGAACTGCCCAAGCCCCAGTTTTGCGGAAAGTCCAGGCTGGTTTCGATCAACAAATCTTGTTCTGGATGCGGTTGGTTTTTGAAAACAGCTTTTAGAATAATGCTGAGATTAACTCCTATTGTGCTTGAAGAGTCTTTTTCTGAAAAATCACTCAGCTTGAAATTTCCTTCAAACCAAGCTTTGTTTTCCCAGTCCAAGCTACGCCAATGCAAGTTGTTGTTTTTGCCAGGCAAGGTTTCGATGCGCATGCGCTGCCCCAAGCGGCTTGGCAAAGCCAGGGCCATTGAGCCGTCCAAAACGAAGTATTCGGCCGTGAGTAGGAGTTTTCCTTTGGCAAAAAAATGGGCGATTTCTGACATAAAGGCACAATTGTACAGGGTAAGTTGAAGGGTTGAAATGCTGAAGCGGTGAAGAGAAAGGGGGGCTCTTGGGATCGCGTCAATATTTTAGGTTTTCAAGGACTGCTGCTTACAAGATTAGAGTATGTTTAAAAAATTTTACTTGGCCCAAAAAGGCCCTTTTCCGCCTATCCTTCGTTACAAAAATGCTCATTATGCGCTGCATAACTCCGCTTTTTGTGCCTTGACTAGCCGAAAAATGGCTCATTTTTGTCTACAATCATGAATTTAAACATCCTCTTAAAGTCGCGTGGAAATTTACCAGTTTTTTCAATTGCAATGTTTAAAAAATCTTCAACAAAAATAAAAACGCAGCGCTTACGCCAAGCTTTCGGCTTTTAAGCGCTCCAAAAACTCCCTAACAGCCGAAAAAGAAACCACCCGATCACTGAAATACACCAAAGCCTGGGCTTTGCTGCGTTCGTCGGCTTGCAAGTGAATGAGGATGTTCATCAGGTGCATTTTCATGTGCCCTTTCTGAATACCCGTAGTCACCAATGAACGCACTGCTGCAAAATTTTGGGCCAAACCAGTACTGGCTACAATCGACATCAATTCACGCGCTGAGGGCTTTTTCAAAATCTCCAAAGACATGGCCGCGAGTGGGTGCAGGCCCGTCAAACCTCCTACTGCCCCCAAAGCCAACGGCAAGTCGAGCCAAAAATGGAATTCTTCTCCCCTTATTTCCGCATGGCTAAGACTGCGGTACTGCCCGTCTCTCGCAGCGTGGGTATGTCCGCAAGCTTCTACGGCTCGAAAGTCGTTGCCCGTAGCCAAAATCACTGCGTCTACCCCATTGTAAATGCCTTTGTTGTGGGTACTGGCCCGGTAAGGATCCAGTTCGGCTATGCGCACTGCTTTGCAAAATTTTTCTGCAAAACCCTGGCCATCCAAGTTGATACATGCATCATTCAGTTCCTTGAGGTGACAATTCACGCTGGCCCGCACCAGGCAGTCAGGGGTGTAATTCGACAAAATGGCCATGATGATCTCCACCTTTTTTTCGCTAGAGGAGAGGCTCTCCTGGGCGGCTAAAAACTGCTCCAGGCTGCGGCCAAATTCTTCCAAAACTGAGTTGATGAAATTGGCCCCCATCGAGTCACAAGTTTCAAAACTGACCCGAAGTTGATAATAATCGGGCTCTTGGGCGGTGAAATCGATCAATTCAATGGTTTGGATGCCGCCGCCGCGTTTTTCCATGTTGGCGGTGAGGTGCTGGGCTTCGTGGCGCAGGTATTGCTCCAATTTGGGCAAAAGGGCCCGCAGTTTTTCGGACTGACCCGACCAGGAAAAATGCAATTGCCCCAGCTTGGAAGTCCCCAGAATTTGGGTTTTGAAGCCACCTCGGCTGTGCCAAAACTTAGCTGCACTAGAGGCTGCGGCCACCACTGAACTTTCTTCAATGACCATGGGTACCGCGTATTCCCGACCATCGATCAGGAAATTGGGCGCAATGCCGTAGGGCATTATAAAATTACTCAGGGTATTTTCACTAAAGCCATCAATAACGCTTTGTTGGTCGGCATCAGCATGCCAGAAACTACTGAGAGTGGTTAGGGTTTCGGCTGGCGCTTGGGTATACAATTCAGCAATGAGCCGTACCTTTTCTGTTTTAGTCTTTTGGTGAAAACCCGATAGCAATGACATGGAGTGAAATTAGTGCAAAACTGCTGTTATTTTGCCCGCAAATAAGCTTTGGCCACCGACAATCCAGCTATTTGCGCGGCTACATATTCTTTTAATGCTTCGTATTCGCCCTGGGCGTGCTGTAAAAAACCGGACGCTTGACCATAAACAGCAGGCAATGCTGCTTTTTCGACCAAATAATAGCCATCCAAGAAATTTTTGATGCCGCCAGATATGATCAATGCCTCACAATGGCATTCGGTCCCCAATTCTTCAGTGATTTGGTTGGCCAGCCCCAGCATTTCAGCGGCACTATGCCCTACCTGATACAAGGGCGTATAAGTGGATTGGCGCTCATTGGTATCGCGCAGGAGCTCCAGTTTAGCGAAATTTGTGCCGCCAGCGGCTGCGAAATCCAAGGCTGCCAAAGGCAGTTGCAAAAGTGCTCTGAGGCTTGCTGGCCCCATACCTTGCCCCACTTCCTTGACGATGATGGGGGCTTGCAGGTGCTCCAAAATCCGTTCGATGGTCTCCAATGGAGATTGGGCAAAGCGGTCGCCCTCCGGTTGTAACCACTCTTGCATGGGATTGACGTGAATGATCAAGCCGTTAGCATCGAGTTTTTGCATCATGGCGTCGATGCGGTACAACTCGTTTTGGGCGATGAGTTGCTCAAGTTGCGCAATGCCAAGGTTCGCATACAAGGGTTGTTCACCCATCAAGGGTTTTACTGCAAAATCGGCCAATCGATCATCGCTGTACAAAAGTGCCCGGCAAGAACCCAAGCCCATGCCCATGCCAAACTCACCACAAGCCCTGGCCAGGTTGCGATTGATGGTCTTAGCCTTTTCAGTGCCTCCGGTCATACTTGATACCCACAAAGGTGCCTTGAATTGGCTGCCTAAAAACGCGAATGCAGGCCAGTCCTGGTCAGTTGGATGCCCAGCAAACAAGGGCTCGTACCAAAAACGAGTGTCCAATTCACCAGCAGCGACTTGTGCACGCAGGGCCAATTCGATATGGTCGCTTTTGCGTGATTCCGCATTTGGATCGTGGTCAAATGGCATGGTGGAGGTTTCCGATGTTGATTTCGTCATACGAAGTGAGCAAAATTACAAAAAATAGCTTGAGGGCAAAAGTGAAAAGCTCAAAACACGGATTTGAGGAGAATGTTGCAAGGGGTAGAAAATGGCCGATTCAACGCAACGCCAATGTGAAACCAAGCTGGGCATCAGATAATCTGACATTTTCGGTTCTCCTCCACCGGTTTAAACCAATGTCTAATCTGAATAGGTATTTCGATGCCCATACCGCAACTCAAAAAAAATGGGCAGCGCCGATCCAACGCTACCCATTTTTTTATGCGGTTTCCAAGGCTTAAAATCAAGCCTCCACTTTCTTCTTGCGGCGGGTCTTGAACATCTCCACGATTTCTTTTTCTTTCAAGAAGCCCAAATCGAGGAATACTGTTTGTACGAATTTCTTGATGTCCTGGTAGTCACGGCCACGTTTATCGGTGAAACGCACCAAGAGTTTGGTCACTTTTTTGAAGGTGATCTCCTTGATGTCCTGGTTGAACTGCTGGTTCATGAAGATCTTCATGTAAATCGGGAACTGCTTGGCCAACTCGAACATGTCATGATAAGCGCGGTCCTCTAGGTTACTGATGAAGCGGCGGATGTAACCTGTAATCGTTTGGCGCACACAATCGTTGACGGTAGAAAGCCCTTCGTGCTTGTTGTAGAAGCTGCGTACGGCATCGTGTACTTCTTCGTTGATGTAGCCTTTATCGTGTACCGTATCCATCAGCTTGTAATAGTCGCTGATTTTGTCATTGAAGGTTTTGTCCACAATTCCCGCCATCTGCTTGTCGTTTTCGGGCAAAACCTGGAGTTGGGCATGGTGCTGCAATTCCAGGAGAAACTGTAGAAATTTTTCATCAAAGTTGGCCATTTTACCCCTCACTTTGTTAAAAATCGTCTTCAGTTTTTTGCCATCAGCTGCATTGGGTTCAAAATACATCCCACAAAGCGCCATTACTTCCAGGTGTTCTGAGGTGCCTTGCATTTCTTCATTGGCGATGAATTCGGCCAATGGTGCCATCAAACTGGCATTGTCCCCCTTGCTCACTGCCCGGTGGATCAGGAACAACTTCAGTGGATTGAATTTTACGGGCAACTCGGCAGCAGTTGCCGGGAAGTCAGCAGATTCAAAATGGTCGTTTTTGAACTGATTGCGGTAGCGATTCAGCGCGATTTCACGCTCATTGTCGCGGCGCAAGCGGTCGATTTTTTGCGCTTGAAGGTAGTAGCGTACCCGCTTATTATCGATGCCAGAGATCAGGTTGGTGACCCAAATATCGCTACTTAGGGCAAAACCCATCTGAATGGTTTGGCCGATGCGTTTTTTGAGGATTTCAAAGTTTGGCGACTCGCAAATGGCCAGCAGTGTTGCTTTGAAATGTTCCTGAGGGCGTACATATTTGAGGTTGGGACCTACTTCGCCGCGCAAAACAGCATAACCCAAGGATTTGGGTAAATACAAACCTTCGAAGTATGGAGAAAGCACCACTGTTTCAAAAGCCACAATCTGCAAGGGATTCTCGCGGGCTACTTTGTCGTGGAGTTGGGCGATACGCGGCTCGAATAGTTCTTTGAGGCGTGTAAAGTCTTCTTCCTCTTCCGTTTCGAGGTAACGGGCCAATTCTTCAGAGTTTTGGATTTCGCTGGCGATGGTCTCCAGCTCTTCCATGTAGTGCTGATCGAGATCGTACATAGACCATATTTAAAGGCAAACCTGATAGCGCAACAAGGGCGCTACCAGGTTCACAATATCATTTTGAATAAAAGTATAGCCGGTAGATAGGCTTGTCTAAAGTGTCGGGACTTTGTTCCGAAAAGAGTTTTGAACGCTCTGTTTCACTAAAAACAAGCTTGAGTGCCTGTTTGAATATTGAAGGTTTGGTCAGAAAACGTGGTGAACTTTGACTAACTCTTTTCCAAAGGATAGCAGAAAGAGCAGAATTATGCAGCGCATAATGAGCACTTCCTAACGACCTAAATTAGAGCGGTTAGACGAAATTGAGCCGTTTCATGGCAAACATAAAATTCAAAACATGCTCTTAGCCCCAAAGTTAAGGATTTAGAATATCAAATCCAATTTTTAGGGGCACTATTTAGTCCAATACAGTTGAAATGCAAAGTACTAAACAGAAAAACCGAGGCTAGATTTTACTTATTCAGCGCTGTCTTCGCTTGTAGTTTCTTCAGCAGCAGCTTCAACTTCGGGAGCGGTTTCTTCAACTGCTTCTTCAGCAGCCTCTGCTACTTCTTCCACTACTTCTTCTACCACTGGCGCTATTGGCTTCGCTTTGGCTACACCAGAAAGGTTAGCATAAAACTCAGCTTTAGCAGCTTTGGTTTTTTCAGCGCGAGCAGCAGTCTTTGCTTCTTTGGAGTCGATCCATTCCTGGTACTTGGCCATTGCATCTTCCAGCGTCATTGCGCCCTTGGCAACACCACGCATGAGGTGCTTGCGGAAGTAAACGCCCTTGAAACGCAAGATTGCACGAACGGTGTCAGTAGGCTGTGCGCCTTTCATCAACCAGTCAAAAGCAGCGTCGCGGTCGATTTGGATAGTTGCTGGAGAGGTCATTGGGTTGTAAGAACCCAAGTTTTCGATGAAGCGGCCATCGCGTGGAGAACGAGAGTCGGCAACAACGATTTGGTAGAAAGGTGCCTGCTTACGGCCCTTACGCTGCAGTCTGATTTTTACAGCCATGATGCTAAAAACAATTGGTTAAACCATGCCCACTTACCTTGATGATCAAGCGGTGGGATTAAAGCGGGTGCAAAGATAATACCGTTTCGGGAGTTTGCAAATAAATTTTTGAAGATGAGGTAAATAGAAAAAGTCGGGTAAGCCACCTGTGGCATACAAGACCACTCAACTCATGGTATAAAGCATCCAGCCACTCATGGCGATCATCAGGGCATCCTCGATGATGGTGACGGTGCTCATCGGCAGGTTAAATACGGTACCCAGGCATGCGCAGCGAATTTTGCGGTGGTTGAACACACTCTCCAAGACCCCGATGATGCTGACTGACATCACCACGAGAGCGACCCAATTGGTTGTAATGGGACGAAAATTGGTCAAATAAGCCAGGCCCAGCCCCAATTCCACAAAAGGATAAATGAAACCCCAGGGCCGAAAACGCACTGCCACAATATCGTACATGGCATAGCTATCCGCAAAAGCGTGCAGATTGAGCAACTTGAAAAAAGAAAAAACCAGGAAAAACCCCGCCATGAAATAATGCATGCCGTCCATCCAGTTTTTGGCCAAAAGCACACTGACACCTAGAATATAGCCAAAAATCAGCAGCAAGGGTTGATAGGTAGCCAACCAAGATTTAGCAAGTTCAGCCTCAGCAGCTGTTGTGGACCCCGGCTTGCTGTTTTCTAAAATCTGGTACTTGGGATAATCTTTCAATGCAGCCTGCAATTGAGCCAAAGACAACTGTTCACTCATGCGCACACTTGCCTCCAATCGATCAGTGCTGATTTCAACGTTTTCTACGGCGGGCACTTGCCCCAAAAGATGCATCACTTTGTAGTTGCAAGCATCGCAAGTGAGGCCAGTAACCTTATATACGTGTACCATTGTTTTTTTCTGCAAAGATAGGTTATAGCCAATCGATTGGCTTTGCATGATTTTGGGTTCTTGTTGTAGAATTTTGGCTGGGACTACAGCTTAGGACCGCAGATTAATAAAGTAGACATCTTCGTCTTTAATAAATGTATGTCCTCGCTGCGCGGGGCTAGTTGGGAACACGGTTGAAATTGGGTTTGGGTGTGAGAAAACCCTGTTTTCAGGTGATCGGAGACGAAAGTTAAAGCTCTAAGCCCTCACACTCGAACTTACATTTGAACTCACATTTGAACTCACACTTACACACTCCACACCCTATCTTGCGGATTTCCAGCATGATTTTCACCATGATTTTGGCTATAACGTTGCCACGCATAGGACTTGATAAAAAGTCGAAGATGTTTTCTTTTCTGTTCCTAACCTAAATCCGCGCAATCGAATGTTAAAAATGTCCCAAATCTACCTGGCGAGCCCCCCAAATCATATGTCGTATTTCGTCTATCGTATGTAATACCCCCCTACCGCTCCCGACAGGCCCGGTACAAATCCTTCCAATCATCCCGATTTTTGACTACCGTTTCGAGGTATTCGCTCCAGGCCGCCTGGTCTTGATTGGGGTCTTTGACGATGGCTCCTACCAGAGTGGAGGCCAGGTCTTGGGCACGCAAGTGGCCGTCGCCAAAAAAAGCGGAGAGGGCCTGCCCACTGTTGATCACCGAGATGGCTTCGGCGGTGCTGAGCGAGGAGCTCGGCGATTTGAGTTTGAGCTTGCCGTCTTCGGTGCGCCCGCTTCGCAATTCGCGGAAAATAGTCACCAAGCGGCGGATTTCTTCCACTGGGGTTTTTACGGGTGGGTATTCCAGGGCTTGGCCCAGTTCTTCCACCCGGGTTTTGACGATTTGAACTTCTTCTTCCAGTTTGGCTGGCAAGGGCATCACCACGGTGTTGAAGCGCCGCTGCAAGGCGCTCGACAGCTCATTCACCCCTCGGTCGCGGTCGTTGGCGGTAGCGATGACGTTGAAGCCGCGCCGTGCTGCTACTTCGGTACTCAATTCGGGAATAGGCAGAATTTTTTCCGACAAAACGGTGATCAGTGCATCCTGTACGTCCGAGGGGATGCGGGTCAACTCCTCCACCCTTACAATTTTGCCTTGTTTCATGCCCTGCATCACCGGGCTGGGCACCATTGCGGCCTCGCTGGGGCCTTCGGCCAGTAGGCGGGCATAGTTCCAGCCGTAACGCAAGGCGTCTTCGCTCATGCCTGCAGTACCTTGCACCAAGAGGGTCGAATCTCCGCTGATGGCTGCGCAAAGGTGCTCGGCTACCCAGGTTTTGGCGGTGCCAGGGGTACCCAAAAGCAACAAGGCGCGGTCGGTAGCCAGGGTTGCTACGGCCACTTCGATCAGTCGGCGACTGCCAAAATATTTGGGAGAGATGCTGCTGCCATCGCTAAGAGTTCCACCCAACAAATAGGTAGTGACCGCCCAGGGCGACAATTGCCAGTTTTGTGGGCGAGGGCGCTCGTCTTGCGCAACCAGCGCAGCTAATTCGCTGGCATAAACCTGCTCGGCGTGAGGACGAAGTACTTCTGTCATGGCTTCTCAGGCTATTCTGGCAATGGAATACTTGCAATTTGCTCGTAGTGGTAGCCTTCATCGTCCTGGCCTTCGTCTTGAAAGCCCTGGAAAACTACAATGTTGTCTTTGAGTTGAACGGCATAAAGGTATTGGCCACCACCTGCCCACCAGCCGCCACAGGCCGCCAGTGCGTTACTGGGCATCTTGTGCTGTTGGTATGCTTCAGGGTCAATTTGATTACAAGCCTGGATGTCGGCCACTTTGGTTGCCTGCTCATCAATGACCAAAAAAACCTGGGAACTGGGCCCGGTTTCGTCGTTCATTTCTGTTTCGCAACGAAAACTGATCTTGGCTTCCGGGCGATCGGTGCTTAATTGCTGAGATTTGTCCAGCTTGCGCTTGTCGTTTTGACAGGCACAAAGGACCGAGACCATCAATACAAACAAAATGGATTGGCGCATTGCGAATTTTTCCCGCTAAAGTAGGTCTTGCAAAGCAAAAATCCTATACCCTGACTTTTGTGGCGGCAGCAACAGGTTTGAACTTCAATTCCACATACTGTTCGTTGAAGCCCATGCGCTTGGCCATCATGAGGGCCGGATTTCTTGATTTGGCGTAAAAAGAGATGTCACCGTCGCTTTGGTGAATGGCTTTATCGATGAGGGTTTCCAGCAGCTCTGGATGATTGGCGTACTCCTGGTGCAAAGTAGCTAAGACGAGTAGATTCTCAGACTTAAAGCATTGCATACCTGTCTTATTGACTACGAGGGCTGCTACAATCTTGCCTTGTAAAGTATGGGTGAGTACAAAACCTCCAAACGAAGGCTTGTTTTTGAGTGCACAGTCCAGCGCTTCCTGGATGGCAACATTGTCCGTCTCTGGAGCATTTTGCCTAAAAAAGTTTAAGAGCGCAATTTGCTCCATTGCATGCAAGCCTGAATAGGCATTGTACAAGTGGATTGCTGGTTCCATTGTCACCGCTTAAAGGTACGTAGATATTTTTCAAAGCTCAGTACTGTTGCTGATCGTGCAAACAGGGAAATTCCTCTGTGCAATACAGCAGCAGGATGTTTTCAAAAAGTTCAAATGGGTAAACAACCGGAAAGGTGGAAAAAACTAAAGGCAAGGAAAATTTTGAGAACAAGGCTTAATTTTTGTTAAAGTTAAGCCTTTTTACATTCATGACGAAACTTTTACAAAAAAAAATAAGATTAAATTATTGTAAGCGGAACGTGAAAAAACAAGGTAACCGAATTTGGGTTTAGTGAAAAAAGATAAGTAGCTGACTAAAAGAAAGTTGTGCTCTCATTTTTTACCAAACCTCTGGGCAAAATGGTTTATCTTGTTTTAGCTCGAATGCTAAAGCTCGTCACATGAACGACAAACTTAAAAATCAGCATGTTGTTCAGGGAATGTGTACAAGCAAAATGGGCAAGATTAACGTAACTTTGTGCTTACCAAAGCCCTATCAGAACTCCAAAACAAGACCTTTATTGTATGTCAGGCAAATTCGCTACTCTTTTAACACTTTTGCTAATGGTCATTGTACCGGTTACCAAAGTGTTTTTGCAAAATATTGACCCTCAATTGTATGCAAAATTAGAAAGCCCAAATGGCGTTGAAGCATTGGTGTTGTTAAAAGACCAGGCAGACCTCAGTTTTGCCGGTGCTCTGCCCGACAAAGCTCAAAAAGGTACTTACGTTTTTGAACGCTTACAAGCTACTGCGAAGGCTACCCAGGCCCCACTCTTGCGGATTTTGCAAGGTCATGGACGCTTGTTTACGCCTTATTATCTGGTGAATGTAATTTTTGTGGCCAATCTCGACGGCAAAACCGCCCGCGAGCTAGCCGCTCATCCCGCAGTGGCGGGCATTTGGAGCAATCCGCACAGCGAACTAGACCGCCCCGTGATCCAGGGAGAGCCGATTGCCAACCTGCGCAGCGCCATTGAATGGGGCATCTCTCGCATCGGAGCGCCTGAAGTTTGGGGGCAAGGCTTTCGTGGGCAAGGCGTAGTGATTGGCGGGCAGGACACGGGGTACGATTTTAGACACCCCAGTTTAAGCAAAAAATACCGGGGCAACACTGGCAACAGCACCAACCACAACTACAATTGGCACGATGGTGTGAAAGCTTACAGCCCTTTGAACAAGGATACGCTCAATCCCTGCGGCCTGCGCTCTTCTATCCCCTGCGACGACGATGCTCACGGGACCCATACCATGGGCACCATGATCGGCGACGACGGCCAAGGCAATCAAATTGGTGTGGCACCAGCGGCCACTTGGATCGGTTGCCGCAACATGGAGCGCGGTTGGGGCAGTCCGGCTTCTTACCTCGACTGTTTTCAGTGGTTTTTGGCCCCTACTGACCTCAAAAATGAAAAACCCGATCCCAAAATGGCCCCTCACGTGATCAACAACTCCTGGGCCTGCGTAGCTGAAGAGGGTTGCAATGAAGGGAATTTTGAAATCATGGAACGCGCGGTGAACAACCTCAAAGCCGCTGGCGTAGTGGTTGTCGTGTCTGCGGGTAACTCTGGCCCCAATTGCCGCACGGTGACCGAAATCCCTGCGTTTTTACCCAATAGTTTTTCGGTAGGTTCGGTACGCCAGAACGATACGATCTCCGGTTTCAGTTCGCGTGGGCCAGCTACTTACAAAGGCCAGATCATCATGAAGCCCAATGTGACTGCGCCTGGCTCGAATGTGCGCTCATCGGTCCCAAACGGGGGCTATGCCAATTTTAGCGGCACCAGCATGGCTGGTCCGCACGTGGCAGGCGCAGTGGCTTTGATCATTTCGGCCAATCCCAGATTGGCTGGCCAGGTCGACAAAATTGAAGAATTGTTGGAGAAAAGTGCTACTCCCAAAACCACCAACCAAACTTGCGCCGAGGTGGCCGGTATGACCATCCCCAACCCAGTGTATGGTTTCGGTCGAATCAACGTTGCGGCTGCCGTAAAAGCCGCGCTGAGTGTGACCGATACCCAGGATATTGCCCAAAAAGTCTCATTGCGCCTCTTCCCCAACCCCATTGAAACGAAAGGGGTGCTGAAAATTGGTCCAATTGCCGAAAATGGCCAATTGCAAGTGTACGACGGTATGGGCCGCTTGCTGAAGCAGGAAAAAATACTCAAACAGGATTTCCAAAGGCACGAGTTGCATTTTGATGATTTCCCAGCTGGGCTTTATTTCATCCGAATCCAGGCAGGTGCGCAGGAAGGGGTGCTGAAAGTTGTGCATTGAGCCTTGCCTGACAATGGAATAAGGTGATAAATTGAGACATCATCATGTATCCAAAATCACTGGTCATGCTGAGTCCGCAACGCATTCATTTTATCAACACCCTCTGTTTGATCGTATTGGGCTTGATCGGTCCAAGCATTCACCACCATATTTCAGAAGTCCTTGGTGAGCTTTTGTTGGCCATGAGCCCGATGCTCAAGGCAGAGCAAAAAATAGTGATCGGCATGTCCTTATTTTTGCAAGTATTTGGAAAAATATGACATCCTTATCACTATTTCTTTCCAATTTTCAAAGGATTCCGAGTTTTTTATTCAAAAAGACGGCTAAGTTTTTTTGTAGGGTTTCAAAGTGCATTTTAAGGAATTCGTCATAGCGCTATTTCTTATTCGATTTTTGAGGTGCCTGTTTCACAACTATTGGTACATAGCCAACTTCCAGACCCTTTGGGGGTGTCACGACTAAGTTTTTATCAAGGCTTACTAATTCACCAAAAGTAGGTGCTGGCATATAATCTCGATCAATGGGCCATTCAGCATGCATCTTTTCAACCAGTGACTGCAAAGCCATTCTCTTTTCAGTACTCCAATTGAATTGACCAAAAACGGGCTGATCTATGAACCTAAACCAATAATAAGTTACCACAGAACCATCATTGAGCGTTGCTTTGTAAGGGCCTTTGGCGGGGCCTGGAGTTGCCCAACTTCCTTTTTTTGGAGACGAATAAGTGCCAGCATTCCGTTGAGTAGGAAACCTAGCTTCGAGCAAGCCTAAGTTTTTCGGAACTTCAGATTCCTGAATAGGGACCATTCGATCACCCACCCCTTTGTAATATTCTGGAAGCGAACCGGGATTGGATGCAGCATCTTTCCAGGAAAAACCGAAGGTGCTGTCATTTACAAATGGTTTGAAGCTGCTGCCCAGGCTCTGAATCTTTACATCATAGATAGTAAGGCCGTAAAAAGTACTATCCATCTCAGGCTTAAACATGCCTTTAGCATTAAACTTTCCGCTTGAAGGCACATTCTCTGTTCTCCATGCGAGTATCTCATTCCACAAAGCATTTCTATTGTAATACCTTAAGTCCTGAACCAGCGATGACTTCCCCTGGGCATCAATCGGGAAATTTAATTTTGGAATTTTCACATACAAGGTACTGTCTTGGTCATATTTCCTGAAAGTTGGGGTGTTGCCAATTTCCATCGCTCCGCTGCTAATGATACCTTCTTTTGCATCCAGCCCAAGACCTGCCACTTGGGGATAGGTCACTGAGAATTTTGCCCATGTTTCTGGAAGGTAAAAGGCAATAGGGCCTTTGAAATTTTTAGTATTAATGAAACAGGTCCAACTTTGGTTTCCTACCGGAACTTTTGAATCATGATAAGCGTCCGTAAAGGGTAGTGCCATGTAGGAATACCCCATAAATTCTCCATTCGGGTTTCCTTCAAAAGTGAGCGCATCAGGTGGAATTAATAAACGATTACTCAATTGGGCAACTCCGATCAGGCTATCCAAAAGGGCTTTATCATCATAAAAGAAAGACCAACCAGGGCTGGCTACTTCATAATCATAACATTGAGGCGTAGCGTTCATACTGAATTTAGGCGGCCCATACCTGTATCTGTTTCTTGCCCAATATCCCAAGCCTCCCTCAAGGGTTTGGAATACTCTTGAATAGGTGGGGCCAAATGCCTCAACAGACCGAATCTCTGTACCTGGAGGGCAGAACACCGTTGAATCATTGTCCATGTTGTTGGGCATAATCCATGTTCCTGGTAAGCCAATTTGAAATCGCTCAATGGGTTGATCTACAAGTTTCCAGGCGGCGGTGTAAAAAGAGACACCCATTCCATAAGCTGGGTTGGGTTTTACTTCGTATCCTAAATAACCATGCAAGCCCCAATCAAGGTAATCGGCTTTTGTCGGTTTTTGTGCATTGGCATTGTTGAATACCATGCATATGCCTGCTAAGAGCGTGGCCACTTTTAATCTTTTTGGCGCAGAATGGATCATTTTTTTCAATGTTTGAGTTAGGAAGCGTAAAAAAGGTGGACGGATTTGGGTTTAGTAAAAAGATAGACAACTAGACGAAAGGAAGTTGTGTTCTTTTTTTTGCTAACCCTAAAGAGCAAAATACGTCCTTTCTATTTTAGCTCAAATACTTAGGCTTTTGCAGATTAATTGAGCTTAGAAAGTTTTTGAAAATACGCCTCGTACTTCTTCTTGTCCACTTTCGCATCATTCCACATCTCTGCAATCAATAAGTCGATTTGCTTATCAACCAAGCGTTGTATTTCACTTCGATAAAATTGGCAATCATCAAAATGAGTTTGGGAAATAGCATTGTAGTGGATTTGCCAGCTCCATTTGCTCCTAAAAGACCGAGGATCTCTCCTTTTGTTACTTGCAAGTTCAAATTTTGTACCGCAGGGTGTCCTTTGAAAGATTTATTGGCATTTTGTATCTGGATCATAAATTCGATATTTTATGCAACGATGTTGCAAACATAAGCAAAAAAATTACAAATGCAGCCAGCACAAGTATAGAAACCAGCGTTGAGCTCATTGATGACTATTTTACTATGGGTACAATCAATTGACTTGGATACTTTTTCTCGTGATGAATGTTGAGTACAACTGGGCGCGCGTCCTTAGCAGTTTCGTTCGCTACGTCACCACCGCTGCCATAGTTTTTTTGCCAATACAGGGAATTGATACAGGTGATACCGAGTCTCAACCGGCTACCGGCTGCAATACGTCTGGAAAAAAAAGTGAAGTTATTCAAGTGAACCGGGTACACCTGCCCCGGTTGCATCAAGGTTTCCTTTTCAAGTGACTCGCGATACCGCAAACGGAGCTGCTGGCTGCTCAACAAAATACTTTGTCCATTCGCGGTTATTTCATACAAGGCAAGTCGAATATCGGCATCAGGTACATTGGCCGACAGATACAACGTAGCTTCAGGGATGCCACTTAATTCTGTAGAATCGGTAAAGACATCGGAATGATACACTACTGCCTCAGTTCCGGCATCGATCAAATCAATCTGATTTACCAAATAGCTATTGTCGTCTTCCTCAATATTGCGGGCAGCTATTCCTCGTTTCGTGTTCAGCGGATTATACTGAATGACGTCTGGTTTTTCGGTAGCAGGCGCTTGCGTAGTCAATGCGCCACTCTGAAACACAGTAGCAGTGCCCGACGAATGGAAATACAATGTGCGTTTTTCAGTCGCAATACTTTCCAGGTTATCGGCATACTTCCATTTCTCATCGCCTGTAACATAATAGGCTACTGGCTTCTTCAAAAACTCAGGTAGCGGCTGTCCTTTCAACGCATGATCATACCATTCTTTATGAAGTTGGTTCATGTTCAATAAACTTGCTTTCCCGAACAATAGCCCTCCAACATCTGCATGAGGCGTGCGTGTACCCGAATGATCCCAGGGACCAATAATTAAATACTTTTTTGCTTTCGCCTCTGCGGAAGCAAACTTCATGAAATTCTTATAGTAAGTGATGGCACCTAACTGATCAGCATCGTAATGACCTGTGATGGAGAGAATGGGAATGTTCATTTTCTCAAAATGTTCCTTTTGTGGACTCATATGCTGCCAGTAGGCATCGTATGAAGGGTGTTTAAGCCAGGTTTGAAATACTGTAGTTTCGTTACCCGCCAGCTTATCCAATTGCGAAAAAGGCAGGTTTTTTTCATAACGCTCCTGGTACTTATTTTGCCAGAAGGGGGTCTCCGCGAAAATATTGGAATTGCCCGTTTTACCACTGGTAAACGTAAGCCATGAAATCATGTATGACATGAAAATATTTCCGGGATTCGGGTAGTCGATTCCCGGGTGCACGGAAGCAACAGGTACAATCGTAGCTAGGTGTGGCGGAAATTCCTTGGCGGTGGCCCATTGGTTATAGCCCGAATAAGAGCCGCCCCACATGGTGACTTTGCCATTGCAAAACGGCTGTACAGCCATCCACTCTACCAAATCATAACCATCTTTGGCTTCTTGATTGAGTGGATCAAACTGCCCCTCGGAACTACCGCGTCCACGGCAATCTACAATTGCGTAAACATAGCCATTCTGCGAAAAATACTTTCCACGCGCATGGTAGTCATCGCTAATGTAGGGCGTAAGGTCAACAATAACCGGAAGAGGTTCTGTTTTATCTTCGGGTAGATAGAGCGTAGCATTCAAGTGCACGCCATCGCGAAGTGGAACCTTTACTCCCCAACGTAAATCAAAGTTGGCTTTTTCCTGCGCAAGCAAGGTATGCGCACAAATAAATAGAAGAAGAACAAGTAAATTTTTCATACACAAAGAAATTGTTAACCATATGTTTTCCAACACAATTCATCATCGATTAAAAGGCGTAGGGCTGACCCACCTGAATTTCCGAGTTTTTAACAACATGCTATCCGTTTTAAATCCCCTGATTGTCATGTGCACGGTATCTTCGTTACATGTGCCTTTCCACCACAGTTCATCTTTCGACTTAGATTGATACCTAAAAGCAATTCGTTGCAGGGTATCGGTCGCCAAATGGCCAGTTACCTGCTTTTTCAGCATGTCCCACTTAACCTGATACTGGAGCTTGGTGCCGTTCACTTGTTCAACCCACAGCCGCTCCGGCTGGGCGTCATCCACCACCATCCTACGCCAATACACGCGATAATTGTTTGCGATACTGTCAGTACGTGCTTGGCGCGAGAATTGTACGACATCGTAAACTCCAGCCAGGGTTGAAGCTCGCTTCTGGTTGTCGGTATATTCTTTTTGCGCAATGGCAGCCGACAACATGGAGAAGAAAACAAACCCCACCAACAAAAATTTCACGACCTGGGTGCCCCAAAACCATGCTTTCTTTTCAAACAAGGGGGTCTGATCCATCGGTTCGGTGGGCAAGTTTCTAAAAAATAGATTGACCAGAGGCTTCCCATACACCGCAGCCAGTCCAATCGAAAACAGCAGGTAGTGTGTGGATCCCAGTTTCACGGGAACATCAAAACAGTAGTTGAGCATCACTACATTGGTCATCACCCCGATTAGTACCAAGGCCCCGAGCAGTGTAGTGCGCCTGAACAGAAGTAACACTGCGCCCAGCACTTCAGTAATTCCACCGAAAATTTGGTAAACTGTGCTGTAACCCATGAAATTCCAAAGCAGCCCCATCGGTGAACTTTCACCATACATCTGCATAAGCATGCGCGGAGAGGGCTCGTCAAATTGCGTGGGAATGATTTTGAACAACCCGTAGGAAAGTATGATCAGCGCCAAGTAATACCTGGTATACGTAATCAACATTTTCTTTAACCAAGAATAAGCCAGCCGTTTTTGATCAACTAAAGACCAGATGATGGTAATGAACACGGCCAACGAGAGTTTGGTGATCCACAAAAGCCAATACAAAAGCATATCGCCACTGCCCGTTTCTTCAGTAGGAACAGCATCTATACCCCACACGGTAGTTCCATACCAAATTGATAAATTTTGTAGTAGGCTTCCGATAGGATGAATGATTGAATGCGCTCCAGGGATGTAATAAAAGGGAAACGAAAAACAATAAAGGAAAATGTAGGCAAAGAGAAAGCGAAAAAATACACGGTCCCAGAAAATCCAGTAGCTGGTTTGATTGATTTGCTTAGCTTCCATACAAATATTTGCTGTTCAGTAAGTTTTAGCCGACTGGGAGAGATGCATTGAAAAGCGTCCTGATTTAGTTTAGCATAAGCTTGTCTAACAACACTTTTTGCAATCGTTAAAAGATTGGAACTCCATTTGAAAATGCAAATAATGCAACATCGTTGCAATTTAAGCGCTAATTTTACTTCTTCTGCATTTTTAGGACAATAATTTTTGTGCCCTTGGAACAGAAAAGAAACAAAATGGACATCTTTGACTTTTGATTAAGCCCTTTGTATGGCAACATTATAGCCAAAATCATGGTCAAAATCATGCTGGTAATCAGCAAGAAAGGGTGTGGAGTGTGTAAGTGTGAGTTCAAGTGTAAGTTCAAGTGTGAGGGCTTTGAGCTTCAACTTTTGTATCCGATCACCTAAAAACAGGGGCTTCTTACACTCACACCCAAACAAACACACCCAAACCCAATTTCATCCGTGTTCCCAACTAATGGTACGAATTACAAATACCCCCTAGGTCCCAGGCAGGCTATTTGGCTTTGTAGCAAGGCGAGAGGAGGGAAAAATAGTGGACTATTTGACCGACGAATAACGCAGCCATGGAGACAAAGAGCCCGTGGAACTTGGGGCAGATTTACAATTTGGACCACTAGGGACCAAAAAACGATAAGCAGGCGAAAAAGGTCCTGTCATAGGGAGCGTAAAAAAATAAGGTGGATAGGTTTGGGTTTAGTAAAAAAAAGTCACTACCAGTTTAAGCAACTGGATGAAAGGATTTGTGTTCTTTTTTTGCTAAACCTCAAAAACAAAGCTGTCCATCTTAATTTAGTTCAAATATATAATAAATTAATTTAATTGTTCGTAAAGTTCTAATACCTAAACTAATGTACACTTCAACAACCATTGAACACCTGCTTACCCGTTTTCGCGACCAAAGCCTGCCCCTTGCTGAATGGACCCATGAGGCCCATTTGGTCGTAGGCTTGTACCACGTTTACCATTACCCGCTGGAAAAGGCCATTTACGACTTGCGGGCGGGCATTATTACCTACAATCTAGCCAGCGGCGGCCAAAATACCATTGAGCGCGGCTATCACGAGACCATCACCCAGTTTTGGGCGCGCTTGATGGCGCAATTTCTTGACCAGCAAGGGAGAGACAAGCCACTGAGTGCGCTTTGCGCTACTTTTCTCAATAGCCCTTTGGTCGACCAGCGAATCATGTTGGACTATTACAGCAAGGATTTGTTGTTTTCCAAAACGGCCAGGGCCTTGTACGTGGAGCCTGATTTGAAGGGATGGGATAGAAAAATCGGTTCTGAGTAGGCTTACTTTCAAACCACGGCCAACTTCACGGTCAACGGCATGTTAGCAATCCGTGAAAATCCGTTTCATCCGTTAAATCCGTGTTCCCCAAAGAAGGGCCGCGCAGCGGACCTACAAAAAAAACAGTGGCTCCAGGCGTATCAAGGCCTGATCAAAATTTTCCCGCTCCGCCCCTCAGCTGCCGCGTGCAAAACGGCTTCCTTGAAATCGTCCAAGCTGTAAATGGCTTCCACGGGCAGGGTACAAGTGCCGTCAGCCAGGTAACGAATCACGTTTTCAGATACTTCTTTGCGTTGCTCGCGAGAAGCTGTGCGCATCCAGGTCGTGAGCCAGAACCCCTCAATGCTGATGCCTTTGAAAATAAGAAGTCCAGCGCTCACTGGAATGTCTTGCATACTCAAAGCGCCATACACCAACATCCGCCCACCATGTGCCAGGCAAGGCAGCAGGTGCGCTGCGGAGGGTCCTGCTACTGCATCGAGGATACAGAGCACCCCTTCGCCATTGGTGATGGCTTTGACCCGGCGGGTTACACTTTCTTCAGCGAGGTTGATGATTTCGTCGGCACCCAGGGCTTTCAGGTCTTCCACCAGGTCATTGCGGCGCACAGTGCCGATGGTTTTGATGCCTTTTTGCTTGCAAATTTGGATCACCATTTTGCCAAAAGCCGAGCCTGCCGCAGAAAGCATCAAATATTGCCCTGGCTGTACTCCCGACTCCAGGACCATCGCATAAGCGGTGTATGGATTGACAAAAAGCTGGGCGGCCACTTCGTCGCTCATCTCCGCAGGAACCGGAATAAGCGATTTTGCACTGGTCAAAACGTACTCGGCCCACACCCCGATACCCGTAAAACTGGCCCTGGTACCGATGGGTATATCCACGCCTTCGCCACAGGCCTCTACCGTACCCACGGCCTCAAACCCAGCCCTGGCTTGGGGGAAAACGGGTCTGATGCCATACAAATTCTGCACGTACATCAAATCAGAAGGGTTGATGGGAGAATAAATGACTTTCATCAGCACCTCGCCCGGCCCTGGTATAGAAGTGGGTAGGTCTTGGATGCTCAGGATGTCTTGGGCCAGGCCAGGTGTTTCGAAGCAGAGTGCTTTCATGGACTAAATTGCAAGTTAGGAATCTGATGTGGAATTATAAGAGAGCGTAAAAAAAGAAGGTAAACGAGTTTGGGTTTAGTGAAAAAAGAAAAACAACTGGATGAAAGGAAGTTGTGTTCTTTTTTTGCTAAACCTAAAAAGCAAAGTTGTTTACCTTATTTTAGCTCAGTTACTAGCAGTCATAACAGGTCAAAACTACAAAAGTTTTCCCCCTTGATCTAGCCGCGCTTTCATCGTATCTTAGTCCCATGAATTTTTCCAATTACCTGCCCTGGCCCTTGCGCGGGGAGCATACCATTTATTTTTACTTGTTGCTGATTGTGCTGTGTTCGCAAGTATTGTACTCGGTGGGCACGGGTAGCTTATTTTTTTTCAAAAGTACGGGCGAAAAGCGCTCCAACGCCTTTTTCGGGCTTCTGCTGATCGCGTGGGGCCTTACACTATTGCATTATTGCCTGGTATTAGCCGGGATTTATGAAAAATTCCCAAGCCTATATTTTATTCCGATTTACCACACCTTGTGGTTTCCTATCCTGCTTTTCTACCACATCAAGCTCAGTTTGTACCCTGCTTACCATTTTCGGCCCAGTGATGCCAAGCATTTTATGTTGCCCTTGGGTCAATTGGCCTTCTTTTTAGTGATGATTTTTCAATCCGCAGATTTCAAAGCTGATTTAGGGCGGCGTTTTTTTAATCCTTTTTATGGTGCAATGGAGCAACTGATTTTTCTCGCGAGTTTTTTCATGTACCTCTTTTTCGCTTACCGCTACGTGGTACACAAGCGAAAGCACATCCGCAATCCCCTTGATGCCCGCAAGGTATTTTATGCCAATAAGTTGATACAATTTTGCTTTGTTTTGTTCGTAATCCATACCTTATTTGTGGTCACTGATTTTGTGTGCTACGAGCTTTTGGCCATCAACATGCGCGCCAGCCGGGTGTATGCAGCATTGGGGCTTTTGTCGTTTTCGGCGGTGTTGTTTTGGTTGGGGGTGTATGGGTTTCAGGTCTTGCTGTGGGGGCGGAAAGTGTTGAATTAATGGTTAGTTGTTAATGGTTAATGGTTAATGGTTAATGGTTAGTTGTTACCAGCAATTTCCGCTTTGGACCATATTTTATTGATCAATAACACATGGTGAAGATAGGGTAAAAATTTGGGCAGCAAAAAAACGCGGTGTTTGAACGCTGAAATGGAATTAGGTGCCTTTCCACACTATTTGTCAAAGAACCAACTTTATGAGCGGCACCCTTTATAATTCTTTTTTGACGGTACAGACCAAAAAAATAGTAAGTTCTCAATCCGCATTTCAGCAAGTATCTTTCTTTGTCTAGGCAACAATGGCAAGTTCTCGTAAGCACGTTGCAAACGTGCGGAAACCCGGTGTTAGTCAGGAGACCCGACACCAGCACAACGCTCAATGGGCGCTGGTTCACGGTCTCTGACCGGAACCGTCTTCCACGCGTTTGTAACGCGTAAACGGATATTCAAAGATTGAGAACTTACAAAAATTAGCCCGAACAATCAGAAAATCAAAAAATTACACCCAAAGCGATAATTGCTGGTAACAACTAACCATTAACAACTAACCATTACGCCTTGGCCTCACTCCCCACTTGCATCAAAACGGCGGCCTCAAAAACGGTGTACACCAGGTAAATGGCAAAAAATGGCACAATAAAAAGTTTATCTCCCGGCTTGACTACAAACCAATACGCAGCGACAATCATGCCAGAAATCATCATTTTACCCATCGTGAGGCCCATGAAAGCGTTGGTGAATTGGTGCTTGTTCTTACTCCGAGCGGCCATGCTACCGTAGAAGAAGGCCAACACGGTGAAAAGCACAAAAAAAGCCAGCGTACTCCAAGTGAAGGGAGCATGAGCGGTGAATTTAGCGGATTGTAAAAGAAAAAACAGCGCTAAAGCACTGATTGCACTGATTCCCGTCAGCCAAATCCAGAAAGTTTGTTGTTTCATCGAACTAAGAAAAAAGCACTCAGGGACGCTTTTTTAAAAAATCCCTTAAGCTGAGGTACAATGCCCCAGCAATGGCTAACAGTGAAAATAGAATGGTAAACCAAGGCTTGGAACTACCAGCCCAAGAGTCGAGTTTTTGACCAGCCAAAGCACCAAGCAAGATGATGATCCCCATTTGAAAGGCCATGCCAGAATACTGCAACCAAGCGTTGGTTTTGCGGGCAGCTTCCTCCTTGGTATCAGTTATTGGGCGCTTTGGTTCCACGCTCCTCTGGTTTTGCGGCTGCGGGACTGGCTTTTGGCGCTGTTGTACCGCCGCCCATATCGCAAGTTACATTGAATACAGCCCCTGCTTGAACGATCAGTTTGCCTGTAGTAACGTCGCCATTGACTACTGCGCTTTCGCGAACGTTCAGCAGTTCGCTTACCATGATTACGCCTTCAAACTTGCCTTCAATCACGGCATTGGCGCAGCGCACCTCCCCTTCGATGAAACCAGTTGGGCCGATGACTACTTTGGTGTCGCAGTGCAACTTGCCTTTAATGGTACCATCAACGCGGATATCACTTTCCGATTTGACATTGCCTTCTACCACCGCGCCCTGGACCAAACTGTTGATGGCATTGGGGTTGACGGGTGTACTGGTGCCTACCTTGGGTTTGTTGTTGCCGTTATTGGTATCTTTTCCTCCAAACATTGCCATGTATCATATCTTTTGTTGCGTTGAAGACCTAGAAAAATACTTTTAGGGCGCTTCAATGCAAGGTTATTTTGCAGAAAAACTCGATTTGAGTCCTGATGAGAAGAACCTTTGTATTTGAGCTAAAATAAAATGGACGTATTTGCTTTTGAGGTTTAGCAGAAAAAGTACACAACTTCCTTCCAGTCAGTTGCTTTTCTTTTTTCACTAACCCCAAATCCGTCAACCTTATTTTTTTTACGCTCCCTTTGGTCCAAATCGGGCCGCAAAGGTAAGTAAATATCCGGGAATGGAAAAGAGAGGGCGAATCGACCCCGCAAAACCAAAAGATAGGGTGGTTTTGCGGGGTGATAGATTGTGTTTAGAAGTTGGGGCAATAAACTCCGCGGCGCTCCAAGCCACATATTTTATAGACCAAGCTGAACTCAAACGCACCCTGTCCGCGTGAAGCAGTTGATAGGCTCGACATGTTGATGTCGTAGCTAAAGCCCAGGCTTAGGTCATTGAAATCGAAACGGGTAGAGGCAATCAAAGCATCGTTGAGGTAGCCAGCATCCAGTTTGTTGGCAATGCGCGCCCAGAGGCCCAACTGGAAAGCTTGCTGGCTGTCCTTGGTTTGGTCGATCATAAAACGCAAGCTGGTACCACCATTGACTTGGAAAGAAGGGCCTTGCGACATTACGATTACCCCTGGTAGGATGCTCATTTTGCCGCCCCCAAGCGGAAACTCCCCCCCCGCGTGGCCAGTGATGCGGCTGAACAGCTTGGCGTCATCGGAGCGATTATCGTCGCGGAAAGACACAAAGGGCTGATTCAAGTGGTGGAATGCGCCACCCACGTATACATTTTGGTTGTCACCTTTGCGATGGAAAAATAAGACGCCTGCCGCCAAATTAGCAAAAATGAATTGGTCGCGGTTGAATCCAGCTTCTTGTGAAGGCAAGGTGGGGTCAAAGCCACCTTCTCCATCGTGTTGGGTACCCCAGCGCAAGTTCAAGAAGTCGATGCTGCGTTGAGCCACCCCTGCTTCAGCACCCACCACCAAGAAACTGGCTTTTTTGCGCCCACCACTTACTTGCTTGGAATAAGAACCGGAGAGCTTGCCCGTCAAGGTTTGGAAATTGGCTGTACCCGCACGGTCGCCCCAGAAAGTTCCACCGATACCGAAGAAATCGTAACGCCCAACGGGGATGCGTTGGTCATAGGATACCGAATAAGTGCGGAAGGAATTGCTACGCAATACGCTGCCCCACTGGTTGCGGTAGTTGGCTACCAGGCGTACATTACAGTTCATCACCCCGGTCATCGCTGGATTGAGGTTCAGCGGAGAGAGGTAGAACTGAGAGAAATGGATGTCTTGCGCCTGAAGGGTCGTAAAGAATCCAAGCAAGAGGGCAAAAGTGAGTATCGACTTGTGATTTTTCATATCGATCGAATGGTTTACAACCGGTTTTGTGCAGGTGTACAGCTTGTGCTTACCAGGTTTACAAATTTATTTTTTCCCAAATTGACCACGCAAGTATAAGGACAAGTGGACATACTAAGCGTATCAGCTGGCCGAAAAAAAAAATTTCAGGGACAATAAACAGGTGAAAGGTAGTGTAATTGTACAGTTGAGTGGTTTTGAGTCAAAAAAGATGACGATTTTTCGTCAGCCGAGCCTACTTTTCGAAGGCGATGCCTGTGCATCGGCTGAAAAAAGAAGCGAAGGGTCACGGAAAACCAGCCTTTTGGGGCCAAAATGTGAACCGACTGGACAGTTACAAAGATAATCAATTATTCATGGAATGCAAACGCAGAACGAGTTAAATGACTGTCATATTGTGAAGACCAAAGCAAGCAAGTCTATTTTGATCGGCTTGACTTGATTTTTTTCAATTTTGGTAAAAACAGCACTTATTATCAGCGTAACTGTATCTTTGTGATTCAGACCTGTATCCCTATCAATGGAACGTCAACAATTTTTTCGCGCTTACCTGATCGTCTTTTTTGCCCTTGGCTTCCTATTGGGCTACCCCTACCTTCACCGTCAATTGCCCGCTGTATGGCAAGAAAGCTTGCGTACTTACGACTTGTGGGCCATGTATTTTGCCAAGCCCGATAGCTTGGCGATGGTAGATTCCAGTTTGATCAAAATTGATACTTCTTTGGCGGCCAGTGCTGGTGCCGATTCTATTCAAGCGGCTCGGGCCTTTCCTGGTTTGCCCCTTTACGATGCGCAGGAACAGTACTCTGGTTATGCATTTCTGGGTGATTTTTTAGAAAAACTCAAAAAGAAAGAAGGGCAAATTCGCATTGCCTATTATGGTGATTCCTCCATCGAAGGGGATTTGTTGTGCCAAACTTTCCGGGAGGAACTGCAATCGCGCTTTGGCGGGCAAGGGGTTGGTTTCGTAGGTTTGACCAATCCAATTCCTCATTTTCGTCAAACGGTTAGACTGGATTTCTCTAAAACCTGGCGGCGCTACACGGTGGTTGATAAAAAACGAGGCACTGGGCTTTTCGGCATCGCGGGTGAATATTTCAGGCCCTTTTACCCTGCACCCGATACCAGCAAAGCAGATAGTTTAAATACCACCATTCCCGATACCTTACCCAAGGGCCCCCTGCGCTATTGGGTCACGATGGGTGCTAGCAAGTCTTTTTCGGGTACAGCAGCATTTTCCAAGGCCCGTTTGTTTTATGGCCCTAGCAAAAAAGGAGGCAAAGTCAACAGCACCTGCAATGAACAACGCAGTGAGTTTAGCATCCCAGCCTCAGAAAATATCGGCGATTTACTACTCCATGAACAAGGAAATAGTACCTTTATACGCCTAGACTTTAGAATCCCCGCCGATCAAGTGCTGTATGGCGTAAGCCTGGAAGGAGACAAGGGTGTCTATGTCGACAACTTTTCGCTGCGTGGCAATGCGGGCCGCAACCTCAATTACATCGAGCCATCTACCCTGCGCCAGTTTCAGGTAAAAATGCAGTATGACTTGATCATCCTGCAATTCGGACTCAATGTGCTCAATGCCGATCTCAAAAACTACAGCTTTTACACCCGCGAAATGAATGCCGTTTTGGCGCACTATCAACAGGCTTTACCTGGGGTGCCCATTCTGATCGTAGGGCCGTCGGATAAATCCATGAAAATCGACGGAGCCATGCATACCGACCCCAGCGTACCCCGCATCAACAACGCCCTGCGCCGAGCTGCAGCCGAACACGGAGCCTCGTTTTTCAGCATGTACGAGGCCATGGGCGGCCAGGATAGCATGGTAAAATGGGTGGAACAAAGCAAACCTCGCTTGGCCAATACCGATTATACCCACTTCAATTTCGCAGGAGGCAGAGTGGCCAGCGGATACCTGGTGAAGTGGCTTTTGGGCGAGTGAACTTGACAAGGAAGTTTTAAAACGGTTTCTTAATGTACTGAAAACTTCGGAGGAATTTCTGTAGCTGTGATTTTTATGGTGAACATGCAGCATTTATGACCGTGGGGCCGTGTCGCGCCTTGGCGTGAAAGCGGGCCTATTCTGAAATTTTTTCAAATGCTGTCTCGGTCAACGTCATGCAAGTAATTCTGCAATTCTGTAATTCTGCAAATTCTGGTTTAGACAAAAAAATGTGGTTCAGATAAAAAACACCTCGCTTGATTATTGAGACCGCTTTTCTCCGAAGTTTTCATAGGTTACTCACCACCAATTTTCGTATAACCCCCTGTTCTAAACCCCTCGTTCTAACCCTCTCAACATTAATTTTCTTAGCTGATCAACCTTCACTTCATGCTCAATCCGTCCCTCCTCAACTTGCTTTTGGGCGTTTTTTTATCTGGTGCCACACCCGCTTGTAGTCCAGTTCAGGAACACAAAAAAGACCAGGCTGCTACTGCCAAAGGGGCCATGTCGGGTTTTGTGCCCAAGCCAACGGATACTTTGCCAGCTTTGCGGCCCTTGGAACAAAGCGATTATCCCTTCATTCGCATGGAAGAGAACCTCATCGTGCAAGCTGAGTTGTTGCAACCTTTTTACCAACGCCTACGCGACTTGGAAAACCGCAAATCAACCCAAGTGCGCATCCTGCACATCGGCGATTCCCACATCCAGGCTGATTTTTTCACGGGTTGGTTGCGATTTTTACTGCAAAAACGTTTTGGAGAATCGGGCCGGGGCCTGGTTTTTCCCTATCGGCAGGCGGGGTCTTATAATCCGCAAGACCTAAAAACTACGGCTAATGGCAGTTATGAGGGCCGCAAAAGCACTTTTCAACAAACAGAGATCCCCTTGGGCATCTGTGGCATGGGCTTGAGAACTTACGATCCCAATTTCGAGTTGGAGCTCAAAACCCTCAACCGTTATGGAGTGGACACGCGATTCAACAGTGTGACACTTTTTCATGAAAAAGGCGAAAATGCTTTCGATTGGCTATTGGAAGTGCCCGGTAGAAGCTACAATGCCCCTCCCCCGCCGCCGAAAACCGTTCCGGTGGTGGAACGGTCACCTGTACCTACATCGGAGCCTGTAAAAACCAAGCACAAAGTGCGTTCTGGGGAATCACTTTACAGCATTTCTCGCAAGTACAGTTGCAGCATCAGCGCCTTGAAGCAAGCCAATGGTTTGTCTAGTTTCTTGATCCATCCTGGCGACATGTTGCAAATTCCTATTTCAAGCAAGCGCAGCAACACCCATCCGGCTCCCTCGCGGGCTAGTGCAGTAGTAGACACCCCCTTGCCAAGCAATTATCGCAATGGGATCCGCATTTCTGGCGCTCCCGACGCGGGCCAACCTACCCACAGTGTGGTATACCTCGATACCATCACCCAAGCCCTGCGCCTGAGTACCCAGCGCAGCAACGCCGAGCAGCAACGCAGTACCTTATATGGTGTCATTTTGGAAAACAATGAACAGCCAGGTGTGCTTTATTGCGCAGCCGGGGCCAGTGGGGTCACTTATTACCACTTCAACCAAGCCGAGCACTTTGTGCCCCAGGCGGCCATGTTGTGGCCTGACCTGATTGTGATCACTTTGGGGACCAACGAATCGGTGCAATCAGCCAAATCGATTGAGGCAATGGAACTGCAAGTAAGTCAGTTACTGGCCAAACTCAGGCACCAAGTGCCCCAAGCGTCCATTTTATTGACCATCAATCCCGATGTTTTGAAAAATAAGTCTGTCGAGAACGAGAATGGTTTGCTGGTTCGCAATATCTTGCGTCGTCAAGCGCAGCAGCATGGCGCGGCTACCTGGGATTTATTTCAGATTATGGGCGGCATGGGCTCCATGCGGCAATGGCGAGCAGCCGGGCTGGCACAAAGTGATGCCATTCACTTCAGCGAAAAAGGCTACCAGGTGCAAGCCCAATTGCTGTATGATGCGCTACTGAAAAACTATCGTCGATAACCAGCATACAACCCGAAGCTCCACCGCCAAGCGATAATGATCCTGAACGAACAAACACTCCTTTTCATCCCCAGCAGCATCGACTGGAACGCGCTGTCCAAGTTATGGACATTCGATCCATTGCGGCCTTTGTTGTTCAGCAGCAGGGAATTTTTGGTCTTGTTTGTCTTGTTTTTTAGCATTTACATCCTGCTTAAGCGCTTACCGGATTTACGGATTTTTTTCGCTACTGCTTTTTCCCTGTTTTTTTATTATAAATGCAGTGGCTGGTTCCTGATTTTGCTCGTCGTCTCCACGATCATCGACTTTATCCTGGGGCATTTTATCTACCGGGCTCCCAGCCGGGGGTTACAAAAATTTGCCCTTTGGCTCAGCATACTCTTCAACCTGGGCATGTTAGGCTATTTCAAGTACACCAATTTTCTGATTGGCACCAGCAATTACCTGACCAGCACCGACTGGGATTTCCAAAAAATCCTATTGCCCGCAGGGATTTCCTTTTTTGCTTTTCAAACCATGAGTTACAGCATTGACGTGTACCGCAGGCAAATCGTGCCTTTGACGGAATACGTGCACGATTTCCCCAGTTTAATGCGCCAACTCATGGACTTTGGCTTTTTTGTGACCTTTTTTCCACAATTGGTCGCTGGCCCTATCGTGCGAGCAGCCGACTTTTTGTCTCAAATCCGCAAGCCACTCCAACTGACCCAAACTCAAATGGGCCGCGCTTTTTTCCTGATCATGAGTGGTTTGATTAAAAAAGCGATCATTTCCGACTACATCAGCGTGAACTACGTGGACCGGATTTTTGACAATCCTAGCCTGTACTCTGGTTTGGAAAACCTGTTGGGGGCTTATGGCTATGCGATCCAGATTTATTGCGATTTTTCGGGCTATTCCGACATGGCCATTGGCTTGGCCCTGCTGTTGGGATTCTGGCTACCTGATAACTTCCTTACGCCTTACAAGTCGACCAGCATCCAGGAGTTTTGGCGGCGGTGGCACATCTCTTTGTCGAGTTGGTTGCGCGACTACCTGTATGTATCCTTGGGGGGCAACCGCAAAGGTAAATTCCGCACTTATCTCAACCTGATGATTACCATGCTACTGGGCGGGCTTTGGCACGGGGCCAACTGGGTTTTCATCGCCTGGGGTGGTTTGCATGGCTTGGCCTTGAGCGTGGACCGCCTGTTCAGCCGTGGCGGCAAATTCATCAGCAATCCAGCCTGGCGGGCTTTTATGATTTGCTTTTTGGTGCAATTGGGCCTGGAAGGATGGTGGTTCAACCAGTACGTAAAAGGCTACATGAGCCCTGATCACTTCTTGCAATTCAGTTTGGTTAACCTGGGCATTTTCAACTTCCTTTTGTTCTTATGTTTGTTGGCAGTGGTGATTGACTTTGTGAGCCGTCGCTTGATCTTGGGGCCTTTTGTGGGAGCCTTTGTAGTTTTCCACTTCGTTACTTTTTGCTGGATTTTGTTCCGTGCTGGTGCGGTCAATGCGGAGGGGGTGCCCTTGGAAACGGCCATGAACATGCTCAGTCAAATCGCGCTCAATTTCCACCCAGAGTTGTGGTTTCAACTATGGGAGGGCTATCAAAACGTGATTTTACTCATCATCTTGGGCTTCGTTTTGCATTTTTTACCCGACCGCTGGTATGGTTTTTGGGAAAAAATGTTTGCCAAAAGCCCGGTTCCGGTGCAGTCCTTGGTCCTTGCATTGGTCATTTGGCTGGTGATTCAAACGGCTAGTTCGGAATTGGTGCCTTTTATTTATTTTCAATTTTGAAGCAGAATTTCCAGAATTACAGAATTTATATCGTGATTCCTTTCCTTCTCGCGGCTTCACCTTACTTTAATCACTCTTCTCTTTCCATTTTTTCAGCAAAAAATAAATCGGCACTCCTGCCACAAGCAATAAACTGCCTTTCCAAATCACTAACCATCCGCAACCGATGATGGCCGCCAGGGTGAAAACAAAAGTAGCCATTGAGCGCAGCCAGAGACTTGTGCTTTTTGTTTTACTTATGGCCAATTCAGCTACTGAGCACAATGCATAAGGCGTCAAATTAGCCAAGGTCGCTAGCAAAATCAGGTTTTGAAATTGAGCTTGCAAGGCTGAGCTGAAATTAAACAAAACCATTCCAGACATCAGTACGCTCGATATTACCAAGGCCAGCACAGGTGCACCACGCTGGTTTTTATGGGCAAAAATCGCCGGGAAAAGCCCATCCTTTGCAGCAGCTGCCGGAATTTGGCCTTGCAGCAAGATCCAACCATTCAAGGCACCCAAGCAAGCAATACAGGTAGCCGCGGCGATCCAGTTCCCCCCTTCACCCCAAAGCAAAAAAGCTGCACTCGCAAATGGCGTGGCATCCGACTGCAAAACCGAAGCCGGAAACATACCCATGACAGCAGTGCACGCCAACACAAAAATCAAAGCAGAAAGTAAGGTGCCCCACCAGGTAGCCAGAGGGATCGTTCGCTCAGGATTACGAACCTCGGCAGCGGGCACGGTGACCGATTCGATACCCAAAAACGACCAAAGGGTAAGGGCAGCCGTACCCAAGGCCGCCTGTAAGATCGAATCAGGCCGCTCCACGGCACTCAAATTGTGCCATTGAAACCCCGTGAATCCCCAGGTGCAAATCAACAAAATGGGCAACAGGCGCAAGACCGTGGTGATGCTTTGAAAAATGGCCGCACTGCGCACACCCAACACGTTCAAACCCGTAGTCAGCCAGATAAAAGCCAAAGTGGTAAGGGCCGCCACCCCATTGTTTTCGTTCAAAATCGGAAAAAAAGCACTGAAACTAGCCGTCAAAGCCACCGCAATAGCCGCATTGCCAATCCAGATACTCAGCCAATAAGCCCAGGCTGCTATAAATCCTACAAAATCGCCGAAAGCCAAGCGAGCATATGCATAAGGGCCTCCATTCAGGGCTTTTTGCCGACTCAATTGGGCAAAAGTACGCGCCAACAGCAGGGCTCCAGCGGTAGACAAGGCCCATCCCAAAAGACTCCATTGGCCATAAATCGCCAAGGTAGCAGGTAAGAGAAAGATACCTGATCCGATCATATTGCCCATCACCAAACTGAGGGAGGGCCAAAAGCCGATGCCTTTTGTACTGCCCATCAGCAAAACCAGAAGTGGTCTTTGCCTGGCATGGAATCCCATTCTGCCAACATGTCTTTAATGTGGATTTGTTCCTCTGGCTGTGCTACCGCCAGGATGATTTGCGGATTTAGCAAGTTGTTGATGCCGCGATAATCTTCCATGACCACACCATATATGTTGTGGCCAATTTTGGCGGGGTTGTCGCACACCCAGTGAAAAGGCACCTGGTCTTCGATCAACAATTTGGCCAGGGTTTTACCCTTGCCCCCTGCTCCCCACAAAACCAGGGGCCGGTCAGCCTGGCGGTCCAGTTCCAAAAACCAGGGCAACTTGATGTTGAAGTAGCGCTGGATGTCGTAATCGGGCGTGATGCGGGTGGTGCGGTCTTGGTGGTCGCGCCAATACAACAATACTTCGGGCACGGTCAGCACTTTCAGGCCAATGCGGCGAAAGCGAAAAATGAGGTCGTAATCTTCAGGTTTGACATTGGGTTCAAAGGCCTGGGCGCGGTCCAGGTCTTCGCGGTAAGCCAGCCAACAGGGCGCAGGAATAGGACAATCGCGGTACAAATCGGCCCAATGCCGATTGGCCAGGTTCACTTCGTTGATCCAGTCGCCGTAGCGCCGATACCCCTCGCCCAGGGTTTCGTCCGAAAAATAAGCCACCAAACCTGAGCACAAATGCCCAGGGCCGTGCTCAACCAAGAGATCGTGGTGCTTTTGCAGTTTTTGTGGGGCCATTTTGTCGTCTCCATCCATGCGGGTAATGAATTGGCCCTGGCTCAATTCATAAGCCAGGCGCAAGGCTGGAATCACCCCTTTCTCGCGGTTGCGTTGGGGTTTGATGCGGGCATCGCGGCGGGCATATTCGGCCAGGATTTCTGGGGTGGAGTCGTTTGAAAAATCGTCCACGACCAATAACTCCCAGTCTTCGTGGGTTTGGGCGAGGATGCTGTCCAGGCAGGCAGCTAGGTAGCGCTCTTCGTTGTAAATGGGCAATAAAATACTGATCAACATGGGACAAAGGTAGGGAAAAACGCGGAATGAATCGCGGAACGCCGAAGTGGTCAAACTAAAGTATTTTGCTATTTTGGGAAGGATCCGGGTTGCGTTTAATGTAGGCTCTGGTTTGTTCGGCATGTTTCTTTGACATACGATAAACGACATACAACTTACGACATACGATCTAGGGGCCCGATAGAGAAATTTGTCGTGTTTTTAGGTCTCGTTTGCACGGTTTGAGTTTTTTGAAATTTAAAATTGATCAATCTTTGCTTGTTTTTCGGAGTAAATCACTGAAAAACAAACTCTTCTACTCAGAATTCACGTTGCGTTTGCTAAACTTCAAAAGGTTGGTAAACGTAAGCCTGACCCTTCCACGGAGCTCCCCCTCTCAAAAGCCAGTGGCCCCGCAATCACGCAAGGGCCACTGGACGATATTATCAGGAAATACAAATGTCTATTTAGTTGAAGGGTTTAGGGTTGAAATGTTGAAGAGACTACTTACCAGAGAAGTTCAGAAAGGCGGGCATGCGACCGCTGAGTTTTTCTTCTTTTTTGATGGCTTGTAGTGCTTGATCCTTGGTGATTTTACCCGAGTCAAAATCGGCCAGTAGGTTTTGAGGAACCGTATAAATCACTTCGCGCTTCAGGGTGCGGTTGTTTTCGTCAAAACCAGCGTTCACTTCGTATGAAATTTGCAAAAGTTCGCCCGATTGCAGGCTGCGCAGCACACGGCTGTAATCCAAAAGACTTGAAGTGAACCCTTTTTCAAATAACTCTAAGCCTTTTTTGTAGTCTGCCTGGTATTGGGCACGGTCTTTTTCGTTGGGGAAATACATGTCATTGAAATATTGGGGCAAAGTCAGGGTTCCCATTTCAAAACGAACGCCATAGCCATTGATCCGCTTATAAGTGATGCGTCCACGATTGATCAGGCTGCCCTCGCTACCTTGGCCATAGAGGCGCTCAAGAATGGCCCCGAATACTTCCAATTCCTGGTCGCGGGGTTCTTCTTGGCAGTGGGTTTGGTGGTAGCTCACTTTTTTGGCCAATTCAGCAGGGCTTGCTTTACCAGCGCCCAAGGCCAGGGCATCCTGCTTGCTGATGCTGCCCACCAGGGAGCATTCTGCATCCTGGGCATTGCTGTACCAGCTGTCTTCACCGTAAGTCCAGTTCACCCAGATTTTTTCCTGGGGCTTCACTTGGGTGAACAACACGCCATATTCGCTGAAAAAACGCTCCATCACGCGCTTTAGGCGAGGAATTTTGCTGCTGAAGGTGCTGTCTTGGCGGCGCAAGGCGGTTTTTCGGTCTGCTACTGGCACACCCCAACGATTAATCGCGGCTGGAAACCCATCTGCGGTGAGCACAGTGGCATATTGTCCTTGCACTAGTCTAGCTGTATTGACAGTAGCAGGGCAATCGGCACAAGGGTCTTGCGCTGGTGGTGGGCAATCGTTGCAAGGCGAAGCAGCACTTGGTTTGCTTTTGGCAGCACTGCCTGTTGTTGTCAAGCCATAAGCGCCAAGTAAGTTGTTGTGCCTAAGGTGCTGAAAAGGCTGGCGGTGCGCAACCGTCAGCAGGACCCCACTTCCGGGGACCAGCGCTCCTTCAATTTTGCGGATATTGACGGCAGTATCCCCGTTGTTGAATTCCTGCTGGATCAGTTTTTCCAAAATCCCGCAGATCACGCTCATTTCGCGGTCCATCGGCGTATTTGAGCCAAAGGTGTAAGTGCTGCCACTCGTACCAAAACCTTGTACGGTGGCCAGGCTGTAGGCCCTGTTTTGCTGACCAAATGCGGGTTCGAGTAGCCAAAAGCCCGCCAATATGAAGAGCAGTCGTGTGATTTTCATGGCTTTAAATTTTAAATGATGTGTCAATTGTCAACCCGCTGGATGATGGCGCGATTGAGTTTGTCTTGTTCGGTTTTTTGAAAACTCACCTCGGTATACACCCGGTTGAATTCTTCGCGGATGCGCTCCAGGTCGGCCTCTCGGCGCACATTCCAGTCAACAAAACCCTGCTGGATGATCCATTTGAGCTTGCCCTGGTTTTGGGTTTGTACTTCTTCGAGGTTGCGCACCAGGCTTACCAGGCTTGCTTCCTGGTTTTTGGCCAAAATGGCTTCCAATTCGCGGCGCTGGGTGGTATTCATGGCCATCAACTCTTGCTGAAACTCGTTTTGCAAGGATTTCAGGCGTTCCTGGTTGTCATGGCGCAGGTTATACTGGGCTTGGGTGATGGTTTTTTCCATCAACTGGTGGTACAAGGCCAGTTCTTCTCGAACCAAGAGTTGGATGGACTGGGTATCAGCAGAACTGAGCTTGCTGTTTACGGCTAAAACTGACTCTGGGCTGATAGCTTGCACTTGCTTGGGCTTGGAGCCCAGGCTAAAGGCCAGTTCCCCATCGTCCATGCGTACTTGCACTTTGTTGCCGAGCAAAAAGCCCAGCAGCAAAAGAGCTACTGCGGCCGCAATGCGCATGGGCCAGCGCAGTACTTTTAATTTAGGCGCTGAGGCCGCAGCAGCCAAGGGAAAAACGGGTGCCGCAGGCAAATCCATTTCGTGAAAGGAATACAGCTCCTCCCTCAAGCCCTTCAACTCGGCCAGTTCATCGGCCAGCTCAGGATTTTCGGCCAAGAAAGCCTGTTCGCCCTGGCCTTCGGCGTCACCTTCGCCGTAGAGTTGGTCCATTAGTTTGGCGATATCCAATTCATTCTTCATAGTACATCTCTTTGGTGAGGCGTTGTTCTACTAAAATTTGTTTCAGGGCTTTTAGGCCCACGTACAAGCGCGATTTGGCGGTGTTTTCGGGAATTTGCAGCAAATCGGCAATTTCCCGAAACTTCAAGCCGTCCAATTCTTTCAGCATGACCACCGTGCGCTGGTCTTCGGGCAATTGATACACCGCGTCCATCAACAGGCGGTTGCGTTGTTCTAATTGAAGGTTGCGATCGGGGTTTTGGGCCAAGGGCTCTTGTCGGGCATCCAGTCGAAACTCGGTCAAACGCGAACGCTGTTTTTTGCGCCCCTCCATGCGGCAACTATTGATCACTGTGCGGTAGAGCCAGCCTACAAATTTTTCGGGCTGCTGCAACTGATCAAGGTGTTGTTGCACGGCGATGAAGGTGTGCTGTACAGCTTCCCGCGCCATGTGCTCGTCGGCAACGTAGCGCATGGCCATCTGGTAGGCCCGTTGGTACCAGAGCCGAAAAAGGCTGTCTAGCGATTTTTGGTCGCCCTGCCGGGCCAGGTGAAGCAATATTTCCGTTTGCCGATCCATGAAGCGTGGTGCGAGTAGTGCTGTGTAAAGTTAGTTCATTGAATTGATGCTGGGCTTGGAAAAATAGTTTGAGTTGGGGCAAAAAAAATCGTCAAGGCCGAAAAAACAGCTTTGACGATTTGAGGTTTAGTGCAAAAATGCTCAATAAGATTTGAGATAGTGGACGTAATTCAACCAATCCTCTGGGGCCAGGTCGTGTTGACCAGCTCGGAGGTGGTAGCCTAAATAGCCAGTTGACCAAGCTTCTGAGACCTTTGGCATTTGGGTGGGCAGTTGAGATTTTTTGCCCAAAAACCGATACACTTTCTCTGCTTCCAGCAAGGCCAGATAGCTGCCCTCAGGATCGGCCCAGAGGTCCTCGCTGGCATCGCCCAGGCACAATTTGCGTGGAGCTATGCAGGCCATGATCCAATGTTGGTCAAAAGGAATGGTTCTCAGGCTGTCTTGCCCGTCGTACTTTTTGAAATTTTTGCACGACCAATGTGGGAAAACGGCATTCATCTGGCGGATGTTTTCAGCCTTAGTCGTGAAATGGTGGTGCAGTTTCACCCCATTGTTGCCCGATTCATTGACAAATGCGTATTGAAAACGCTCGTCGTTGACGGCGGTCCAAAGGGCGGTTTTGCCCAGGCGCGAATGCCCCAGTACCCCGGCTTTTTTGGGGTCAAATTTTTTTTGGGTCAGGGCAAAATCGAGCAAGCGGCTATGCCCCCAGGTCCAAATGGAAATCGCACTGCTCAAGTCGGGGTCCATTTGGTAAAAATCCTGGATGATGCTGCGAAATTTTGAATTCGAATCGTGTACAAAGTCGTCGTAACAGGCTGTAATCACCCCACAGCCGCCTTTGATGATGTCTGCGATGGGAAAACGGCGGCCATAGGCATTGCGCTCCAACTCGATTTCATAGTTGGAGCTAATTGAAAGTTGAATCGTGCTGTCGCTCGATAAGGTGTGGTTGCCGTAGTTCAGGAAGACAAAGAAAGGCACGGCTTTATTTTTGGCCGAAACCGGGTAATAGCACATGATGTCCACTGGCATTTTTTTTCCTTGGGCATTTTTGAGAATCATGCGCACTTGTTGGCGATAGGCTTGGCCGTCTAGCACCGCAGTTTCTTTTTCCAGACTCTCGTAAGTCCAGGAAAAAAGCTTGGTGTCCGGAATTTTTCCATACACCTCCTGGGTAAACAAGTCGATGATTTCTGGCCTGCGCTGAGCAAACCAGGTTTTCTTGCTGTCTACGACCAGCCCCGGTTGGCTTTTGAATACATCGGGCAGCGTGGATTGAGCCTTGGTTTTTACCGCCAAAACCAGTAGAAAAAGGCAGAAAAGAGACTTGGTTTTCATCACTTCTTAAGGGTTTGGGGTTGGTGCATCATCAGGGTGTTCAGCACTTTTTCCATTTCGGGGATGGGCATTTTCTGGACCAGGTAAAAATGGCCTTTGCCCTTGGAGTCCCATTGATTGCTGCCCCATTCGCGGCAAATGAAACGGCCTTCCACCACCTCAAAATAATTGCGGATGCCCTGGATAGCCACCAAAACTGCGGTTTCATCCCAGCTCATGCGGCCCCCAGCATCTTCTTTGGCCTTGGGGATGGAGATGGCAAAAGCTTCTTTCACGGGTGAGTTTTTGATGCTTTCGTTCTGGATCAAAGGCAGACCCGTATGGATGGGGTTGCCAATTTCCCAGCCGCTGAAAATGACTTCGGTAGGCCAGTTTTCGAATACATACTTGGCCGAAATGGGGTCGCATTGGATATTGTATTCACTGCCATTGGGAAAACGCCCACCCATCGTGACCAAGCGAATGACCTTGCGTTTGACCAGGTCCAAGCCGCTGAGGGGCGAAATTTTATCAGGCTTGGATTGCAGTAAATCGGCCAGGTTGCTCAAAAAACCAACGGTAGTGATGGTCACGCTGGCATCGGGTTGTTGGGCCAGGATGCGGCGATACAAGGTGAGGGCATTTTCAGCCTGGGCATTGGATTTGATGCGAGAAGGGTATTTGGCCACTAAGACGGAATCCCACTTTTGCCAAGAAACCATGTTGACCGCCTTGGTGTGCACTACGCCTACTGGAATGTTTGGTCGCTTGAAGTAGGTGTTGATGACATCCATTACTCCTGCAATATACTTGGATTGGTTGCAAGCAATAGTAGCCAGAATTTTTACCTGACCACTGTCGGCCAGGGCGTGCATGAGGGCCATCGCGCCTACATCGTCGTAATCGGGGCCAATGTCAGAGTCAAAAATCAGGTTGACAGCGGTGGAGTTTTTTTGCCCAAAAACAAAAAATGAGCTGCCTAACAACAGCAGGCTTGCGAGGAGTAATTGTTTCATGGTTGTTGCGATCTTTTCAACAAAATTAGCAACAAATCGTATAGGAAGGTAAAAGTTTAAAGAAGGCGGTTTCAACGCTCAAATGAGGCTTTTTTGTCTGAACCACTTTTAGTCTGAACCAGAATTCACAGAATTATAGAATTGCAGAATTGCTTGCGTGATGTTGACCCAGACCAGAATTTTAAAGAATTAGAGAATTGGCCCGCTTTCACGCCAAGGCGTGACACGGCTTCCTAATACCGCTAAAAAATTACCCTTCGTCTATTTTTAACTACCATTCGGTGCTGAAAGTGAAAAAATTACGCGCTTAAGCTCACCTTGCCTCACAAAAATATTACCTTAGTACAGCTCTGTATTGAAATACTACGTAAAAGTTTACGTCGCTCCCATTTCGGTTAAAAAAGGCCATTTTTCCGTGATTCTTCGCCTCTTTTTTTTTGGCGATGCCCAAGCATCATCAAAAAAAAGAAGGCTCGACTGACGAAAAAAGTGTCATCTTTTTTACCTCGAAACCACTGACCTAAACTTTTACAAATAAACAAACTGCATCATGTCCATCGCCAGGTTTTTTGCACTGGCCCTCACCGCTTGGGGTTTGGGTCTGCCTTCGCTGCATAGCCAGCAAATCTCCAAAGAAGAACTGATTTTTCTGACCCCCGAATGGAAAGGCGAACGCTTCCCGGATGGCCGCCCCAAGGTGTCAGATGAGCTCTTGAAACGCTTGAAACAGGTGACCCACGAAGAAGCCTGGGCCGTGCTCCGCAATGAAAATTACAAGTTCCAATACGACGATGGCTGGCAATGCATCAACCCAGATAGCGTATTGGTAGGTCGTGCCCTGACTGCCACCTTTATGCCTGGCCGCCCTGACATTCACCGGGTCATCGACGACAAAGGCCATAAAAAGGACGGGCGGATAAAATCCCAAAACTCCTGGCCCATCGACATGCTGGTGAAGGGAGATGTGTACGTAGTCGACCAGTTTGGAGCCCATGAAGACGGCCCGACAGTAGGCGACAACCTCGGCAACTCGATTTTTGCCAAAAGCGGCAACGGCATCGTGTACAATGGGGCCATTCGAGACATCAACGGCCTGAGAGAAATCGGCTCCTTTACTTCATTTTTCCGCTCCTATCACCCTTCGCACCACCTCAACAACCCAGACGGGCAATTGAATACCACCCTTGTGGCCATCAATCAGCCTACCCGCATCGGCAAAGCTACGGTCATGCCAGGCGATGTGGTTTTGGGCCGCGATGGCGGGGTCATGTTCATTCCGCCTCACTTGTTGGAAAAAGTGGTCAAAACCTCCGAGATCGTGCGCTTGCGCGACATGTTTGGCCACCAGCGTTTGCGCGAGCAAAAATACACCCCTGGCCAGATTGACACCAAGTGGAGCGATGACATTGAGCGCGACTTTTCAGCCTGGCTCAACCAACACATGGACAAATTGCCCGTGCCCAAAGCCCAAATCCAGGAATTCCTGAAGGGGCGTACTTGGTAAGGGGGAATCAAATAAAATATCTCAAGGCTCAAGCTCAAGGTTTCACCAAAAGGCTAAAGTAGTTGAAATGTTGAAAGGTTGAAATATTGAGAAGAAGGAACCCAAAGGGTGTCAAAGTACTTTAGATTTGGGTGTTTTGTTTTGGGTTTTGCCATCAAAAACCCTAAATCGTGCAAACGAATTCCCAAGAAATCTAAAATCTTGCCAGCGTGTCCTACTTCGTAAGTCGTAAGTAGTCACTAGTAAGTCGTAAGTCGAAACAACTAGTTTTGTAAATCCAGAACACCAGTTTAGAACTAAAACCCTCCACCTGATTCTAAACTTATCATCACAACAAAAACACCATGTCCAACTCATCTTCCAGACGTTCATTTTTGTCCAAAGCGGCCCTCGCAGCGGCCCTTGCCCCGGCTGCTCCGCTGGCTACTTTTGGTCGGAGCTACGAAACGGCCATCGAGAAAGCGCCCAAGCCCTCGGCACCTGCCGACCTGAAAATTACCGACATCAAATGTGGCTACGTCAAGGGCAGCCTTTTTGTAAAAGTCTACACCAATCAAGACATTTGGGGCTGCGGTGAAGGCGTGGATGCCATCCCTGGAACCTATCATTTGGTCAAAAACTTTGCCAATCGCCTCAAAGGCAAAAACCCGCTCAATGTCCACCGCTTATTTGAAGACATTAGGCGCTCTGGATTTTTTCAAGGCGCGCAATCTGGGATGTACATTGCTGTACTAAGCGCCATCGAATCTGCACTGTGGGACGTAGCTGGCAAAGCGCTGAACGTGCCGATTTACCAACTGCTGGGCGGGAAATTCCGCGACAAAATTCGGGTGTATTGCGATACGGCACTCTATCAACGCAACCTGCCCGCTCCCAAAGACTTTGCCGATGCCGCTGTGAAAGCCAAAAACATGGGCTTCAACGCCATCAAGTTCGACCTGGACCAAGCGAACGACCCAGCCAAGTACGATGCCTACAACTGGACCGCTAGCCCTGGCGAGTACAAGCGCATGTACGACCAGATCGCTGCTGCCCGCGAAGCCGTGGGCCCCAATGTTGACATCTGTGTGGACATGCATGGCCGCTACGATGCGCCGACTGGTCAAGCCGTAGCGAAAATGCTGGAACCACTCAAGCTGATGTGGCTGGAAGAGCCCATCCCAGCCGAAAATGCCGAGGCTTATAAAATCATCGCCGATTCAACCACTACCCCCATTTGTGCTGGCGAGAACCATTACTTGGCCCACGGTTTCCGCCGCTTGCTTGAAATCGGTGCGGTGGACATTATCATGCCCGACTTGCAAAAAGCGGGTGGCCTGGGTGAAGGGCAGCGCATTGCCAACCTCGCCAACCTGTATTATGTGCCTTTCGCGCCGCACATGGTGGCTTCGTTTTTGGGTGCAATGGCGTCGGCGCATGTGTGTGCCTCAGTGCCCAATTTCCTGATTTTGGAATGGCAAGCTTACTTCCACACCGATCCGATGTACAAGGAAATCGTAAAGTACGACGGCGAATGGGTAAGCAATAGCTTCATCACCCTCTCCGAAAAACCTGGCGTTGGGGTAGAAATCAATGAGGAGGCGATGAAGAAGTACGCAGTGCCTGGAGTGCCGTTTTTTGAATAGGGGAGCGTGGAATTCGCTGTCTAGTCCGCTATTTCCCTTCTATTTTCTTCAACAAAGCAAGGGTTTCCGACAGCTCAATGCCCTCTGTTTTGGCTAGGTCCAAGGCTTTCAGGACATGAATTTTGGCTGTTGCTACCTGCCCAAGTTTGTAGTACAGGGCTGCGGTCGTGTCGTGAAACTGGTACAGATTTTTGAGCGCCAGGGCTTTCAAGGACCAGTCCAGGGCCTTGCTCAACAGGGCCTGGTCCTCGGTTTGTTCATAAAAAGCCAGGGCGATGTTGTGGTACAAGTAGGGGTTGTAGCTAGGGTAGGTATCGAAATACTGGCAGGCCTTTTGTTGAAAAGCCAAGGTTTCGTTTTTTCGCAGGTGTTGGTTGAACTCAAATAAGAGGAGGTATTGGTCGTAAACATCCTGCGGCAGGTATTGCGCCGCATAGGCTTGGGCTTTGGCCAATTCAAAATCGCCCTGCTCGTGGTTATAGGATTTTAGGCTCAGGCTGGTCAGCACAATTTTTTCGATCAGGTTGTTGATTTTAACGGAGTCATAAGTCGCAATAAAAGCTGCCTTGTGTTTTAGCAAAAAGGAGAAGCGCTTTTGCTCAATGGTGTGCAGGCCACTGAGTACCACTTCCTGGTTTTCAGGGCTCAACCAATTGCTTTGGGTGGCCAGATAGGCCGACTGGATCGTGTCCATCAGCGACTGGTCTTGCAGGTTCATCACCATGAGGCACAAGTCTTTGAGCAATACCGAGGAGCGGTCGCCTTGCAAAAAGCGTTGTTTAAGCGGAAAAAACTGGTGCTGCGGAAGAAGAGACCTTTGGCCCATTTTAATGAATTTTTCTGCGGAATCAGCCCCCATGCTGCGGTGTACCTGCTCGCCTTGACCATCGATAAACAGGTAGGTCGGATAAGCTAAAATTCCGTATTGCGAGGCAAAATCAGCAGCTTCGGCGCGGTCCACGTCTATTTTTACATTCAAATAACGCTCATTGTAGGTCTCGCCCACGGTAGGCAGGGGATAAACCTGGTCATGCATCTCCTGGCAATTGTGACAGGAGGTGGAATAAGCGACGACAAAAATAAGCTTGTTGGTTTGCCGAGCCTTCTCCAGTACTTGCGGCCATGAATTGTTTTCGGGTTCAAAACGAATGCCTTGGGCAAAGATGGATGCGCTGGCCAAAAGGCAGCACAGGGCAATGCAAGAAGTTTTCATAAGTGGCGTGGGTTGAAGGATTTTAGGAGGGGCAAGCGCTGCAAGGACCAAGCCGCCCCTCCAAATAGTACATAAAGTCTAGTTTACCTAAAGTCTTTACACAAGGGCTTGTTGAATGCCTTGACCACGTTGGCGATACCCGTTGGATCAAGGTCTTCCCAACTGAACTCCCCAGTCAATTGTGCTTCATAAAAAGTTGTGGCGGCATTCTCCGCAGCATCCTCGGCTAGGTTTTTGCCAATTTCCTTGGCTTTGCGCTGCAATTGACTTTTGATGCTTTCCTTGGCAATGGTTTTGGCACTGGTTGTGGCGGCGGTTTTTGCTACGGCCGAGCTGCCGCCAGAGAAAACAATACCCGTGATGTTGGCGACCATTTCAAGCGGAGTAATCACCTGGTTGACAATGGCACTCAGGCAGTCGTTAGAAGATTTTGCGCAGCCCGCAGCACAGCGAATAGGAAACACACCGGGGCATTCGTCGGCCCAACATACGGGACCAACGCCATGATACCCAGCGCCACAAGGCACATAACAAAGGCCAGCCTGGTTCACTTTTCCGCCGCCGCAGTTTCTGGGAATGGTGCCAGCACCACGTCCGTAGCTGGGTTTGGCGCAAGAAACGCCGATGTCGGTAAATCCGGCTGGACAATCGGGGCTGCAGATGCAACAGCCCACAGGATGAAAACCAGGACGGCACTTGGGGTACATTATCGCCCCCGATTGTTCGCAGCCTTGGGGGTTGTCCTTTTCGCAGCGGGCCTTGGCCGAACTGAGGTTGAACCCATCGCCAAATTTCCAAGGATACCCTGCCCCGCGACCGTATGGAGCTGGCTTGGCGCAAAAAGCGCCGTCGTTGCGGTAGCCATCAGGGCAAGGCTTCCAACAAACGGGTCCTTCGCCAAAGTAGCCTGGCTGGCATTTGGTGTAACAAAGCCCATTTTGGTACTCCTCGTTAGGGCCGCATTCGTTGGGAAAGGTCCCGGCACCACGTGGCTGAGAAGCAGCCCAGCACATGTCCGAGTCCGGGATGGCTTGAGAAGCCTGGGGCGTAGTGCTAGGAGTAGTTGCGGTGGGTTGGTTGAGCGTGCCTTCCAATGTAAAGGTTTCCCAGGCACCTAGGGCATTGCGGTTGGCCACCACCGGGCCGCCGCCGCTTCCTTCGGCGCAGAGGTATTGGCCATTGGCTGCACGCAGGGCAATCTGGTTGTTGCCCAGGTTTTCCAGGGTGAAAAGCTCCCAAGGACCTACAGCGCTGCGATTGGCAACGATTTCAAAGCCCCCACCGTTTTCGGCGCAGAAGTAATGACCACTGGGCGCTCGGAGAGAGACCTGGCCATTGCCCCGGTCTTCCAGAATCAAGGTTTCCCAAGCTCCGCGACTGTTGCGATTGGCTACCACGGAGCCACCCCCACCTCCTTCTGCACAAACGTATTGGCCGTTGGCCGCCCGCAAGGCTACGGTATTTTGGGCCAAGAGGCAGTGCAGGGAAAACAACAGCAGGCACAAGACCAGGAAAGTCCTTGAGGTGCAGGCAAGCAAATAAAAATGCAACTTGAATTTCATACAATTAGGTTTTATGTGTGTGTTTAAAGAGAATCATAAAAGTTTAGGCCTCTCTCCTTTTGGTCAAAAAAGGCCGACCTGAATTACTCCGACAAAAAAGTTTTATGGCATCCGCCGTTCGCAGTAAATACTTTGGCCAGGTGTCGCCGGTGGGTGATCTTCAACACCCGCTTGAGCTTGTAGAGTAGGATTTGCGCCACACCGAGGAGGCAATGTTTGCGCGGACCAGTAAAGACGTAGGTCTGTTTTTGGTTTAGGTAGTCGGCATGGAGCAGGACGCATTTGGGTGTTGCGCTGTACAAGGCTGCTAGGCGTACGGAGTTGGTGCCAAAAATGAGTTGTTGAGACCCAAAAAACCTGAGCGCATAGGCTACGCAGGCCCAAACGTAAAAATTGAGCCAAGCTTTTTTGCGGGCCTCCGGTTCCATCCAGAAGCAACACATCTCGGTGTGAGAGAGTCCTGAGTTCACTTGGTCGCAGAGGGCGGCACGTTGTTCCTCGCTCACAAAAACTTCCAGGGTACGCAGCGTTTCACCGCTGCCGAGTACAAAACCGCCAAGCATGCGCTGCCGCCAATAGATGGCAAAAACTTGATTGAGTTCGTAGTAATCACGCTTTACCTCAAAACCGGAACATTCGGTGTAGGCGCTTGAAAAATGGTTTAAATCCTGCGCTTGGGAAAGCTGAACGAAACGTGGGAGTAGTCGCATAACGGGTTATTTTGTAAGGTGTTTTTGATGCTGGTTTACCTTACAAAAATGCGGGCCTTACGCCCCTGTTGCAACCACATTTTGATGTGGACAGGTGCTGAGTTTTTTAGGAAAAACGTGGAATTTTCACGGTGATCAGAAAGCCATTGGCCGTGTCGATCGAAAAATCAGCCCCAATTTGCTGGGCGCGCAGGTGCATGCTGGACAAACCCAGGCCAGTAGTTTTATAATTTTTTTGCATGACCACACCATTGTCATGAATGGACATCTCCAGGCCCTTGGCACCAATTTTTTGCAGCCTTACTTGTACTTTATCGCCCTTGGAATGCTTCGCACAATTGGTAACTGCTTCTTTATAGATCAGGTAAAGCGCCTGCCGAATTTGGGAGGGCATGTTTTTAGTCAGGGCCAAATCATCCACTTGCAAGTCGAGCAGGATGTCACGGGGCGTAAGGGTTTCTTCGGCGTGCTCGCGCATGCGGTCGATCAGGTTTTCGAGCTTGTCTTTGCGGGCGTCGATGGCCCATACTGTATCACGCATCCGCGACATGGCGCTGCGGCTCAATTCGCTGATGCGGCGAAGCTTGGGTTTGCTGGGTTCGGGAGCGCTCAATTCCAGGATTTCGGATTGCATGGCGAGGCCAGACAATATTGTGCCTACATCGTCGTGCAAATCACTGGAGATGCGCACCCGGATGCGCTCAATTTTTAAGGCTTGTTGCAAACGATAGGCGAAAATACCGTATGCAATGGCCGCAGTGGTAGCCATGCAAAAGATATAGAACCACCAAGTGCGCCACCAAGGGGTAGGAATAAAGAAAGCTAATTTCTTAGCCATTGACCCTGGCATCCAAATACCATCGGCATTGGTCGCCAGGCATTCCAGGGTGTAAGCCCCAGGCGGTAGTTTGGAAAAGCGCACAAAGCCCGGATTGGAGGTTTCAATCCAGGCCTCATCCTGCCCGCGCAGGCGGTACTTCAATCGAATAGCTCCAGGATCTTGGTACTCAACTGCCAAAAAATCAAAGGAAAGGGTATTTTCTTGCTGACCGAGTCGAGGGATGCGCTGGAGCGTCAAGGTATTTTGCCCAGCTTGATAATTTACGTCGTTGACCTTGATGTGGTCAATCATCAGTGGCGGGAAGCCCGCTTCATTTTTGATGGAATCGGGATGAAAAACATTCAAACCATTGGGCCCGCCCAACCAAATTTCGCCATTGGAGGCCTTGTGCCAGGCACGGGGGGCAAATCCCTGGCTTTGGAGGCCATCAGCCTGCGAAAAACGGTCCCAACGCCGCTGCACCGGATGGTAACGCAACAAGCCATTGTTGCTACTCAACCAAAGATAGCCCTTGCCATCGGGAATGACTGTATAGAAGGTCTCGGCGGGTAGTCCAGGTGCCGCCTGTGGGGCACCGCCTGGCTGCAAACTGAACAAGCCTTTGCTGCCCGCAATCCACACCCGGTTTTGGTCTTCGTAAAAAGCGTGGCATTCACCGAAGTGCTCAAAATCGCGCACCAGGCTGGCGGCATCATTTTGTTCCTTCACCAGGAGCAGGCGGCGGTAGTTGTCGGCTAGATAATACTGTCCACGGGAGTCCTGAAAAAGGTTTGTGATGAGTTGCACCCGCCAAGGGCTAAGGTCCAAGAAGGTTTGGTATTCGGGTTGTTGTTGCTTGATGTGAAGTTCCAGCAGTTCGTTACCGACCGACAGGATCATTTTTCCCGCCCGGTTTTGGAGCGGGTTCACCTTTTCGCTGGGATGCCTGATGGTGTAAGCGCCTTCGTAGTGAAACAGCTTTTTATTGGCATCCCAGCGCAGGAGGTTTTGTAGGTACAAGCCCCACAAATCATTTTTGCCGATTTCAAAAAATGCATGGATAGGCAACATCGTGGACTCGGCTGGGTTGCCAGGGTTGTCATAGCGATTGGTATGGTACAACAGTTGGCCTTGGTGATTGAACACATACAATCCTGAATCCTGTGTGCTGCACCACATTCGCTGTCCTTGGTCTTCGAAGATACTGACAAAAGACTTGCCATTAGCGCTAGGCAAGGTTTTGAATTTTTGTCCTTGCAAATTGGTAAAAGAAAGCCCTTGGTTAATTTCAGTAACCCAAAGATTTTGCTGTGGCGAGAGGTACATTTCTTTTAGCGCGTTGCTTTTCAGGCCAAAGGGCGTGTTTTGGTCAGCCAGTATTTGGTCCACAAACTGCAAGCTGCGTTTGTCAAAAAGCAAGAGTCCCGCTTCTTCGGTTGAGGCCAGCAGGTGGTGCTTACCGTAAGGTGCAAGGGACCAAATTTCGCCGATGCCCTGGCCTTCAATCTTTAGGTCAGGGTGCCGACCGATAGCGATAATAGCCTGGCCTTTTTTGGGAAAATAGACCCCAATTCCATCGTACACTGCTGCCCAGATGACGCTGTCACCCTCGACATAGACGCTATTGGTATAAACCGGGTAACGGGGGCGTTTACCGTTTGAATAGACTTGGAACGTTTTCCATGCTCCTCGTCCGCTTTGTACATCGGTCAACAACAATCCCCAACCTTCGGGGCGCTTGGTCGAAACAATGGTTTTGGGCTTTCCTGCTCGGTCTTTAAGCAGGTAGCACAGGTCGCCAGGCAGGGGGAATTTTGGCGAAAAAGTGCCATTTCGGGTGTTGAAGAGGTACAAAAAACCTTGCACGCTGCCGCCAAGTTGTACCCATAGAAAGCCTTGTTCATCCAAATGAAAAGCATAGTAAGCCGACTTGAGAGCCGTTTTCCCGGGTTGGGCCAACTGGTATCGCTGAAAGGCCCCCGTCTTGCGTCGGTAGCAATAAACGGCTTCGAGCGTCGAAAACCAGAGGTTGTGGTCAGGGTCCTCCAGGCAAGCGCCTGTGAGGAGTTGCCCACTCAATTTAGCAAATTTCTGGATGGTATGCCCGTTGAAACAGTTCAGCCCCTCGCGGGAATTGAACCACGTAAGGCCATAGTAATCCTGGAAAACAAAGGTATTTTCGCTGAGCGCAAGGCCATTCTCTCTAGACAGCCGCCGAAAATGGAGTTGGGAATGGTATTGACCAAAACAGGTCCCTACCATTCCCAACAATCCGATGAAAAACATTTGTTTTAGGTGCCGCATAGCAAATTTACTGCCTGAATTTGTCCCCCTGAAATTACAACAAAATTGTAGATAAACGAGAATTAGTGTAAAAACTTAGGGCAGTGGTTTCGAGACAAATTTGGGGCAGCTTTTCGTCAACCGAGGCTCGTTAATAGGCTCTATAAACAATGGTTGTGAAGTCTATTACATCCAATTCAGCAGGTACTTGGCTTCATCGCTTTCCGTCCGCATCACCGAGGTGATTTTCGGGGCAGCCAACACCACTTCAGCTTCGGCAAGCGCTTCTTTCGGCGCGGCCTCGGTCTCAGTGTCTGCTGCACAGTGCTGTGGACAGGGCTTGGGGCAAAGAATGCATACGGCCACCTGCCCTAAGTGCCCTACGCGCTTCGCTTCAGATTCGTGTTGAGCCGAAACAGCCAGGTGAGTAAAAGGAAACTTGCCTTTTTTCAACATCCCAACCACATAAAAATTGACCCCGTTGCAGCCCTGGGGCTTCAACAAAGCCTGGATAGCGTCGCGACTAAAAAAAGAGGCAAAACTAAAATCTGGCGTGCGCAAGCCCCCTCCAGTTAATACCCCCCAAGAAGTGCGCACTGCTAGGCCCGCATCAAGGCGTGGCACCCTGTTCGTTTGCAATTCGTCAATGCCCTGGTCCTCATCAAAACCCGACTTAAAACTGACCAAAACATAACCGGATTGCCCATCCTGAGTTTCCTGGATTTCGGAACCGTCGGCCAAAACGCCAACCACAACGCAGGTACTGGCTTCGCGAAAGGCATTGTACAAGCGGACGCCCACGCAATTGGGTTCCGCCAGCAGGTCCTTGAGCAAGTCTTGAGGCAAAAAAGTCCAGTAAAGCCGTAGGGCGTGCAATTTTGATTTGATGCGGTTGTTTTCCATCAAATCTTGGGCTTCTTGAAATTTGAGACTCTGGCCAGGGTCTTCAGGTGCGTGAAAAATCATGGTTTAAGGTGTTTTATTTAAGAGTGTGTTTTAAACATGCTCTGATGAATCTGAAAAATCGCAGTGTCAATTGCCGCCGATTTATTGCGGTTCATTAGGCAAAGAAAAAGCAGTTACAATCATCATATCTCTCCATCCAGCGACTTCCGAATCACTTCTGCCTTGCTGTTCACTTCCAGGGCGCGATAAATACGTTTGATGTGGTCACGCACCGTGTCGATGGAGATGTTGAGCCGATCGGCTATCATTTTATAACTCAGGCCATCCACAATTCCCCGAACGATTTCTTTTTGGCGTAGCGACAGCAATTCGTGGTCGGTTTGTTCTTTGGGCATGAAATGCTGTGCAATTTTGCGGGCAATGGAGGGCGACATGTACGAACCACCCCGGTGCACCGTAAACACCGCCTCCCGGATAGTGGCCAGCGGCGTTCTTTTGGAAATGTAAGAGCAAGCGCCCGCGCACAAAGCGTTGAAAATCATTTCTTCCTCTTCAAAGGTCGTGAGCATCACAATGTCCAGTTCAGGGTACTTTTGGCGGATGTGGTAAATGCCTTGAATACCCGACATGCCGGGCAGCTCGATGTCAAGCAGCAACACATCAAGTTTTTGCCGATCTGCATCCTTGATGGCCTCCAAAAAGGCCTCCATGCTACCCTTCACCAAGCTGATGCTTATGGCTGGGTGCTCCTGTAGAAAATTTTCCAGACTTTCCCGAATCAGGGGATCGTCTTCGACGATGGCGAGTTTGATGTTTTCCATGTTGCAAAGTTGGACATTGGCGTCAAGGGAAGCAACCACATGTTGATGTGGGTAAGGGGAGCGTAAAGAAATAAGGTAAACGAATTTGGGTTTAGTGAAAAAAGATAAGCCACTGACTGAAAGGAAGAGGTGTTCTTTTTTTGCGAAACCTCTAAGCAAATTGGGTTAGCTTATTTTAGCTCGAACACTAAAAGAGGAAGGGAGCCACAATTTATAAATTTACGCCAACAATTTTTTTTAGTTATGTGATCATTCGGATGAAAAACCCTGTCCTTGCCTGAAATACGCTGACACCAAAAGTCAAAAACAAGGTTGCATCAAGTATAACTTGCGTTTAGGAACGATACTAGTGGTCCAAATTGTGAATCTGCCACAGGGTACTTAAAAAAGGCTCCAGCAAATCTCAGCACTTTTTTCAAATTGATTCTCAAATTGAGCCAATCCTTATTTGCTGCGCCAGAAGTTTGAGACTGCCCAGGCCCTGCTATGGCCATTTAATTTATTGTTCATAAAGTCTAACACCTACGGCCGCTTAGCCAAAGGCTTCAACTCGGTCAAATCCCCAATTTTGATAGCTTTTTTCTGCTCCACGCTGTTGCGGGCAGCGATGCCGAGCAGGATTGACATGGCTCCATCGCAGGAGCCTGCTGACTGGCGGAATGGATCGGCTAGGTTGGGGTCTTTGAAAATCTTGTCTTTTAAGCGATCATCGCCGCCGCCGTGTCCACCTTCCGTGTTGGAGACCTTGATGCGGGTGATTTTTCCAAAATTTTCGGTCAAAACCAGTTCGTCGTGATCGGGTATGGGTTCTGGGCTGCTTTCCTGAATCCAGGCTTCCAGGCGACCTTTTTTGCCATTAAAGGCGATGCGATAGCCTTCGTAAGGCGAGTAAGTGGTCAGGGAATAGCTCACTGATACCCCATTGGCGTAGCGGATTTGGGCCGCCATTTTGTCGTAAATATTGATGTCTTCGCGGAACACACAGCCGTCGCGCAGGTAGCCATCGTGTTTTTCATTGGCCACGTACAAGCCCATGTATTCGCGGTTTTTGGTCACATCCCAATAGAATTTGCAGTCTTTTTGGTGGGCACAAGTGCGGCAGTTGGTGCCTCTAAATTGGCCGTTTTTGCCATAATGTTCCAATGCGCCGTAAGCAAACACCTCCTCTGGCTCGGATTCCAGCCACCAGTTCAGCAAGTCAAAGTGGTGGGTCGCTTTGTGAACAAACAAGGTGCCACTTTTTTCGCGGTAAGCATGCCAGCGGCGGAAATAATCGGCCCCGTGCCGCACATCTAGGTACCAGTGAAAATCCACCGAAACAATGTCACCGATGGCACCTTGTCGCAAAAGCTCATACAACTTTTGGCGATGGGGCGAATAGCGGTAATTGAAGGTCACCGTCACTTTTTTGCCCGTACGCCGTTCGGCTTCCAGGATGGCCTGGCATTTGGTTTCATCGGTGGTCATGGGTTTTTCGGTGATGATATTGGCCCCCATTTCCATGCCTTTGATGATGAATTCGTGGTGGGTGGCATCCACGGTGGTCACGATCAGGGTATCGGGTTTGACCTTGCGCATCATCTCCTCAAAATTGGTGAAAGTAGGGCAAGAGACTCCCATGTATTGCTTGACGGTCTCTACCCGACCCGGATTGAGGTCGCAAAGGCCTACGAATTCGACCTGATCAGCGTATTTGTTGAGTACACTTTTGCCCCACATGCCCGTGCCCCGGCTGCCCGTACCAACCATCGCAAGGCGCATTTTGGCATTGGAGAAATCGACAATGGCGGTAGGAAGGGCCAAACTGCTACTGGCCAAGGCGGTGTTTTGAATGAAAGTGCGGCGATCCATGATGTGGTGGTTTTATTGGATGAAAATAGGAAAGGAATTTGAGTTTTCTATTAGACGAGTTTTTTTTGAGGCTACCTGTATAAGTGGAAATGGAATTTTGGACATCAAGCGTGAATAAAGCGTGTACTACTTTTTTGATTAAAGTTCTTTTAGGAAATCGAAGTAGGCTTGGTCTAGCTCAAAATAAGTTCCAGAAGTACACTTGATCTGATCCACCAGCGTCCCTTTATTAAACTTGAATAAATTGATATAATCTCCATCAAAATTGTTAATCAATTGGTAATTTCGGCTGAACAACACATTTTCAAGTATTCTTAAATCTTTTCTCACTGTCTTTTTAGGCAACATTTTATAACAAACTTTCAGTGGTAAATATGGAAAAACCATGCAGGTATCGCGATATTTTTGGCCCTCTGGATGCATGTATTGATGGAATCTATAGTGGTGTACCTTATATCTTTCCTTGCCGTTTTCATAAATCAGGTAACAATTCATCGTGCGCAACTCCATTCCATGAAAAATAAACGCCTTGCCTGCCAGCTTGAACCGCTCATACTCGCCGAAACATTTCAATAAAGTACTAAAACTAGCATGAAATTCAGTATTTGCAAGCGTGATCGTCTCGTCATCAGGTAGGTTTTTAGTGTCAAAAACTAAAGTAAAAGCTAACGTAGAAAAGACTATAATCCTGCTGATTGGTTTGATGTTCATTGGGTGTTGTATTTGCGATTGCCTCAACAAACAAATAACGCTCGTTTCCTTCAGCGTTACAATTATGTGTTTTGTGGATATCTGTAGGATGAGACACTGAGATCATCTACTATGGACAAGTAGTGAGCTGAAAACTTTAAAGTGAAAAAAAATAAATAACCCTTGAATTTTAATAAAAAACTTGACAACACGCATTTAATTTTGTAAATTGCGTGAAATTTTCACGTTATGCTGATTCGCTTTGCTTTAAAAAACGTGTACTCTTTCTTTGAAAGCAAAGAGTTCAACATGTTTGCTCGTCCAAAAATCAGGACACCAGAAGGACATAAATACAGATTGGATGGATTGGATTTACTAAAATTATCAGCAATTTATGGCGCTAATGCCGCTGGAAAATCTAATCTAATCAAGGCATTAGATCTACTTCAAAGCCTATTAAAAGGTGAAGTTTCAAGCAATGCGGTTTTCGAAGCACGCTTCAAATTTGAATCTTCTAAATCGTTAACTCAGTCATTAGTCGTTGAATTTTTACAAGAAGGCAAACCATTTTATTACGCCATCTCTTTTGACAATGGGCTGATTAGCCTGGAAGAGCTCTATCGTTCAGGTCTAGGAAAAAAAGAAGATGAGTTACTTTTTGAACGAAAAAAGACATCAGATGGATCAAATCAACTCAACTTTGCTGCTAATTTTGAAAAAGACCCAAAGAGTCAAATTTTAAAAGCAATAGCAATCGAAGAGTTTTTAGATGACTCAAAACCTGTTTTGCCGTGGTTAGCCAATAGGAATAATTCGCACCTGAGTGAGGTCAAAACTGCCATGAAATGGTTTGAACAAACCCTGCAAATTATCATGCCTGCTACAAAACCGCTGGGTATTACTGCTTATTTAGACAAAGACCCTCAGTTCAATAAATTTGCGCATGACACACTTTGCGCTTATGGATTAGGAATTTCAAAGCTGTGGGTAGAGAAAAAATCGATTGAAGAATTCTTTGGCATCGAAAGTGAAGCCTATTTAGCCGCTATTCGCGATAAATTTGCGGGGAATAAACGAGATATATTGTTATTGAACAGTCCAAATGGAGATGAAATTGTTGTTGAAAAAGAAAATGGCAAATTGGTAGCTAAACATTTAAGAGTAACGCAAGAGGATTTTATCGGTCAAGAAGCTGAGTTTGATATTGATGAACTTTCTGACGGGACAATCAGACTATTGGATTTTTTACCTGTTTTCCAAGATGTGGTTCTAAAACCAAAAGTTTATGTAGTGGATGAGATAGAAAGAAGCATGCACCCTAATTTAGCTAAGGAATTGGTCAAAAAATTCTCACATGATCCTGATACATTGGGTCAACTCATCTTCACTACTCATGAGTCAAATCTACTCGATCTGTCCATTTTCCGACAGGACGAAATTTGGTTTGCCGAAAAAGGCCCGGATAGAAGCACCGACTTGTATTCGTTGAGTGATTACAAAGAACACAATACCACTGATATTCGAAAAGGTTACATCAATGGTCGGTATGGTGCAGTGCCATTCTTGGCAAATCTAAGAGACTTAAACTGGCATGAATATGCAACGCTCTAGGCGCAATTTTTCTCGAAAGGAGCCGAATAAAGATGCAAAAAATATATACATTTTTTGCGAAGGAAGAAAAAGAGAGTATCAGTATTTTTTATTTTTCCAAGGTCTTGACAGTCGGGTCAAATTAGTGTTATACCCACTCAAAGAAGATGAAGACAACTCTCCAACTGGGCTATATAATTTAGCAGTACAAAATCTAATAAAATCCGAAAGCAACCCTGAGCCAGAATATGGTTTATCAGAGCAGGATGAAGTCTGGTTTGTCATTGATACAGATGCATGGGATGAAAAAATTAATCAACTAAGAGCGGGATGTACTTTGTACAAGGATTGGAATATTGCTCAAAGCAATCCTTGCTTTGAGGTATGGTTATATTTTCATTTATTCGATAAACCAGCTGAGTTAGATCAACCTGAAGTTTGTGCAACATGGAAAGAATTATTATCGACCAAGATTCAAGGAGGGTTTAGTTCCCAAAGACATCCTCTTTATATTGGTCCTGCAATTCAAAATGCTAGCAAAAATTTTGTTTTATCAGGTGATGGGCCTGATATTGGAAGTACTCAAGTATTCCTTCTAGCCAATGTGATTTACAATTTTTGCCAAAAAAAAGTCGATCATTCTTTAAATAGGATGTATTGAGCATTACCCCTCCTTCTCCAACAAAGGCCGCAAAGCCGCACAGCCCGCAACCGTAGCCAAGGGCAAAGCCACCAAAAAACCCACAACCGAAAACAAAAGCAACAAATAAACCGTGCCATTGCCGATGGCCAAGCCTCGGTTTCTCCGCACAAAACGAATACTGTCACGCACCCTGAAATGACGCTCCAGGGTAAAGTCGAGGTTACCGAAGCCTGCGTAATAAGCTTGGGTAACAAAAATAAAAACCACCGCAAAGGGGCTGAACAACGGAAACAAACCCAGCAACAAAAAAACCACCGTAAAAAACAACTCCCTAACAATCAATCGCAATGCAATGCGCAGGCCCCTAATCAAATCGCTCACAAAACCACTCACTGAAAAAGGCGCGGCTGGCTGTCCACTAAGCTTGCGTTCCACTTTCTCGGACAAAAGACTCATGAAAGGGCCCGCCAATGCCAAAACCAGGTTGCGGAAAATGACAAAACCCAGGGCTCCTACTGCCAATCCACCAAACACTTGTGCGACATTGTCTACCCAGGCTTTGCCCCATTCGAAGGGCCAAAGCCCCATCATCCAGCCAGCCAGGTCGTCAGAAACGGACCAAATGCCATATCCTATACCTCCGCCCAGCAGGATGGAGATCAAAGCGGGCACCAAATAGTAGAGCCACAATCCGTAACGAAAAGTAAGCTGGATCGCTGTGCCATACGAACTCAATCCTTTTAAAAATCCGCCGATCATGCTGTTGATTTTGGCATGAAAGATAGGTCGATTCGAGCTGAAAGTCAAATAGTACATCAATTCAAAGGGCTAAAATTGATGTTCAAAAAGTTAAAATTCAAAGACTTCAGTAGGGTGATCACAATTTGATACGTTTTCCTCAAAAATGTCCAGTATGTCCCAAAGTACTAAGACCAGACGCGATTTTCTCCAAAAACTCATTCCTGTCAACCAGGAAAGCTCCAGCGAAACCACCCAAACCACCAAACCTTTTGAAGACCGCCTGAGTGAATTCACCCTCCAAGGCGGACTAGAACCCTATAATGGGGTCTGGGGGAGAGAGCAAGCTGCTCACTTGCTCCGACGAGTAACTTTTGGCATTAAAAGAAGCCAGTTAGAAAGCTTGTTTTATGCGGGTAATGCTTCTAAAGCAGTTGATTTTGTGCTGAATGTTCCCAATGTGGCCCCTCCCCCTCCAATTAACAACTACAACAACGACGAATTCAAAGACCCTGAAATTGCAAACGGGAGTACCTGGGTAAATGCCAAACGCAATAATGATGCTGAAGGATACCGCATCGACTCCTGGCGAGGATGGTGGCTGGAACGCATGATCAATGGCCCAGCTAATATTGAGGAAAAAATGATCCTTTTTTGGAGCAACCATTTTGCAACGCGTACCGATGCATCCTTCAGCGGGCAGGCCACTTACCGCTATTTTAACACTTTGCGTAAGTACGCGCTTGGCGATTTCAAGGCCATGACCCGCGATGTCACCCTAGAACCTTCGATGCTTTTTTTCCTTAATGGCCTGTTGAATGGCAAAGCGGCCCCCGATGAAAACTATTCGCGCGAATTGCAGGAACTCTTCACCATTGGCAAGGACAATCCCGATCATTATACCGAAGACGATGTGGTGGAAGCAGCGAAAGTGCTCACTGGTTGGCGCTTGGATTACAATACAAACAAGGTGTTCCTTGACTTGGCAGAACACGACCAGGGCGATAAAAAATTCTCTGCTTTTTATAGCAATACGGTAATCAAAGGAGGTACTGACGCCGAGCGCGAATTGAAAGAACTGATCGACATGATTTTCAAAAAAGATGAAGTAGCCGAGCACATTTGTCGCAAAATTTATCGCTTCTTCGTTTTTTACCGCATTGATGATGCAGTGGAGGAAAAAATCATCAAACCGCTCGCGATCATTTTCCGCAAAAATAACTACCAGATCAAGCCCGTAATGGAGGCTTTACTGAAAAGTGCCCACTTTTTTGATGCCTACAACAAGGCCAGTTACATCAAAAACCCATTGGATTTGATGCTGGGGGTGATCCGCAATTTTGACATCACCGTCAAAGCGCCAAAGCCTTTCGACCAGTTTCAGATCCTACAATACCTCGGCTACTGGGCGGGTGGCATGCAAATGTACCCTGGCGATCCCCCCAACGTGGCGGGCTGGCAAGCTTATCGCCAGTCGCCGGGTTATTACCGCATGTGGATCAACGCCGACACTTTGCGCAACCGCAATATTTACACCGATATCATGGCCCAGTGGCGTTTTGAGTCGGAAAATTACGAGATCAAAATCGACCACATTGCTTTTGCACAGCAATTTCCCCGGCCCGATGAGCCCAACCGCTTGATTGAGGACACTTTGAATGTCTTGCTCCCTGTTCCGGTTTCGGATGCAAAGAAGAAGCACATGAAAAACATCCTGCTCTCCAACCAGGCGCAGGATTACTACTGGACCATCGCCTGGAAAAACTACCAGGCCAATCCGCGTGACAAAGGAGCTTTTGACACGGTTTGGTACCGCCTGAGCGCCCTCAACAAATACATCATGAACCTACCTGAGTACCAGCTTATCTAAAAATACCCTTGACCAATGAAAAGAAGATCATTTCTCCAACATGGCGGCATGGCTACAGCGCTAAGCGCATTCAGCATCAAGGGTTTTTCAATGAAACCCAACCCACAGTTGCCTTTTTTGGACGCGCTGGCTTTGAATGGCGTACCTGACAATCGGGTGTTGGTACTGGTCCAGTTGGCGGGCGGCAACGATGGCTTGCATACCTTTGTGCCCTTAGATCAATTTGGCATGTTAAGTAAAGTGCGCAAAAGCATCGCTTTGCCTGAAAGCAAGCTACTCAAACTGAACAAGGCGGATAAAAATGCCCTGCACCCTTCGATGACCCATTTCCAAAAAATGTACAACGATGGCCTGGTCTCAGTGGTACAAGACGTGGGTTATCCGGAGCAGGATTATTCACATTTTCGCTCAATGGACATTTGGATGTCGGCTTCTAACTCGGATGAATACATCGAAAATGGTTGGGCGGGCCGCTACATCGAAGACTTACACCCTGGCTACCCAAAAGGCTATCCAAATGCGGAAAATCCCGATCCGCTGGCCATTCAAATTGGTTCGACGATTTCCCTAGCCTTGATGGGGCATGAATTGCCCACAGGGATGGCCATCAATGACCCTAAGGCATACTACGAATTCGTGAACGACGTGGTAGAAGAGGCACCCGACACCCCTTTTGGTCGTGAACTGGAGTTCTTGCGTTACACGGCCCAGTTGGCACAGGTGTACTATGAATCGGTGAAAAAAGCGGCAGAAAAAGGCAAAAACCGCTCCGCCCTTTATCCTCCTGCCGACAAAAACTACCTGGCCGATCAACTCAAAATCGTAGCCCAATTGATCAATGGAGGTCTCAAAACACCGATCTATGTAGTAACGTTGGATGGTTTCGACACCCACAGTGAACAAATCAGCAGCAACGGCAATCCCTTGGAAGGGGACCACGCCGAGCTATTGTTTAAACTCTCAGAGGCAGTTGCGGCCTTCCAGGACGACCTCAAACTCATGGGCATCGACGACCGGGTGACGGGCATGACTTTTTCGGAGTTTGGCCGTACAATCGAGGCCAATGGCAGTATGGGTACCGACCACGGCGCGGCCTCGCCCTTGTTTGTTTTTGGCAAAAACGTATTGCCAGGCATCATTGGCAAAAACCCAGTGATCCCCAAAGACCTGGAAGAATCAGGTGACTTGCCCATGCAATACGACTTCCGCTCGGTGTATGCTACGGTGCTCAAGGACTGGTTTGGACTGGATGCACCGGACAAGATTTTGGGGCAAAAATTTCCGATTTTACCCATTTTCAAGTCCAAAACTACTAGTATTCGTGACTTTGTGCCGCGTGAAATCCTGGAGGTAAATGCTTTTCCGAACCCTTGTCAGCACAGCACTACTTTCAAGTTCAGCATCCAGGGCGGGCGGGTACGCATTCGGGTCTTTGATGCCGCAGGTCGCATGGTACAGCAAGTGGCCGACGGGAATTTTCCAGCGGGTACCCATTTGGTGCCTTTCAACCGCCATAACCTGTCGCCAGGGCAGTACACTTTCCAGCTCAGTGTGAATGAAAGCAGCGTTTCCCGCAAATTGATGATTGTGGGGTAACAACAAAGAAAACAACACATACTTATCGGTAATTTGACGAACATACATTCGTGGATGGCAGAGGCGTGAGGAATTGCGCCTCTGTTTTTTAGTATTTGAGCTAAAATAAGTTGGACACATTTGCTTTTGAGGTTTAGTAAAAAAAGAACACAACCTCCTTCCAGTCAGTTGCTTATCTTTTTTTACTAAACACAAATCCGTCCACCTTATTTTTTTACGCTCCCTTAGCTTAATTTGTTGTCTGAAGCAGAATTTACAGGATTGCTGGCGTATTTTTGACACAAGACATACATATCTGGCAGTTTATAAGAAAATTGGTGTCAATTGCTCTGGCCGTAGTTTTTAGCGTAGAAAAGTGTCGCTCTACTTGTTTTACACCGATAAAACCATCAAATTTGTAGAACCTAGGTCTGGTAATAAATCCTTTTGCATGCTATCGTTTCAAATAGACTTACTCAACCCTGAAGCTGAAAAGCTTTTAGAAGAATTGGCACGTTTGAATTTAATTCGCATCAGACCTGCTTCCCCTAAGCACTCTTTTCAACAGATTTTAGAACGTCTTCGGTCCAGAGCAGAAGAAGTACCTGTGCTGAGCGAAGAAGAAATTGCAAGAGAGGTAGCTATTGTCAGGACCAAGCAGCAAAGAAAGCATGCAAAGGATTAGAGTAGTTCTAGACACTAATCTTTGGATCAGTTTTCTTATTTCCAAAAAATACGACGCTATTGATCAACTATTTGAAACGGATCAAATTGTGCTACTCTTTTGTGATAGGTTGATTCAAGAATTCACTGAGGTGGCTTTGCGGCCAAAGTTCCGAAAATATTTTCAAGCAGATGATATAGAGGACTTATTACTCAGCTTCGAAGCCTATGGTGAGCAAGTTGCAGCAACAAGTGACGTTCAGCTTTGTAGAGATGAAAAGGACAATTTTTTACTCAACCTTGCTTTGGATGGAAAAGCAGACTATTTGATAACTGGAGATGTTGATTTACTGATTTTAAACCCAGTTGAGCAACTAAAAATCCTGACCTACCAGGATTTTGTTCAAATACTTTAAGAAAACAATCCGTAGTAATAGAGCTAAAATAAACCACTCCAATTTGTTTGGATCGCTTTATTTTTATACACTCACTTATTTCTCCTAGTGGTACGAATTACAAATACCCCGTGGAACTTGGGGCAGATTTACAATTTGGACCACTAGTGTGAAGAATCGGACGATTCTCATGTTTTTAGTCATGCTAGTTTTATCATCTAAGCACCTTGCCAACTCACATCTTCCACATCAGCGAAACTCCAGGGATTGAACTATTCATTCCCAGACCTTCACCATCGCATTTTGAGGGGTTAGACCAGCCCGTAGTTTTTGGAATTGGTGAAAAACTGCTGCACAATTATTTGCTGCCCAGAGATTGTCCGAGGGTATGTTGCTATGCATCCGAGTTGACGAGCCAAGCAGAGCTGGATCAATTTATTTGCCGTAACAAGGCTTACAAAATTTTTGTGCAGAAAGACTGGCTGGACACCATCAAAAGCACCACTTTGTACGGCTATGAATTTGATGGACAAAACTTTAATTTACTTGATCAGGTAGCGGATTATTACGTTTCTACCAAAATAGAAAAGCCAATCAGGACTTGGCAAATCGACGATATTTTAGATGAGTTAGCCAAAAGAAATAACCTGGAGTTCGAATTGGTCAGTGACTTGAAAGCAGTAGCAGAAACCGTAAAAAATTCCACCTTGCATTTTTCGATGATTCGGCTGCGGAATTTAGGAAGGTAGCATTCTCCCCAAAATACAACACCCAAACCCGGCTTTCACCGTGTTTGGGCGCTGAAGAAAAAAGAAACGGGCGGCTTGTTCTGGGATTATGTCAGGGTCATTGAGAATAGAGAGCCGCCGCCCGTCCGGTTAATGGGACTACATTTTTTTTCAGTGGGTTTCTCCTTTGTAGATTGGCCCAAAATGGCCCCTTTCCGCCCAGGCTTCGTTACAAAAATGCTCATTATGCGCTGCATAACTCCGCTTTTTGCGCCTTGCCTGAACGAAAAGGTTCTCATTTTTAGCTTCAATCTCCCAAGGCCAAACACACTCATTATTTTCAGGTAAGAATTGACAACTAAGATTTTGAGTAGTGGGGTCAACGTCATGTTTGAAATCCGTGAAGATTCGTTGCATCCGTTAAATCCGTGTTCCCAATTGGCACCGCGTGAGTGGGGCGACGTAGTTGTCAATTCTTACAAATCACAGTGGCTTACTGCCGCACAATCAAAGTCTTGAAGCGATTCTTGCTCGAAGTAGCCTCCAGGAAGTAAGTTCCCCGAGCCAGGTTTTCGAGCGACAAGTTTTCGCGTGCACTTTGGGACTTCTGCTGCAAGAGTACCTTGCCACTCAGGTCGCGAACGATCAGTTGGTAGCTTTCTCCATCCGTTTCTGGCAAATCGACATTCAAGGTGCCATTGGTTGGATTGGGGAAGGCTTTGAACTTCACTTCGTTGTCGAAGTTGTTGGGCAAATTGAGCACGGGAGTGTCGATCACCAAACAACCTGCAACATTGAAGTACAGTACGCACTTGTTGCACACTTTGTCACCGCAGCGGGCCTCCAGTTGTACTTTCCACAAGCCATTGCGCAGCAGCGGCAGTGGGATGACCTTGGCGGGTGCATTCAGTACAAAAGTAGTGCTAACGCCTTGTGGTGAAGTGATGGTAGCTTTGATGCTGCCGCACTGCTCATTGTTGCCTGCACAGTTGTACACCGCCAGCAAAGTATCGAGCTTGTTGCACTTCACTTTAGTGGTATCGCCACACTTCAGCTTGGTGTTGACGTTGTTGTTCACGTACTGCAAGGAAGTCCAAGGATTCGTGCCAGTGGTTTCAGCGGGGCAGTCGCACTTGCAATCGCCTACTTTCACCCTGAAGTAGCATTTGGCACATACTTTGTCGCCGCATTTCACTTCGATGTACACCTCATAAGTGCCGTTCACCAGGAATGGGATCACCTCGTTCAAGGTAGCATCATTGGTGCTGCTGTAAATCGCTACGTTGCCGTCGCGCACCACTTTTACGTTGTAGCTGGCTTTGCAATCGCCTTTGCAGATGTAAAGGCCGTTCAGTTCATACTTGCCACACTTCAGTTCAAAGCTCTTGTCGCACAAGTTGCTCAAGTTGATGCCATTGCCGCTCAGGGTTGGGGCTTTTTCCCACTGGCCACAGCAATCGGTTTGTGGGCAATCGACCTTCACGAAGAAACGACATGGAGCACAAGGAACACCGCCACAGTAAGGCTGCAAAAGCACCGTGTAAGTACCACTTTGGTTGAAAATCACGGGCACTCCTACATAATCACCACCAGAAAATGGCGTAACCGTGCCATTGGGCGCGATGATCGAGCCTTTGATGTTTTCGCAGTCGCCACCACCGTTGCAGTTGAAAATGGCTTCTACAAAATACAATTGGTTGCATTTGGCGGCGTAGGTTTCACCACACTTCACATTGGTGATATTGCCAGCCACGTTGAGTTGGAGCTTTTCCCAACCCTGGCCTTGTGGAGGGCAAGTGCAGGTACAACCCGATACGGTGACTTTGAACTCGCACTTGTCGCAGATTTTGCCACCACATTTCACCACAATGGTCACTACATAGGTGCCGTTGGTGCCGAAGTTGATCACCTCATTCAGCGTAGCGTCGTTCATTGATCCGTAGATCGCTGGGCCGCCCGATGATGGATTCACGTAGATGTCGTAGGTGGCTTTGCAGTCGCCTTTGCACTGGTACAAGCCAGCGAGCTCGTACTTGCCGCACTTGATTTCTAAACCTTTGCCGCAGAGGCCGTCCCAAACCTGGCCATTGCCAGCCAAGATGGGTTTTTTCAGCCACTCACCGCAGCAGTCTTGAGGACATTCTACGATTACTTTGAATACACAAGTGTCGCAAGGTTTGCCACCGCATTTCACTACGATGCTGACTTCATAGATGCCATTGGTAGTGAAATTCAGGGATTCGTTCAGCGTGGCGTCATTCAGACTGCTGTAAAACAGTGGGCCGCCATTGGTAGGCTTCACGGTGATATCGAAGCTTGGCTTGCACTCACCTTTGCACTTGTACGAGCCCAAGATTGAGTACTTGTCGCACTTGACGGTGATGGTTTTGCCACAAATGCCGTCCAAAACGCCAGTTTGGCTGTGCAGGGTTGGTTTGCGTTCCCATTGGCCGCAGCAATCTTCTTGTGGGCAACCTTCAACCAAGAACTTGAATGCACATTTCTCACATTCTTTGCCGTCACATTTTACCACGATGTAGCCATAGTAGCCACCGTTGGCGGTAAAATTCAACACTTCGTTCAGGCTGGCGTCGTTCAGGCTGGTGTAGAATGGTGTACCGTCTGAATTGAAGATCGTGATGTCGTAAGTTGCTTTGCAGTTGCCTTTGCAGCGGTAAGCGCCTTGCAGGATGTATTTGCCACATTTTACACCAAAACCATTGCCACACACATTGGTGATGGTATTGCCCTGGGTAAAAAACTCAGGCTTTTTCTCCCATTCGCCGCAGCAGTCTTCTTGTGGGCATCCGCTTACTACGAATTTGAATTCACACTTTTCGCATTCTTTGCCGTCACATTTTACCACGATCGAGCCATAGTAACCACCATTGGCGGTGAAATTCAATGCTTCGCTCAGGGTAGCGTCGTTCAGGCTGGTGTAGAATGGCGTGCCATCAGACTTGAAGATGCGGATGTCATAGCTGGCCTTGCAATTGCCTTTGCAGATGTACAAGCCTTGCAACTGGTAGCTGCCGCACTTGAGCTCGAAGCCCTGGTCGCAAATGCCACTTACGATCGTGGTCAAGTTAGAAAGACTAGGCTTTTTCTCCCACTGGCCGCAGCAATCGCTAGGTGGACAATCTACTTTGATTTGGAAACGACAAGGTGGGCAAGGTTTGCCGTCGCAGTATGGTTGCAGGAACACTGTGTAAACGCCACTTTGGGTAAATACTACGGATTCGTTGATCGCAGCGCCGCCCAAAGCCTGGGTGCTGCCATCGGGGGCAATGATTTTGCCTTCGATTTTGGCTTGGCAGTTTTCACCTACGCAAGCAAAAGCAGCGACGAGGTTGTACTTCACGTTGCACTTGGCTTCGTAAGTTTCACCACACTTGATCGCGATGCCAGCGGTACCCGTTGCAGTGGAAGACAAAAGGCCGATTTTCCAACCTTCGCCTTCCTTTGGGCACTCGCATTTGCAGTCGTTGACTTTGAACTTGAATTCACAAGTTTCGCAAACTTTACCGTCGCATTTCACTACAATGCTCACATAGAAGAAACCATTGTAAGGAATATCAATAACTTCGGCCAAAGACGCATCGTTGAAGCTGGAATACAATACACTGCCAGTCGTAGCATCTTTGAACACGACATCGTAAGTCGCCTTGCAATTGCCTTTGCAGCGGTACAAACCTTGCAGCAGGTATTTGCCACAACTCAGTTCAAAACCTTTGCCACAAACATCTTCAATGGCTCCGCCTTCAAAGCGCAATTGTGGTTTTTTCTCCCATTCGCCGCAGCAATCTTGTGGGCATTCGACTTTGAAGAAAATCCGGCAAGGCTCGCAAGGTTTGCCATCGCAGTAAGGTTGCAGGATGATGGTGTAGAGACCCGTTTGGGTAAACACCACGCTTTGGTTCAGCGGGCTTGCGCTGCTGAAAGGAGTGCTGCTGCCGTCAGGCGCTACAATTTTACCTTCGATCTTGGCCTGGCAATCGTCGCCAACGCAGGCATAAGCCGCGATGAAATTGTACTTGGTATTGCACTTGACGTTGTAAGTCTCACCACACTTGAGGATTTGGCTTACATCGGCGTCGGTGCCACCTTGCAGTGCAGTTCTCCAGCCCTGGCCTTGTGGTGCACAATCGCACTTGCAGCCTTCAACTTTTACTTCAAATCGGCAAGTATCGCATACTTTGCCATCGCATTTTACGATGATGGTCACGATATAGGCCCCATTGCTGCCAAAGTTGATCACTTCGGCCAAGGTAGCGTCGTTCAGGCTGGTATAAATGGCTGGGCCGCCGCTGGCAGGCTGTACGGTGATGTCGTAAGTAGCCTGGCAATTGCCTTTGCAGCGGTAAGCACCGTCCAACAGGTATTTGCCACACTTGAGGCCAAAGCCTTTGCCGCACAGGTCATCCAAAGAGATGCCATTGCCACTCAGGATCGGTTTTTTCACCCATTCGCCACAGCAATCCTGGGGTGGGCATTCTACTTTGAAGCCAATGCGACATGGTGGGCAGGGTTTGCCATCGCAATAAGGCTGCATCGAAATCCAGTAAGTCCCCGTTTGGGTAAACATGATTGGCAGGCTGATCGATCCACCGCTGAAAGGCGTGGTTGTACCATCAGGTGCGATCACCTGTCCTACAATCTTTGCTTCGCAATCAGCACCAGCACAATTATAGCCTGCCAGGAATTCATACTTCACATTGCAGTTGACCGGGTAAATCTTGCCACATTGCAGTGGCTGGGCAATCGGGCCAGCATTGAGTTGGAGAGGCTTCCAGCCCAGACCTTCTTTTGGACATTCACACTTGCAACCATATACAAACACTTTGAAAATGCAGCGGTCGCAAATCTTGCCATCGCATTTCACTACTACCGTTACCAGATAGCCGCCATCGGTGGTGAAAGGAATGACTTCGTTTAGGGTAGCGTCGTTGAGGCTGGTATAAACGGCTGGGCCACCGCTTGCAGGTGTAACCGTAATATCGTAAGTCGGTTTGCAGTTGCCTTTGCAGAGGTAATTGCCTACCAGGTTGTATTTTCCGCAGGGCACTTCAAATCCTTTGTCGCAAACGTCTTTGTACTTGTGGGTATCGTTGAACAGGTCGGGGGTATTTTCCCATTTTCCGCAGCAATCTTGTTCACAGTCTTTGATCGTCACGCGGAAAGCACACTTGTAACAGGTTTTTTCACCGCAAGTCACCACCAAAGTGATGGTATAAATTCCAGGAGTAGAGGGCAGTTTCAGGTAACCCGTAGTATTAGGCGCTTGAGCTGCATTGTTGATGTAGTATTGGTACTTGGCTTTGCAATCGCCACGGCACAGGTACTTGCCGCTCAGGTACACGCTGTCTTTGGCACAGAATTCGTAGGTGCTGTCGCACTTAACGTCGATGCCTTTACGCCAATTGGGAGCATTGAAAGTATAGTGCTGCATCTTGCCACATTCACAGGGGCAATCGCATACATGAACTAGAAAAGTAACGGTGTGGCACAATTGACGCCCGCAGTAGAACTTAACCGTGACCGCATGGATGCCCGATTGGTTGAACTGGTGCCCAAAACACCAAGCGGGGCCGCTACCCGTATGATACTGGGTAAGGGTCCCGTCGGGAGCCGTCACATCTACGCGGTAAGTTGGAGATGCGGTGGTCAGGGCGCAGCCAAAATCCAAGCAGATTTTGTATTTGGCGTCGCATTTGGCCGCGTATTGGAAAAAAGTGGGATGGGGGAAAGGGACCACGGTGGCGTCGTTGCCGTCATAAATTGTGATCTTGGGTTCCAGACAGATTTTTTGGGTCAATTCATCCTGATCTGTAGGAGTCTGAGCCTGTAAGGGGTTGTACAGCAAGCCCTGACAACAGACCAACACGAACCAGAACAAGGTTTGTAACATCCGGATTTTCATGGGTACAAATTTTGATGATAAGTAAGGTTTTAGTACAAAAAGCATACTCGCTTTCTTGCCTCTCATCATCCTTATCCGTACCTTTGGGCAAATCTTACGGGGTAAAATGTTAAAATTTCGTTAAAAAAATTTTTTTACCTTTGCCTTACCCCTCATCGGACCGTCTAATCTGGCATTTTTACACTTATTTTTCACCCGTCAATCACCGTCTACTTGCAGACGGCCCCCTTTGTCATGCTCGTTGGAAGCACCTGAACCTTTGAAATTGAACGTACTGTGAGCTTTGTTTTGTCATAATCCCATACATACCGAAACAACCATGACTTCTACTGCCAACGAACCAAACTATTTGCAGGCACTTTGTCAAAATGACTCTCGTTTGATCCGGGAAATTTACCAATGTCACGCACCATCGATTCAACGGTGGGTGCTCGACAACAATGGCTCCTCAGACGATGCCCGCGACCTGTTTCAGGATGGCCTAATTGCCATTTATGACCGCTACTGCGGAACCGAATTTACGCTTACCAGTTCTTTTGGTGCCTTGCTCTTTTCCATTTGCCGCCGCAAATGGTTTGACCGCTTGCAACAAAAAAGTCGGGAATCGGGCGTAAGATTAGCTGAAGAAAAAAGATATACAGATGAAGAGGGCCTGGGAGCCGAACCAGATGCTGCCCTGGAAGAGCAAAGAAAACAGGAAACACTTGGCCAGACTTACGGGTTATTATCTGAGCAGTGCCAACAACTCTTGAATTTGCTGAGCCAGGGCCTATCCGGCGAGGAAATCGCCCTCCAATTAGGCATGAGCAACGCCAACGCGGTGTACCAAAGCAAACACCGCTGCGTGGGCCGATTGCGACAATTGTTTGAGGAAAAGCTGCGAAACTGAGTGAAGGTGGCCCTGTACCCCCCTGAAAAATCAGCCCAGCATTAAGTTATTTGCAATGAAACCACAGGAAAATATCGACCGTTACTTACGAGGAGAGTTGAGCCCCGAAGAAAGGCAAAAATTCGACGAAGCCCTGGCGCAGGATGAAAACCTGGCACAGGAAGTCAATTTTCATAACGATGTTGACCGTTTTTTGAAAAAACGCGACAAACGCCAGGCTTTGCAGGCCAACTTGGAAGAAATCGGAGCCGATTTTTTTCAGCCGGCCAAAACTGTGCCACTTAAGCGCAACAACAACCTGCGCTGGATCATCGGCATCGCCGCCGTCTTGGCTGCGGTAATGATTGGCCGCACGCTGCTGCGCCCTTCCTTGTATGAGCAATACGCCCAATACCCCGAATTGGCCTTAACCGAAAAATCGAGCAGTGCCGATGCCAGTGTGGGCGCTATTGAAGCTGCATTTAAGACCAAAGATTACGCCAAGGCCCGTCCTTTGCTGGAAAACTACATGAAGGCTTATCCGAATAGCCAACAGGCTCGCCTTTACGCCGGAATTTGTGCCATTGAGCTGAAAGATTTCAACGCTGGCCGCCAGTACCTCCAGCCTTTGAGTGAAGCCGAGGGACCATTTCGGGATTACGCCTACTGGTACAACGCCCTGTCTTGGTTGAAAGAAGGGAACAAAGTCGAGTGCCGCAGAGCCCTGGAAGCCATGCCCAATGACTCCGAGTTTTACGAGAAATCAAGGGACTTGTTGAAGAAAATGTAAGGCTTTACTCGCTAATCTTTGACCATGGACAAAACCATTACCGCCCAACGCATTGCCGATCAGCTCCTACTCCGAGGAGTAGTTTTTGAGCAGAAAAAAATGTTCGGAGGGGTCTGCTTTCTGGTGGAGGATAAAATGCTCGTGGGCACGAGTCGTGACGGTAAACTGATGGTTCGAGTGGACCCTGTGGAGGATGCGTTACTTTCTCTACGTGCTGAAGTTGAGCCAATGGTGCATGGTGGTCGCTCCATGCCGGGTTTTCTTTACATCGAACCCGATGGATTTGAAGAAGATACTGAACTTGAGTTTTGGTTGGAAAAATGCCTGGAGTTTAACCCCAGGGCCAAGTCAAGTAAGAAGAAGTAGAAAAAATAAGCCCCACAAGTATTACAGTGGGGCTCCAAGTAAATATGACGAACACACTAGTGGATGCACAACAGGGGCGACAACTATGGACAAGATGTCGCGACAAAACAACGTGAAAGAAGGTAAGTAGATGAAGCGTAAAACAGCGCTAAGTCCATTACATAATGGTGGACCTAAGTAAAATCATACTGTTTTGATGAATGGATATTGGTCTTGAAACGACCAGAGGAGAATTCTTTTCCCAAAGCTGGAATAAATATAAGGATAATTTTCATAAAAGGCAAGTAAAGTCAGAGAAATGTCAAAAAATGGACTATTTTTTCGATGAAAAACCTTTACCATGCCCATTAACCTTACTCAATTCCGACAAGAAGTACAGCAGGAGTACTTCCGCATTTTGGATTATTGGCAAAAATACAGCGTTGATGCAGCCCAAGGTGGATTCTACGGGCAGGTCAATGGCCAGAACCAAGCGGTGGCCGGAGCGCCCAAGTCGGTAGTGATAAACAGCCGCATCCTCTGGAGTTTTGCTGCGGCTTACCTGCACTTTGGCAAAGCTGAGCATTTAAAAATGGCCGAACGCGCCTTCCATTACCTCAAAACTTACTTTATCGACCCTGAACACGGCGGCGTTTTTTGGAGCGTAAAAGCCGATGGGCAGCCAGATAATACCAAAAAACAAATGTACGGCCACGCATTTGTAGTGTATGCCCTGAGTGAATACTACCGGGTCAGCAAAAGGCAAGAAGCCCTTGACTTGGCGATCGCGGTGTATGAAAAGATTGAAAAATATAGCTACGATCCGCAGGCTTTGGGCTACATCGAAGCCTTTGAGCGAGACTGGAGTCCTACTGACGAGTACATCTTGTGCCGAGGCAAAAACCGCAAGTCGATGAACACCCACCTGCACTTGTTGGAAGCTTTTACCAACCTCTACCGCATATGGCCAGGCATAAAACCCCGGCTCAAAAGCATCTTGGAAGTGATGATGCAAAAAGTAGTGGACCCCAAAACCCAGCGCATGAACCTCTTTTTTGAGGAAAACTGGACCCCTACTTCTCACTCCATTTCCTACGGCCACGACATTGAGGCCTCCTGGCTAGTTTGGGAGGCTGCCGAAGTACTGGACGATCCGATTTTGAAAAACCAAGCCAAACAACGCTGCGGAAAAATGGCCAAAGCTGCCCTCAGCGGCTGGCACCCCGATGGTGGCATGGACTACGAATACGACCCCATCACCAAACACCTCAACGACGAGCGCAGTTGGTGGGTGATTTGCGAAGCCTGTGTGGGCTTTCTCAACGCCTATCAACTGAAAGGCAAGGTCCATTTTTTGGAAAAATCCATGCAGTGCTGGACTTTCATCAAAACCCATTTGCTAGACCTGGAAAATGGCGAATGGTACGGCGGTGTAAAGCCCGATGGCAGCACCACGGGGCGAGACAAGGTCACTTTCTGGAAGGGACCTTATCACAATTCGCGGATGTGTTTGGAGGTGTGGCGGAGATTGGGCGGGTAGTCTCAAACTTCAAATGCAGCCAGTAAGTACAGCGTTTTTTAAGTTCTTATGCGAATAATGATGGGATCCGTCTTTTTGAGAGCGCCTTTCTTCGCAGAAGAGAGACGTTTGTAGCAAGTGATACCCAGGGCTGGTCTTAGCACTTCGGATGAAGTGCGACGTTAAAAAAAGGTTGAATGTCGCAGTTCATCCGAAGTGCCCATCAAACCCGGTCGCTGTGACTACAAACGTCAAAGTTCTCCGAACAGTTGCTCGCCACAAAATCCGTGAGGAGATTAGCTTTAAGTGGAAGTTTTGATCCACAGTGTAAGATTAGAGGGGCTATAAATGTCCTCTTGATACATTTGAAACTGCGTTCAAACCAATCATTCGCATTTCTTATAATTATCCCACTTGCTGATTGGTGGAGGTGAATAGGTCAGAGGGATTGACGCTCATAACACTTCAATTCAAAAACTTATTCTCGATGGTGTGTAGCGAACTTAAAAAACGAAACAACTAAGTTCGGTCTGTTCACTTTTCGGATTTACGAGGTTTGAAGTACCAACTCCGCAAAAGCCAACAACTCCGCCTCTTTCCAATGGCCTGCCAGCAATTGCAAACCAATCGGCAGGCCATTGCTGTGGGTGCCCACAGGGATGGCGATGCCTGGAATGCCCACCATGTTGGCTTGGACAGTAAAAATATCCAGCAAATACATTGCCACGGGGTCCGCCAGGCTTTCGCCCAAGTTCCAGGCGGTGCTGGGGGCAGCAGGCATGAGCAGGAAATCGTGTTTTTGGAAGATCTCCTTGGTCTGCTCGTAAATCAAGCGGCGTACTTTTTGAGCTTTGGTATAGTAGGCATCATAGTACCCCGAACTGAGCACAAAAGAGCCCAACATGATGCGGCGTTTGACCTCGGTACCAAAACCCTCTGCGCGCGATTTCTTGTAGGTCTCTTCCAAGGTTTTAGCATTGGGGCTGCGGTAGCCAAAGCGAATGCCGTCGTAACGCGACAGGTTGGAAGAAGCCTCGGCGGTGGTCAAAACGTAGTAGGCCGGGATGATGTAGTCGAGATAATCAAAAGGCACGGCCTCCACTTGGTGGCCATCGGCGCGTAGTTTTTCGATCAAATCAAGGCTGCTTTGGCGAATTTCCGGGTCGAGCTTGGGGTGATTGATCGCGGTATCAAAGTAGGCAATTTTGGCTTTGCCCTGGTAATTTAAAAGCTGAGAATATGCAGGAACAGCTTGCTGACTCGCCGTTGCATCAAAATCATCGCCTCCGGCCATGATCTCAAGGCACAAGGCCAAATCACTTACACTGTGGGCCAATACTCCGATCTGGTCAAAAGAAGACCCATAAGCCAGCAAACCATGCCTCGAAATGCGCCCATAAGTGGGCTTGAAGCCCATGACGCCACAAAAAGCCGCGGGCTGCCGCACCGAGCCTCCAGTATCGGAGCCCAGTGCAATCAAACAAGTATCGGCCTGCACCGACACCGCCGAGCCGCCTGATGAACCACCAGGCACTTTGCTGGGGTCGATGGCATTGCGCACCGGGCCGTAAAACGAAGTCTCATTGGTGGAGCCCATCGCGAATTCATCACAATTGGTGCGCCCGATGATGATGGCATCTTCGGCCAAAACCCGCTCAATAGCCGTAGCCGAAAAAAGCGATTCAAATCCCTCCAGGATTTTTGACCCTGCGGTCACGCCGTGCCCTTGCCAGCAGATCACGTCTTTGTGCGACAAAATCGCGCCGAACAAGCGGCCTACTGAATTGGTATCTTGCTTGAACTTCTGGTCCAATTGACGTGCCTTGGCCAAGGCTTCCTCGGCATATACCTCTATGTAAATATTGAGGTCGCGGCTGGCTTGAATCTGCTCCAAGTAATGTGTCACCACCGCCTCCAGGCTGCTTTCGCCCTGGCGAATGGCTTGTTGTACTTGTTCGAGCGAGGTAAATTTGGGCATAGCAGTGGGGGATTAAGCTCCTAAAACGGCAATGATTTCTTCAATACTGAGCAGCTGTTGCTCGCCAGTTTGCATGTTTTTCAGGGCCAATTTGCCCGAAGCCATTTCGTTGTCGCCTACCAGTACCACGTATGGTACGTTGCGATTGTTGGCGTACTTCATTTGCTTGGCCAACTTCACCGGATCCGGGTACAAGTCGGCGTTGATGCCTGCGGCGCGCATTTTACCCAGGGCATTGAAGGCGTATTGATGTGCTTTGGCGTCGAAGGCCATGAACAGCACTTTGAGGGTATTGGCCTGGTCTGTCGGAAACAATTTTAGTTCTTCCAACACATCATAAATGCGCTCGGCTCCAAAAGAAACCCCCACGCCAGATACACCGGGAAGTCCAAAGACCCCAGTCAGGTTGTCGTAGCGACCACCACCGCCGATGCTGCCCATTGCCACGTTTTTGGCCTGCACTTCAAAAATACAGCCCGTGTAATAGCTCAAACCGCGTGCCAGGGTGATGTCAAAACGCAATTCGTTGCTAGCCTGGTAGCCTTGCAAATAAGCTTGTACTGCTTTGAGTTCCTGGATCCCTTTTTGGCCCACTTCGCTTTTTGCAAAAGCTGTTTCCAAAGCGTCAAGGTCCTTGATTTCTAGGATTTGGGTGATGGTTTCGATGGAAGTTTCGGCGATGCCACGCTCGGTAAGTTCTTTTTTCACCCCGTCCATGCCAATTTTGTCGAGCTTGTCGATGGCTACGGTCATTTCCACCATCAGGTCGGGAATGCCTGCGGCTTCGGCGATGCCCGCCAGTACTTTTCGGTTGTTGTATTTGACGATGACGGGCAAGCGCAATTGCGCAAAAACCTCGTCGTAAATCTGGATCAACTCCGCCTCATAAGCCAGAGATTCTGAACCGACCACGTCCACATCGCACTGGTAAAACTCTTGGTAACGGCCTTTTTGTGGGCGATCGGCCCGCCAAACGGGTTGAATCTGGTAGCGTTTGAAGGGAAAAGAGAGCTCATTTTGATTCATCACCACAAAGCGGGCGAAAGGCACCGTGAGGTCATAGCGCAAGCCCCTTTTGGAAATGCTCGATACCAATTTGCGAGAATCACGAGTTTCCAGCGCTGCCTGGTCGGCATCGGCCATAAAATCGCCATTGTTCAGCACTTTGAACAGCAAGCGGTCACCTTCTTCACCGTACTTGCCAGTCAGCGTGTCAAGGGTTTCCATCACGGGAGTCTCGATGGGCAAAAAGCCGTACTTGATGAACACCCGACGAACGGTGTCAAATATATAGTTGCGCTTGAGCACCTGCTCCGGGTTGAAGTCGCGGGTACCCTTTGGGATGGATGGTTTCATAAAGAATGTCTAAATAACCGAGGCAAATTGCTTCAAAAAGCGGGTATCGTTCTCAAACATCAGGCGGATATCGGTGATTGTGTAGCGCATCATGGCCTGGCGCTCAATGCCCATGCCGAATGCATAGCCCGAATACACTTCTGGGTCGATGCCACAATTAATCAAAACCTGGGGATCAACCATGCCACAGCCCAGGATTTCGACCCAACCACTGTGCTTGCAAATGCGGCAACCCTCGCCGTGGCAAATGAAGCAAGACACGTCCATTTCCGCACTAGGCTCGGTGAATGGAAAAAACGAAGGGCGCAAGCGGATTTTGGTATCGGGACCATACATTTCCCTGGCGAAATAGTACAGGGTTTGCTTCATATCGGCAAAAGACACGCCTTTGTCTATGTACAAACCTTCGACTTGGTGGAATTGGCAGTGCGAACGCGCCGAAACCGTTTCGTTCCGGTAAACCCGGCCTGGAGCGATGATGCGGATCGGTGGTTTTTGGGTGGTCATCACCCTCGCTTGTACCGAGGAAGTTTGGCTGCGTAGAACGTACTTGGTCGTATCTTTCAGGTAATAAGTGTCCTGCATGTCGCGGGCAGGGTGGTCTTCCGGCGTATTCATGGCCGTGAAGTTGTGCCAATCGTCCTCGATTTCTCGCTCTTCCGCCACGACAAAACCGATGCGTTCAAAAATTTTCACGATGCGGTTCATGGTCAAGGCCACAGGGTGGCGCGAACCCAAATCCACAGGTTCACCTGGCGCACTGAGGTCAAGGTTGCCCAACTGCGATTTTTCAGCGGCAACAGCGAGCACCTCGGCCAAGGCAGCGAATTTTTCCTCCGCCGCAGTTTTGGCTTTGTTGATCAATTGGCCAAAATCCTTCTTTTGCTCATTGGGCACGTTGCGGATTTCACCCATCAGGGGTTTGATCACGTTGTTTGATCCCAAAAAACGCATGCGAAACTGTTCAATTGCTTCTTCAGTTTGTGGTTGAGCAGTTTCAATTTCAGCAATGAGCTCCTCTAATTGCGCGAATGCGGACATAACAGTAAGTATTTGAGCTTTTTTTACGCTCTCAAGATTTAAAAGGCGCGCAAAATTAGGCAATTTATCCTGTAAATATGCCTTTTTACTGGCCATAAGCATATAATTTTGCCGGCGAGTCAGCGTTTTTGCGCCAATTCGACTCTCCCGTACATGAACGTCAACAGATTCAAGGATGGTTCCCGGCTGCAAATTGGCCTTTATAGTGAAATCGAGATCAGGCTCTACCTCAGCTGGTTTTGCCTGGCGGCCCAATTGCTGGGCATGATCGTGGCCCCTTGGGTGCAATCAGCCAGCATGTTTGGTCTCACCATTTTGGTCGTTTGGGAATTGCTGCGCGAGCGGGTAGATTTCAAGGCGCGTTGGCAAGCATTTGTGAAAAGACCTGACTTGTGGATCCTCGCCATTTTTATGCTACTTCCCCTGCTCAGTGCTTTTGACGTACAAGACCCTGAATATTTTTTGGAACGCTTGAAAACCAAAGTGCCTTTTTTTCTGATGCCTTGGGTGTATTTCATGTTGCCCAATTTCAGCCAAAGGCAATTCCTGGGCTTGTTGTATTTTCTGCTTGTTTTGTTGTCAATTACTGGTCTGGGTATCTTTCTAAATTACCTTTTTCATTTTCAAGAAGCTCAACTCGAGTTGAAAGAAGGCCGCCACATTCCCATGCCTGCCAATCATATTCGGTTCAGTTCTATGGTAGCAATGGGTATTTTTGTGGGCTATTTCCTTTGGTTCAAAGGTTATTTTTGGAAAAAAAGCTGGGAAAAATACCTGATTGCCGGGCTGACAATTTTCTTACTGGCTTTTTTGCATTTTATCGCAGTGCGCAGCGGTTTGTTGGCCTTGTACTTTGCGGTTTTGGTCTTGGGCGTTCGACACATTTACCTGAGTCGGCGTTTTGTTTACTTGTTCTTACTGCTTGCGGGCTTATTTTTGTTGCCATTGTTTGCCTTGAAAACCATGCCCAGTTTGCAGGAAAAACTGAACTACACTTTGTACGATTTGCAGCAATATCGAAATGGCAATGCCACTCTGCACTCTGATGCTGAGCGCTTGCGGACTTTGCAGGTAGGCTGGTATATTTTTCAATCTGCACCTTGGTGCGGAGTAGGGGCTGGCAATTTGCGGCGCGAAGTAGAGTTCCAATACCAAACCCATTTCCCGGATACCCCTAAGGTAATGATTCCCCACAACCAGTTTTTGTTTGTAATGGCTGGTTCGGGCATTTTGGGCCTGGTTTTGTTCCTGATTGGCTTGTTTTTGCCCTTGTTTTTTCGAAAAAACTACGTTGATGACCTTTTATTGGCCCATTATTCCATGTCAGTAGCGGCATTTATGGTCGAGGCCAGTATCGACAATGCAATGGGCGTGGCGGTATTTAATTTTTTCTTGTTGCTGTTGTTGAAATACCCTGGCTGGGGTCGATTTGCAGGAGCTTGATTTTACGAAACTGGACGATTGTGGTATGCTGAAGCAAGATTGATTCCGAGTTCGTTTTTTCAAAGAACCGCCCTATCTTTGTTCTTTAGTATTTGAGCTAAAATAAATTGGACGTATTTGCTTTTGAGGTTTAGCAAAAAAAGAACACAACTTCCTTTCATCCAGTTGCTTTTCTTTTTTCACGAACCCAAATCCGTCCACCTCATTTTTCACGCTCCCTTAATCTCAAAATCCACCTATGCAGGTTGAAGAAAACAAGATCGTCATTCTCAGTTACCAGTTGCGCGAAAATGGCCCAGATGGCGAGCTCCTCGAAGAAATGAGCGTGCACTATCCTTTCAAATTTTTCTTTGGAGCCGGACAGCTTTTACCTGCTTTTGAAGAACAATTGGAAGGCTTGAAAGAGGGTGATCCATTTGAGTTCACCCTGAGTCCGGAGCATGCCTATGGGGATACCGACCCAGACGGCATCATCCCCTTGCCCAGGACCTTGTTTCAGGAAGAGGAACTAAATGGGCCGATCGAGAGAGGACAATACATCACCCTTCACGACGAAGAGGGCTACGAGCACCCCGGCGTAATTTTGTCCATCAACGAAGAGCAAATAGTTGTAGACTTCAACCATGCAATGGCTGGGAAAACCTTAAATTTCAAAGGTGTAGTCCTGAAAGTACGCAACGCCACTGTGGAGGAGTTGATCCGCAAATCCTACATCGAAGAGGATGGCATCAATTATTTGGATTGGGAAAATTGAATGTCGTTGAAGGGTTGAAAAGTAGGCTCCGCAAATAATACCTTCTTTTCAACATATAAATATTTCAACATTTAGGCTAAAAGCCCCCAATTTCCCGCAAACCCGGAATCCCTTTCGAATGTCTTTTTCCTTCACCATACAGCACAATGACCCACAATCCTCGGCCAGAGCCGGGCTGATTCAAACGGCACATGGCCCCATTGAAACCCCCATTTTCATGCCCGTTGGCACGGCTGGTTCGGTCAAAGCCGTTCACCAGCACGAATTGGTGGACGAAATCAAGGCCCAGATCATCCTGGGCAATACTTACCACTTGTACCTGCGGCCTGGTACCGAAGTTTTGCAACAGGTGGGGGGGTTGCACAAATTCAACGGCTGGGACAAGCCCATTCTCACCGACAGCGGCGGCTATCAGGTCTATTCCCTGAGTGGTACCCGTAAAATTGTAGAAGAAGGGGTGACTTTCCAATCGCACATCGACGGCTCCAAGCACTTGTTTAGTCCTGAGCGAGCCATCGACATCCAACGCATCATCGGCGGCGACATCATCATGGCTTTTGACGAATGTACGCCCTACCCTTGCGAATACAAATACGCCCAAAAGTCGATGGAAATGACCCATCGCTGGCTCAAGCGCTGCTGTGCCCATTTTGACGAAACCCAAGGCCTGTACGGCTATGAGCAAACCCTTTTCCCCATCGTGCAAGGCAGCACCTACAAAGACCTGCGCATCCAGTCTGCCGAAGCCATCGCATCTTTTGAGCGGCCAGCCAATGCGATCGGCGGCTTGTCGGTAGGCGAGCCCGCCGAAGAAATGTACGCCATGACCGAGCTGGTCTGCGGCATTTTGCCCCGCGACAAGCCCCGTTACCTCATGGGCGTGGGTACGCCGAGCAACCTCCTGGAGTGCATCGCCCTGGGCATCGACATGTTCGATTGTGTGTTGCCCAGCCGCAATGCCCGGCATGGGTTGTTGTACACCGCCAATGGGGTCATGAACATGCGCAACGCCAAATGGAGCCACGATTTTTCGCCCATCGACCCCGAAAGTACTTGCAGCAGCAGCCGTTTTTACAGCAAAGCTTACCTGCGGCACCTGGTCCACTGCGGCGAGATTTTGGGGATGCAAATCGCTACTTTGCACAACCTCTCCTTCTTTTTGTGGTTGGTAGGCGAGGCCCGCAAACACATCGCCGACGGTACTTTCAGCACTTGGAAAGCGGAAATGCTGCGGAAAGTGGAGCAGCGACTTTAGTTTAGTTGAAAGGTTGAAGGTTGAAATGTTGAAAAGAGCAATGCCGCTACCACTTTGTTTTTCAGCACGTTTCAACTTTTTTTGAGCCCGTGGCGTTTTCATAAGCTTTTGCGGGTGACCTCGCTGATTCTTTCTCGTATAATATAGATGAATGCCTTAGGTCGCCGCAAATTCGTTTTTCACCTTCACTAACAGATATTTGTGCATTGTGTTGGTAAAAACCAGTTGCATCCTAAGCAAAAAAGGCTTAAATTGCCCCTGTTTTCGCGCATTTAGTCGCCAATGGAAGTGCAGAACAGGTGATTAACCCTTTATTTTAATATTGGCGTCACTCTAAATAAGGTTATGCTGAGAATACCTTCTACTCCACGTAGCGTTGATTTGCTCCAAGGTTTTTTGGATCAAATGCTTAGAAAGTACAAAGTCAGCCCCGATCTCTACGGCAATATTCTGATCAGCCTCACCGAAGCGGTGAACAATGCGATTATTCACGGCAATGCTTGTGACAAATCCAAAACAGTAGAGGTACAATTCCGCAAAACATCCGATTGTCTAGCCGTCAGGGTTTCTGATCAAGGCCGTGGCTTTGACCCTGCCAAAGTACCCGATCCCACGTCTCCCGAAAATTGCTGCAAATGCGGCGGTCGTGGGGTGTTCATGATGCAACAGTTGTCAGATGGCATCCGCTTCGAAAACAATGGGAGCACCGTAGAAATGCAATTCAGATTGGATTGCCAAGAAGGAAGCCGCTAAAAATGGCCCCTTTTCGCCATTACTTGTCAGAAAAGTTGTTCCAAAATGCCCATTATGCGCTGCATAACAGCGTAAAAGCTACATTTCCATTCTTTTATGGAGTATTTCGACTTTGTTGCTGGTGATTCCTTTGACGAGGAAGCCGAATATCCCATCAATTTTTTTGCGGAAGACATCGACTTCGAGCCCGATGCGCCAGAAAAGCTGCGCAAGTGGGTCGAAAAAATCATTCTGACCGAGAATTGTAACCTAAATTTCGTCAATTACATTTTTTGCACCGACGACTACCTCCTGGCACTCAACCAGGAGCACTTGCAACACGATACCCTCACCGACATCATCACCTTTCCCTACCAGGACCCTCCCGAAATTGAAGGCGATGTGTTCATCAGCATTGAGCGCATCCGCGAAAATGCCCACACTTTTCAAGTCAGTTTTGAACGCGAATTGTACCGCGTGATGGCCCACGGGGTGCTGCACCTTTGTGGTTTTGGGGATAAAACGCCGGAGGAAAAAGCACAAATGACTGAAAAGGAAGACGCTGCGCTGGGAATGTGGGAGGGAATGTGATTTTTTGCACAGCCCTGTGTATTTTGTTGCAGTCAATGACACTGAACAAAAACCACCTTCATGCAAACACTTCAATCCATCCTCATTTTTTGTTGCATCATCCTGATCAGCGCTTGTCAGCAGTCCAAAACTGAAAGCACTGCCCCAGATTACAAGACTTACCTGAGCAGCACCGAAACGGGCGTAAAAACCGGGGGCGTAAAAATGATCAGCATCGAAACGCCCAAAGGCAAGTTCAAGGTCTGGACCAAACGCGTGGGCAACAACCCCAAGGTCAAACTTCTGCTCCTGCACGGCGGCCCAGCCGTACCGCACGAATATTTCGAGTGTTTCGACAGTTATTTGCCACAAGAAGGCATCGAGTACATCTACTACGACCAGCTTGGTGCGGGCAATGCTGACCACCCCCAAGACACCAGCCTCTGGGACCTGGCCCGTTCCGTGGAAGAAGTAGAGCAAGTACGCCAGGCTTTGGGGCTCAACAAAGACAATTTTTACCTACTGGGGCATTCCTGGGGTGGTATCCTGGCGATGGAGTACAGCATGAAGTACCAGCAGCACCTCAAGGGCCTGATCATCTCCAACATGATGGCCGATTGCGTGGCCTACGACCAATACGCTGCCGATGTTTTGGCCAAACAAATCGACCCCAAAGTACTGGCCGAAATCCAGGCCATCGAAGCCAAGGGCGATTTTGCCAGCCCCCGCTACATGGAGCTCCTGACCCCGCATTTTTACAACCAGCACATTTGCCGTTTGCCCTTGGCCGAGTGGCCTGAACCCATGACCAGGGCCCTGGGTCGCGTCAACTCCGAGCAATACGTGATCATGCAAGGCCCCAGCGAGTTTGGCATTTCCGGCAAATTGGAAAAATGGGACCGCAGCAAAGACCTGGGCAAAATCAAGGTCCCCACCCTGGTGATCGGTGCCACGCACGACACGATGGATCCCAAGTACATGGAGTGGATGAGCCAGCAAATCCCCGGCGGAAAATTCCTGCTTTGTCCCAAGGGCGGCCACATGTGTATGTGGGACGACCAGGAGACCTATTTTGCGGGCCTGATCTCTTTTTTGAAGAAATCTTATTAATGGTTAGTTGTTAGTTGTTAATGGTTAATGACAATTATTAATGATTAGTTGTTATAATTCGGTCACATCAGGTATGTGCAGAGCCACAAAATATTTGTGCCAATTGAAGACGCCGAAAGCGTGGTGCTTTTGACCCTTTTGCTTCTTTTGTGTTTCAAAAAATACGCTTTTGTCATTCACACGAAAACTTTGGTGGTTTAGCATAGTTAGACGAGGTTTTGCAGATTTGACAAATTCCCCACTAACAACTAACCATTAACCATTAAAAACTAACCATTAACAACTAACCATTAAAAAAAGGCACGCTCACAAATCAATGAGCGTGCCTCGAAACTACAAACACATAACATTATATCACTAAAGGCTCAGGTGCCTTCCATTGATCACAAACAGTACTCGTTGGCCTGGATCAGGGTCTCGGCGATTTGGCGGCGCAGGGCCTTCACATTTTGTGGCGGGTACTTGGTGAAACGCTTCAAGCCCATCAGCATGGTGCGCAGCAAGTCGCCATCGGCAAATGAGGCCAGGGCATTCGTGCCATTGGTGTGGATGCGCAAGGTGGCATCGTGCAGGAAGACCTTCAAGATCGCGTCATAAACCGCTTGTGGATGGGGACGATTTGGCATGTCAGCCAGTTTTTGCACCCGCAGCAGCAGCGATTCAGCCAGGTAGAGGTCGTTCATCATGTCGGCCAGGTTCATGATGATTTCTTGCTCGTCTTTCAGGTTGAGCTGGCCTTCCATTTGCAGCTTGGCAGCCGAGCCAGCCACCATCAGCAGCACTTTTTTGAACTCTGCTACGGCTTTGACTTCTTCGCCATAAGCGCCTTCTGGTTTTTCCAAGCTGGGCATTCCCGCCAGTTCTTTTTGCACGCTCCAGGCTGGGCCTACGATATCGAGCTCACCTTTCATGGCGCGCTTGAGCAACATGTCGATGCTCAACAGGCGGTTGATCTCGTTGGTACCTTCGTAAATGCGGTTGATGCGGGCATCGCGGTAAGCACGAGCAGCAGTTCCTTCCTCCGAAAAACCCATGCCACCATGCACTTGCAGGGTTTCATCTACCACAAAATCGAGGGCTTCAGAGCCTACCACTTTGAGAATAGAGCATTCAATGGCGTATTCTTCGGCAGCTTGCAGCTTGGCCTGGGCAAAATCTACCCCATTGTCGGTCAGCTCCTGTTTTTTCAGTTCCAAGAGGTTGGACACGCGGTACATGGCGCTTTCAGTCGAAAACAAACGGATGGCTTGTTCGGCGAGTTTGTGTTGAATGGCACCGAAAGTGGCGATGGGTACGCCAAACTGGATGCGCTCATTGGCATATTGGATCGCGGTTTCAGCACTTTTTTTGGCCCCACCGATGCTGAGGGCGCACAATTTGAAGCGACCTGTATTCAAGGCATTGAAGGCGATGAGGTGGCCTTTGCCAATTTGCCCCAACACGTTTTCAGCTGGTACTTTTACGTTTTCAAAAAACACCTGGCGGGTCGAGGAGCCCTTGATGCCCAATTTCTTTTCTTCTGCACCAAAAGTCAGGCCGTTTGAATCCCTTTCTACAATAAACCCAGTGAACTTATCGCCGTCTACTTTTGCAAATACAATAAAAATATCAGCAAAACCAGCGTTGGATATCCACATTTTTTGCCCGTTCATCAAGTAGTGACTGCCGTCGGCACTCAAGTCAGCACGGGTCTTGGCAGCCAGGGCGTCTGAGCCTGAGCCTGGTTCGGTGAGGCAATAAGCAGCCTTTAATTCACCATTGATCAGGCGGGGCAGGTACTTGCTCTTTTGCGCTTCGGTGCCAAAGTAAAAGATGGGCAACATGCCAATACCAATGTGTGCTGCATAGGCCACCGTGAAACCACCAGCAGGGCCCATGCTGTCTGCAATCATGGTATTGGTATTGGTATCAAGCGCCATACCGCCATATGCTTCGGGCATGTGTGCCCCTAGCAAGCCTAATTCCGCCATTTTTTCGAGCAAACTGACGGTCAGGCCAGGTTCCTGGTTTTCCAATTTTTCCGCCAGCGGATGAATTTCATTTTGTACAAAATCGCGCACAGTTGCGCGGATCATCAATTGCTCTTCGTTGAATTCTTCTGGAATGAAGACGTCTTCTGGGTGCGAATTTTGAATCAAAAACGCGCCTCCTTTGATGGCAATGGCTTCTAGTACAGCAGACATGGTGTAATGTGTGTTTGAGTTTTTAGCGAATTTTCGCTCAAAGTTACATTCTTCTTTAGAATTTGTAAAGACGAAAGGTGTTTTTTTAGCGAAAATTCGCTGAAAATCGACAAATGACGCTGAATCAAAGCCCTTGGTAATAGTCTTTAACCCTGCAAAAGCGGTAAGTTTGTCGTAAAAAAACATGTCGCGCCAAATACCCAGCATTCCACGCTTGCAAACCCTGCTCAACTCGGTCCGCTTTTTGCGAGATCCACTTGCGGTGATCAGCCAAAACATCAAAGCATATGGCGATACCTATGTGTTTTACCTGGGTGGAGTAGTCCGGGCCTTGTTCACTGCTGATCCGGCTTTCATCCAGCACGTTTTGCAAAAAAATCACCGCAACTACCAAAAGTCGCCCACTCATTTCCGCGAATTGGGCCATTTCGTGGGTTTTGGCTTGCTGACCATCGACGGTGATCATTGGCTGCGGCAACGTCGTTTGATCCAACCTGGGTTCCACAAGTCGAGGCTGCAAAACCTGACCCACTTGATGAATGGGGTGATCCAGGAAAAAATAGCTAAAATGGAAAAACAAGCCAGCGCTGGCCCATTGGACATGACCCAACACATGATGGAGCTGGCTTTTGGCATCATCATCCAATCCATTTTCAGCACCGCAGTACCCGATCAACAGTTGCAGGAGATCAGCGACAAGATCATGCGCTTGCAAGCTTTTGTGATCCGTTTGATCCGGCAACCTTACTTGCATTGGTGGCTGCGCGCATCGGGCCAATACCGCCAACACGAACTGATGGCTGCCGAATTGGACGAGATCATCCTGGGCCTGATCCGCTACCGGAGGGCAAGTGGAAAGGAACGCGACGACCTTTTGCAAATGCTACTCGACGCCCGCTATGAGGACAATGGTGAGCCCATGAGCGAGCAGCAATTGCTAGACGAGGTCAAAATTCTCTTTGTAGCTGGCCACGAAACCTCGGCCAATGCCCTGGCCTGGGCTTTTTATTTGTTGGGCCAAAACCCCGATAAAGCAGTCCAGCTCCAGGCTGAACTGGACGCTGTATTGGCAGGACGGAGGCCCAATTTTGATGATTTGCCCCAGCTCCCCTACCTGGCCCAGGTGGTTAACGAGGTTTTGCGTTGTTACCCACCCGCCTGGATCACCGACCGGCTGGCCCTGGCCGACGATGAATTCAATGGCGTAAAAATTGCCAAAGGCTCGATTGTGGCTACCTATATCTATGGTGCCCACCACGCGCCGGAGCATTGGGAGCGTGCCGATCAATTTTTACCGGAGCGCTTTGCCAAAGGGGCCAATTGGAATTCAGCGGCCTATTTGCCCTTTGGCAGTGGGCCCAGGATGTGCATCGGCAATCATTTTGCGGTCATGGAAATGCAGTTGAGCCTGGCCCATTTCTTCCAACACTTCCATTGTACCTTGAAAAATGAGCAGCCCGTGGGCGTTCGCCCCTTGATTACCTTGCGGCCGGAAGGGCCAATTTGGGTGGAGTTGACGAGAAAATAGCCGTCATTTGTCTGAAATCCCGCCTAAATGCCGATTTTCAGGGGTAGCCATTTAGGCTTGATTTCGGACAAACCTCATTTTCTGCCCTGGCTCAAAGCTGTCAGAGTTGCCGTGACTGGCATGGCCGCATGGCCTAGTTTTGCTGATGTAAACCAATTCATTTTACACCACGCAAAACCATAAAGCTATGACAACCTTTATCACTACCATCCTGCTTGTTTTTGGAAATTTGTTTTTGGAGCCTGAACCAACTAATAGTAATAACAGCCGAGAAGACGTTGAACAACAAATAGAACAACAGAATGTCAATGGCAAAAAGATACTCATTGAAGACATTCTATTTTAAAGGGTGGACCTCAAGCTCCTTCGGTAGACCTGTAACTACCGAAGGAGCAAAAATTACTCAAGCCAATCAATGATCCAAGAATAGAGTTTTTCATATGGAATCACTTCGATTTCGTGCCTCTCTTGTGAAAAAGAAGGTGGTGTATTCATCATCTGATCAAAGAAACGCAGTGTTTTTTTCCGAAATAAGTCCTTTCTAAATTTTGCAGGGTTAAGTTGAGCAATAATTTTAATAAAAATATTTGTACGATAGTAACCTGGTTCATCTCTGAAATAACGTGACTGATATTTCCGGATTCCATCAACCCTTACTTCAATTTTTTCAAAATCACCCTCCAACAGCGCAAACAAAACTTGTATTATTGTGATAGTGATATTCAAACCCTTTTTATCCTTGGAGTTTACAGGCACCTCATTCAAAAATCTACTTAATCTAAATGTTTTCACTTGTTTTTGTTCATACTCATTGAGCTTCAGTTCTCCTTTCAGATAGAGTAGAGTCAAAAAAGCATAAAAGATTTGCCAGCTTTCTTTTATAGTGTTCGGTGCATTTATAAACTGTGGTGCATTATAGAAAGAATTTAATCCCTCCCAAGCTAATTCATACTTCTCCGATTTTATTCTTGCAATAATCATTAATTCTTGAGCTTTAAACCAAGGTGTTGAGCCTTTTATTGCTGTGTCTAGTTTTTGGTTAACAACTTGAACAGCTAATTCATATTCTCTTAACATAATTAGGCAAATCGCCTTATTACCCCAGATAATATTTAGTACTCTGTTCGAAACATCACCTTTCTTCATTAATTTCTTTTCGCTATCGTTACAACTCTCAAGAGCTTTTTCCCAATCGAATCTTATCATATTCACCATTATCTCAACAGAATAATACGCCACCAAAAAAATCTGTGTATCACAAATCTCTGCCAGAGGTCTCAATTCCTTCAAAAAAGACTCCCCTAAGTCAGCAACATTCAGTTGAGAAGACTTGGACTTCACAAAAGGCATCACCATTTGCTCATAACACATCCTCGCTTTGTTTTCGGCCAACCAAAAAGTGGTGTAGCGCTCGTTCATCTCCAAGTAATGCTTGTATTTTTCCCGATTGGGGTGGTATTGGCTATAATAACGTTTGAGCAACTTGGAAATCTCCATGACGACCGTGACTTGATCATACTTCAACGCCACTTCAATCATTTCCTCGGCCACTAGTCTGGCATTTTCGTAGCAACGGCGTTGCCAGAGGGTTTCCATCAAGGCTGTGCGCCTCCAACAGTAAAAAGACGCCTTTTGGGTAGCGTTGAAAACCTCGGCATTATCCGTGTCCAAAAACAATAAGGTGGTATACAGGCGGCGGCGAAACTCCAGCTTAAAGCGCCTAAAAGCCCGGTCTTTGGTGTTTAAGCCAAATAGCGCGGCAGCTTGTTCATCGGTTTGAACCTCGCCATCCACCAATGCCTTGTACATGACCTGAAAACGGCTGGGTGGAGCATCCGGATGAATCGGATGACCCAGTATTTCCAACTGTCGGATCTTATTGCGGTTGAAAAGTTTACGGAGTTCTAACAGCTCATTCATAGTGAGGACTTTAAAGACTTCACTTCAGGGTTTACCAATACAGTTAATGCCTCAGACTTTCTCAGCCAACTCTAAGAGTAGTTCAAAAGGAATGAGCTCGCGGGTTGCTTCGGGGGCACTTAGATCCAAAGGGCATTGTTTCAGTGCTGCTTGTACCAGCTGCAAACTGGTTTTGGGGTCTTCAGTTGCAGGAAGCAGGGTAAAAAACTCAGCCAGGGCCTGAAAACGTTGGATCGGTGGGTAATCTACATCTCCACTCGCCAGGGCAAGGGCCATGTCTTTGAGCTTTATCCATTCACGGCGCTGAAAAAGCCTTGGAATTTGCATAAAAAACAGGGCGTATTTTTCGTCTCCATCCCCATCTAAAGGGTATTTTGGGCTCAGGTATTCTGGTGCGTATTGGTAAACTTTCAGATCGCCCTTTTCACGAGGAGAAATGACCATACAGTGCTGTTCAACCAGCATGAGGAAACAAAATTTATACGCTTCCAGGATGCTTGTACCACTCAGCCACTGGCTCGACGCAGGGTGTTTGCCCAAAAAACGGTACAATTCCCAAGCCTCTACAAAAGCTCGGTGCTGAAAAAGAATGCTCATTTTCAACTCCTGCAAGCGAAACCAGTTGCTGCTGCCCATCTCTTCGTAGTCGATAGCTTGGTTCAGGGTTTGTGTTGCCAGGGCTAAATCGCCACCATACACTTGGGCCAGGGTCAAGTTTAGCAAGAACGCACTTTGCATTTCTCTAGTAGTAGCTGATCTTTTCCTCAAGTCTTCAAGGGCCTGGCTACAAACCGTATCTACTCGGCCCCAATCACCATTGATCACTGATTCCTGCATCCGCAAGTAATGGAAAACGAATAGAAAACTGGTGGTTTCGCAATCCGGCTTAAAGGGTTCGAGGGTAGTCCATAATTTTCGAGCTTGTTCCGCCAACTCCTTGGGATTCAATAGCCCTTCCAGCTGATCAAGGCAATATGCTTCGTATTTTTCATCTGCTAGCCGCTCAATCTTGAGTATTTTTTCAAGCTTTTCAATGACCACACAACTGTGATCATATTCGTCTCTTTTGCCCTCATGGATCGCATAATATTGACGCAGGTGCATGGCTGTTTCCAACGCAATCATGGTCAAGTCGTACTGCTTGGCGATTTCTAACAACGGCAAGGAAACATCCTGTAAAGATTTAATTGCGCCCGCACCAATGATTGTTTTCATGGCTGCCAAGCGTTGCCAGGCCAAATAAGCAACCCTTTCCGGCAGCTCATATTCTTCATAATTGATGTCGATAAAAAAAACGGAATTCCAAAGTCGATGCAACAATTGCACTCGAAGCTCAAGAAAGGCTTCATCATCTACTGCCCATCCGCCCATTATTGCAGCTTCGGCACGTGTTTTGATTTTGCCATCGACCAAAGCCAAGAAAATCTGGTAATCCAGATCTTCGGTTTGGTGTTCGTGAAGAACGGGTATTTCAGTACTAGCGTACTGCTGCAATAGATAGGCTAATTCTCGAAAAGCTTCCATTGGGAACTGTGTTTTGGCTCAAGTTGAAGAGTGTTCAGCCTCAATCTTGTGCTTGGGTGAAACTAATAAGGCTTAGGCTCAATGAATATGTAGTCCATTGAAAAAAGTTGAATGAATAAGAATATATCCAAAGCGCTCTTTCCTCAGCCTTGAATTAACTCTTAGGGTAATAACATTGGGTGATAATAATTACAATACAGAAATAAAATTAAGAAAATATTTACAGCATGATGCTATTTGGCGTTATTTTTTTGAAAAAAATAAAACATTTACTACCCACAGGCGTAAAAACAATATAAATTCTAAGCACAACCTTTCTAATCGCCAAAATCAGGGGTGGCCATTTTGCGAAAAAACTGCCATGTTTTTTTCCGCAGAAAGCATGATCTTTGAAACATGAAAGCTATGAACAACTAAAATTTAGTCCTCAGGCAGCAGGTAATTGACATTTTTTTCGTTTCTTTCCATCCTGCTCTAGAGCGTTTTCGACGGCTGCAAGGTTTGTCGAAAACGCTCTCCGAGGAATTTTATTCCTACCCTAAATAGCCAACTGCTTCTACTTTGTGATTCCCTATCTGTGTCCATGTTAAAAAACCGGGCCAGTTCTTTTTGATGCGTATCCCGAGGCTATTTTTTCAATCGAACACTTTTTGGTTGTTTATTACTTTATTTCATTGTAATCCAGCGCAAATCGTTTTGTCTTTTCACAAAGACTGGCTTTTTGCTTGATGTTTTGTAGCGTTTTCGCCATTCTCATTTTCAGGCCTCTGAAGGCCTTCTCTTGTAACACAACCCAACAAGTCTCGTGGTACTAAGAGCTGTATTCTTTTTTGGTTTGAAACCGCTGGCTGAGTTTTTACGTTTTTTCAAAACAAAGAGACTGAGCTGTTGCGTCAAAAGCATGATCACCCATGAGAAAAATGTCAAACACATCACCAAACAGCGCACTGACTCCACTACAAGCCCAATCAAATGGCTTGTCTGTAGAGATCATCTACGGCCTACCCAGCAGAAATTGCCGGGGTATGGGAATTTGTCAAGTAAAGCTGCAAGAAAATGCCAATTCCCTGACCCAATGCAAGTGCAGCAGCCTTGCATTGGCCAGGATAACTGCAAAAGGGTCACTCGAACTGCGAATTTTTCGCCAAAGCCTCGACCCTTTGCTGTACCAAGCGCATTTCCAAAACTTGGAGTTTGTTTTGGAAGAGCCAAAAGTATTGGAATCGAGCGTTTGTGATGCCCTGAAAACTGGCCCGATTGAACTAATGGCTGGAAAATACCCAATCCAAGAATCACAAGAATACATACAAGTTTTGATTGACTTGCGTACCTTGACGACTTCTACTACTTTTGAATGACCACGTTGGGTGCTGAAACGAGATTTTTAATCATTTGAGTGCTTTGCTCAACAAACCCAAACAGCGTCATGAAGAAATCAGCCATTGATGTTTATCCACAGTTTTTTGACCGCTACATCCACCAAGCACCCGATGTAGAGGTGAAAACAGCGGTAGAAAATTCTTTGCACACATTAGAAAGTCAAGATTGGGGCAAATGGGAAGCCTTGGCAGATCAAGCTTATGCCAGTGGAAAATGGACGGGCAAGGAGCTCCTTCAGCACATGATTGATACCGAGCGCATTCTGACCTACCGGGCTTTGTGTATTGCCCGTGGAGAACAAGCCAATCTTCCAGGTTTTGATGAAGACAGCTATGCTCAGCACTCCAATCCAGCCCACCGCAATTTTGCTGACCTGAGGGAAGAGTTTCTGTTGGTACGCAAAGTCAGTATCATGCTTTTCAACAGCTTTACTGACGAAATGCTACTCAAAAAAGGCAGTGCGAATGGAAAAACAATTACTCCCCTCGCTTTGGGTTTCGTGGTGGTGGGCCATGAGCTTCACCACTACAAAATTTTGGAGGAACGTTATTTCCCCGTGCTTATGTAGCGAAAGGGGAACCAAGGGGTAACATTTCAGCAACTGGACGTCTCGTTGAGAATAGTCCAGTTGCTAAAATCGTTTTGACATTAGCTTTGCTGTCCGCCAACTGAATATGTTGGTTTTGCAAACATCGCTATGTCTTCAAAAAAAGTGCCGCGAAGGTTTTTTTCCGCCAAGTCTTCATGCAACTCAGAGTAGAATTCATAAACCCCTTTATCGTCCTTTTTGGTGATGGCAAAATTAAATTCGAAAAGGACATCAGTCTCCTTTGGTTTACCACTCGAAGAATGGACAACACCCCTGTCTATACAATTGGTAATACATAACACGGTATTTTCATTAACACGGTAGGTCTTCAATACAGTGAATTTGCGCAAAGACTGATTAGGGGCCATATTCAAAACCTGGTCCAACAATCCTGGATAATCATTGATTGGTAATTTTCCATACAGCGCGTACAATTCTTCCATTACATTGTACATGTGTGTGGGGTTTCGGGATAAGACATTCACCAATTCCTCTGAACCGTACTTTACTGGTTCTCCCCCATCCAGCATTTGCTTAACCATCTTATAAGCAAGACCAACTAAAAAGAAAATAACAATGGAAATTAGTTTCATCATATATAGTTTTGATTTAAAAATGCCATTTATTTGAGGCAAATATATAAAAACAAATTGTGCCCACTTATTTTTTGATCAATATTTAAGGCTGCATATTGATATGTAAAAGCAAAGGGCCGTCCCCCTTTCGAAGAACGGCCCTTGCTTGATGTCCGATGATGCTGACTTATTGCTTTATCACTTTGTCAAAATCACCATTTTCTTAGTTGCGGTAAAATCTTCCGTCTCCAGCGTGTAGTACAAGACTCCACTGGCTTTCAAGTCCTGCTTCGTCAACCTCACTTGGTTCACACCCTTGGCATAATCGCCCTGGGTGCGGTAGATCAAAGCA
>JAAFJY010000026.1 GCA_013299105.1 Chitinophagales bacterium | reverse complement strand
TATGCTCAACAATAATGGAGATAAGCCAAAAGTCAGCATTAGTCGACGAATGAACAAATGTGTGCTATCAGATGAATACAGAGAAAACACCCTGAAAATGCTCAACTTTTAATGCGTTTGCCCTGGGGAGAGTAGGGGGGCAAAAGTAAGTTTTGGCATCTCTCACTGCTTTGATTTCAGCCTATATCGCTGGATTTTTTACCCTGCGATAACAATTTTTCGATCTCGATCCTTTCCCCCAATGAGAGACCTTTGTAGTTTGATTCCATTTTACAAATGGAACATTTTTACATTTGTTGCGTTAGATTCTTGAGACCGCCCAGTCCACTTCGGATTTAGAGAATAAAGATAACAGCTGGTTAAAAAGGACACAACCTTTCTTTCATCCAGGTGCTTTTTTTTACCAAACTCAATCCGTTTGCCACATTTTTTCGCCCCACTTAACCTGTAATTTCGCCCATTGCCATAATATTACACTTCAATAAAATTTCTTGCAGGTCTGAACCTTTAGAACGCAAAGGGTCAATTGCTTTTACGAGTGTTGTCCTGATTTGATAAAGTTCCTCACGATTGTATTTTTTTGAACCTTTTACCAAGTCTAATTTCATTAATGCCTGTTGCTGATTCTCTTTTGGATTAAACCAACCGTTAAGCTCTGAACATTGATGACAAGCACCATTTTTATTGACCAGCGCACATCGGTTATCAAAAATATCTGTCATCGTTTTCCTGCCATCTTGCAGCAAGTATTTTACAATGCCTTCAGTTTTTTCAAGTATCAAACATATTTCTGAAACAGAAAAATCATACACGTCTTTTAGCATCAAAGCAATTTGATTTTCAATTGGCAGATTTTTTGATATGCAAGTGAAACAAGTGTCAATATGCTCTTTTATATCATACTTGGCATCTGATGAAGTTTGGTGAATTTTAATTATTTCATTTCTCAACGTTGGATTTTCAAGTACTAACTTCTTAGCTTGTTGACTTACATCAGGTGTCCAGCGTTTTTGCCGTTGCAAATAATTGTAGGATAGATTGGTGGCTATTTGAAAAACCCAGGTTTTCAGAGATGCTTCACCTTTAAAAGTTGAAAGTTTTTCAAAGGCTTTGATGAAAGTATCGTGTGTCAAATCTTCTGCATCGTTTCGGTTGGCAAGCAATCGAAACAAGTAAGATTTCAATTGACTTTGAAACCCCACAAATAAGCTTTGAAATGCGTTGATGTCGCCACTCAATGCATTTTTTAAATCCTCACGCTCATTCATAATTGTTTATTTGGTATTTGATAAAAGCTTGCTCTGCTCACATTTCGTTCAAAAGTACATCAAACAGGAGCCGCACCCCTTAGCCAGATTAAGAGTATGTTTAAAATTTTTTGTTTGTCATAAAACGGTCCAATTTCGCCTATTCTTCGTTAGGAAAATGCTCATTATGCGCTGCATAACTCCGCTTTTCCTGCCTCGACTAGCCAAAATTTGCCTCGTTTTCTGACTAAACCTCCAATATTTAAACACACTCTAAAGCTTCTTGTTTTGAAATAAAATTCCGGGTTTCAAATTTACCATTTTCAGCAGGTATATCTTTCATGTATGGAAGAAATTCAGACTTGGTAATGTAAGCAAATTTTAAAACACCCAATTGATAATACCTCGGGTTTAGTTGTTCTTCTCTCCAAACAGTGAATTCAGAGGGCAGTTGAAAATGAAAATTACAGGTGTTGACGAGTAAATGCTTTGATTGATATTGCCAAGCAAAGCCTGCAAAGTTATTGCAGGCCGCTTGGAAATCTTCATAAGTCATTTCTTTTGTTTTATCTGCCCAGTCAAAAGAAAGGATAGTTTGTTTTTCATTTAGCAAATGAAAAGCATAGAGCGAGTTTTGAAATAGTAGTTTCATTTTTTTGGGTTTAAAAGCAACGCAATTGATAGTGTGATGATGCTAAAGAATGCCAAAATAGGAATGAATGATTGTTTATCTATGCAGTAGCATACAATCAATAGCACTATAAATCCAAGTGTAATTCCTATAAACACAGTTTTTAAAGGTTTCATGTTTATTCAAATTTGCCGTTGGTATTTTTCCAGTCCTCTTTAGCTGGTATTGCTTCAATGACGTCCCAATGCTCAGCTATTTTGCCGCTTTCAACTCTAAATAAATCATAAAGTGCCACAGATTGAGCGCCAAATTGTCCTTCACTTACCGTAAGAACAAAATTGCCTTGCCCCAAAACTTTGTGAATTTTGGTTATTTTTAGAGCTGTGCCTTCTTTTGCAAATGCTGTAAATGCCTCAAGCAAGCCACTAATTCCATCTGAAATTTGCGGATTATGCTGCAAATAATTTTCTTTAAGGTATTTAGAAATCAAATCTATTTTCCCTTCAAGGAGTATATCTTTTGAAAAATTTTTCACGAGTTCTTTATTTGAAGCAGTTTTATCTTTGTCCAAAACTTCAGTTTCTCCATCTAGTTGCGTTCGTCCACTTTTATTTTTTAGTTGAACTGCGGTTAGGTTATCCCAATGTTCGGCTACTTGTCCGTTTTCAAATCTAAATATCCCAAAGCCAACTTTTTTTCCAAAAAAGTCATAATCTGAATGGGTAATAACGTAATCACCATCTTGAAAAATGCGGATGATGTTGGCCTTAAATCCTTGTGGGGGTTTGTTTTTCATCACTTCTGTAAAACCTGCAATTCCATTGCCCATATTTAAGTTGTGCTGAATGTAATTAGGGTTTAAATAAAGCTGCGCAGCCCTTGGATCGCCTGTTTCAAAGCTTTTATATAGCGCTTTGACTTTTTCAATGCTTGATTTTTCCATTTTATCAGAAATTATTGTTTGATTGGTTTTTACCACTGGCGGCGTTAATGAAGTTGGTCGTTTATCAGGACTACACATATCATTATCCTGTGGTCTGTTCCCAAAATATAACTTACCGTCTTTATCCAATGAAAGTAAATCATAATCGCCCGGGCAATCCTTAACAGACTTCCAGCCACTGCATCCATTGGCAGATACATCTTGCTCAACATCAAGCTTCATATTGCAAGGTGCAAATCCGAACGCTTTGATTAGGTTTTCATCGCTTGTTTTTAAGGTCAAAAATTTCTTTTCTTCATAAAAAACAGCGTTGTAGGTGTCTGCTTTTTTGTTTGATTTTTCTTGTAGCTTGTAAGTTCCGTAAGTGCGGAATTTAAACACCTGCATTTTCATACCAGGATCAAGTGACAAAGTAAAATCAAGTGTCCATTTGCCTTTATCAAAGGTAAAAATCCTTTTACCCCAGGCCTTGCCGTAATTATAGGGTGCAGGGTCGGCATAAGTACCGGATAGACTTTCCAATTTGCTTTTCAGGTCATTGCCTTTGCTTGGTTTAAAAGCAAAAATGATTGTTGCAATAGCAATCAATGCGATGTATGAAATTGACTTTTTCATGTTTTAAGCGTTTGTGGTTAATACTACTTTACCCGTGGTTTTTCTTGCTTCAATTTGTCGATGTGCTTCGGCAGCATCGCTTAAAGCAAATGTTTTTGGCGTTTCAATTTTAAGTTTGCCTTGAGCAATAAGCCCAATTACCACACCCAATGCTTCTTGCCAAACTTGTGTTTTTGTGGTGATGTAAAACGCTAAATTGAAACCCGACTGACTAATGTTTTCATCTACAAAATGTTCGGGGTGAATTTGCCCCTGAATGCCACTGGCACAGCCATAAACTATGAGATGTCCGCCTGGTGCCAGAGATTTAACAGTTTCATTATAGACATCTCCGCCTACCATTTCAAAAGCAATGTCAACGCCATTTCCGTTATTGACTTCTTTTACCTTTTCACTCCAATTTTCTTTTGAATAGTTCAGCGTTTCGTCTGCACCATTTGCTTTTGCAACCTTTAACTTGTCGTCAGAACTACTTGTCGCAATTACTTTTGCACCATTGAGTTTTGCTAATTGAACCAGCAAAGAGCCTACGCCACCTGCCGAAGCATTGATTAGAACTGTTTTGTCTGTAAGGTCTTTGGCAACTTGTGAAATCATAAGCTGAGCAGTAGAGCCTTGAACAAAAATGGCTGTAGCTTTCTTTGCATCAATGTTTGGCGGAAGTGGGACACAGTATTGGGCATTGGCAGAAACAAACTCGGAATAACCACCGCCAAAAGGAAGAATGGCCAATACTGTTGCACCAATTACATAAGGTTCTGCAACACCCTGACCAACTGAAATAATTTGCCCAACCGCTTCTGAGCCTAACACATAAGGTAGGGGTGTTGGCTGAAAATATTGGTTTCGTCTGCGTAAAGTGTCGGAATAGTTTACGCCAATGGCTTCTACTTTAATAATCACCTCACCAGCTTTAGGTTGAGGAATGTTCGTCTCAACAAGTTTTAACTCGTTAGGTGAGCCATACTGGTTGAGCTGCACCTGCTTCATTGTTTTTGTCATTTCACACCATTTTTTGTGAATAATGATGTTCTGACAATCGAGCAGATGAAAACGGATGAAATTTCTGGAAATATTTTTTATTAAAAGTTTAGGTCAGTGATTTCAAGTAAAAAAGGTCACCACCGCTTATGTTGAGCCATTTTTTTACGCAGGTGCTGGGTACCGACTCCAAAACATAGGTTTACTGGGCCAAAAACTGTCTGCTTTTTGTCTTGAAACCACTAGCGGTACGAATTACAAATACCCCCTAGGTTCAAGGCAGGCTATTTGACTTTGTAGCAAGGCGAGAGGAGGGAAAATAGTGGACTATTTGACCGACGAACAACGTAGCTATGCAGACAAATACCCCGTGGAACTTGGGGCAGATTTACAATTTGGACCAATAGACTAAGCTATGCCTCATTTTAACAAACCCTTGTTGTGCGTTCCTGCTTATTTCTTTTTGAATAAAGTTGCCATCCATGTAAAAAGTGTCAACAGCAATGATAATATCAACAAGGCGTTGAACAACATTTTTGTCTGTGTAGCCAAACTTGCCAATGAAACATACAATTGGCTTGAAGAGGGGTAACCTGAAAAGGATAGGGCGATAAAAATATTTTCGATGTAGTCCAAAAGCCCTGTGAGGAGCGGAATGAGAAACAACCACTTTAACCAATTTTTTCTATTACAGAATACCAAAAAAATAAGTGATGAAAATGTGAAGGCGTAGATGGCAGGGAAAAAAATGTCACACAGCATGAAATTTTTGTAGATGCTTCTGCCTCTTGTTCCTAATTTATCCAAGTCAGTCGTAAAACTTTCAACATTATAACCTTTTGCCTGTAAGTCAAAAGGCATAAATGTTGGTGAAATTTTTTGCATTGACGGTGTACTGCTTGGCAAGCCTGGTAAATTCATTAAAACGTTGAATACCATTAACATTGCAATCAAAATGAGGATGAATGGTTTTTTAGAAGTCCTGCCAATTAGAGCATATAGCTTACTCATGATGATTATTTTGATTGTAGTTGTTTGATTAATCCCAATGCGTCCCATGAGCCTTTGCCCATGCCGTCAGTAACAATTCCATTTTTAAAAGTCCAAAACCATGAACCTTTCCATGTTACTTTTTTATTAGTTGGACTTATGCCAAGGAACGCACCTTTTTGAGTGCCATTGGCTATCCATCTCGCTGCCACCATTTCATTTTCAGCCACCATAATATCTACGGTGATGATCAAATCAGGGAAAGCAGTACGAATTTGTTGCGTAAATGCCTTTTCTTCTTTAGCAAACTCCGGTACAAAGTATTTATCGGCCAATGTAGTGTCGCCTTTGTTGAATAGATTGTCAACAATTTTGAGCATAAGTCCTTTGTTAGCTAAATTGATTTTCCTTATGTGTTTGTTCTGTGCGAAAGCTGCCGAACTTATGAGCAGTATAGCAACCAAAAGGAAATAACGGTCTTTTCTTATTGTACTCATTGTGCAAAGGTATATATTGGTACCTTGGTATCATTACGAAATCATCACAAACTACTTACCACATGGTAACCACTCATAAAAAAAGGAATTCTGGAAATCCATACAATTGCCCACTAACCGCAGCAGTAGATAAAATTGGCGGTCGCTGGAAGCCAATTATTTTGTTCTATTTGTCTAATGGAAATAAAAGGTTTGGGAAGTTGGCGGCCATTGTACCTATGATTTCAAAAAAAGTCTTGTCTCAACAATTAAAAGAGCTAGCAGAGGATGGCCTCATAGTCCGCAAACAGTTTGATGAAGTTCCGTTACGAGTTGAATATTCGTTAAGTGATTTTGGTAAATCTGTACTACCAATACTGGATGAAATTTGCGAATGGGGAAAACAGTTTGTGGATAGCATCCAGTCGGAATAAATCTGATGTTTGTAGGGTAGTGTTTTGTATAGTCAATGCCCGAAATAGCCGTAAGCTTACTCCGATGTTTTACGATTGTATGGTAAAGAGTTGGATCTTGCAAAGCAATTTGTCGGCTTGTTTCCGAAAATAACCTGACTTTGGTTGCATCTGGCAATTGGAACCATTCATGTAAATGTACAAACTCACTCATTGTCCCCCATCAATTTTCTGATCCAAACAGGTGCTAACGGGTGAACAAATCATCGGCTATGCCGTGAGCGGTTAGGGGAGGAGAGTGTCAATAATGAGTTTTTGCATCTCTCACTGCTTTGATTTCAGCATTGATCTCGTCCATAGTCAGCTTGGAAAGCCTACCTTGTTCAGCTATTTCATTACACTCCAAAAGTGCTTGGTGTGCATACTCTCTGCTGATCAATTCTACCAAATCGGTAAACTTGATTTCTTCCTTGCTCAAATTATATTTTTGAAAATCGGTTTCACTTACTTTTATTTGAATTGTTTGCAGATTGTATTTTTGAGATTTTGGGGCCTTGTAAGTTCAGGTAATAGGCCGTTTTATGGCTAAGGCATTTGAAACCCTCCAACCTAACCTACTTATAAAGTTACCATAAAATCCTGACAAGTCAAGGCCCTAAAGTACTTGTAGTTTTAACAAATACTAGTTAAAGGAGTTTGCTTGAAAATTTTTGCTGTCGATTTGGATATAGACATTGATGCCAATTTTCACCCTAAATATTGGAATATGGAATCAAACTTCGATGTTTCTACTGCGCCGAATGGTCTCTTTCATAGATTTTTTTAGCAATGCGTAGTTTATTTGTTCTTCCAATGGTTATTTATTTTTTTGATTGGATCTTTAAATGCTTTTTCCATCCTAACTGAAACATCAATCAGAAATTCATTCATTTTTTTCCAATCACTTTCTTCAAAGTAGCTTACTCCTTCAAGTTGTTTTTTAATTCTTGAAGTTATGTTGTCGTCCATTCTTTCCCATTCAAACTGTCCTCCAAAATCTGCTTCTATCATGTCTTTCATTGAGTAGAAGTAGTCAAAAATTTCTTTGTTTTCTTCTTTGTTGCCACGATTTATAAAAATTTCACCACGACAATGATTACTTGTCGCAACGAAATTCAAGTTTACTCCACTCATTCCGATTCCTTTTCCAATCCAATTGTCTTTAGAGGCTGAATTGTTTACAAATAAGTTATTGACTTGATTACTTGAGTTGATGAATTGTTCCCAAAATTTAAGTCGAATCCGGTGTCTGTTTTTTAATGTCTCTTGAACTTCAATCTCTTCTTGCGCCTTTGTCGCTATACTTATTGCAAAGTCTTCTGTGTCTTTTGTTGGTAATATCTGTTCTACATTTAAGAAAAGTTGTTCGCAATGTGCAAACGGGGTTACTTTAAAACATTGAAGTCTAATCTTGAAATTCATTAACCACAAAACTGTTGAAGTAACTTCTTTCCTAAAGTTAGCGGCGACAAGTATAAGCCTTTGAGAGTTTAAGCCTTGATTTAATACAATTTCTGAAATGTCCTTATTGTCGTAAAACTCAGATATACGGTCTTGAGCAATTGCAGAAGTTCCTAGGAATTCTTGATAAATTTTCAGAATATCTTGTTTTGTTAAACTTGCGCAATAAGATGCATATTTGATTACTTGCCAAGTCACATCTTTGCCTGAGTCGTCAAGTTTGTTCTCTATTATTACAAGGCTTCCAAACTTATCCAATGCAAGTAAGTCAAGCCTTTCATTGGTTTCGTTAAAGCCGCTAAACTCTTTTTGGATGATAAGAAGTTCTTCACCAAGTGAATTTGGATTGTTAGCAATCCATTCTTGTAAATGCTCTCGTTCCCTGAATTTCAGTTCGGAAAAAGTCATTTCTTTAAGTTTGGAAATTCTATTTTTTTCTTTGTCTATTAGATACATCTGATTGTCCTTTATTTTTTGATAGGAATCTGTGTATTTGTGAAGTCAGGCCATTTGAAACACGCTAGCATTTCCTTTACACAAAGTTAACAAACTCCCCCAACAATTCAAGGCCCCATATCCCTATTTGCCAAAAATACCATCCAGTATTATTAGGAGCCCCCAAAAAACAAAAGCCGCCATGAAACACAGCGGCTCTTTATCAAAAGCATTGTATGGAAGTTAAAATCTTTATGCGCGCTGAGAGAGCTGTTTTCCCTGCTCCATCTCTTCTTCGTCGATGGCGCTGAAGACGTAGCCCAATTGGCTGAAATACTCCAATACCTGGGGCAAGGCATATTTGAGGCGCTCAAAAGCCTTGAGGCTGTCGTGAAAAACGACGATGGAGCCTGGACCAGCGTTTTGGATCACGTTCTTGAGTACCTGCTCCGGGCTCAGGGTTTGATCGAAGTCGCCGCTGAGTACGTCCCACATCACCACATTGTAATGGCGCACCAAAAACTGGCTTTGGCGGGGCGTCACTTTGCCGTAAGGTGGGCGAAACAGGGCCGATTTCAACTGCCCCGCGCAGTGGCGGATGTTGCGGAAGTAGCTCATGTTGTCGGTGTTCCAACCGTTGAGGTGGTTCATGGTGTGGTTGCCCACGGTGTGGCCAGCGGCTCTTACCTGTTCCAGGGTACTGGGGTGTTTGCGCACATTGTCGCCCACACAAAAGAAAGTGGCTTTGGCGTTGAAGTGCTCCAACTGTTCGAGTACCCAGGGTGTTACTTCCGGGATGGGGCCATCGTCAAAAGTCAGGAACAATTGCTTCGCCTCAGTAGGCATTTTCCAAGTAAAGTTTGGAAAAAGGTTTTGGATGAATTGGGGTGTCTTGATCAAGTACATGAGGATATGTTTTGGTTGTTCACGGGAAAAAAATCTTTATTTCAAGCCACAGAAAAATAAGTTGTCAAATGGTGGGCTTTGCCCCGCTTCGCGGACTTGGTCTGCTGCGCAGCTCCACATCGGAACACAGATGAGACGGATGAAACTGATCTTCACGGATTTCCAACATGACGTTGGCTCCAAAAGCAGCAAACGGCTCGCTTGAGTTTTTTACAATTTATTTTTCCGAATGTCAACAAGGGTAGTTTCTAAAAAGCCAAAAATCTTACAGCGACGTAATCGGGAACTTATTTTGATAGAATTGTGCTTTAACCTTTTGAAGTACATTCCTTTCAAAATGTTTACTTTTGGGCCGCCAAAAGAAATTGGATTTAAGCAACTACTTATTGTTCAACGCAGAAAAGAAACATTTGGCTGTTCATATCCGCCCTTTTTTTCAAAAAAAAATGAAAAATTGAGTGGTAATATCCAGTTTCTAAGCTAATACCTGCTTAAAAGAATCATCGAATTTGTCACGTCATGAGTCATATCCGCGCCCGATTTGCTCCCAGTCCCACTGGAGCATTGCACATTGGAGGCATTCGCACTGCCTTGTACAACTATCTTTTTGCCAAAAAAATGGGTGGTACTTTCATTCTAAGGATTGAAGACACCGACCAAACCCGTTATGTGCCTGGAGCTGAGGAATACATCCTGGAAGCCCTGCGTTGGTGTGGGTTGAATCCAACCGAGGGACCTGGTTTTGGCGGCGATTACGGTCCTTATCGCCAGTCGGACCGCAAAGCGATGTATGCCGAGTACGCCCAAAAACTGGTGGCCAGCGGTCATGCCTATTACGCCTTCGATACCCCTGAGGAGTTGGACGCCGCACGCCAGGCCGACGATACCTTTAAATACGACGCCAAAAGCCGCTTGGGCCTCAAAAACAGCCTGAGTTTGCCCGCCGCAGAAGTGGAAAAACGCCTGGCTTCGGGCGAACCTTACGTGATTCGCCTCAAAGTGCCCGCCGAGGAAACCATCTTGGTCCAAGACCTGGTGCGCGGCGAAGTAAGCTTCCAGAGCAAAGAGCTCGACGACAAAGTAATGCTCAAAGGCGATGGTATGCCTACTTACCACCTGGCTAACGTGGTCGATGACCGCCTGATGAAAATCACCCACGTGATTCGAGGCGAAGAATGGCTACCCAGTACGGCGCACCACGTTCTCTTGTACCGGTCTTTTGGTTGGGAGGCTGAAATGCCGCAATTTGCCCACCTGCCGCTCATTCTCAAGCCTACGGGTCAGGGTAAGCTCAGCAAGCGCGACGGCATGAAATTGGGCATCCCGGTATTCCCTATTTCTTGGAACAGCGACAACCCGGAGGATGCCTTCGTAGGCTTCCGCGAATACGGTTTTTTGCCTGAAGCCATGCTTAATTTCCTCGCCTTCCTGGGCTGGAACCCTGGTACCGAGCAGGAAATGTTCAGCATAGATGAACTGGCGGCTGCGTTTTCACTGGAAAAAATTGGTAAATCTGGCGCCCGCTTTGATTTTGAAAAAGCCCGTTGGTTCAACCAGCAATACCTCATGGCCAGCTCGAACGAAGCCCTGGCTACTGCTGTAAAACCCTGGATTGCCGCCAAAGGCCACCAGCCCAGCGACGAATACTTGCAGGCTTTTTGTGGCCTGATGAAAGAAAGGGTGGTGCTACTCAGCGATTTCTGGGACAACGGGGCGTACTTCTTTGAAGATTTTTCCGTTTACGATGATAAGACCATTGGCAAAAAATGGACTACTGAAAGCAGGGCATTGTTTTTGCCGCTTTTGGACCGGATTGACGAGGTAGCAAATTTTGTTGCAAGCGATCTGCAAGCCAATATCGAGGCGTTCATTGCTGAACAAGGCCTCAAGTTTGGCGACGTTTTGCCCATCCTGCGGGTTGGACTGACGGGCACCATGAAAGGCCCGGCGGTTTTCGACCTGATGGCGCTTTGGGGCAAAACTGAGACCCGCCGTCGCTTGCTGCGTTCTTTTGACTTGTTCGACCAGCTCCTGGGCTAAAAGCACAGATAAGTATGGCTGTACAAATGACTTCTTGTCAGCTTTTTGCGCAATAAAGCACAAGCCATTGCCCTTGAGTTATTTAAAAATAAGTAACTTGCCCTGACCATACCAAGCCTTCGCTCAAACAGAAGGCTTGGTGTCGTTTTTCCAAGATTACAAAAACCGATTACATTCCATGAACCACGTGCCTTTCTTCAATTCGTGCTTGTTTCCGGCCCTTCGAATGCCTGTTGATCCAATGTCAAAGCGGATCTGAGTCCTTTCCACGCCCCTAAATGGCCAGACATTTATGAGAAAAACTATACTTACCCTGCTTGCGGTTTTTTGCTGTGCAATTACTTGGGGAAAGACCATACCTTCCACAAGTAGCATTCCTGCTTTTCAGCCCGTAAAATTACAGGTCGATGATACTACCCGTGTATCCTGTGAGCACGCTGATACGGCCTATGGTACCTGGTTCAACACTTTGCAATTGTTGATCGTATTGCCTGCGCAGCAAGCTGGAAATACCGTTACCATTTCGCCTACACCACCTACGAGTTATACCTTCCAAGGCCCTTGCCGGGACACGCTCAAACTCAATTTTCAGGTGAAAAACCCCGGCGGAACGGTGCTTTCTAACAAAACTTATTTGTTTGTTGTCACCGATGCCAAGGCACCAACTTTTACCCGCAGCATCCCTGATTCGCTCGTCATCAGTTGTAAGCAGCCCGTCCCCGACACTTCTACCGTTAAAGTGCGCGACAATTGCCAACTGGGCCAGGTGATTTTCAACGAAGTGATTGAGGGCAGCGGCAACTGCCCTTACAAGCGCAAATACATCCGCACCTGGCGGGCATTCGACGCCTGTGGCAATGAGAGCCGCTTGCGCCAAGTGATCATCATCAACGACGATGAGGGGCCAAATTTCACTTCCTTTCCTGCCAATCGTACTATTGCATGCACCCGCAGCACCAGCGCCGATAGTTTGGGCAGGCCCCAAATCTCGGACAATTGCGACGACAACCCCCGCTTGAGTTTCAGCGATACCAAGGTTTTTGCGCCGGGCTCTAATTGCCGCCATACCTATGAATTGCGCCGTCTCTGGACTGCCACCGATGTATGCGGCAATAGCCGCGCACAGTTGCAAACCATCCAAGTGGTCGACAACCAATTGCCAAGTTTCACCCCACCAAAGGATACCATCATCGATTGTGAATTTGGTGAAAACCCGCAGTTTTCGGGTTCTCCCACCAATCTGAGCGACAATTGCACCCAAATTGGCCCCAACAACCTCACTTACACCGACGTGTTGGTGAGCGGCAATTGCGACAACAACTACAGTGTACAGCGTACCTGGCGCTTGGCCGACAGTTGTGGCAACGTGCGTACCCACCTGCAACGCATCCAAGTACGCGACATCAAGCGCCCCGTGATCAGCCGCGAATCCAGCGACCTGACCTTGACCTGCCAAACGGGTCTGGACGCGCAGACGGCCTTCAATGATTGGCTCAACAGCAGGGGAGGAGCCCTTGCCAGCGACAATTGTACTACCCCAGCTAGTGCCTTGCAATGGGTTTTGCAAGATGCCAATACGGGTGCTGCGGTCACTTTTCCCACCTTGACTTGTCGGCAAAGACCCGGTATTTTGATGGAGAGGCGAGTAAGGTTCATTGTGGTAGATGAATGCAACAACCGCGACACCAGCATCGCTACTTTCCGGGTGATTGACAACCAAAAACCCCGGATCAGCAATTGTCCACGCGATACCACCTTAGCAGCTGAAGCAAGTACTTGCAGCGCGAATTTCCAACTGCGCCCTCCCAGCGTAGAGGAGACTTGTAGCCTGGTGGGCACGTCCATCGTGTGGTCGTATCGGATCAATGACGCTGCTCCAGTGAATGTGCCCGTTTTTGCACCCATCGTGGTCAATTTGCCCGCTGGTAACAACCGCATCCAATACATCGTGCGCGACTGTGGCAACAATGCCGATACTTGCACGTTCAGGGTAAACATTCAAGATCGCATCCCGCCAGAAATTACCTGCCCGCCGGATGTGCAACTGACTTTGGCCCCTGGAGCCTGTACGGTGCCTTATACTTTGCCTCGGCCCGCTGCGGCCAGCGACAATTGCCGTATCTTGGGTTCGTATCGACGCACTTTGCCGCTGGATAGTGCAGGAGCCTACCTGACTTATTCCTTCAATGCGGCCCTGAATGCCTACATCGCCAACGGAAAAACTTATCGCTTCGACGGCATTGCATCCAATGCTACCAGCCAGGCGCGGGTGATCATCAATTACCAGGGTGACTTCAATTCGCCCAATGCTTTTTTGGAAGTTTTTGGCGAAAATGGCCTTTTTCTGGGAGCCAGCAACGTAGGCGGGGCTGATTGCGGCACGCCGGGCCAGTTTTTTGTAGACATTCGTCAAGACAGTTTCAACCGCTGGGCAGCCGATGGGCAACTGAACCTGCGCATTGCTCCTCGCCGCATCAGCACACCATCGGGTCAGCCAGGCGAAGGAGTGAACCCCTGTAACCCCGCTGCCATCACTGCCGATGGTCAAACCGATAAGCAAGGTTGGATTTACGCTGAGTTGTCGTACCGGAGTGTAGTGCCTACCTATTACGCTACGGGGGCCACGCCACTACCTTTAGCTAGTTTCCCCATTCCTCCAGACAGTTTGCGCGTCAATTTTAATCCTGGCGAAACCAAGGTTTTTTACATCATCAAAGACGAGGCAGGCAATGCCGATACTTGCAGCTACAAAATCACGATTCGGGATACTGAACTGCCAGTGGCGCGCTGCCAGGCTACCACTTTGTTCATCAACCCGTCTGGAGTAGAGCCGCAAGTGATCGAAGCCTCGGCCATTGACGCGGGCAGTACCGACAATTGCAGCATCGCAAGCCTGACTTTGAGCCCCAATACCTTTACTTGTGCCCAAATCGGCACCACCCAAAATTTGACCCTTACCGTCACCGATCGCGCTGGCAACGTGGCCCGTTGCTCAACGCTGGTTCGCCTCGACGCCCTGGCTCCCAGGCCCAGCAGCCGCTCCGGGCGTTGCGGCAATGACACTTTGTTCTTGTTTGCCAACCCACCCGTAGCGAATGGTGGCATGGTATTCACCTACCGTTGGACCGGACCAAATGGCTTTGTTTCGACCAACCAAAACCCAGTCATACCCAGGGTGGGCTCACGCAATGCGGGTTCGTATTCCGTAGAAATCACGGGCATTACAGGTTGCAAATCGCTGGGGATCGTGGAGATTTCGATTGAAGACCTGCCCGTTACGCCTGCTTTGCAAGTAAAAGAAAATGTATGCGTCAACGAAGCAATGGTGCTCACCTCAACAGTGTCTCCTCCAGGTAATGGCATCGTTTACCGCTGGTACCGGGGCAATGCGCCAAGTGGTACCCTCTTGGGCCAAAGCAATGTACCCAGTTTCAGCGTCAACCCGCCCCATACCGAAGGCCAGGCCAGTTTTTACCTGACCATTGAATCCAACGGTTGTGTATCTCAAGCTTCTGCGCCAAGGCAGGTGAGTTTTATTGCAAAACCCCAGGCCATTCCGCGTGCTGCATCTTACTCCTTGTGCGAAGGCAGCAGCTTGGCTTTGGGGACCGACGTCAGTGGGACTGGTACGGCTTATCAATGGACTGGGCCAAATGGGTTCAATTCAACCAGCCAAAACCCTCCCGTGATTGCCAGCGCCACGATGGCCAATGCCGGGGTGTACAGCCTGGTGATCGCCCGTTTTGGCTGTGCCTCTGACCAGGCTTTGATCCCAGTAAATGTTGTACCCAAGCCTGCTCGTCCTGAAATCACCTACTCCGGTCCCACCTGCGAAGGCGGCAAAGTGACCCTGCGCACCAATGCCCAATCTACACGTTTTACTTGGGTAAGCCCGAGTTTGGAAGAATTCAAGACCACCACGGGCAGTTTTGACCTCAACAATGTCGGTGCAGCACAACGCGGCAACTGGCGGGTTTATCTCAGCAACCAAGACTGCAACTCTGAACTTTCAGCAGCGGTGAATGTGGTGATCAACGAAGTACCCAAGCCCCGCGCCTCGGCCAGCCCTAACAACGTATGTGAGGGGTCAAAACTCGAACTTCGCGTTTCGCCGCTCATCGCCAATGCCACCTACCAATGGCGCGGCCCCGAAGGTTATACTGCCGTGGGTAGCACTGCCAGCATCGACCGGGCATTGCAAACTAACGCGGGGGTTTACCAAATCAGGGTCACTACCCCGGAAGGCTGCGTGGGGCTCGATTCGGTACGCGTAGAAGTGATCAAGAGCCTGAGAATTGTAGAAATCAACAGCGATGCGCCCAAATGCCTCAGTGGGCCTACCGATATCAAGTTGACCGCAGCGGTTTTTCCGGCTGATGATGGCTCGTATCGCTACAATTGGACCGGACCAAATGGCTTTTCCTCTAACGCCCGCCAAGCAGTAATCCCAAATGGCACTCAAGCCAGCAGTGGCAATTACAAACTGGTGGTCAGCACGCCCAATGGCTGCGCTTCGGAGGAAAAAACCCTGGCCTTGAGTGTGGCCGATGGGCCGCGCACGCCCAGCACTCCACGTTTGTCGGACAATACCCCGCAACCGATTTGCGAAACAACGGCTTTGAGCCTTTGTACCGATCCATACCAGGGCAACAACCTGGTTTACAACTGGGTCACGCCCAAAAGTGGCATTGTCACCACCACTACGCCCTGCCTCAACCTGAGTGCCCTGCAAGCTGCCGATGCGGGCAATTACGCTGTTTTTGTCAGCATTGACGGCTGCAATTCGCTGCGCTCAGGGGAAGTGGCGATCCAGGTGAATAGCAAACCAAAAATCGAAGCTTCGACGGGAGGCCCGGCTTGCCAGGGTGCGCCGATTGAGCTTCGCGCAACTTTCATCGCAGGGGCCACTTACGCCTGGAGTGGGCCGAGCTTTACCTCTTCCCTAGCCAATCCGGTGATCACGGAGGCCGATTCGCTGCGCCATGCAGGTTTGTACTCGGTCATTGCCACCTTGAATGGTTGTCGCTCCGAAACGGCTACTACCCGCGTGGAGATTTTGCCGAGTCCTAAACGCCCTTCGCTGCGGGCCAACACGCCATTTTGCATTGGCGGAACAGAACCAATTTTGCGCCTTTCGCTCAATGCAGGCAGTTCCACGCCTGGAGCCACTTATGCCTGGTCGGGACCCAATGGGGTGATCGGCAGCGGTACAACTACTGATTTTGACATCACCGAGTTTACGGGTTTAGACAATGGCAATTACCCCTTCACGGTCAGGGCGCAGTTGGGCACTTGTATTTCTACTGCTTCCGATCCTTTTGTGGTACAAATGAACCGCGTGCCGAGCGACAAAGCCTTTGCTGGGCCTGATTTTTCGCCTTGCCAAAATCAAACCATCAATTTGGTGGGTCAAGCGCCTTCGATTGGGGTGGGATTTTGGACCCAAATTGCGGGCGATACCACGGGCGTAAGGATCATCAGTCCGGGCTTGGCCAGTACGCCTGTGCGAGGTTTGAAAGGTGATTCAACTTACACCTTTCGCTGGACCTTGTCGAATGGCATTTGCCGCGACTATTCCACCGACAACATTGTGATCAAGGTCAACAAGCCCGATACTGCTTTTGCTGGCGATGACATCCTGGCATGTTTTTCACGCGAAATCAAACTCAAAGCCCAAGCCGCCCCCCAGGGCCGCTGGGTGCAATCAGAGGTGCAGTCCTTGTTGGGGGTGTTGATTCTCGACCCCAGCAGTCCTGAATCGGGTGTAACGGGCATGCAACCCGGCAACCTTTACTCCTTCATTTGGACGGTGCCCGCAGGCGGTTGTGGCAACGCCATCGACGAGGTTTTTGTCATTGTTTCGGATCCAGGGCCATTCGCTGGCCGCGATCAGAACATTTGCAACAACGAAGCCCTGACCCAACTCCAGGCCGACAAGCCCAGCGAAGGCAGCAAAGGCCGTTGGAAAAGCCTGACTTCAGGGGTCAGTATCGTCAACCCTGCGGACCATGCCACTCAAGTGCGCAATTTGCGCGGCGGTGCCAATACCTTTGTATGGGAGGTCGACGAAGGTGTTTGTGGCGTCGATTCCCGCGATACTGTGGTGATCAACTTCAAAAAGAGCCCGAAAGCGGTCAAAGATTCGGTCAGTGGGCGTTTTGGCGCTCCGATTCCGATTAATGTACTGCTGAACGATACCGTACCCGCCAATACCCGTGTAACCCTCGTCCAGCAGCCTTTCAATGGCCGTTTGAGTGTGACAGGGAGTGGCTTGTTTACTTTCCAGCCCAATGTCAACTTCATTGGCCAGGACAAGTTTGTCTATCAACTGTGCAGCGATGGTTGCGAATGCTCGGTGGCCGAGGTGAAAGTACAGGTGGGGCAAGATGCTGACTGTGAGATTCCCAACGTGATCACGCCCAATGGCGATCAGGTCAACGACTTGTTTACCATCCCCTGTTTGCTGGACCTGAACAAGTTTCCGCAAAGCCAGGTGATTATTTTCAACCGTTGGGGTGATGAGGTTTTCCGTTCGGCCCGACCCTATCGCAACACTTGGAATGGAACCTACAATGGCCAAGACCTGCCGCCAGATACCTATTATTACTTGGTAGATTACGGCCAAGGCAAAGGGCCTAGCAGCGGATTCATTGTGATCCAGCGTTGAAATAATGAGTTTTTAGCTCTACTTCGCGTCAGAGATGCGTCAATAGACCTGACAAGTCTGGAGAAGAGCCTTGCGTCAGCTTCACGTTTACCAAACTTTGGAAGTTTAGCAAACGTGAAACTGACGCAAGGCGGTGCTAAATCGAAGTGAAACGATTTATGAGAAGCCCGATTAAAGAAGGCCATTTTGTGGATTCAAACGCAGTGCGTGTCAACGTTGCTGGTAATCCGTGAAAACGCCAGGGCTACAATAGAATGGTTTCGCAAGCACGTTGCAAACGTGCGGAAGCCCGGTGTCGGTCAGGAGACCTGACACCAGCACAACGCTAAATTGACGCTGGTTCCAGGTCTCTGACCGGAACCATCTTACACGCGTTTGTAACGCGTAAACGGATTTTTAAAGGATTGAGAACTTACCCAAAACCGACCAAAAAAGGAGTTTATGAGCAAATTTTACACACTCCTGTTATTCGCTTTTTTGCTGACCATCCCGTGTTGGGCGCAGCAAGAAACCCAATTTACGCAGTTTAACCACTACAAACTGGGTTTCAACCCCGCCTACGCGGGCAATTCCGAGGGCATTTCGATCGCTGCTTTGGCGCGCTCGCAATGGATCGGGCTGGATGGTGCGCCGCAAATGCAACTGGTGTCGTTCAACATGCCTGTATTGAACAACCGGGTGGGCATTGGGGCCAATATTTCGCGCTCGTCGATCGGGGTCAGCCAGCAATACACCGCTGAGTTGGCCTATGCCTACCGCATCCCGGTGCCAAGGGGATTCTTGAACCTGGGCCTGATGACCTCGGTGCGCAATTTTCAGATGGATTTTTCACAATTGCGGGGTTCGCAACCCATCGAACAGGACAACGCCATTCCGCAAGGCAACCAGAGCAAGTTTGTGCCCAATTTTGGCGCAGGGATTTATTACAATGCCCAGAATTTTTACCTCGGCATCTCCTCTCCCCGCTTGTTGGCCGTCAACATTGACCTGGCCGATAACTCAGGAACCATTTCCAGGGAAGTACCACATTTCTTTTTTATGGCCGGGGTGATGATTCCATTGGGGCAAAGTGTTAAATTGCAACCCCAGGCCCTGCTCAAGTCTGTCAAAGGTGCCCCTTTTGACGCCGACGCCAATTTGAGCCTGATTTTCAATGACAAAGTCACTGCTGGGGTGTCTTACCGTTTGGGTGGATCGAAAGAAAATGGCTTTGGGGAGTCACTTTCCGGGCTGTTCAGCGTCCAAATGGGGCAAAACATCATGCTCGGCTTGTCTTATGACGCTACTTTGTCTGAATTGAGGCGTTACAACAGCGGCAGTGCTGAGGTGGTTTTGCGGTATTTCATCACGGGGAAATCCAGTGGGACGGAGTTTGATAACCCGCGGTTTTTCTTTTGACATAATGTGAGTCCTTCATGGTTACGTTGTTTTTTTGACTTACGACTTACGAGTGACGACTTACGACTTACGAAGTAGTGGCTCGCTGGCAAGTTTTGAGATCGCTTAGGTATTCGTTTGCACGGATTGAATTGTATCAATTTAAAACTTGCAAACTTTAGCTTTAAAGCGTTTCCAAGTCGCTGAAAAACAAGAACTTCTATTCAGGATTCAAGTTAATGTATGACATACGAAAGATGATGAATTGGGATTAGATTTGAAGATGTTGGACACTACCGTTAGGGTCAACGTCATGCTGGAAATCAGTGAAAATCCGTTTCATCCGTTGTATCCGTGTTCCTCCTAGACGCACCGCGAAGCGGGGCAAAAGTTTAAAAAATAAATCAGCGTTCCTAAAAATCTACTTGCCCAATCCATGAACAAGTCACTCCTGGCCATCTTTATAGCTTGCTTTCTGCCCCTTGCACTGGTGGCACAAACCTATCCTGTCTCCATCCGCAACACCACGCGCATCAACACGGGGGCTTTGGAGTTTTCGCCAGCTTATTATGGCAATGGCATCGTGTTTGTGACCTCGCGCAAGCAAGGCGGGATGATAGATCCTAAGATTGGAGAGACTTTTTTTGAACTTTACTACGCTGACCTCGACTTGTACGGTGCGCCCTATCGCCCGGAGCCTTTTTCGGTGGAGATCAATTCTTTTTTCCATGAGGGGCCGGTATCATTCAATCATTCGGGCGACAAAATCTACTTTACCCGCAACAGCCAGCAGCGCGGGGCCACCACCGCCGACAAATCGGGTCGGGTGAGCCTCAAGGTATACGAAGCCCATCGCGGCCTCTACGATTGGGAAAGGGTGCGCGAAATGCCTTTCAACAGCAACCAATACTCCTGTATGCATCCCAGCTTGAGCTATGACGGCTCGCGCATGTTTTTTTCCTCCAACATGCCAGGTGGCTTCGGCAAACGCGACATTTATTTTGTGGATTGGGACGGCCAAAAATGGTCCGAACCCATCAACCTCGGCCCAGAGGTGAACACCCCCAACGACGAGGTTTTTCCCTACATCCACGACAATGGCACCTTGTTTTTCTCCTCGCAGGGCCACACCAGCCTGGGTGGCATGGACGTATTCATGATCGACTTGAGCGGGATCAACTGGGGCCGGGTCATCAACGTCGGTGAACCCATCAACTCGCGGCAAGACGATTTTGGCTTCGTCATCGACAGCGATGGGTTGAAGGGGTTTTTCTCCTCCAACCGCAATGGTGGCATGGGCAAAGACGATATTTACGGCTTCGATGCGCCCGATGGTCTAAAAGGCATGAGGCCCGTAGCCAATGTAGCCTTGACCTTGAAAGTAATCGACGGCGAAAACAACGCGGGCTTGAGCCAGGCAGCGGTACGTATTTTTGAGCGCTCGAACGATGGCCTGATCAAAGACGGCAATACCTACTCGGCCAAGTTGCTCGACGACCCCAATCGCCCCGGCGAATACATCATGCAACTCGACCGCAAATCTGATGACGACTTGGGTGCGCCCTCGATCCTGAGTGAGCGCAACGGCGAGGCGGAATTGGGTCTGGCTTCCAACAAAGAATACATCCTACTGGTGTCGAAAGATGGCTACCAGACCAAGGAAATTCCTTTTATTCCCCGCATTCAGAAGGGCAAGGCCCAATTGGATGTCATTTTGCCCAAGCGCAATTGTGTCAATTTGCGGGGTTTGGCCCTAACCGAAAAAACTGAGCGCCCCATTCCCAATGCCAAGGTGCGCATTGTGAGCAGCTGTGGCGGCAAAGAACTGCTGCTGCAAACCGACCTGGATGGCAGCTACAACTACTGCCTGGAATTTGGTTGCGTTTATACCGTTTACATCGAAAAAGTGGGCTTCCGTACGGGACAAACCCAAATTTCGACCGAAAATGTACGGGGCAGCCGCTCGTTTTCTTCCAGTGTGAGGCTTACGCCCACGGGTGAAACGGCGGTGCGCAAACCCCTGGCCGAGGGCACGGTGATCGTGTTGGAAAACATTTATTACGACTTTAACAAGGCCAGCCTGCGCAGCGGCAATGCCCGCGACCTCGACGCCCTGGCCCGCCTGATGCTCAAGTACCCCACAATGGAGGTAGAACTGACCGCCCATACCGACGCCCGCGGGGCCGCCGACTACAACCTGCAACTCTCCCAGCGCCGCGCCGAGGCTGCCAAGGAATACATCGTGCGCCAAGGCGTATCCGCCAGCCGCATCAAAACCCAGGGCCTGGGTGAAAGCGCCATCCGCAACCACTGCAAAGACGGCGTGGATTGCAGCGAAAGCGAGCACCAGTACAACCGGCGGACGGAGGTGAGGGTGGTGAGGATCAATGAGCCTGCGGCGATGGAGTGAGGCTCGAACTCGGTCCACTGGTTGCCGATTGAAGTTTAAAACACAATGATAAGGTCTTATTTAACCTGGTTTTATGCAAAATATCAAAAACGAAATCGCTAGGTTATCGTCTGGCAGCTCAGATCAGGTTGATAACATCGTTGGTCAACTCAAGATGGTTCGATTGGACAAAGGTGATTTTTTACTCAAAGAAGGGCAAATTTGCAAGCAATATTTCTTCGTGGAAACAGGAGCCATCAGGCTCTATTACCACAAAAATGAACAAGATTATACCGTTTGGATAGGAACCGCAGGCCAGATTTTCACAGACTTGGAAAGTTACCTTGACCAGTCGAAGAGCCGAATCAATTTTGAAGCCATTGAACCTGCGGTCGTATATGTGATGGATAAAAACAGCAGTGATCAACTTGCAATAGACTGCAACGCTTACAACACACTGCTGCGTAAAACAGTAGAAATCGCTTTCGTAAGCTTGAGCAAGAACGTGATTTCGTTTCAAAGCGAGGCCGCATCGGACCGATACCGACGGGTTGAAACAGAAAAAAATTGGCTTCAATTTTTTCCACTGCGCTATATTTCAAGCTTCATCGGAATAACCCAAAGTTCACTGAGTCGTTTAAGGGCAAAACGAGATTGATTTTTTGTCTTAGGGCAAATTTTTAGTCTCTCCGATCCAATACCTTTGCAAGGTGAGTTTGGCTCAAATGTTCAAAATTATTGCACATGGTAGGAATGATCTTTGGTGGGCTATTGCTTGGTCTTGTTACGGCACTGAGCATACTTGTCCTGATTTTACCAAATAAGGTACAGTACATCGAAAAAATAACTGTCGATTCCCCTGTATCAAAAGTCTATGATGCTATTCGTTATCAAGAACAACTGATGGTTTGGAGTGCTTGGCTAAGTGAGACCAATTCCCAATGCTTTTTGCAGGGCGAAGACGGCAAAGTTGGCGCTCGAACCGTTTATTCCAAAAATGGCAAAGAGTTCGGTTATCAAGAAATCACTAGTTTGAGTAAAAACGAGGAGATTGTATTTAGGCTCAAAAGTTATGTTGCGCCTTTTGAAAAAGAGGTAAAACTCACTTTCATTTTAATCCCCCTGCCTGATCATGACTGTACTGAAGTCATATTGTGGTTTGATGAGGTGCTCAAAAAACCGCATTTCTTAATTGCCTACTTTGGGGGAATTATCAACTGGGTTCACTCCATGCACCTCAAGGATCTTCAAGGGCTTAAAAAATTTGTTGAGCAAAAATGAGCATTTACAAGGACCAGCAAGCCATTGGGCAACTAGAGAAACGAAAAGGAGGGTACTTCTATCTGACTATACCAGCTCAGCTTGTCAATACTTACGAAAACAAGCGGTACACCCGCTTGATTTGTACCCTTGACGAAAAAATTACCTTTCAGTGTGGCTTGAATCACCTCGGCGACGGCAATTTTTTCATCATTCTTTCGGGTGCGAACCTCAAATCGCTGGGCAAAAGCCTGGGAGACCTGGTTGTTTTTGAACTGGTAGAGGACCCTAATCCGCTCGGCGTCGATATGCCTGAAGTACTTGAAGTCGTCTTGGAGCAAGATGCGGTGGCAAAAAACAAATTTGAAGCCTTGAGCCTCGGAAAGAAGAGAAACATCATTCATTCCATAAAAAAGATCAAGGATATTGATAAACAGGTCAATAGAATCATCGAATTGATCGATAATGCGGATAAACCTAGGGTGAGGGATAAGTAACGGTTCAAAAATAAACCTTTCCAATTTTTTAATCGCTAGTGGTACGAATTACAAATACCCCCTAGGTTGCAGGCAGGCTATTTGGCTTTGTAGCAAGGCGAGAGGAGGGAAAATAGTGGACTATTTGACCAACGAACAACGCAGCTACGGAGACAAAGAGCCCGTGGAACTTGGGGCAGATTTACAATTTGGACCACTAGTTGTCAACGTCAGGGTCAACGTCATGCTGGGAATCCGCAAGATAGAGTGTGGAGTGTGCAAGTGTGAGTTCGGGTGTGGGGGCTTCGAACATAAGTTTAGTCTCCAATTGAAAACGGGGTTTTTCACACTCAAACCCAAACAAACACACCCAAACTCAATTTTATCCGTGTGCTAAAAAAAGCCTCGCGCAGCGAGGCAACGAAGTTGCGATTTGGTAAGGTTTATTCGTGGCTTGCCACTAACCCTTTTAATAAAGGTAGCAGGAAAAGCGGAGTTATGCACCGCACAATGAGCATTTTCCTAACGACCTTATTAAAAAGGTTAAGGCGAAATTGGGCCAGTTTACGGCAAACAAAAAATTTTAAACATGCTCTTAATGGCGATTAAACAGTTTGCCTTTGACAATTTTGCCTTCTTTTTTGGCAAGGTAATAAAGAACAATACCAATAATTAATAGAAATGATGCCGTAAAAATTGAATTTTCAATTCCAAATGCACCACCTGTTAATAGTTCAGGACCATTAAATTTAGATTGAATGATAGTTCCTAAATCATTTGTACCTGTGAGATTGGAGCCATAAAAAGGCTGAGAAAAATTCCAACCTAAATGGAAGAAATATGGTAGCCATATTCTTTTAGTATAGATAAACATCATTGCCATAGTAAACCCCCAAATCAAATCGACAGAAAAACTAAAAAGGTTTGAGTTGGGGTTAAAAATGTGTTGTAATTCTACCAACATTGCAATCACAATAGCTATGTGAGTACCTAACCAATTTTCCACCACCCTTACGATTAGCCCTCTATGAAATAAGTCTTCAACTATCGCAGCAAATATTAATACTGTGAACATCCTTGCTGTGTAATGTGTAGTTGTAATACCAGAAGCCTGATAGTGGTTTAATAAATATAAAATGAAAATAGATAAAGAAATTGTCGAAAACCCAAGAATAAAGCCCCCAAACATTTCTTTGGGTAAATATTTTAGGGATAGTTCGGTGATTTTTCTTTTATCATAAAAATGGAATAAATAGTAATAGCTAACTAACAGTACTATAGCAGAAATAAAAATAATAATTGGGTCAGCAATACTTTTACCTTGAATAATGCTATAAAAAAATGGTTTTAAAACAAAGTTTTGAATTACTACGAATAGTGAAAATGGAACACTAATTCCTATAATAATTTTAGTAACTGGAAAATACAGTACTCTTTTGACCAATGCATTCATTTGTTTTGATTTAGTGCATTCAAAGTTTTGTGTAAAAACTTAGGCTAGCGGTTTTGAGCCAAAAAAGATGACGGTTTTTCGTCAGCCGAGCCTCTTTTAGTGGGGGTAGCAGGTGCTACCTTCACTAAAAGAGGCGAAGGATCACGGAAAAACGGCCTTTTTGGGCCAAAATGGGAGCAGGCTAAGTTTTTACGTTTCCACAAATGAAAATATTTACTACCTTTGTTGCAAGTACATACTAAAATGTATGGTACGTACTAAAACTATATTAATGTTGAAAATCAACGCCTTTAATTTTTAAAAAATGGGAAAAAATAATAAAAAAGCTCAGTGTGCAGTCGATTATGCTTTTCAGCGGATAGGTGGAAAATACAAAGGTCGAATTTTATGGGTGCTTAGAGATGGTTGTCTCAGGTATGGAGAGTTGAACAGAGCTGTGGTTGGAATAACTCCAAAAATGCTAACCCAAACCCTTAAAGAATTGGAGTTTGATAAGCTGATTACCAGAAAAGTCTATTTAGAAGTTCCACCAAAAGTTGAATATTCCCTTACCGATACAGGAATGGAGTTAATTCCTTTTATAAGCCAAATGAAAAGTTGGGGAGAAAAACAAATGTTGGAAAGTTAGAGTTGTTCGTAGAAACTGTTTTAAAACACCCTGCGTGCCATAAAACGCCATCTTTTGGTGTTTAGCAAAAAAAGAACACAAAATCCTTTCATCCAGTTGTTTTTCTTTTTTCACTAAACCCAAATCTGTCCACCTTATTTTTTTACGCTCCCTTAGAGGCAGGGAGATTTCCATGAGATTCCTTTCAATTCACAGTGGAAGGACTTATTGGGATACTGTTCTTTTACAAGTTGAAAACGATTCATCTCGCACCATAAATACTTTGTATTCCAAGAATATCTCCTGATTGAAGTTGACTATAAGTGGTACTTTGACTTGGGTGCATCACATTTCGACTATTTACATGACCAAGACCAAGCACATGACCAATTTCATGAAGTATTGCTCCATAAATAGTCGAACAATTGTACTCATTTCGCTTAAAAATAATCTGCCCTTTTACATCAGAACAAGGTGATTGGTTATAGTTAGGATAGCCAATTGAAGATTGTTGCTCAATATCCGCTATCATAATCTTTATGTCAGAGGTTTCATTGATGGTTGCTTCCCTGAAATTGATTTTTGCCACAGAAGCCCACTCTGCAAAAGCCAATCGAAATTTGTCCTTTGCATCAGAGCATATATTATTTTCAAATGCAAGACTTACGAAGTTTTCTTTGTTATGTGTGCTAAAAATAAAACCTGCATCCATAAATTTATAAGTGAGTGTAATGTTGCCAGTAGCTGGACCAGGTTTCTCTAAACCTGCATTAGAGAATGGATTATTGTTTCCCCATTTATATCCGAATGTACAGTATGCACCATTACCCATTCCATTGCATGTATTGTATAAATTTGAATCACATGTTTTATATTTTGATGTTGGGGTGACGTCCTTATTACAACTGTTGAAAAGGTAAAATAATAGAAATGTTAAGAAATAAATGAAAATGATCCTTATCATGAAGTGTACTTTTAGAAATGGAATGTTGATTTTATGTTTGTCGGTTCTTATAAAATTGCCACCAACGTGCCACGTATTTGTGAAGGCGGGGGGGTTACCTTCTCCATTCGCGCTCACGTACAAAGATACCATAAAATCCCGACTATTCAAAGGCTTCCAATCACCCCTGCTTTTACAAATACGATGTTAAAGGAGGTGGCTTGGCATTTTTGCTAACGGACACGGCTTGGCGATGTGGCGGTATTTGAAAATCGTCAGCCCGTAACTGCGGCTAAATTTATAACTAAAAGTTCATTGTTTATTCTATAGCTCGGCTTTATTCGTCGGCTGGAACTGAAGCCGATTAGCGAATAAAAAGTTGAGAATTTATTCGTCGCCCCGCCATATTGCCAAACCGCCTGTTGGCTGTAGTGCTTCTATTTTTTTGTCCCATACAAAACAGAAAGTGTCCTGCTTAAACTGGCTGGAACTACAGACAGGTGTGTTTCACCACTAAACTCATGTTTTGTTACTGCAACATTTTTATATGCCTTATTTTCAAGTAGTGTACTATACTTTTCCATAACTAAATTCATAATTGGGCCCTCTTTTTCGCCTACTGATACAAACACTTTGGTAAATGGTATGTCCAAAGTTTTATGGGCATCAAAAAATGATTCTGCTTGCGTGAGTACTTCATTACTATTCCACCAAAGCGAAGGGCTGTTGATACCAAATCGTGTAAACACCCCTTTGGTATTTATAAAACACCAGGTAGTAAATAATCCACCTAATGAATGCCCTGTTATGCCACGGTCATTTGTAGTTTTGTAGTGTGTTTCTACATAAGGAATTATTTCTGTTGTAATGCATTTTAAGAATTTTTCTGCCCCACCTGATTTGATTGTACCATTTGGAAATCCGAATTGTTTTTCACTTCTCCGGTGATAGATAGTATCTAGAGAAGGCGTATAGTCATACCCCCTGTTTATGTACCAAGAAGCGAGGTCTCGTCCGCTTCCAATACCTACAATAATTACTTTTTCCAATTCATTACCTAAATCCATAGCTTCTCTTGCAGATTTAAATAGTGGAAAAGAGCTACTTCCATCAAGCACATATAAAACAGGATACTTAGTGGTATCCTTATTTGAATAACCACTTGGAAAAGAAATGTACAACTGATAGTCTTTTCCCATGATTTTTGAAGTAATGGTAGTGTCTGGTTCCAGTATTCTTTTCTTAGGCTCTAATTTTTGTCCAAATAGTGAAGCACTACTGATAAAAAGCAATAAGATTAATAGGAAATTTCGTACTCTTGAATGTTTCATAATTATTTTTAAAGGGTTAAAAAATTGTTAGAAGTTAGAATCTGCGTCTGCATTACAGCCAACGTGATAATATACGAACCTCGCATACTCAAAGACAAACATACAACGCTTGAAGAAAAATACAACTTTTTTTAACGGAAAAAATTCATATCCTTTGATAGCCAATCAATTAATCATTGTGCCAAATGACTACGTACCTTTTCACAATACAATATGCGAAGAGCGCATTTTGTATTGCAGTAAAGGTGCGCAATACAAAATGCTTACCTACTCATCCCAGTTTTTTATTCAGCAAGCTGATTTCTTCGCCTACAACTCCGGTCACATATCGCTTCATACCTTGCCTATCATCAACTTCCAGATGGATCATACTTTCCTTGAGCAGGTATTTTTCTACCAATTTTGCCAGATCGCGCCAACACCCACCAAAAAACTTTGTAGTAAGTTACCCCTCATAAACCTCCCCCAATCGCCCAATCACATCCCGAATCGTAGCCAGTCTCGCCGTCAAATGCGGGATGAAGTCGAAGCTGTACGCCAAACGCAGGATGTAGCCATAGGTGGCCACAATCGAGCCGTAGTTGAGCTCAGGGGTCTTGCAAATGATGTACAAAGACACCACGATCATAAAGAACACGAAAATCTCGATCAGGCCAAAATTGATGGCTTCCAGATTGGATTTTTGGATGTTCAGGCGGCGAACTTGCTGGAGGTAGGTCTTGACTTCGGGCAGGGACTTGGTTTCGATGACATCTACTTGCTGCTCGTAAGCGTTGTTGACTTTTTCGGTTACGAGGGTCATTTTTCGGCCAAAAAAGTAATTCAGGATCAAAGAGGGTACAATAATGATGATGCAAACCAGGGCCAGCTTGGAGTTGTAAAAAAACAAAAGGGCCGCCGCGCCAAACATGGTCAGCAGGCTTTTGACCAAAAAAGGCAGGTCCACCTCAAAAAACTCCACCACCGTTTTGAGCAATTCGATGCGGGCATTGATGGTGCCAGTGTCGATTTCGGCTTCCTTGTGATGCGACACGGTGCGTTCAACAACCTGGGTATAAATCAAACTGAAAACATAAGTATCGAGGATTCTGCGGAAAGTGGCGGTACCTTGCCAGCCCAAATAAGCCACGGCAAATGCTGCCAAACCCCAGCCCTTGCCACTCAAGAAACTGTTGATCAACATGCCAGCCGCCGCAGGGATCAGCAAGTACGCCAACTCTTCCAGGAGGTTGAGGCTGTACACCAAAACCAAGCGCCAACGGTGGAGCTGGACGATGGACCGTAAAAGTGGTGATTGGAAAAGCATGAAAATTTTAGATTGAAAACTTCTGGGCAAGGGCCGCAGATTAAATAAAGTAGACATCTTCGTTGCCTCGCTGTGCGAGGCCAGTTGGGAACACGGATGAAATTGGGTTTGGGTGTGCTTGTTTGGGTTTGAGTGTGAAGAAACCTCGTTTTCAATTGGAGACGAAACTTATGTTCGGAGTCCCCTCACCCGAACTCACACTTACACACTCCACACCCTATCTTGCTGATTTCCAGCGTGATTTTGACCATGATTTTGGCTATAACGTTGCCACACAAAGGGCTTAATCAAAAATCAAAGATGTCCACTTTATTTCTTTTCTGTTCCCAAGAAACAATGTGCGTTGTATATTGGTTCCTTGTTAGCCGTACAAAGCCACTCAAACAACATGGAATACCGTCAATTGGGTCACACCGACCTCAAAGTCAGCGCCATTTGCCTGGGCACGATGACCTGGGGCCAGCAAAATACCGAAGCAGAGGGCCACGCCCAAATGGATTATGCCTTGAGCCAGGGCGTCAATTTTTTCGATACCGCCGAGATGTACTCCATCCCCGGCAAGGCCGAAACCCAGGGCAGCACCGAAAAAATCATCGGGACCTGGTTTAAAAAAACAGGCAATCGAGACAAAGTCATCCTGGCCAGCAAGATCACTGGGCCGATGCCCTACTTCAATTACATCCGCCAGCCGATGGGTTTTGGCAAGGCGCAATTGGAAGACGCTCTACACAAAAGCCTCCAGCGCCTGCAAACGGACTACCTCGACCTTTACCAACTACACTGGCCGGAGCGGCAAACCAATTATTTTGGCCAAAGGGGCTTTCCGATGGGCCATGATCCCTGGCAGGAGAATTTCCAGGAATTGCTGTTCAACTTGCAAACCTTCATGAAGGAAGGTAAAATCCGGCATTTTGGCGTATCGAACGAAACACCCTGGGGCCTGATGAAACTCTTGCACAAAGCCGAAGTACACGACCTGCCCCGCTGCGTGAGCATTCAAAACCCCTACAGCCTGCTCAACCGGACCTTTGAAATTGGCCTCTCAGAAATCTCGCTGCGCGAAAAAATGGGCTTACTGGCCTACTCACCCCTGGGGTTTGGCCGCCTGAGTGGCAAGTACAACCGCCCTGGCGAGGATTTGAGCAAAACTCGCCTTACGCTTTTTCCCAATTACAAGCGCTACAACAGCGAGGGCTCACTGGCAGCAATCGAGGCTTATTGTCAAATTGCGGAAAATCATGGCCTCAGCATGGCCCAAATGGCCCTGGCCTATGTGAATTCCCGGCCTTTTGTTACCAGCAACATCATCGGGGCCACCTCCTTGTTGCAGTTGCAGGAAAACCTGGGCAGCATTGAGCTCAAACTCAGCGAGGAGGTTTTGCAAGCAATCGAAAAAGTGCAGGAGCGTTTTCCTGATCCGGCACCTTGAGCGCTTTTTCTTTTGAGTTCGTTAGGGCCGCAGATTAAACAAAGTAGACATCTTCGTTGCCTCGCTATGCGAGGCCAGTTGGGAACACGGATGAAATTGGGTTTGGGTGTGCTTGTTTGGGTTTGAGTGTGAAGAAACCTCGTTTTCAATTGGAGACGAAACTTATGTTCGGAGTCCCCTCACCCGAACTCACACTTACACACTCCACACCCTATCTTGCTGATTTCCAGCATGATTTTGACCATGATTTTGGCTATAACGTTGCCACACAATGGGCTAAATCAAAAGTCAAAGTGTCCACTTTATTTCTTTTCTGTTCCTTAACAGAAAACGCTACACATCTTTCCTCCGCTCCCAATAATTCAAATCTTCAATTTCTTGCAAAATGCCAAGGTAGTTTTCGTAACGCAATGGATTGACCTCACCCGTTTCGAGGGCGGCCTTGACGGCGCAATTGGGTTCGTTGCGGTGCAGGCAAGTGGCACCAAAGCGGCAATTGGTGGAATATTTGAAGAGCTCTCTGAAGTTATGGGCCACTTCCTGGGGTTCGAGGTGGATGAAACCCAGGGTTTTGATGCCAGGGGTGTCGATCAGTTTGCCGCCAAAATCCAGGGGGTGCATTTCGGCAAAAGTGGTGGTGTGTTGTCCTTTGCCCGAATAATCGCTAAGGTCGCCCGTGCGGAGCTCAAGTTGGGGTTGGATGGCATTGAGCAAGCTGGATTTGCCTACCCCCGATTGTCCACTCAACAAAGTGATCTTGTCTTTCAATAGTTCTTTTAGCTGCTCGGTACCTGTTTTTTCATGTGCAGAAACGAGTAAAACATGGTAGCCCAAGCCCCCATACAAATCCTCCAGGGCCGCAAAGGTTTCCAAGTCATCCTCATCATACAAGTCAGCTTTGTTGAAGGCGATGATGCTGGGGATTTCGTAGGGTTCAGCGGTCAGTAGAAAGCGATCAATGAAGCCCAATTTCAGGCGTGGATGGTTAATGGTGGATATCAGCAGCGCTTGGTCCACGTTGCTGGCCAACAGGTGTACGTCGTGCTTGCGGCGCGGCGACTGGCGAATGATGTAGTTGTGACGGGGGTAAATCTCCACGATTAGTCCCTTGTCCGTTTCGGCCTCCATTTCTACCCTTACCCGATCACCTACGGCAATAGGGTTGGTGATTTGCAGGTCGTTGAGACGAAATTTACCCAGGATTCTGGCTTCGATGATCTCAGCGGAGGAATCGGGCTGCACCTGGTACCAAGACCCGGTTGATTTGATGACTGTTGCGTCCATTTAGTTGTTTAACCCTGGCTTTGTAGTGCTGTTTCCACTTTTCTGGCCACCAGGCTCAAGTCTTGTAACAATTGTGGTTCTTTTTCCAGGGCAGTGCCAACCACGATCAAATCGGCACCTGCTTCCCAGGCGGTTTGCGCTTGTTGGGCGCTGCGGATGCCTCCGCCTACGATAATGGGTATGTCCACGGCTTCATTGACCGCCTGGATTGTCTTTTCAGCTACGGGATGCAAGGCCCCGCTGCCGGCTTCGAGGTACAACACCTGCAAGCCCAGCATAGTTCCCGCCAGGGCCGTACACACTGTCACTTCAGTTTTTTCGGCTGGAATGGGTTGGGTATTGCTGATGTAGGCTGTAGTGGTGGCCACGCCGCCATCGATCAAGATGTAACCCGTGGGAATGATTTCCAGGCCAGAAGCGCGCAAGTAAGGCGCGGCCTGCACATGTTGCCCGATCAAGAGCTCTGGATTGCGGCCTGAGATGAGCGACAACAACAAAATGCCGTCGGCTGAGGACGTGATTTGCAAAGGGCTACCCGGAAAAAGCAAAATTGGCGTACTACACGCCTCCCGAATGGCGCGGATACAACGCTCGGTTTGGTCGTTGAGCAGCAAACTGCCACCCACCAAGAAGTAATCGATACCCCCGCGTTCGGCCAATTTTAGCAAGCGTTTGAATTGGCCAAGCTTTGCTTTGTCAGGATCGACCAGCACTGCCAATTGTTTTCGCCCCAGTTGCCGAGCTTCTTGCAAACTGGATAGGAGGTTTTGCCCATCATTGAGGGAAGTTGTTTTTGCCAACTTGTTCATGGGCCAAAGATAGGACTTGTTGCCGTAAAAGTTTAGGGGTTGAGAAGTTGAGGAGTTGAGAAGAGGGACCTACGTAGAGGCTTCGGCCCTTTTCCAAGCCTTGATCCACATAAGATGTCAATTCCAAACCCTACCTTTGGGCCAAATCACGATCTATGCGCCGCTTATTTTTTTGCCTTTGCCTTTTGTCTTTGACCATGCAAGCTTGTGGCCAAGAGCCAAAAACTGTTGCTGAAAAAGCTGCTGAGGTCAGTACCAAAGCAAACCCCGCCCCTCCAAAAATCGACTTGGCTTACCTGAGTGGCAAGTTTGATCCGGCTGGCCATCCCGATTTTGTAAAAATTGCGCTGCCTTACGCTGACCGCAATGACATGTACCTGCGCAAGGAAGCTTACGAAGATTTCAAGCGCATGCACGCAGCGGCTTTGAAAGACGGCATCACCCTCAAAATCATCTCCGCCACCCGCAATTTTACCGCCCAAAAGGGTATTTGGGAAGCCAAGTGGTCGGGAGCTCGAATTTTGTCGAATGGCCAGAACGCAGCCACAGCCTACCCCGACCCAGCCGAAAGAGCCCTCAAAATCATGGAATACAGCGCCATGCCCGGCGCTTCACGCCACCATTGGGGCACCGACATCGACCTCAATAACCTTTCTGATGCCTGGTTTTTGCAAGGCACAGGCCAAAAAATCTATGCTTGGCTACAAGCCCATGCCGCCGAGTATGGTTTTTGCCAACCTTACTCGCCCAAGGGCTCGGAGCGCCCCGATGGCTACAACGAAGAAAAATGGCATTGGACTTATATGCCTTTGTCCAAAACCTTTACCGAACAAGCCCGTCAAGGCATGAAAGACAGCGACATCAGCGGTTTTTCAGGTGCGGAAACGGCAGTGAAAATCGGCGTGGTGAAGAAGTATGTGTTGGGGATTGCGAAGGTGTGTTATTGAGGATTTTTATCCAAGCCCACAAACCCCTCAAAATTGTCAGCATGTACAAAACTACTGCTGCTTCCTGGATAAGCCTCTAGAAAAGTTTTAGGGAAACGATTTGCTTTTTGCGGATTCCACTTGAATTCGTAAGCGTGGATTTGTCCATTGCTCTCTTCGAGATAATCGACTTCTTGTTGTTCAACGGTGCGCCAAAAATAGGCGTTGTAAAAAGCCCCTGAATAGACATTGTGTTTCAGGCGTTCGGCCAAAAGGAAATTTTCCCAGAGGGCACCAACATCATTTCGTAAAGCGAGCGGAGCGAAGTTTTTGATGATGGCATTGCGAATGCCGTTGTCGTAAAAATAGATTTTCCGTCCTTTTTTGATTTCAGTGCGTTGGTTGCGGGAAAAGGAAGAAAGCCGAAAAACAACGAACGATTTTTCTAACAGATCAATGTATTTCTCGACAGTATCTGCATCGGCCCCGATGGTTCGGGCTACTTCCGAATAACGTACCTCCGAACCCAATTGCAAAGCCAGGGCTTGCAGGAGTTTTACGAGCAGAGAGGGTTTCTTGATTTGATCCAGGTGCAAAAGGTCCTTGTACATCAGCCCCTCGCTGAGGTCAGAGAGGATCTTGATCGCTTCTTGAGTATCACTTTGCACTACTTCGGGGTAATAACCATAGATCATCCGCTGCTCCAACAAGGACTTTTCCTGAAAGACCCCATGATGAGCGCTCATTTCTACAAAAGACAAAGGATACAAGAAAAATTCACGCTTGCGGCCAGTCAGGCTTTCTTTGGTCTGGGCTGCGATATCAAGCGAAGATGACCCCGTAACCAACAGTTGCACTTGAGGCATATGGTCGGTGATCAATTTCAAAGTCAAACCGGCATTACTCAACCTTTGTGCTTCGTCGATGACCAGTACCTCGTATTTGGCAACCAGATTTTGTATGGCGGCCAGACTAATGTCCTGCAATTGGGCTCTGACCGCAGGGTCATCCCCCGTTAGCCACAAAGTGCTGGCTGGCGATTGCTGGACCAATTGCCTGACCAGGGTGGTTTTGCCAACCTGCCGAGGGCCAATCAGAATGATGGCTTTGCCCTTTCCCAATTGGCTTGTGATAGTGTCTTGTTGTAGCCTGTTGATCATAATCGGCTAAAAATACCCATTTTTTCCGATTTAAACCCGAAAAAATACCTATTTTTTCCGATTTGAGTAAAAACAGTTTAACGCCCCATCTCCAGAACCTCCAAATAGCCCGCTATTTCCAAGGCCCTGGCCCTGACGACTTTTAGTTTATTGTCCACCGCCATCGGGATGTACATGGTACCTTGCATGCTGCCATACAGTGCATCCGACAGCGCGAATTCTTTGTCGCGAAAAGCCAGCCAGGCTACTTGGGCAGTTTTGAATTGGGCCTGCTCGGTTTTGTTCAGCTTGGCCATCAGCAGCTTGAAGTTTTTGTTCAGCTCGGCATCCCAGGCTTTGTAGGTTTCGTCGGCGCATTGGACCATGCCTGCGGTCGAGCCGTTTTTGTTGAGGCAAGCATCGTATTTTTTGTCGATGGGGTGGGTTTGGGCGGCGTCTTGGGCCAGGATGGAGGTGCTGATGCAGAGGAGGTAAAAGAGGATTAGGATTTTTTGCATGGTGGTGGATTTAAAGTTTTGAAGCCGGACTGAAGATTTACGTAAGTAACGGATCGAAAATAAACCTTTCCAGTTTTTAAGAGAGACGCGTCTCAACGTAACGGTCAACGTCATGCTGGAAATCCGCGAAAATCCGCTAAATCCGCGTCATCCGCGTACTAAAAACAGCCTCGCGCAGCGAGGCAACGCAATTGCGATTTGGTAAGGTTTATTGGTGGCTTGTCACTAAAGCTATTCTCGCCCTTTGGAACTGGTGGAATTTCGATAATAGGCTCGCCCAGTTCCACCTGCAAGTTTACCAAATTTTTTAAGGAACAGTCTCGCTCGCCATAAATCCATTTATTGATTGCCGACCCTTTTTTACCTGGATCGTAGATGAAGTCAACTTGGAGGTAGCCTTGCTTTTCTAAAAGGTACTGCACCCGTTCCAGAATTTGAACCTGGATGCTTACAATCGCTCTGGTTTGTGGAGAAATATTTTTCAGGGACGCTCGAAACGACTCGCTTGGCATGGTGGTTATTTTTCCAACCAACCCTTCTTATTGCAATAAAGTTCCAGGCGCTGATACTGTACGAAGCCCTTTCTTTTCAACCTTTCAACATTTCAACCTTTCGACTAACAACAACCGGGTCGCCAACAATTAAGTCGACAACCCGGTTTTATCACATCAGTATCAGAAAAATCAATTACACTTAGAATACCCACAACTGGTGCAGCTCAGGCAGCCTTCCTTGTACACCAGGCCATGTGGATCACCACAGCTGGGGCACTCGGCTTTTACGGCTTTGGTGCCATCGGGTACCAGGGTTTTGAGGGCGCGTACCACGCCATTTTTCCAGGTGTTGATGTAGTCTTCGTCCACATTCAGGCCCTCTACCAGGTTTACGACTTGGTGGATGGGCATTCCTTGGCGCAGTATGCCAGAGATGAGCTTGGCGTAGTTCCAGTACTCCTTGTTGAAGCTGCGGCTCAGACCTTCGATGGTCACGCGGTAGCCTTCGCGGTCCATGAACTGGAAATCGTAGCGGTTGCGGCCATTTTCGTCGCGGGTTTTGATCACCCAGCCCGATTCGGTGTAGGCAGGTAGCTTGAACGTATCCACCGCTGCGCCCGTGAAAATCTCGTAGGGGCGGCCTTCGTGCATGCCAATCACCGCGATCCACTGCTTGTCGTTGTTTTGGAAACGCACCACCTTGGCTTCCAGGCGGTCGGGGCGCTCGGAGAAGGTTTGCAGGTAATCAGTCTTGCCGTTGACCTGGCCATTGCCTTTTTTCTTCTTGTCTTTTTTCTCTGAAGAGATCAAGACACCAGAGCGGGAGCCATCGCGGTAAATGGTGCAGCCTTTGCAGCCTACTTCCCAGGCGGTTTGGTAAATGCGCTTCACCATGTCCACCGAGGTATGCTCAGGAATATTCACCGTTACGCTGATCGAGTGGTCCACCCATTTCTGGATGGCTCCTTGCATTTTTACTTTTTGCACCCAGTCCACGTCATTGGCGGTAGCCTTATAATATGGTGAGCGCTCGATGATGGCATTCAGATCCTCGGCACTCATGCTGATGACCTCCTGTTCGGAATAGCCATTGACTTTGAGCCAATCCAGGAAGCGGTGGTGAAACACGTTGTATTCTTCCCAAGAGTCGCCCACTTCGTCTATGAACGCCACTTTTACGTCCTTGTCATTGGGGTTCACTTTGCGGCGGCGCTTGTAGCTGACCATGAATACGGGCTCAATACCCGAAGTGGTTTGGGTCATCAGGCTCGTGGTACCAGTTGGGGCGATGGTCAGCAGGGCGATGTTGCGGCGGCCGTGCTTGATCATGTCCTCTTTCAGGCTTGGATCGGCCTCGAACAGACGCTGCATGAAAGGATTGCTGGCCTCGCGGGCAGGGTCGTAGTGTGGAAATTTGCCGCGCTCCTTGGCCATTTCAACACTGGAGCGGTAGGCATTCAGGGCCAGGGTTTGGTGGATTTTCACGGCAATGTCAATGCCTTCGTCGCTGCCATAACGCAATCCCAAAGCCGCCAAGGTATCTCCTTCAGCAGTGATGCCCACCCCGGTGCGGCGACCGCCCAAACAAGCGGTGCGGACTTTGTGCCAAAGTTCGTTTTCGACCTCTTTGACATCGCCAGCTTCGGGGTCTTTTTCGATTTTTTCGATGATGCGGTCAATTTTTTCCAGTTCCATGTCGATGATGTCGTCCATGAAACGCTGGGCCAATTGTACGTGCTGGCTGAATTTTTCAAAGTTGAACTTCGCCTTGGCCGTAAATGGATCTTCCACGTAGCTGAACAGGTTGATGGCCAGCAAGCGGCAAGAATCATAAGGTGAAAGTGGAATTTCGCCACAAGGGTTGGTAGAAATGGTGCGGTAGCCCAGGTCGGCGTAGCAATCGGGCACGGATTCGCGCACCACCGTATCCCAGAACAAAACCCCGGGTTCGGCTGATTTCCAGGCGTTGTAGATGATTTTGTCCCAGAGTGCGGAGGCATCGATTTCTTTGGTCACCCTGGGGTTGGCGCTGTCCACGGGGTATTGCTGCTGATAAGGTTGGCCGCTCATGGCGGCCTTCATAAAGGCATCGTCAATGCGTACTGATACGTTGGCACCAGTTACTTTGCCCTGCTCCAGCTTGGCGTCGATGAAATCTTCAGCATCTGGGTGGCGGCTGGACACGGTGAGCATCAGGGCTCCCCGGCGGCCGTCCTGGGCCACCTCGCGGGTAGAGTTGGAATAGCGTTCCATAAAAGGCACAATCCCGGTCGAACTGAGCGCGGAATTCATCACGGGGCTGCCTTTGGGGCGGATGTGGGAAAGGTCGTGCCCTACGCCACCTCGGCGTTTCATGAGCTGGACCTGCTCTTCATCGGTACGGATGATGCCACCATAAGAATCGGCGAAATTGCCGATTACAAAACAGTTCGACAGGGAGGATACCTGGAAATTGTTTCCAATGCCTGACATCGGGCTGCCCTGGGGCACAATGTAGCGGAAGTTTTTCAGCAGGTCATAGGCTTCTGCTTCGCTGATCGGGTTGGGATACTTCGATTCGATGCGGGCAATTTCACTCGCGATCCTGCGGTGCATGTCGTCCGGGGTACGCTCATAGATGTTGCCAAAAGAATCTTTAAGGGCATATTTGTTTACCCATACGTTTGCGGCCAGTTCGTCGCCGCCAAAATACTCGGCTGCCGCCTTTACTGCCTCCTCAAAAGGGTAGGTTTTCAGGGCGGGGCTAAGTTTTTGGTCTTTGGTTGGTGTTGCGCTCATTAAACATTTACTTTTAAAATGGATGGTCAATTTCCGTCTTTTTCCACACTGCACCAACAAATCGCTGTGGAAAATCCTAACATTTTTTCCACATCCAAAAAATAATATTTGACTTTGTCGGAAATTTTTTTAAGTAAGAATAGCTTGATTTACAAGCGGTTCCAAAGGGGTTTTCCACATGTCTTTTGAAAGGAAGGCTGTTGGTTGTAAGGGAGTTCTGAACTTATCCACATCTTTTGATCATACTTGTCGAACTTGTTGTATGTAATTGTTTTGCCAAAATTAAACAAAATGTGAATTGTTTTTTGAGGGAGAGTAGGGTGAACTGGAGTAAGAATTTGCAAGATTGCTCAAATAACGTTGACCATGATGTTGACAACTTGGTAAGGTCAGTGATCCAATAAATTGGAGAGGTTTATTTTTGGGCTTTAATGCTAATGCAAACCGAAAAAATGACTTGAAAAAGCTTACACAATTCAGAAATAGTTGCACCTTTGTAATAACAGTACCCGTTTAGCATACCGTAAGATCTGCTAGCGGGTCATTCTTTTTTATGGCTATGCCAAATAATCCTTTCATGCTTGAGCATGTAGTCGGCCATCAATCCTTAACCTCCGCCATAACCATGAACTGGTAATAAACACTTTATTCAACTTTTATGCAATGCTCAAATCTATGACTCAGACATTTGACGCAGTGATTCATTCAAGATCAATAGCTGACCTTGAGAATGTGGTGAATGCTAATCCAAAAATTGCACAATCTATCCGTGAATTTGAAGAGAAGTATCCGAAAGCATCATTCGACTTATCGCCTAGTGAAGTAGAGGAACTATTCAAGAGTGTGGATCGGGTTAGCCATCGGATAAAGTTTGATCGAACGCAAGCGTTTTCACCTTTTGAGAAACTTCTGTTGGCTGTTTTATGGAAGAATGGACATATTGATCGCATACAGTCCATTGTGGATGGAATTGTCGAATGCGAACGAGAAGACACAGGTTATGGTGTTATATTTCGGCAATTTGGTAGAAGTTTAATCAATGAGTCAGAGCCCATCGTCGACCAGCATACAATTCGTGCGTACTGTAATTTTGTAGACTTACCTAACATTAGTGGCTGAAAACGGATACCTAGAAAGTCTGCATTTCGAACCTCTGACCAGCCATTAATTGATTCTTATCGTACTTGGTTTAAGAGGATCGTCGAGAACGTGCCCCAAAATGAAAGGGTTGAGTTCAAATATTTGCTGGATAAAGTGTTGTTTGCTATCGGCAAGTTAGTTCCTGATGAATAAGCTAACATAAGCTTGGTAAGCCCACTGGGAAATGCCAATTTCTAAAATAGAAAGAGCTGGTCAGGGCTATGCAGTGATACTTGCTCCAGATGTCAACAAAAACACCAAGCCAATTCCTCTACCATCGTATTTATAAAAGCAGGGGCGATTAAAAGCCTTTGAGTGGCCGAATTTTACGTTACCTTTGAACGCAGGCGCAAATCAAGGGTTTCAAATCCACTGCCTTCACAAATACGCGCCCCCTTACCAGTGATGGTTGAAAAACTGCACCGATGAAGTTTATCTTTCTTCTAATCCTATCTTCTTCTACCTTATTTGCTCAAAATGAAAATTGCTTGAACTATCAACAGAAAGTTTTTGATAGCGATACTTGTTGCTGGAGAAAGTTATCAAAAGAACAGGAATTTGAAAGCGGCGCAAATCTAATTGTTGATTTTCTGAAAAATGGAAAAGTTGAAAATAAAATGTCATTGAATTGGCATGCTGGCCAAATGTTTGCATTTGCTGGAAAAGATAAAGTAGCATTGAACTATTTTGGAAAGACCCATTCCGTGTTTCAGAAATGGTTTGGCGGGGAAGATGGAAAGGCTTGGTATTTTTTTGCCAAAGGAACTTCAGCTTTTATAAAAAGAGACAAAACGAAACTGGAAAAAATAATCAGCAAATGGAAAGCAAAACTGCCTGAAGACAAAAATTACACAGAATTGCTACGGCTAAAAAAGAACTGGAATAAAAATTATAAAAATGCCACTACTGGGAACAGTGGTTTCAGGCAAACGCCGATTTTGTGGTTGCCAGACGTTCGTCTTTTTGCAAGAATTACTAGTGGTACGAATTACAAATACCCCCTAGGCTCCAGGTAGGTAATTTGGCTTTGTAGCAAGGCGGGAGGAGGGAAAATAGTGGACTATTTGACCGACGAACAACGCAGCTACGGAGACAAAGAGCCAGTGGAACTTGGGGCAGATTTACGATTTGGACCACTAGCTTAGCCAAAAGTAAACGGTCACGAAGCTCGCAACTGACATAAAGCCGCGACACGTCAACAAAAATACCAAGCCACTTCCTCTAGCATCGTATTTGTAAATACAGGGGTATTTGTAAATCTTTGTACAGTCGGATTTTTATGGTATCTTTGCATGCAGCAGTGAATGTGGGGCAAATGCCCTGCCTTCACAAATACCTGGCTTGTTGGTGTTCATTACAAAAATGACATAACGCGAAATACAACAGGTTTAAGAATTTTAGTTAAAAGAGAATGTATGATTATAAAATGCGAACCAAAAGACTTTAATGTTATTTGTGAAATCATTAACGATGCGTCAGTTGCATACAAGGGAGTGATTCCTGATGACAGATGGCATGATCCATATATGCCTGAAGATGAATTAAAAAACCAAATTGCAGACGGTGTTGAATTTTGGGGGTATAGAGAAAATGACATACTTATTGGTGTAATGGGAATTCAATACAAAGGTGAAGTTACACTTATCCGACACGCTTATGTTCGCACAAGTGAGAGGAGTAAAGGGATAGGAGGACAATTATTAAAGCATCTAAAATCTATTGCCACAACACCAATACTTATTGGTACTTGGACAGATGCAAAATGGGCAATTGACTTCTATCTTAAAAATGGATTTAGACTTCTGGATAGACCTGAAATCAATGACTTATTGCCCAAATATTGGATAATTCCAGCAAGACAAATAGAAACATCGGTAGTATTGGCAAGCTCGGATTGGGAAAGTCTTGCTAAAACATTGTAATAACGAACTTCTAACATCGTATTTGTAAGGGTAGGGCGACTAAGTTTTTGAAGGGCCGTTTTTTATGGTATCTTCGTAAGGGAGTGTAAAAAAATAAGGTGGACAGGTTTGGGTTTAGTGAAAAAAGAAAAGCAACTGGATGAAAGGGAGTTGTGTTCTTTCTTTGCTAAACCTCAAAAACAAAGATGTCCATCTTATTTTAGCTCAAATAGTAAGCAGCGGTGAATGGGGCTAAATGCCCTGCCTTCACAAATAAGCAGTTGGTTGTGTTTCATGCCAAAACAATACTCTAACTTAGATTAGAAGCGTGTTTAAAGTTTTTTGTTTGTCATAAAACGGCCCAATTATGCGTTGCATGACTCCGTTTTTCCTGTCTCAACTAGTGGTCCGAATTGTAAATCTGCCCCAAGTTCCACGGGCTCTTTGTCTACGTAGCTTCGTTGTTCGTCGGTCAAATAGTCCACTATTTTCCCTCCTCTCGCCTTGCTACAAAGCCAAATAGCCTGCATGGACCCTAGGGGGTATTTGTAATTCGTACCACTAGTCAAAATTTGACTCGGTTTCTACTTGAAAAGGTTTATTCGTGGCTTGTTCATAGCTACAACTTGATCCGTTGATAAGCACCGTTCAAAATGGCCTGTGAACGATTGATGATGCGCTTGCTGCGGTCCAGGGTAGGGTCCAGCTTGGTATTGACAAAATCAATGACTGCCTGGCAAATGGCAGAAGATGGCACTCGACTCAGTTCGTTAAAGGTCAAAATATTGCGCTTGAGGACTAAATCATTCAGTGCCCCTTCAAACAATTGATCCAAACCGCCCAAGCCCAAGTTGATGGCCAAAGAAATGGCCAGGGCTTGCACATCTTCAGCGGGCAGGGCTTGGGCCAAACTCAGCCGAGCTATTCCTGCCGGAAAATTGAGGCTCAAAAAGCTGTCCAAAGCGGGTTTTGCATAATCTTGGTAAGCGGTACGGCACTGCTCAATTTTGCAAGCTTCTTCAAAACCAGCCTGGATGAAAGGCACAAACAGGCGTGGAAACTGGCTGCGGATGTACTGCCAAGCGGCTTCGCCAATCAAGATGCTGCCTTGCTCGGTGCGGGCTTGTATTTGGTTGTTTTGCACGAGAATACCCGCGCTGGCAAAGTAATGCTGGTACAAACTGGGCGCATTGTTAGCGATGTTTTGCAATAAATCATCGAGGCTGCGGTGTTTTCCGGTGAACTGGATGAAGCCGTAGGAAAAAATGCCGAGGTCGTAAGTATTGATCGCATCAAAACCACCTTCGTGTTCCATCACAAAAAGCAAGGCCCTTAATGCGGAGGCCGGGATACCAAAATTTTGCAAAACCTCTACATGTGGGGGCGTTTTTGAGATGCCATTGTAGCCCATGCCCGTCAAACCAGCACGGGTGATTTCCTGGATCGTTGCGTTGTGTACCTGGCCGGAGGGCAATTGCAAACTCAGGGTAAAACGTTTGGCACCAGTACCCAAGCCAGGGTTGAGCTGGAATCCATTGGGAGGTAGTATTCCCGGATTCGGTCGGGGATTCGGGTTAGGCCGGGGGCTAGGATCAGGCTTGGGTTGGGGAGCGGGTATCGGAAATTGCTGACCACCATTGCTGAGGCGAACGATGATTTTCTGGCCAATTTTCAGGTTCGAGCCCACCCCAGGATTTAGGGCTTGCAAGGTACTCAGGCTCAGGCCGTGTTTGCGGGCGATGGCGAAGAGTGTATCGCCAGCTTGCACGATGTGGTGGCTTACGTTGCTGCTAGGCAGGGATTGCACTGGACCATTTTGCTGAAAAATGCGCAAAACCTGGCCTATTTTTAGGTTATTGGAACTGAGTCCGTTGTCGCGCCTGAGTTGATCAACCGAAAGACCAAACTTGCGGGCGATGGCGAAAAGCGTATCGCCAGCTTGAACTTTGTAGTTTTGACTGGCCCCGATATTTGGGTTGCGGCTGGTAGATTTGCTGGCTTTTTTTGACTCCTGGTCGATGATGACCTTGATTAACAACACCTGATCTACTTTCAACTTGGCTAAACGCAGCCCATTGAGTGACTTGATTTGTCGGGGAGTGACGCCATATTGGCGAGCAATGCTACTCAGGGTTTCATATGGCCCCACTTGGTGCAATTGGATATTCATTTTTCAGGGTTTTTGGAACGCCCGCTTTCGGGTTCGAAATTTAACATTTCTTTTGCTGTCAAGATTGAACGAAATTTAGCATTTATTTGTTTTTTTAAGGTGACTTTATATTTTGTCGCAGTCAAATATGTGGTTGTTGCATAGCGCTTTGGCTGGATCCAGCCAAAATTTTTAACTGTGGGGTTAGTCTTAGTCGAAAAAAATGCTATGTTTGCCATCCTTTTTGTCAACAAATGTTAAATTTATTCATAGTTCATAATTTTTTCGCAACCGATGGCGTTAATCTTGAACATGGAAACGGCTTCCGAGCGTTGCTCGGTCGTCATAGCAAAAGATGGGTTATTGTTGGGGCAGCTAGAAAGCCAGGGGGCATTTGATCATACTGCCCAGCTCAACTTCCTAGTTGAAAATTGCCTAAAGCAGTGTAACCTCTCTTTTGCCGACCTCGAAGCCATTGCCATCAGCATCGGACCCGGATCGTTTACTTCACTGCGTGCTGGCCTAAGCACGGCTAAGGGTTTTTGCTATGCCTTAGACATACCATTATTGGCAATCAGTACGTTACAGATTATTGCTGAAGGTATTCGCAACCGCATTCCAAACCCTATTCCCGGCTCATTGATCATTCCGATGATAGATGCAAGGCGCATGGAAGTGTACATGGGTGTTTATAATTATGAGGGGGGCTTGCTTGAATACCCAAAAAGCATTATATTTGCTGCGGACAATTTTTTGTCTTCGCTTAAGGACACTGGTACCTCGCTTTATTTTGGCGGCTCTGGGGCCGACAAATTAGAAACCCACCTCACAGGCACCACTACCCATTTCGTAAAGGTAAGCAACTCGGCTGTTCACATGTATCGTCTCGCAGAAAAAGTGATGCGTGCGGGTGAATTTTCCGATTTAGCGTATATCGAGCCTTTTTACCTGAAGCCACCCAATATCACAAGCCCCAAAGCAAGGGTCTTTTGATGTGTGTTCTATCAGTTAAATTGGTTCATTTGTTTCAGGCTTTACAAACTTAAATGCATAAAATGAGAAAGCAGAAAACCGAGGCGATTACTCTGAAGAAGGGTAACCAACAAATCGAACTGGATTACGCAGAATTGCGCAAGGCCGTATTGGTATTGCGTGCCATTAACCACAAACTACGCCAACGCATGATTGATTTGTTGGAAGAGAGTGGCTCGATGACCGTAACAGAAATCTATGTTAAACTGCGCCTGGAGCAGTCAGTAGCCTCACAGCATTTGGCCATCTTGCGTCGCGCTGGTGTAGTGAAGACTGATCGCAATGGCAAATTCATCAACTATTCTTTGAATGCAGATCGCATAGAGCAGATCTCTCATTTGGTTGAAGAACTTGTGCAGCCTCAGTAATCAAGCCCTTGTTGTAAAAACAGGCTTGATCGTTGGAAAAGCGACGCTGGATAGGACGCAAAGTCTTATCCACGTCTAGCTTTCCACACCCTGTACTGTGCTTACCGCAATAGTACAGCCCCACTTAGTATATCTGAGCTGTAAAAGTTTACCCAGCTCACATTTCGGCAAAAAAGACCGTTTTTCCGTGATCCTAAGATTTCACTCAGCATGAGCCCCTGCCTATTTCAGTGAAGGTAGCCCGGCTAAGCCACAAAAATCAGGCTCTGTTGACGAAAGATTGTCATCTTTTTTGACTCGAAACCACTGCCCTTAACTTCCACCCTATTTTTGCGCTATTTTTTCCTCTCTTTGGCATCTTGCGTATTTTTTTTCATTGATTTTCAATGAAACAGCAGATTTCTGTTGTGTGGTAACATAAAAAAACGCATATTTGCTTTCAGTTTTTGAAAACATACTATGACTATGAGAAACACGACTAGCGTTGCCATCGACAACGAGAAGCTGGAGGTTGCGTCTGAGCTATTGCGCGCCCTCGCCCACCCACTTCGTTTGCAAATCGTCGAATTCATTGACGAAAACGAATCCATCAACGTCAACAAGATCTACAACACCCTGAAGTTGGAGCAATCCATCACTTCTCAGCACCTGCGCATCCTGCGCGCTACCGACTTGGTAGGTACTGAGCGTGACGGCAAGTTCATCCACTATCATGTAGATTATGACAAAGTGGACAACACCGTGAAAGCGGTGCGCAATTTCCTGAGCAAGCCCGCGAAGTAAGCTAAACTTCTGAGGTAACTCACCCAAGAGAGGGGATTCGGTTTTGGCTGGATCCCCTCTTTGAATTTTGTAAGGACTTTTTATTCGATTTGAAAAAAATGTTTATTTTTACCCTGTTGCACTTACGTATTTGAGCTAAAATAAAATGGACATCTTTGTTTTTGAGGTTTCGCAAAAAAAAAACACAACTTCCTTCCAGTCAGTTGCTTTTCTTTTTTCACTAAACCCAAACCTGTCCATCTTATTTTTTACGCTCCCCTACTCAACAATACTAAACACCATACCCATGTCCACATTTGCACAAGGTTACGCCCTCTTGATTGGCGTTGGAAATGACTTGCCAGCTACTGTGCAGGATGTCCGTGGCGTTGAACGCTTGCTTCTGGATAAAAATCGTGCCGCATACCCAAGAGAGCAGGTCATGACTTTGACCGAAAAAGTCGCTAGCAAACTTGGCATGTTAGATGCCTTCGAAAAATTTCCGATCCTCGTCAACAAAACCGAAGATACCGATAAAACTGTCCTGATCTATTACTCTGGGCACGGGGCCAAAGATGAGGACGGTATCCACTATCTCATTCCCAACGACCACCGCACCCACGGGGCAATCCCCAGTAGTAAATTGGCCGATTGTATCGAAGCATTAAACGCCGAGCGCATTGTGGTACTTTTGGATTGTTGTTTTGCAGGCGATGCAAAAGACAAGACACCCGATATGGAGCCTGACGTGGAGCTTCTGGCTAAAACCTTACAGCAAGGCAAAGGCAAAATTGTAATCGCTTCTTCTGCTGGTCAGGAAAAATCTTACATCAGCAAAACCTCCCAATACAGTAATTTTACAGAAGTACTGTTGGAGGGATTGGATGGCCGCTTTGAGGACAATCCTAGCGAAAAATTTGTCCACATCCTCGCCTTGGCTGATTATGTTACCCGCGAAGTACCCAAGCGCGAAAAGCGCCAAACACCCCAGATCAACAATGCCAGTAATTTGACGAATTTCCCACTTTGTGCTTTCAATTTTGACAAGTCGAAAAGTGAGCCTTTTGAGGGGCTTTATCCGCCAAAACCAGGAACTCAACCAACCCAAGTAATCAACCCAAACATCAACATGGACAATATTCTACAGTTAATTGATACCGATATGGACGCCGCTTTTGACGCCTTAGATCAACTTAATTGGGGGAACAAACGTGGGATGTACCTGGGACTAAAAGACCAATGGATTGACCCGCCCAACAATTTCAGCAAAAGTGATTTTAGAAGCCGCTTGAGAACCCTTGTAAAGACCATAGTTAGCAATATTGAAACTCAATCTAGATCACTAATCGAACCTGATCCACAAAGTGACCCAAACCTCGGTATAGTCAAAAAAACCGCCAAAGAAAAACTGATCCGAGATTTCGCGGACGCGATCAAATACCTGGAAACCAAAGTCCAACCAGACAGCACCAGCAAAAATACCCTACTCCTCATGCAAGGTGAACTCAGCAACCTCAAGCGCCAGGAAATGCTGGGCCTGATGAGTTTTGACCAAATCACTTTGTCCAAAAACCAGTTGCGGGCACGCTTGTTGTCGCTGATTGATGGGATTGAGGCAGATGAACTTACAGACTAAAAAATGGTAAAAGCTTATCCTGCTTACATTTCGGCCAAAAAAGGCAATTTCTGCGCCCGCTTCACCATTTTTTTATGCCAACGCCGTACCAACGCCAAGGTCTCACTACAGATCGCCTTCCAAAAAATGGCTTGAACGAACAATAAATCGCCTACTTTTTGGTCTCGAAACCGCTAGGCTAAGTTTTTGCGACAAGTTCCTTAAAAACTCCTATATTTACCGCCATTGTAAATTTTTCAAAGCATGACATCTATCCATCGCTTTAAAATTGCAAGCATCGACGGAAAAGAGATCGATTTTGCTGCATTCAGTGGCAAAAAAATAATGGTGGTGAACGTGGCCTCGGAATGTGGCTACACACCCCAATATGCCCAGTTGCAGGAGTTATCCACCGCTTTTGCTGAGCAACTGGTCATTGTGGGTTGCCCTTCCAATGATTTTGGTGGGCAAGAACCCGGTGCTGAAGCCAGCATCGCCCAGTTCTGTCAAGTGCGCTATGGGGTTACTTTCCCCCTGAGCGCCAAGGTCAATATCAACAGCCTACCTGTGCACCCCTTGTACCACTGGCTTACCCAAGCCAGCGAAAACGGGGTCATGGATTGCCCGGTAGTTTGGAATTTTCAAAAATTCTTGCTAGACCAAAACGGACAACTCACCCACGCCTTCTCCTCTGGCACCAGTCCGCTCGACGAAGCGCTACTGGACGCCATTTCCGTTTGATTTTTGTCATTTTTCTGATTGGATGACCGTTCTGCACCAAAGCCACATGCGTTTTGCAACAGTAATCGGACAGCAGGCTAGCGCCCAAACCCTGAGTGGGATGGTCGATGACAATCGGCTGCCCCATGCCTTGTTGTTGGCGGGTCCGGCGGGTTCAGGCAAACGCAGCCTGGCCCTGGCCTTGGTGCAGTATGTGCTTTGTACCCAACGCAGCGAGAGTGATTCCTGTGGTACTTGCGACTCCTGCAGCAAGGTGAGCAAATTACTGCACCCCGATCTGCACTTTTCTTTTCCGGTAGTTGGCGCAGGCATGACCAGCGACAAGTACCTGGCCCAATGGCGGCAACACTGGCTCGAAAATCCCCACCTGGACCTCAACCAATGGTTGCAACTCATCGGGGCAGAAAACAAGCAAGGCAACATTAACAAAGATGAATGCCTCAACATCATCCGCAAGTTGAGCCTCAAGTCTTTTGAAGCACCTGTCAAAACCCTGATCCTGTGGCTGCCCGAATACCTGGGCAACGAGGGCAACCGCTTGCTGAAATTGATCGAGGAGCCGCCCCCCCAAACCCAGTTTATCCTGCTAGCGGAAAATACCGACCTAATTCTGCAAACCATTCTTTCGCGTTGCCAACTGGTGAAAATACCAGCCCTGCGCGACGAAGAAGTGGTGGCGGGTTTGGTGCAAAAAGGGCTTTGTTCCCCCTCTCAGGCTGAAGGCATCGCCCATTTGGCCAATGGGGATTTCAATGAGGCTTTGCAATTGGCCGCAAACAAGGAAAACGACAATGCCGTGCTTTTGCTGGATTGGCTGCGCAAGTGCTACAAGGGCTCTGGCCCGGAAATGCTCAAATGGAGCGAAAAATTTGCAGGCATTGGCCGTGAAAATCAAAAACACTTTTTACAATATGCCCTCCACTTTCTGAGGGAGTTTCTGCTCTTGAAAGTGGCGAGCGATCGGGCTATTCGACTGCGGGCTGAAGAAGCACAAACGGCGCACAATCTGCTCAAAGTTTTGGACGTTCCGCAAATCGAACGCATGGCTGCGCTCTTCAACGACTGTTATCAGTATGTGGAGCGCAACGCCAACCCCAAAATACTGTTTCTGGATGCCTCCATCCAGTTGCACAAAACCATGAAACGATGGGATGTTTAGGATGTACCACTTGCGGCACCAGTAACGGTGCCAAGGGTTGCAATAGCAATGGTGGCTGCGGAAGCGGCGGCTGCAATCGACTCAATACTTATGACTGGCTCTCGGCGCTGGATATCGCGGATGTAGATCCCAATCCATTGGTCGAGGTGAGTTTCAAAAACGGAGCCCGCAAGCAGTTTTTTCGCATGGCCGAAAACGTGCGCGTCTACACTGGCGAAATGGTAGCCGTGGAGACAGGCAGTGGCTACGACATTGGCAAGGTGTCATTGTCGGGCGAATTGGTCGGCTTACAAATGAAGCGCCGCCGGGTCGATCAGCGTTCAGTACAACAGACCGTCTTGCGCCGCGCCAATGAGCGCGACCTCGAACGCCTGCAAGAAGCCCGCGAAAGCGAACAAAGCATCATGGTGCGGGCCAGGGCCATTTCCCGTACCCTGGGCCTGGACATGAAAATCGGCGACGTAGAAATACAGGGCGACAAGCGCAAGGCGACGTTCTTCTACACCGCCGATGGGCGGGTGGATTTTCGCGAATTGATCCGTCATTTTGCCAAAGAATTTAAGGTGAAAATTGAAATGCGGCAAATCGGAGCCCGCCAAGAGTCGGCCCGCATTGGCGGCATTGGCTCTTGTGGTCGCGAGTTGTGTTGCTCCACTTGGCTGACCGATTTCAAGTCGGTTTCCACTGCTGCGGCTCGTTACCAGAACCTGGCGATCAATCAAGCAAAGCTCTCTGGCCAATGTGGCCGCTTGAAGTGCTGCCTCAATTACGAACTGGATACCTATCTCGACGCCTTATCGGATTTCCCCAACGGTGCTGAAAAATTGCACACCAAAAAGGGTTCAGCAGTATTGATCAAAACCGACATTTTCAAGCGCATCCTCTACTACGTTTACGACCACGAACGCGGCCGGGGAGCCGTGTATCCCCTGGACCTGAGCAAAGTGAAGGAAATCCAGGAAATGAATAAACGTGGGGAAAAACCCGATGAATTCGATGTAGCCGCAACCAGCCAATATGTAGCTGAGGAAACTGGATTCGTTGATGTGACGGGTGACATTGAATTGCCAGACGAAAAACGCCGCAAAAAGAAAAGAAAAAAAGGTAGCAGCGGTAGCAATGATCGTCGCCCACAAAACCAAGACCGAGGTGCCCAAGGCGGTGGCGAGCGCCCTGAGAGAAACCCGAGCAGAGGGGATCGTCCAGCCAACAAAGGGCAAAACCCTGGTCAACAAAATCGACCAGAGCAAAATCGACCGGACCAAAAACGCCAAGAAGCTAAAGGTGGTGGCCAAAATCAGGGGGAAAATCAACAAAAAAACAAAGCTCAGCAAGGTCAGCAAAGACCCCAACAGGGTAACCAAGCGGCCAAGCCAAGCAACCAAAACAACCAGCCTAAACCCGAACAGCGCCAAAACAATGGCCCTAGACCCAATAACCAAGCACCACGCAACGAAGGGTCCAAAAACCCTGAGCAAAATGAAGGCGAAAACCCAAGTAGCGGAGGCAACAACAAACGCCGCAAAAACCGCAACAAAAACCGTAACCGGGGCGGTGGCGGAGGTGGAAACCCGCCTAAAGCCGAATAATTTCCCCATGAAACATCAACAAAAAGCACTGGTAAGGCCTTATAACTCTTGAAACCACTTGTCTCTTATGAAATACGATGTAACCATCATTGGATCTGGCCCCGGAGGATATGTGGCGGCCATTCGTTGTGGCCAATTGGGCCTCAAAACCGCCATCATCGAGCGTTACAATGCCTTGGGCGGTACTTGTCTCAACGTAGGCTGTATCCCTTCTAAGGCTTTGTTGGACTCTTCTGAGCATTACCATGCGGCGGCACACAAATTTGAAGAGCATGGCATTGAGCTAAAAAACCTCAAAGTAAACATGCCTCAAATGGTCAAGCGCAAAAATGAGGTGGTGGGCCAAACGGTGAAAGGGGTGGAGTTTTTGATGAAAAAAAACAAAGTGGATGTCTATCACGGACATGGTGCTTTCATCAACGCCAACTTGATCCGCGTGACCAAAGAAGATGGTACTACGCAGGACATCGAAACCGACAAAACCATCATCGCCACGGGCTCCAAGCCTATCGTTCCAGCCAATTTTAACTATGATAAAAAACGCGTCATCACCTCTACGGAGGCGTTGAACATCGAAAAAGTACCCGCCAGCATGGTCATCATCGGCGGAGGGGTGATCGGTTTGGAGTTGGGCTCGGTGTATGCTCGCCTCGGTACCAAGGTTGAAGTGATCGAATACATGGACCGCATCATCGCGGGTATGGATAGCGATTGCAGCAAAGAATTGATGCGTGCTTTGGAAAAAATCGGCATCAAATTCCACTTGCGCCACGCAGTAACTGCTGTAACGCCTAGTGCCAAAAGTGTAAAAGTTGAATACCAAAGCCGCGACAAGGAGGAAACCTTGAGCATCGACGCCGATTACTGCCTTGTGGCCATTGGCCGCCGTCCTTATACCGATAAATTGGGGCTGGAAAATGCAGGCGTACAGCTTGACGAAAAAGGCCGTGTAATCGTGGATGCGCATCTGCAAACCAATGTACCCGGCATTTATGCCATCGGCGATGTGATCAAAGGAGCCATGCTGGCCCACAAAGCCGAAGAAGAAGGTGTTTTTGTAGCTGAAACCATCGTGGGGCAGCACCCGCACATCGACTACAACCTGATCCCAGGTGTGGTCTATACCTGGCCGGAAGTAGCGGGTGTTGGCCAAACTGAGGAGCAACTCAAGGAGGCTGGAGTACCCTACAAAGCGGGTAAATTCCCTTTCAAAGCCCTGGGCCGTGCCCGTGCAAGCATGGACATTGAAGGCATGGTGAAAATCCTGGCCCATAAGGATACCGACGAAATTTTGGGCGTTCACATGGTAGGCCCGCGCACCGCCGACATGATCGCTGAAGCCGTAGCGCTGATGGAGTTTCGCGCAGCTGCCGAAGATGCAGCCCGCATGAGCCACGCCCATCCGACCTACACCGAAGCCTTCAAGGAAGCAGCTTTAGCGGCTACTGCCAATCGGGCTTTGCACATTTAATCAGGCAAATACTGAATACCAACAAAGGGCCAACTGGTGTATACTGGTTGGCCCTTTTTCGTAAAAACATGTCTAATCAGCACAAAAAACTCAGCTTTCGAGCCCTCCAACAGCAGGAAGAACCGCCTTTTGAGCTCTTGCTACTTGCAGACCCCGCGATGGAGGTGCTGGAGTTTTACCTTCCACAATCGAGTATTTTTTTGGCTTTGATTGAGGACGAGTTAGTAGGAGTAATTGTACTTTTTCCGTTGGCACAAGGGCAATGTGAAATCAAAAATGTAGCCGTTTCTCCCACTTTTCAAGGGCAAGGCATCGGGCAATTTTTAATCAAAAATGCCATTGCAGTAGCCACCCAGCAAGGGTATCAATCCCTGATTATCGGCACTGCAAATTCAAGCGTTGGGCAATTGTATTTGTACCAAAAAATGGGCTTTGAACTAAAGTCCATCAAAGCGAATTTTTTTCTGGAGAATTATCCAGAGCCGATTTTTGAAAACGGCCTGCAAGCCAAACACCTGCTGGTTTTGGAAATTGGTTTACCATAAAAACGTGGTTTGCGGTCTGAAGAACTGTTTAAAGAACACCCAGTGGGTCCCGAACGAGGCAAGACCTGACATCCCCAGAAGTTTTTTTTAAAAGGTTCCTTTGGAAGCGTAAAAAAATAAGGTAAACGAGTTTGGGTTTAGTGAAAAAAGAAAAGCAAGCTGGATGAAAGGATTTGTGGAAGCAGTTTCGGAAGCAATGGTCAAAACCTGCCCCGCTTTTACTTTTTCGATTTTGCTTTTATTGCCATCGGGCCAAGTCACTACTACACTGTCTGCCGTACTATAGGTGCCCAGGCCAAAATGGGCAATTGGCTGTTGTGAGGAGAGATAGCCCCGGTAGATGTTGTGCTCCCACACTTGGTTCTTGCCCTTGCCATAGTGGATACTGACCCAGGCACCCAGACCCTGGGGATTCATTTTGTTGCCTTTTAACGAGCTGTTCAGCCAAACGTCAAAAAAGGGGATTGAGTCCGCTTTAATCTCCGCTTATTCACAGGTCAATGGTCGTGCTCGACGCATGGCCAGCCCTTCCAACTGGGTTTGGGGTAGTATCCGTGGTGGTGATGCCAACAAAGGCACCGACCCTGGTGACTTTGCGGACATTAACCCGATCCAACGTTTCGAAAACCTGCCTACACAAGGGGTGATTTTGGAAAACTGGGTCGGCCTTTATGAAGGTATTGCCCGGTGTAATTTGGTTCTACGCTTATTAGCTGATGCTCAACCAGATGTAACAGAGGCTGACAAAAAGAGCATTTCTGCTCAAACCCGCTTCTTGCGTGCACACTATTACTTCCAGTTGAAGCGCAACTTCGGCAACACGCCTTTTGTGGATGAAAGCGTGGACTACGGTAAAGGCATCGAGGCCGTGAAAAACGACCAAGACCTATGGCCTAAGATTGAAGCAGACATGAAGTTTGCACTCGACAACCTGCCCGAAACGCAGGCTCAGGTAGGCCGCGTAAACAAATGGGCTGCTGCTGCTTATTATGGCAAAATCCTGCTGTACCAGAAGAAGTTCACCGAAGCCAAAGCTCAGTTCGACGCTTGTATTGCCAATGGCAAAACCAGCAACAACAAGAAGTTCGGCTTGGTGCCACGCTACGGTGACGTATTCAAAGCCAGCAACGACAACAACGAAGAATCGGTATGGGCTTACCAGGCCGCAGCCAACACGGGTAGTGTGAACAACGCCAACCCTGAGTTTGACTTGAACTATCCTTACAATACGGGCCCTAACGGCCCTGGCAACTGCTGCGGTTTCTTCCAGCCTAGCTTTGAATTGGTGAACTCTTTCCGGGTAGATGCCAATGGCCTTCCACTGCTGGATGGCAGCTACAACGTAGGTGACAACCAAGTAAAAAACGACATGGGCTTGGATTCCAAGGCCGCTTTCACTCCTGATGCAGGCCGCTTGGATCCACGCCTTGACTGGTCAGTAGGTCGCCGTGGCCTCCCATTCCTCGATTGGCAGGATCACCCTGGTGCTGACTGGATCCGCAACCAGCCCAATGGTGGACCATATTCGCCTAAGAAGTACACTTACTACAAATCAGACCGTGGCTCGCTGCAAGACAATACATCTTGGACGCCTGGTTATACCGCGCTCAACTATACCATCATCCGTTTTGCAGATGTTTTGCTGATGGCGGCTGAATGTGAAGTGGAAGTAGGTAGCCTGGAAAAAGCCCGCGAATACGTAAACCTGATTCGCGCTCGTGCAGCCAACCCTGCTAGCTGGGTGAAGCGTGGCGACGGCTCCAATGCCGCTAACTACGTGCTCGGTTTGTTTAATACACCTTGGACCGACAAAAATGCGGCCCGTAGTGCTGTGTATTTCGAGCGCAAGTTGGAATTATCTGGCGAAGGCCACCGCTTCTATGACTTGGTTCGTTGGGGTATTGCTACGGCTACCATCAATGCTTATCTTACTTATGAAGGTACTAAATTGGCTTCCGCTTTGGGTGGTGCCAGAATGACTGCCAACAAGCATGAAGTATTGCCCATCCCACAGGATGAAATCGACAAGGTTGGACCTGCGGTTCTGAAGCAGAATCCTGGTTATTGATCGATCAAGTTTTAAGCCAATAAAAAAACCCGGCTTCGCAAATCAAATGCGGAGTCGGGTTTTTTGATGTATCGAGCAAGTCATCATTTGCTGCCCAAATTCCCGCTGGCCCGGCGGTACTCCAAATTGGCTTTGAGGAAATTATACACTGCACTGAGGTAATTGTCCTCGGCGGTTTGCAGGCTGTATTCGCTAGCCTTTACGTCGTTGGGTACTACTGCTCCTTGTTTCAATCTAAACTGATCGGTTTCCAGGATTTGGCGGGCCAAGTCGATGTTTTTCTGTGTCTCGATCAAGTCCAAACGCGCTTGTTGCATTTGTTTTTCTGTCAAACGGGTTTCGTAATTAAAATCTGCTTTGAGCGTTTCGATGTTGTACTGATTGACTTGCTGGCGCAGGCGGTATTCATCCGCTTCTAATTTGGCTGCTTTCCCATCGTAAATTGGAATAGTCAGGCGCAAACCCACGTAATTGAAGGCACTCACATTCTCATTCAAGGCCAAAAGTGAGTAATTCCCATAAGCCGAAAGGGTAGGCTTTAACTTTCCCAATTGCTGCTGCGCACTCAATTCATTTAGTTCCATTTGTAGCATTTCGGCCTTCAATTCCTGACGGTTTGCGCTTTGGTCGCTGAGTTGGGTTTCCGTTTTTTGCAGTAAGCTGCCCAATTTGTCGCTGAGTTGCAGAGGAGTCTGGCTTTGAGCCTCACCCATTTCATAACTCAGCTTGGCCAGGGCAAGCTCCAGGTCTTGTTGGGCTTTTTTTAGGCTCAACTGGGCATTGCTGAGGTCCAAGCGTTGCCGATCCAAGTCGTTTTTCAGGCTGGTCCCATCTTTTAGCCGCACTTGGTAATAGTCCACATTTGCTTGGGCGCGGTTCACTGCTTGCTGGGCCAGGATGAGTTTTTCGCTCTGGTACAAGGCTGCGAAGTAGGCTTCGGTGACCTCGTATTGGATGTTGAGCTGTTGTTGGGCAAGGTCGTTTTCGCGCACTTGCACCTGGGTAGCATTGGTTTTGCGATCAATGTTGCGCTTGGGATCGATCACTTTTTGGGTAATGTCGAGCCCCAGGCTGTTTTGAAAAGGCACCCCGAAAGCAACAGTACTAGTGGCATCTTCTGGCACGCCAGGATTGCCGAATTGACCGATCGGGATCACACTTTTTTGTAGTTGGGTATTTACCCTAAAGTCGCCATTGACGTTGACTTGGGGGCGCCAGGCTGCTTTGACTTTGGCATCGGCACCCTGGGCCAGGCGGAGTTCGACCTGCTTGCCTTTGAGCTCATTGCGCTGGTCCAAGCCGCGCTGGATGGCTTCGTCCAGGCTAAGGTTTTGGGCAATTCCCGCTGTTTTTATCGCCAACAACAGGATGAAACTAGCTATGATTGTTTTTTTCATTTTACAAAAGGTTGCCAATCGTTCGAGCATGGATAAAGAAAAGTCAAAGGACTGCTGATAAACAGCTATTGGGACTGTCTTTTCAACATTTCAACCCTTCAACTTTTCAACTTCAAATCGAACTGAGGATTTCAAAAAGATTACATCCTAAAGACTTCGGCAGGCTCCAGTTTGGTGATGCGTCGCATGGCAAACAGGCTACTGATGACCGAAATAAAAATGGTAACCAAGACCATAAAAGCAATTAGCGCCGGGGGCAATTGGGCGTTCAGGGTCTTTTTGGTACCATTGATGAAACCCGTAACCATGAACAAGGCCAAGCTGAACCCCACCACCGCATAAATCAAGGATTGGGTGAGGATGATGCGCCGCACTACCCCGTTCGTGCCACCGATGGCCTTGAGTGTACCATAATCACGGATTCGATCTTTGACCGCCGAGAACAAGGTCAGGCCGACAATCGCAAAGCCCGTGATGATGGCAAAAACCACCAAAAAACCAAATGAAGCCACAATGCCGCTGGAGGTGGAAATGTAAGTCAAGGTTTCGTTGGAGAACTTCTGCCCATCCCTGGCTTTCACCCCAGGAATGACCTTGTTGATATTTTCAGTAACTTGCGCTTCGCTGTATTTTGGGTCCCATTCCACCAAAAAAGCCGAAGCCTCATCGGTAGAAACTTTGCCCAATTTACGAGCCAATTGCATAGTGGTAAAAGCAAAAGAAACCCCCAAGCCACGAGCCCCCTCAGTGGAATCGACCAAGATGACTTGTTGCCCATTGAGCTCAAACTTATCACCCGTTTTGACGTTTTCGTTGAGCACGGCGTCCCAGCCATCGGTGATAATGGCTCCTTCTTGCAACAGTTTGTTCCGGTCGCCTTTAAAATTCCAAGGCCCACCCGCGAAAGTTGCGGGATTGACCCCCACAATACTCAAAGGTGCTTTTTTGCCATTGTTGAACTTAGCAGAACCAGCGGTAACAATCAAGGGATTGACCCTTTTGACGCCATTTACCGACATCAGGGCACGAGAAATGCGCATGTCCAAGGCGGGAAGGTCGTTGACTTCGCGGCTTTTGTCGCTCACCACCCAAATGTAGCCAGTATTGTTCGATGCCAGTGACGACGCGCTGAAGATCAAAGCCAGGCAAATGCCAATTTGCTGCCCGATCAAGAACACCGAAAGTGTGATGCCAAACAAGATGCCAATCATTTTGGCCTTGTCGTACCACATGAATTGAAGTGCGGTTTTTAGCATGGCCTTGGGCTTATTTCAAAAAAATGATACAATCCACCCGGCTGCCGATCAAGGGGCGTTCGCCGCTTTCGATCTTGATGTGCACTTCGCGGATGCGGCGGTCTTCTTGCTCGGTCGATTGGTCTTTGAACAGGGATTTGGCCTTGAGGTAATCCGCTGCGAAATAGACTGTGCCACGGGCTAGGGTATCGCCAGAGGTTTGGGAGAGGATCGCTGCTTTTTGGCCAATTTTGATTTTTTCGGCAAAAATTTCATCTACCTCAGTCTTGGCTACTAAGGCACCTGCCGGGGCAAATTCGGCAATTTTCAAGTCGTTTTGGGCATATTCGCCCGCTTTGACATCTACTTTCAGGATTTTTCCCGACAAGGGCGCGAGCACCTTTTTTTGCCCCAAAACCGTTTGGTAGTATTGAATATCGGCTTGCAACTCACCCAGGCGGCTGCTGGCTTCTTTGATTTCCGCCTCGGCGCGCTGCACTTCCTTTTCCAGGCGCTCTACTTCATGGCGGCTGTCGTCAAGGGCTTGTTTCGTGGCGGCGTTACCTTGGTAAAGATTTTGGTTGCGCTGTAAGTTTTCGCGAGCATTGGCCAACTGGGTTTTGTACACTTCCAAGCTGTTGCGGCGTACGGCAATGGTGGCTTCTTGTGGATTCACTTTGCTTTTGGCTTGTTCCAACTGTCGTGTTTCAAGGGCTTGGTCAACAATCAACATGGCCTGTCCTTTCTGGATATCCTGGTTGTCGTCGATCAAGACGGACAAGATTTTCCCATCGGTTCCCGCCACCAGGTTGGTGATGCCGTCTTCGGGTTCGATGCGAGCTACGCCGAATACCCGGTCGTTGATGAGTGGGGTTTTCTCCACTGCTTCAGTGGTTTTTTCTTCCGTTTTGGCCTCGCTTTTGCCACAAGCATTGATGGCCAAAGACAAGCTGAGGAGCAAAAAAAGTTGGAGGTAGGATTTCATAGCAAGATGAAATTGATTTTTAGAAATTTTGACCTTAGGGAGCGTAAAAAAATAAGGCGGACAGGTTTGGGTTTAGCGAAAAAAGATAAGCAACTGACTGGAAGGAAGTTGTGTTCTTTTTTTGCTAAACCTCAAAAGCAAACCTGTCCATTTTATTTTGGCTCAAATACTTAGGGATGGCAAAAGAATAAGTTATAAAAATTGGTGCCTCTGATTTTGAGTTGAGTGGGTTCAACATGATGTTGGAAATCCGTGAAAATCCGTTTCATCCGTAAAATCCGTGTTCCCAACCTGCACCGCGAAGCGGGGCAAAGTATTTGCCAATTCTTACAAGTTATTTTTCCGTGGCCCTAAGCCAATTGTTCACTTTTGAGGTCCAGTTCAGTTACAAACCCATTTTTTACTTCCACCGCCCGGTCGGCATAGGTCCTCAGGCGGGGGTCGTGGGTCACTACTGCAACCGCTTTGCCGTGCATGGCGAGGTTGCGGAGTTCTTCCATCACAATGGTCAGGGAATCCTTGTCGAGCGAGGCCGTGGGCTCGTCACAAAGGATGATTTTAGGGTCGGTGACCAAAGCCCGGGCAATGGCGATGCGTTGTTGCTGCCCGCCCGACATTTGCCTGGGCAGGTTTTTGCGGCGATCACTCATGCCCACCAGTTCCAAAGCATTGGCTACCCGTTTCTTGATTTCAGAACCAGCAACTCCTTGCATTTTCAAAGGCATTCCAACGTTGTCGGCAGCGTTGAGTGGAGCCAGCAGGTTGAACTGTTGGAACACAAAACCAATGGAGTTGAGGCGCAAGCGGGCCAATTCTTTTGCATTGAGCTGATTGACGTGCTGCCCATCAACGTACAAATCGCCCGCTGAAGGGTAAATCACACAACCCAACAAAGAGAGCAAGGTGGTTTTGCCACTACCCGATGGACCGATGATGAGCGTGAGTTGCCCTTCATTGAGTTCAAAATTGCTGGGCTGAAGTGCGGTGATCTTTTGATCGCCGACCAGGTACTCCTTGCCTGCATTGATTAGTTGTGCAATCATTTTACTGTTTTTTCACACTAAAAATAAAATCACAGCGCAAATATACAATGAAAACAAAGTAAAAAACAAGACTCTCTTGACTTTTTTATTTGTTTTCGTATTTAAATCGACCAATCGCCGTTTAATTGCGATGAAAACAAAGCTTTATTAGGTTTGTTTAAGGATTTGGGTATATTTTTGCAAGCAGACCGAAAAGAAAAAGGATGAGCCAAAAAATAGTAGAACTGGTCAACTTATGGGCCGCTTATGAGCAAGAACAACCTGGGCTGAGCATCCAGGATTTTTGTTTGCGCTACCTGAGCGAGCAAGCAAAAGCAGTTGATGTAAAAATCGGCTCCGAATCGGCACCGATTCCCATCAATAACTGGCTGGGGGCTTTAACGGGCCGCACCAGTCGATTTGCGCTGTTATATACCAAAAAGGCCCTGGCTCCGCTCAATTTCAGTAGCGTTGACGACATGGTTTACCTACTGATCGTGCAAGAACACGGCAATCCCCGCAAAAGTGAGGTCATCCACCAAGCTTTGTCTGAATTCCCTTCCGGGATTGATGTGATCAAACGCTTGGTAAAAATGGAGTTGTTGGAAGAATTGCCCGACGAGACTGATCGCCGCAGCAAGCGCCTGCGCATCACGCCCGCAGGGCAAGCAACACTGTGGAAGGCATTTGAATTGGTCTCAAAAGCCTCCGATGCCGCATTTAGCACCCTCAGTGCCGCTGAAAAAATGATGCTGGGAGGGCTTCTGCAAAGGTTAGACCAGTTTCATTGGGACCACTACAAAGAAACCCGCAATGCGGAGGGGATTGAGGAGATTTTGGAGGTACTGGGGGTGGGGGGATAAAGGCTATTTTTTCACTTGTACCATGATGGCTTGAAAACCATTATCTTTGGGAACAAATCTGGGATTGCATGTGGATTGAAAAAGTTACACTGGAGAATATCAAGTGTTTTGACCATACAACTTTGCGCTTTGGGACTGATAAAGCCCCTTACCCTTGGATTACCCTATTGGGCGAAAATGGCGGGGGGAAAAGCACTATTTTACAGGCTTTGGGACTTTTACTAGCTGGCCCTGAAGGTGCCCTGCAATTGACGGGTAATCGTCGTTTGGAAGGGTGGTTAAAGTATGAAGGTAAGCCTGGGAAAATTAGTACCAGCATCCATAAACACCCAATTGATCCAGGTGCATTTGGAGAAGAGCGTAAAAGAGAGAAATTTGGCTACACCTTATTTGTGACTGGTCGTACAGCATTAAAAATTAGAAACAAACAATATACTGAACCTGGAATTGTAGAAAATACTGATAAAATACTTACCTGGCTCCGTAGAAATGCTTTCATTTCAAAAGGAGAGGGGTGGTTTGCTTGTGGCTATGGTCCGTTTCGTAGATTATCCCGATCTCATGGACGTAGGGTCGTGCCGACCCTGCTCACTCCGGATCGCTACAGTAATTTTCAAACCCAATTTGATGAAGACGAACCCGTATCAAGCTTCGAGCAATGGATGGTGATCTTGGACTATCAAATTGCCAAAAACGGGGATGCTGGTAAACGTGCGATGCGACATCGAGACATGGGAGTAGCAGCCATCAATCAGCTACTACCTGAAAGCGCCTATTTTGATCGCGTAGATGAATATGGAAGTTTGTGGTTCAATGTAGGTGGCAACCTCGTTCCTATGCAGAATCTTTCAGATGGTTTCAGGAGTGTTTTGGCATTGGCAGGTGACCTGATCTGGCGACTGTTGGAAGCTTTCCCAAATAGCGAAGATCCATTAAAAGAACCAGGAGTGGTTTTGTTGGATGAGTTGGATATTCATTTGCACCCCATATGGCAGCGCGAAATTCCGGGCATCTTACGCGAGGTTTTTCCAAACTTGCAATTTATCGTCGCGACCCACAGTCCCTTGATCGCCGCAGGTGCGGGTCCTGATGCATTGACTTATCGCATTCGCCAAGAAAATGGTGAAGTTAGCGCCATTGAAGTTGATAATTTGGCCTTTAGGAGTGTGGATCATATCCTGCAAAGCGAAGCTTTCGGACTTGTATCTTCTTATTCGCCTCAGGCCGAAGCGACGATGCGAGATTACTTAACATTAAAGTCTAAAACAAAACCTACTAAAGAGGAGCAAAAAAAATTAGCGGAATTGAAACCCATTGCCAAGCAAATATTAGGTCATCAACCTAGTTTATTTGATGAGGAGGAACATAATTTGAAAAATGAAATTACGGATTACATCAAAAAAAGTCTTGTTAAATGATTTTTGTACCGCGTAGTGAAGAACCTGAATGTCTGCAACAAAATGCAAATGAATGGCTAGTCGAGTATTTGACTGCCCTTCAAGCCTTGGAAAATGCAGTCGATGAAGAACAAAAAAAGCTACTCAAAAAAGCAAAAGACACCGCAGAAAACAAATACAGACATCCACAAATAAGCAATGCCTTAAAATCCATGTTCAAGGACAAATGTGCTTTTTGTGAGAGCAAAATGGACCATGTTTCCTATCAAAACATCGAGCATTTTTTTCCCAAAGTGGACTATCCTGGAAAATGCTTTAATTGGATTAATCTGCTGGCAGCTTGTAGCATATGCAACAGCCCCGCCTACAAGGGCACCAAATTTCCAATGACTGCTGTTGGCGATACGATCATCAATCCTTGTGAGGATCAACCTGATGATTTTTTTGATTTTGTGTTTGAGCTTGATGAAAACAGTCCAACAGGATTTATTGCCAGGGTTTTGCCCAAAAATGAAAGAGCTGAGATCACTGAAAAAACCCTGGGATTGAACAGGATTCCTTTGCTTAAAATGCGAAACCAGTACCTATCACCTTATTTTCTTTATTTGGCTCAAAAAGCACAGGAAGGAGACCAAGAAGCGCGTGGATTTTTAGAAAAAGCAGGCCAAGCCGAATTCCAATACGCAGCTTTTGCTCGAGCGCTTTTGAAGAATTTAGACGCTGCTTAAACCATTCCCACTCACCGCGCATCCTCCACCAAAAAAATCGCATTGTTATTCAGGTCAAAAAAACCAAACTCATTGGTTTGCCAGGGCGTATTGGCGCGAAATTGATCCTCCTTTACCGTGCCCCTTTCTACAAACTCTTCAAACATTGGCCCGATGTTTTTCACCACAATCCGAATCACCGAACCGCCTAGCAGCGGGTCGTCAGGCGTATCGGCATGCCATTGCAAATGCAGGTAAAGGCCCTCGCGCTGGATTACCGCGTACATGTGATCGGCAAAAACTGGCTCAAAGCCCATTTTTTCGCGGTACCATTGCAGGTCGCGCTCAATGTTTTGCGAGGGCAAAACGGGGACGACGTGGCTAATCATTTTAGTTGAAATGTTGAAGAGTTGAAATGTTGAAGAGAGGGGCCTGGTGGATTAGGAATGTTAGTTTTTCAGCACAGGCTCTTTGGGTGTAGGTGCCCCAACCCGTTGAATTTCCACGGTCCAACCGGAACTTTCGCCCATGAACTTGATCAAGTCCAGGATTTGGATGCCTTGCTCGCGGGCTTTTTTGAACAACTCGCTTTCTTTGGCTTTGATTTCGATCAAGTCTCGTCCTTTTTGCTGCAAAGCGTTGTAATCACTTTCGGTAAAGGTATTGAAGGTGCCTTCGGAGATGTCGTAATAGTCCATTTTGTGGTCGATGGAGATGATTTGAGGCTCCACAGGTACATTGCTAATCACCACTTTTTTCTCCGCAGGGAAAGTTTCAACCTTCATTTTTTCCAAGTCGTAGCCCACCGATACCTTGGCTTTGACCCGGAAAAGGGCTTTTTTGCGAAAAATCCACCAATCGTATTTCCAATAATCTTTGTGGCTGTACAGCTCAGAGAAATAGCCCTCCACCGTGACCATTTTGGACACGGTTTTGATTTTTTCCAATAAAATCGTGGCTTCTGCTTCGGTCTTGACCTGGCGCTTGGGGTCAAACCACTGGCGGGCTAAAACATAACCCAAGCCAAAAACGGCAATCAATGCCACTGTATAAATGAGAAAACGACGCATGGTGGTGAATGGTGCAAGCCTAGTGCTTACAGGCATTCAAAGTAAGGGCAAATAGTTGAGTATTGCAAAAGAAAATGTCAGCCTTTGTTTTTTTAGCGGTCATTTTGACATAAAAAATTGCACTCGACTGCCAAAATTACACTTTTCCTCAATTGGCAAAACTTTTGCTCCGCACTAAACGAAACGGCTGAAAAAGCCATGCTCGTCTGGACTAGTGTGGCTTTTGTCCAAAACTTTCATTCAAATTGAGAAAAAAATCATCATCTTAGCGAACTGAAAATCCGAAAAGGACTATGACTTACGATAATTTCACCATAAAAGCCCAGGAGTCCATCCTCAAGGCCCAGCAAATTGCAGCTGGCATTGACCAACAGCAAGTAGACACCGTACACTTGTTGAAAGGTATCCTCGAAACCGATGAAAGCGTAGCTGGTTTTTTGTTGCAAAAAGCCGACGTCAACTTGGCTATGCTGCACCGCAAGCTCGACGAAGCCGTGCTCAAATACCCCAAAGTACAGGGTTCGGACAAGCAGTTTTTGACCAATGAAGCCAACAAATCTCTCAGCCGCGCCAAAAGCATGCTCAAAGAGATGGGCGATCAGTACATCTCCATTGAACTGATGCTGCTGGGTATCCTGCAAGGCGACGATAGCGGTGCCCGCTTGCTGAAAGAGCTGGGAGCCAGTGAACAACTATTGAAAGGAGCCATTACTGAATTGCGCAAAGGCAAAAAAGTGACCGATCAAAGCTCAGAAGAAAGCTACAATGCCCTCAATAAATACGGCATCAACCTCAACGATCGCGCCGAAAGTGGCAAATTGGACCCCATCGTGGGCCGCGATGAGGAAATCCGCCGGGTTTTGCACATCCTTTCGCGCCGCAAAAAGAACAACCCCATCCTGATCGGCGAAGCCGGGGTAGGTAAAACCGCGATTGTAGAAGGTTTGGCCTGGCGCATCGTCAAAGGCGACGTGCCCGAAAACCTGCTCGACAAAAAAATCTATGTGCTCGATATCGCTGGCCTGGTGGCTGGTGCCAAATACAAAGGTGAGTTTGAAGAACGCCTCAAGGCAGTAATCCAGGAAGTGTCCGATTCGGATGGCAAGGTGGTGCTCTTTGTGGATGAAATCCATACCCTGATCGGTGCTGGCGGCGGCAATGGTGCGATGGACGCTGCCAACATCCTCAAACCAGCCCTGGCCCGTGGTGAACTGCATACCATTGGTGCTACCACTCTGGACGAGTACCAGAAATACTTCGAGAAGGACCAAGCCCTGGTGCGCCGCTTCCAGGAGGTAATGGTTAACGAACCCTCAGTGGAAGATACCATTTCCATTCTGCGGGGCTTGCAGGAGCGCTACGAGGTTTTTCACAAGATTGAAATCCGCGACGAGGCCCTAGTGGCCGCCGCAGAACTCTCGCACCGCTACGTAACTGAGCGCCAATTGCCCGATAAGGCCATCGACCTGATTGACGAGGCCGCAGCCCGCCTGCGCTTGGAGTTGGACTCAATGCCCGAAGAAATCGACGAATGGGACCGCAAGGTACGCCAATTGGAAATCGAGCGAGAAGCCATCAAGCGCGAGAAAAACAAAAAACAACTCGACACCATTGAGGAGCAAATCGCCAACGCCAAAGAAAAGCGCGATGCCCTGATGGCCGCTTACAAAAACGAAAAAGAGATTGTTGACAAAATCCAGTCCATCAAAAAAGAGATGGAAGAACTGGAACAACAAGCCGAACGCGCCGAACGCGCCAGCGATTTTGGCACCGTAGCCCGCATTCGTTACGGCGAGTTGGAAGACAAAAAGAAAGACCTTAAGGATGCAGAGGACAAATTGGCCGCCCTGCCCGAGGAAAACCGCTTCACCAACGACAAAGTTACCGCTGATGACATCGCCGAGGTGGTCAGTCGCTGGACGGGCATTCCGGTCGACAAGATGACCCAGAGCGAAAAGGACAAGCTCTTGAACCTTGAAACCGAAATCGGATTGCGCCTCATTGGTCAAGATGAAGCTGTAGCGGCTGTATCAGACGCCATTCGCCGCAGCCGGGCTGGCTTGCAGGACGCTGATCGCCCGATTGGCTCGTTCATTTTTCTGGGTCCAACTGGGGTGGGTAAAACCGAATTGGCCAAAACCCTGGCCGAGGTATTGTTCGACGACGAAAGGGCCATCACCCGCATCGACATGAGCGAATACCAGGAAAAACACACCGTGTCGCGCCTCGTTGGTGCGCCTCCGGGATACGTGGGTTACGACGAAGGTGGCCAATTGACCGAGGCCGTGCGCCGCAGGCCTTACTCGATCATCCTGCTCGATGAGGTGGAAAAAGCCCACCCCGACACCTTCAACATCTTGCTACAAGTACTTGACGATGGCCGCCTGACCGATAACAAAGGCCGGGTCGCCAATTTTAAAAACACCATCATCATAATGACCTCTAATCTGGGCTCCGACATCATCATGGAGAACTTTGAGGACTTGGCGGAGATGGGTGAAAAGCACCGCACCGAGATCATTGCTACCACCAAAGAGGAGGTTTTTAACTTGCTGAAGGAAAACATGCGGCCTGAATTCCTCAACCGCATCGACGAGCAAATCCTATTTTTGCCCCTCTCCAAAGATGAGATCAAACAAATTCTGGACCTCTTGCTCAGGAAGACCAAAGGCATGTTGGCCAAACAAGGCATCAACCTCGAAATCACCGACAAGGCCAAAAATCTGCTCGCCGATCTTGGCTACGATCCCCAATTTGGCGCACGCCCAATGAAAAGGGTCCTGCAAAAGGAAGTGATCAACGAGCTGTCGAAACTCATGCTCGGAGGTAATATCTTAGCTGGCGAAACCATCTACATCGACGCTGATAAAAAAGGATTGACTTTTGGAAAAACTCCGGGCAAGAAAGAAGAGGCTCCTGCGGTGCCAGTTGTAACTGTTGCAGAGGAACCCAAGGTTGCTGAGGCACCAAAAGAGGCTGAAGCCGCAAAGGAAGAAGAGGAGAAGTGATTCGGCTTTTTTGAGTATGTTTAAAATTTTTTGTTTGTCATAAAACGGCCCAATTTCGACTATTCTTAGGCTGATGCAATAAAACAGGCCAGCTTCGGGGGGAGACTCTAAGGCTGGCTTGTTTTATTCCATCATTCCCCCTCAATAAACGCATAGCAAATCAGGTGGCAAATCCCCATTTGCAGGTCCTCGACCCGACCAAAATGTTGATCCGGCACTTGGATCACGAACTCCGCCAATTGGGCCAACTGATTGTCTCCTGCTCCGGTCAGTGCGATGGTAAACAAGCCATTTTCTTTGGCCCAACGAGTGGCTTTCACCACATTGTGAGAGTTGCCACTCACGCTCAGGCCCATGAACAAGTCGCCAGCTTGGGCAAAGTTCATCAATTGACGCACGAAAATGTCGTCATAATTGTAATCATTGCCCAGGGCTGTAATCCAGGGCGTGTTGTCATTGAGCGACATGCCGCGAAAGGGTTTGCCTAGTTTATCGGACGCACCTTTACTCAGGTCGGTGATAAAATGCGAAGCATTGGCCGCACTGCCACCATTGCCGCAGGCGAAAATCTGGCGGTTTTCGTGCCAGGCTTTTTCAAAAATGGTGATCAAATCGGCAATTTGGGTTTGGGGTAGTTCACTCAATACTTGTTGCTGTCTGTTCAGGTAATCAGCGATGAAGGTCTCATAGGTCATGGTGAAAAGTAGTTGAAAAGTTGAAGGGTTGAAAAGATGGGGAATCCGTAGCAATCGTTCAAGCAGGGTAAGCTTTTACAAAAAACACAAAGCCCCGCCTCCAAGTTAAGGAAGCAGGGCTTTGTGGCATATTCGGCAGATATTTAAGCGCCTGTGGGTCTACTTACAACTATCGCTTGATGATGCGCCAAACCGTACCGACCAACTCTCCTTTCGCATTGATGATGCGCAAGAAGTAAGTGCCGACTGGTTGTGTGCCCAAGGAAAGTACAATTTGACCCGTGAAAGTTCCTTTGAACAGTACCTGACCACGCATATTGCTCAGTTCGTAGGTCAGTGGCACCAAGTTTTCGGTTTGGATGATGAGCAGGTCATTGGTTGGGTTAGGGTACACCTGCAAACCAACTACTTCAGTAGGCGTAGGAACGACTACACCGCCCCCTGTACCGCCTGTGCCCGTGCCAGTTCCAGTGCCGCCCGTACCCGTACCGCCAGTTCCTGTACCTCCCGTACCCGTACCAGTTCCCGTTCCGCCAGTTCCCGTACCAGTTCCCGTTCCAGTTCCCGTTCCAGTGCCGCCAGTTCCTGTACCACCCGTACCTGTCCCAGTTCCTGTACCACCCGTACCTGTACCCGTACCTGTACCACCAGTTCCTGTACCTGTACCACCTGTACCACCAGTACCAGTGCCGCCAGTACCAGTGCCGCCAGTTCCTGTGCCAGTTCCCGTTCCACCAGTACCTGTTCCACCAGTACCTGTTCCACCAGTACCTGTTCCACCTGTACCTGTTCCACCTGTACCTGTTCCACCTGTACCTGTTCCACCTGTACCTGTTCCAGTTCCCGTTCCGGTACCACCGGTTCCGGTTCCAGTTCCACCTGTATTTCCACCATTGTTACCACCAGTATTGGTAGTATCTTTTGGAGCTTCTAACTTTTTAGGATCGAAAACTGGAATATTTACTGTTTTGGTCACTACAGTGATGGTGCTGTCGCAATTTGGATCGATGAAAGATCGCGTCTTGATGGTCAGGGTGATGTCGTACACGCCTGGTTTGGGAAATGCATAACGCAGGGTATCGCCCCCTTTAACGAGTGTGTCTTTCTGTCCACGGAAATTCCAGAAGAAAGTACTGCGCTTGGCCATGGAATCGGTCAAGCTGCCGAGGATAGAGAAAGTATAAAATGGAGGGCCCAAGATGATCGTATCTTCCAGGATTTGCAAGTTGGAAGGTGGAAGCAGCACATTGCCATAAGGCACGCTGCGGTATTTCACATATAGATCGTCGATCCACAGTTTTTCATTGCCGTTGCCAGTGTATTCAATCACATAAGTTACCTTGTTGTACACTGATGTGTTGCCAGGCAATTTAGCCTCCAGGCGCTGGTAAGCCAGGCTGATGCCTGCATATTCGGCTACTTTTACCGTTTGGGTGCTCAAGCCTTGCAGGATGGCAAAAATCTTGACGGTATCCTGGTTAGAAATGCTCTCATCTGGCGACATCAAGCGCAAGTTGAGGTCTAGGTCACCAAAATACAAGAAGCAATCTGACAGGTCGACTGGGTTCATCACCAAGCGAGCTTTGCCCCCATCGCGGTTCAGTTCGAGAAAGGCTTTACCAGAGTATGGGTAGTAACCTTTGCTTTCAGCAGGTTTTTTGAATTCAGTTACCCCTTTGCTTTCATTTTTGGAAAAATCCCAGTTGGGCAAATTACCAATTTCAGGCAAGTTGTAAGCCAACAAGCCTTGGGTAGACTCATTGATCACATTAGACAAAACCAGTGGAGCACGTTGCAGGTCTTCAGCCACCACACGCTCATCAGCGTGCAACAGAAACTGATCAATCAGCAAACCTTTGGTGTTTTCTGGTAAAAGAATGATGTGATAAGTCGTGTTGGCCGTCAGAAAGAAATTGCGACGGCTGGACTGCCAAATGAACCCGGCATCAGGGCCACCATCACAAACCACCCGGCGGCGAACAGTAGAAGTTGCAGCTTCATTGAAGCGTGGCAGGATGAAAGTAGCATTGGGCTCAATCAACTTGCGGCGGAAAAACAAGGTGTAATTTCCAGTTGAGTTAACCCGAATGCGGTAAACTACTTTCCCGGCACCATAGTCCAGGTTGGGGAAAGTACGGCTGCTGGAAGTCCCAATGGCAAGAAACTTGCCGTCTTTTTTGGTTTCCCAGCTTACACCACCCGCTGTGTTCGAAGGGTGGTTTTCGGTAAATCCTTCTGCTTCAAAAAGCAGGTAGGATGAATCACTTTGGTTGATGATGTTCAGGGCTTGGCCTGAAAGCATGAATGAACAACCTGTTAGTAGCAATGTAAATAAACACCGGATCATGGGTAGAAAATATTTATGCAATAGTTTTTGGTTGCAATGAAGAAGGAGCAAAATAACCCTTGCTGAACACAAATAAAAATTATTTTATTGTGACAGCTATGGTCAGTTGCCAAAAATAAATGTGCAAAAACTAGATTGTTAAGACCGGATGAGCATTTGAGACCACAAAAATGCAAAGAAGGGTAAGGTTTCAGAAGGTAAAAGTACATATTTATTTCTGAAATTACCAGCGCTTTCTTTCCTGAAGTTAAAAATACCGTGTGCGGGGTATAGTTGGTTGAAGGGTAAATAGGGTAGAGAAGTTGAGAAGTTGAGCTACGGAATCGTACCAGTTTGCGCATTTGGTTGAACTTTGCTTCGACACACTTGTTTGCCAAAGGTTTTAAATGGTATCAGCATGGGAGCAAAAATTGTCATTGTCGGAGCCGGAGTGGCTGGCTTGGTTGCTGCTCAACATTGTGAAGAAGCAGGCTTTTCCACGATTTTATTGGAAGCCAGTGACCGCATCGGTGGCCGACTCAAAACCGATGTGGTGGAAGGGTTCCATCTTGACCGGGGTTTTCAGGTCTTGTTGAGCGAGTACGATGAGGTGCGGCATTATTTGAACCTAGGTGAATTAAAAGTCCAAAAATTTGGCATTGGCGCTTGGGTTTTTGATAAAAAAAAGGCCTTCAAAGTCAGTGACCCCTTGCGCGACCCCAGCCAAATGTGGCCCATGATCGCTTCACCAGTAGGTTCGCTATTGGACAAATGGCGGCTTTGGCGGCTCACCAATTACCTGAAAGGTCAAGCCAAAGCAGATTTGTTCAAAGGTAAGCAGCAAAGTACTTTGAGTTACTTGCAAGAATGGGGTTTTAGCCAAAAAATGATCGAACAGTTTTTTCGGCCTTTTTTCGGTGGTATTTTCCTGGAAAACGAGTTGAAAACCGATGCGGCCATGTTTCGTTTTGTTTTCCAACAGTTCAGCAAAGGCCACGCCTTGCTGCCAGCGGAAGGCATTGCTGCTATTCCGCAGCAACTTTTTTCGAAACTGAGAAACACTGAACTACGCCTAAATACGAAGGTATCTAAAATCGAAGGTCACGAGTTGCAACTCGCAGCCGGAGACAAAATGTATTTCGACAAAGTAATTGTGGCTACCGAGCCAAGTAAAATCATTCCGGCCCTGGTCTCGGAGCCACAAGTTTTCAATGGCACTTTCAATCTTTATTTTGAAGTGAATCGCCCTCCAGTTGATGGCCCCTATTTGGCCTTGCTCAGTGATCCCTACAACCCCATCAATAGCTTTTGTGTGCCCAGTGAGGTCTGTAAAAGTTTGGCACCTCCTGGAAAACACTTGCTTTCCGTGTCGCTCAAATCCGGGATCGCTGCGGGTGATGTAAGCGCGAAAAAAGTAGTGGCCGCCTTGAAAAGTTTACCTGGTCTAGCTGATCTGGAACTGAAAGAACTGGCCGCTTATCACATTCCCAAGTCATTGCCCCAGGTAAGCGAGTTGAAATATAATGTACCATTCACCCAAACAGCCTTGAATGATGAAATTTTCTTGGCAGGCGATTATTTGCTCAATGCTTCATTGGATGCGGCCATGCGCAGCGGACGCCTGGCCACCGAGGCGATGCTGGCCAGTATATGACCAGTTTTCACTCACGCAAAATGCGGTAGCCGGCATAACCCAAAATGGCAATCAATGCCACAATGCCAATCACATTGAACGCGCTGCCCGTCATGGCAACAACGGTTGGTATCAACTGGCGAATACCCAGGATGACAACGGCCAGCAATAAAATGCCTACTAAAATTTGCTTGTTGTTCATGATTTAAAATTTTTGTTTTACCTTGTGGCTTTGTTTCAATGGGCGAATTTTGCGAAAAATTCCCGGCTTGAACAAGCAATGCTCTAATCCATGTCAACTACACCCACTCCTACACCACCTCTGGATGCAATTGAGGTAATCGGCGCTCGCGAACACAACCTGAAAGGGGTTGACGTGCGCATCCCTCGCAACAAACTGGTGGTCATCACGGGCATCAGCGGCAGTGGCAAGTCATCTTTGGCTTTCGATACGATCTACGCCGAGGGGCAAAGGCGCTACATGGAGACATTTTCCTCCTACGCTCGCCAATTCATCGGCGAAATGGAGCGCCCGGATGTGGAACGCATCGACGGCCTGAGTCCTGTGATTTCGATTGAGCAAAAAACCACAGGCCGCAATCCTCGTTCCACCGTTGGAACCATTACCGAAATTTACGACTTCTTACGCCTTTTGTACGCCCGTACTGCCGACGCCTACTCTTTTGTGACGGGTAAAAAAATGGAGCGTTTTAGCGAAGAGCAAATGCGCGAACGCATCCTGCTAGACCTAAAAGACCAAAAAATCGCCATCCTGGCCCCTCTGGTGCGTGGCCGCAAGGGGCATTACCGCGAGTTGTTTGAGCAGGTGCGCAAGCAGGGTTTTGTGCGCATCCGCATCAATGGCGAAATGGAGGACATCAAGGCCAATATGCAGGTGGACCGCTACAAAACCCACGACATCGAGCTGGTCATTGATCGCCTGACGATCAACCCCAAGCAACCCCAGCGCTTGTTCGAGTCAATGGCTACCGCCCTGAAAATGGGTAATGGCGTGATCATGGCCCTCAACCAGGACACCAACCAGATCACCACCTACAGCAAGCACTTGTTCGACCTGGAGTCGGGGGTTTCCTATGAAGAACCTTCACCCAATACCTTTTCCTTCAACTCTCCTTATGGGGCTTGCCCTACTTGCAATGGTCTGGGCAACATCAATCAAGTTGACATCGACAAGGTTATTCCCAACCCAGAACTCAGCATTGACGATGGCGCTTTTGCCCCACTGGGTGAGGCGCGTGAAAATCTGGCTTTCAAGCAAATCAGGGTCATTGCCAAGGAGTACAAGTTTTTGCTTTCTACCCCAATCAAAAATGTGCCCAAGGAAGCCATTGACTTGATCATGAATGGCTCGGGTGGCAAATATGGTAGTAAAAGTAGCAGCGAAGAGGACCAAGTCTACAATATTATCGGCGAAGGCCTAGTGAAAGCCCTGATGCGCTGGTACTCGGAAACCAGTTCGGAAAAAATCCGCCTTTGGGCCGAGGAGTTCATGAGCGTTACACCCTGCCCGGAGTGCAATGGCTACCGCTTGCGCCAGGAATCACTGCACTATCGCATTCGCGAAAAACACATCGGCGAACTGGCCAGCATGGACATTGCAGACTTGGTGGACTGGATGGCTGAAACCCCCGCCCACCTCAGCGAGCGCCAGCAAACCATCGGCAAGGAGGTGATGAAAGAAATCAACCTGCGCCTGGGTTTCCTCATGCACGTAGGCTTGGAATATTTGACCCTCAACCGGACGGCACGTACCCTCTCGGGTGGAGAGTCGCAGCGCATCCGCCTGGCTACCCAAATCGGCTCTCAACTCACGGGCATTACCTATATATTGGATGAACCCAGCATTGGCTTGCACCAACGCGACAACCAGCGCCTGATCGAAGCCCTGCGACAATTGAGCAACATCGGAAACACCGTTTTGGTCGTAGAACACGACAAAGACATCATGCTGGCCTCCGATTACCTCATCGACCTGGGGCCAGGAGCTGGAAAATTTGGCGGTGAACTGGTGGCCGAGGGGCATCCCAGTTCATTCAAAGACAAATCCACCATCACCTCAGATTACCTGGCCAATCGCCGCAAAATCGAAGTGCCTACCCAAAGGCGCAAGGGCAATGGCCAGTTTTTGGAGCTGGAAGGCGCTACGGGCAATAATCTTAAAGACATTAGCATCAAAATTCCGCTGGGGGTTTTGTGTTGTGTAACTGGCGTTTCGGGCAGTGGCAAGTCGACCCTGATCAATGAGACCCTTTATCCGATCCTGCGCCAACATTTCTACAATAGCCTCAAACCACCAATGGAACACCGGGCCATCAAGGGGCTTGAGCACCTGGACAAGGTCATTGAAATTGACCAATCACCCATTGGCCGCTCTCCGCGCTCCAATCCAGCCACATATACCGGGGTTTTTACCGACATCCGCAAGATTTTTTCGGAATTGCCAGAAGCCAAAATAAGGGGCTACAAACCAGGACGTTTTTCCTTCAACGTGAAAGGTGGGCGCTGCGAAACCTGCGAAGGCTCTGGCATGAGGGTGATCGAAATGAACTTCTTACCCGACGTATACGTGCATTGCGAGACCTGCCAAGGCCGCCGCTACAACCGCGAAACCCTGGAAGTCTTGTACAAAGGTAAGTCAATCAACGACGTTTTGGATATGCCAGTGAGTGAGGCAGCGGGGTTTTTCGAAAACATCCCCTCCATTTACCGCAAGCTCAAAACCTTACAGGAAGTGGGCTTGGGCTACATCACCCTGGGCCAGCAGGCCACCACCATCTCTGGCGGCGAAGCACAAAGGGTGAAACTGGCCGAAGAACTATCGAAACGCGATACGGGCCGCACCATCTACATCCTTGATGAACCCACCACTGGCCTGCATTTTGAGGACATCCGAGCCTTGCTGGAAGTCATCAACAAATTGGTCGAACGCGGCAACACGGTCCTGATCATCGAGCATAACCTGGACGTGATCAAAGTCGCAGACTACATTATTGACATGGGGCCGGAAGGCGGGCAGCGCGGTGGCCGAGTGCTTTGTACAGGTACGCCGGAGGAAATTGTGAAGGCTGAAGAGAGCCATACTGGGCGGTTTTTGAAAGAGGAGTTGAGATGAGGCCTTGCGCCAGGATCGGTCTTTAGACTTTTATGTACATTCGGTTTTTGAGTCAGAACAGAGATGTTTTTAGGCTACCAGCAGGAACTTCTTCAAGCATTTTTTGCTTTTTGAAGTACATGAAAATATACCATACTTTACACATTGGAACTGCCCATACCAATCATTGTGAAGACTACTTGATGTATTGCGAAATCGGAGCAAATACCTGGCTCTTCGCCGTTTTGGATGGCTGCACGATGGGGCATGAAAGCTACTTTGCTTCGGCTTTGGCGGGAAAAGTGTTGAAAAAATCAGCACGCGAATTGGCTTTTCTTTGGTGGAAAAATGAGTATACCACTGACTTGAATACGGTGCTCAAACAATTATTGGAGCGATTTTTTGGCAATTTCAAATCAATCAAAAACCAAATGTTGCTGGAGCAACATGAAATCCTTAGCACCGTGCAACTTTTCCTATATGATACCCAAAATCAGAGGGGTAAAATCATCGTCTTGGGCGATGGAGTGGTTTGTGTTGATGGGGTAATCACTGAATTTGAACAGGACAACAAGCCCGATTATTTCGGCTATCACCTTGATGAAGATTTTGAGCCTTGGTTTGAATCTCAAGGCCAGCGCATGTCCATCAAGCATGCAAAAGATGTAAGTTTGGCTACCGATGGCATCATGAGTTTTGAGCAGTTTGATCTTCGCGATGAGTCGCAAGATTTTGACGCAGCACATTTTTTGTTACTTGATCCCTATTTTATAAAAAGCGAGCAAATGTTGTTTCAGAAAATGTTGCTGCTGGAAAAAGAGCATGGCTTGAAACCCTTGGACGACCTAGCTGTTATAAGGGTGATACTCTAAGGAAATGCTGTTTTCAAGTTTAAAACAATACTGCCAGCAAACCCTTCCATTTTCAGGTATGGAATTGGAACTGATCGATTCATTTTTTGAAGCCAAAACTTTAAAGAAAAAAGAGTACTTGTGGCAGGAAGGCAAGACCTGCCCTTTCATTGCGTTCATTGACAGGGGTTCCATCCGGCATTTTCACCTCAAAAATGGCCTGGAAAAAACCTGTGACTTGTCTTTTGAAAATGCCTGGGTCACGGATTTTTCAAGTTTTACCCAGGGAGTTCCGGGCAAAATGAACTTACAAGCAATGGAATTCTGCCAGGTTTACCTGATTCGTCGGGAAAATTTACAAAAACTCTATCAAAGCTGTGCCAAGTATGAAACATTTGGACGACTCATGGCCGAGCAAGTTGCACAACGGGCCAGCGACATTGCCATGTCTCTTTCTGCCGACCGACCAGAGGAACGATTCCAGGAATTGATCAAAAATCAACCTTTGCTTTTACAACGGGTGCCGCAAAAATACGTAGCCAATTTTCTCGGAATCAGCCCAGAAAGTCTGAGCCGAATCAGGAGTAGAATTTATAACAAGATAAAGTCTTAACAATCGTCATCGTTTTTCAACAGGTGATCAACGCAATTTTGTGGGGAATCAAATTACCCAAACATGAAGTGCAAACTCATCACCATGCTGATCACAAGTGCCATTACGCAATTCGGTATTGCCCAGGAATTGGATTTTTCTAAGGTTCAGCAATGGCACCACCAACTAGAAGATGTCATGGAAATCATTGACACGACCGAATTAAAAGCCAAATTGGCGGAGGCAGAAACCCAACACCGCGAAAATCCCAGTGAGCTAAGCAGCGTGCGGCTGGGCCTTATCCACCATGAAACAGCTTTGAACCTGTCTTTTTTGAGCAAAACAAGTCACAAAGGATATGCCCAAAAGAGCTACGAACAATTGTCCAAGCTTTACAATTCCAGTTCAACGAATCACGCTTTGCTGCCTTATATTGCTGCTTACCGGGCTTCTGCCTTGGCCTTGATGGCAGGTGAAACGAGAAAACTGAAACTGCTGGGAGAGGCTTTCGTCTTGTTTCAAGAAGCGACTGACAAATATTCCCACTTAAGTTATTTGCCAGAGTTTTTACGGGGAAGTGTGGCTGAGAACTTACCTTGGTTTTTCTTTTCAAAGAGAAAGTTTGCCAAACAAGATTTCCAATCCATCATCAGCAAGCAGGCAAAACAGCCTGATTTTGCCAATTGGAAAATTATGAGCTTCACGTTTTGGGCATGGGCTAAACAACACCCCAGCAAACGTGATCGAAGCCAAGCCTTGAAATACCTGGAGAAAGCTATTGCGTTAGACCCTCAATACAAGGCGGGGAGGGAAAAGGCAGAAGCTTTGAAAAAAGCTTATCTGAGGTGAGCTATTCCTATGAGTTAGGACAAAAAAACAAAGGCCGACACAAATTTTCGTCCCCACGAAAGCCTGTGTCGGCACTTTACAACTTTTTGACTAGAAACGCTAATAGAACAATAATGCTTCTTACGGTTTTGGAAGAGGAAGTCTGGAAAAGCTTCTCAAGTAAAGCTTTGCGTATTTTATACACAATGATACGGTTTTTTCCCTCATTGTGTATTTTTTACACGCACTTTTTTCGAGTAGCCAAAAAAAATTTCCCAACCCCCCTTTTTTCTTTCTGAAAGCATTTGATGGTGCCAAAGGCCTTAGCAAACTGTTTTACGCTCCCCAAGCATGATTGAATGAATCTCGGAGGCTTTGGGTATCGACCCAATCGAAACTAAAAACAACCCGAAGATCAAGCAGCTTTTGTTTTTTATGAATTAATACTACCGCGCTGCGTAATTTTTTGGCAAGTCACTGTTGTTAACATCGTCATGAAAAAATCAAATCGACTATACAATCCTTTGAAAATTAGCAGTACAGTTGGATTTTCTCGAACTTTGTCAAACCAAATTCGAGCACTACAGCCATGATTGCACCCGAAATAAAGGATATTCCCCTGCTGAATAACCAAGCGTTTATGGACAAATTCGCACATACCGAATCGTTTGTCAGCAGTTTCAATCCCAACCGCTTTGCTATCGCCCGCTTGGAAGAGTCCAAGACAAGGCTCAAAGTAGCCTTGCCTTTGCCAAACGTCAGGTCTTGCAACCATGATTTTGTTGTGGTCACTGGGGGCGTGATGCAACGAAGCCGCCATTTAAAGCCTTGTGACATCATTGTTGGTCAAATTTTCTTTTTACCCGCCTATCAAATATCCAGTGCCATCAGCTTGAGCGACGATGTCAGTGGGTTTTATGTCAACTTTTGTGATGCGCTTTTGCGCGAAGTCAGCGGTCGGCAAGACCCCTTGCAAGCATTTCCTTTTTGGTCCAAAGACAGCCCTGCGCTTTGGAATCTGGAAGGAAAGGTATTCGATTCCATCCTTAGAATTCTGGAAAAACTGGAGCAATTCTCCAAAAGTAGCCACCCTGACCGCGAAAACGTAGCCGCGCACCACTTGTTGGCCTTGTTTTATGAGCTCAAACCACACTTGGAGCTACCTCAAAAAGCTACTACACAAAAGACAGCTCCTCAAAACCGAAATGCAGCTTCGTTTCTGGCCGAACGCTTTGTTGAGCTCTTGAACAGTGAAGTGGGGTTCGAAAATTCACTCAGTACGTATGCCAAACACTTGAATGTAAGCCCGAATCACCTCAACAAGTGTGTGAAAAAGAGTTTTAGTAAAACCGCACTGGATTTGTTACAAGAACACAAATTACTGGAGGCCAAAGTTTTGTTGAAGCACAGCTCGGCCCCCATTGGCCTCATCGCACAGCAACTCGGCTTCAATGACCTGACAAGTTTTGGTCGTTTTTTCAAGCAAAAGACAGGTTTTCTGCCCTCCAACTACCGAAAAATGATTGAAAAAGCCGAATAATCGCCGTTTTGAGCCGAATTCAAATGGTACTCGTACTAGTAATTTTGCAAAAAAAAAAGCATGTACCATCTACTATTTGTTCATTCTATTTTGCGCTGGCTGGTTTTAGGCTCCATCTTGCTGGTAGTTTTTCTGGCTTGGGAAGGCAAAGTTTTCAAAAAACCATACACCCGCACCCATCGCATCAGCGCCGCAGTAGCTTCGGGACTGAGCCATGTACAATTGTTGCTGGGCTTTGGTTTGTACATGATCAGCCCCAATGTCAAGGCTTATTGGAATTTCAAGCCCAGCCAATGGTCCGAGCAAACTTTCTTTGCTTTGGTGCATTTCGGCCTGATGACTTTGGCAATCATCATCATCACGATCGGCGCTGCTTTGTCAAAAAGGGAAACAGATGAACAAAAACGCTTCCGCATCCTTTTCAATTCCTTTGTATTGGCTTTGGTGATTATTTTTGTGGCGATTCCTTGGCCCTTTTCACCTTTGGCTCAAAGACCTGTTTTCAGGCCAATTTAAACATGCTTTAAGTTATTCCAACAACTGTGCATTTCCAGTGTACAACAATCCCACCCAAACATGTTATCACTACTCCGTTCCACAATCGGTCGTTTTCGCTTGATTGCATTGGCCGAAGGGATCTCCTTCCTCATCCTTTTGTTCATTGCCATGCCGCTGAAATACATTTGGGACCAACCACTTTTTGTGCGCTACTTTGGTTCGGTGCATGGGCTTTTGTTCGTGCTGTACATCCTTTTACTGGCTTTGTGCACCATTGAATACCGTTGGTCTTTCAAAAAAGCCCTGATCCTGGGTCTGATTTCAATTATCCCTTTTGGAAACTTTTACGCTGATAAAAAATACCTGCGAGAAGAGCAACAGTGATTTTTCAGGGTCAAGGCCCAAGAGAGCGTAAAAAAATAAGTTGGACGGATTGGGGATTAGTGAAAAGTAAGTTCTCAACACGGCTATTTTATTTTAGCTCACACTGAACCCAACTCCACCAATTGGCAAGCCAATTTTTCTTGCAAAGGTTTTTTGATGGTACCACGTATCACATCTAGCAAGAGTTGTGCTGCATGTTGACCTACCTGGTAGCCCGAATGGCGAATATGAGTAATTTTGGGGTTGTAAAATTCCGGCGCAAAGCCATCGCTGATCGCAATGATTGCCAATTCTTCGGGAATTTTTTTCTTGGTCGTCTCCAGGGCTTGCACTGCGCCTACCATTAGCTCGTCCGACATGGCAAAAAGGGCACTGACCTGGTGTTTTTCCACCAGCTCAAGGGCGCAGTGGCTGCCTTCTTCGCTATTTTGGGCGTACATTGCCAACTGTGGATCGAATGGAATGCCTGCGTTGCTCAAGGTCTCTCGAAAACCAATCAGGCGTTCGCGGGTGATTGAAAGTTTAGGATCGCCAAACAAGCCCCCAATGCGGCGATGGCCTTTTTTGAGCAGGTGATCAACGGCTTGCCGGGTGATCTCCAGGTCGTCAACGGTGACTGAGCAGGAGTGATCCTGGGGCAAAACGCGGTCGAAAAACACCACAGGTACTTTTTGATCAAGTAGGGTAGCGAAATGATCCAGGTTTTGGGCTTCAGCAGATAGCGAAACCAATACCCCTTCTACGGCAAGTTGTCGGCAAATTTGCACATTTTGGGTTTCACGCGAGAGGGTATTATTCGCCTGGAGAATGATCAAATTGTACCCGTTGGCATGTATTTCCTCTTCGATAGCCCTAAAAACTGAAGGATTGAAAAACATGTTCATCTCCGACACCAACAAGGCGATCAGGCCGCTGTGCCGTTTGCGCAGGTTGACCGCCAGTTGATTGGGCGTATATCCCAGTTCACGGGCCAGTTCGTTGACCCGTTTTTTAGTTTCTGGGCTCACATCGGGGTGGTCGTTCAGGGCCCTTGAAACGGTCGAAGCATTCAGTTGCAACATGCGGGCCAGATCGGTGATGGTCGGTCTATTCATTGGAAAAAGTAGCTATTTTCCGAAGAGCCTGTGGTAAAAGACAAGCTCTACAAAATTTTTTTCCGAAAATTGAAGGTTATTTTTCCACAGCAAACGTTTGCACAAAGGTTTGCAAAAAAGGACCTCTTTAGGACCTATTGCATGAGAATTAAGAGCCAGTAACTTTGTACTCGTAATCAAAAGTGATGCAACAAGGTCTTGAATAGTAAACGATTGTGTGGCAGTGTTGGAATGACGAATTCGCCAATGCAAGCATTTATGCAGTGTGGTGCGAACAGGACTGACCAAAGGCTTAGACCTGTTTTTGAGCTGAAAAGCTTTAAAACATGGCGTTGCCTGAACCTCGTAAAAAGGAGTGAAATCCCAGTGCAGGTTCAACATCAAATGTGGCTCTTTTCGTAAATTAACCCTATATGGTAAAGTCCGGATCGTATTCAAAAGCGATCCGGGCTTTTTTGAAGCTTTACAGCTCCGAACCCAGAGGACAATATAGTGAAATTTTATTTTGCAGGTAGTCTTCTGGTCATAAACTCCCAGTTTTAAAGTAAAGACTCTTTTGAAGAAACTGTTTTAGCAAAATGTTCGGCTTTTTTGTTTACAAGCTGTTTCGCCCCGCATAAAAATGGGCAATCCGAATTGATGATAGTGTTGGTATTTGAATAAGTGAGCGTAAAAAAATGAGGTAAATGAATTTGGGTTTAGTGAAAAAGGATAACTACCTGTCTAAGTTAAGGACTGAAAGGAAGTGGTGTTCTTTTTTTGCGAAACCTCACGGCAAGTTGGTTTAACTTATTTTAGCTCGAATGCTACATGTTTTTTTGTTTACGCAATTTGTGAAAATTTTGCGGCGAACAAACCAATGTATGAAACTTGAATTTTGTTTGTGATCGGGAGCTCTTGCAGGCTCCCGCTTTTGTTTGTGCCGATCACCCACACCTTTCTCCAATGATCCTCAACCCATTCAAGGTCAACATCGGGTCAATCACTTCAAAATCTTCTTCTAAGGGCGGCAAGGCCGCCGACAAACCACCCGTAGCAATGGCCACATACTGCTGGCCCACCTCTTTTCGGATTTCTGCCAGCATGTGCCTTACCAAGCCCACATAGCCGATCAAAACCCCACTTTGGATGGCATGGTTGGTGTTTTTGCCTACTGGCGTAGCCGGAAATTCAAGCGGTACTTCGGGCAATTGGGCAGTTTTTTGAAACAGGGCCGCCATCGCCGTTTTCAGCCCCGGCGCAATGGCCACCCCCAACAATTCTCCGTTGGCGCTGACCGTGGTAAAGGTCAAAGCCGTGCCAAAATCAACCACGATGCAATCGCGGCCCAAGCGCTCGTGGGCGGCTACGGCGTTGGCCAGCAGGTCGGTGCCCAGTTCGTTGGGGCGCTTGATTTTGATTTTCAATTTTGGGTAAATCGGCGGTGCGACCAGCAAGGGGGGCTCCCCAAAAAGGTGGGTAGCGATTTGTACAAACACCTGGGTCAGGCCGGGCACCACGCTGCTGATCACCACCTTGGGTGCCTTGCCGGGGATGATGCCCGCATCGAGCAGCAGGTCGGCGACGCGTTTTTCATAAAAATAGGGGCCTTCGGCTTCTAAAATGGTAGGTAGGCGCCAAGTATGGGCCCATTCTTGGCCGTCGTGGACCGCCGCTACCACGTTTGAATTGCCAACATCAATCGCGAATACCATCTCCTTGGTTTTTTTCAGAGGCAAGATCGTTTATTTTAGCAGGATTTCCAGCAAGATTTCCAGCAGGATCTTGTTTGCTTGAATCATAATTTTCAGTATGACTTGCGTAACGTTGACCCCGCAAAATTTAAAAGAATTTTCAGGATGAGCCCGTTCGCGGGCATTTAGTGACAAACCACGAATAAACCTTACCAAATCGCAACTGCGTACTTTATAGATTATGCCCTCGCTGCGCGAGGCAGTTTTTAGCACGCAGATGAAGCGGATTTCCAGTACGACGTTGACCGTTACGTTGACATGCGTGTGTCTTAAAAACTGGAAAGGTTTATTTTTGACCCATTACTTAACATCAAACAAAGCGTGGCTGTGGTCCTCCGATATTGGTCAGTCAAGGTCATGTTTGCATCTTGACCATCATAAAAATCACAAAAATCACAGTTCAGACACTTACAATCGAAGCTTTCTCTTCAACGCTTCAACATTTCAACTAAAATAGGTCGAGGCCGCGATGCCAATGCAAGGCGACCTCGATCAGGGGTATGGGGAGGAAGTTAGAGTATGTTTAAAAATTTTTGATTGGCCCAAAATGGCCCCGCCCAAGTCTTGATTTACGCCGTTCCAAAAATGCTCATTATGCGCTGCATAACTCCGCTTTTTGCGCCTCGACTGGACGAAAATGTGCTCATTTTTGACTATAATCCTAAATTTAAACATCCTCTTAAGTTCGTGGGATGATGGGGTTTATTCGCCCAGCGGCAAAACGAAGCCCAGGTTGGCAGCAAAGCCACGGCTGCGGAAAGTTTCACGTACTACTGGGATGTCGGCGTTGGCGGTAAAGCCATGCTGGTAGCGGCCATCCAGGAAGAAGCGGCCAAAGCTGGTGTTCACTTCCAGGCCCAGTCCGCCTACTGCGCCTACGTCGAAGCGATTGTAATTCAGGGCGTCAAGGTCGAGGGTGGTTTCAAAGAGTTGGAGGTCAACGATGCCGGAAGTACGAGCTGCCAGTTTGCTGCTCATCGCATAGCTCACATAAGGACCAGCTTGCGCATAAAAACGCACGTCGCCCAGGCCGGATTTAGCCTTGAACAGGACTGGTAAATCCAGGGTATTGAAACGGAAATCGGCACGGCCTCCCAGGGGGATTTTGAAGCCCAAGACGTCTACGTTTTCTTTCAAATCATAGCGAAAACCACGAGAATTGTAGGCCAATTCGGCTTGCAGGGCAAAGCTTTCGCCCAGGTCCAGTTCGGCTACGGCACCAGTGGAGTTGCCGATCAGGTAACCCGCTTTGGGGGTCAATTCATTTAAAAGTTCAGATTGTTTGATGGTGCTTACTTGCACCCCAGAGCGCACGCCTACGTGCAATTGGGCCATCAAAGGTTGCATACATACGAGGAACAAACCAGCCAAAAAAGTTACCTTCTTCATGTTTATCTTAGGTTTTTGTTTTGATCGAATCAGCGACGTTGAGACTTTGAATAGGGTCATCGCTTGAATCATTTGACAAGACAAAGTTGCAGGTTAAATTTGTTAAGAGGAGTTAAGCGAGTGTTACGATCCTTTTAATGTTTGGGCCCAGTTCTCAAAGTTTTGTTAAATCCAGTCTTTTTAGGTGCTTTTTGGGCATTTATCGAGTCATTAACGGGTGATTGGCAGGAAAACCCTACCTTTTTGCCTCATTTGTACCATATATATGTATGCGATCCACTTGGAGGCATATTGATCAAAAACCAAAAAACCATGATGAAGTACTGCTTTTTTGCCCTTGTTGGCCTGCTGACTTTTAGCAGCTGTGATACTTTGAATAGCATTGCGAGCACCGTTTTGAGCGAGCCCACCGAGGGCGAAGTAGGCTCCGGCCTGAAAGAAGCCCTGGAAATTGGCATCGGCAAGGGCTCAGATGCCCTTTCGCAGGTGGATGGCTATTTCAAAAGTGAATACAAAATCCTGTTGCCTGAAGAGGCCCGCAAAGTGACCAATAAACTCAAAGGCATTCCAGGTTTCAGCGACCTGGAAAATGTGATCCTGGAAAAAATCAACCGTGGGGCGGAAGATGCAGCTAAAAAAGCCAAGCCAATTTTCGTCAATGCCATTCGCTCCATCACCATCAGCGACGCAATGGGGATTTTGATGGGAGGCCAGGACGCCGCCACACAATTTTTGCAGCGTGGCACCCAGGAGCCCTTGTACCAGGAATTCAATCCGATAATCAACGAGTCTTTGGACAAATTCCAGGCCCGTAAAATTTGGTCCGACGCTGTGAATGTGTACAACAAAATTCCCCTGGTTGACAAAGCCAATCCTGACTTGGGTGACTACGTAACCCGTGAAGCCCTTGATGGCTTGTTTGGCATGGTGGCCAAAGAAGAGAAAAATATCCGTACCAACCTGAGCGCCCGAACCAGCGAACTGCTGCGGAAGGTGTTTGCGAAGCAAGACCGCAAGTGATGTTGAGTTGAAGCAGAAAATGTTTTCACGTTTTTTATTAAAACTTAGCCTGGGCTTTCGAGTCAAAAAGTAGGTAATTTTTGTTCCATTAAGCCTAATTTTTTAGAGTCGATGCCCAGTATCAGCGAAGAAACAGGGCGAAAAGGGGCAACTTGGCTTATAGCTAGGTTGACCTCTTTTTGCTGAAATGAGAGCAGGGTAAGCTTTTACGAATAATTCATGAAAGGAAGTGATATGAGCGTAAAAATGTACCATTGCGATGAAAATCCAAGTAGAACGAGGGATATGTGCTGTAGTTTTTGTCAGCCGTTTGCTTATTGTAACTTTTTATTCCCGTTTAGTGAAGAATAGATTTAAATTGGTATAAAAAATTAACAATCAATACATTAAAATGTGCTTTCGCTTGCTTTTTGCTGCTGTTTTGCTGGGCTTGACATGGCCACTTCATTCCCAAAAACTGGTGTCACCCAACAACCTTTGGTACCTGACGCAAAAAGGTTATCCTACTGGCCAAGGCGGGGGCGACACCCTTAATTTCTCAGTTTTTTTCAAAGACTCGGTGCTGATCAATGGGCATTATTACTATAAGTTGGAAAGCTCACTTGGTGAAAGTGAGCGCTCTTGGCTTGTACCAAAATTGTTTTTTCGAGAAAAAGACCGAGCGGTTTATCACCTGAATGAGGATGGGAGTGAAACAATTTTGTATGATTTCAAACTCCAGGTTGGCGACTCGATTTTGTACAAAGTGCCTAGAACTCAAAATTACATCAAAGTGGTAGCAATTGACAGCGTCACAATGCAAGATGGAAGTAAACGAAAAAGATTAAGGGTTCAGGGCCGAGGTTATGACGGGGGCACCAATGCTTGGATTGAGGGAATTGGTAACCAAGAATTTCCCTTTTACCAGCACTATCTCTTTCTGATTGATGCATATACATGGTGGCCACGTTGCTTTTTCGTTAAGCAACAATTCTTTCATGGATATTTGTCAAACAAGTCCAATTGCGACACCAAACTGGGCTTTTTCGCTTCCAGCAATCGCCAACTTAAGGCGTTAGAGGACCTGGAAATTTTGCAAAACACCCCGGATGGGCATTTGCGATTTCGTTTGGCACTTCCCGGGCAGTATGTTTTTCAAGTTTTCAACTTGCAAGGGGCTTTGATTGCAGCTAACACCGCAGGGCAAGGTGAAAATGAATTTATCCTCAACACTGCTGCCAAGGGTCTGTTTTTGTTCAGGATTTTGGACTTAGAAAATCGAAAACAAGTAAGCATTCGTTTACAGAGGCACTAAAAAAATGCAGGATGATTTTTCGTTAATTGATAATCAATTTATTGTGCAATTTACCGTCTAGCTGACAAATCATCATCAAATCCATAATTTTTTTCAACATAATGCGACCTTTTTGGTTGTGATTTTTGATTTCGTACTACACTTTGTTCGTGTAGTCATATTTTTTACCAGAACCGATAAAGCTTACCCTGTTCGCTGGGTAAAGTTTTAGCCAAAAACCAGTAAAAACCCAACCATTATGAATCCTTTTTCCTATGTGCTGCGCTTGATGGGGCGTCTAGTAGCAGCAATGCTTTTCCTTTTTGTTGTGGGGACCTCCCTGCAAGCCCAAAATTGTGAGGCCAGAGCTGGCCGCTTGGGCAATCCCAAGGTTTGTGTTACGGGCAACACTGCCAGCATCCAGGCCGAAGCCATTGACCCTGCCCGCGTACCAAGCGGATTTACTACCTTGTATGTTTTGACCAAAGGGCCTCGCCTGGTGATCCAAAACACCAGCCGGTTTCCGTTTTTCCGCGTTACCCCTGACAGTTTGTACACCATCCACACCCTGGTTTACAATCCGAGCACCCTTGATTTGAGCATCGTGCGCCCTGGGGTAACTACCGGGGTTCAGGTCAACAGCTTGCTGGTGCAAGGTGGCGGCCGCATTTGTGCTGCACTTGATGTGACTGGCGCTCAGTTTACATTCGGCGCGTGTGCCGAACCTTGTTTTGCCAGTGCAGGCACTTTGAGAGCGGGCGAAGGCGCTTGTCTTGATGGCGGCCGCGCTAACCTGCGTGCTACTGTGAATGCTGCTCCGGTTTTGCCAGACACTGCTTACCGTAACTTATACGTATTGACTCGCAGCGACTCTTTGGTGATCGTGCAAGTGGGTGCTACGCCTTCCTTCACCGTGACCCGTGCTGCGCGTTACCGTATCCACACTTTGGTGTATAATCCACGTACCCTCGATTTGGGTATTGTGCAACTGGGCCGTACCACTGGTGTACAAGTCAACAGCCTGCTGGTGCAGGGCGGCGGTAGTATTTGTGCTGCGCTCGACGTAGCAGGAGCCCGTTTTGACATAGCCCAGTGCCCATGTGCTGCTACCGCTGGTGCTTTGCGTGCTGTGAGCAACAATTGCATCGAAGGGGCAGGTGCCAAGCTCGAAGCAGCTATTGCTCGTCCAGCTACGCGCCCCACTGGTTTCCAGACCTTGTATGTTTTGACCCGCAGTGACAGCTTAGTGATCGTGCAGACTGCCGCTACGCCTTCCTTTACCGTGAATCGCCCAGGTACTTACACCATCCATACTTTGGTGTACAACCCCGCTACCCTCGACCTCAGCATTGTAGTACCTGGCCGCACCACTGGGTTTCAGGTCAATAGTTTGCTGGTACAAGGTGGTGGTTCTATTTGTGCAGCATTGGATGTGCCTGGTGCAAAATTCACCGTGCGCAATTGTCCTTGCAAAGCTAGTGCAGGCACCCTGCGCCCCAGCAGTGACGCATGTATTGAAGGTGGCACTGCTGCTTTGCGTGCAATGGTGACTAGCCGCCCGGTTTTACCTGATACATCTTTCCGTACCTTATATGTACTGACGCGCAGCGACTCCTTGGTGATCGTGCAAGTGGGTGCTACGCCTTCTTTCACCGTAACCCGTGCTGCACGCTACCGCATCCACACTTTGGTGTACAATCCACGCACTCTTGATTTGGGCATCGTACAATTGGGCCGCACCACTGGTGTGCAGGTCAATGCCCTGCTGGAACAAGGCGGTGGTTCGATCTGCGGTGCTTTGGATGTAGCTGGTGCCCGTTTTGATGTAGCATCGACTTGTCCTTGTGTGGCTACGTTTGGCTTTTTACGCCCCGTGACTGATGGTTGTTTAGAGGCAGGTACCGCTCGTTTGGAAGCCCGTCAACTGGCACAACCGAATAGACCAGCAGGATACCAAACCATTTATGTACTGACCCGTGGCGACAGCTTGGTCATCGAACAAACCGCTGCTACGCCTGCTTTCAACGTGACCCGTGCTGGCCGTTACACCATCCATACATTGGTGTACAACCCTGCTACTCTCGACCTTAGTATTGTACGTCCAGGTGTGACTACCGGGGTACAAGTGAATGGTTTGCTGAAACAAGGCGGTGGCCAAATTTGTGCTGCATTGGACGTGGCTGGTGCAAAATTCACCGTAGCAGCTTGCGCTTGTCGCGCTACTGCGGGTACCTTGCGCCCAGTTAGCGATGCTTGCCTGACCGCAGGCAAAGCGGTACTCAAGGCTGCTCCAAGTGGCAACTTGAATATCCCATCGGGCTATCGTTTGCTCTATGTTTTGACCCGTGGCGATAGCCTGGTGATTGAGCAAACCAACGAGAAGCCTGAATTTACGGTCAACCGTGCTACCCGCTACACCATCCATACTTTGGTGTACAACCCAGCGACACTGAACCTCGGCATCGTAGTACCTGGCCGCACCACTGGCGTACAAGTCAATGGCTTGTTGATTCAGGGTGGTGGTACCATTTGTGCTGCATTGGACGTAGCTGGAGCTCGTTTCAACGTATCAGCGACCAACTGCTGCACTGCGGATGCCGGTAAAATAAAGTTAGAAGGCAATCCATGTTTGTACAATGGGGCCGCCATCGTTTCTGCGAAAATCAGCGAACGCCCAGTGGTGCCTACTGGCTTCCAGGTCTTGTATGTATTGACTTCGGGCGACAAGCTGGTGATTGAAGCAGTATCTTTGTCACCACATTTCCTGATTCGCCGTGCGGGTAAGTTCACCATCCATACTTTGGTGTACAATCCTCGCACCTTGGATTTGCGCACGGTTACGATTGGCCGCACCACGGGTGTTGATGTCAATGGCTTGCTGATCCAGGGCGGTGGCGCAATCTGTGGATCATTGGACGTAAGCGGTGCTCCATTTGAACTCCGCGCTTGCAATGCCCATGTGGCTCCGGTGGAAGGCAGCTCATTGCTGTTTCCCAACCCCACCAGCAATGATCTGCGCGTACAACTCAACCGCAGCCTGATCGACCGCGCCACCACCATCGACATCATGGACATGAGTGGAAAACCCGTACAGCGTCTGCAATTCGAAGCAGGCACCAGCATGGGCGACATTGATGTGAGCAAACTGGCCAATGGCATGTATTTCCTGCGCATCAGCAGTGAAGACCAGCCGATGGAGTTGTTGAAGTTTAGCAAGCAATAAGCTCAAACAACGAGTATACAAAAGGGCGAATCCTGGCTTTGGTCGGGGTTCGCCTTTTTCATTGGGGGCTGAGTGACAAGCCACGAATAAACCTTACCAAATCGCAATTGCGTTGCCTCGCTGCGCGAGGCCATTATTGGAACACGGATGACACGGATTAAGCAGATTTACACGGATTTCCAGCATGACGTTGACCATGATGTTGACAACTAGCAATTAAAAAATTGGCAAGGATTATTTTTGAACCGTTACTTAGTACAGCGTTTTTTAAGTTCTCATAATTATCTCCCCTCCTGATTGGCGGAGGTGAATCAGCAAAAGGGTTGAAATACTTACCTCTTGTATGTAAAAATTCATTTACGATGGTTTAACGAACTTAAAAAACAAACTACTTAGTGACAAGCCACGAATAAACCTTACCAAATCGCAACTGCGTTGCCTCGCTGCGCGAGGCTGTTTTTAGCACGCAGATGACGCGGATTTAGCGGATTTTCGCGGATTTCCAGCATGACGTTGACCGTTACGTTGACACGCGTCTCTCTAAAAAACTGGGGTTTATTTTTGACCCGTTACTTAGACTTGTATTTTGGGAAAATTACTTGCTGGCGTGTAAAAATTACAATACTGGTTACAAGCTCGATCTTTGTTTTTTGATCGATGGAAATGGCCAATTGACAAAACTTCCTCGTAAGGAAAGGCCTGAACCGGGTACACATCATGCTTTTATCAATCCGAGGATCGAAAATCCCAACGACTTTTTGCTACTTGACCTGCAAACCTATACTTTTCACAACATCGCCCAAGTAAGGACTTTTGATTGGCTGAAAGCCGAACAGACCTTGGAAATATTACAATTGAACAAAAGAGATGCCTTGATCCAGGGGCGAAAGGCAGTTGCCAGAAGTTGTTTCGATTACATGAGCCGTTTGTGTGCCATCAAAGCTGCCAACTCCAGGCAGGAGGTAGAAAGGTGTTTGTACCCAGGAGCAAATATGCTTGATTGGTCCCAACCTTTGGATCTTATACAAGCAGACCTGACCCAAAGTTTTAAAAATTTGCTGCTCAGTCTAAGCCACCCCGCTGTTTGGCACGCCATCAAAATTGTTGCCTCACAAACTGAACACCAATGGCAGGAGATTTTTCACCAAATCCCCGAAGCCCTGACCTGGTGAGCCTCACTCCACCATCGCCGGAAACGAAAACAAGCGGTCTAACACTGGGGTTTTGCGCAAGGCAGCTTCTTCTTGCGACCAAGTTTTTAACTTGACTACGGCTTCGGCAAAGCCAAACCAATAAACAAAACGGTCAAAGAACCTCAGGTAGTAACAGCTAAAAGAATTACCTGCTGTAACGGGCTCTGAGGTCTGAGGATTTTCCAGCAACATTGGCAATGCCTCTGCATATTTTCTGGCATAAAAGGAACTTTTGCGCTCCTGATCGCCAAAATTAGACAACACGGAAAGCGAAAAAGCAAAGGAATACCTGGCAAAATAATTGGGCAAATGGTAATACGCATCGTGGTAAGCCCAGTTGAATTGAGTAGTGAAAGCTTCGAATATCCCCCTAAAAAGCTGCTGCCTTTGATCAGGAAGGACCATTTTCTCGCCTTTTTTGGTCAAATGCCAATTGCCCTTGGCTTTGCGAACCACCCCAGCCATTTCTAATACCAGTTTGGCAGTGTGAATACTGAGGGCATCAACTTCCTTGTAAACTTTATAAAAACCACTTTCAAACAAGTCTTCTTTGAGGTGCCCACAAGCATACACCTCTTTTACCACTTTAACGGGCAATGAGCAAGTTGATGCTGTCATTTTGAATGGGCTTTTGACCAGCACCGTTCGTAGTAATATTTCTTCACAAATCCGAAAAAATGGTACCTGATCCAGGTCGCTTTCGCTGCAATCTTTGAATTGAAAAGGCGAACCTGGCGCAAAAGGATTTTGGTTCAAAAACATCATTTGATTGGGCGACAAACCCACAAATTGCACGACAGGCTGGTTGTTGTATGCTTTTACTTCTCTATTGAGCAAAGCTTGCAGTTCTTCGATTGTAGAGATGTTTTGCTCCTCAATCATTTTTTGGATGTCAGGATCAAACTTTTTCATGTTGCGCTATTATTTGTAGGTAAGGTATCACCATTTAGGGACAAACTAAAAAACTAGACCAGACTTTTCTGGGCCACAAAATAATGATCCGGCCAGGTGTAAGTATCCTTTTTGACCATTTCCAACAGCTCAAAGCCACGCATTTTCAACAACAAAGCCAACTCGTCTGGAGTGAAAGCCCTGAGTTCAGCCTCGTCGTGGTCCAGAAAAACGTATGTTTCCCCTTTTTTTACAAAATAATCGGCCTCCCAATGCCAGGTCCAAGCTCCGTTTAAAGTGGGGCGAGAATGGCTGATGCGGCGGTAGGGGCCTGTGTCGAGTTGTTTTTGACTGGCATCAAAATCCAGGAACATCGCTGCGGCATCGATTGCATCGAATACCAGGACGCCGCCGGGGGTCAAACAAGCATGGATGCCTTCGAAAGCGCCCAATAAAGCTTCAGTTTGGTGCAAATAAGTGAGGGTGCGGCCAGTGACCAGTGCAGCGTCGAATGTTTCGGAAATCGAAAAACTACTCAAATCGCCTTGTTGAAATCGCCCCTGCGGTTGTTCGCGGCGGGCAATGTTCAACATGTTTTCGCTCAAATCTATGCCCAGGTAAGCATACTGGTTATGCAGAAAAAAGCGCGCTAAATTGCCTGTACCGCAACCAAACTCGATCAGCTTTTTCGCCGCAAAACGGTCCAAAGCGTCTCGGTAAAACGCAAATTCTTGTTCGTAGTCGAACAGGTGCTGGTACATTTCATGGTAAACTTCGGCCAGTTCACGGTAGAGTTTCATATGAGTTGAAAGGTTGAAAAGTTGAAAGGTTGAAAAGAAGGCTTCGATTAAGTCTTTTGGGAAATGTTCGATTTCTCTTCAACCTTTCAAAACCAGCTCAAAGTTCCATTCTGCTCATTTCCGTTTCGCCTGGATTTCTTCAAAGAAAATATCCTCATTTGGTACGTCAAAAAGGATGCCAGTGACCTTGTTCTGGTTGTCCATAGTGAATTGAAGCGTACCAAAGTCGAACCAAGCGTTCACCTCTTTCCATTTGATCTCGAAAGTATTGTAATGAAAATGACTCAAAGTGGCGTTCAATCCCGGCGCTTGTGGGAAGGTCAATTCCAACTGATTACCCACCAGTTTGACCTCAAAATCGCCGTACAGGGCATCTCCATATTTACCTGCAAAGGCGCTCAATGGCAGGCTCGGCTGCGTGCCACTCACCCGGCTTTTGAGGCGCTGGTCTACGATGTCTTTGCGCGATTGCTGGTGTTTTTTGTCGGATTCGAGGCCCTGTGCGCTCCAGTCTTGCATTGCTTGGTTTAAGAAGCGATCAACGGCGTACCAGCACAAATTGGAACTGATGGCGGTCATGCTATTGGTGAGGACTACGATGCCCATTTTTTCTTCGGGCACCATCATCAGGTGCGAGTACATGCCGTCGTAGCCGCCACCGTGCGACACTACCATGCGGCCCGAATGATCTGCCATGCTCCAGCCCAAACCATAGCCAGAGACATGGCGGGTAGGGTAGCGCAGTTTGCTGCCTGGGCTCACCATGAAACTATTGTGCAGGGTCCACCAAGTGTTTTGGGCATTGGCGCTGAAAATGGTTTTGCCTTCGTGCTTGCCGTTGTTGAGTTGCAGGTTCATCCACTTGGCCATGTCGGCTGCGCTAGACAAGATGCCACCCGCTGCCCCCATGTTGTCCCAGTTGACATAATCAATGGCTTCGATTGGGCCGTAGATCGTTTTGTGGGGTTTGGCTACATTTTTCATCAATTTTAGCGCTGCTGTACTGGTGGCACTGCGATCCATGCCAAGGGGCTGGAAAATGCGTTCTTTCAAAAATTGATCCCAACTCTTCCCACTCACCGCTTTGACAACCTCACCCGCTGCGATGAACATCAGGTTGCTGTAGCCATAACCCGCCCGGATGTCGTAATGTCTTGGCAAGTGACGGGCGCGCTTGACCACCTCTTCAGCACTGTAATTCGACTTGAACCACAACACATCACCGCTGAAAGTGCCCAAGCCCAAACGGTGGCAGAGCAAATCGCGCACCTTGGCATTTCTAGCCACCCAGGGATCGTACAATTCAAAATAAGGCAAGTGTTTTTGCACCGGATCGTCCCAACTCATCTTGCCTTCGTCGACCAGGATGCCGATGGCCGCTGCTACAAAAGCTTTGGTGTTAGAGGCAATCGCATAGATGCTGTTTTCATCTACTGGTGTGCTTTTGCCCTGTTCAATCACGCCATAACCTTTTGCCAAAACGACTTTGCTGTCTTTGACCACCGCAATAGACATGCCAGGTACGTTCCAGTCCTTTTGGGCTTTTTGAAAATATTGGTCGAGCGCGTTGATGTCGACTTGCGCAAGGAGGCTGAAGGCCCAAAAAGAGAAAAACAAAGTGCAGAGGATTTTCATAATCGCGATTTGTTGGGCTAAAGTAAGCGGGTTTTATCATTTCTTGAAAACAATTGCTGGAACTTTAAATTTCGGAATGTGCGGGTTCAAAAATCAGATGCAATAAAAAGAGCTATATTTACCCCTTCTAAATTGCCAAAAAGAAATCCAGTGAATCATTTTAAACCTGCACTTTACCATGAAACCAGGTAAAAACGATCGAAAAGCAGCCCTGAAGTTCACAATGGAAGAACTCGATTTTTTGCAGGACAATACCTGGCAAATGGCCGAATCTTTCGGCTTGGACCGACGCATTGATCATTTAACGGGCAAAAGAGCCATCGGGCTATACGCTTGGGACTTGGAGCTGCTGGGCGATGTTACTAAAATGGAGCTAGAAAAAACAGCAGATTCCGACTTACAAAACCTAATATTAGGGCTTTTAGAAAAAATCAATGACGCCGAGCGATCAATTAGATAACCACCCATATGCTAACTTTAAGCACCTTCGAAAACAGCATCAACCCCACCATTCTGGAACGGGGTCGGACCTATTTTAAAGGCAAGGCGGTCACCTCGCTTGAGGAGGACACCCCAGGCGCTTGGTCGGCAACGGTGGAGGGTAGTGAAGATTATGAGGTAGAAGTGGTGCTTAGTGGGGAAAATATCCTGTCCTTGAATTGTGATTGCCCTTATGATGGAGGCCCCGTGTGCAAACACAAAGTAGCCGTCTTGTTCGCATTAAGAGCGCAAAAGGGTAAGCCTGCGTCTGCCTCCAAAAAACCAGCTACGCTTGATTTTGAGGCTATTTTGCTCAAAACCGAGCTGGAAGAATTGCGCACTTTCATCCGCTTCCAAAACCAGCAGGATTATACTTTTGGCGACAAATTCATGCTTTATTTTGCCGAAAAAGACCCTCGCATTGACCTCCGTGAGAAATACACCAAGCTGGTCCGCAAAATCATCAAAAGCAATTCCAAACGAGGGTACATGGATTACGACGCCACCCACGAATTTAGCGATGAAATCGAAACCGTAATCCAAGCAGCTGAAACCGCAATTTTGCGCAACAAGTACCACGAAGCCTTGACCATCGGACAAGTACTCTGCGACGAGGTCTTCCCAGTGATGCGGGAATGCGATGATTCGGCTGGGCATGTAGGCGATGTCGTTTCGGCTAGCATCGATATTTTGAGCTCTTGCGCAGAAGCTGAACTCAGTGCAGACCTACAACTGCAATTGTCCAAATACCTTGAAAAAGCACTTGCCGATTCGACTTGGTTTGATTACGGGAATTATGGTTATGGGTTACTCGAAGTAGGGGAAAAGTTGGCCCTTAATAGCGACCCAAGTCCTTACATCTCCTTGTTGGAAACGTTATTGAAAAAAACACTCAGCTCATTTTCTGATTATCGAAAAACGTATTTCATCAAGGCTCAGATCAGCTTTTACGAAAAAATAGGCCGTGAAAAAGATGCACAAGCCACCATCATGGGCAACCTGTACATTGCGGAAATCAGGGAGATGCAAGTGGAAAAGGCGATTGAAGCCAAGGATTTTGTAAAAGCCAAACAGCTCGTCAAAGCAGGCATCCAAATAGCTGAATCCAAGTCGGATTCAAGTGGCCTTAGCAAATGGGAAAAAATATTGTTGAAAATCGCCCAAGCGGAAAACGACATCAATACGGTGCGGCACTACGCCAAAAAATTTGCCTTGGGGTATCGCATTGATCTCGACTATTACCAGATTTGGAAAGCTACTTACCCCCCTGCCGAGTGGGCCAAGGTCATTGAAATGCACATTCAATTGCTCGCCAAAGAAGAGTATTTAAAGCCGCGTAACCCAGGTTGGGGAAGTTCAGCGAATGCCATGTACGAGCGACTTTCGCCCATTTTTATCCAAGAAAAAGATTGGGCGGGTTTGATGAAAATTGTCCCGGAGAATGCCTCACAACACATTTTGGAGCAGGTACACCCCTACTTGGCCAAAACTCATCCCAACGAGATGTTGGCTTTGTACTTGTCTGCTTTTGAAAAAATGGGAGAACAGGCTTATACCCGCCCAGAGTATGAGAAACTCAGTTCAAGGATGCTAAAAGTGAAAAAAGACATTGCGATTGGCCGCACTGCCATCGATGAGTTGGCCCAGCGCCTCATCCAAAAAAATCCTCGCCGTCCAGCAATGAAAGAGGAATTGAAAAAAATACTAAAGGCTTGAATTGGGAAACAACTCAAAATACCGCCCCCGCTCCAAACGATACACCATGCAATCGTCCTCGTCAAACCTGCGCTTTTCGACCAGCTGAAAACCCAGGCGCTCGTAAAACCGGTGCGCCTGCACATTGGATTCCAGTGGGTCGATCAACACTGCCGTGACTTCGGGTGCCTGAAAACAACGCCGAAGGGCCAGGTGCATCATCACCGTGCCATAGCCTTTGCCGAGATCGCTGGCTTCGCCGATCCAGATGTCGATGGCCCGCAGCTTGGGGGGCACCTCGCCCCAGTAATGCGTTTCTTCCAGTTGTGGGTCGATGATTTGAATACATCCGATGGGCCTGCCGTCTAGTTCAGCGATGAGTTGCTCGCGCCAATCGGGTGTTTTGAGCAATTCTTCTTCCCAGTTCCATTTGTCGTCGGGGTCGGAGGCAATGGTATGGGGCTGCTCGTCCCAGTGTTGGAGCAGGGCAAGGTCAGCGATGCTGGCAGGGCGGAGTTGGATTTGGGGAGGCATATTTGAGTGGTTTTAATGACAACGCTAAAACTCAACAGCTTCTATTAACTCCGCGCCATAATGGTTCGGAACAACTCCGATGTGCCTTAGGCGACCGACGATTATTGCAGGATGAATTTTTAAAGATCTGGCCCAAAGCACAATGTCATTCAGCGTAAAAACGCCATAATCCAATAACTCTTGCTCTTCTTTTTCGCTAAAGGTCCATTTGATGGCAAACTTATTGGCTTCTTTTTCTTTTTTTTCATCCAATCCCTCATAGTCTAAGTTTTCAAGAAAAATGTCTTTTTTACCATGCAATACAATGTGTCCAATTTCATGGAAAAGTGTGAACCAAAAAATGTCATTGCGCTTGTAACGGCCTGTCAACTGAATCAAGGGAGTGTCTTTGATCCAACGGGCACAACCATGCATTGGGGCTTTAGGCAAACAAGGCGTGTGTACCACTTTGACTCCTGCATCTGCGCAAATATGCTGAATTTGAGCAAATAAATCCTTAGGGTGTTCAGCCATCAAAGCTTTCAATTGAGAAAGCGAGTGGAGCAATTTTTTTTCATTGTATGTACCTACAACAAGCTGTTCTGCTTGTAACTCCCCCTTTCGCAACCAAGCTGAGATGGCATGCGGGGCTTTTGCGTGAGCCAGCGAAATGCGAAACGAAACCTTGAGCTTAGGCTGCATAAAATAGTCTTCCCAAGCCCGGTAGCTACTGAAACTAAAAAACGTCAACAATGCCTGAGCTTTTGCTGGCAAATGCTTTTCAAGAGGGACCCAACCCAGTTCTGCCATCTTTTGATAAGGAAATTGTTGCGCCCATGTACTCGACTCGTCAAGTTTTTCTTGGAATGCTTGCCGAGCTACAAACTCGTCATAATGCCCTTGTTTGTTGATCCAGAAATGGGCGGGAATGTGTAGTACCTGTTCAAACAATACGGCCATTTCAGGAGTGATCGCACTATCCCCTTTCATTACCGCAATGACGGTTTTTTCTGGCTTTCCCGTACGGACGGCAAACTCCTTAGGACCCATTCCAATCTCTTCTAACTTATCAGCCAAGGTACGGCCAGGATGGAAGGCAACCTGAGGTATAAATCGATTTCTCTGTTCGGACATGGTTTCAATGGTGATAGTCAACAATTTCTACGATTTCGACACCTATAATTTCGACCCAGATGTACTTGGTATTTGAGCTAAAATAAGATGGACATCTTTGTTTTTGAGGTTTAGCAAAAAAAGAACACAACTTCCTTTCATCCAGTTGCTTATCTTTTTTCACTAAACCCAAACCTGTCCAACTTATTTTTTTACGCTCCCTTGCCATCTTCGTTTTGGGGAATTGGGTCTTCATGAGGGCGAAAAATCAATCGATAGGGGTGTTCAAGGTCACAGGCCCATTGGCCTTTTCGATTCCCACTAAGTTCGTGGTAGCGACCCGGTAGATAACGGACATCCTCCAGGCTTACAGCGATGTGTAAATCTGACAAACGCAGGAGATAGCGTTCTGCTCCCGTTTTGCCCAATTCTTTTTGGCACTTCTTGGCATCATTGGCTAACTTCTCTAGTCTTTTTGTCGAGAAAGTAATATTCATGACAAAGGTATTGTTTTTTTTGACTCACATCAAGTGTATGTTGAAAATTAATTCCGCACATGTTCATTCAGTTGAAAAAATTAAACAAAAATATTTTATTTCTAAAAACAAAAATATTTTGCTGTTTTTAAAAACCCTCCCTCCCCATGACAAAACCCAAACAAAAAACCCATCCATCTACCCCCTACTCCTAACATTTGCCGGCCCTTTTCCCCCTTTTTTCAAAAAACCTTCACCAAAAAAGGCGTAAAAAAGGTCGAAAAAAGCCAAAACCTGACCGTTCCTCTTTTTTTTGCTACCAGAAATTCAAAAAGCTTTGCATTTATATACCAAAGTCATATCTTTGTCATCAGAGCTTACAACCAAACTTCTTTTTCCCTTTCAAATTTGTTTGGTGCCTTTTTTGAGGCAAACCGTCTGCATACCAATTACATCATCGGTTCATCAGGCAAATACCAGTGCGCGCTTCTGCCTTCCCTCGCGCCTGAAGTTTCTTGTGTTTTTCGTTTCAAGGAGTGTAACAATGATCCGCATTGTGCACAATGTCATGCTGGAAATTCCATGATTTTGTAAATTCTGGTTTAGACAAAAATTTTTATTTCCACGCTCCTTGTGCCCATTTTTTTAACTTTGCGGCTTCTATACCGATCAAGGCTGAAACAAGCCATACTTAAAGTCGGTATTCAAAAAGCTTTGACCAATGAAGTTAAAAGGATTAGTGGCTGTAACGGGCTTACCGGGGCTTTACAAAATGATCGCCAACCGGAAAAACGGGCTCATCGTTGAAAATTTAGCGGACAAAAAACGCAGCTTTGCCTCATCTCGTCAACACCAGTTCACCCCACTGGAGTCGATCGGCATGTACACCGATGATGGTGAAACCACTGAATTGAGAAACGTCTTTCAAAGTATGCTCGACAAGTTGGACAACTTGGCCCTGCCTGCTTCGAATGATTCCAGCGATGCTTTCCACCAGTACTTCGCAGAAATTCTCTCCAATTACGACCGCGACCGCGTTCACACTGGCGACATCAAAAAAGCCGTGAAGTGGTTTGCTTACCTCCACGAGCTGGGTTATACCACCGCCGAGGAGGAAGCCGATGACGCTGAAAACGCCGACGACGCGGAAATCGCGGAAATCGCCGACGAAGCGGAACCGAAGGAAGAAGAGGAGAAAACAGCAGAATAAGCCAGGTGGTTCGGGCAGCAAAACCCTTTGCTGCCCGAATCCAAAGCCCAAATCTACTGTGAACTGCTGGTTATTTTTTTTAATACGACGACCTGAACTTCTATGAGTCATCCAGCAGTAGCAACCGCCCGCAAGTACGAGGCCTACAGCGTCCCCACGCTGCCACAACGTTGGGAAGAGGTAGCCCCTTTCTTCGCCGAACTGGTGCGCCGACCGCTCCACAGCCTCCAGGACCTGGAGCAGTGGTTGCTGGATCGCAGCCACATCGAATCGCTCGTGGGCGAATGGCTGTCTTGGGCCTACATCAATCTCTCGGCCAACAACGCCGATGAGCAGGCCAACCAGCGCTACCAGTACGTGGTACAAAACCTGGTGCCCAAAATGGCCCCGCTGGAGCAGGAACTCAACCAAAAGCTCGCCAATTGCCCCTTCAGCGCCCAGTTGGACCCCAACTTGTTCAACTGGCAGCTCAAGCACGTACAAAACAGCAACGCCCTGTACCGCGCTGAAAACGTACACCTGCAAACCGACGTACAACTCCAAACCAAAGAATACGGCCGCATTTTTTCACAAATGCTGATCGGCGTGGACGGCAAGCAGATGACCCTGCCCCAAGCCAGTACCATCCTGGAAGAACCCGACCGCCAGCGCCGCCGTGCGATTTACCACCAAATCAATCGCCGCATCCTGCAAGACACCGAGCGCCTGGAGACCCTCTTCGACAACCTGCTCGACAAGCGCCAGGAAATGGCCGCCAACACAGGATTCCAGAATTACCGCGATTTTGCTTTCCGCCAAATGGGGCGTTTTGACTACACCCCAGAGGACTGCCTGCACTTTCACGAGGTGATGAAAGCCGAAATCGTACCCATTCTCGACGAGCTGTACAGCCAGCGCCGCGAGCGCCTGGGCGTGAACCAACTGCGCCCCTGGGACCTCAACACCGACGCCAACGGCCAAGACCCCGTACAGGCCTTTTCAAACGAGACCGAACTTTTGCAAAAAAGTGTACACTGCCTGCGCCAACTGCACCCGATGTTTGGCGACATCATTGAGCTGATGCACGAACAGGGCCTGACCGACCTCTCGACCCGCCCTGGCAAGCGCCCCGGCGGCTACAACATGCCCTTGCAGGCTACGCGCATGCCCTTCCTGTTCATGAATGCCAGCAATACCCTGGGCGACCTGCGCACCTTCATGCACGAAAGCGGCCACGCCATCCACTTTTTCCTGACCCGTGACTACGAAATGCTCTTCCAGCGCCGCTTCACTTTTGAAGTAGCCGAGCTGATGGCGATGGGCATGGAACTGCTGACCATGGAGCACTGGGAAACTATCCTGCCCGACCCTGCCGCCCTGCGCCGCGCCAAAATCGCCCAACTGGAGCACTCGCTCAAAGTCCTGCCCTGGATAGCCACCATCGACCGCTTCCAGCACTGGCTGTATACCCACCCCGAACACACCCACGAGGAGCGCCGCGCCTACTGGAAAGAATGCTTCTACGATTTCACCCCCGGCATACTCGACTACAGTGGCCTGGAGCGCTACATCGAGCACCTCTGGCACAAGCAATTGCACCTTTTTGAAGCACCTTTCTATTACATCGAATACGGCTTTGCCCAACTCGGTGCCATCGCCCTGTGGCGCAACTACCGCCAAGACCCCGAAAAAACCATCCAGCAGTTCATCAAGGCCATGAAACTGGGCAATACCCGCAGCATCCGCGAAATTTATGCGGAGGCGGGGATTGGGTTTGATTTTAGTGCGGAGTATGTGCGGGAGCTGGCGGCGTTTGTAAGGGGGGAGATTGTTAGTTGTTAATGGTTAATGGTTAGGATTTTTGGTTGAATGGCAATTTTTCAATCGAAGGCCTGCCCTGTAAAGGCGTAACATTGGTAGCTATTGGGGCAACATCACGTTTGGAGGGGCTGTAGGTCCCTGATGTTGGTGATGTCAACGCCACGCTGGTACCATGCCCATCATAAAAATCACAAAAATCACAGTTCAGACGAAAAGATTGCAGGAGAAATTTCTTTCACATGGGGCATTCGTTATTTCGGCTCAGATTTGGGGGCGAGATGCTAACAAGAAGTTAATTTTTTGAAGTGAAAAGGTGGGTGTCCTAATCAAAGGTGAATGAAAAATTGTAGGATCAACACCAAACTGTACAATATACACACTATAAGGTTACTGAAAAAATTAACCAAATCGTTGTCGACCCAGGGACGACCACTTACCAGGCTCCAGCCGGTTTGTGGTTGCTCCTGCCATTCGTGCAGTTCGTTTTGGTAGCGGGCTTGCCAGGTAGCCCCTAACCAACTGTCGAGCAACATGCCCACAAAGCCTCCCACGCTGATCATTAAACCCTGGGAAACACTAAAAGCTCCTGCTGTTGTCCAATAAGCAACACCACTCATCGCCAAGGCTCCCAACAATGCCGCGATTGTACCAGCGGCACTCACGCCGCCCGACAAACCCTGGGGTACTGGTTTCCAACTGCGCACATCAAAAGTTTTGCCGCCAAAGTATACGCCAATTTCTGAAGCCCAGGTGTCGGCGGTGCTGATGCATAGGGATAAGGCCATGAGCTGCGCCACTTCGGAGCCACAACTGCTGTAAAGACCCGGACTGAACAAAGCAAAAATGCCGCCATTGCAAAAAACCTGCCGCCAATCGCGGGCCTGACCCGCTTTAGGATCGGCGACCTCGGCTACTGGTCGGAGAGTTTTTCCCCATAAAGTGCCGCTTAGGAAAAAGAACAACAAAGCTGTGATCCAAGGCCAGCCGCCAAAGTACAAAACCCAGTTGCCCATCAGCATAGCTGCTATCGCGCCATCAGCGCTCAACATCTTGCTGCGGTAAGTAAGCCATCCGAAGCCCATAGTACCGATGACAATGGCCAAAATTTCTATCATTGACACGAATAGCCTTTTTAGTATTTGAGCTACTGAAATTTTCCACTTAAAAATATGTCCGCCCAACGTTTACTAAACTTCAAAAGTTTAGGGTTCTTTGACAAATGATGTGGAAAGTAAGTATTTTTTTGGACAGCTTTGGGTAACAATCAAGCGGGTTCTACTCTTTGAATTCAAATACGCTAATTTAAGTGCTGGCTATATGAATCCTATGGGTGCACCAAAAGATAGCGAAATCCACTGTTTTGCTCTTTCTTGGAACAGGTAAATCACTTGACCACGCTATTTGTCATAGAACCAAGTTAGTAAGTGGGCGTTTAAAAACAAAGCTATTCAACTTTGAGTTTAGCGAAAAGTAAGTTCTCCATCCGCATTTCAGCAAGTAACTTTTTTTGTCAGAGCAAGAATGGCAAGTTCTCATAAGCACCTTACAAACGTTCGCGAGCCCGGTGTCGGTCAAGAGATCCGACACCAGTGCACTCAATTTACGCTGGTTCATGGTCTCTGACCAGAACCATCTCACACGCGTTTGTAACGCGTAAACGGATATCCAGTGGATTGAGAACTCTCAGCGAAAAAAGAAAGCAACTGGAAAAAAGGTAATTGTATTCTTTTTTGCTAAACCTTAAAAGTAAATATACCCACCTTGATTTTAGCGCAGATACTATGGTACTATTTGCACGAAATGTTAAAAATTTTAAATTTTCTGCCTCAAAAAAAGTGTCTTTTAGACAAGCAGGTCGTCAGATGTATAGTAGCTCAGCGGAGAAAGTAGGAGTTCTATACGATCTTCTATCACATCATTGAGTATACTTTTCGTTTTTTTCACGTATCTTCGCGGGTGAACCAATACCTGATTACCCTTGAGTGTGGCGACGTGTAACCAGCGAATGAAGGATTTTGAAGTAATCCATGTGTACCTACAAACACAGGCTAATCCCTGTTTTTCGTTGTTGTACAATCGCTATGTGACTAAGATTTATGCCAAGTGCATTTCTATTTTAAGGGATGAAGCCTTGGCCCACGACGCTACCCAGGAGATCTTTATGAAAATTTTCCTTAACCTCGCTAAATTTGGCGAAAAGGCTCAATTTTCAACCTGGATTTACTCGATCACCTACAACTACTGCATCGATTACCTGCGGAGAAACAAAAAACACGGCGATATTTTCAAGGATGACCTCGAAAATGCCCCAGAGCAAGTCGACGATGTACCCGACGAGGCCATGCTTCAAATGGAAGTGGATACGCTGCGCAAGGTACTGGATGATTTGCCCGTTGCTGATCGCATGGTCCTCTTGATGAAATACCAAGACGACTTGCAAATCAAAGACATCGCCGAAATTTTGGACAAAACCGAAAGCGCGGTGAAGATGCAAATCAAACGCGCCAAAGAAAGGGCCCAAAAACTCAAAGAAGACATGGGCCTGGAATATTAACTTAGAGCATGTTTAAAATTTTTTGTTTGCCATAAAACGGCCCAATTTCGCCCACTCTTCGTTAGGAAAATGCTCATTATGCGCTGCATAACTCCGCTTTTCCTGCCTTGATTGGTCAAAATTTGACTCGTTTTCTGACTAAACCTCCAATATTTAAACACGCTCTTAGGTCTGGAGCGGCAGGTACCACTCGGGCCTGCTAAACCTTTTTTGTATGGAAAAGAATAACTTCCAACGCTTGTTGGACGAAGATGTGAATCGCCTTGAGAGTGATGATGCTGGCCAATACAAGCGCATCATGGGCAGCGTGACCAGTTCATTGGGCTTTTTTCGCATATTAGGCGATGTAGCAGACTTGTACATGTCCCGTGCACTTGGTGTGATGATTATGGCAGCAGGTGGACCTGCCCCCGGCACTAAAAAAGACCCGGCTTCGGCTCCAAAAAATACCACGCCATCGGCCCCTGACCGCCCTAATAATGATCCTGGCAAAACAGGCCCACAAGGTCCTGGAGATTTGCGCAGTTGATTTTTGACGAAATCACCACCCATTTTCATCCTGAAATCCAATTTTATGACCTTGTTTTTACTCAGTATCCTTGATTGGTTCCTTGCGCTGTATGAAAAGTACAGGCACATCTTTGATGGTTTTGTAGAAGACATTATTGTCTTTGTACCCAAATTGATTGGGGCAATCATCTTACTGATCCTGGGTAGGTTTTTGGCGAAGATGATCTCAAAAGGGGTGGGCAAGGCCTTGCAAAAAATAGGACTCAACAAGCTCGGTGATCGACTCAACGAAATCGAATTCATCAGCAAAGCTCCGGTCAAGATCGAGCTGAGTAGCATGATCGGCAAGTTCTTGTACTACTGCATTTTCTTCTTCTTCTTCATGGCCGCAACCGATACCTTGGGCATTACTGCTGTATCGGAAATCATTGGTGCCATTTTCCAGTATTTACCCAGGGTGCTTTCGGCCCTGATCGTATTTGTCATCGGCATCTTGTTTGCGGATGTGATCAAAAAAGTGATTCACACGGCATGTGCATCGCTCAATATCCCGGCTGCCAGCTTGATCGCCAATTTTGTTTTCTACTTTATTTTCATCAATGTGGCCATGATTACCTTGTCTCAGACGGGTATTGAGACGGAGTTCATCCAGGACAACCTTTCGATCATCTTGGGGGGCATTGTGGCCGCATTTGCTTTTGGCTACGGGCAGGCTTCTCGCCCGCTCATCGGGAATTTATTGGGGGCGTATTACAACAAATCAAAAGTGGACATCGGCGATGTGATCGCCATTGATGGGGTCAAGGGGAAAGTCATTGAGATGGATAATTCTACCATGACCATCCAAGCTGAAGACCGCAAAGTGATCATTCCACTCAATAAACTAACGACTGAGAAATTCGAGCTTTTCGACTGAAAAACGTCTTGAATGAATGCTTGAAGTAAGATATTATGCTTTCTATTTTGTGCTTTTTACCCTGAAGCACAACTAAATTATAAAAAACCAAACATGAAACGGTTATTCTACTTAACGACCTTTTTGCTGCTGGCTGTTAGCAGCGTTATTGCACAAACAGATACCTCCTACTGGAAACGTGGGGCTGGCCTGGGGGCTGATTTTGCCCAATTGTTGCAATTGAACCCCCGTGCGGGTGCTGGCCAGAACCGCCTAGGACTGGGTGGTGCGATCAACTTTTTTGGCAATTACAAAAAAGGCCGTGTGGCTTGGGACAACCTGGGCGTGTGGCAATTTGGCGTGCAGCGCTTTGGGTCTGGTATCCTACAAGGCGGAGGCAATATTCCTTTCCAAAAAGCCATTGACGAATTGCGGGCCAGCTCAAAACTGGGTTTTCAAACGACAACGAATTCCAAGTTTTTCTACGCCGCTGACTTTAACTTCCTGAGTCAATTGACACCAACTTACCAAGGGCCAACCAGTTTTCCTGGTCTGTTTTTGTCTAATGTTCGCAACTCTTCCCTGCTCTCCAATTTCTTTGCACCTGGAGTCATCAACCTTTCTTTGGGGGTTGATTATAAGCCCAACGACAAGTTTTCATTCTTTTACTCACCGTTGGGTGCCAAATGGGTAATCGTAAGGGATGATGATATTGCCGAACTGGGAGTGCATGGCAATCCAGTGACTAAAAATGCCGCAGGTATTGTTACTTCATTTAACAATGTAGATGCCCAATTGGGTTCCTTGCTGCGCGCCAAGTACGCCAACAAGTTCATGGAAGGCAAGCTGGCTTATACCTCCAACCTCTTGTTGTTTTCCAACTACCTGCGCAACCCCCAAAACATCGATGTGGATTGGAGCAACAACTTTGACATGACCATCTTCAAAAATATCAAGTTAGGTGCTACCATCAATATCTTTTACGATGATGATATGCGGATGCAAATCACCGATTACGATTTCCCAAATGGTGTAAGGCTTAACAATGCTGGTAACCCCGTTACTGGCAAGCGTGTATCTGTGACCCAGCAGTTGTTGCTGAAGTACGCGGTGACTTTCTAAAATTTGCTGTTTTAGGAATAAAACGCGGCCCTTGATTCCATCCTGAAATCAAGGGCCGCGTTTTTTTGGCCTTGACCATTCTCATTGCTCTTCCTGAGTTTCATCATTTTTGTCATGATTGGGAGCGGGTATTTTTGTGGCATTCAACACAACCAATGTCCTTCAATATGAAAAAGCTCCTTGTGCCCACTGACTTTTCCAAGACTGCTGATGCTGCGCTTGAAGTGGCTGTTTCAATCGCTCGTCAAATTGGCGCATCAATTACCCTGATCCACATCAACGAACTGGTAGGTCCAGTCATTCCGGTATCAGAACTGCATTTTGCCATTGACCAGGAATTGCGCGAGCGTTATGTCGATTCCATTCGAGTTAATTTAGGTAAAATGCTCGAAAAACTCAGCGCTAAATTCGACGGCATTGTGATTGAGCAGCGCGTCCAAGAGGGGGTGTTTGCATCAAGCTTGATCGAACTCGCCAAATTGGAAGGTTTTGACATGATTGTAATGGGAACCAAGGGTGCCACTGGCCTGAAAGAGTTTTTTGTGGGCTCCAATACCGAAAAAATTGTTCGCTTTGCGCCATGCCCAGTTTTGGCCGTGCCCAATAACCAGCGAACCAAATTCAACAATATCCTGGTGGCTACTTCACTGGACGATGACCAGGCCAATATTTTTGAAAAACTCAAAGAATGGCACGCACTATTTGGCAAAAAAGCCTACCTGTTGAATGTGAATTCGCCGGAGGCATACGCCAATGATGAGCGCTTCAAAGCCGATGAACCAGGCCTGGAAGCTGTTGCTGACCTGGATTTTGAGATCATCCGCACACCTGGTTTTACCCTGAATGAGGAGATTGCCATTTTTGAGCAGGCCGATGAGAAAGAGGTGGATTTGATCGTGATGGGCACGCACCAACGCAAGGGTTTGATGCACTTGCTGGTGGGCAGCCTTACCGAAGATGTAATCAATCACAGCGACCTACCGATTTTGGCCATTCCGCTTGGCCAAGCAGCAGAATAGCCTTTGTGACCGTGCGCCATGTCAAGCTCCACGTGAAAGTGGGCCAATTCTGAAATTCTTTCAAATTTTGGTTTAGAAATAATTGGTCAGCGGCACACAAGTAATTCTGTAATCCTGAAAATTCTGTTTCAGACAAAATTCTGGTTTAGACAAAAAATGTGGTTCGGACAAAAAAACACCTCGCTTGATTGTCCAGACTGCTTTCTCCGAAGTTTTTAGCAATCATCACCGTTGCAAAAAACGGATCACCTTGGCCAGAAACCCCAAAAAAACATTGAGAAAAAACAATGCCTGTGCCAACTGGAGCATAATCAAACCGATTTGAAACATTCGAATCCAATGATTTGCTCCAGTTCGCAAATCCGCGTCTTGCATCTCGTGGGCTGAGATGCTTAAAATCAACAACGCACTCAGGGTACCCAATAAGTGTAAAAGATTCAACACCGCATTCAAAGGCGCTTTAAATCGGTCGGCCATCCAATAGATACCAGCGGTGCTCAACGCAATGAAAATCAAAACCAGGGTAAATTGCCAGGTATCAATGGCATAAATCTGTCGTTCTTCCAGGTGCAATCGGATTTCGGGTTGTTGGTACCAAAGCTGGATGACCATCAGAATTGGAATGACCAAAAAGATGCTGCGAAAAGGCTGCCGAGGCGGGCGTAACATGGGCTAGACAATTTTGAGTAATATAGTCCATTTTGTCATTGAGCCCCAGAGAGAGAAGTGCATTTTAGACCAAATAGCCAATTTTAAACACAGCCATCAAGAATAGCACTTAACTTCGCTGCAAAACCATCGCCATGGAAGTGAATATTTTTGGGGCAACGGGGCTTGTTGGTAAATTACTGTTGCAAGAATGTCTTCAAAAAGAAGCCATTGAGTCGGTAAAAATCTTCGTGCGCAAGCCCATTGCTATTCAGCACGCCAAATTACATCAAATCATTACCACTGCCGACACCCTAGACCAGGTTGCCCATGAAATAAAAGGAGATGTCGTTTTTAACTGCCTTGGCACCACGATCAAGCAAGCGGGCAGCCAGTCCGCACAGTATGCCATTGACTGTGAATATCCAGCCCAAGCCGCTACCTTAGCCGCTGCCAATGGAGTGCCTTGCATGATCAATGTATCCAGCGTTGGTACGAGCGAAAAAGGTAATTTTTACCTCAAAACTAAAGCGGATATGGAGCAAAAAGTAGTTGCTGCCATTGGCGAAAAAGCCTATTTTCTAAGGCCCTCATTCATCTTGGGCGATCGGGGAGTATTTCGATTGGGCGAAAAAATTGGCATTTACCTCATGGTGCTCATCAATCCGCTTTTGATGGGCAGCCTGCGCAAATACCGTTCCATCCAGGCCCAAAGTATTGCGAAGGCGATGTTGAATTTGGCCTTGACTCAGCCCAATGCGCCGAAAATTTTGCACTTTGATGAAATCATGGCTTTGTCATAAAAACCTGTTTTAGCACCCAAGCTTCAATACCTTATGAATCTGAAACCATTGATTGCCTGCTGCCTGTTTTTGTGCAGCGCTGTTTTGCACGCTCAACAAAGTAAAGCTGAGCTACCTGAAGGCATCTTGCGCCTGCAAAAAGCTTACCCTGACTTCATCGACAAGGTGGATCACAAAAGTATTACGCTCAAAGATGGGACCGTTTTTGCTTATGACGACGGTAAAAAGGATAAAACTTTTGAACAACTGCTGGACGAACCCGACCTCGAAGACCAATTTCGTTTTCCCTATCCCGCCAAGTTTTCAGTCAAAGGACCAAAAAAAGGCGAGGATCCTGGCAGGATAAGGTTCATGCCCCTCTTTCACAAAATGTACGGCAGTACCCAGGCCGAGGTGCGGTCTAAACTGAAAGAAATTGTCTGGTTGCCTAAAACCCTCAACGTCAAAATACAAGTAAGTGCCGTCAACGGTGTAGCCGATAAATTGGAAGCGATTTCCAAAGAGCTGGATGAAAAACCTGAATTTAGGCCATACCTCGAAAACCCGGGCGGGACTTTTGTATGGCGCGTGATTGCAGGTACTAAGCGCATGAGTATGCACAGCTTTGGTATGACCATCGACATCAACGTCAAACAATCGCACTACTGGCAATGGGATTGCAAATGCATCAATGAAGACGCCAAATTGGGCTACAAAAACCTCATCCCACAGAGAATTGTGGAGATTTTTGAAAAGCACGGTTTCATCTGGGGTGGTAAATGGTACCACTATGACACGATGCACTTTGAGTACCGCCCAGAGTTGTTGTGAACCCTCATTTCTCAATACAGAACAATTTTCAACACTAAAAAATGGTTTTGAGCGTTAAAACAATATAAAATCGCATGCTTGCCGCGCTTAAAATGCCCGAATTTTTGTTAGTTTGAAAAAATATCCCTTGCTTTGCAAAAGGAAAGCTGGATGCCCGCCAGTTTCTACTGGCATCCCATTGTTCCTTATTTTACTTTTTGCATAACTTAACTTTCACTTAAACCAAGGAAATATGCGTTTAGTACTTAACTTGTTGGTTGTAGTTCTGGCGCTTGGCACCATGCAATCCTGTGTGTCCAAGAAAAAATTTGATGAACTGCTTGCTAGTAAGGCAGCTTCTGATAAAGCCCTCGCCGAAACCCAAACCAAAGTAGCCAACCTCGAAAAGGAAAATGCTGACCTGAAAGCATCTTTGGAGGCTGAGAAAACCCGCTTGAATGGCGAAATCGCTAACCTGCGCCGTGACCTCGAAAGCTCTAAAGGCCAATACGGCGAAGTACAGAAGAAGTTGGACATGAGCCAGGCCGAATTGGCCAAGGTGAAGGCCGAAATTGATGGCATCTTCGGTGCTTACAAAAGCAGCGGCTTGAGCATGGAAGAGCGCAATGGTCGCATGTACCTGGTTACTTCCGGTCCAATGGAATACAAGTCAGGTGCTTATTCTTTGAACCGTGCCCAGCGCGATGCAGTTGCTCAATTGGCCAACACCCTGATCGCCAACCCAAAACTGAAGTTTTTGGTTGAAGGCAACACTGATACCGACAAAGTAGGCCGTGGCGCTGCTTATCAGGACAACTGGGAATTGTCTTCCAAGCGTGCTTTGACCATCTGCCGCGAGTTGATCAAGAAGGGTGTAAGCCCTGCCCAGATCGCAGCCGTAGGCCGTGGTGACACTGCTCCTAAGTCTGACAACACCACCAAAGAAGGCAAGGCCATGAACCGCCGCACCGAATTGGCTGCTGACCCAGACGTGGCTCCGCTGCTGAAGAAGAACTAATTCTTTGGATTGGTTTTTCTGCAATAAAAAAAGCCTTGGATCGCAAAATCCAAGGCTTTTTTTATTGCGTTTTGTTTTGTGAAAATTCACCCCAGCGTTTCCATCAATTCCAAACTGGCAATAAACTGGCTGGCCTGGCCTTCCGCACCCAGCGTATGCATTCTTTCCACCACTTTGGGTACATACGACTGGGCAATATGGGCCGAAAGGCCATTGTCCATCACGCTGTTTTTCCACTCTTTGTGTTGTCGTTCGAATTTAGCTGCGTTGTCGCGGAAATAAGCCTGGGCGGCAGTATTGCGCAAGTAAAGCGACTCAGAAGACCAATTGACCTTGGTTACGCCACACTGGCTGGCCGCTTGCAGTTTCTCGTTGGGCAGGCCCGTAGAACCATGCAAGGCGATGCCAATGTTGCGGCCCGTGATTTTTTGCAAAAGCTGGATATTGTCTTCGATGGTTTTGGTTTGAAAACCCGAATAACCATCGTCCGAGGTAAAGCCGTGCTGGGTGCCTACACCTGGAGCCCACAGCGCAATTTTGCCAGGATACAAGGCTTCTACTGATCCGATCAATTTCTCGGTTTCCTCGGCGGGAGTGATGCGGTCGTCCACTGCAGATTCCATTTCCAGGGTAACATCTACGCCTGCGGCTTCGGCCAATTGGCACAATTTGAGCACCGTGTCAATGTTTTCTTCTTCCGACATGTCCGATGCGTCGAGGGATACAGTCGAGGCGAAAAGTTTCAAGCTTTGCTCGTGCAAGCCAGCGGGAATGCCTTGGATCGCAGCTTGCAAGATGCGCATCGTTTCTGGCCCTTTGATGTGATCAGTATGGTACACCACGGGCACCTGGCGGTAGCGCTCGCTATTGGCCAAGACCATCAGGTCGGCGAGGTAGCGGGCCACGCCTAAAACCGGATCGCCCAGGCCGTAACTATGGCCTTTGATCTGCCACAAACTGGTTTCGATGATCACCGGAGCATCCGCTTGGCGGGCGGCTTCGAGGCAGTCGGTCACGGCTGCGTGGCTGTCGGCATTGATGGCCAAGATAGCGTAGCGTTGCTCAAAAGCATGCAGCAACAATTGACGAGCCTGGGTAGGAGAAAGTAGCATCCGCTTAGATTTCCTGCACTTTGACGTGCTTGGTTTTTAAATACTCATACACGGCCTTGCGCGAAAGCTCCAGGCCAAAACCACTGTCTTTCCAGCCTTCATAAGGCGCATAAGGGGTATTGACTGCGCCATTGTTGACGCATACCGTTCCTGCTTCGATGGCCCGGCTGAGGCGCATGGTGGTGGCAAAGTCTTTGGTGAAAACATATGCACACAAGCCAAAATCGGTGTCGTTGGCTTTTTCAATGGCCTCATCCAGGGTCTCAAAACGCTCGATGGGCACCACGGGGCCAAAGGTCTCTTCGCGCATCATGAGCATGTTCTTGTTGACATTGGTCAAAACCGTTGGCGTGTAATAATGTCCATGCGCGTATTGTTCCCCTGCGGGTTTCTTACCACCAGAGATCAGGGTTGCACCTTTTTGCAGGGCATCGTCTACGTGCCTGATGACTTTTTGCAGGGCTTCGGCGGTAGCCATGGGCCCCAAGTCGCAGTTGGGTTCCTGTACTCCGTCACCAATGCTGAGTTTTTCGCCCTTGGCTTTGATTTTTTCTACCAAGTCATCGTGTACGCTGCTGTGTACGTATACGCGATTGACCGTGCTGCAAGACTGGCCCATGTTGCGGAAGCCCTTGTAGGCGATGATTTCAGCGGCATTGTCGAGGTCAGCATCGGCGCAAACTACCGCCGGACAATGGCCGCCCAATTCCAAGGATACTTTTTTGAGCTGGCTGGCGGCAGCTTCCATGATTTTTTTCCCCGTTTGGCTGGAGCCAGTCATGGCCACTTTCAGCACTTCGGGATGCTTGACCAGGGCTGCGCCGATGGTGCTTTTGCCCATTACCACGTTGATCACGCCAGGAGGGATACCGCCTTCGACCAAGGCCTGGCAAAAAGTGAGCGAGCACAGGGGCGTCACTTCGCTGGGTTTTACCACCGCAGTACAACCTACGGACAGGGCCGGCCCTAATTTCCAGCTTAAGAGGCTCACCGGATAATTCCAGGGCGTGATAAAACCACATACCCCGACCGGCTGGTAAGTCACCCAAGAGTGCAAATTGCCTTTTTCGGTGCTGTTGATGTAACCTTCTACCCTTACTGCTTCAGCGGCGAAATAGTCCATCAAGTCGCAGGAAGAAGTCACTTCGCCTTTGGATTGGGCGTAGGGTTTGCCTTGCTCCAGGGCCATCAACATGCCGATGCGTTCGGCTTGAGTGCGGGCATAGGCGGTGGCTTTGCGGATGATTTTTTCACGTTCGGCACCGGGCAAAGCAGCCCAGGCTTTGAATGCCGCTTTGGCACTTTGTACCGCTGCTTCCAGGTCTTCGAGGCTTGCGGCGGCTACGCGGGCAATCGACTTGCCCGTAGCAGGTGACAAAACGGGGTCCCAGTCTTGGGAAGAGGATGGACCGGAGTTGCCGTTGATGAACAATCCCCAGTCTTGGCCAATGAGTTCATCGATCAAAGTAGTGGTCATGACAATTGCGGGTTGATGCACACTTTCAAGGCTTCACCACTTTCCATCATCAGGAAAGAATCGGTGATGCGATCCAGGGGCAATTCGTGGGTAATGAATTTATCGGCCGGGAAACGACCACTCTGGATCAGTTGGTAAGCCGTGCGAAAATCGCTGATGCGCTCAGAGTAGGACCCACTCAGCACCAATTCTTTGTAATGCAGGTGGTTGGTGTTCAGCACTGCGGTGGGGTTGGACTTAGGCAAGCCACCAAAAAACTCCACCCTGGCCCCTTTGCCTGCGATTTCCAAAGCATCGGCTTGGGCAAAAGCATTGCTCACCGCCACGATCACCACGTCAAAGCCATCGCCATCGGTCAATTCCAGGGATTCTGCAATGTGCGAACCCTCTTTGTCGCTCACAATGGTGCCATCAATGTCAAAGCGCTGCATCATGTCCAAGCGCTTGGGGTTGATGTCGATCAGGTGTACCGATTGGGCCCCTTGCAGGCGAGCCAACACCGCGTGCATGGCTCCAATCGGCCCGGCCCCGATGACTGCTACTTTATCACGCAGCCCAATGCCCAGGTGGGTATGGGCATTGGCTACGCAACCCAATGGTTCGGCCAGGCTCATTTGTTGTGAACTTTGCTCGGTAGTAACTTTGAACAAACTGCCGCGATTGACCGCCTTGGCGGGTACTTTCACCAAAGGCGCAAAGGCCCCATCATAATGGTAGGACATGGTAGTACGGCTTACGCACAGGTTTTCGCGCCCGGCGCGGCAGTATTTGCACTCGCCACAGGAGAGCACAATGTACATCACCACCCGGTCACCGACTTTTACGTTGGCATTGGGGTTTTTACTTTCGACTACGGTACCACAAAACTCGTGGCCCAAAACCCTGGGCGGGGCAATTTTTTTATCACCATTGCGAAAAGTCCGCAAATCGGTGCCGCATACGCTGCATGCGTCGATTTTCAATAGCACATCGCCTGCATCCAGGCTAGGGTCAGCGACTTGTTCTACTCGGATGTCTTCTTTGCCGTGATATACTGCTGCTTTCATTGTTTGGTGTGGATTGGAATGAGATGGGCCAAAAAAAAGACGCACCAGCCCGGTAACTGTAAACATTGGCATAAAAGGGAAAACCAGACTGGCGCGTCAAGATTTTGAGCAAAAGACTGAGAGTGTGTTTAAAATTTTTTGTTTGCCGTAAAACGGCCCAATTTCACCTACTCTTCGTTAGGAAAATGCTCATTATGCGCTGCATAACTCCGCTTTTCCTGCCTCGATTAGGCAAAATTTGACTCGTTTTCCGCCTAAACCTCCAATATTTAAACACACTCTGAGGGGAGCAGTCCATCTCGGTAGTTGTTGTTTGTTTATAGTTGTGTGAGTTAAGCCTAAGTCGGAAGAGGTGTCGGAAGAAAAATTGTAAAACTTGACACAAAGGATTTTGAGTTAAGTGGGTTCAACGTCATGTTGGAAATCCGCGAAAATCCGCGTCATCCGTGTCATCCGCGTGCTGCTATTGCGCCGCAAAGCGGTGCTTGGCGTCAGCCAAGTTTTAATTTGTCATCCGCTCGCCTCTACGTTTACGACATCCAGTTCTTAGCCGCCGCTGCGGTCCACTTGGTGGTGATTTTTTTCAGCTTGGTCCAAAAACGCACCCCATCCATGCCCGTGATGTCGCCGTGTCCAAAGCGGGAATCGTTCCAACCACCAAAAGAGAAGGGTTCACGGGGTACGGGTACGCCGATGTTGACGCCCACCATGCCAGCATTGGCCCTTTCGCTGAAGTAACGGGCCGCTGCACCGGAAGTGGTGTAAATAGCTGCTGCGTTGCCATAAGGGTTGGCGTTTTCGATGGCCAGGGCTTCGTCGAGCGAATTAACCCGGATGACCGACAATACCGGCCCAAAAATCTCGTCACAAGCGCATTCTGCACCTGGTGGTACGCCGTCGATCAAAGTTGGGCCTACATACGAACCCTCTTCTTTGCCCTGGACTACCGGGCCGCGCCCGTCCACCAAGACTTTGTAGCCAGCCGCCTCGGCCCGCGTAATGTAGCCTTCGATGCGTTTTTTTGCGTCGTGGCTGATGACCGAGCCAATGTCTTGTCCAACTTTGATTTTTTGCGCTTCTTCAATGATGTGATCCAGGATATTGCCCGTTTCACCGACTAAAATCAAGACACTGGCAGCCATGCAGCGCTGTCCGGCGCAACCCATTGCCGAGGCAATCACGTTTTTAGCGGTGATTTCTGGGTCGGCATCGGGAACCACCACCAAGTGATTTTTGGCACCACCCAGGGCGAGGGCGGTTTTGCCCAAAGCCGAAGCGCGTTGGTAAACCAGTTTGGCCACTTTGGTGGAGCCTACAAAACTCAGGGCCACAATACCAGGGTGATCGATCAACAACTCGGTGGTTTCGCGGCCACCGTGTATTATATTGAAAACGCCATCCGGCAGACCAGCCTGGCTAAACAATTCTCCCAGACGCACCGAAGTCAGGGGCACTTGTTCAGAAGGCTTGAGGATGAAGGCATTGCCACAAGCGATGGCGATGGGAATGGTCCACATGGGTACCATCGCAGGGAAGTTGAAGGGGGTGATCGACAAGACCACACCCAGCGGGTAGCGTTCATACTGGCAGCTTACGCCCGTACTGACCTCAAGGCTGGTTTGGTCCCAAATCTGGGGCAGGGAGCTCGCAAATTCTAATACTTCGATGCCTTTGTCGATCTCGGCTTTGGCCTCGGCGAGGGTTTTACCGTTTTCACGCTGAATCAGTTCAGACAACTCTCCGCTGTGTTTTTCCAAGAGGTTTTTGAAGCGAAACAAAACCTGCACCCGCTCTTTGACGGGCGTAGTGGACCAGGTTTTGAACGCATTTTGGGCATTTTCTACCACCTGGTCTACGGTATCGGCTCCAGCACTGGGTACTGCCCCAATCAAGGAGCCATCCAGCGGTGAATAGACGGAAATAGTGGATTCGTGGACCGGAGTCCACTGGCTGCCTGCGGTAAAATGGCCGCTGACAGCAACATCGGATAGTGTTGAAGCACTCATGGTTGCTAAGCATTAACCCCACCACTAGAATTGCTCATGGCATACTTTTCGGTATTGCAAAAAAGCATACTGTAGAGAAAGAGGTGTGGTCGATTGGTATGGTATTTCCTGTAAATTTTCAAGACGGGATCACCTACTTTTAATCCCAATTGATTGGCAATCTCAATATCGGCAATTGAGGCCCAAATGTGTTGGTCCATGCCCACCACTTCGATGTCGTAGGTTTTGCCTAAAAACTCAAAAAAAGAGGTTTTGAGTTTGAACAAACGGGTAAACTTGGGCAAGTTGAGATGGGGAATGTAGGTGTTTTCATACATCACCGCCTGCTCATCGATCGAGCGAACGCGAATGAAGTGGATACAGCCTGCGCCTTGTTCCAACTCACTGAGTTCAAAGAAAAAATCAGCGGGCCAAGTGCTCAACTCCGGTTCTTGGATAGCTGTAGTTTGCAGGTGGTCGTTGCCTACCGTAGCCGAGAATCCCTGGAAAGAAAGCAAGTTTAGGGCCCGACTTTTGGATTTGACAATGCTCCCTTTGCCCTTTTGTTTCACGATGTAGCCTTCGGTTTCCAATTGACTCAGGGCCTGTCTTACAGTCGAGCGAGATAAATTGGCACTGGCACTCAATTCATTTTCCGAGGGCAAAACACTGCCTAACTCATAAACATCCGCCAAAATTTCCTTCTTTAGGCGATTGTACAGGATTTGGTATTGAGTTGCACTGGACATGGAATGCGGTGATTTGATGGGTCAAAGATAAGTCATGTAGCTTGTACGTACAAGTTTGCAGCTGATTTTTTTTCAGATTTTATATTTTTCCACCAAGAACACAATAAAAAAAGAGATTTTCAGGTGAATTTTTCTTTTCAATTCAAGCTTGGTTTTTGATACTTGTACGTACATATTCAAATGTAATTTACCTACCTGGATTGATACTACGGCAAAAAGGCTTCAACAAAACGCGAGTAGCTAGATTATTAATGCACAAATCAACCGTTAAAGCTTGCTTTTTAAACGTAAATGATATGTTTGTTTAATTATTTAGAAAAATTTACTGGTTTTGTTGAACACTTTTCTTTTAGCGAAGTTAATGGATTTAGTTTTTCCATAACAAGCACATTGTAGCGGCAGAGGCTCTGATAGTGGGTCTCTGCTTTTTTATTGTCTAAACCAGAATTTTGTCTAAACCAGAATTTTCAGGATTCTGAAAACTTCGGAGAACTTTTCAGCATAAGCCAACTGCGAGTTAAATAACGTCATACTAGCGGGGCTGTAGGCCTACCGTTCCCGCACAAGTTGAATAAACAATAATCACCATTTATTTGTCCACCCCTCGGATCATCCTCAAGGCCTCGACAATGTTGTCAAACTTTTCCAATCCTCTTTTCATGGTAATCGGCCCC
>JAAFJY010000025.1 GCA_013299105.1 Chitinophagales bacterium | reverse complement strand
TTGAAGAAGTTGTTCCCAGCACTTGGGAAATAGGCCTATTCATCACGTTACATTATTGTTTTTTAACGTCATTTTTTCATATATACAACCTCTTTTTTTGTCCAACGGATGGGGAGTACTTCAGGGAATAGATTTTAGATTCTTGCCTGGATGGAGAAGTTACTTGTAAGTCACTTTCGACCGTCATGTAGTCGCAGGAATTAAAACCATTTTTTTCTCATACTAAACTATGTGTTTTATAAAAAATTGATCTTCATTGCTACCGAAACAAGAAATGTGTTAGCAGTGATTTTTGAAATGTCAAAATCAGATTAAGTCAATTTTAGTGTAGGTTAAAATATTGGAGGCTTAGCCATGAAACAAGTCAAATTTCAACCAACTCTTTTGTGAAATGTAGCAGAAAAAGTCGCTTATTCGGCGCGCAATGAGCATTTTACCCACGAATAGTAGTGAAATTGGGCCGTTTTTTAGCAGATAATTTCAAGCATGTGCTAAAATATGAAAGCATGATATTGAGTAAAAACTAATCCTGCTCACATTTAGTAAAGGGTCAAAAATAAACCTTTCCAGTTTTAAGACACATTCATGTCAAGGTAACGGTTAAAGTCATGCTGGAAATCCGCGAAAATCCGCGTCATCGTTATTCAGATAGTTCTTGTAACCGCTTGCACACGAGCGCACGCATGAGCGTGCGTTCGCGTAACTTAAAAAAGTTGGTTTTATAGAAAATAAATACAATGTAACGGTGGAGCTTAAAAAAAATAAGGTGGACGTATTTGGAGTTAGAGGAAAAAGAAAATCACCTGTTTAATCAATTGAATGAGAGGAAGTTGTGCTCCTTTTTTGTAAGTGCTCAATCCACTGAAGATCTGTTTACGCGTTACAAACGCGTGCAAGATGGTTCAGGTCAGAGACCGTGAACCAGCCTCCAGTCAGAGACCGTAAACCTGCGTCAATTGAGCGTTGTGCTGGTATCAGGTCTATTGACCGACACCGTGCTTGCGCACGTTTACAAAGTGCTTACGAGAGCTTGCCATTCTTGCCTAGACAAAGAAAGTTACTTACTCTACTGGTTCGATTTAAAATGAATGTAAAAATGACATCTAGCATGGTGTAACCCTGGGCTTCAGCTCGGGGACAAGGCCCCTACCCATTCCATCGCGCATCTATCTAAAACTGTAAAAGCTTACCTACACCAATTCTAAATTTTAGTAAGGGTTTTCCCCACACCAAATCTCACTTTGCCCACGCCAAAATGGCTGTTGCCCACATCCTCAAACTTGCTATTTGATCCCGCCATAGCTTTGTCTTCATAAAAAACAGGTACACCATGAAGACACTTATCACATTTTACCTTTTGCTTTTGAGCCTGAATCTCGCTGTTGCCCAACAGGACGAACCAGTTGATGAAACTAGTGATGACTGGAAATATGGGCTATGGGTAGAAAGTAGCTTTCTTGCTAATCTTGCCTTCAACGCTAGCCCCAACATACAAAGATTTATCAGGCAATCGGGGGATGGATACTCCCCGATTTCCCCTTACATTTTTACAAACACTGGCTTTCGTCTGCGCAATACCATGTTGCTTGCAAATGCAGGTATTTCTGTCGGTACTTCTAATGAACAGGTTAGCCAGTATTTGTCGTTTGGTGGTTTTTCGCTCGAACAAACCATTATCAAGTCTCCTCGCTATCGCTTCAATATTGGAGTTGGATACGGGGCATATAGCCATCGCTTGGCGGTCAGCCAACGAGAACCAGACCGCAGTATTGATTTTCGGGATGCCTTGAACGAACGTTATCGCCAAGTGGATTTTATAAATGAGGGGGGCGCTTTTAATTTCAGCATTGGTTTGCATGATCGAGAGCGGAGGACCCGGTCATTGGGTTTCTCCTACCGCCTTGGTTATCATATGGGTAATAAGCCAAAAACCTGGGAAGGAGTTTCTGTTCAATTTACAAATGCACCCCAAGACCGCTTCGGCCTACTTTATTTTCAAGGAAGTGTGATGTTCGTCAGAAATTTCAAAAAACGATGAACCACTTACTTCTTTTCATCGTTGGCTTTCTCGGTTTGCTTTGTTCAGCGGATGAGGACGACACAAAAGCTACCTTGGTACTTTACCGCAAAAAGGAATTCATGGGTACAGGTTTTGACATCAGTATCAATGGACAAACGCTTTCACAAGCTTTGATACCCAATCAGTACTTTGTGATCGAAGTGCCAAGTGGCCAAGTTCAAATCCAATCAAGCGCTTGGTTGGCCGTCACCCGTGTGTTGAAACTGGACGTTGAAGCGGGCAAAAAGTACTTCATCAAAGGCCAGGAAGAAGTTGATTTTATGCAAAAATACCTACGTTTAATCCTGATGGAGCCCGAAAAAGCCCAATTGGAAATGAAAAAATGCAAAGGGCTGGTCCTCACTTTACCCAAAAAAGACTAACTGATCAATGAAAGGAAAAGCCTGGACCTGGCTTGGGTTGTTCTTGTTGCTCATTGCCTTGGCGAGTATGGGCTACACCTTTGTGTTGGCGTTTCGACAACTGGGGGAAGCCCCCATTCATTTCTCTAGTTTTTTGCCCTACATTTTGGGTAATTTGCTGCAATTGGCTTTGTTGTGGGCTTTGGCTTTTGCGCAATACCACTTGGTGTTTCGATTTTTTTATCGAACTCCGTTCCATCCCTTGCGGGGTCTGTATCCCGGCTGTGTTGGCGTTTTGGGACTTTTGCTTTTGTTGTATTTTCAGTGGAGAACCGATTTCGACCCCGAATACGGTGATGAAAACGTGCTGTTGAGCCTCTTGCTGCTCGCTTTCATCCTGGCTTACGCTTTTTTCTTCGATTACTTGCGTACCAGGAGGGCACAACTGCAATTGCGCAAAGAGAAAAGCGAGGCCGAGTTGCAAGTGCTGCAAGCCCAGATCAAGCCGCATTTTTTGTTCAATACTTTGAATACGATTTTCAACTCCGCTTTACAAAATGGAGATGAAGGCACGGCTGAGTTGGTGACCAAGTTGTCCAACTTGTTGCGTTTCAGCATCGTGGATGCAAGGCAGGAGTTCATCAGCCTGGACCAGGAAATCAGCTTTTTGAAAGCTTACCTCGATTTGCAAACCGCCCGCTTGCCCATTTCTGAAAAATTGCAGGTCGAATGCATTTTTGAATCGAGCGACAGACCTGCGAAAATCCCCCCTTTGCTGTTGATTCCCTTTGTGGAAAATGCTTTTCAGTACGGCATCAGTTTGGAGCAAAACAGTTTTGTGGACATTGTACTAAAAGTGCAGCCAGCAGAATTGATTTTCACCGTAAAAAACAGCATTCCCAGCCGCAAGACAACACCAGATGGGCACGGCACCGGGATCGCCAATGTTCAACAACGGTTGGACTTGCTCTACCCGCAAAGGCATACTTTGAACATTGTTGGAGAAGCCACAGTTTTTAGAGTGCAATTAAGAATTCAATTATAATGTGGAGGTTTTTTCAACTCCTCAATTTTTCAACTCCTCAACTAAAATAATGATCCGAGCAATAGTCATCGACGACGAACCCTCCGCTTGCCAGGTTTTGCAATACCACGCTGGCAAAGTGCCATTTTTGGACTTGAAAGCCGCTTTTCACAGCCCTGCCGAGGCGATGGCTTTTTTGCTGAACAACAGCATCGACCTGGTATTTCTCGACATCCAAATGCCCGATATGTTGGGGACTGAACTGGCAAAATGGCTCAAACAACGCAACATCTCGGTGATTTTTTGCACAGCTTATTCCGATTATGCGCTGGATGGATTTGCAGTGCAGGCAATCGACTATTTGCTCAAACCCATTGAGTTTTCGCGGTTTTTGCAGGCTTGTTCCCATGCGCAAGAGTTATTACCAAGCAGCAAAACCAGCCCGACTACTATTTTTGTCAAAGAAGGTTTCGATTGGGTGAGGGTAAATTTGGATGAGGTTTTGTACATCCAATCCGATACCAACTTACTTTTTATCTACGAACGCGAGCGCCGCATCACTACCCGGATGACCCTGAGTGACATGCTGGCCCAATTGCCCGAAGGCCTATTTTATAGGGTACACAAGTCTTACATTGTTGCCTTGGCTGCGGTACAAAAATTGGAAAGGCAGCAAGTAAAGGTGGGGAACAAAGAAATTCCCTTGGCCAGCAGCTACCGCGAGGAGTTGGAAAAGCGTTTGTTGGGGACCAATAAGAAATGATCAAGCACTATGACCTTTTCAAGTTTAACTTTTGAAGAACAGTAGAAATGTATGATTGATTGAATTATTTGCACAAGTATTTCTATTTGGGGCTTGCTATTTTTTTACTTTATTATGTGCACGTAGTGCGTGAAATTAACATTTGCTAATTAAGCCAAAAAGCCTTTGGGGCAAAAGTTAAAATTTATGCTTGGACCATGTAAGTTCACTACCTTTAATCACATATCTTCCCATCTACTTTACATCTCCCTTATCATGGTGCTTATTTTTGACTTATTTCTGCAGAATGAGCATTCTTGCTATTTCCAAAGCTAATAAGTTTCCCCTGTTTTTCCCTATATTTGGCCCTGAGTTGACTTGCCCGCTGGTCCCCTCCACGTACCTAAAGCACCCAATTCATGCCTACCATTCATGCATTATTAATTGGGATCAATGCTTATCCCAGTAATCCACTTTCAGGTTGTATCAATGACGTCGCGGATGTGAAACGCTTTTTCGACGAGTTGACCCTCAGCAACGAGGAATGGCAAGTGAGCTACCGCGTTTTATTGGCCCCACACCCCGACGATCTGTTAATTATCAACAAGGTAGGTTTAGATAAAATTGGTTTTGATGCCCCTGACAGAGCAAACATCATCCAGGCTTTCTCTCATTTCGATGTGGAAAAAGCCAATACGGATGATGTTTTCTTTTTTTATTACAGTGGACACGGCTCGCAGCAAGATGCCCCTGATGGCCTGAAAACAGAAAGCTCAAGTGGAAAACTGGAAACCATTCTCGCCGTTGACAGCCGCCTGCCTGGTGGCTACGACCTGGCCGACAAAGAGTTGCGGTACCTGATCTGGAAGGCAACCCATGCCATCAAGTACCAAAACGACAAGCCCGATATCCATTTCCTGGCCGTGATGGACTGCTGCCACGCGGGTAGCGGAGTTAGAACCGACGAAGTGCGATCGCGCATGGAAAAACCCGCGCCAGCCCACGTTTTGCCTCTGCAAAAAATGATCGGCTACTTGGACGCCGCAGAAAAAGGCTTCACTGAAAACGCCTTCATGACCCAACTGAAGGCGGGCTGGTCGTTCAAAGCAGGCCGTTTTGTACAACTCGCCGCCGCACGTGACGACCAAACCGCCAAAGAAAAGAACTTCAACGGCGAATACCGAGGGGCTTTTACTTACAGCTTGTTCGAGGCGCTGCGCAATGGGGGGATGCAGTTGAGTTATCGGCAATTGTTGCAAAAAGTGGACCGGGTACTGCGCAAACGGGTATCGGAACAACAAGCCCAAATCGACCTGCAAGTTGAGCAAGACGGTGACCTTCAAGTGTTGGCTAAAAACCTGCTTTCGCCCCAAGCCATTTACCAAATCGGCCAATCCAGAGATGGAACCGAATGGCTGATGAATGCAGGCGCGACGAGTGGCATCGCAACCTCTTCCACTGCGATGGGCAATAGCATCGTGCGCCTGGAAGATGGCCGCAGCGTCAAAATCGTCGAAGCCAGGGCGACCGAATCACTTTTGGATCCAATGGCTTTCAATGTGGACGACGAAGGAAAGGTTTTTGCCGCCACCCTGATCGAATCAGCCGCAAACCGCATCAGCATCGGCTTGAATTTGCCGGCGGCCATGCAAAACAAACTCCTGTCGCTGGAGGGGTTTCAAAACCCCATTTTGTTTCGTTTGCAAAATGCCGCCCAAGCCAAGACCGCCGATTACCTGGTCAGTGAACTGGGGGGCTGCTACGTTTTGCATTTACCAGACCAAGAAGGTGAACAGATTCAGCCTTTGTTCCTACGGCAAAAAATGGCCGAAAACTTCCTGATCGACCTGGAGTTTTTTGCCCGCTGGCGAGCGATCTACGACTTGAAAAGCCCCAATACGACGCTGCCACCGATTGAGTTGGAAGTGTTGAAAGTGGAAGGTAAAGCCCTGCCCGCAGTAGAATTGGACGACTTGATCGATCCGAATCAATACCAGGTTTTACCTTCGGGAGAAAGCATCAACTTGGCACACCAAACGATCAATGGTGTTGACCTGCAACCCGCTTTTGCCTTGCGGCTGAAATCGACCGGGACAGATTATTTTGTGCGTTTTTTGTACCTGGACAGCCTATATGGCATTCAAAATTACACCCCGCACATCGACAAGGTAAGTGCAAATGGCCATCCTTTGGACGCCAAATTCCGCGAAAACCAACGCGAGTTCAAATTGATTCCGGTATTCAAACACGCGGGTTACAAGCAAAAAGGCATTGAAGAAGTAGAGGACCTTTTTAAAATAATCGTTTCTACTACGCCATTTTACGATGCCATTGCAGCACAAAATGGCCTGGAATTGGACTTGGGCCAGGAAAATGATCGCCATCGCGCGCCAGGCCGTTCGCCCGCCTCGGCACCAGCGGGCAAGGATGCTTGGTGGGTGGTTGAGGTGCCTGTTAAGTTGAGGAGTTGAGAAGGAGAGACCGTTGTTACCTGGTTTAATTTCTTAGCTCAATTTGGACTTCAAGTGGCTATTCACATTAATTTGATGCTGAGTTTCAAGGTTTGGATTTTTTGACTTGTAAGTTCTCAATCCGTATTCGATGATTACGCTTTTCTTCGGAGAAGTGAGACGTTTGTAGCTCGATATGCCGAGGTCATGTGGGCACTTCGGATGAAGTGCGATGTTTAGCAAGCATTTTTTAACGTCGCACTTCCTCCGAAGTGCCAATTGAGACCCCGTCGCTGTGGCTACAAACGTCAAAGTTCTCCGAACTTTTGCTCGCCTCAAGATCGGTGGAAAATTGATTTTAGGGTGACCGTTTAAAGTATCAGAAAAGCTGCCGGGGATCAACCTGATCGTTTACAACTCCCTCAAAGTACTCCAAAGCTGGCTTTTTGATTGTCTTGGAAATGGATTGAGAACTTACAAAAAAAGGCTTAAAAAACCAGCCCGCGCTTTCACCTCAACTTCAGCTTCCCATCCACCTCCTCCACTTCTTCTTCCTGCAAAAGCAAATTCAAAGTATCCACCACATCCTGGCGGCTGGTGAGGGCAAAAGCCGAAAGCAAATCGGCGTAACTGAGGCTGTCGCTGTCCAGCAGGCGCAGGATTTTTTCCCTCAAACGCAAGATGGTGTCGTCATCCAGTCCCTTGCGTTTTCGCTCTAGGCATAAATCGCAAATGCCGCAGGGCTGGGCGTCTTTTTGACCAAAATACCAGGACAATTGTTGGCTGCGGCAAATTTCCTGCTCGGCATAAGCGATGGCTTTTTTGATACGTTCCTGGTGGCGATTTTTGCGAAAAAGGTAGCGTTTTTGGTCGATGTTGAGGTTGTTGGCGTCGATCCGCTCTTTCAAAAATACCAGTTGGGGCTTGTCTTTTTGGGGGATGTACTCCAAAATGCCGTCTTGGTGCAGGGCATTCAGGCCCGCTTTGACCTGCTGGGTGCTGGTGTTGAGAAAATTGGCCAGTTTGGATTCACTGAGCTGGATGGCCTGGCTGAAAACGCCCTGGTAAGTGCGCAAGATACTTTTGATGAGCTTGTCGAGTTGCTTGTTGCGGATTTGGTAATCGTACAACTGCTCCTTGCTGACCTTGATCCACAGGGTGCTGGGGGTATAAACCGACTCGGACAACATGATCCAACCCTCTTGTTCCAAAACCCGCAAAGCGTTGAAGGCTTTGATGCTTTCCAGTTGGTAGTTTTGGCAAAAAACGGGCAAGTCAAAGTCAAAACTTTCGCCCTGTCCTGCACCTGTAGCCAGTTGAAGATAACTGCCCAGGGCGCGATAGACTTGCTTGATTTCGCTCAATTCGGGGAAGGCTTGCTCGAATTGGTACTCCAGGTTACGGGCGTCGTTTTGGTTGTACAGCAAGACCGCAAAGGATTTTTGGCCATCCCGCCCGGCCCGTCCAGCCTCCTGAAAATAGGCTTCCAGGCTATCGGGCAGTTCCAAGTGTACCACGCTGCGCACATCTGGCTTGTCGATGCCCATGCCAAAGGCGTTGGTGGCCACCATCACCCGGATTTTGCCCGCAATCCAGGCATCTTGTCGGGTGGAGCGCTCCTGGTGGGTGAGGCCAGCGTGGTAAAAATCGGCGGAGATGCGGTTGCGGCGCAGGTACTCAGCGACCTCGCGGGTACGCTTGCGGTTGCGCACATACACGACCCCCGATCCGGGTACTTTTTGTAGGATTTCCAGCAGCTTTTCGTCCTTGCCTTCGCTGTGGCGCACGATGTAGGCCAGGTTGGGCCGGGAAAAATCGCTTTCAAAAACCTGCTGATTTTTGAACTCCAACTTTTCCTGAATATCCTTCACCACATCGGTTGTAGCGCTGGCCGTGAGCGCCAGGATGGGCACTTTTTTTGGCAAAACCTCACGCAAGCGGGCTATTTCGAGGTAGGGCGGCCTGAAATCGTAACCCCATTGCGAGATACAGTGCGCTTCGTCCACCGCGATCATGCTCACTTTCATGCGTTTGATGCGCTCAATGGCCAGGTCGGTCATTAGGCGTTCGGGCGAGAGGTAGAGGAACTTCACCGAGCCATACACGCAATTGTCCAGGATGCGGTCGATGCTGCGGTAATCCATGCCCGAATAAATGGCTACCGCGTTGATTTCGCGTTTTTGGAGGTTGTACACCTGGTCTTTCATCAGCGCAATCAGCGGAGAAACCACGATGCAAACCCCCTCCATGCACAAAGCAGGCACCTGAAAACACAGGGACTTGCCCCCTCCCGTGGGCAGCAAAGCCAGGGTGTCGTGCCCCGCCAATACCGAGTCGATGATCTCGGCTTGCAGGGGCCTGAAGGCTGGATAGCCCCAGTGCTGTTGGAGGATGGCTAGTGGCGTGGGTGGCAAATTCTGTTTCTTTTGAGAGCGTAAAGATAAGGTGAGTTATGAATTATGGGTTATGAATTATGGGTGGGGGCACGCTGTGGAGGTTGGCGGATGGGGGCCGAATCATTTACATACGATAGACGACATACGAGATACGACATATGATTTTGGGGCTCGCTGAGGGAATTTGTGCTTGCTTGGGCTTTCGTATCTCCGGATTGGTTTTTTACTTACAATTTACGAGTATAGGGCACGCCGTAGAGATTGGTGGATGAAAGGGGCGGTCCGCCGGATTTGTTTGCCCAAATGCCAAGTTAATACTGAAAATACATCCTGCATCGTGTAACCCTGGACTTCAGTCCGGGGACCAAATGCGCTCCCCTGAATCACATCGCACATCTATCCAGAAGTTGCATCAATAGAGGATCAAAATTGCTGACCTTGGGAAATATCCAAACAAAAAGGGGCCAAAACCCTTCGTTTCAGCCCCTTTTCAGCTTGATGCAGCCAAAAGCTGCCTTATTTGAGTGTGACCCCATCAGGATTCGAACCTGAGGCCTACTGATTAGAAGTCAGTTGCTCTATCCAGCTGAGCTATGGGGCCTTGAAATAGGCAAAAACGCGTGGTTTTTCCATTTCGCCCGCAAAAATAGGGTATTTCCGGGTTGCTTGCAAGGAATACTTGAAAAAGCTGTAAGAATGTACGATATTCACAACCATCAATACCTACGTTTTGTTGAACTCAAAAGTTCCCAGCATCCAGCCATCAACCCAAAATCAGTTGCTTTCCAATTCAACTTGCTCTTTATTGTGAAGTGAATGCTCAAAACATGATCCGCCGATATATTTTTCCAGTTTTGCGCCGCAAGCGCTTTTATGTACTGCTGCTCTTTGTAGCAGGCATGGCCTATTTGTATGATTTGGTGGAAGCCAGATTGACCGACCGGACTTTTGTAGAAAAACTCTCGGACAATGCCTACGGCTACCCCGCCAAAGCCTCAAAAATAGAAAACGGCTGGCAGGACCTGCGCTATGTGGAGGTCGGTGATGACAAGAAACCCTTGATTCTATTCATCCACGGAGCACCAGCTTCTTCCTCTTTTTGGATCGATTTACTCCGGGATTCGGTTTTGTTGGGCGAAGCCAAGTTGATGGCGGTGGACCGCCCTGGTTATGGCTATTCGGGCTATGGAAAACCCGTGACTTCGGTCAAAAAACAGGCGGAGATCATTGCCCAGTTGTTGCGGCAGCAGCGCAAACAGCACCAAAAAATCATCGTGCATGGCTCTTCGTATGGCGGTACAGTAGCGGCACGGCTGGCGATGGATTACCCCGACTTGGTTGATGGCCTGCTTCTACAATCCGCTTCATTGGAGCCTGGGGCGGAGACTACCTATTGGATTTCTTACCCCACTTTTCACTGGGCCTTGAATTGGCTCGTGCCCGGCTCGATCCACACCGCCAACGCCGAAAAACTCAGCCACCGGGCCGAATTGGTGGCCATGAACCAATGGGACAAAATTCGCAGCAAAGTGATTGTATTACACGGTTCGGATGACCGCCTGATTTTTCCTTCGAATGCCCACTACGCTTTAGAGCGCTTGATCAACGCCAGCATGGCCGATTTGTACATCGTCAAAGGCTCCAAACACGATTTGCTCTGGACCCAAAGGCCACTTTTGAAGCAATCTCTGCTTTGTTTGTTGGGGAAAAACCAGGCGGTATCTGGAGAGGCTTATTCTCAGGTGGATTAGGGAAGGGCTTACAACCGCTGGTGTCGGGTCTCTGACCGACACCGGGTTTCCGCACTGTTGTAACGTGCTTCTGGGGTTTTGATAAACCTGATAATAGTGTTTTTGAACAAGCTTGAGTTTACGCGTTGCAAACGCGTGGGAGATGGTTCCGGTCGGGTAAGAATTTTGTATTAATCATCGCAACCAGGAAAAAAGCACAAAATCAAGCATAGAATTTCAATTGGTATTGACCAAAACAACTCAAACTTGCATCTTTAACGCTGAACAAAAATTTGCCCTTTAAAATGAAGTTGATCAAAATAGTTTACTTATTCTGTATGACCTTGTTTTGCCTTCCCGCTTTTTCCCAACAAAAAGAAATTCCTCGTCCCCAAATGAAATTAGTGCCAGGAGGAAAATTCAAAATGGGAAATGTGATGGGCGATAAGGACGTGTCCGACACCATTGTTTTGGATGTCAGTGTCGATTCCTTTTACATTGGCGTTTATGAGGTGACTTTTACTGAATATGATCTTTTTTGTGAAGCCATCGGACGGGATAAACCCTATGATAATGATCAGGGGCGCGGGCAACGACCAGCTATCCATGTTAGTTGGTGTGATGCAATTAACTACTGCAATTGGTTGATTATTAGACATGGTTACCAGATTGTTTACAAGCAGAAAGGGAATAATGTAGTAATGGATAGCCTTGCAAATGGCTATCGTCTTCCAACTGAGAAAGAATGGGAATATGCAGCTCGAGAGAGAGGTAAAAAAATTAGATATGGTAATGGAAAAAATAAAGCAAATCATAGGCAGTTTAACTTCTATGCATCATTACATGAATATTTTGATCGATATCGTAAACCCCTAGCAAATCCAAGAATTGTAGGGAGCTCTAGTTTACCCAATAAGTTGGGTTTGTATGACATGAGTGGAAATGTAGCGGAGTATTGCTGGGACGTCTATTGTGAATATGTTGAGGGGCAGTTTTTGAAAAAGGATTACTTTTTTTCGGATACTTACGAACGTCGGACTAAACGTGGAGGTGGATGGCGTTCTGATGAATTCGAATGCAGGTCTTATTTTAGGAGCAGTATGAATCCATCTGTAGATGACTATAAGACTGGGTTTCGAATGGCAAGAAACTATACTAGACTGCCCAAAGATTTGTCAATTTTTCATGCCCAGATTTTTGTTGATCAAGTTGATTCTAGTAGGATCACTTTTGAATCAATAAATTGTTGTAGTCGTTTTGAAGATGATAGACCCCTGAACAAGAAATTTTACGTGAGTTTACAAAAAAAGACAGGCGTATATCTTTGCGAGATAATAAGTTGACCTCAAAAGCGATTTCAAGTTTCATGCTCAAGAAATTGCCCCTTCCAAGATTAAAACTAATTCCTGCAGGTCAATTTAAAATGGGTGATGTTATGCAGGATTTAAAAGAATATGAGTGGGACGAACGGCCAGTTCACGACGTAAGTTTAGACACTTATCACATAGGCGTTTTTGAAGTAACTAATGAAGAGTATAATCATTATCTTGTATCTCAGATGCCGAGTAGATTACATCAGAAGATAGATTCACAAATTAATTTCGAACAATTAAAAACAAAAAAACAGTACTCTCACATTTTAGACAGTTTATTAAGCAACAAACATCCAGCAGAGGATATAACTTGGCATGATGCAATAGATTACTGTAATTGGTTAAGTAAGCAGCATGGGTTTCAACCAGTTTATCAACGAAATGGAGATGAAGTAACAGCAGAATGGCGGGCCGATGGCTACCGTTTACCTTCAGAAGCAGAATGGGAGTATGCTGCAAGAGGTGGAGGCAAAAAAGTACGTTTTGGGAATGGGAAAGACATTGCTGATCCTAAAGAGATTAGCTTTGATGCGCCAGATTACATACCCAAGCCTTATGCCATCACGGGTTCTCGAAGATATTCTTCCGTTCCAGTAGGTAGCCTTAACAGTCCAAATGATTTAGGATTACACGACATGAGCGGAAATGTCGAAGAATGGTGTTGGGACATCTATGAATCTTATCCCGAGTATCCTGTAACGCAGCCAATTGGCCCAGATAAGGGTCCTGGTCGAGTTATGCGTGGCGGCTCATACGATAGCTTTGCCAGTTCTTGCCGAGTAGCTAATCGTTTTGGGATGTCACCTGATAGTAAAGCAGGTCTAAGGTTAGCTAGATCTGTTAACTAAGATGTTGTAATCGTTTCTAATTCAAGGGGTGGCAATTTTTCCTGTTTAATTCGATAATGAATATCTTATTTGCAAATAAATCACCCCAAATCCCCAAACTCCGCCATCTCCCCCAAAAACGCCAGCGCATTTTGCAAAAGCGGATATGCCAAAGCCGCCGCCGTGCCCTCGCCCAAGCGCAATCCCAGGTCAAGCAAAGGCTGCGCCTGTAAATATTCCAGCAACAAACGATGCCCCTGCTCGGCTGAACGGTGGCAAAAAACGGCATAATCCATTAAATTAGGCTGCATAGCTTGCGCGACCAAAAAAGCCGCACTGGCGATGAAGCCATCCACCAGCACCAACATGCCCAGGGCTGCTGCTTCTTGCATGGCCCCACACATTTGGGCTATTTCAAAACCGCCAAAAGTTTTTAGGACCTGCAACGCATCGGCAGCTTGGGCTGACAATTGCTGCTTTTCCTGGGCCGCTTGTAGGACATTGAGTTTGCGCTGCAAGCCATCGTCGTCGTGCCCGGTGCCGCGGCCTACGCATTTTTCCAGGGACAAGCCACAAATTTCACTCATCAACATACTGGCAGACGAAGTATTGCCAATGCCCATTTCGCCAAAGCCGATCACATTGCATTGGGTTGCGGTGTGAATTTTGCGCAGCAGTTCGGCACCAGCTTCAAGGGCTTCTTGGCATTGGAGTGCACTCATGGCGGCTTCGTGCAGGAAATTGGCGGTACCCTTGGCTACTTTTTGGTGGATGATGGGCAAATTGGGGTCAAAATCAGCATTCACCCCAGCGTCCACTACTTTCAGTTGGATCCCATTTTGCCGACAAAAAACATTGATCGCCGCGCCTCCGCGTACGAAGTTCAAGACCATCTGGGCCGTGATTTCCTGCGGATAAGGGCTCACGCCTTCCCTGGCAACGCCGTGGTCGCCCGCAAACACGATCAGGTGCGGGTTGGTGAGTTGAGGATTCAAACTTCCTTGCACCAGGGCCACTTGTTTGGCCAGGGTTTCCAATTGGCCCAAAGCGCCTGGTGGCTTGGTTTTGCCGTCGATTTTGGCCTGGATTTGGGCTTCCAGGCAGCGGTTCAAGGGTGGTATGGTGCTGATTGGCATGCTTTTTTAGTTGAAAAGTTGAAATGTTGAAGGGTTGAAAAGAGGGGCTCTCTCTTCAACCCTTCAACTTTTCAACCCTTCAACTACGATTACATTTGCCAACGCCAACCCAACATAAAATTGAAGCGCCTGGTATTGAAACCTGCAATATCGAAATACTGCACATTACCCAGGTTTTTCAAATCCAGGAACAAGATTTGGCGCTCGTTGAACTGCCATTGCTGGTACAAATCAAGGGTGGAGTATGCGGCCAAATTGATTTCCTTGGTGTTGAAAGTAGCTTCTTCAAACACCAGGTCACGGCGTTCGCCAATACGGCGCAGGCTCAGGTTGGCCGACCATTTTTTGTTGATTTGATAGCCCATTTGCAGGTTCAAAGCATTTTTGGGGCGGCGAATCAAGTTGTTGTAGCTGGTATCGCGGCCATTAGCTTGGGTGGTGTTCAGCGTGCCAGTCAGGTAGGTGTAGTTGCCCGCCAGGCTGAATTTGCCACTTTGCCATTGGCCATCCAGTTCGATACCCTGGTCGTTTTGCAGGTTGAAGTTTTGGTAAATGCCAAAAGGAGCCTCATTCAAGCTGGTAAAGATGATCACATCCTGGATTTCACGGGCAAAATACAGGGCTCTTACTTGGGTCTTGCGGTCGCTGCTAAACCATTGGGCTCCTAATTCCAGGTTTACGCCCGTTTCGGCTTTCAACTCCGGATTGCCATAAGGCGAAAACAACTGGTATTGCGTAGGCGCTTTGAAGCTGGACGACAGGTTGCCAAAAACCTTGTAGCGCCCTTGCCCCATCAGCAAATAAGGATTCAAAGTATAGGTAAACTGGCTGCCAAAAATGCTGTGCCAGTTGCCCCTGCCACCTATTTCGAAGCCAAAAATGCCCAGGTTTTGCAAGTTGAGTGATGCAAAACTGCTGAAAAGATTGGTCCGGGTATCATTTTGGTTCAAACCTTCCAGAAAGGCCCCAAAATCACTGATGGAAAGGTAAGTCTGGGTGGTGTTTTGGCGGCGATTTTCCAGCCCCAGCAGCAATTGAGCTTTTTTGCCCAAATTGAAATTGCCATACAACTCCGCAAAATCTGAACTTCCACGGTACAAGCCCTCTTGGAATTTGGCAAAGGCCCCCAGGGGCACATTGGTCGAATCGTCGAGAAAAAGGCGCTCGTTGCGGTTGCGGGTGTATTGGAGGGTCAACTGCAGGCGTTCGCGTTGGTACAAGAGCCCTGAACTCAGGCTGAAGTTTTTGCTGCTGAAAGTATAATCCAGGTCGTCTTTGAAGGCACCAGCGTCGATGTCGGCCTGGTATTGGTCGTAATTGGCTTGACCCAGCACCCGCAAATAGGGGAGGAGGGCATGTTCAATCCGGCCATTTAAATTGTACTGACCAAAGCCGTCTTGGTCAAAATTTCCTTTGTTGTCTTGGTCAAAAGCCGTTGAAAAACCCCGCGAACCCAAGCCACTGGCCTGGGCCGAGAAATAGGTTTTGGCACTTTGAGCAGCGAGACTCAAATTCCCCCTGAAAGTCCCGTAACTGCCCGCCGATAAAATGGAACTGGCCTCCAGCGCACCTTTGGCCGAGCGTTTGCGGATGATGTTGATCACCCCAGCCAGGGCATCCGAGCCGTACAGGGTCGATTGCCCGCCTTTGAGGATTTCGATGCGTTCGACCTGATCGACTTGAATGAGGTTGAGGTCAAAACCATTGTTGATGTTGGACGGATCATAAACGGGAACCCCATCCAGTAAGATGAGGGTGTAGCCCGGATTGGCCCCGCGCAGGTAGATGTCTTGGTTGGTGCCCAGGGCATTGTTGGCCCCCACAATTTGGATGCCCACTTGGCGATTGAGCAATTCGGCGAGGCTTTGGCCGCCCGATTTTTCCAAAAATTCTCGTCCGATGATGCTCAATACCTTACCCGTTTGCGATTGTTTGAGCGGATATTTGGTGGCAGTGACCACTACGGGGTCTAGGTTTTGGATGCTCAAGGTATCGTTTTGAGCACCTAAGCTACTGCAAATAGCCAGTAATGACAAGCCCAATACCAGGGCTTGTTTCCCCTTGAAAAGAAAACTACGCATGAGAAAAAAATAGCGAAAAGGTATTGCCCAGAGCTGACACCAGCCGAGTGTCAGGCAGCACAAAACCCATTCCGATGCAACATAAAAGTGTATGCACTCGGCTCAACCCGTCCTCCGCGGGCAGTAGCTAAGGATTATCAGCGGCAGGTCTCCTGGCTTGTTTCTGCATGGCGCGCCTTCCCAAAGTTGGCTTTAAGCGTTTGTTTTATCTATCTGATCAACAAAAATGGCCCCTTTTCGCCCAATCTGCGTTACAAAAATGCTCATTATGCGCTGCATAACTCCGCTTTTTGTGCCTTGATTGGTCGAAAACGTTCCTATTTTTGAAAGATCACCTAGTTTAAACATCCGCTTGACTTCAGTGGCGAAATGTATCGTCACGCATGTTTACGAAACTTACAGTTGCGGGGACAGCCCAGGTTTTGCACCTGATTCCCTTTTCATCCCACTGGCCAGACTGGGCAGCGGAAAAACCGTTGATCGGAGGCAAAGGTAAGGGGATTTTGGAATGGGGCAAGGGGTGGAGGTGAAAGTTCTTCTTTTCAGACTAAAAGATTTTGGCAAAACTTTATCATACAGACAACTCAACCCATGCCGCCTGAATTTTGTACTCAAACAAAGATCCAAACATGTACAAAGGCGTAAAATATGCATTTTCAGCCCCACTTTGGCGCTATACCGGAGCAGGAGGCTGGCATTTCGTCAGCTTACCTGAAAATTTATCAGCTGAAATCAGAGCCATGTTCAAAACCGAGGAAGAGGGCTGGGGCAGGCTCAAGGCCACGGCCTTGATTGGCGAGCAGGAATGGAAAACTGCCATTTGGTACGATGCCAAAAAGCACACTTACTTGTTGCCCATCAAAGCTGAAGTGAGGCGGACCCAGCAATTACAGCTTGATGCAGTTGTTGAGGCGGTGGTTTGGATTTGAATATGGTGATTCTATCCCTGCATCAAGCCTTTCGCACAAACTCCGACTTTAAGCCCATTGAGCCAAAACCTTCAATTTTACAGTCAATGTTATGGTCTCCTTCGGTGATGCGGATGTTCTTTACTTTGGTACCGGCCTTGATGGGTTTGGGCGCACCTTTGACGGGCAAGTCTTTGACCACAATCACCGAATCCCCGTTTTGGAGTTCATTGCCATTGGCATCCAATACGATTAAGCGCTCGCTATCAGAAGCAGACGGAGCCTCAACAGGATCCCATTCGTGAAAGCACTCCGGGCAAGTCAACAAATTGCCACTTGGATAAGTAAATTCGCATTTGCAAAGGGGACAGGGTGGAAATTCGGTCATGTTATAGAAAACTTTGTTTGGTTTTGATCCATCAATTTCGTTACAGGAGCGTATTTGAATACAGGAGGTTTAGGCAGAAAACGAGCCGAATTTTGCCCAAACCTTTTTTGAAAGTTAGCAAGGAATGTGGAGTCATGCAGTGCACAATGAGTATTTGAGCTACAATAAGATGGATATCTTTGCTTTTGAGGTTTAGCAAAAAAAGAACACAAATCCTTTCATCCAGTTGCTTAAACAGGTAGTGACCTTTTTTCACTAAACCCAAACCTGTCCACCTTATTTTTTTACGCTTCGTGTGAGCATTTTCCTCAAGACCTTTTTTATAAGGATGAGGCGAAATTAGGCCATTTTATGACAAACAAAAAAATTAAACATGTGCTAAATCCGCAAAGCCATCATCAAATACATTCTGATCATCGTTTTATCCGTCTCATTCACCGCTGTGAAGTACTCTCCAGTTTTAAAGGCAGAAGTAGAAAACTGGAAATTCAGGTTGTGGTTGTAATAGTAATTGAGGTACCAATCGCCACCCATACCGATGAATTTGCTGGTCGTATTGAGGCGATTTAAATTTTCAAGGGTGATCACACCATTGGCACGATCCTTTGACTCCAGTACTTGTGCAATTACTCCGTGTACTCCGGTCGATACCAGGCGGCCCAGTTTCCAATCCAGGTGCAAGGTCCCTGCCTGGACGTTTGAGCCCTTGAATGCATCAATGTATCCAAAGCGGCGGTGCTCGTTTTGCCACAACACGTTGTAAGATTTCAGCTTGTTGTCGGCTGTGTTGTCATCGCCACTGGCGCGGTAATATGCCAGACTTACATTGAGTTTTCCATTATTAGAGGTGTAACCTGCACTCAATTCAGCGGCATAGGCGTTGAGTGTTCCAGTGATGTTTTCGTTGAGGATGTCTTTGGCGGTCCCGGTTTGCAGGATGAATTCGGCAGAATATTTAAAATTTCCCAGCTGACCGAAGGCGCGCAAATCGGGCATGAACACCGAGGTCCGCCAGCCGCTGTTGTACTGATCAATGATAAAAGGCAGGTTGGCATCAAAATTCAAAGCCTTGGAGATATTGAAAGTATTGAACGTAGCCAGGAAGATCGGATGGTTCCAATCGAAGTTGGCGGCAGGAGGGGCTGGTTGATAGAGCTGCACCCACATCAGGTCACTGGTTACCCGATCTTTTTTGTAGCGCAACCTGACGCTTTCAAAACTGCGACCTTTGATGAAATCATCGTCGCCAACCAGGATTTCATTGCCGTATTTGCCCAGTGACATCCGGCCAAAACGCAAGGCTAGGTTGCCATTGCGGTCCAACTTTTTAAGGTCCACGTAGCCTTCATACATAGTCAGGTTGGGGTCCAAAGGTCCTAGGCTGCGGGTGTAAATACCATAAGATTGCAGGCTAAAAACCATGTCCACGTTTTTGGGCAAGGAGAGTTTTGCCCCAAAATCACCGCGCAAGTAAAAATTGAGGTGACCTGTATCCACCGCTAAACCAGCACCCTTGTAATTCAAGGTGCCTTCGGGCAAAAAGAAAAAATTGACTTGCGGGGTAAATTGAAGTTTGTCAGTGGAAAGGATCGATGGGCTTGCTGCTGCAGTTGTATCCTTTGGCAGGTACTGGACAATACCGTCTATGGGCAGGATAGAATGGGCCGATTGGACTGTGTTTTGAGCGGACAGAAGAACGGAAATGTGCAATAGTCCTAGCATCAATAAGCAAACTTTATTGATTGCATTGGCGCGTTCAGTTGAATATTGGTGTAGAGTACTGAACAGAAAAGAGGGTTTCATGGTAGTAGGTTTTGGTGTTTAAATAATGTAAAGGTCATGAATCCACACACCAAAGACAACCTCCTAAAAGGGGAGATCAAAAAAATACCACATAAGGAGGAGTTTAATAATCAATGCTTTAGTTCAATTCATAATGAGCTCTCAATCCGTATTTCTGCAAGTAATTTCTTTGTCTAGGCAACAATAGTAAGTTCTCGTAAGCACGTTACAAATGTGCGGCAGCCCGGTGTCGGTCAGGAGACCCGACACCAGCACAACGCTACATTGACGCTGGTTCCAGGTCTCTGACCGGAACCATCTTACACGCATTTGTAACGCGTAAACGGATCTTCAGTGGATTGAGAACTTACAGTTTATAAGTCTCTAAGTAACGGTTCAAAAATAAACCTTACCAAGTTTTTTGATTGCCAGTTGTCAACATCATGGTCAACGTCATGCTGGAAATCCGCAAGAATGGGTGTGGAGTGTGCAAGTGTGAGTTCGGGTGTGGGAGCTTCGTGCTTTTACTTTTGTCTCCGATCACTTGAAAACGGGATTTTCTCACACTCACACCCAAACAAACACACCCAAACTCAATTTTATCCGCGTTCCCAAAATAGCCTCGCGCAGCGGGGCAACGCAGTTGCGATTTGGTAAGGTTTATTCGTGGCTTGTCACTAAGCGTCAAATTCATCCATGCTTTTGACATAGTGTGGCTTGATGCGGTACAAAAGGTAATACTCAAACAACAAGAGGTGACCCAGCAATAAAATCAAGGAGAACACCAGCCAAGAATGCTGCTCTAACTGCACAATTAACATAACAACTACTCCCTGAATGAAAATGGAATACCCGGCCCATTTGTAGTACTTTTTGGTTATTTCTCCGTGCTGGATTGCGTTCTTTTTGCTCATGATGTTGGCAAACAAATCTACCTCCAGTCGCCAGGCGGCTGCCAAATAGGGAAAAGATCCTGACATCAGAAAAATGGCAAAACCAAAGGTCCAATCCGCCACCCTCATATCGGATAAATCCGTTTTGATGGTCAGATAAGAAATGAGTACAAACTGCGCTACTCCCACCAAAAAAGGCACCAGCGTATCAATGATGTTTGGGAACCAGCGTAGGAAAAAAATACTGATGGCATAATGGTGCCAGATGGTGAAGATAATCAGTAACATCAGCAGGATAGGCAACAAATGGATATCCAACCAAGGGTCTTCGGCTACCTCAACATAAGTCAAAAAGATGGGCACCAATTGCGAAAGGGCAATTCCTTGGAGCAAGGAAATAACAGCGAGATAGATGTTGGGGAAATAATCGGCGATAAGTTCGGATTTGTTGGACATAGGCGAGATTTAGGCTCTTGGTATAAACAATAACTTATGGCTTGTTATTCAGCTTGTCTGTGTAAATGTATTGAATAAGCTGATAAACTCAAACATTCATAACCAGGCCTTTTTGCCTACGTTTTCTTTCTTTTTTAGCCTGTAACTTGGTCATGAGGCTAAAAAGAAGCTTTGATCAGTCAAAAATTCCACTGTTCAGACCTATAAAATTACCGATTTTTCATTGTGGAGCGGCATGGGGTCAATAGATGGGTTAAAATTGCGCTCAAGTTTGATTATATTTGTATAGGCAAAATCCTGTGATCAATGCAAAAACCAGCCACCATCTTTGTCTTACTGAATATCCTACTCGGCATCTTCGCCTGCACCTACGAAAAATTCGACTCCGTAGTTCAGGAACCCGAAAAATGCCCGACGACCACTCCCACCTACGAGGCCAATGTCAAAGCCATCCTGAGCAGCACGTGCACTTACGCGGACCAATGCCACAAGGGGGCTTTTGACTCGTACCGAGGTTTGAAATTTGTGTTGGACGATGGGCAGTTCAAATCGAGGGTCATCACCCGCACGGGCAATCCGCTCAATTTTATGCCGCCCTCCAGCGTTCCTGCGGGACGGCCTACTTCGCTTACTGCGGAGCAATTGTTGATTTTGAAATGCTGGTCGGAGGCGGGTTATCCGGAGAAATGACCAGGCATTAATCGCGTTTTTTCATCAATTCCTGGCATTTTTCGGCCAAAGCTAGTTCTGATGGACTTTCAGCAATCTGTACCTCCCTGCCACAGATGGAGCGCAAGGCATCAGCAGTGGTCTGGCCAATCGCCAATACCTGTTGGTCAGCTTGGAGGGGATATTTTGCAAAATACGCTTGGGCATTGAGTGGGCTGGTAAAGACCAAAATATCAGCATGGGGTAGCTCGAAATCCGTTCGAGGCAGGTTTTCATACACCACCAGGTCGATGACTGCGACCGTACCTGACATGCTTTTTTGGATGCTTTCCCGCGATTGGGCCGCCCTGGGGAACAGTACTTTTTGCCCCTCTGCGACGATGGCAAAGGCCCGACCTACAGTGTCGGGGTCGCCATTGCCCAAAAAATCGGGGGCCAAAGCCTGGTTTTTCAAGGCTTGGGCAGTGCCTTCGCCTAAAACCCCAATTTTGACTGATTTAGGCAAAGCAAGGTGGGCATTTTTCAAACCTAAAAAGAAAAAACGCACCGCCTGCCGGCTAGAAAAAAAACACCAGTCGCAATCGGGCACAGCATTGAAGGGCCGCAAATGGAACTCCACCAGGCTCTCCCCGTGGATTTGAACTTCTTTTGGGTCAAAAAGCTGGGAAAAGGGGCTTTCCGCACCTAGTTCACGGCTGATGAAAATGCTCGGCATGGTTAATTAGGCTATTCTGGTTTGCCTTGCTTCAACGCATCGGCCACTTTCTCAGCAAACTGGAAACTGGTGCTCGATGACATGCGTACCCGGTGTACGGGCTGGTTCCAGGCATCGGCTACTGCACCCCAAACGTGGTAATGGCCGTTGGCGTCCTGTTCGCAATAAATTCCCAATGGCATTTGGCAGCCGCCTTCCATCAATTGCAGGATGCGGCGCTCCAGGTTGGTGACATTGGCCACCGCGTTGTCGTGGAGTTTTTGCAAAACTCGACGGGTTTCTATATCGCTTTCGGCGGTTTGCCAGGCCAAAACGCCTTGCGCAGGTGCAGGCACAAACTCACGTGGGTCGAACTTGATGACGTGCAAGTCTCCCAAGTCAAGACCCAAGCGGCTCAGGCCAGCCGCAGCCAACATGATCGCGTCGAACTCGCCGTCGAGCATTTTTTGCACCCGAGTTGGCACATTGCCGCGGATGTCTTTGATCTGTACATCAGGGCGGAAATCGAGGATTTGGGCTTTGCGGCGGGCCGAAGAAGTACCCACAATTGCATTTTCTTTGAGCTGAAATAACTTTCCTTCCTGCATCGCGTCTTTGCGAATCAGCAACCAATCGGCGGGGTTGTCGCGGTACGAAACAGCGGTGATGACCAGGCCATCGGGCGAGGAGGTGGGCATGTCTTTCATGGAATGCACGGCCATGTCGATGTCACCACGCAACAAAGCGTCTTCAATTTCTTTGGTAAAAAACCCCTTTCCTTCAATTTTGTCAAAAGAGAGGTGCTGGATCTGGTCGCCAGTGGTTTTGATGATCACCAACTCGGAATCATAACCAGCTTCCTTGAGTTTTTCTTGGGTGAATTCGGCTTGCCAAAGGGCCAATTTACTGCCTCGGGTACCAATGCGGATCGTCTTGCTCAAAGCTTGTAGTTTTCAAAGTGTTCAACGACAGATAATTATGTCGCAATGTTTAGTCACGATGCCGCTAATATAGGTACTTCAAAACACTGTCCCTCATTTTCGTGCGTAAAATTCCCGTCGAACTTGTGCAGTCAGCTCAGAAATCCGCGCTTTGTCGGGCTTTTCAGGCAAAATTGTGCTCGCATAGGCCGTTTCAACTGCTTCCATCAATTGTTCAGCTTTGGCCATCAGTTCTTCATAAGTGTACGCTCCGCTGCGGATTTTCAGCAGTTCCTCGCGGTTGGGGCGGCGGACGTTTAAAACCCCATCGCGCAGGATTTCCAAGGCCGTTTCGAGTAGGCGAATGGTGTGCATCAGGTTCTTGGCGTCGTAGTTTTTGCCATGCTCCAGGGTGTTTTGGTAGCGGGTTTCGTTGCGTTTGGCCACCCAATCGTGGTATTCCCGGTAATCGCGGCAATGCTGCGAGTAGGCGTCTTTGTTGAAAGATAAATAAGTCAATACTGGCATTCCTTTGGGGATGCTGCTTAGGGCGATGTCGTTGGAGTCTTCGCCCCGGACCACGCCGGAGAAGGGTAGGCTGCCCCTTTCATCGTAATACAAGGCGTGCAGGTCGCGCATGTTGGAAATAGCCGCCAGGCCACAGTGTTTTTGCTCCCAGCCTCGTTTTTCCAACCAGTGGAGTAGGGGAGTAGAACCATTTTCGACCGTAACATAACAGAAATCGAGCGGTGTTTTGCGCTTCGGAGCTTCAGGTACGTTGATTTTTTTGTTCAGCCCCCTTGCTTTTTTGACTTGCGAATGGGCAAAACCTGCAAAACTGTCCTTGCACAATTTACTCAGGAATTTTTCTCTCCTGAAAGCCTCGAAAACCGGATGGCAATAGGTCACGCAATCTTCGGGCGTAGCCAGGATTTCGAGGGCAGAGGGGTTGTTTTTGTACAACAATTCTGCAAAACGGCTCAGTTCGTAATACACTTCGTCATTGCCCTCGCTGCTCACTTGCGGCAGTGGGTCAAAAGCGTAAAACTGGTTTTGTGGCAAAACAAATATCCCCTTCAAGTCGGTATCCGATTGTGGAGTATTGGTCCCGTAAGCCCGGCTGCCGCTGATGCACTCGAAGAGCAGGAGGCCTTGGTCTTTGAGCTCGGTGATGGTCATTTTTAGTTGAGGGGTTGAGAAGTTTAGGAGTTGAGAAGTTGAGGGTTGCGACTCAAAAATCCAGTTCCAGATTATAAGGCACCAAATGCGTTTTGATCAACACCCCTTCGTATTCCTTTTCTTCTTCCAAAACCGAAGGGATGGTCACTTCTGATTCCACAAAAACCAGGTAAATGGCGGAGGGTAGGCTGAGGCTTTGGGCGTATTGGGCCAATTGAATTTTGCCTTTTCGGAATTTCACGATGTCGCTGAAAACCTTGGCCTCCACCACAAATTCTTCATTGTCGATGGTGATATCAGGTCGGTGCGGCCCACACCCGTGTGGGCTTCCAGGTAGGTCTTGCCGCCCACCATGCTCAGAAAAGCGTTGAGGTAGGTCTCAAAACTATACACCAGGGTCGCTTCTTTCAAATTGACCACATTGCCATGTTTGTCTTCCTCTTTGAAATAGCGGAATTTGCGGCGCAGGGCGTATTTTTTGTAGTTCTCGATGACTTTGTCGATGTTCAACCCGCCACTTGGGGTGTAAAATTCGTCGATGTTAATGGTGCTGCCGATGCGCGTGGATTCGCTATTGGTATAAGGAAAAAATGCCGCATACAAGCATTTTCGATACAAAGGCACCCGAAAAGTGACCTGGTCATTTTCGTCAGGCATGATGATGCCATTGACAAACAGTTCTTGAATCGCTGGTCGATAGATTTGAAAATCAATTTTGTCTTCAGTAAACAACAATTTTTCAATCAGTTCCTGATGTTTTTTACCTTTACTGATGATGTTGACAATGTTTTTGTCTATTGAAAACTTCAAATAGTTTTTTTCAACGACCAAATAGTCTGTATATCCAATGACAGGTTTCCCTACACAGTTGTTGACCAATTGCGCTGCAAAACCATTGACCAAGCCGGGTTGATTGGCGGTAATTTCTGAGATTTTGTGTTTTACTGCTGGCTCAAAAAGTTGTTCGGTTTCCTGTTCGTGCTGGCCCAACAGCTCCAGGGTTTCTTCATCGGTAAAATAAGGGATGCTCAGGTTATCAGCGATGTTGAAAGGGCTGGCATTGTCTTGTACTGCTCCTACGATATTGGTGACGCCTACTAAAATGACCGATTTAAGTGCATGTTCCGTCCGTGAATGATATACTTTTCGGATAGAGTGCAAGAATTGGCCGAAAAAAGCTTGGTTGATGCCTTCTACTTCATCGATGATCAGCACACATTTTTCGTCTTTGAGCATTTCAATTTGCTCAAAAATGCTTTGAAGGGTTTTATTTTTAAATGGTACGCCCCATTGTTTGGTTAATGCGTTATTCAAAGAAATGATAAAATCCTTGATGCTTCCTTCCTTGAAATTTTCAAAATTGACATGGCAAACCTTATACCCCTCGTGCCGAAGATGGTCCGCTAAAAACATAAAATACGTACTCTTCCCCGTTTGGCGCGGTGCCCAAATCGTGAAATAGCGTTCGTTATGGATCAATCTTTTACCTTTTTCTATCCAGTCTAATCGTTGCAAGCTATAATGCTCATTCGGACGATTGGGTCCAGATGTGTTAAAATACCGCATTTTTCTCTGCATTTTGATGGCAAAGATAGGGCTTTTATGCTACAAATCTGAGTTGCAAGATTTTCAAAACCCTGGTAATCCGAGGTGTACTGAGAAGGATCGCCATTTCAATTGAAAACTTGGTCCAGGCATTGACACATTTCCCCATAAATTTGCCAAGTCCTGTTCACTTTCAGTTTTTATTGGCTGTTTTTTCCTTCGCAATTGTATTTTTGAAGCCATTTTGGACCACACTCTATCTCCTATGCGTAAGCTTTTGTTCGTTTTTTGCTATTTGATCAGCCTGTATCATCTATCGGCACAAGAAATGCCCCGTATTCTCAGCTTGCGTGAGCAGGCGCAGGTGCAAGACCGTTGGTTGAAAAACCGCTGCCAAACCCTTTTGCCCGAAATCATGCGCCGTGAGGGCATCGACATGTGGCTAGTCATTGGGCGCGAATACAATGAAGACCCCGTTTTGCGCAGCTTTTTGCCCGCTACCTGGCTTTCGGCTCGCCGCACCACCATGCTTTTGATTTACGATCCGGGCAAAGGTGCGCCACTGGAAATGCTGGCTTGTGCCCGCTACGACATCGGCGAAAATTTCAAAAAAGCCTGGGACCCTGAGCAAGAACCCGACCAATGGAAGCGCCTGGTTAAATTGATTGAAGAGCGCAATCCGAAGAAAATTGCGGTCAATGTTTCCGAAAACTACGGCCATGCGGACGGCCTTTCGGCCTACCACGACCAGCAATTGAAAAAATATTTGCCCAGAAACCTGCAAGAACGCCTGGTTTCGGCAGAGCGAATTGCAGTGGGCTGGTTGGAAACCCGTACGGAAGAAGAACTGGCTACTTATGCCCAAATTTGCCGCATCGCGCACCTGATCATCGCCGAAGGTTTGTCGGAGAAGGTGATCACGCCCGGGGTGACAACCACCGATGATGTGGTGTGGTATTACCGCGAAAGGATCCGGGACTTGGGTTTGATCGCCTGGTTTCAGCCCACTTGCGATGTGCAACGCAACGACCCCGCGGCCACTGAACAAAACCGCAGTTTTGCCAATAAACCCAATGCCGCCATTATTCAACCCGGCGACCTGGTACACATCGACTTTGGCATCGTTTACCTGGGCTTGCACACCGATACCCAGGAGAATGCCTACATCCTCAAACCCAATGAAAAAGAAGCGCCTGCTTATTTACGGGCCGCCTATGCTAAAGGTTTGCGCTTGATGGACATCCTGACCGCTGAGTACCAAACGGGCCGCAATGGCAACCAAATGCTGGCCAATACCCTAAGCAAAGCCAAAGCCGAAGGGCTGCAACCACAAATTTATTCCCACCCCGTGGGCCTCAATGGCCACGCCGCTGGCCCGGCCATTGGCATGTGGGACATGCAGAATGGTGTGCCTGGTACTGGAGAATATCCACTTTTTCCCAATACTGCTTATGCCATCGAATTGAATAACCGTGTATTTTTGCCCGAGTGGAACAAAGAAGTCCGCATCATGCTCGAAGAAAATGCAGTTTTTGATGGCAAAAGGGTGTATTACCTCGATGGTCGCCAAAAAGAGTTGTTTTTGGTGCCACGGGTGCGGAAGGAGATGGGGGAGTAACCCAGATTAGTTGAAAGGTTGAAGGGTTGAAATGTAGCGTTTCAGCCGGAAAACTTGAGTTCCAAAAAGTCATTGTAGAATTTCAAACCAAACACAGCGTGAAGAATTTGTATTTTTTGTTTTTGGGCCTGGTGTTGGCCTTGAGTGCTTGCAAATCTGAGCAAAAAGAAAAAGGCTCAAAGGCCATTCAGCCTAATGATCCCCTGATGCCGGACACTGAAATCAGTACTGGTCCTAATGATATCGCTGGGGTGAAAAAAGTAGTAGCTGAAATAGATGGCATGATGGATACTTTGCAGAAAAAAGGGCCGTTGTTTGTACGCGAAGTACCAGAATTTATGACCGAGGTAAGTGTTCTCAGCAGTCAGGGCAGAAACCTAATTTTGCATACCAAAACTCCCGTTCAAGAGGCCTGGTTTTACTTGGTAGATGAGCGCCCGGTTTTCCTGCGCGAGCAGATTTTGGGCAAAGAAGGGTTCACTGAGCACCGTTTTTATTACGGTCGCAAAGACTTGTTGGCGGCAGAAACCCGCGAAGGTGCTTCTCCTGACGCCCTTGAACAAGCAGAAGCCAAAAAATACCGTACTGAAGGGGAGAATGATTACCGCATGGGCGTCAAAACAGTTTTTGGCAAATACATGGAATATACGATGGGTAAGGTAAAGCAGGCCAAATAGGGATTTTTGCTCAAATTGTATACCTTTAACCCTGAAAAACAACGCCTTAAATGAGATTTTTGCTCTTGACCTTTGTTTTTAGCGCTTTGGCAAATGGCTTAGGTGCTCAAAAACCAGCCAGCAAGCCCGCTACTCCTGCTACTCCAATCCCGCTGGAAGTGTGTGATTTGAGCATTACGCTCAACGGCAGGGAACCGCAAGAATTATTTTATGCCTTTGCTGCGGGCGACAAGCTCATTTTCAATTTTAATGAAATAAATGGTGCAACACTAAGTGAAGTTGAGATCAGCGAACTGCCAGGCAATCTCAAGTTCAAAGAGCAAAATACGGCTCAGGTCAAGGATAAAAGGCTGGAAGTGGTGCAAAAAGGCGTTTATCGCTTCCGGTTCAGCAGTGACGTCAAAAAGGATCGCACGATCAAGGTGAAAATTCAACGGATACCAGTTTCTGATAAGACCAAGAGTTTTGTAACGGCTGTTCGTTGGGTTGAGCGTTTCGATACCATTTATCAGAGCAACGACACCAAGTTTGAGAAACAAATGGTGAAACAAACGCGCCGGGTTTTGGCGCGAACCGACACGGCACTGGTGAGTTTGGTGGATAAAACCGAGCGCATCCATTCTCGAACCAATGTGAACAACAATGCCAGCAGCAAAGTACAAGTAACTTTGCCGGCCAATAATTACGAAAAAGACCGTAGTTATGAAGTAATTGCCTGGTCATATTGGATTGGTACGGGTACCGAGGCAGGAAAGCAATACAGCGAAGCCAATCGCGTGGCTGGACTGGCCAAAAGTGCAGTTGGTACGGCATCTAAATTGGGTTATCTTGGTGGTCCGTATGGAGCTTTGGCTTCTTTGGCACTGGATGGCGTGAGTTTTTTCATTACCCCCAAAAGTGGCGACAATGTTAAATACAAGATTGTAGTCAAAGACAAAATACTGGACCAAGGAGATGGAATTTCTGCTTTTGCCCGCCAAAACATCTACACCCAAGGCAGCGTTACTTTTGAATTCAGCAACGACAATTATATTGATGCACTCGATGTAAACGTCAAAATGATAGCGATTGCATTGGTAAAAACTTACCGCCAGGAAGAGTACTTGGAGGAAAAAATGGTGCCAGTGGCTCGTAAATTTGAGGTCAAAGTGAACAAAGTGCCCGTTGCTGCGCAATAATTTGTAGATTTGTGGTCTGAATATTTTTTGCTCTTGTCCAATATCCCCAAAACCGGCCCCCGAACTAGTGTCATGATCAGTCAAGGCTTTTTGGCCTTTGGAATTGTGAGTGAAATGCTTTCCAGCGTTGTTGTTTTTTGCTGGTAAGTGGTGTTATAATCCCAAACTTAAATACCGATGAGGGTTAAATTTTTACAAGGTTTACTGTACTTGTGTCTATTGGGCACAGGTCAAATGCTCGCACAAGATGCGGGAACCCTGCTCCAAAAGCCTGCTGCACAAAGCCAGCCATTTGGCCCTGGTGATTGGGCAAAAATCAAGGCTGAAAAATTGGCTAAATTTCCACTCGAAAAAATCCTACAAGAAGACCTTGTGAAGCCTGGCAATCGTTTTGCTGCGCCTATTCACGCCGATTTTCACCTTGACAACTCAGGATATTGGACCGCACTCAATGACGGTTCAAGTGTATGGCGAGCGGTGGTTAACTCACCTTCGGCCTTAGGCTTGGTTTTGTTTTTTGACCAATTTTACCTCCCACCAGGGGCTGAATTGAAGCTTTATTCGGCTCAAAACGGCGACCTGCTGCGCACCTATACTGGTTTGGACAATCCAGTTGGAGGTGCATACATGATTGGTCCTTTGAACGGGGCAAGTGCCTGGCTTGAATACCACGAACCTGCTGAAATGAACCGCCAGGGGCGTTTGCACCTCTTTCGAGTGGATCACGTGTACGACCAACAGCGTTATAAAGAGGCTTCGATGCTGACCGAAACCCTGGGTTTTGGCAGCTCAGATGCTTGCAACATCAACATCAATTGCAGTGAGGGGAAGGGGCTGGATACGGTCAAAAGGGCCGTTTGCCGCATTGTGGTTGTGGTAGAAGAAGGGACAGGCGTTTGCACGGGCAGCTTGGTCAATAACACCCGCGAAGATGGTCGCCCTTTGATGATCACAGCTTTTCATTGCATGGATGGCTACAAGCCCTTGTACAACCTTTGGCGTTTTGACTTTGGCTATGAAACAACTGGCTGCGAAAACCCCAAAAAAGAACCCGTTCCTCGCTCTATCATCGGTGCCAAAATGCTGGCTGGGCGGCAAATGAATGATTTCTTGCTGCTAGAGTTGACTTCGCCAGTACCGCAATCCTTCGGGGCCTATTACTTGGGTTGGAATCGGGCCAAGGGCCTGGCTAAAAGTGCCTCGCACATCCACCACCCACGCGGCGATATCAAAAAGGTTTCGCTGGACAAGGATGAAGTGAAGGTCAATGTAAATGCTATCCAGTGGAACAATGACTTGCAGACGCCACCAGAGCACCACTACCGCTTCACGTTTGACACTGGTAATTTTGATGTGGGTTCTTCTGGGGGCCCTTTGCTGAATGAGAAAAAACAATTCATCGGCCAATTGCATGGCGGGCGGGACACTTGCATCGGGGCCATTGGTTTTTTTGCCCGTTTCGACTTAGGTTGGGATGCAGGCGACAGCCCAAGCACTCGCCTCAAAGATTGGTTGGATCCTGATGGTAAAGGGGTAGAATCTTTGCGCGGGATCGAAAACCCTGGCAAGGGTGGAGGCAGTGTTTCGGGCATTGTTGAAACCGATGATGGAATCGCAATTTCCAGGGCAAGGGTCAGAATTGTAGGTAACAATGGTTTTGTGGTCAGTACTGTGACCGATGTGGAAGGCTACTACATCATTGACAACATTCCTTTCGGCGATAATTACGAAGTAACTGTCACCAAAAGCGACAATTACCTCAATGGGGTTTCGACTGGAGATTTGATCCGGATTCAAAAGCATATTTTGAACATTGAGCCTTTCAAATCACCTTTCCATATGTTGGCCGCCGATGCCAACAATTCTGGTTCTATTTCTACGGCAGATCTAATTGCATTGCGCAAATTGATCCTGAATATTGATCGTGTATTGGCCGCACCAGTATGGTTGTTTGTACCTGCCAATGACAGCTTCGTGGACTCGCAGAATCCATTTGGTGGCTTGAAGACTGGTGTGTACAACGTCAATAATTTCAGCACCGATCGCCGTAATTTTGACTTCATTGGCATCAAATTCGGCGACGCCAACGGCAGTGTGGACACTCAGTTTTAGTAAGAATGAATCGTTTTTTTGCAAAAGGAGCCCTCCTGGCCCTGCGCACCATCTGGAATATTCAAGCCCGTTTTGCCCCTTTGGCGGCGGGGAAACTTGCCTTAGACTTCTTCCGAACTCCTCGTCGGGGGCGCTTGCGGCCTACTGACGAGGAGTTCTTATCCAAAGCTCAACGAGAAGTGTTGATGAGTGGTGAAATCCCAATCCAAACTTACCTTTGGGAAGGGACGGGCCCTTGTGTGCTTTTGGCGCATGGCTGGGAAAGCAATACTGTTCGTTGGACCAGTATAATCCATCGTTTGCGCAAAAAACATTACCGTATTGTGGCTTTGGATGCGCCTGCGCATGGGGCATCTGGAAGCAAGCGTTTTGATGCAGTTTTGTATGCGAAAGCCATTGGGGTAGTTTCAGAAAAGTACCGACCCGACTTTATCCTGGGGCATTCGGCAGGAGGCATGGCTGCAGTGTATTACCTGGCTGACCATGCCGCTGACTGGGTGAAGGGCCTGGTTATCATGGCTTCACCAGTCACTTTGCGCATCGTTTTTCAGGGTTTTCAGCGGATCATCGGCGTAAATGACCGCGTGATGGAGGCATTGGAGCGTAGGTTTGAAGAAAAGTATCAAAATGCTACCGTCGATAGTTTTGACCTCAAATTGATGGCGCATAAAGTGAAAAAGCTCACCGCGATGATGTATGCCGACAATGACCCTGTTGCTCCGGCAAGTGAAGGAAGAAAATTGGCTGCGGTTTGGTCAGGGGCACAATTCCACGAATTTCAAGGTGCAGGCCACAGCCTCAAAGGCCAAGAAGTGTTGAAGACTTTGGATCGGATTTTGGAGGGGTGGATGGATTGAGTTAGTTAGTTGTCTGTTGGTTCAAAATCCGTGTTGATTTCTTCTTGTTTATTCAACACTTCCTCAATATAACTGATTTCGTTCCCAGTGATATCGGCGATTTCAGTCGGACCTAATTGCATGAGTTTGTGCAATCGCAAAATCATGCGCACCCGTTCATTTTCCGCCCTTTTCTGCTCTTCCTCTGCCCGGGCAGAGGCTTCTTCAGCACGAATTCGCTCTTCTTCAGCACGAATTCGCTCCTCTTCCGCACGTTTATTGGCCTTTGCTGCAGAACGAAGTGATTCCATTGTTTTTTCACGCTCCTCAGCAAGTATCTTGTCATACTTGGACTCAACCCTTTTTTCAATCATTTCGTAGGTGGTCATGGCATCTTCATTTAAAGACTTTGGCAAAATCTCAATGTACTTGTGAAAATCTTCCACTGCAAGTTCGGAGTTTTTTAGCAAATACGCAAACATCGTTAAGGTGAAATCTTGCGCATTACTAGGATCTTGCAAGTTGGTAAATATGGTCAACAAATTCTGCCAGATGTAAGTTGGATCATGGATATACTTCATCATCAAAAGCGTATTGACGAGCAAACCACGTTGAAGTGCCATGATCGACTGTTCTGGCATGTCCACAACATTTGTCAATAAATAGGTGAAATCGGGCATGAAAGGCAATAAAGTTGCGGGCAACTTTGGGTCAAAGTATTCCGAAAGTTTGCGCACTTTCCATGTCTCTTCACCATGATAAATAATGATAGGAATGATGGGAGTCAAACTTTTCTTTTGTTTGATTTGATCCTCCCAGGCTTCAACTAGGTATCTCAGTAGTTGAAAATGCGGATAAGTTGGTACGCTACTTTTGTGCTCAAACAACAAAGAGATCCTTACTGTTAAATCGTGGGCATTTTTCAAAGGGCATTCATAAACCAAATCGGAGAAGAATTCTTGTAAACTTGGGCTCGTATACGATCCATTTACTTTTGAGAGCTTGCTCAGGTCTAATTCTGCAAGTATGGCAGCAGGTAATAGCTGCTCCAAATATTCCAAGGCAACATCCTTACGGCCAAATGCTGCTTTGAAAAATTCATCGTGAGGTTTGGAGGGTTTTTTAGGCATTTAGAGGGTATTATTTGGTATCTGGTGTAAAATTAATTTTTATTTTTAAAAAATCAAATTAATCAACTTTTTATTTTAAAAAACCTTTCCTCGTAGCTCATGCATATTTCTGCTATTTTCCAAGACCTCTATCCTCCACCTTCCGTATCTTGCCCCCAAATTATGGCCCGGACAACTCCAGGCCAGGCTCATGAACCACCATGTTTGAATTTCACCAAGACAAGGAAAGGTATTTCAACTACCAATACCTGACGGCAAAAAACCACATTTTGCCCTACGTACAGGAACAAAAAGCCCTGCCAACTCGCGCCAAAGTGCTCGAAATAGGTTGTGCCGAAGCGGGAGTCCTCAAGGCTTTTTGGGAAGCTGGACACGATTGTGTGGGCATCGAATTGCAGGAATACCGCATTGAATTGGCCAGGCAATTCATGCCGGAGGCCATCGCTTCCGGGCGCTTGAGCCTGATCGCACGCAACATTTACGACATCAACCCCGAACGGGAATTGCAATTCAAATTCGACCTGATCATCCTCAAAGACGTGATTGAGCACATCCCCGATCAGGAGCGATTCATGGGCTTCTTACGGAGGTTTTTGAATCCAGGTGGCCGGGTTTTCTTTGCTTTTCCGCCCTGGTACATGCCTTTTGGCGGGCATCAGCAGATTTGCCGCAACAAAATCTTGTCCAAGTTACCTTGGTTTCACCTCTTGCCCTGGAGCCTTTACCAAGGCATCCTGAAACTAGGGGGTGAAACGCCTGAACGCATCCAAGACCTCAAAGAAATTTGGGATACGGGCATTTCACTCCAGCGCTTTGAGCGCATCTTGATCAAGCAGGGCTACCACACCTTGCGCAGGCGCATTTACCTGCTCAACCCAATTTATCAACTCAAATTTGGCTGGAAAACCCGCGAGCAAGGCGCAATCATAAGCAATATTCCTTTCCTCAGGGATTTTGTCTCTACCGCAGCTTACTACCTCGTGAGCTAGCTGTAAAAGTAATGATTACCATTCAAACCCAAACCATATGTCTTTTAGCACTCCCTACCATTTAAGTGGTGTGATCCAACCTTATGCATGGGGTGGGCACCAATTTATCCCCGAATTATTGGACCAAACACCCAATGACCAGCCCTGCGCCGAATACTGGATGGGAGCCCACCCGCGTGGCATGTCAAAAGTGAGTCAAGCGGGATTAGAGGAGGATTTGGACCAACTGATCAAACGTGATCCTGTTTTGGTTTTGGGTGAAAAAACGGCCAGCACATTTGCTAGTCAACTGCCTTTTTTGTTCAAAGTGCTAGATGTTGACAAAATGCTGTCTATCCAAGCACACCCCAACAAGGCCGAGGCCGAGCGAGGATTCGCAGATGAAAACGCAAGGGAAATCCCCCTTAATGCTCACAATCGCAACTTCAAAGACGACAACCACAAGCCGGAAATGATGCTGGCTTTGAGCGATTTTTGGCTGCTGCACGGTTTTGCTCAACCAGAAGCCATCCTTCAATCCCTGGAAAACACCCCAGAACTGACTGGATTACTCCAATATTTCGCCCACCAAGACATCCAGCCCCTTTACCTGGAGGTGATGCAAATGCCTCAAAGTGAAGTTGATCGGCTGCTAGAACCGCTGGCCCAACGGCTTTTGCCGCAGTTGGAAGCAAAGGTGCTGGATAAAAACGGCCAAGACTATTGGGCGGCCAAAGCCTTGCGCGATTTCCGACCAGCCGAAGGGCGCTACGACCGTGGGGTGATTTCGATTTACCTGATGAATGTGGTATATATCCCAGTAGGGCAAGGTATTTTTCAGGACGCAGGAGTCTTGCATGCTTACCTAGAGGGGGTCAATGTGGAGTTGATGGCCAATTCCGACAATGTTTTTCGTGGAGGCCTGACCGATAAATTCATTGATGCGCCGACTTTGCTTGAGCATCTTTCTTTTGCGCCCATCACCCCACATGTTTTAAGCGGAGATCTCCAGGCCGATGGTGCCAAGGTATTCAAAACCCCTGCCCCAGATTTTGAGCTAAGCGTGCTTGAATTGATTGATCAAAGTATTTTTACTTGCGAAAAAACAATCGGCCCTGAAATTCACCTGGTGCTGGAAGGCGAAGTCGTGGTGAATGCTGAATTGGAGATCAGGCGTGGAGGAGCGGTATTTTTTCCTGCCGGTAGCAGGTATCAATACCGTGGAAATGGAGTCGTTTGCAGAGCTGGAATGCCAGGATAGTTATCGACGAGACTAAATGCTCCCTAATCAAGGGCCATTAGATTAAATTTTTACACGCTTCTTACGTATTTTTGCAGTATGAAAATCGAACTGAGAAATTTACGGTACGAAGATTACTTTATGCTAAAAGATGCCATGATCGAGGCCTACGCAGGCATCGGGGGCGACTATTGGCAAGAAGAAGACATCAAAGCCCTGCTTGAAATTTTCCCGGAAGGTCAATTGTGTGTATTGCTGGATGGCAAGGTCATGGCTTCAGCCTTGTCGATTATTGTCAACTACCGTACTTACGGTGATGACCACACTTTCCAGGAAATTACAGGCAACTACACCTTTAGTACCCACGATGATGAGGGCGATGTGTTATATGGCATCGAGATGTTTGTCCATCCCGATTCAAGGGGCTTGCGCTTGGGGCGCCGTTTGTATGATGCCCGCAAAGAACTCTGTGAAAACCTCAACCTAAGGGCTATCATCGCTGGAGGGCGCATTCCCAATTACAAAAACTTTGCCGATAAACTCACACCCCGCCAATACCTCGAACAGGTCAAACTCAAGGAAATATACGACCCCACTTTGACCTTCCAGATGTCGAACGGTTTTCACGTCAAAAAAATCCTGAACCGCTACTTGCCTGGTGATACAGAATCGAAAGAATTCGCCACCCTCTTGGAATGGAACAACATTTATTATGTCGAGAAAGAGCAACTGATCAATGTACCAAAGCCTGTAGTACGCCTGGGCCTGGTGCAATGGCAAATGCGTTTGTTCGATAACATTGATGCTCTGGTAGAACAAGTCGAATACTTCGTGGACGCCATCAGCGACCTCAAGTCCGATTTTATCCTCTTTCCAGCCATGTTCAACGCACCCCTGCTGGCCGAGTTCAACCACCTCGGTGAGGCCAAAGCCATCCGTGAGTTGGCCAAACATACTGAGCCCCTCTTGCAGAAGTTCATTGAAATGGCGATGGCCTACAACATCAACATCATCACGGGCAGTATGCCGATCCTGGAAAATGGAATGTTGTTGAGTGTGAGCTACTTGTGCAGACGAGACGGAACTTGGGACAGCCTCTTTAAGGTGCATCCTTTCCCCTCAGAAGTAAGTGCTTGGGGCATGAGCGGAGCAGGCAAAGTGCGGATTCTTGATACCGATTCGGGCCGCATTGGCATCTTGATCGATTATGATGTGTGTTTTCCAGAAATCGCCCGTTACTATGCCAAAGAGGGTGTACAAATCCTTTTTGTGCCTTTCTTGGCCGAAACCCACAACGATTATACCCGCATTCGCGTTTGCGCGCAGGCCAGGGCCATCGAAAATGAATGTTACGTGGCCATCGCGGGCTGTGTAGGCAATTTGCCGAAGGTCAATAACATGGACATTTCTTACGCTCAATCGGCGATTTTCACCCCTTCCGACTTTGCTTTCCCTAGCGATGGGGTGAGAGCCGAGGCTACGCCCAACAATGAAATGACGGTAGTAGCCGATATCGACCTCGAAATGTTGAAAGAACTGCACGAATTTGGGTCGGCACAATTGCTCAAAAACCGAAGGCAAGACCTTTACGAGGTAAGGTTCAAAGGAAAGGTTGACCGCTGAAGCATTTACGGTTCCTCAAGTTCAAGGCATTTTTCCATACTTCTTCAACAAAGGCAAGACCTTTTCCATCGGCAAAGCCTCGATTTTGTGGCCATCTTTGCCTGTAGTGGTTTTTGCCATAAAAAGCGAATTGAGAATAGCTTCTTCGGTGGCTTCGATGGCCGCCATAAAAAGTGCGCTCATGGCATCATTGCGCAAGGTAGTGCTGGTCTGGATGCTTTCTTGGCTGTCGTGTGGTACTCGATTGCCGAGAGCGGTGCTGAAAGCAATTACATAATCACCACTGCCATTGGAGGCGATGCCCCCCGTTTTACCCAAACCTAAAAAGGCACGTTTGGCGAGGCGCTCTAGGTTGCGGCTGTCGAGCGGGGCATCGGTGGCTACCACGATCATACAAGAGCCATCGGCTTTATCCTTGAAATATTCGCTGAGGTAATGCTGCTTCAATTCCTCGCCAATCGGTACACCATCGATTTGTAAAACGCCGCCAAAATTGCTTTGCACCAAGACCCCTAATGTATAGCCGCCGAGAGCAGCTGGGAATTTGCGCGAGGCCGTGCCAATGCCGCCTTTGAAGCCAAAACACACCGTGCCAGTGCCTGCGCCCACATTGCCTTCTTCCACTGGGCCAGTTTTTGCACTTTGGATGGCCTTCAAAACATGCTCTTTTCTCACATGTCGCCCGCGAATGTCGTTCAGGTAGCCGTCATTGGTTTCGCCAACCAAGGCATTTACCGATTGCACTTTTTCGTTGCCTTTTTGGGCCAAGGTATAATCGATCAGGGCTTCCATTGCAGTAGCTACGCCCAAGGTATTGGTCAGGGCAATAGGGGTTTCGAGGTTGCCCAGTTCCATGACTTGGGTGCTGCCTGCTAGTTTGCCAAAACCATTGCCCACAAAAATCGCAGCGGGGATTTTGTTTTGGAAAAGATTGCCCGAATCGGGTAAAATCGCCGTCACGCCAGTGCGGATATTGGAACTTTCATGCAGGGTTAATTGCCCTACTTTTACCCCTGGCACATCAGTTATCGCATTGTGTTGTCCAATGGGTAAAACGCCGATTTTGAGCCCTAGGCCACGGGCGCGGGAAAGAGTTTGAGCCATAAGAATCGTGTTCGTAAATAAAAAAAGGGTCAAACCGACCATACAAGCACGCTTGTTCAATTGCATGAAATAAATATTTAGTAAGGATGGCAAAATAGCGTAACTTTTCATGCTTTTTGCGTTACTTTTGTGTTGTAAGACGTCTTAACATTTAATTGTCCAGGTTATTTACATTTTATCATCAGTTTTTGCCAGATTTTTAGTGTTTTTGCCCGTATTCTATTTTTGCTCTTGGAATTTTTTCGCTTGTAATTTCATCTGTTTCATCAATTATACAAATTTCACCCATGAAGTTTTCCAACCTACTTGCATGCGTAGTGCTCTGTCTTTCAGCACTCTCCCTTCATGCCCAAGATCTCGAAGCCATCAAATGGGGTAAGATCCCGGATGCCGATTTGAAAATGACCGTTTATGCCAAAGATACTGCGGCTGAGGCGGTGGTACTAGCCAACATGGCTAATTTGACTTATAACCTTGTAACTGATAACATTCTGCTGGAAGTTTACCGTCATCGGCGCATCAAAATCCTCAAGCGAAGCGGTTTCGGCCAAGGCGACATCAGCCTTGAGTACATCCACTCCGATCGTGATCAATTGATCAGTGAATTGAAGGCCCAGATTTTCAACCCAGATGGCACCAAGCGCAGCGTGGAACGCAAAGATTTTTTTGAAGAAAAAGTCAGCGAACACGTAACGCGAATCAAGTTTGCTTTTCCCGAAGTAAAAGAAGGCAGCGTGATCGAATTCAAGTACCGTCACACCTACAAAGGGCGAGTAGTTTCGCTGCCCAAATGGTACTTCCAGGAAGAAATTCCGGTGGTTTTGAGTTCTTTTCAAGCTTCTATCCCTGATTATTTTGACTACGTGGTGATGCAAACCGGGGTTCCTCCTCAGGTGATGAACAGCAGTGACGTACCTCCACCAGTAGGCTCTAACATCAAGTTGAAGCATTACATGTTTATTGCTAGCAATATGCCAGCTATGCGCCCGGAGTCTTTCATTACTACGATGGACGATTACTTGTCGAGCATCAAAATGCAATTGCGTGGTACCAGGCCAAATGGCGGCTACGAACCTTATCTTGCTGACTGGAAAACGGTAGCTGAAAGTTTGTGGGAAGATGAAAATTTTGGCAAAAAAATGAAGCGCAAAGGCAGTTATGAAGCGGCCAATATAGCCCTGCAAATGCCTTTAGACAACGCTACCACCCCTGAAAGTAAGGTTAAGACCATTTATGATTTCGTGCGCGAAAAAATGGAATGGGATGGCAGCCACAGTTTGTATGCTTTTCAGGCCCTGGAAAAAGCATTTGAACAAAAAAAAGGCAGCCTGGCCGAAATTAACCTTTTACTAGTGGCGCTGCTCAAAGCCAATGGCATAGATGCCAATCCAATACTAACCAGCACCCGCGACCACGGCGCAACTTTTGATACCTATCCGATCCTCAGTCAGTTCAATTACGTTTTGGCGCACGTTAAATTGGGCGACAAAGAGATCATCTTGGATGCCACGAACCGTCACTTGCCAATGGGCACTATCAATGAAGAGGCCCTCAATGGCCAAGGCTGGTTGGTCAATCCAGCGTTTCCGGTCTGGACTCCCATCAAAGCCAATGTGTCGTCCTCAGCTTTGATGCTAACTTTGAAAATTGAAGAAAGTGGCACTTTGAAGGGCAAAGAAAGCGCCATTTTTGAAGGTTATGAGGCTGCTGATTACCGCGAAGAATTGAAAAAAGACAAAGAAGAAGCCAAGTCTGCCAGTAAGGAGAAAAAAGAGGAAGAAGAAGTAGCCAGTATTACCGATGCCATCCAATACGATTCGATGAGTGTAGTTGACCAGGCGGACATTTACAAACCCCTGCGCTACAATGCCAAAATCCATATCCCTGATGGTGTCACGATGAATGACGATATCATCTACATCAACCCGGTTTTGCACCCCCATTTTGAGAAAAATCCCTTCAAGCAAACCGAGCGCTTGTACCCTGTTGATCTGCCTTACCCCTTGAGCTTGAAGTATATCCTCAATTTGGACATCCCAGCAGGTTATGTGGTCGATGACCTGCCTGAACAAGTGAAATTGGTGTTGCCCGAAAACGGTGGTCAGTTCATTTTCCTGACCCAACAAACTGGCAACCGGGTACAAGTGACCAGCACCATCAAGCTCAATCAACTGCACTTTGAAGCCGAGGAATACCCGGTAATCAAGAAGTTTTTTGACCTGATCCTCGAAAAACAGCAAGAGCAAATCGTGCTGAAAAAAGGCGGAACGGCCTCTAAAGACAAATGATGATGAATACCACGTTTGCTAAACTTCAAAAGTTTGGTAAACGTGGTATTCATTCAGCGCCCCAAATCATCTATCGTATCTCGTCTATCGCATGTAAAAAAATAAAATCATCCCATGAAAAATTTTCTCCTCCTGCTAATCTCCTTGAGCCCCTTGGCCCTGGTTGCGCAAATTGTTTTTGCCCCCATTTCGGTGGATAGTTTTGCCAAAGACGCTACGGAACTGGTGCGCGAAAAGCAAATCAGCATGGAAATTACCTCCCCCGAAGAAGGGGTTTACCGCTTCCGGGCAGTGGTGACTATTTTGAGCAAAAACAGCAAAGCCAATGTGCTGCGGATTTCTTACGACCCCCAAACCCCAATCACCAAGTTGAGCGCAGCCACTTATGACGCTTTGGGCATGGTGAAAACCAAGTACAAAAAAGACGATTTCTCCGATTTTGCTGCGGTGGATGGGTTTTCGGTTTACCAGGACAGTAGAATCAAGGTCCTGGTTTTAGAGCCAGCGTCTTATCCAGCCACCCTTGAATGGGAATACGAACAAAAAATCAAAGGCGCTGAAATGGCCATTCTGCCCGATTGGAACATCCAGGGCTTTGGTACGGCGGTCAAAAAAGCCAGTTTTGAAGTAAAAGTGGCCAATGGCATCAATCTTTTGCACCGCAGCAAGAACATTCAGTTGGAGCCCAAAATTACCGACGATGGCAAAAGCAAAACCTACCGTTGGGAAGTCAGCAACCTGAGCCCCATCATCTGGGAGCCCAATGCCCCGGAGCCCGGCAATATCCTGCCCGAAGTACAAGTGGCCCTCGACAAATTCAGGATCGACAATTATGCGGGCAGCATGCAATCCTGGAAAGAATACGGCACTTTCCTTTACAATTTGGCCCAGGGCAGCGAAGCCTTGCCCGAAGAACTCATCGCCGAAATCAAACCCCTGCTCGCCAATGCCAAAACCAACCGGGAAAAAATCGAGGTCCTGTACCGTTTTATGCAAGACCGTACCCGCTATGTAAGTGTGCAATTGGGCATCGGTGGCTGGAGGCCTTTTCCGGCCAATTACGTGTACAAAAACAAGTACGGCGACTGCAAAGCCCTGTCCAATTTTATGCGCAGCCTATTGCAATATGCGGGCATCAAAGCCTACAATGTGGTGATTGAAAACCACGAAATGCCCACAAAACTGGACGAAGGCTTCCCTGCTGACCCACCCTTCAACCACATGGTATTGTACGTGCCGGATGAAAAAATCTGGCTTGAATGCACTTCCAACACCTTCCCGATCAATTACTTGGGGGCTGAAAACTCGAATCGCCAAGTGTTGCTCGTGACGGAGCAAGGTGGGCAGATCATCAAAACCCCCGTTTACCCTACTTTGGAAAACACCGAGCGATGGAACAGCAACATCAAGGTGAATACCGACGGTTTGGGGCAATTGAACACCACCAACGAATACCGGGGTGAAAGGCATGAGTTGTACCGAAGTATGCAGCACCAATTGAGCGCACCAGAACAACGCAAGTACTTCTTGGAAGAATCCAGTCTGGCCATGAGCCATCTCGACACCCTGCAATTTGACGCCAGCCGCAATGAGCCCATGACCAAACTCAAACTCAATGGCCAAATGGGTAAATTGGGCAGCCGTGCAGGCAAACGCTTGTTCATCCCCCTCAATCCCCTTAATCCGGTGACCAAAGCACCCGCCAAAGACGACAAGCGCAAGCAAGCGGTAGTGGTACACATGGGATATGTGCAAGAAAACCAATTGTTGATCCAATTACCCGAAGGGTTCAAGGTAGAAACCATGCCCCAAGGCGAGAAAAACCTCAACAGCGTTTTTGGGGCCTACAACCTAAAAGTAAAAGACCTGGGCAATGGCCAAATCCAGGTGCAACGCCGCTTGGAGGTCAATGCCACCGAGCAACCCGCCAGCGCATACGCCGATTTGTGCAATTTCTACCGCGAAGTAGCCAAATTGGATGGGAGTAAGTTGGTTTTGGTGGCGCAGTGAGGATTGTGGGGTTGAATGATAGGTTTCTTCTCGAAGCCCTTATTTTCAAACTCTGGACATTTATTGCTATTTTTGCCCCACAATATCCAAGGTATTGCTTCATTTATCCCCTTCCACGACTCTAACAAAAAACCATGAACCTAAAAATCAGTATCAGCCTGTTATTGTGTTTACTTTTTATTTTCAATGCGGCTGCACAAACTTTGGATAGTATCAAATTCCAAACCCTGAACACCTTCACCGTTCAGGGCTACCGCGCGCAATTTGCCGAAGTCAAGCAATTGGAAAGTGTACACCAGACCTACATAGTTTCAGGGAAAAAACATGAAGTAATCAGCATTCAAGACCTGCCAGCTAACCTAGCCGAAAAAACAGGCAGACAAATTTTTGCAAAAATCCCTGGCGCTTTTGTTTATGACATGGATGGTTCCGGCAATCAAATGAACATTTCTACCCGGGGCTTGGACCCTCACCGCAGTTGGGAGTACAACGTGCGCCAAAACGGGGTGATGACCAATTCGGATGTGTATGCTTATCCAGCCAGCCACTATGGCCCGCCTATGGAGGCTGTACAACGTATTGAGCTTCTTCGTGGAGCCGCTTCTTTACAGTATGGAGCCCAATTCGGCGGTATGCTCAACTATGTCATTAAGCAGGCCGATACCAGCAAGGTTTTTGGGTTTGAGAGCATCAATTCGGTAGGTTCTTTCGGTCTTTTTAGCTCGTTCAATGCCGTTGGCGGTAAAAAAGGCCGCTTAATGTATTATGCTTACTACCAAAGACGGGTTTCTAATGGCTACCGCGAGAACTCTCGTTCTGATGCCCAGGCCCAGTTTGTGAGCTTAAAATACGATTTTTCCAAAAACTTTTGTGCTAAACTAGAATTGGGTAGAAGTACCTACCTATATCAAATGCCTGGCCCTTTAACCGATGCGATGTTTGCCCAAAATCCTAGGCAAGCCACTCGCAGTCGCAACTATTTTAATCCCGATGTCTACGTACCTTCACTGACGATTGAATGGCAAATTAATCCCAGTACGAAGGTGAATTGGGTCAATTCTGCACTACTGGGGGTTCGCAATAGCGTGCAATTCATCGGCTTTGCAGACCTCAGGGATACCATTATCGGCAGCACCCGCCAATACGGCCATCGCCAGGTTGACATTGACCAATTCAACAGCTATACTTCCGAATTTCGCTTACAAAAAGACTATGAACTGGGCCGCTTGTCCAACACCATGATTCTGGGTTTGCGCTATATTAACAATGATTTACACCGCCAACAACTGGGGCGCGGAAGCACAGGAACCGATTTTGATCTCACTTTGACCAGCCCGCAATTTGGCCGTGACATGCATTTGAAAAGCCAAAATGTAGCTTTATTTGTAGAAAACCTATTCCGGATTACTGAAAAACTAGAGCTCTCTGCTGGCATGCGATTTGAAAATGGTGTAAGTCGCATGTCTGGAGTAATTTCTTACTTGTCCAATGAACTGGTTCCACAAGACATCGTTCACCGTTATCCATTGTTTGGCATAAATGGACAATACAAAATAGATGCCAATAATAAAATTTACGGTGGTTGGTCACAAGCTTATCGCCCAGTAATATTTTCCGACATGGTGCCCGCCACCGCTTTGGAACAAACTGATCCCAACTTGAAAGACGCTTTAGGAAACAATGCAGAATTTGGTTTCAAAGGCACTTTGACTGGCCGACTGACTTATGATGTCAATTTTTTTCAGGTTTTCTACCAAAACCGTATCGGCACCTTAGTTTTAACCGATGACAACAATAAACCCTATGTGTGGCGCACCAACATCGGCGATAGCAGAACCCGAGGCATCGAGTTGTATGCAGAATATGCGCTAAGTGAGAGCAAAAACCACAAGGTTTCATTTTTTACGGCTTCGACTTACATGGATGGCATTTACCTGAACGGCCAATTGCGCAATGGCAATGAAAACATTAGCCTTAAGGGAAAAACCCTTGAAATTGTACCTCGCTGGATTAGCCGCAATGGTCTGCAAATATTGTACAAGGCTTTTTCCAGTGTTTTGCAGTTCAGTTATGTATCTGAAAGCTACTCCGATGCCACAAATACAGTAATCCCCTTGGCCAATGGCACCAGAGGCCTGGTCCCTGAATACGGCATTTGGGACTGGAACATGTCTTTCCGTTTACGCAACACCTATTTATTTAGATTGGGCATCAATAACCTAACCGACCGACAATATTTTACTCGCAGGCCCACGATTTACCCTGGCCCGGGTGTTTGGAGTTCGGATGGAAGAAGTATTGTAGCATCCTTAGGTGTAAAAATATGATCCTCCAAATCAATACAATAAACGCGAATTGAGCTATATTTGGAGCAAGTATCTTGAATGCTATGCTTGCAAGTTGGCTCAATTCGCCTTTTTTTTGGGGAAATGTCCTGTTTTGGCCCGTGGTGATCTACGCTGGCGTGTGCGCGTTTTTTTACTTTTTCCAGGACTACGCTTTCTTCCGACCAGAGATGCTGCCCAAGCATTTTTCGTACAAATACCCCTTTCCTTTTGAAGAGCACACCTTTGAAATGGAAGACGGGGGCACCGTCAACGCCCTGCTTTTCAAGGTTCCCAATGCGCGTGGGGTGGTGTATTACCTCAAAGGCAATTCCAGGAGTTTGAAGGGCTGGGGCAAGTTTGCCAAGGACTTTGTGAGCAAGGGCTACGATTTCTTCATGATCGATTACCGGGGTTTTGGCAAAAGTCGGGGGCATCGCAGCGAAACTACCCTCTTCAACGACGCCCAGACGGCCTACAAGTGGCTATGCGGCAAGTACCCCGAAGACCAGATCATCGTGTATGGCCGCTCGCTGGGCAGCGGCATTGGAGCCCGCATCGCCTCCTGGAACGACCCCAAGCTGCTGATCCTGGACTCGCCTTATTACAGCTTCCTTTACCAGGTGCGCACTTATGGCTTTTGGTTGCCCTTGCGCTATATTTTGCGCTACCAAATCAGGACCGACCAGTTCATCAAAAAAGTGAGTTGCCCGATTTTTGTTTTTCACGGCAACCGCGACCGCCTCATTCCACATAAACAAGGCAAAATGCTAGCCGCTTTGGCCCAACCTGGCAGCCGCCTGGTCACCATCGACGGGGCTGGCCACAACAACCTGCCCGATTTCGCCGAGTACCACGAAAATTTGTACGAAATTCTCAACGACGACGAGCTATTTGCAGAAATGCTGCAAAAGGCTGGTAAAAAGCTGGTTAAGGCCGCCTGATTAGTTTTGGGGTAAAAATTCTTAAAAAAATATTCACCAGTGCTTGCGCAGAAGCGCCAAGGGTATTACTTTTGCCTCACTTTCTGAAAAAACACTTTCAGTCAGTTGGAAAATAGACTTATGGTGTAACGGTAGCACTACAGATTTTGGTTCTGTCTGTCTAGGTTCGAATCCTAGTAAGTCTACAATAAAAAAGCTAATTCTTTGATGATCAGGGAATTGGCTTTTTTATTTTGATCAATTTTGCAAAAGTGCAGTTGAATTCATGTTTTATGCCAGTTTAATCATTGGCAAATAGAGTTCCTTTTTACGCCAAATCAGAAAAGCGATCAGCAAAGTCAGCACCAGCCCTGCCCCCATTTCTCTCAAGATGAGCAAATCAAAAAGGGCAATCCCAACTGCAATGGGAAACAACATCACATAAGCCATAGGGCGCTGAAAGCCAAATAAAATCATCAGCCCCAAAACTACCTCAAAGCCTTTGATAGTATACATAAATCCGCTCTCAACTAGAGCATCAATAAAATTCTTAGCAAGTGGAGGCATTGGGGGGAGCTCAAAAAAAGCAAAAAAGCCATTTAAGCCAGCAACCGTAAAAATCAAGCCAACAAAAACATTGGCGGCAAATACAAGATATTTCATGTTTTACAAGGATTTAAGCGCAGGTATCACCCTTACGTTTTATGAAGAAACATCCACAAAAGTAGCGGCCATTCACATGCCAATAGCCCATGCTATCATCCCTGAAACTAGTGTCATGGATGATACTTCTTTACCGAAATCCCTGATTTCCTTCCTACATTAAAACCTAAAATGAGCAAGCAACGTTAGCTTTGTATCAATCAATGCACTTTTTTCTCCAAATACTACCTTGATCTTATGACACTTCATCAACCCTCCAGCACTTATACTGAGCAATGTGATCCCGAAATGCTCTTGGCGATCAAAGACACCATCCATGTTTTGCAAGGAAAATGGAAAATAATGATCATTGGAGTTTTATTCAAAGACATCAACCGCTTTAATGAAATGGCCAGATCTATCCCTAAAATCACACCACGTATGCTTTCACGCGAGTTAAAAGAACTGGAGCTAAATGCCATCGTAACTCGGACCGAAACTGAAGATCTGATCAGTTACCAACTCACCCCTTCTGGTCAGGAGCTTTTCGCAGTGATCCAACAAATGATCAAATGGGGCATGCAGCACCGGCAGAAAGTCATGAAGAATGGAGTGGTAAAAACTATAGATGTAAAAATACAGTTGGAGAAATAGCTATAAAAAACCAAGCTTCCCAGCAAGCCCCCAAATCATTTCAGGCCAAAGCTTGACAAGAATTGCACCTCAAAAAAAGCCCCACTCACCAAAGGCAAGCAGGGCTCAATCGTCGCTTGAATAGCCTGAAACTCTAAATCTTATGCCCATTGTTGGGCTTTAATCGTATTGATCAGTGCGTGGTGGTCCGCCTCCAGCATTTGCATCAGATCGAACACTTTGTCGCTAAAACCAGCCAGGCAGAACACTTTCGAGTCTGGCAATTGCATGGTTCCATAGCCCGCCAGGTCGAACGAGTACACGTAAGGCTTCACGCCGTAGCGTTGGCAATACTTGTTGAACGTTTCGTTTGGCGAGTAGTGACCGATCCAGCCTTGCATATCCGACAGGATGATGATGCGGTCGTAGGCTTGATTGGCTTTTTCAAAAATGGCGTGGAAGTTCGTTCCACCACATTTTGCCCGCTCAATCAAAGCCTGGGTAATGCTCATCATCGAATCGCGGCTGTTGGCCTTGATGTAGCTGGCATCATCCGAGAAGCGCATCAGGTCGGCATCGTTCGACTTGAACAAGGCGGCAGCAAATGCAGCCCCCAAAGAGATGCAAGAACGTGAGCCAAAAGCCTTGGCGTTGGCCTGCATAGACATTGAGCCAGAGTCGTCCAAAACCACCAGGGTGCGCCCTGCAAAACGCGGAACGTTGTCCAGCGAAATCTCCAGGGCATCGCTCAGGGCATTTTCGATTTCACGGCTGTTTTTCGAATCAGCAACCTGGATGGCGTCCATGGCTACCATGATTTGAAAAGGCATCACCAAAGATTTTTTGATGGCTTCTCGATTGGTCAACGCTTTGACCACCAGCGGCATCGAGCCAGGGGCTTGTTCGGCCAGGTTGCGCAGGTTGCGCAGCAAAGCGAGGTAGCCCAACTTGCCGTTTTCCAGCAATTCAGCCCAAGCCTCGGCCTTCATTTCGGCTTTGGTATCTTCATCCGTAGTCTGTTGGCCAGTGGCGCTCAACTTGGCTTCCCAGGTTTCGGTGCTGCGCAGGGCGTCGTTCACCAGTTGCTTCAGGGCTTCGGCATTGCGGTCGTTGCCTACTGGGTGTACCAGGTTCACCAAGTCAACCAGTTTGAAAGCCTTGCCTTCGCCCCGGTATTTGGCCAATTGGTAAGCATCAAAGCGGTCAAAAGCCTCGGCAAAGCCTTTTTTCATGGCGTTGCTCAGGTTTTTACCCCCTTTGCTGCGGTAGGCGGCGGCAATTTCCAGCATGTCGTCTGGGCGGCGTACAATTTTGTTGTAAAAAGCCTTACCCCAACTCGTACCACTGGCCGTAGCGGCCAATTCGGCAGCCAAAGCGTGAGAAATCGAACGCATACCATACTCATTGCGGGCAAAAACAGCAGCTTTGGCGGCAAATTCTGGCTCCACTTGGGCGATCAAAGCGTTCAGTTCTTCCAGCGTATTTTTAGCGCTACGGTAGAACTGATCCTGCACGAAGGAAGTCAGCAAAATGGACACCAACTGCATTTCTGGCGTTTGAACATAAGCTTCGCCTCCGGCACGGTTGGTCGTTTTGTTTTGCTTGTTTTTCAGGTTAAAGATTGACATGATTATACAGTATTTGAGCTAAAATAAGGTGGCCATATTTGCTTTTGAGGTTTAGCAAAAAAAGAACACAACTTCCTTTCATCCAGTTGCTTATCTTTTTTCACTAAACCCAAATCCGTCCACCTTATTTTTTTACGCTCCCACAGGGGTTTGGTGAGAAAAAAATTTATGAAAAACAGAGAAAACTGTACAAGGTATTTTTCTTCCGGTGCTCTACCACTGAGCTATTTGCAAGTTTTTTGCAAAGCAGGAATTGAACCTGCGACACCCGGATTAGGAGCGAAGTAACCCGTGTACTCACTACTGCTTTGTACTCCCGACGGGGCTTGAACCCGTTTCTCTGCATTGAAAGCGCAGTGACTCAACCTGTTTGTCTTCAGGGGCAATGAGAAAAACGCAACTGTAAAAGGCGGAGATGATCGAAAAAAAACGATAGAGAAAAATGAATTGCGATGGGTTTACGTCCTAAGCGAAGTATCGCAAATGCTCACTACTATCGTATTCTTGTTTAATGCGTAACTTTAAGCGGCACTCAAGCCTTTATGACCGGAGTGGTACCCGCCTGGCACGCGCTCCCCGCTCATCAAACCAGGCTTGATGGCCTGTTTGCGGCTTTGGGAGTTGATTACTTGTGGTGCGTGCCATGATGTAATGTTTTTAAATTTCTGAACTGCTTTTTCGCAGCTCAATTTTGTTGCAAAATAACATATGTCATATACAAGGTGAAAATGGGGGTGAAAAGTTCCCGCTGGAGAAATTTATTTGAACTTTTTTTAGTTTTAGTGCTTAGAAAGGCGTATTTAAGTATTTGAGCTAAAATAATGTGGCCATATTTGCTTTTGAGGTTTAGCAAAAAAAGAACACAACTTCCTTTCATCCAGTTGCTTAAACTGGTAGTGACCTTTTTTCACTAAACCCAAACCTGTCCATCTTATTTTTTTACGCTCCCTAACCCAACTGCGAATTGCTTTTTGTCGTCTGTTTGTCTGGATATTTGACCAAAACACTAGTGCAAGCATCTATTTATGAGCACCTTTGTAAAACGTAGGCTGGCACCCACGATCAAATTCTCAAAGTAAAACGTGCTCCCCAAACTTTGATTGGCACATGAGGCTATTGTTTACCTTAGCATTGTCCTTGTTTGGCTTTGTGGTTTCATACGCTCAAAATCAAACGGCGTTGGAAAAAGAGATGAGCATTTCTTTTACCCGAAAACCCTTGGACGCTGCTTTGGAAGACTTGGCCAAAATGGCCCAACTTGATCTCGTTTACAGCAATAGCCTTTTGCCCAGCACAACCATCACGGGCTCTTGGGTGCGTACTCCCGTACACAAGATTTTGAACGACCTCCTGACCAATACCAACCTCACTTATCGCTGGTCCAATGGTCAATTGGTTTTGGTAAAAAGCACCGCACTCGTCACCACCCCTCCAGCAGTTCCGAAACCCATTCGCATCAGTGGTTACGTTGAAAGCCAAACCTCTGGCGAGCGCCTCATTCAGGCCACCATCTTTGATGTACGATCAGGACTGGGGGCTTTGAGCAACGAATTTGGGTTTTACAGCCTGAGTTTGCCTCTGGGGGCAGTTCAGTTACAAATTTCTTACTTGGGCCAAACCCCAATCAACTTGCCTTTGAAGCTTCGCAGGGATACTTTTTTGACTTTCAAACTCAAGGATCAACTCTTGCTAGACTCTGTAGTAGTACGTGGGGTAGTGGCCAGGTCACACCTGCAAGGAGATGATTTTTATGGCAATGGATTGGATTTGACCCAAATTGACAGGCTGCCCAAATTGGCAGGCGAAAGCGATTTGGTACGCGCCATTCAGCTCATGCCAGGGGTACAAGCGGGCCCTGATGGCATCGGTGGCTTTTTTGTACGGGGCGGTGAAGCTGGTCAAAACCTGGTCATCATTGATGATGTGCCGATGTACAACACCAATCACGCAGCCGGGGTGCTTTCCATTTTCAATAGCGACATCATCAAGTCGGCGGAATTGCTCAAAGGGGCTTTTCCAGCTCGGTATGCCGGGCGGTTGTCCTCTGTTTTAGACATCCGCACCCGCGATGGCAACAAACATTTTTGGGAAGGATCGGGCAGTATAGGACTTATTTCCAGCCGCTTGACTCTCGAAGGGCCGATTGTGAAAGACAAGAGTTCACTGCTCGTGTCTGGGCGCTTTTCCACCCTTAATTGGCTGATGAAACCCTATTCACAAAATTACAAGGCAGGCCACAATGAAAAAGGGGAAACTGGTTATGGGTTTTATGATTTCAATGCAAAATTCAATGCCGAGCTCTCGCCCCGCAACAGAATCTACCTGAGCTTTTTTCAGGGGCTGGATCGGTTCAGCAACGGAGGCTACCAAGCAGATACCCTTTTGCTGCGCGACCAGAATGGTCTTTTGGGTGCATATCGACTGTACAGCAGCTACCGGGAGTTTTTGACCTGGAAAAACACGGGCGGCGCTTTTCGCTGGAACCGTATGCACAACAACAAGTTATTCAGCAACACTACCCTGACTTTCAGTGAACTGCGGGTAGAAATTGGATCGTCTTCACGTGATACCTTGCGGCTTTTAGCGCCCAATGGATGGTACAGTTACTCCACTTTTGATGGGGGCTATCGCTCTCGCATCCAGGATTTTGGTTTAAGGAGTGACTTTCATTGGTCTCTTTCTCCACAGCATTATGTGCGTTTTGGAGGGAGGGTACAGCAAAATATCTTTGTGCCAGGCATCCGTGAATATTCAGAAGAGTTCAAGGATGAAATTGAAGGCCGTGAGCCAGTGAGCAGGCGCATCCGCACCCAAGGTTGGTCGCTTTATGCCGAAGATGAATGGAGGCCCAATAACAATCTACGCATTGATTATGGCTTCAACTGGTCGGCTTGGGCCGTTGATGGAAAAATACATTCCAGCTTGGAGCCCCGCCTGGCTACTTTTTACCGTTTGGGTGAAAAAAACCGCTTGAAGGCTTCCTTTTCGCGAATGGCGCAGTTTTTACACCTATTGACGGGGGCCAATATTGGACTGCCTACGGATTTGTGGGTGCCTTCTACGGGAGCTATCCGTCCTGGAATAGCTTGGCAAAGCACCCTGGGTTACGATCATAAGATCGGGAAAAACTGGGAAATGGGCATTGAATTGTACCACAAAAAAATGCAAAACCTGATCAGTTATTCAGAAGGTGCAGGCTTTCTCGATGACTGGGAACGCAACGTAACTATTGGCAAGGGCAAGGCAACTGGCTTGGATTTCTTGCTGCGCAAAAGTGGTGAAAAAATCAGTGGTTTTGTTTCGTATAGTTTCGCTGAAACCGAGCGTACTTTCCCTAAAATCAACCTCGGAAGACCTTATCCTTTCCGCTATGACCATCGGCACGATCTGAAAATCAACGGCCAATGGAAAGTATCACCCAAAGTCGATTTTTCGGCAACTTGGGTTTATGGTTCGGGTTTGGCCTTTAGTGCACCGCAATCCAAGTTCACTTTTCTCATTCCTGGAGAAACGCCCAATCCAATTGATGTGACCACTTTTGGTCCTAAAAATGGCCGCCGGATGCCCCCATACCACCGCTTGGACCTGGCCGCGAATTTCCATTTTGGCCAAGACAAAAAAGTCCGCCACGACCTGCAAATTTCGATTTACAATGCCTACAACCGCCGCAATCCACTTTATTACAAAATCGTCAATCGTCCGGTGGCAGGCAGTACCGGCAACTCCCGTGAAAACGAAGTGATTTCGGTGTATTTGTTGCCCATCTTGCCTGGGTTTAGTTATGTGCTGGAATTTTGATTTAGTTGAGGAGTGGAGAAGAGCAAGAAGTTTCTGTAGCTGATACTTTTGTGATTTTTATGTTGAATATGGAGCATTTTTGACCGTGCAACGTAAAGTCTCAAAATGCATTCAAGGGTATAAAAAATGGATCAATTTCCATTCTAAATAGATGATTGCACGAGCCGTTATTGACAAGCCACGAATAAACCTTCCCAAATCGCAACTGCGTTGCCCCGCTCACGCGGTGCTGGTTGGGAACACGGATAAAATTGAGTTTGGGTGTGTTTGTTTGGGTGTGAGTGTGAGAAAATCCCGTTTTCAAGTGATCGGAGACAAAAGTAAAAGCACGAAGCTCCCACACCCGAACTCACACTTGCACACTCCACACCCATTCTTGCGGATTTCCAGCACGACGTTGACCATGACGTTGACAACTGGCAATTAAAAAATTGGTAAGGTTTATTTTTGAACCATTACTTAGACAAAAAAGCCCCGCTTGATTGTTAAAACCGCTTTACTCCGAAGTTTTCAGGGATTATAGAATTCCCAAGATGATTTTGATCCTCGAAACTAAAACCTGTTGCCCCTTTCTCTCCTCAGCTGCTCAATTCCGCGACTTCTCAACGCCCTCAACTTTTCCAGCTTTCCTGCCATCAATCTTAGCCCAAAAATCTTACCTTTGCGTTTTTTAAGGGGACAGTCCCTTGCTTTCCAAACAAGCAAAGACACAATGCAACACGCCGAACCGGAAATTACGCCCCAAGTGGCACAAAACCTTGGCCTGACCGCGGATGAATTCAATCGCATCGTTCAAGTCATGGGGCGAACGCCCAATTTTACGGAACTGAGCATTTACTCGGTGATGTGGTCCGAGCACTGCTCTTACAAGCACTCGATCCACTGGCTCAAAACGCTGCCGCGTACTGGTCGCCGTTTGCTCGTAGGCGCAGGTGAAGAAAATGCAGGCTTGGTAGACATCGGCGACGGCCTGGCCTGTGCATTTAAAATTGAATCGCACAACCACCCTTCAGCCATTGAGCCTTATCAAGGTGCAGCTACCGGCGTGGGGGGGATTCACCGCGATATTTTCACGATGGGCGCTCGCCCCATCGCTGCGTTGAACTCCCTGCGTTTTGGCAACCTCGATTCAGCGCATACCCGTCACTTGGTAAAAGGGGTGGTAAAGGGCATCGGTGACTATGGCAATTCCTTTGGCGTGCCTACGGTAGGCGGTGAAGTATACTTCAACGATTGTTACAACCAAAATATCTTGGTCAATGCCATGTCGGTGGGCATTGTACGCGTAGGCCATACCGTTTCAGCAATCGCTGAAGGAGAAGGAAACCCGGTATTCATCGTAGGATCGGCTACGGGTAAAGACGGCATTCACGGGGCAACCTTCGCCTCGGCTGACCTGACCGAAGATTCTGCGGAAGACCTACCAGCCGTACAGGTTGGTGACCCTTTTCAGGAAAAACTACTGCTGGAAGCGACCCTCGAAGCCATCAAAACGGGGGCCATCGTAGGGATGCAAGACATGGGTGCAGCGGGCATCACCTGCTCTACTTCGGAAATGAGCGCCAAGGGCGGTGTAGGCATGAAAATTGACCTCACCAAAGTACCTACTCGCCAAGCCAACATGAAAGCCTGGGAGATTTTGCTCTCTGAAAGCCAAGAGCGCATGTTGATTGTAGCACACAAGGAGCAGGCACACTTGCTGTTTGAAGTGTTTGACAAATGGGATTTGGCCTGCGCTCAAATTGGCGAAGTGACCAACACTGGAAAACTGGAGTTTTACCACCACGACGAACTGATAGCAGAAGTGCCTGCGGAATCTTTGGTTTTGGGCGGTGGTGCCCCAGTGTACCAACCTGATTACCAAAGACCTAAATATCTGGAGCAGGTCGGAAAATTCCATTCCAAAAACATCACTGCGCCCAAGGACTGGAAAAAAACGGCCCAACAAGTTTTTGCTTCACCCAACATTGTCTCCAAGCGCTGGATTTATGAGCAGTACGACTCGATGGTACGCACCAATAGCATGGGTACCAACGAGCCTTCCGATGCCTCATTGGTGCGCGTAAAAGGCACCAATAAAGCCTTGGCCCTGACCGTAGATTGCAACTCGGCCTATGTACACGCGGACCCATTTGTAGGAGCGATGATCGCGGTGTCGGAAGCGGCGCGCAACATTACTTGCTCTGGGGGCACTCCGGTAGCCATCACCAATTGCCTGAATTTTGGCAACCCCAAAAACCCTGAGGTGTACTGGCAATTCGTGCAAGCCATCAAAGGCATGGGCGAAGCCTGCCGCAAGTTCGATACTCCGGTGACTGGCGGCAACGTGAGCTTTTACAACCAATCGGTGTTCAAAGACAAAACTGAACCCGTTTTCCCCACACCAACCATTGGGATGCTTGGGGTGTTAGAAGATGTGAAAAACAAGATGACGATGGATTTCAAGAAAGAAGGCCATCAGATTTACATGTTGGGCACCCCCCAAAATGACATCAATTGCTCGGAGTACTTGCGCGTCGTACACGGTGTACAGCATTCGCCCGCACCCTATTTTGATCTGGACGAGGAGTTCCATATCCAATTGAATGTAGGCAAACTGATTCGCCGCAAGTTGGTTGAATCGGCGCATGACATTTCAGAAGGGGGCTTGTTTGCCGCTCTGGTCGAAATGGGCTTGCCCCGCAAGTTGGGCTTTACATTGGACACTGACAGCAACTTCCGCAAGGACGCCTATCTTTTTGGCGAAAGCCAGAGCCGCATCCTGGTAGCTGTGGCACCAGAGAAAGAAGAAGCGCTACTGGATTACTTGAACAACCACAACCTGCCGTTTAGCCAGGTGGGCGAAGTAAAAGGCAAAAACGTGGTGGTAGATGGTGAAAACTTCGGTCCAATTGCCGAGTGGGCGCAAATTTACGACTCCGTTTTGAGCGAAAAAATGAATACTGCGGTAGAGCCTGTTTAAAATTTTTTGTTTGTCATAAAACGGCCCAATTTCGCCTACTCTTCGTTAGGAAAATGCTCATTATGCGCTGCATAACTCCGCTTTTCCTGCCTCGATTAGTCAAAATTTGACTCGTTTTCTGCCTAAACCTCCAATATTTAAACACGCTCTTAGAAAATCTACTGGTCAGTAACTAACAACTAACCATTAACAACTAACAACTATCCCCCCTTTTTCTTCTTGCAAACTCATTACCATGAAAATAAATAGCTTAAATACCCTGCTTTTTGCTTTGCTTCTGGGCCTGTTTGGCTGTGGCAGCAAGGGCACTAACATCGAAGGCCAATTCAAAGGTGCGGGCAACCTCCAGGTTTTTTTGGACGAAGTAGCCATCGGCCAAGCCAGCAACGTGTTGGAAAAAACTGATGCTGATGCACAAGGCGCTTTCAAACTCAAATTTCCAGAAGGGCTCAAGCAAGGGGTTTACAACCTACGCATTGGTGCCAATCGCCTGGCATTGGTGGTAGATGGAACCGAAAAGACCATCAAAGTTGACGGCGATTTGGCTACGATGAACGCCCAAGCGGTGACCATAGAAGGATCAAAAGACGCTAAGCTGTTCAATGGAGCCTTACAGAAAGTTGCTACTCGTGCATACAGTTCCAACGATGTGATCAATTTTGTAGACACGACCAAGAGCCCCTTGGTAGGTGCCTTTTTGGCTTTTTTGACCCTGGGAACCGATGCAAATGGGATTCAAACACAAAAAGCTGCTTTGGAAAAACTAGCCAGCACCTTGCCTGATTTGCCCCTTTTGCCGGGTATGCAGCAGCAAGTGGCCGCTTTGGAAGAGCAATTCCTCGCCCAGCAAGCCATGCAGGTGGTAAAAATAGGCCAACCCGCTCCTGATATCAACTTGCCCAGCCCACAAGGCAAAAAGATCAAGTTGTCGGACCTCAAAGGCCAAGTGGTTCTCCTCGATTTTTGGGCCAGTTGGTGTGGCCCTTGCCGTGGCGAAAACCCCAACGTGGTAGCGGTTTACAACAAATACAAAGACAAAGGCTTTACCATATATAGTGTATCGCTCGATGGCGTAGATCCTCGCGAAGCCGAAGGCGCAAGCCCTGGGCAGGTGAGTCAGGCCCGTGAAGCTGGCCGCCAGGCATGGGTCCAAGCGATTCAGCAAGACCAACTGAGTTGGCCTCACCACGTAAGCGACCTGAACAAGTGGAGTTCATCGGCCGCACAGATGTATGGCGTACAAGGAATTCCGCGTGCCTTCTTGATTGATCGCCAAGGCAACATCGTTTCGACCGAAGTACGCGGTGCGGAGAGCATTGAGCGCGAGCTGAAGAAAGTACTCTGAAGCAGTTGAGAAGTTGAGGGGTTGACTTGTTGAAAAGAGAAGGCCCCTCGGATGCTGGGCAAGGTGTTGATCGCTTTGCCCAGTTTCGTTTTTAGGGCGTATTTAGGGCCGCTGATTAAATATGATAAATAAGTTGACGAAAGCCTTTAGCCGCTTTGCGGCTTCAAGTTAGGAACACGGATGTAACAGATAAAACTGATTTTCACTGATTTCCAGCATGACGTTGACCTCACTTAACTCAAAAATTGCCCTGCCAATTTTTATAACTCATTCTTGTGCCATCCCTTAACAACTAACAACTAACCATTAACCACTCTACCCCATTTACCTGCTCCACGCCAGCAGCTTCCTCGGTACTGATCTCCATCACCAGCGCCTTGAATTGCAGAAAAGTATCCTCTATTTTGCTTTTTAAAATGGCGACTTCCAAACGGCTTCCTTCCTCCGAATAAGTCTGGTTTTGAGGACGCAAGCCCAGTTTTTTAAGGGCATTCATCACCGGGCTGGTCATGGCGTAATTGAATTCGATGAAAAAAATGATTTCTACCGATTTTTCCAGCAAATCAGCATTTTTCAAGGCCTCTGCTGCGCTGTCGCGGTAGGCACTGATCAGACCAGCAGTGCCCAGCAAAGTGCCACCAAAATAGCGCACCACTACCACCAGTACATTGGTCAGCCCAAAACTATCGATTTGCCCCAGAATTGGTCGCCCTGCGGTACCACTTGGTTCGCCATCGTCATTTGCGCGGTAGTGGTTTTTGTCCAAGCCCAGGCGAAAAGCAAAGCAATGATGGTTGGCTTTGGGGTGCTCTTTGCGAATCGCTTCCAAATGAATTTGCCAATCGTGTTCCTCCAGCAGCGGGAAGGCGTAGGCGATGAACTTGCTGCCACGTTCGCGCAGCTCACCCGTACATGGGGCGGCGATGGTCAGGTAATGGTCTGGATCTTTTGCTTGCACTAGAAGACTCATTCAATGGCCCAATTGATTTCCGCTTGCTGGTTTTCGCTCAAATAAGCATTCGCTTTCGAAAAATGTTTGCACCTGAAAAAAGCCCCTTTGGCCAATGGAGAAGGGTGAGCAGCCTCCAAAATCAGGTGTTTTCCCGCATCAATCAGGCTCTTTTTTTCGCGGGCGAAATTGCCCCAAAGCATGAATACCAGCCCTGCTCGTTCAGTTGACAAGCGCTCGATCACCGCATCGGTGAAGGTATGCCAGCCGATGTTGCGGTGCGAAGCGGCCTGGTTTTTTTCTACGGTCAAAAAAGCGTTGAGTAAAAATACGCCTTGTTCCGCCCAAGTACTGAGGTCACCATGAGCGGGAATAGACAGGCCCAGGTCGTCGCTTATTTCCTTGTAAATATTCCTCAAGGACGGAGGAATGGCAACCCCACGGGGCACCGAAAAAGACAAGCCCATCGCTTCACCAGGGTTGTGATAGGGGTCTTGGCCCAGGATTACCACCCTTACCTTATCAAATGGAGTGAGCTCAAAAGCGTTGAAAATCAGCTGTCCTGGAGGATAGATGGTCTTTCCATCGGTTTTTAGCTGACGAAGGTTTTGCACCAAGTCTTCAAAGTAAGGCTTGTTGAATTCCTCGGCGAGGACATTTTTCCAGGAAGCTTCGATTTTGACTTCGGCCATGATGGGTCTTGTATTTTGCTGCCAAGTTCTACATTTCAGTTGGCAATCGCCAAAAATTTGTGAGCTTTTACCTTTCAAAGTGGCAATTTTTCCCCTATTCCACTGCTTTCTGTTCTATTTTCGCCGCAAAACCTATGATATGCGCCGCCAACTGATGATTTTTCTCAATGCTGTGATGTTTTACACCCGCATTCCAGTTCCTTCCTGGATGACCCACGATGAGGACTTGCTCAATCGGGCTACGGTTTATTTTCCTTTTATTGGTTGGATTGTTGGGCTCGGTTCGGTTATGGTTTTGATTGGAGCAGCTTACCTTTGGACCTGGCCAGTAGCCATTTTGTTGAGCATGGTGGCTTCGATTCTCATCACTGGAGCATTTCACGAAGATGGCTTTGCGGATGTTTGTGATGGTTTTGGCGGCGGCTGGACGGCGGCCAAAATCCTCGAAATCATGAAGGATTCGCGGGTGGGTACTTATGGTTTGGCGGGCTTGGGCTTGCTTTTGGGCCTGAAATTTGCCCTTTTAAATCAAATGTCCTCGCTGCAAGCCATTGCGGCTTTGCTGGTGGCGCATCCCCTGAGTCGTTTCACGGCGCTGACCTTTATTTATACTCACCCTTATGCGAGGGAAGATGCCAGCAGCAAGGTGAAACCTGTGGCCAAGGAAATGCAGTTGTCGGAGTTGCTGCTGGCAGCTACTTTTGCATTGATTCCCTTGGTTTCGGTGGTGATTTATGCCCGGAATCCATTGTATTTGTTGGTTTTTGCGCCTTTGCTACTGCTCAAATGGCGTTTGGGATCCTGGTTTAGCAGGTGGATCGGTGGCTACACGGGCGATTGTTTAGGGGCTACCCAGCAATTGGCGGAGGTGGTGATCTACTTGTTTTTGGCTATTTTTTAGCAGGATTAGCAGGGCTTTCCTCGTTTCGGGGGCTGATTTTTCGCTCGAAGCCCCTTCTTTTCAACCCTTCAACCTTCAACTCCTCTACTACTTTAACACCACTTTAAGCAAAATATACACGACTTTAACAACCCTTTACCAGAAATAACCATCTAACTTTGTGATCTTTGTAAAATCACCCTTTTAAATCATTGCACCATGATTAAACTTCACAAAACCCTTGCCCTTGCCCTGATTATTGGTTGCGTTGTTACTTCCTACGCCCAAGTTGACTTGAAAATTGGACCATTGGGGCCTGTTTTTGGTACCGTCAATTTGCGCTCTGAGTTCGGCATGTCTGATAATTTTGGCTTGGAAGCCACGGTTGGAGCAGGCTGGAACACCCTCACGATCAATGATGAACCAGAGTTGCGCAATCGGGTACTGCGATTGGGACTCAATGGCCGATACTACCTCAATCCCTCAGAACTTGGCCAGGATAAATTTTACTTGGGCATGTACTCTCGCTATTCCAGGGGCAGCGCAAAGACTACAGATGCTGACATCAATGATGTTTACAACACTGATCGTTTATCAGTGGGTTTTCTGACAGGCATCAAGTTTTTTGCTCGTGGTGATCGCTTCCTCTTCGACTTCAACTTGGGGATTGGTCGTGCTTTTGTTTACCGGTTTGAAGCCATTGATGGTTCTGAACCAATTGATTTGTCAGGTATCCCCTTAGTTAACCTCGACATTCCACTCTCCATCATGATTGGTTATCGTTTTGGCGCTAAGAAATAAAAAAACTGTGTTTGCAATAAAAACGCGCTTCATTTGAGCCATGAAGCGCGTTTTTGGTGTTTACTGAAAACCTCGGAGAATGTGGTCTCAACAATCAAGCGAGGCGTTTTTTATCTGCCACTTTTTGTCTAAACCAGAATTTTCAGGATTACAGAATTACTTGCGGGACGTTGACCAAACCAGAATTTGAAAGAATTTTCAGAATTGGCCTGCTTCGCGGTCGTAAACGCTGCATGTTCACCATAAAAATCACTGCTACAGAAACTTCTCCGAAGTTTTCAAAACTCAATCTTTTGCCATCCATTAAAGCGAAAAGGACTGAAGATGTACAATCAATGAATAAAATTTCCTAAATTTCTAGATCAAAAGCCGAAACCACATCTATAATCGTGTAACCCTGGACTTCAGTCCGGGGACAAAGCCGCTCCTGAATCTCATCTGAAATCTAGCGAGATGTTGCATCAAATATTAGGTGAATGGCCACATGGAAAATTGCTGCAACCTATCAACAATCAAACCTATACTAAACCGCAAAAGGTATTGTGCAAAAGCAAAAGTGTTTTTTTGAAACACAAAAGGAAACAAAAGTGCCCGCCTTCGGCGAGGTCATGCTATCCCAAGACACCACAGAGTAGCCTTTTATTGGCTTTTCTTTTTGTGGCTTTGCGCAAAACCTAAGGTGGACAAGTATAAATCATCCTCGACCAAGCCAGTAACTAAGCAACAGCCGAAAAAATCACCGAGGCTTTGCATGGGAAATTGGATTTCCAGCCTGGGCCAGCGGGGTAGTGATTCGAGGCTCAACTAAATTGTAGCAACATGGCCAAAGCTGGGTAAAGTAATTTTTCCAATACATGGCTATGCTCCCGCAATTTTGCCAGGGCTCGCATGGCATAGTTCTGGGCTACCTGGGTATTGACTTCTAAAATCTCGGCAATTTCGTGATAGGTTTTTTCTTCATAATAGCGTAAATAAATCACCTCGCGTTGTTTTTGCGGAAGTTCGTCAATTAGTTTTCTAAGCTGATTTTTGGTTTTTTGCTCTTCTTCTTTTTCTTCAAGTTCTATTTTGCCTTCAGTCAAAAGTCCGTTTTGATGACTACTGATAATGGTCAGCAACTGCTGTCGATTATTACTTTGATTGAGTAGCGCTGACAAATTATTGCGAAAAGCCCGATAAAGGTAAGCATCAAGTTGTTCTAACTGGACCAGTCGCTCCCGATTTTGCCACACCCACACGAATAAATCCTGGATGGTATCCCTGATCAATTCCAAGTCATCACTGATGGCTTTTCCATACCGCATGAGATTTGGAAAATAAGCATGGTACAAGTCTTGGAAAGCTTGCTCGCTGCCCTTTGCCAACCGTTCAGTAGTGTTATCGGGAAGTTGAATACGACGCATAAAAATGAAACTGATCTTGATAGTTGCAACCAAAACTAAATAAAGTATGGCGAAATCGGCATAAGCCGCATCATTTTTTTACAATAAATCCAAAAAGCAAAAAAAAATTGGTGACCAGAGGTTATGTTTGGTTAGCTCAATGATTATATAATTGAAGTGTGGATAAAACACCAGCAGCATGAGCTACGAAAAATATGCACAATATAGTGCCGAAATGTTGGTAGAAGACGAGCAATTCCGGCAGTGGGTAAAATCTCCTGATCAGGATACCAATGCTTTTTGGCAGGCATACTTGCGTACTTACCCAGCACAAAAAGGTGAGTTGAACAAAGCCCGGACCATGCTGCAGGCAATTGTTATGCATTTCGATGCCCAATACCAAAGACCTGAAATTGAAGCGTCCTTCAAACAGGTACAGGGCCTATTGCAAGATCCTAATTTAGCGCCTGTAGTGGCTTTGCAGCCCCGTTGGAACTGGATGAAAATTGCTGCTAGTGTAGCTTTTATCTTGGGGCTTGGTTTTCTGGGGTGGAAATTGATGCAAAAACCCTTGATTGAAACCTATGCTACCGCTTATGGGCAACAAGAATTGATTACCCTCCCCGACGGCTCAAAAGTGAGCCTGAATGCCAACTCAAACTTGCGGGTAAAATCTTGTTGGAAGAAGGGATGTGACCGGGAAGTATGGCTGAAGGGAGAAGCTTATTTTGCAGTACAAAAAATCCCCTCAACCCGCACAAAGTTCATTGTACATACCCCAGGGCTGGATATTGAAGTGTTGGGAACTCATTTTAATGTCAACACCAAACAAGTAACAACCGCTGTGGCATTGGAAGAAGGGAGTATCCAATTGAGCTACCAAAAAGACCAGCAACTGCGCAAATTGGGCATGAAACCTGGTGATGTAGTCTTGTACAATCGCAGTGCAAAAACCCTAAAACTTAACGCTGGTATCGATACCAAAACCCTAAGCTCGTGGAAAGATGGCGTTTTGATGTTTGAATCAGCCACTTTAAATGAGGTGACTACGCGAATGGAGGAAATCTACAAAGTTCGCTTGTTGATTGATAATGAAAGTATTAGGCAATTGCCGCTCCGCGCTTCGCTGCCCACTAATAACTTGGAAGAATGTTTGGAGACCCTAGAATTATTATTGTTGTCCGAAGGGATTGGTGTGACCCGGCAAGGTGACACGATTCGGCTGAATGTATTACAAGGGATTGAATAATCCCCTGAATTTAAGCAATGTGTTTTTTGTTAAATGTGCTCAATGGTCTGCCCATTGAAGTGGGAGTGCCATACCTCAATGTTCTGCTTGTTTGTAAAATTTTATGTGCATTATGGAAAAGCTGATTTGTACCATTTTGTTGGTTTGGCTGGGCGTTCTCAGCAATACATCATCCGTTCAGGCTGCTGAACTTTACTGGCCAAGCCCTGCCTTGCCCGCAGCAGTGGACAGTGACGAACTGATGCCTTTGTCCAGGGCTTTGAGGCTCTTGGGGCATGCCCACCGGATCAATTTCTCCTATCGTATTGATTTGTTGGATAATATAGAAGTGCGGTTTAATCCACATCAGAAAATTGAAGACCCTGAAGTGACCTTAGACAAGTTATTGGAAGGTACGGGATTGAAATTTAAGAAGTTCTCAGAAAACCGGATTGTAATTTACGAGGTCAGGAAACACAAATCAAAAATAGAAGGCCTCCAACCCGAACAAAAAAATGAACAACCAGTACGTCCTACTAATTCCGAAACAAAGCACGAGGAATTGGTTCGTCAACTGCGACCTACGCCGATCTCAATCAGGGGAAAGATCCAGGATTCCGAAGGCAATCCCTTAATCGGTGCAAGTGTTACTTTAAAGTCTGATCCTGCCATCGGAACAGTCACTGATATTGATGGCAATTATACCCTCAATTTGACTACCGTCGAAGGGGTGTTGGTGGTTACCTACATTGGTTATCAAAGCCAGGAATTTAACATCAAAGGCTCAGGAGAATTCAACATTACCCTGGAAAGAAGCAGCGCTGCACTCGATGAAGTCTTGGTGGTAGGCTATGGAGTACAGCGTCGATCGGATGTAATTGGGGCCGTATCCTCGGTCAAAGGAAGCGATCTGAATACCCGCAACGTCAGTAGTTTCGATGCTGCATTGCAAGGCATGGCGGCTGGAGTATCGGTACTTACACAAAGTGGTAAACCTGGAGCTCCGAGTACCATTAGAATCCGTGGAGCCAACTCTATCCAGTCTAGTACAGAACCGCTTTGGGTCATTGATGGGATGCCTGCTTACAGTAGCCCCGGTGGTTTGGGGTCATCCAATCAAAATCCAATGTCACTGATCAACCCCAATGATATTGAAAGTATTCAAATTTTGAAAGACGCAGCAGCTACCTCTATTTATGGATCCAGGGGCTCAAATGGGGTAATCATTGTCACCACCAAAAATGGAAAACTAGGGCGTGGCAGTACCAATATCAGTGTTTCTTCGGGGATTTCAGATTTAACCAGAACTCCCGAAGACATTGGTTATGTGAACAGCCAAGAGTGGTTTACGGTGATGGACCGGGCTTATCAGAATACTTTTGGCCGCAATTTCAAAATGAAGGATTACTACCAGTTTGCTCCGCTTGCTTTTGATGAAATAAGTCGGGAGCAAGTGGAAACCGAAGCAGTCAACACCAACTGGTACCGCCAGATTTTTCGGCAGGGTTCTTACCAAGATGTCAATTTGTCTAGTTCAAAAGGATCGGAAAAAGGCTCGTACTACCTTTCCAGTAATTTTCGCAGTGACAAAGGGGTGCTCGATCACAACCAATTGGACCGATTCTCCCTGCGTTCCAATCTGAATTTTGAGCCCATTAACAACCTGAGTATTGATGCCAAATTGAGTTTTTCTTACACCAACAACGAAAGGCGTGATGATGACATGACTACGCTCATCAAGTTTTCACTGCCCTGGATGCCCATACGCAACCCCAATAACCCCAATGTATATTTCAACCCTTACGCCACGGGCAATATTGTGGCTAAAAATGATCCGATAAATACGCTAAACAATGTCAAGCAGTACCGAGCATTGGGTAATTTTGCGCTTCAGTATAATTTTCCTACCCTGAAAGGGCTCTATTTGCGCAGTGAACTGGCAGCCGATATCATTCAGAGCAACCTGGTCAACTGGCGCAGCCGCAATATCCGCTTGAATGGTGGTAAAAATCCCAGTGCTTATGCGCACGAAGAAGGCATCACTTACCAAAGCCTAAACTATAACGCTTACAGCGCTTACAACAAAACCATTGAGGGGCATTCATTCAGCGGTGTACTCGGTGTCGAAGCCCAACGCATCAGCCAATACGAGCGGGTCTTGGCCGGAGAAGGTCTAGTGGGTACTTATCAAGAGTTGGGCAATCCCAAAACTCCCTTGATTGTAAATGCCCAAAAAAGCCATGAGCGTTACCTTTTGGGTTATTTTGGTCGCTTCAATTATAAGTTTAACGACAAATACCTCTTTGGGTTGAGTGCCCGCAGAGATGGAAGTTCGGCTTTTTCGCCGGACCAACGTTGGGGCACTTTCGTCGCTGTGTCAGGTGGCTGGGTCTTGTCGAGCGAACCATTCATGTCTTTCTTGGGCAAGGATACTTATTTCAAACTGCGCGGCAGCTATGGTGAAACAGGCAACCAAAACATTCCCAACAACCTGCAAAGCATCAATTACTTTGATCGTGTGGTATATGGCAATCGCCAAATTTCAGCCAATGGCACCTTGCCCACCAACTTACCAGTAAGCGACCTGACTTGGGAAACAACCCGCAGCATTGATCTGGGCTTGGATTACAGTTTAATGAAAGGCCGTATCAATGGATCCTTGTCTTTTTACCGCCGTTTGGTCAGTGGGATGTTGCTCCAGGCCCAATTGCCAACCTCATCAGGGGTTTCTCCTAGCAAGGAATTATCCGATTTTGGTTTTTTGAACACCGTAGAAGGCCTGCAAACCAATAAAATCTGGACCAATATTGGCAACATGTCTAACATGGGGGTAGAGTTTGAGTTGTATTCGGTGAATATGCATACTTCAAAGTTCAAATGGTCCACTTCCTTCAATGTATCGCTCAACCGCAACCTGGTCAAAGGCTTGACCCCCGATTTGGACCATTCAGGTAATGGCATCGCTTCGAGTTATTCGATTTCTCGCACGGGTAATCGCCGCAATGTATGGTATGTAGCCGATTACTCAGGGGTCAATCCTGACAACGGGGTACCTTATATTTATGCTTTAGACAAAGCCCATTTTGCTCAAACGGGCTCCACACGCAGGTTAAAAAGCAAAAATGGACAGGATAGCTTAATTTTTGCTACCCGCGCCAATATCCGCGACAATCGCTTTATTGAGGGCAAAAAATCGTCAGATCCAACTTATTATGGAGGCTTGACCAATCGCTTTGAGTACAAAGGTTTTGACCTCAGCGTTTTCATGGCATTTTCAGGTGGAAATTATCTCTTGGATTACGACCGCCAGGTAGCTGTATATCCCAACGAAACAAGATTGGTATTGCGCGACGCACTCACTCAATCCTGGACCGATCCAGGAGACCAGGCGAAGTACCCCGTTTTGGTGGCACGCCAAACCTATGAAATCGCTCCGGGGCAGTTTTCCTCAGATTTTGGCGACGAAAATGTGTTTCACAACCGTGAACTCTACAAAGCAGACTTCCTAAGGCTTCGCAACGTCACCCTAGGATATAGCTTGGGGACTGAACGCTTGCGCAAGTTGAAAATCCAAGGAATGAGGGTCTACTTGTCTGCCAATAACATCTGGACCAGAACCAAATATCCTGGATTTGACCCTGAGGGAACCCTCAATCCCGTAGGAGTTCAAATCTTATACAACAATACACCTATTCCGCAGCTCAAATCACTCATTTTTGGCTTAGACTTGAGAATGTAATGGTCAAAAAGTAACAAGTGCATCATGAAACGAATTGTCTTACTCCTTTTTCTGCTGCTGTCATTGAATGCTTGTCAGGATTTTTTCGACCTGGACCGGCCACCGCAGAATCCCTGGCAGACCGTCGAAGACTTTGAACGGGCACCAATCGGGGCATATGGTATTCTGTTTGCTGATCGCGAATGGGTGCAAGCCTGGCCAAATTATGCGGTCGTCAATACCAGTATGGGTGACGATGTGGCGTATGTAAATGACGACCAATGGGGCTATTTGCGCAGAACCGAGGAAGGAACCGATTTGAGTGAGCGCAACTGGTGGCTGCTGTACCGGGGGATTGGCGCTGCAAATGCTGCGTTGGACTTTGTGAAGGAGAAAAATGGTGTCCCTTTTCCAGAAGCCAGCGTTACTGAAAGCAAAAACAGCATAGAGCGCATCGTTGGGGAGTTGCACTTCATTCGTGGGTTTTGTTATTACCTGCTGGCAACCACTTTTGGCAACGCTTATGTACCGGGAGGACCAAATAACGGCAAGGACATACCCCTGCGGGTCAGCTTTGCCCGTTCAGCCAAAGACGCAACTGCGCCCAAAATTGGTACTACCCAAGAGCTTTGGGATTTGATCCTGGATGATTTTAAAAAGGCCAGACAAATGTTGCCTACGGATTTTAATCCAGCTTTGCACCATCCTTCATTTCAGATACGTGCCAATCAGTTTGCAGCAGCGGGTATGCTGATGCGGACCTATCTTCAACGGGGTGAATACGCTTTAGCCAAGCAAGAATGTGATTTTATCATTGATCAAAACAATGGAGCCTACAACCTCAGTGAAGACCCTATCCAGGCTTTCAACAAGAGCGGCTATGCTGAACGGGGTAAGGAAGTCATCTGGTATTTGCCTTATTCTGACCAAACACTTTATCCTCCCAGTCACTTGAGTGTGCTGAATGCAACCTGGAATGGTAAAAAATGCCGTTGGAATGAAACCCGAATGAGCAGTAAAACCCTTAATCGCCTGGGGTGGATCGATAATCCAGCTACCCAAACTGAGTTTAATGTAAGTGCCTTGCGTGACAAGCGGTTCCAACAGTTGATGACTGTGCGTTATCCCAAATCCAAAGCAAGTCCCATCCAAGATACCGATGACAGACCAGAAATAGCTGAAAAAACGAGTGTTTGGCCCTTTAAATATTACCGCGGACCGAATGCTGATTATACCAATGTGCCCATGTTGCGTTTGGCAGAGGTATACCTTACTAGGGCTATCATTCGCTTCAACAGCGGCGACAAAGCGGGTGCAGCCGATGACCTTAACCGCGTGCGCAGCAGAGCTTGGGATGAAAAAATTGGCGGCCCTTACATCGCGGTGAATGCAGCCAGTATTACCGCAGAGATGATCCACGACGAGCGCGTAATCGAAATGTTTAATGAAGCCGATCGAATCAATTACCTGCGTGCGCTGAAGGTCAATATTCCAGAGGGGGAGCGTGGTAGTGGTAGTGATCCTTATACCAGCAAAAAGTTTGTCTGGGCCATTCCGGAGAGTGAACTGCTTTATAATGATGGATACCGTTAGAGCGTGTTTAAGCATGGAGCCGTTCTTGACAAACAAAAAATTTAAACATGATCTCAATTCTATCGTGGCATGAAGACTAGCCTGCGAATCATTTTTTCAACCCTGTCTGCTGTGCTACTTCTCCTGCTATGGACTTGTAAAGGCACGGAAGGAATGGAACCAAAAACAGAACCTGAGCCATTGGTGCCTAGTCTGCTGGAACCTCGGCAAGGAGCCAAACAGGTGAAGTTGGAAGCGATAATGCGCTGGCGGGCAGCTGAAAAAATAGCTACATACAAGTTAACCATTGCCAAACAAGCTGATTTGAGCAATCCACTGCTGCAAGTGGAAGTGAAAAATGATACCTTCTTTCAACTCAATGCCAATCTGGTGAAAAGCACCAACTATTTCTGGTCGGTGAGCGCTATCCTCCCCAATGGCAAAACAGCCAGAGCGGAGCAAGTCTTCACGTTTAGGACCGAAATGGCCGTTCCGAATCCTTCTCCGGCGCAGGTAGTCTACTATGTTGCGCCCAATGGCAGCGATGATCCATCTGCAGGAACCAACACTTCCCCCTATAAAACCCTCGGCTACGCGAGCCGAATGGTGCCAGCCCTAGAAAATGATACGATTTTTCTACAAGCAGGCACATATACCGAAACGGAAGCGGCCATCATTGCCCTTGGGGTAAACGTCAAAGGAGCTGGGGTGGACAAAGTCACCCTGGTTTCCAGTGGCGTTGACTTGGATAACCCCAATGATGTTCAACGCGCCAATTTTAAGCTCTGGTATGATGGGGCGTTGGTCCAATTGGTTTCTCCCCATACGAGTGAGTTTCGCAATATCTACAGTGAAATTTTACCCCCTCAAAACGGCAATCAATCCATCAGTGGCTTTAGTATTGATGGCCAGGGGAAAAAACTCAAAGCGGGTATTTGGTTAGAAAATCGCAACAACGTTTATTTGCACCACCTGCAATTCAAAGACCTCGGTCAGCGAGGACTGGTGGCAGCTGCTGGGGATAAGCGCTGGTTTGAGGAACCAAAATATTACTTGAAAGGCATCAAAATCCACGATTGCACTTTCATAAATGCGGGCAAAGACCTGGAAGATGAATCACTGGGCAATCTCAATTTAGCCCAGTTGGATGGCGCAGAGATATACAACATCCAAATCAATGACAACCAGGGTTATGGGATCAAGTTCATTTTTGATGGATATTTCAAAAACACCTCGATCCACGACTGTCAAATCGAAGTGAACGAAACTGATAAATTGTGGGGCGAAGACATCGCACTCGAACTTTGGAACCTGGGGCCGGGCAACGAAGTGTACAACGTGACCTGTAACACCTGGTTATCCTTTGTGAACCATCCCAACATCTTTGGTAAACCCCAAAAGGCTGGCGAAAACTTGAAAGTCCATGATGTCAAAATGATCGACAAAGATGGCAACAGCAGCAAAGAAGGAGTGGAGATTGGAATGCCAGGGGTGGATTTTTACCAAAGTTATATCCAAAACAAAGGCTTTGGGGTAGCAATTTGGGACATGGGGAGGCAGCACATCCGCATCCGGAACAATATTTTCTACAACAGTGTTGAAAAGGAAAATTGGGCTGGTGCACCCGCAATTTATATCGATAATAGCAGGACTTGGGCCTATGATGACATCACCATTGTCAACAATATTTTTGATCGCTTTCCCATTGGGATCAACATCAAAGGCAAGCAGATTAACAACATCAGCATCCACAACAATGCTTTTATCAATATCCGCAACACCGATGTGCAGGCACCAACAGGGAGCAATGTAGTTTCCAGCAACAACATCAAATTTACAGCAAAAGACCAAGCTTGGGTTTTGACCGGGGTAAATAAATCGGTCGATAACTTCATCGCGGACCCTGGGTACAATTACCGTGGCAACAGATGGGACACGTACTACCAACCCACGCTCAACTGCTTTGCGCTTGATCGGGGAATTGATGTGGGAATCCCTTATCGGGGTAGAGCACCGGATGTGGGATGCTTTGAGTTATAATATGTTAGTGCATATTTTCTGTTTGTAAAGTAAAGCTGTTAGAGTAAAGCTAGATTCCAGTTAACGTGTTCCCAAGCTTTGTATTTAACCAGTCGGGTAGTTTCACTTGCCAGTGATGCTATTAGGAAGACTATTTTCATAACCTGGCACATCGCAGTGTCAAAATAAAAACTCATTTTTTATGAAAAGCGTAATGAACAAGTACCTGGGCTTTTTGGGCCTGATGGGGGTTCTACTTTTTGCATCGGCTTGCGAAAAAGAAGTGCCTCAGCCAGTGGCCGATTTCACTTTTGTGGTCAAGGATTTGACCGTAGAATTTACCAGTACCTCGAAAAATGGAGTTAGTTATGTCTGGGATTTTGGTGACGGCGGCACTTCCACAGAGGCCTCGCCAAAATATACTTACAAAAAAGCAGGCGATTACAATGTGAAGTTGACTGTAACGGGCGAAAGTGAATCGGTGCCTTCCACGAAAACTCAAAAAGTAACCGCTACTCCTCCACCTGTGGTGAACTTGGTAAAAGGTGGCAACTTTGAAAAAGCCGATGCCAGCGCATGGACCTTTTTGCATTCTGGCCAAAAAGACAGCCAGGGTAAGCTCCAGCATGTGAAGTATGAATTTGGTTATACCGATTACAAGCCTACCAGCGGAACGGGTGGATCATTGTACATTTTCCCTGACAACGACGCGGCAACCAAGAGCGAAGAAGGCACCATCATCTACCAAAAAATGGAAAACATGAAAGCGGGTACCTATCAAATCTCCGCTCTGGTACGCTTGGCAGGTGAAAACAAGGATGATCCAAAGAAAGGCATGAACAGCTACTGGTTTGAATTTGTGGTCAACCAAAAAGAGCCAAAAGAAGCCGATGGTTACGACAATGGTCGTGTAACAGGCTGGTATTATGGTGGTTGGACAGGCTGGAAGTTGGTCGTTCCAACCCTCAATGGTCCACTTCCTCACGCTTACATCGCAGACAGCCTGGCGGACAAAGATGGCAAGTTCAAGTTGAGTGCTGATGGCACTTACTACCTCGTAATCAAAGTCGGCAAAGGCTGGGATAGCGATGGTGCTACGTTTGGTGATGGTATTGCTTTGGATAATTTGGTGATTTCCAAAGTAGAATAACACTTTTTATATGCTGTCCGGCGGGCTTAATTTTGCACAATAAGCAGCCGGACAGCCTTTTCTCTCAAGTCCTTTTTCTGAAATGAACACTAAGATTTGCTGGATAGGAGCCAAATACTTGGCGCTGGGTTTCACCCTGTCATTTCAAGGCGATAGCACCTCTTCGTATTTATGAGCTAACGAAATTCAGGGAAAATGAAAATACATAAGGAATACATTCGGCTGGTGTACCTGGTCATGCTCCATGTGATTGTAAGTCAGGAACTCTGGGGTCAAAATGAGGGTTTGCGTTGGGCCTTGATTTTGCACCAGGAAGGTGTCCAGGATCGCGTAGCTTTGGAATTACCCCGGTACATAAACAAGGATTTTAAGACTGTGAAGAAACTGGGGCAAATCCGTATTGATTTCAGTCTGCAAGCGAAAGGAACCTACACCGTGTTCAACGTTACTGCAAGTGCTAAATCCCCAACTGCGGTTTATTTTTCACTTCGCGGATTTTATGAAAAAGGCACCCCCTACAACTTCAATGGTGAAGTGAAAAATAGTGAAATTTATCGGCAAAGCCCACATGATCTGGATGCCTGGATTGTAAAAACGATACCTGAGCAAGCCGTGCCAGTGGTGGCATTGCGCAATGAGCAGGGCTTTGCCATCGCCTTGAATGGATCGCCAGCTTTGTATGATAATTTTACCAGCCAGGAATTTAGCTCAGACCGTCAGTACATCGCGCTCTGCTCAGGGGACAGCGGCGAATCTCCAGGCATGCAACCCGATACTTCTAAGGTGCTGAACCTGGACTACAATGCAGAAAACGGGCAAAAATTTACCCCAGGAAAGGTGATCCGCCATTTTCATCAAATTACTTTGGGCAAAAATCACCAGTTTGAAGGCTTGATTGTACAAAGTAAGGCCCAGGATTTCAATGCATTGCGCAAAGACATTAACCTGTATGCCGCCACGCATTTTTCAGGTGGTAAAATCAACAACTACTTTGGTGCCCTGGCATTCACCACCGCATACATGAATTTGCGCAGCAATGATTCGGGCAAAAGTAAATATTGGGTGGTACCCTCGGTGGAATATGCGAATGTTCAATATGGTCGCGATGCCTTTTGGATCGCTACCATGTTGCCACCCCAGTTCGATGCGGAGTGCATGAAAAGCGAGCTGCATACCGTCAATCCATTTGCAGAATACCCTTTATTTGCCATCATTTGGGCTTATCGGGCGTTCAAAAACAAAGCCGAGGTGCCGCTGTCCAAGGTTCAGGCTTATGTCGATGAGATCGAACGACGAGCCAAAAACAATTGCTATTACAGTTATGACCCCCAAGCGGGAAGATTGGACTTCCAGTATTGGGGCGACTTGATGGCTTTTGAAAAAGAGGATGTGATCTCATTCAACCAGGGTTTGTTCGCTTTGGCCTTGCAAGCTGCTCAAGAAATGGGCTTGAAAATCAGTTCCAACCCCGAGGCTGCTGCCGAACAATACCGCCGTCAATTTAACCAAGCCCTGGGTTTTGTTCCGATTAGCAGGCTGAAAAACAATGTATTAGGGCCAGATCCGCTGGCTCCTGATCTGATTGCCCAGATTTATTTTGGTAAAAAGCTATTGCCTACCGAGCAGGTGAAAAGCCATTTTTACCACATGTACCGCCATTCCCGCACGCCCTTTGGTTACAAAGTGATTGCGGCCGCAGATGGGACTTTCCTGCCCAATGCAGGATATGATGTGCCAGGGTACAAGTCGCAGGCCAACCGAGAAGGGGTTATTGATGGGCAATACTTTCGGGGTGGCTCTTATTTTTTGTACGATAATCTTTTTTTGCTGGACGCTTACTTGCATGGTATTCCTGAAGCAGAAGGGGAATTGATGTGGCGAATTGGTCTCGACTTCAAAGCCGGGAATACCACTTACGAGTGTCTGAACACCCTCAATGGTGAGCCCTGGAAACCTAACATGGGCTGGAATGTGGCGATATATGCCTTCTGGCAGCACTTGGTGGATCAAAAATTAGCCAGTACGAAGCTTTTTGAACACATCGATAAAATTGCTGCCAATGCTAAATAAACCTTGGTTTTTGCTTGGGTTTTTACCTCGTTTTTTTGACTAAATCCAGTACTAAAATGTAATCCTACCTCTCTCAAATTGTGAAGAACTATTTGTTGTAAGCAGTAAACTAAATAGAAAACTACCCTAATATTTTGCCCGAATTCAGAAGACTACAAACGCAAACTGTGCCAAACAAATGCCCGGCATGGTAGTGGAATGCTATTCCCTAAGTATTTTTTAACCTACACAAACTATGATCATGCAAAGAAGCATCAGATTTTTTTGGAGACTGCTGGCTGTTGCCCTGTTTTTACAGGTTCAGGCTGCCTGGGCTATGCCTGAGTTAGGCCCGTATCGCTACGAGGCCGAGAGTATGAACTTATCCAATGTCACCACCGCATCAGCCAATACTGGCTACGCGGGTTCCGGTTATGTGACAGGATTCACCAGTGAATGGTCCAAGATCAGTTTTGACCGTTCAATCAACAATAGTACACTTGCAAGAATAGACATCCGTTATGCAAATGGAACCGGAAGTGCAGTTACAAACTTGGCCTTGTACGTGGGCAGTGGAAAAATCCAAGACATCAGTTTGCCTACTACGGCCAACTGGAGTACTTGGGGGACGGTTTCGGTAACGTTTAACCTACCAGCGGGCTACCAGGGGATCAATATTCGCAGTAATATCAATACCTCGGTATCTGCAAACATTGACTACCTTGACCTAAGCCTTGATGTATCGGCGGCCACTCCACCTGGAAGTTTTAGCCAAACCAGTCCTACCGCTGGAGCAACAGGGGTTTCTACCACTCCAGCTTTTACCTGGGGCGCAGCTTCGGGAGCCACTTCTTATGCTTTAATTGTCTCTACCAGCAGTACTTATGCCAGCCCTGTGATCAATCAAACTGGACTGACGGGCACCAGTTTTACCCCCTCTTCAGCACTGGCCAATAATACCCTTTACTATTGGAAAGTAAGTGCTACCAATGCCAATGGTACAACTGTATCCAGCAATGCGGGATTGAGTTTCACAACCCAGGCAGCACCAGTTGCCCCCGGTGCATTCACCCAGGCCACCCCTACTGCTGGATCCACTGGAGTTTCTACTACACCTGCCTTTAGTTGGGCCGCTTCCAGTGGTGCCAGTTCTTACACCTTGCTTGTATCCACCAGTAGTACCTATGCCAGTCCTATAATCAACCAGGCTTCAATCACTGGCACCAGTTTTACACCGTCCAGCGCTTTGGCTGCGAGCACTTTGTATTATTGGAAAGTCACCGCTGTAAATGCGGTAGGTTCTACCGTAGCCACCAATGCAGGCTTGAGTTTTACTACCAGCGCCCCTCCGCCAGTGCCAGGTAATTTTAGTCAAAGTGCTCCTGCTGCTGGAGTAACTGGGGTTGCTTTGACCCCTGGGTTCAGTTGGACCGCATCTTCCAATGCGAGTAGTTACACTTTAGTAGTATCCACCAGTAGTACCTACGCCAGTCCGATCATCAACCAGAGCGGCATCAGCGGGACTAGTTTTACGCCAGGTAGTAATTTGTCCAACAGCACGCTGTATTACTGGAAAGTCACCGCCATCAATGGCAGTGGCTCGACTGAAGCCAGCAATGCGGGTTTGAGTTTTACAACTTTAGCGGCCAGTGGTGGGGGAGGGACCGCTATCCGTTACGAAGCCGAACAATGCAATTTATCAAACGCCAGTGTCAGCACAGCTGCAAGTGGGTATTCCGGTACAGGCTTCGTAAATGGCATGACCAGTGAGTGGTCGAAGGTGAGTTTTGAACGCAGCTACAACAATCCAACCTTGGTAAGGGTAGATATTCGCTATTCCAATGCCTCTGGAAGTACGATCAATACCATGGATTTGTACAATGGAAGTGCAAAAATCCAGGATGTTTCTTTCCCGGCAACGGCCAATGCCAGTACTTGGGCCATCGTGTCTTACACGTTCAACATGCCAGCGGGCTACCAAGGGATTGGCTTACACAGCGAGGCTAATGTATCAAATTCCATCAACCTTGATTATTTTGACTTGACCATTGGCGTGCCACCTGCTGCACCGGGTTCATTTACCCAAAGTACCCCCGCAGCAGGGGCTACTGGGGTATCCACAACGCCTAATTTTAGCTGGACCGCCGCTTCAAACGCCACCAGTTATACGCTGGTGGTATCGACCAATAGCAGTTTCACCAGTCCAATCATCAACCAGAGTGGGATTACAGGAACCACCTACACTTCGGCCACAGCGCTGGCTGCCAACACTGTTTATTACTGGAAAGTTAGCGCCACCAACAGCGGTGGAAATACCGATGCTAGCAATGCAGGCTTGTCTTTCACCACTGCTGCACCACCTCCCGCACCCGGGGCTTTTTCGCAAAGCACACCTGCCAGCGGAGCTACTGATGTGAATGTTTTGCCTACATTCACGTGGGGGGCTGCTTCCAATGCTAGCTCGTATACGCTGGTGGTTTCAACCAGCAGCACTTATGCCAGTCCAGTGATCAACCAAAGTGGTATTTCAGGAACTTCTTACTCCGCCGCCGCCGCTTTGACCTACACAACATTGTACTATTGGAAAGTGACCGCAGTCAATGTAAGTGGAAGTACTGTAGCTACCAACGCCGGACTTTCATTTACCACCGCTGCGCAACCACCTGTAACGCAAAATGGGGACGGAACTTTGATTCGCCAATATTGGGCAGGTATCGCGGGAGCCAATGTCTCGGCCTTGACCAGCAATGCCAATTATCCCAATAATCCCACTTCTACCAGCACCTTGACCAAGTTTGATGCTCCAAGAGACGTTGCGGAGGCTTACGGTGCCAGGATCAAGGGTTACATCAAAGCCCCTTCAACGGGTACTTATACCTTCAAAATCGCCAGTGACGACAACAGCGAACTGTGGATCAGTACCAATGAATCACCGGCGAATAAAGTATTGGTCGCCTCGGTTTCTGGCTGGACCAACCAAGAACAGTACAATAAATATGGTACCCAAAGTGGAAATGTGAGCATGGTGGCCAACAATTGGTACTATGTAGAAGCGCTGCACAAAGAAGACTCCGGCGGCGACCACTTGACCGTTGTTTGGATTCCACCAGCTGGTTCGCAAGTGATTGTACCAAGCTCTGTCCTTTCCAGTGCACTCCCTACACCGATTCCCGTGCCAGGAAATTTCAGCCAAACTGCTCCAGCGAGCGGAGCGACTGGGGTATCGGTGAGCCCAGCCTTTACTTGGGGTGCTTCTTCCAGCGCAGACAGCTACACCCTGGTGGTTTCTACCAGCAGCACTTACGCCAACCCTCTGATCAACCAAAGTGGGATTACAGGTACGATCTATACACCAGGAGTAGCTTTGCAAGGCACTACCACTTATTACTGGAAAGTTACTGCTGTCAATGTGACTGGGACGAAAGTTGCCAGCAATGCGGGAATTTCCTTTACTACTGCGGCACCTCCACCCCCTGGTTCTTTTACCCAGAGTGCTCCAGCAAGTGGGGCTAGTAATGTCTCGCAGTACCCTAATTTCACTTGGGCTACTTCGGCCAATGCCTCTGGTTATAACCTGGTCGTTTCGACCAGTAGCACTTATGCCAGCCCGGTCATCAACCTGAGCAATCTCACCACCACCAGCTACGCCCCCACCACTGCATTGGCTGGCAATACGACTTACTATTGGAAGGTTACGGCTGTGAATGGAAGTGGTTCAACTGTGGCAAGCAATGCTGGAATCAGCTTCACCACAGCAGTTGCCCCTGTACCCGGTACTACTTACTATGTAGCCACTACGGGGCTAGATGCTCCTGGTAGAGGTTCTTCGACCTTGCCTTATCGCACCATTGCGTATGCTGCGCAGCAAGTACCTGCTGGTTTGAACAATACCATCTATGTCAATCCAGGAACCTATTCCGAGACCGAGGCCATCAAACTGCCTTTGGGAGTCAACCTACAAGGTGCTGGTGAAGCCCAAGTGACCATTACATCAGCCGCAGCCATTCCAGCTCCGGGTATTGACCAAGGCAGTGGGGATTGGAAACTATGGTACGATGGCAGCTTGATCCAATTGGCTTCAGATGCTTACTCTGGTGCAAACCCCAAGTATGGCTCACTTACCCAAATGCTGACACCCGCCAATGGAAACCAAACGCTCAGTGGCTTCACTTTGGATGGCAACAATAAAGTCATCAAAGCTGGGGTCTGGGTACAATGCCGCAGCGGAGTGACCATGCACCATGTAACCATCAAAAATTTCCAGCAAAGAGGGGCGGTATTTGGCCGTAGCGACATGTGGTGGTACGAACCCATGCCTGCCGGGAAATGGATGACCAATACCACGGTGTTCAACTGTACTTTCCTCAACAATGGTGCCCAACTAGGCAGCGAAACCCTTGGAAATTTGTGTCTCGCAGGATTAGACGGTGCCGATATTTACAACATTACCATCAACGACAATGTAGGGTATGGGATCAAATTCATTTTTGTGGGGCACTTCCGCAACGTGAAAATCCACGACTGCAACATCAATGTGAATGAAGCAGATGCAGCCTGGGGCGAAAAAATCTCGATCGAGTTGTGGAACCTCAAGGATGGCAATGAAGTGTACAATGTGGTGTGCAATACCTGGCTCTCCTTTGTGAACCACGCTCAAATGACCACCTATCAACCTGTTGGCACAGCCGTTAGCAACCTTCGTGTGAACAACGTACGCATGATCGACAGCGATGGCGTTAGCTCCAAAGAAGCCATCGAAGCAGCCTTGAGCGGGGTTGAGATTTCGGATTGCTATATCCAGGACAAAGGGTTTGGTATTGCAATCTGGTACGGAGGTGGATCTTACGAGTTGAAAAACTATTTGATCCGTAACAACATTTTTGCAAATGTGGCCCGTACACCTAATTTTGGTTTTGGCAATAGTGCGGCATTGTTCTGCCCTGACCCTTCCAACAACATCAAGATTTACAACAACGTATTTCATCGAATGGGGGTTGGTCTTTCACTTACTGCTGCGACCGGGGTTGATATTCGGAACAACGTATTCCTAGAAACAGAAGCGGAGGATGTCAAAGATGGTGCCAGCTTGACTTTCACCAACAACCTTAAGTATCACACGAACCCAACCAAAGCCAATTTCAGCGGCAACAACATCAGTGCCAACTCAACCAACATTCTGGGAGCACCTGGTTTCAACAACTCTGGCAATCGTTGGGACAACTACTACAAACCCGCTTCAGGCAGTAGCTTTTGCGTGAACAAAGGGGTGAATGTAGGGCTGTCATTCAGTGGTTCTGCACCGGACATTGGTCGTTGGGAGTACACTGGTACTCCGCTGGTAGAAACGGAACTGATGGCCTTTAATGCCAAGTACCAGACCAAGGAGGCTGATTTCTCCGTATTCCCCGTACCAAGCAGTGGGACGCTTACGGTTGGCATCGGCAAAGAGCTTGAAGTAAAGGGACTTTCGCTGATCAATAGCCAAGGTCAAGTGATGAGACTCGAAAAAGCCAACAATCTGCGCTTCTTCGAGCTTGATTTGAGCCAGTATCCGGCTGGTATCTATTTCCTGCGTTTGGAGCATACCAATGGGGTTAGCGTCAAGCGGGTAATTTTAGACAAGTAATAGTCTTCTAAGTTTACATAGGCGAAAGTTTGGGACCTGGTGGCTTGCAAGTTTTTGTAAAGCTCTACCAGGCCCGAATTTTTGCTATTTCACCTGATTAACAATCGCTTTGATCATCTCTTGCGAAGCCAAGTTCACCACCTCTCCAATCACCACCAATCCCGCTGCTTTCGGGTCGGGTTTTGCTACACCACATGATAATGTACCTATTTCTCCAATGATCGTTTTTTGATCGGGCATCGTAGCATTTTGAATGATGGCCACTGGTGTGTCCATTTTTCGATGTTGTTGAAACAAGTCCAAAATAGCTTCCAGTTTTTGAATCCCCATCAGGACCACCACCGTAGCTGAAGATTGGGCGGCTATTTCTAGGTCCTTGTTCAATTCCCCTGTTTTGGTGCTGGCGGTCAAGACCCAAAAACTGTTGCTATAGCCCCGGCTGGTCACCGGAATACCAGCCGCCGCAGGACCTGCAATCGCGCTGCTGATGCCCGGAATGACCTCAATCTGCTCAATGCCCTGGCTTTTGGCATACTGTACTTCTTCCATTCCACGGCCAAAGACGAAAGGATCTCCACCTTTCAAACGCACGGCATGGCCGTAAAATCGGGCACAATCGACCAACTGTCGATTGATCTCCTCCTGGCTGAAACTGTGCTGACTGCACCTTTTGCCTACATAGAAACATGGTACTCCACTAGGTATTTCCGCCAACAAATCTGGGTGAATCAATGCGTCGTAAAGCACCACATCTGCACTTTGTAGGGCTTTCCAACCCTTGCGAGTGATCAGGTCTGGATCGCCGGGGCCAGCTCCAACCAGCGTAATTTTGGGAGATTTGAGTGCTTTCACCATGTTCTGGCTGTTTAATTACGTACTTTTCAAGAACAAAATTAAGTAATTTTTTAAAAATCACTTGCAATTACTTAAAAAATACTTAATTTTGCTAAAAATCAAACCACATGATGCGGATTATCGTCGTTGGCAATGGCATGGTAGGCTATAAGTTTTGTGAAAAATGGACCGCACAAGCCCCCGCAGGCAGCTATCACTTGCAAGTGTTTGGCGAAGAACCTCGACCAGCCTACGACCGAGTCCACCTCAGTGCGTTTTTCAGTGGAAAAACTGAAGAGGACTTGTACCTGGCACCCGGCACCTGGTACGCTGAACAAGGCATTGACCTGCATCTTGGCGAATTGATCATCCAGGTCGATACCGAAAAACGCAGCGTCATTACCCACCAAGGGCGTGCCTATACTTATGATGCTTTGATCCTCGCTACAGGTTCGGCTCCTTTTGTACCCAATATCCGCGGTGTTGACAAGCAAGGCGTATTCGTTTACCGCAGCATCGAAGACCTGGAGCAGATTTGTGTTTACGGCAAAAAAATCTGCGCCCAGGGCAAAAACCCACAAGGTGCAGTTTTGGGCGGCGGCTTGCTAGGTCTGGAAGCCGCCAAGGCAGTTATGGACCTCGGACTGGAAACCCATGTGGTAGAATTTGCCCCCCGCCTGATGCCACGTCAGTTGGACGACGCGGGAGCAAACTTGTTGAAGGAAAAAATCGAAGAGCTGGGCATCAAAGTGCATTTGCAAAAGAGTACCAGCAATATCGAGGGCTCTGACCGTATCCAGGCTTTGGCCTTCAGCGATGGCGAAAACCTGCCTTGTGACATGTTGGTGATCTCGGCAGGTATTCGCCCTCGCGACGAATTGGGCCGCCAATGCGACTTGGAAATCGCCCCACGCGGTGGCATTGTGGTTGATGAAACCATGCGGACTTCAGATCCCTATATTTTTGCCATCGGCGAAGCGGCTTCTTACCGTGGCATGGTCTATGGCCTGGTGGCTCCGGGTTACGAAATGGCCGAGGTAGCGGTGGCCAGTCTTTTGGGCAAAATGCAGGTCATGAGTCCAGTGGTAGACATGTCGACCGCCCTGAAATTAATCGGTGTGGAAGTGGCCAGTTTTGGCGATGCTTTTGGCGAAAATGGCCCTCATCGTCCCATTGTATTCCAAGACCAGCTCAAGGGTGTTTACAAGCGTTTGAACGTCAGTTCTGACGGCAAAAAACTGCTGGGCGGCATCCTGGTTGGCGACAGCAGCGACTACAATCAACTCATCCAGATTTATAAAAACGGCATCGCATTGCCACCCGAACCAGAGGCTTTGATCGTGAAGCTATCGGGGGCCGAAAGTGCTTTTGGCAGTGTGATGGACCTGCCGGATGCGGCCGTAATTTGCTCCTGCGAAAGTGTGAGCAAAGGCCGCATCTGTCAGGCCGTGGTAGAAGAAGGCTGTGAAACCCTCAAGGCCGTAGTGAAATGCACCAAGGCCGCCAGTGGTTGCGGCGGCTGCAAACCCATGGTCGACGACCTCATCAAAGGTACCCTCAAGGGCATGGGCAAGGTGGTGAAAGACGTGATTTGCGAGCATTTTGCCTTCAGCCGCCAGGAATTGTTCGATTTGGTCAAGTTGAAAGGCTACACCGCTTTTGAAGAAGTGATTGCTGGGCATGGCCAAGGCATGGGTTGCGAGGTGTGCAAACCAGTGATGGCTTCCATTTTTGCCTCGCTGAGTGCAGAAACGGCTTCCGCCCAAAACAGCATCCAGGATACCAACGACCGCTTTTTGGCCAATATCCAGCGCAATGGTACTTATTCGGTAGTGCCCCGCATTCCCGGTGGAGAAATCACGCCTGCCAAGTTGATCGTGATTGGCCAAGTGGCTGAAAAATACGGCTTGTATACCAAAATCACGGGTGGCCAACGCATCGACCTCTTTGGCGCACGCATGGAAGACTTGCCCCTTATCTGGGAGGAACTCATCGCCGCTGGTTTTGAAAGCGGGCACGCTTACGGCAAAGCCCTGCGCACGGTCAAGAGTTGTGTGGGCTCAACCTGGTGCCGCTTTGGTATGCTCGACAGCGTGAGTTTTGCCATCGAAGTGGAAGAACGTTACAAAGGCCTACGGGCTCCGCACAAAATCAAAGGCGGCGTATCAGGCTGCATCCGCGAATGTGCGGAAGCGCGAGGCAAGGATTTTGGCATCATCGCCACCGAGGAAGGTTGGAACCTGTATGTATGCGGCAACGGAGGTGCCAATCCCAAACATGCGGTGCTTTTGGCCGAAAAAATCGACTCCGAGACCTGTATCCGCTACCTGGACCGCTTCCTCATGTTTTACATCAAAACGGCTGGACCGCTGGTACGCACCGCACCCTGGTTGGAGAAAATGGAAGGCGGCATCAACTACCTCATCGACGTGGTGGTGAACGATTGCCTGGGTATCGGCGCTGATTTGGAAGCCGATATGGCCAAACTCGTGGCCAATTACCAGTGCGAATGGACCGAAGCGATCAACAATCCCGCCATTCGTGCCCGTTTCAAGCACTTCGTCAACAGCGATGAAGGTGATGACAACATCGAATTTGTGGACCTGAGGGGCCAGATTATGCCCAAACTTTGGTAAGGAGGCGGAACGCTGGGTTGTTGGTTTATTATACATACGATAGACGACATACAACATACGACATATGATTTAGGGGGCTCGCTGGCGAGGTTAGTCGTGTCTTGGGTTATCGTTTGCACGGTTTGAGATTTTTGAAATTTAAAATTGAAAAACCCTTGAATCCACCATTCACTTCAAAAACTGTTTTAATCCGAAATCATGGAAAATCTACTTGCAAAATATGCCCCAGTCAACGAACCGGAAGTAAAAACCTGGTTCAAGGCGGGTCCTTGCAGTGCATTCCCGCCCAATGCCGGAGCCTGCGTGAGATACCAGGACAAACAAATCGCAGTCTTTCATTTTACCAACATCGACCAGTGGTATGCATGCCAGAATCTCTGTCCGCACCGCATGGAAATGGTCATTTCGCGGGGCCTGATTGGCGATGAAAAAGGAGAACCCAAAGTGGCATGCCCCATGCACAAACGGACCTTTTCTTTGATCAGCGGCGAAAATTTGAATGGCGATTGCCAGGCACTTGCCGTTTATCCAGTGAAAATTATGGATGGGTATGTTTACATCGGATTTTGACAACTGAAGTTTTTTGCTCAATTTGCCCCTGTTCATTGCTATGAATGTACTTAGTAACGGTTTAAAAATAAACCTTACCAATTTTTTAATTGCCAGTTGTCAACATCATGGTCAACGTCATGCTGGAAATCAGTGAAAATCAGTTTCATCAGTTTCATCTGTGTTCCGAACCAGCACCGCGCAGCGGGGCAACGAAGTTGCGATTTGGTAAGGTTTATTCGTGGCTTGTCACTTAGTGTTTGAGCTAAATTAAGATGTCCATCTTATTTTAGCTCAACTACGAAGTAACGGGTTAAAAATAAACCTTTCCAGTTTTTAAGAGACACGCATGTCAACGTAACGGTCAACGTAATGCTGGAAATCCGCAAGAATGGGTGTGGGTGTGAAAGTGTGAGTTTGGGTGTGTGGGCTTCGCGCCGAATCTTTCGTCTCGGCCAATTAGAAACGGTGTTCCCCACACTCACACCCAAACGAGCACACCCAAACCCAATTTTATCCGCGTGCTAAATACAGCCTCGCACAGCGAGGGCATAATCTATAAAGTACGCAGTTGCTATTTGGTAAGGTTTATTTGTGGCTTCTCAGTAAGAATGGATTAAGGAAAAAAATATATGTTTTCAAACGCTGGTAAAGCAAAGGAGCGCATCGACTCCAGTACTTTCGACCGCTTGCGTACGGGTTACGTGATCGCCTTGGGAGCCATTGCTTTGGCGGTCATCAGCGGGCAATTGCTGATCCAGAATTTTCTCAAAAAACAAGTCAACGACTCAAGGGTGATCAACGTGGCTGGGCGGCAAAGGATGCTCAGCCAAAGGATCACCAAGCAGACACTTTTGCTGAGTAGGGGAGGGGCTGAGGATTCGTTGAAAATGGTGAGACAAGCCTTGCGCAGGGACTTACACGCTTGGCGGCAGGCTCACCGTGCCTTGCAAGGGGGGGCGCCAAGCCTGGGTTTACCCAACGAAAACACTGCGGTGGTCGACAGCATGTTTCGGCGCTTAAATCCAATTTTTAAGGCTTTGTTTTTCGCGGTCAAAGAAGTCGCGGATGCCTCGGCGGCTAAACAGTCCTTGAAACAGGGAGTTGTACAAGAAGTCTTGGACAATGAACGCCGATTTTTGTCTGAAATGGACCAAATCGTATTCCAATATGATGCGGAAGCCCAGGCCAAAGTGCAGCAAATTCAGCGCATTGAGTGGTGGCTTTTGGTCATTTCCCTGGCCATTTTACTTTTAGAGTTGCTCTTGATTTTTCGTCCGGCGGCTTTGCATGTGAGGGACGTTTTACACAAACTATTGCATTCCGAACAAGAAGCTCGTGGCATGGCCGCTGAGATGAATGAGCTGTACCAAGCGAAGGAAAAGTCGTTGCAAGAGTTGCGAGCTTTGAATTACGCCGTTGACCAGGCTGCGCTATTCGCCAATTGCAGTGCCGACGGTCAGGTAAGGCACTTGAGTGAAAAATTACGGCAGTTGTTGGGCTATAAAAACCAAAAACTGCGGGGCCACCTGTCCGAAATCATGTGCGCCGATGCAGCTGGGCAAAAGACCATTGAAGAAAGCATTCAAAAAGCCCGGAACCGCATCTGGACGGGTGAAATCCAGATCAGCACCCACGATGAGCGTCGCCTCTGGCTGGAAATGGCGGTTATTCCAGTAAGCCCACAGGGTTTGAATCGCGACTTGTTGATCCTTTGCTCCGACATCACTTTTCGTAAAGATGCCCAAGCGGAAATCGAACGCCTCAATCAGGAACGTTTTGAAGAACAACTCAAACAGCAAATATTGCGTTCGGTACAAGTGCTTGATGCCCAAGAGGAAGAGCGCAAGCGCATCGCCCGCGACATGCACGATGGGATTGGTCAAATGCTAAGCGCTTTGAAACTCAACCTTGATTCCATCAACCTGGACCAGCCTGAGAAAGCCAAGCCAAAACTCGAAAAATTACAAAATCTGACCAGCCAGGTAATCCAGGAAGTGCGAATCGTCACTTTTAACCTCACCCCCCCGGAGCTGAGCGACTATGGTATTGCAACGGGCTTGGCCCGCCTGGCAAGCGAACTGGGGCGCTTAACGGGTAGCAATATCTTGTTTGAAAACCAACACCAGTTTAACGAACGCTTAGATACAGTGGTTGAAACCAACTTGTACCGCATTACCCAAGAAGCGGTTAACAATGCCATCAAGTACGCTAAAGCCAACTATATTTTGATCAAACTCAGCCACAGCGAAAGTATGTTTAGCATTGTGATTGATGATGATGGCCAAGGATTTGACCCTGATGAGATGGAATTGCGTTCGGATGGCAGTGGCCGTGGGCTAGCTTTCATGCAAGAACGCATGCAGTTCATCCAAGGCCGCATGTTTCTGCGCTCAGAGCTCGGGGAAGGAACCAGGATTACCTTGAATGTGCCTTTGAGGAAGCGAGAATCGCCATAAGAAATCTCTATTTTTGCAAATTTCTAGGTATCTTTACGTAATAATTTACGCAGTCCTAATTTTTGTAGATGAATCCTCACATCAATATCGTATTGGCCGATGACCACCAACTCATTCGCGATGGCATTCGCTCTCTTTTGGAAGACGTCGAAGGCTTAGAAGTAGTGGGTGAGGCTGCCGATGGGGTGGAGGCGCTAGAACGGGTACGAGTTAGCCAACCTGATCTGTTGATCGTCGACATCCGCATGCCCCGCAAAACGGGCATTGAAACCGTAAGAGAACTAGAGCAAGTAGCCCCCAATACCCGTGCATTGGTGCTTTCTATGCACGACTCCGAAGACTACGTACTCGAATCCGTTGAAGCGGGAGCGTATGGCTACATTTTGAAAGGTGCGGGCAAAGATGAATTTCTAAAGGCTATCCGCCAAATTCACCAGGGCGAGAAGTATTTCAGCGCCGATATCTCCAAGATCATTGTCAATAAGTATTTGGAAAAGGTGCAGCAAACTGGCACAACCCCACCTGTTCAACCCCACAACCCAGGTAGCCTTGAAGCTAACCCAGAACCATTGTACCTCACCAAACGCGAGTTACAAATCCTTAAATTGGTGATCAATGGGCTAAGTAACAAAGAAATTGCCGATCAATTGGACAAAAAAGTGCGTACAGTTGAAGCACATCGGCACAATTTTATGAAAAAACTAGGGGCCAAAAATCTCATGGAACTCTCTCAAAAGGCCCGCGAATTGAAGCTTATCTAAAAGTTAAGTTAAAAATACGTATTTTTTAAGTATTTTTCTACGTAATTACTTGTATTTTACTTAAAAACCTTTATCTTTGTGGTGTTGACTACGTAATTATCCGGAAATAGCGTAGTCGGGTATGTCTAAAAAGGGATCAGACCTGGATCTCTTACAAATGGAACTAGCGCAAACCAAACTCAACACCAAACTACTTTAAGATGAAGCGCATTTATACCCTTGCTATTGGTGCAGTGTACCTATTGGCTTTGAATAAAGGCATGGCGCAGTCCACCTTTACCCTCAAAGCTGAGGTACGCCCGCGCACCGAGTACCGCCACGGTTTCAAAAAGCTGATTGATCCGGCAAAACAAAATGCCGCTTTTTTCACCGACCAGCGTACCCGCTTGATTGCTGGCCTCAGCGCACCCAAGTACGATTTCCTGATTTCTTACCAAGATGTACGAATTTGGGGCGAAGAAGCCCAGATTTTTAAAACCAGCGCTGGCTCGGGAAACTCCTTTGCGGCCGTTCACCAAGCCTGGGCCAACTTGAAGTTCAGCAAGAAAACAAGCCTGAAAATGGGCCGCCAGGAATGGGATTACGACAACGCCCGCATCCTTGGCAACCTGGCTTGGGCGCAGCAGAGCCGAGTACACGATGGTTTGTTATTCGTTCGCAAAGACTCCGTACAGCAGTTGCACCTCGGTGCGGCTTTCAACCAGGATGGCAAGACTCCTGAGCAAAGCAAGTTGCTGGAAACCTTTTACAATGTAGGCGGCAACTACAAAACCATGCAGTTCTTGTGGTATCACCGCGATTTCAAAAAAGGTACTTTGTCTCTTTTGGCCCTGAATAACGGCCAGCAAGCCAAAGACAGCAGCGTGTATTTTACCCAAACCCTGGGTGGCATTGGCAGCATCAAGTTGAAAAAAGCCAAACTGGAGGGTGAAGCTTATTTGCAAATAGGCAAGGACGCAGTTGGCAAAGAAGTAAACGCGCTATTCTTGGCTGGCTCGCTGACCCTGCCTTTTGCTAAAAAAAGCAACATCATCCTGGGCGCAGACTATGTAAGCGGCGCTTCCCTAGACGATGCAGCCACCAGCAACAATGCTTTCAACCCGCTGTACGGAACCCACCACAAGTTTTATGGCAACATGGACTACTTCTACGTAGGCAATGCCCACACCCAAATGAGCAAAACCATTGGTCTCGTGGATCCCTACATTCGCGCGAACCTGCCCATCGGCAAAAAGGCCATGTTGCAAACCACCGCGCACCAGTTTTTCTCCGCCGTGGACCTGTACCAGAACCCAGAGAAAAAAGGCGGTGACCTGTCTCGCAACCTCGGCACCGAACTCGATTTCGTACTCAGCAGCACCATCATTCCTGATGTAAAATTGGAAATGGGTTATTCGCAGTTGTTTGCCACCAGCTCGATGGCCAAAATCAAAGGCGGCGACTACAAGGCCATGCAAAACTGGGCCTACTGCATGATTTCGTTTAGCCCCACCTTGCTGGTGAGCAAGCTGTAACTCAATGGTAAAAGTTGAGGAGTTGAGAGGTTGAGGAGTTGAGAAGAGGGGCCCTGTGCGCAAGATTGCGGCAGTAAAATCTTGTAGCTCTTTTTTAAGTCAAAGCCATCCAACTAAACTTTTACCCTAAATCAAAAATCCAGGCCTGAAAACGGGCCTCAACTAAAGCAAAAAAACCATGAAAAAGATATTCCAACTGTTCACTTTGGTCGCATTGGCCACTTTCTTCGCCTGTGGTGGCAAAGCCCCCAGCACTACCGATACCAGCTCAACGGCATTGCCTGAAGAGCTGGAAAAACCGGAGCTCAAACTGGGTTTCATCAAACTGACCGACATGGCCCCCCTGGCCATCGCCAAAGAAAAAGGCTTTTTTGAAGACGAGGGCTTGTACGTGACCCTGGAGGCACAAGCCAACTGGAAAGTACTACTCGACCGCGTGGTAGCAGGCGAATTGGACGGTGCTCACATGCTGGCTGGCCAACCCATCGGTGCTTCCATCGGCTTTGGTACGACTGCCGAAGTAGTTACCCCCATCAGCTTGGACTTGAACGGCAACGCCATCACCGTCTCCAATGAAGTATGGAAAATGATGAAGGCCAACGTGCCAATGGAAGGTGACAAACCCGTTCACCCCATCTCTGCCAAGGCCCTGAAGCCAGTGGTGGAGCAATACAAAAAAGGCGGCAAACCCTTCAATATGGGAATGGTTTTTCCAGTGTCCACGCACAACTATGAATTGCGCTACTGGTTGGCCGCAGGCGGCATCAACCCTGGTTTTTATACCAAAGACAACATCACTGGCACCGTCGATGGCGACGTCATCATTTCTGTAACGCCTCCACCACAAATGCCCGCAACCCTCGAAGCAGGCACCATCCTGGGCTACTGCGTAGGAGAACCTTGGAACCAACAGGCCGTCTTCAAAGGCATCGGGGTACCCGTAGTAACCGACTTGGAAATCTGGAAAAACAACCCAGAAAAAGTGTTTGGCGTTTTGCGCAGCTTTGCCGATCAAAACCCTAAAACTTTGGTTGCCCTGACCAAAGCCATCATGCGTGCTTGCCAGTGGTTGGATGAAAATGAAGGAGCGAATCGCGCCGAAGCCGTGAAAATCCTAAGCAAGCCCGAATACGTAGGTGCCGACGAAGCCGTACTCGCCAACAGCATGACCGGGACCTTTGAATACGAAAAAGGTGACAAGCGTGAACTGCCTGACTTCAACGTGTTCTTCAAGTACAACGCTACTTATCCTTATTACAGCGATTGCATCTGGTACCTGACCCAAATGCGCCGCTGGGGCCAAATCACTGAGCCCAAGACCAAGGATTGGTACATCGAAACGGCCAAGAAAGTCTACCTGCCTGAAGTCTGGAAAGAAGCCGCAGAAGCCCTGCTCGCCGAAGGCAAGATCAAGGCCAGTGACCTTCCGAGCACCGATGGATTCAAAGCGCCCAGCAAAGACTTCATCGACGGGGTGGAATACGACGGCAAAAACCCAGTGGTTTACCTGAACAAGCTGGCCATTGGCATCAAGGACCAAAAGGCAATGAAGTAACCTTGTTGAAATGTTGAAAAGTTGAAGGGTTGAAAAGACCAGCTCCAATCGAAGCCCATCTTTTCAACTCTTCAACATTAAACTTTTAAACTCAAAAAAGCCATGAAGGCAAGAACCATTCAACTCTTACAATTTACTGGCATGTTTTGGGCCATTCCTTTTGTTCGTTTGTTCAGCGGCGAAGAAATACTGGTCCAATTGCGGCAAATTTGGACCTCCATTGGGTTGCCCGTCATGGCTATCGCTGGTTTTCTGCTGACTTGGCACTTGGTGGCCCAAAGGGTCAACACCAGCCTGGGCCGCTTGCCTGGCCCCATGGAAGTAACCCAACAGGCCCAGGTGCTTTGGCAAGAACACCTTACTGAACGCGCAAAAGCGAACGACTTCTACGCTCGCCAAGATGCCAGAATCGCTAAAATTAAAGCGGCCAATCCCAATGCCAAGCCCAGAAGGGTGGCGTTCACGGGTAAGCCTACTTACCTTGATCAGATCCTGACCAGCCTGAAAACGGTGTTCGTAGGCTTCATTTTTGCCTCCATTCTGGCTTTGCCCATTGGTATCATTTGTGGGGCCAACAAAAACATCATGACCGCACTCAATCCCATCATCCAGGTCCTGAAGCCCGTATCGCCCTTGGCCTGGCTGCCGATTGTGACAATGGTCGTGAGCGCAGTTTACACCACCAACAACGGATTGGTACCAAAATCCTTCATCATTTCAGCCGTCACGGTAGCCATGTGCTCCTTGTGGGCAACCTTGATCAACACCGCGGTGGGCGTGGCTTCAGTGAACAAAGATTACCTGAATGTAGCTCAAGTACTGCAACTCTCTGCTCGCCAGCGCACTTTCAAGGTCATCTTGCCCGCTACTTTGCCCATGATTTTCACGGGCTTGCGCATCACCCTGGGCGTGGGTTGGATGGTTTTGATCGCCGCCGAAATGATGGCTCAAAACCCAGGTCTGGGCAAGTTCATCTGGGATGAATTTCAAAATGGTTCCAGCACTTCAATTGCCCGCATCATGGTGGCCGTATTGACTATCGGCATGATCGGTTATGCCCTGGACCGCCTGATGGCCGCCTTGCAGCAAAAAGTGTCTTTCGCCTGATCCCATGTAAGTTCTCAATCCGTATCTCAGAGAGCGTTATACTTCGGAGAAGTGAGACGTTTGTAGTGATCAGAGCCCAGGACTCTTTGGCACTTCGGATGAAGTGCGACGTAAAAAGAAGCCTGTTGAGATTTTACAATTTCGTGTTTAATTCAACTTTTAATCATAATGTTACAGTTAAAAAATATTTATAAGTCATTCGGCGAGGGCCGCCAAAGAACGGAGGTATTGAACAACATCAACCTCAACATCCAAGAAGGCGAGTTTGTCGCCATCGTGGGTTACTCGGGCAGTGGTAAAACCACCCTGGTCAAACTGCTGGCGGGCTTGCAACAAGCGGACAAAGGTGAAGTCTTGTACAAAGGCCAGGCCATCAAAGGCCCTGGCCATGAGCGGGGCATGGTTTTTCAAAACTACTCCTTACTGCCTTGGCTGAGTGTAGCCCAAAACATTGACTTGGGAGTGGCCCAAGTTTTCCCAAAATGGAGCAAAGCCCAGCGCGAAGCCCACGTCATGCGCTACATCAGTATGGTCAATCTGAGCCATGCAGCCCACAAAGCTCCCGCTGAATTGTCGGGCGGCATGCGCCAACGTGTAGCCGTAGCCCGTGCCCTGTCCATGGAACCCGAAGTATTGCTCATGGACGAGCCCCTCAGCGCACTCGACGCTTTGACCCGTGGCAATCTGCAACAAGAAATCCTAAAAATTTGGAACGAAAATCGCCGCACGGCGCTCCTCATCACCAACGATGTGGACGAAGGCATTCTCATGGCTGATCGGATCATTCCGCTCAACCCTGGCCCCAGCGCCACTTTGGGGCCAGCTTTTGCCATCGACATTGAGCGCCCTCGCGACAAAACCCAACTCAACCACATCCCCGAATACAAGCGCCTGCGCAACGACGTGATCACTTACCTACTCGATACAGGTGCCGATGCAAAACGCCAAAAAGAGCTGGAAGTCAATCGCGAACTGCCCGATGTAAAACCTGTGATGCCCCGAAGTGGCTTTTCACTGGCCTTGCGCTAATTCTAACTGATTTGCGTATCCTATAAGCCATTGTTTTTTCAGCGGTTTGCAAAAGCTGAATTTCAACTTTATGTAAAAGTGGAGACATGCACTTTAGGTATAAAATGTTTGCCAGCGAGCCCCCACTCATAACCCATAACTCATAACTTCTAAATCATGAGCGCCAATACTGCTTTAGCTTCGCCCATTTTGCTTTCTTGCCAAAAATTGAGCAAAAGTTATCCGCTGCCCAAAGGCCAAAGTTATGAGGTCTTGCACGAGCTGCAACTGGACATCATGAAGGGCGAGTTCATGTCCATCATTGGCCATTCGGGCTGCGGAAAATCGACCCTATTGTCGATGATTGCAGGCTTGAATCCGATCAGTGGAGGCCAGATTTTGTTGGGCGGAAAAGCCATCAAAGGCCCTGGCCCGGATCGGGGCGTGATTTTCCAATCGCCCAGCCTTTTGCCCTGGATGAGTGCATTGGACAATGTGCTTTTGGGCGTAAACCAGGTTTTTCCACACGAAACCAAGGATACCCGCAGGGACATTGCCAGCTATTACCTGCAAAAAGTAGGCTTGGGTGATGCCTTGGACAAACGCGCCAAAGACCTCTCGCAAGGCATGCAACAAAGGGTGGGCATTGCCAGGGCTTTTGCCATCAAGCCACAAATTCTCTTGTTGGACGAACCCTTTGGAATGCTCGACTCCCTGACCCGTGCCGAGTTGCAAGAAGTGCTGCTCGAAGTGTGGAACCGCGAAAAAATCACCGCCATCATGATCACCCACGACGTTGATGAAGCCATTTTCCTCTCCGACCGCGTAGTGATGATGACCAGCGGCCCGCGTGCCCAGATCGGTGATGTACTTAATATTCACCTTGAGCGTCCCCGTGAGCGCAAGGCAGTGATGGAGCATCCGGATTATTACGAATACCGCAGCCATTTGATTGATTTTCTGGAACATGTGTAGAGACAGGGCATGCCCTGTCTAATGTGATGTTGGATTATTTTTTCGTAAACATTGTTTTGAACAATTTCCAATGGGTACAGATGTGTAAGCAAGGTTTCGTCAAGTTTTTTGCACCAACTAAAACCTTGCAGCAGTTGTCACCCTGCTTCATCCGCTTTCTACAATTAGTTCAGTGAGAGAACAGCCAACCTTTCAAGGAATTTTTCCAGTGTTACGTGAGACAGGGCATGCCCTGTCTCTACAGGCCCATGTCTGTAATCTATAAATCCTGCTCCAGACAAAAAATCCCCCCTTTGGTCATCAAAAAATCCCAAAAAATTGGGTTTTTCTAAACCCTACAATCCACAACTTTTGTCCTGATGAAACAGCAAGCATACAAATCGACCTGCTCCTACTGTGGCGTTGGTTGTGGTGTAGTGGTAAACAAAGACGCAAATGGGCGTTTGAAGGTCAAAGGCGACCCTGATCACCCCGTGAACCAGGGTATGCTCTGCTCCAAGGGCATGAACCTGCACTATGTGGCCCAAGACCAAAGCGACCGACTACTGTATCCCGAAATGCGCTGGAGCCGCAACCATCCCCTCGAACGCGTATCCTGGGACACCGCCCTGGACCGCGCAGCGGCTACTTTCAAATCCATCATCGAAAAACACGGCCCCGACAGCGTGGCCTTTTACGTGTCGGGTCAATGCCTGACCGAAGAATATTACCTCGTTAACAAGCTCGTAAAGGGTTTCTTAGGAACAAACAACCTTGACACCAATTCTCGCCTGTGCATGAGTTCGGCAGTGGTGGGGTATACCAAAACTTTTGGAGAGGACAGCGTACCCACCACTTACGCCGACATCGAGCTCTCGGATTGTATGCTGCTCGCTGGTGCCAATGCCGCCTGGTGCCACCCCATTTTGTTCCGCCGCATGGAACAGCACAAGGAAAAAAATCCAAATATCAAGGTCATCGTGGTGGACCCGCGCAAGACCCAGACTTGCGCCATCGCCGACCTGCACCTGCAAATCAAACCCGGCACCGATGTGGTTTTGTACAACGCCATCGGTCGCCGCTTGATCGAGAACAATAAGGCCGATCAGTTTTTCATCAACCAAAATACCGAAGGCTTTGCCAATTACCGCCGCATGGTGATGGACACTCCCTTGCGCAAAGCCGCCGAAATCTGTGGCGTCGAGGTAGCTGACATCAAACTGGCCGCCAAATACATCGGTGACGCCAAAGCTTTTTTGAGCTTTTGGACGATGGGGCTCAACCAAAGCGCCATTGGGGTGGACAAAAACGTATCGCTGATCAACTTGTCCATCCTCACGGGGCAAGTAGGCAAACCCGGCGCGGGCCCATTTTCACTCACCGGACAACCCAATGCGATGGGGGGCCGTGAAGTAGGTGGCCTGGCTACCATGTTGGCCGCGCACCGCACACTAGCAGACCCGACCCACCGCCGCGAGGTGGCTGATTTTTGGGGTGTTGCGCATATTTCTGAAAAACCAGGTCGCACGGCCACCGAAATTTTCAAGGGCCTGGCCGATGGCGACATCAAAGCCGTGTGGATCATCTGCACCAACCCGATGGTCAGCCTGCCTAACCTCAACGAAGTCGAAAAAGGATTGCTCAAGTCCCGCTTTGTGGTGGTGCAGGACATTTCGAGCCGTTCTGATACAGTAGCTTATGCCGATTTGGTTCTCCCTGCAGCAGGTTGGCTGGAAAAAGAAGGCGTGATGACCAATTCCGAGCGCCGCATCGCCTACCTGCCCAAAGCCATCGACGCACCTGGCGAAGCCCTGGCGGATGTGGAAATTTTACAGCGTTTTGCCCAAAAAATGGGCTTTGCAGGTTTTGATTACCGCAGCGTGAGCGAAATTTATGACGAACATTGCCGCCTGACCAAGGGCACCAACATCGACATTTCGGGCCTCAGCCACGAGCGCCTGCAACGCGAAGGTACTTTCCAATGGCCAGTGCCCAGTGCCGATCATCCGGGCACCCCACGCTTGTTCGAAGACTTGCAGTTTTATCACCGCAACCACAAGGCGCGCTTCAATTTGCCCAAAAACATCTACAACGTCAGCGAAAAACCCAGTACGGATTTTCCACTGATCCTCACCACGGGCCGCATCCGCGACCAGTGGCATACCATGACCAAGACGGGCAAAGTCAATCGCTTGCTGACCCATATTGGAGCTCCATTTTTGGAAATTCACCCCAAAGACGCTGCTCAACGGGGGCTGAAAGACGGCGATGTGGCCCTGATCAACAACGAGCGTGGCGAAGTAAGGGCCTGCGTCAAAATCAGCGAAGAAATCCGACCCGGGGTGGTGTTTTTACCCATGCACTGGGGCAAAATTCTCGACAGCAAGCTGGGCCGCGCCAACAACTTGAGCAGCGACTTGGTGGATCCATTTTCCAAGGAGCCTGACTTCAAATTTGCTTGTGTGCAGGTCAAAGCCTTCGTCAAGCCTTTTGAAAAAATCGTCATTGTAGGCGCAGGCGCTGCCGCTTATCGCTTCATCCAAAGTTACCGCGAGAAAAACCCGAATGACGAACTTCACGTTTTTTCCCGCGAACCCCACGCTTTTTACAACCGGGTTTTGCTGCCCGAATACCTGAGCGAGCACCTGGAATGGGAGCAATTGCTCAAAATCCAGGATGCTGAATTGGCCAAACTGAACATCCACCTGCACTTGGCCACTGGTATTGAATCAATTGATAGCCAACACAAAGTCATCATCGACAGCAAAGGTCAAGAGCATGTTTATGATCGCCTGATCCTGGCTACGGGCAGCGGGCCGATTGTACCCCGCGAAGCACCGCTGAGCCTGCCAGGTGTGTTCACGATGCGCTCGCGCCTGGATGCCGACCGCCTCAAAACCCACCTGCAAGAAAGTGGTTTGCCCCGCGAAGAACAGCACGTGGTCATCGTGGGTGGCGGCTTGCTCGGCTTGGAATTGGCTGCCGCACTGCGCATGATCGACGTAAAAATCACCCTCATTCAGCGGGCTGCCCGCTTGATGGAACGGCAGTTGGACGTGATCGGCAGCCGCCTTTTGGGTGAAGACGTGATGGAGCGTGGCATCCAGATTTATTACGACAATGAAGTGCACACGATTTTGCCCAATACCCAGCAAGCTGGGATTTTGGTCAACCTGAAAAGCGGCAAGACCCTGAGCTGTACAGCCATAGTGTATGCCATTGGTACCATTCCCAGCATTTCCTTGGCCCGTAACGCAGGTTTGCGCTGCGGTAAAGGCGTAGTGGTGGATGATTACCTGCAAACTTCCGATCCAAGCATTTACGCGATGGGCGAAATTGCCGAATTCAAAGGAGAACTCTACGGCATTACCGCCGCCGCCGAGCAACAAGCCGACCTACTGGCCCGCTACCTCAATGGCGACATCAGCAGCCGTTATCGGGGTTCGGTTTTGATGAACATCCTGAAATTCGAGGACTTGCACTTGTGCAGCGTGGGCAACATTTACTGCCCAGATGACGACCCTGACTACGAACAAGTAGTGTTCATGGACCTGAGCCAGCGCTACTACAAGAAGTGCATTGTCTATCAGGATCGTTTGGTGGGGGCCATTTTGATCGGCGACAAAACCGAGTTTGCCGAGTACAAAGCACTCATTGAAGATCAAATAGAATTGGGCGAAAAACGCATGGAACTGCTGCGCGGCAAAAACCAGGGCGCGCCAGTCCTGGGCAAGTTGGTGTGCTCTTGCAACCAAGTGGGCGAAGACAACATCGCGATGGCGGTACAAGCGGGTTGCCGTGATTTCCGCCAACTCTGCAAGCAAACCGGAGCAGGCATGGGCTGCGGCTCCTGCAAACCCGAAGTAAAGAAAATCCTGGATCAAACCATCGAAACCCTGGGGGGCAGTAAAAACTTGAAACATGCGCCAGAACTTGCAACGCATTTTGGTTAAAGGCGGCGTATTATCGCCCAGCGAACTGAAACAAATCGTAGAATTGGCTGAGTTGGCGGGTTTGGACAGCCTCTTGTTTGGTTCCAGGCAGGACATCGTACTGCCTACCGACCAGGACTTGGCCCATATTGCCACTGATTTTCCGCAATTAAAGATCGAAAACCTTTCGGGCAACGTTTACCAGAACATCGTCTGCTCCTACGTTTCGGCCGATATTTTTCCAGGTACGCCCTGGCTCAGCAGCGCCATGTACCTTTATGTATTGGAGCAATTCAGCGAACCGCAGAAGTTAGAGATCAACATTACCGATCCACGCCAGCGGCTGGTGCCTTTGTTTACCGGGCATTTGAATTTCATCGCCTCCAATGTGGAGGATTATTGGTATTGCTACATCCGCTTGCCACATTGGCCCAAACCAGAAGCCTACCCTTTGTTGATTTACTCTTGGGACATGGCCCGACTGGCCAAGGCCATCGAAGCCTTGGACAATTCAATTGCCAATATTGCAGCCTTGTTCGACCACCTCAGCAGCACCCTGGAAACCAACAGCCGGGTGCCACAAGAGCCCTTGCAAATTCCAGCCGTGCCCTTCCCTTACTACGAAGGCATGAACCGTTTTGAAATGGATCAGCTCTGGCTCGGACTGTACTGGCGCAACAACCGCTACAACCTAAAATTCCTCAAAGCCATGTGCGATTTGTGCTTTGAGTGTAAAATTGGCAAAATCTGCATCACCCCCTGGAAGTCGTTCATTGTCAAGGGCATCCATCAACGCCATGAAGTGGCTTGGCAAAAATTATTGGGTCGCTTTGGCATCAACGAGCGTCACTCTTCCTTGGAAATGAACTGGCATATTCCTGCTTTTGATGACGAAGCGTTGGACCTCAAGCGCTTTTTGGTGCGCAATTTCGACCAAAACGACATCAGTACTTATGGGCTGACTTTTGGCATCACCAGCCATTATGGCATCAATTTTACTTCCATCCTCATTCAGCGCAATCCTGCGCCCAAGGTGGTGCAGCATTACCAGGTGCGGCCTACTTTTAATGTCCTCTATGCCAAAAACTTTGATCCCAACACCTTAGTTTACGAAACCTATGTGCAAGATGTGGACAAAATGGAGCTCCCCGGCCTGCTCATGGAATTGAGCCGCTTGTACTTCGAGCGCCTGGGTGAAAACACCAGTCCCGGCCCAGTGGCAGCAAGCCCGGCTCAACCTGCGGCGGCCAAACCAGCCCTGGAGGTTTACCAATGCCCACATTGCCAAAACGTGTACGATAGCCGTTATGGCGACAGCTTGCAAGGTATTTCAGCCAACAATCCATTCAGCGAGTTGGGGCCCGATTATGCCTGTGCGGTTTGCGAAGGGCCAGTGGAGGATTTTGTGAGGGTGGAGCGATTGGGGCTTAGTTAGTTTTGATTTTATTTATAGAAGATGAAATTCACAAAATAGGGGTAAATCATGCCTACTCGTAACTTAGTTTTCCATGCTAGACAGCGAACCGTGAAACAGTGCGAGAAGCGGACCAATTTTATGATTCTTCTAAATCATGGAAAAAATAGTCAAGGTGATTTTGGTGATACTGTGAATGCTGGTTTAGCAATGAGCCAATAATGAACCTTTCAAATTAGCAACTGCGTACTTTCTGAAAACTTCGAAGAAAGGCGTTATCAAGAATTAATCGAGACTTTTTTGTCTAAACCAGAATTTGCAGGATTACAAAATTACAGAATTTCTTGCGTGACGTTGACCAATTTTGTCAAAACTAGAATTTGAAAGAATTAGAGAATTGGCCCGCTTCGCGGTCATAAACGCTTCATATTCAACATGAAAATCACAAAATTCTCAGCTACGGAAACTTCTCCGAAGTTTTCAGCACTTTATAGATTATGTCCTCGCGCAGCGAGGCAAGGCAGTTGCGATTTGGTAAGGTTTATTCGTGGCTTGTCACTTATTATTTGAGCTAAAATAAAGCAAACAGGTTTGCTTTTGAGGTTTAGCAAAAAAAGAACACGACCTCCTTCCAGTCAGTTGCTTAAACAGGTAGTTTTCTTTTATTACCAAACCCAAATCCGTCCACCTTATTTTTTATGCTCCCTTTGCAAATTGCCTCACTTAAACCTGAATAACCCCCACATTGAACTTCTCTACCTCCGCATTGTTAGCGGCTTCGATGCCCATGCTGATCCATTGGCGGGTTTCGAGTGGGTTGATGATGGCGTCTACCCATAAGCGTGAAGCAGCGTAGTAGGCGGAGGTCTGTTGGTCATAGCGCGCCTTTATTTCTTCAAACAGGGCTTTTTCCTTCTCGGCATCAGGTGCTTCACCTCTTGATTTCATTGAAGCTACTTGGATTTGGGTCAGGGTTTTGGCGGCTTGGGAGCCTCCCATTACCGCAATTTTGGCACCAGGCCAAGCTACAATTAGGCGTGGGTCGTAGGCTTTGCCACACATGGCATAGTTGCCAGCGCCATATGAATTGCCCATCACCACCGTAAATTTTGGCACTGTACTATTGGCCACTGCATTGACCATTTTGGCACCGTCTTTGATGATGCCTCCGTGCTCGGAGCGCGAGCCCACCATGAAGCCTGTAACATCATGCATGAACAAAAGTGGTATTTTTTTCTGGTTGCAATTCAGGATAAAACGAGTGGCTTTGTCGGCGGAATCGGAGTAAATCACACCGCCGAATTGCATTTCACCTTTACCATTTTTCACCACTTCGCGGTTGTTGACCACGATTCCTACCGACCAACCGTCAATGCGGGCATAGGCGCAAGTGATGGTTTTGCCATAATCAGCCTTGTACAAGGTCAGTTTGGATTCGTCCACCAGGCATTTGAGCAAGTCCAATGTGGAGTAGGGCTTGGAGGAGTCATCCGGTAAAATGCGCAGTATGTTCTCTGGATTTTCGGCAGGAGGCATGGGTTTTGCGCGGTCAAAACCAGTTTTGGGCTCATGCCCGAGCTTATCGATCAGGTCTTTGATAGTGTCTAGGCAAGTGGGATCATCCTTTACTTTGTAATCCGTAACCCCCGAAATTTCGCTATGGGTGCTGGCACCGCCCAGGGTTTCTTTGTCTACCTCTTCGCCAATAGCCGCTTTGACTAGGTAAGGGCCCGCCAAAAAAATCGACCCTGTGCCTTCTACAATCAAGGCTTCATCCGACATGATGGGCAAATAAGCCCCACCTGCTACACAACTGCCCATCACTGCAGAGATCTGGGGAATGCCCATGCCCGACATCTTGGCATTGTTGCGAAAAATGCGTCCGAAATGCTCTTTATCGGCAAAAATTTCATCTTGCATCGGCAGAAAAATGCCAGCACTGTCGACCAAGTAAATGATGGGCAAGCGGTTTTCCATCGCAATCTCTTGAGCGCGCAAGTTCTTTTTGCCCGTGATCGGAAACCAGGCACCAGCTTTTACGGTGGCATCATTGGCTACGATCATGCACAAGCGCCCACGGACGTAGCCCAAGCCTGTGATCACACCGCCTGCTGGGCAGCCGCCTTCTGCTCCGTATTGCTCATAACCCGCGAAGGCACCAATTTCGAGAAAAGGGCTTTTGTCATCAATCAGGTAAGCGACCCGCTCTCTGGCGGTCATTTTGCCTTGTTCGTGTTGCTGAGCAAGTTTTTTCTCGCCACCACCTAGTTTAACTTTGTCCAGGCGTTGGCGTAGGGTCATCAGGGCGAGCTTGTGTTCGTCTTCGTAGCGGTTTTGTTCGATTTCGCGCTGGGTCATGGATTGAAATGGCTGTTTTTTGGTAAGATAGACTAGCCGATGATAAGGATTTCAGCTAAAATAAGGTGGACGGATTTGGGTTTGAGGTTTAGTAAAAAAGAACACAATTTTCTTACATCCAGTTGCTTAAACTGGTAGTGCTCTTTATTCGCTTAAGCCCCAAACCTGTTTACCTTATTTTTTACGCTCCTTAAGAGTTTGTTCAAAAATTTTTGTTTGGTCCAAAATGGCTCCGCGTAAGTCTTGATTTACACCGTTACAAAAATGCTCATTATGCGCTGCATGACTCCGCTTTTTGTTTCTCGACTAGTCAAAAACGTGCTCATTTTTGTCTGCAATCATAAATTTAAACATCCTCTATGCTCCGGCTTTGCAAGAGTAGAACAGCGTGCAAGATAGATTGTTTTGGGCAGGAAATTTTGTAATGCTGTATCGAATACGACCGAAAAGATGGCTTAGGGAGCGTAAAAAACAAAGATGTCCATCTTATTTTAGCTAAAATAATTAGAGACACTTAAATTATTTCAGCTAAAATTTAGTCACAGAGGAGTCATGATTTATCGGGGTTCTACACCAAAGCATCAACCTTTTTTTTTGTCTCTTGTTTGAGTCTATGATATTCGTTTGAAATTCCCCTCCCCATCAGACTGAATTTTACTGTATTTACAACCCGACAATGAAGAATACTACTTTTGGACAGCTATTTGGGTGCCTTATGTTAATGTTCCCCTTGGTTTCTCAAGCCCAAAAAGACAGTACCCAATCAAAGTTTTTTCTAACCCGAATCATCAACAAAATGACGGGCGATTCTCTTGATCCGGGCAAGCCTCGTCTTTTGTTGTACCCAACCCTTGGTTATACACCCGAAACAAGTTGGGAAGTTGGTTTATCGGTTCTCTCTCTTTTTCATGCGAAAAATGACGAGCACCGCAGCCGGTTGAGCGAAATCCAGGCTTTTACTTTTTACACGGTCAATCGACAAGTGGGTTTGTGGATGGACCATGCCATTTACACCCAAGATAACAATTGGTTTTTCCTGGGCCGTTGGCGCTGGCAGCAATTCCCTTTGTTGTATTATGGTATTGGCCCCAATACTCCGAAAAATAATTCGGCTGTTGTGGAAGGAGAGCAAGGCATGATTCGACAACGAATTTTGCGAAAAATCAAAGGCAATCTCTTTTTTGGCCCTCAATTAGATTGGCAAGCGATCTATAAACCAGTATTTACAGTCAACGAAGGCCCAACGCACATGCCTCCAGGCACTGCGGGCTCCTCCAATCTTGGATTGGGTGCGGGCCTGGTTTATGATACCCGTGAAAACGTGCTCAATGTACGCAAAGGTTATTTCGCGGAAATAGCTTGGTTTGACTACCAACGCAAGTGGGGCAGCGATTTCAATTTCACCAACCTTACCCTGGATTTTCGAGGCTATTGGCCCATGAAAAACCCCCAGCAAGTATTGGCTGTCCAAGCATTTGGCCAATTTCAAGGTGGACAAGCTCCTTTCAATCAATTGGCGCTATTGGGTGGCGACGGCCTGATGCGTGGTTACTATTTGGGTCGTTTCCGCGACCGAGCTTATGCGGCTGTAGCGGCTGAATACCGTTTCTTGCCTTTTCCATTTAGTAAACGTTTCGGGGGTACTGTTTTTGCTTCAGCGGGCACAGTGGGGCCTAGTCTAGGTCAGATGCAATGGAAAAACATCCGACCTGCCGCTGGCCTGGGCCTACGCTACCTGATTTTTCCAGGAAAAGACATTTATGTAAGGATAGACTTTGCCTTCACCCCGGAAGGCAATGGGTTTTATTTTTACAATGGGGAGGCTTTTTGAGTAGAGAACTGAGTTGCGCGGAGTAACTGAAGACGGATACGCCCTTTTCAATTCCTTCAAGGCAATTCCGCAATTACATCCAGATTGCCCCTGACTTTTTGGCCAATTTGCACTTTTACTACAGCATCAAGGGGTAGGTAAATGTCGACTCTGGAACCAAATTTGATGAAACCCAGCTCTTCGCCCTGTACGACCTGCTGGCCTTCTTTCAAATAATAAACAATGCGCCGAGCCAGAGCACCTGCCACTTGGCGGAGCAAGATTGGGCCTTTGCGACTTTCGATCACGATGCTGGTGCGCTCGTTTTCGGTCGATGATTTGGGGTGCCAAGCTACCAAGTACTTGCCGGGGTGGTATTTGGCATACAAGACTTTGCCGTCAATGGGTACCCGATTGGCGTGTACATTGAACGGCGACATGAAAATGGAAAGCATCAGGCGCTTGCCTTGGAAATATTCGTCTTCTTGGGTTTCCTCCAAAACTACAACTTGCCCATCAGCAGGAGCGTAGAGGGCATTGGCAGCCGTTTTGGGCACTATGCGGGTTGGGTTGCGGAAAAACTGTAAGATGATCCCATACAATACAATGGATAACAATGCCAGCCAAGGTTGGAGTATGGGCAAGAACTTAATGGCCAGGAAATTCAACAAACCCAGGACCAATAAACTGATCGTCAATGTTGCGAAACCTTCACGGTGTAACATGGTATGCGAAGTTGTTTGTGTAAAGTAAGCGAATGTTTAAAAATTTTTGTCTGGTCCAAAATGGCTCCGCCTAAGTCTTGATTTACGCCGTTCCAAAAATGCTCATTATGCGCTGCATAACCCCGCTTTTTGCGCCTTGACTAGCCAAAAACGTGCTCATTTTGACTTCAATCCTAAATTTAAACATCCTCTAAGTATTTGAGCTAAAATAAGATGGACATCTTTGTTTTTGAGGTTTCGCAAAAAAAGAACACAACTTCCTTCCAGTCAGTTGCTTTTCTTTTTTCACTAAACCCAAACCTGTCCACCTTATTTTTTACGCTCCCTAAGGAGGCCTGAGAATGATTCAGGCAGGTTTATATATTGGAGGATTGAAAGCTAAATTTCCCAACGGAGCCCTTCCTTTCAACTTTTCAGCTAAAATCAGCTGATCACCCAATACCAGTAAGCAGCAGCAAATGGAATCATGAATATGAACGCATCAAAGCGATCCAAAAAACCACCGTGTCCGGGTAATAAACTGCCAGAATCTTTGATGTTTTGTCCACGCTTGAAAATTGATTCTACTAGATCACCGATGGAGCCAAATACCACGACAATCAGGCCGAAAACAAGCCAATGCAAAGTGCCAATTTGGGTAAAAATCAAGGACAAACCATAGGCCGTCAGTAATGTCATCGAGCCGCCACCAAGGGTTCCTTCCCAGGTTTTTTTGGGCGAAACAGCAGCAAACAAGGGAGTGCGGCCAATTTTTGAGCCCACCAGATAAGCCCAAGAGTCGTTGCTCCAGGTCAATATGATCAGACCAAAAACCAGGACATTGGAAAATTGTTCAGTGCTAAATGCGATTGAATTGACCAGCGCAAAGGGAATGCCGATGTACAAGACCCCCAAAAAAATAAAGCCTACCTGCTGAAAAGCCTGGGTGTTGCCTTGCAATAATTCAAATACAAAGGGTAAAAACAAGAGTGGGAAAAAAGTGAGTAACATTGGCAGCCAATTGTCCTTGGCAATCCAGCCTAAGTTCAAAGCACTGAGCCAAAGGTAGGGCAAGATTCCCAATCCTACACCAATGGCCCGTCGCAACTGGTCATTGGTGTGTTTATCGGGGAAAACCAAACCCGTGAATTCCCATAAACAAGCTGCTGCTACTAAGCCAAATAAGATCACAAAGGGCAGCGCTCCGGTCCATAAGCCAACCAGCATGACTACCACAAAAACAAATCCAGTGGTCATCCGAGTACGGAGGGCTGAACTCATGTACGTGGATTTGAAGGGTTAAAAAGGTTTTTGGCTACCCGTGCTATTGCGATCAAGCAAATTGCGCCAAGGATTCCCAGTATCCAACCAGGCTCTTGGACCTTGGCATCCGGGCTAAAGGCTTCAATTTTATCGCCTACAAAATAATAGGCCACGACCTGAAGGCTATTGAATAAAAAATGGCCGATAATGGGCTGCCACAAATTGCCAGACCACCAAAACAAGTATCCCAAAACTCCACCCAAGACCATCCGTGGCAGAAAACCTGCAAATTGGAAGTGGATAGCGCTAAACAATATGGCAGTGATCCAAATGGCCACATGCGGGTTTTTGACCAAGCGCTGGGCCTGTTGTTGAATAACGCCCCGGAAGACCAGCTCTTCTCCCAGTGCAGGAGCCACCCCAACCACCAAAAGATTGAGCAGCAACTCCCAAGGAGAATCCATGACCAACAATTGTTTAATCAACGCATTGGCATTCTCTTCCATTTCGAGCATGCCCGCAGGTAATGGCAAATTTTGATTGATCCAGTAAGTGGTTTGGGCCAAAAAGAAAGTAGCAGTAATGCAGAGTAAACTCAATCCCAGAACGAGGGGACTCGGCCATTGGCGCAGTTGAAAATAGTCAAACCATTTTTGCCGATAAGCATACCAGATTATAGCGATACTGCCACCCGTAAAAGCAAACAAGTGGGGAAAAAAATTGCCCAAACGGACCAAATTGCGCGTCAGGGTATTAGAACCGTTCGACAAGCCCCCCATTAAATCTGGCAAACTGGTATGGTAAGCTCGGGCCAATACCTCAGCCGCCACTCCCCCTAACAAAAAGCCCAACAACATGGTCAATATCAAGCCTAAGAAAATGCTCCATGGAGAACTTTCCTTTTCTGACGGCGGCAGGTTTTGCACTTCCTGGTCCAATAATTCTTCCATACCTGCAAATTTTCGGTAAATGTATAAAAAGTGCGGCAAAGCTTGTAAAAGTGCGGCAGGATTTGGGAAAATGCAAATACTCGGTTTTACCAAAATCCTGCTGAAAGTTGAAATGTTGAAGGGGTGAAAGGTTGAAGAGAGAAACCTCGGCGCATTTTTAGGTCAAGGTCGTTTTGTTGTTTGAACTGTGTTTGATGTGATTTTTATGATGGACATGAATTATATGCCAGACCACAAAGCGGGCCTATTCTGCAAATTCTTTAAAATTGTGGTTTAGAAAAAATTGGTCAGCATCATGCAAGTAATTCTGCAATTCTGCAATTCTGAAAATTCTGGTTCAGACAAAAAATGTGGTTCAGATAAAAAAAATTTCGCTTGAATGTCAAGATCGCTTTTCTCCAAAGTTTCAGCAGCGGCGATTTTTGTGATGAAAATGATTGGTAAGTTCTCAATCAGCTGAAGATCCGTTTACGCGTTACAAACGCGTGTAAGATGGTTCCGGTCAGAGACCTGGAACCAGCGTCAATTGAGCGTTGTGCTGGTGTTGGGTCTCCTGACCGACACCGGGCTTCCGCACGTTTGTAACGTCCTTACGAGAACTTACAATTTTGCCTAGACATAGAAAGATACTTGCCGAAATATGGATTGAGAACTTATAATGATTGCTAGCGTGACGTTGACTGACCAATGTTAGGGACTTACAGCCCCGCCAAACATGATGTTGACCTTTGTGCTACCGACGTTAGGGGCCTACAGCCCGCCAGCATGGTGTTATTTAACTCGCAGTTGGCTTATTCTGAAAAGTTCTCCGAAGTTTTCAGTATCTTGTTTAACAAATTTTAACTAGCGAATCAAACCTTTCTTGACATCTATGAAGCCTTTTTTGTCACTAGTTGGCCTTTTGCTTTTGCTGGGGCCAAATGCACTGGCCCAGGTGCCTGCTTTAAAAATAGTTTATGCAGACTATTTTCCCATCGGGGTCGCGGTCCATCCGCGGATGATGGAGCCGGGAGCTGAAGCCGAACTGATCAAAACCCAATTCAACAGCCTGACCGCTGAAAATGTCATGAAAATGGGGCCGATTCAGCCAGAAGAAGGAAAATTCGCTTGGGAAAACGCTGATAAAATCGTTGCTTTCGCCCAAGCCAACCAACAGAAATTAAGGGGTCACACCCTGTGCTGGCACCAGCAAACACCCAAGTGGTTTTTTACCAAAAACGACAAAACTGTGAGTAAAAAAGAGCTGCTGAAGCGCCTCAAAACCCACATTTTTGCAGTAGCCGGACGTTACAAGGGTAAAATTTATGCCTGGGATGTGGTCAATGAGGCGGTACCGGATACGGGGATTGCCCTGTATCGAGAAACGCCCTTTTTCAAAATTATAGGAGAGGAGTACATCGAAAAAGCCTTTGAGTTTGCGCACCAAGCTGATCCCAAAGCCTTGCTTTTTTACAATGATTACAGCACTGAAAACCCGGCGAAGCGCGAAAAAATCTACCAATTGCTCAAAAGACTGGTGGATAAAAAAGTACCCATTCATGGCATCGGTTTACAAGGGCATTACAACTTGAAGAACCCTAGCGCGGCAGCCTTGGAGGAATCCATAACGAAATTTGCAGCCTTGGGTTTGCAGGTACAAATCACTGAGTTGGATGTAAGTGTTTACGACTGGGAAGAAAAAGAGAAAAAGCCACTCACTCCTGATTTGGCTGCCAAGCAAGCCCAGCATTACCGGATGTTGTTTGAGGTTTTTCGAAAGCATCATGATAAAATCACTGGCGTCACTTTTTGGAATCTATCGGATCGGTCCTCCTGGCTCGATAATTTTCCGGTGAAGGGCCGTAAGGATTATCCTTTGTTATTTGATGAACAAGGTAAACCCAAACCTGCGTTTTGGGAGGTGGTAAAGTTTTGAGGCTGGGGATTCATGCCTTTTGGCTATCTGTCAATTCTAAAATTCGATCGAAATATCCAACGCTGCAACTTACTTTTGGCCCAGAAAACCAAATCACATGACCCGACTCAGCGTAAACATCAATAAAATCGCCCTGATCCGCAATTCTCGTGGCGGAAACATGCCCGACTTGGAAAAAATCGCCCGCGACTGCGAGGCCTTTGGTGCCCAAGGCATCACGGTACACCCGCGCCCAGATGAACGACATGTGCGTTTTTCGGACTTGCCGATGCTGAAAAATATCGTCACTACCGAGTTCAACGTGGAAGGCAATCCTGACCCTAGGTTTTTGAGGGAAGTGATGGCGGTCCGGCCTCATCAGGTGACTTTGGTGCCCGATGGCCCTCAAGCCTTGACTTCGGATGCAGGATGGGATACCCTTTCCCACCAAGCTTTTTTACAAGACGTGATCGCTCATTTCAAGTCAGTGGGGATCCGAGTCTCCATTTTTGTGGATGCCAATGAACGTTTTGTAGAGGGTGCCAAAGTGGTTGGGGCAGATCGGATTGAGTTTTACACGGGGCATTATGCCAAAGATTTTGCTAACAACCCCATTGAAGCGGTGGAAGCTCACCATCGATGTGCCATTTTAGCGCATGATTTGGGCCTAGGTATCAATGCTGGTCATGACCTCAATTTGGACAACCTACCGTATTACAAAGCACAAGTACCCCACCTGGCAGAGGTGTCCATCGGCCACGCCTTGGTCTGCGACGCTTTGTATTATGGGTTGAAAAATACGATTCAACTGTATTTGAAGGCGCTTCAATAAAAATAGTAATACTTGTATTCAACGAAGACTAACATGTTGTGACGTAAAAAAAATGGCGAAATCAGCGCTATTTAAAAGATAGAGAAGCAAAATAAAATTTCGAAAGTCGTAGTCAACAGCGGATGTTTTCATTTTGTTCAAAAAAAAATCGACTTTTTTAGCTGGGAATTGATAAATTTTCAATTATTTGGCAGCGTGTAAGAGATTCCGTTCGTTTCAACTTAAGCAAAGCTTCGACTTAACAAGTTTCCTTCAGAGGTTCCCTGCTACTAAGCCAATTTACACCTACAAACACATTCACCTACAACAAGGTCCCAAACTCTTGGAAGATATTCCGGTGCAGTAGTAACCATCAAATCCTTATTTGCTTTTTATTCCTGCCCATCTGGATTTTTTATTTTGGTTTTTCTTACAACAAAAAACAGCGATAGTATGAAAAAACACTTACTAGCACTTACGCTAGTACTCTTTGCCTGTGTAACTACATGGGCACAAAGAGTCGTGACTGGCAAAGTGACCGACAAACAAGGTGAAGCGCTCATTGGCGCAAGTATTTTAGCCAAAGGTACCAATTCGGGTACCGTAACCGACCTCGACGGTTCTTTCTCTCTCAATGTACCTGGAAATGCCTCTACTTTGGTGATTAGCTATACAGGCTACAACACCCAGGAGATCACCTTGGGAGCTACTAACGTGATTGACGTACAAATGGACGCCGGTATCACCTTGGAAGAAACGGTGGTGACGGCACTGGGGGTAAAGCGTGCTACCAAAGCACTGCCGTATGCTGCCCAGCAAGTCAATGAAGAGCAATTGAATGTGATCCGTCAAACCACGGTAAACAATGCCCTGGCGGGCAAAGTTGCTGGTGTACAGGTTCGCTCTCAAGCCAGTATGGCCCTCGACCGCGATGCGGGTATCCGTATCCGTGGTGTAGGGTCCTTGCAGGATGGTGGTCCTTTGTACGTAGTTGATGGAACCCCTGTGACCAACTCCATTGACTTTAACCCAGATGACGTAGAAAGCCTTACCGTACTGAAAGGTCCTGCTGCAACCGCCATTTATGGCCAGCGTGGTGACAAAGGGGTGGTTTTGATCACCACTAAAAAAGGCAGCCGCAATGCAGGCGTAGGCATCGAAGTAAACCAGAGTACCTTCTTGGATCGCGTTTACATCTTGCCAGCTTACCAAAACCAGTACGCTGGTGGTGCGGAACCAGACCTGCTGCCATTCAAGTGGCAAGCTGGTATGCCTGATGAATGGAAGCCGCTTGATGGCAAGTTTTACCACGACTACTCTGATGACTCCAGCTGGGGTCCAAAGATGGAAGGCCAGGAGTACATTCCATGGTACGCTTGGTATCCTGGCACCAAATATACTGGTAAAACCACAGCTCTGGTAGGAAGCCCTGATAACATCCGCAAGTATTATGATACTGGTGTTACGGCGTTCACCAATGTCAATCTGAGCACCGCGAAGGAAGGCTACAACCTGCGCGTGTCTTTGACCAATCAAAACATCAAAGGCATGATCCCAACCAGCGGTCAGGACAAATACACCCTGGCAACTGCGGGTAATTTTGACCTGGGCAAGAAGTTTACATTGGGCATGAACTTGAACTATGTAACCTCTAAGACCACTGGTGAAATTGTCGATGAATACGCCAACCAATCAACGGGCTCATTCAACTCATGGTTCCACCGCAACATCGACATGGACATCATGCGTGAATTGCGTGGCCTTACTTCACCCGAAGGTTACCTGGCTTCCTGGAACCACAACAACCCTGGGGACTACCTCAAGGCCGATGGTGCACGCCAGTTTTATGCGGGTAACTACTGGTACAACTTCTATTCGTACTTCGACAACCAGTCTTACATCAGCAACCGTCAGCGTTTGTTTGGCGACGTGAGTTTGACTTACAAGATGAACGACCATTTCCGGATTTCTGGTTTCTTGCGTCGCAACCAAAACCACACCAACTTTGAAAACAAGGATTTCAACATCCTGCAGCAGTCTGGCACCCAGACTGGTCACTTCAATGCTTACGGTACTGGTTTGACCTTTTTCTCTGAGGACAACTATGAAGGCTTGGCTACTTACACCAACAATTTTGGTGACCTGAGCGTAGAAGCCAACGTAGGGGGCAACATTCGCGTAGATCGTAACAAAACTTGGAACAGCTTCTCTTCAAATGGTTTGAACGTCCCTGACCTCTTCACCCTTGGTAATTCCAAAGTAGCCGCAGTTCCCAATGAATTCCGCAGTCTCAAGGAGGTGCGTTCAGTTTATGCACGCGGTTCGTTTGGTTTCAAAGACTTGATTTATTTGGATTGGTCAGCCCGCAACGACTGGAGTTCTGCGCTGCCTGTTGAAAACAACTCTTACTTCTACCCAAGTGTTGGTACCAGCTTTGTATTCAGCGAATTGACTAAAAAATCATTGCCTTTCTTGAGCTTTGGCAAACTCCGTGCCAGCTGGGCACAGGTTGGTTCTGACTTGAATGCTTACTTGCTTGGCTTCAACTATGCGGTAGGCGCTAACCAATGGAATGGCAACTTCTTGATGGGTACACCTGATGCATTGGTTAATCCTAACATCGAACCTGCGCTTTCTTCTGCGTATGAATTTGGGGTGGACCTGAAGTTCTTCAAGAGCCGGGTAGGTTTGAGTGCTACTTACTTCAGCGAAAGCAAAGTGAATGAAATCCTCAGCGTACCAGTTTCTGCTGCCTCTGGGTTTACCAGCCAGTTGATCAACGCCGGTCAGATTGACCGCAAGGGTATTGAATTACAAGTGGACCTGAAGCCAATTGCCAAGAAAAACTTGAGCTGGGATCTTTCTTTGAACTTCTCTTCTATCGACAACAAAGTAGTAGAACTAACCGAGGGCATTACTGCCCAGCAAGTAGCTGCCAGCTCATTCTCTACCCGTACTGGTGTCGTACAAATGAACGTAGTGGGTGAAAAATGGGGCCAATTGCGTGGTGGTGCCATCAAGCGCGACGCCCAAGGCCGTCCGATTGTAGGTGCCGATGGTTTGTTCACGGCTGTACCGAATACTTACTTGGGTAGCGTATTGCCCAACTTCTTCGGTGGCATGTTCAGCTCTTTGAACTACAAGAACCTGGTATTCAACTTCAGCCTCGACTTTTCTCAAGGTGGCAAATACTTCTCTTTGTCCGATTCTTGGGGCGTGTTCTCTGGTATCTTCGAGCGTACTGCGGCTACCAACGACAAAGGCAAAAACGTACGTGATGACGTTGCCGATGGTGGTGGTGTACGCGTGGATGGTGTAAATGCTGCCGGCGAAGCCGTAACCGTTTATGTGCCTTCTCAGAGCTACTACCAACAGTTCTACAACCGTCGCATTGCCGAGCCATTCATCTATGACCTGACTTTTGTGAAGCTGCGTGAACTGAGCGTAGGCTACAATATTCCAGTGAAGAAAATGGGCTTGAATAAGTTTGTTCAGCGTGCAACCGTGTCATTGACTGCTCGTAACCCTTGGTTGATTTATGCCAAGAACCGCGACTTCGACCCATCTGAAATCAAGCAAACCTATGGCGAAAACGGCCAGTTCCCTGGCACGCGTTCCATTGGTTTCAACGTGAAGTTGGGCTTCTAAACTGTTTAGTTGCAAGAAAATCATTGATCCTCCCTCATCGGGGAACAAAATACCCGATGAGGGGTTCAAATAAAAACAACAATGAAAAGAACTTTCAAAAACATCGTAGCGATTTTGGCCTTGCCTTTGGCTGGTGCCATGATCCAGAGCTGCGAAGTGAGCGATTTCGGCGATACCAATGTCAGCCCGAATGCTACTACCACGCCAATTACCGCGGCCTTGTTGACCAACTCCTTGGCACAAATTGGTGGGGTTTATGCCAGCCAGGGTATGTATGCACAATATATTTCGGAGTCACAGTACACCGATATTTCGCGTTATACTGCACAGGAATACAACTTCGCTGAGTATTCTGGGGTATTGTACGATTTAGAAAACATCATCATCAACAATACGGATGCTAAATCCAAGGTCTATTCTCTGAACTTTGGTTCTAATGCCAACCAAATTGCCATTGCCCGTATTCTAAAGGTTTACTACACTTGGCGTACCACTGACATGTTGGGGGATATTCCTTACTCTCAGGCCCTCAAGGGCAATCCGAAGCCTGCTTACGACAGCCAGCAGTCCATTTATACCGCTTTGTTTGCTGAATTGGATGCAGCAGTAAAACAAATGGAAAATGGTGGTGCTGCCATCAAAGGTGACATCCTGTTTAGCGGTAACATGACCCGTTGGAAGAAATTTGCCAATTCGATGCGTTTGGTCATGGCTTTGCGCGTGTCCAAGGCTGATGCTGCTCAAGGTAGCGCCCAAGCCAAAGCAGCACTGGCTGCTGACGGCGGGGTGTTCACCACTAATGCAGAGTCTGCTATCCTGACTTATGCGGGTGGTGCTTTCCAAAATCCTTGGTTTGCGCGCTACAATGGCCGCAAGGATGAAGGCATCTCTGAGCCAATGGTGACCAACTTGAATGCATTGAGCGATCCTCGCCTGCCCGCCTTTGGCCAACCCGGCAAAACTGGCAAAGTAACGGGTATTCCTTACGGGGTATCTCGCGACAAGGCGGTGGCTTTCACCAATGCCAACCCAGAGTGGTCGTTTGTCCTGACTGCGGATTTGCGCAAAGACAACTCACAGTTAGCCTTAATTAGTTCTGCAGACGTATTCCTGGCTCGTGCTGAAGCTGCTCAATTGGGCTGGACCAGCGAAAACGCCAAGGACATGTACAACGCGGGCATCAAAGCTTCGTTGGAATTCTGGAAAGTGTTCAATCAAGCTTCTTATGATGCTTACATCGCCAGCGCTCCGGTTGCTTTCGGTGCCAACGATGCATTGACCAAAATCCGTCTCCAGCGCTGGATTACTTTCTTCCCCAATGGCTGGCAGGGCTGGTCGGAGTGGAGAAGAACGGGAGTACCCGACCTGAAGCCTTCGCCTGATGCTGTAAACAGCAGCAAGCAGATTCCTCGTCGGCATATTTATGTGGCCAACGAAGCTTCTTTGAACCCAGAAGCTTACAAAGCTGCGACGGCCAAGTTCTCTGGTGGTCTGGACACCCAGGACGGTCGCGTTTGGTGGGACAAGCAGTGATTTGGAGAAGTTGAAAGGTTGAAATGTTGAAGGGTTGAAAAGACACCTGGCATTTCGACTGAATCGACATACGCAAACAGGGCTACTTCGGAATTCCGAGGTAGCCCTGTTTGCTTTTGAGGAAATCTAAATTTCCCCCTGTTTTATGTTTGTGGGCAATCTCGGTCAATGTCGCTTTAGATATCCATAAGTAACGGTTCAAAAATAAACCTTACCAATTTTTCATTGCCATTTGTCAACATCATGGTCAACGTCATGCTGGAAATCCGCAAAATAGGGTGTGGAGTGTGTAAGTGTGAGTTCGGGTGTGGGAGCTTCGAGCTTTAACGATCACTTGAAAACGGGGTTTTCTCACACTCAAACCCAAACAAGCACACCCAAACCCAATTTTATCCGTGTTCCCCCAAAAGCATCGCGAAGCGCGGCAATGAAAAAACAACCGTGGCCCTAAGCCGCAATTTTCGCCCACTGCAAAATCGCAATGGCATGCTCCTTGGAAGTAATCACTACATCATGCGTTTCACCCAGGCCAAAAGCGATGTAATCGCCCGGTTGCATGTTTACGGAGCGCTGATTGCCCGCTTCGTCGGTGATGTGGCAAGTGCAGGTGCCTTGCAAGAGCAGGAAACTTTCGTGCAGGTCGTGGTGTACTTCTTCCTCTACAAATTCGCGCACAAACACCAGATTCAGAATGCGTTTTTCGCTGTCCTCGAGTAAGTGCATGTGGATGTTTTCAAAAACAGTGGGCGCTGGAATACCACTGACTACCTCTTTCCATTCCAGCCAGTTGGACTGGGGATCGAGCATGGGTAAATCATGCAAATCCAGTTTTTTTTGGCTACGCGTTTGCTCATTGAGCGCATGAAGCTTACCCAAGATTTTGTCGCGCAAGGCAGTCGGCGGCGCAATTGCTTGTGCTTCGGCAAATGCAATCAGGTCGTCCTCGACTTGATCCAGAACCGGTGCTGGAACAGGGGCTGCACCTTCTTCGTGCAGCAGTTTCGCCAGCGTTTCCTTATTGATGTTAAATGGGTGCTCCATTAGAAAAATGTTCGCAATTCCTTCAATCCCATTCTGGTGCGGGTTTTGACCGTGCCCAATGGGATGCCGAATTTATCAGCAATTTCTTGTTGTGTATAACCGTCAAAATACATCCATTCGATGACTTGACGGGTACTGGGATTCAATTTGTCCACCAATTGCCGAACGCCGATGGTATCGGGTTTGATCTTGGTGTTGCTGCCTTCCGTCTCCAAATGTACGAAGTGATCAAGCTCTTGGTTTTTGCGCTGTTGCAAAAAAAAGCGCGAGCGGGTAAAGTCTATGGCCAAATTGCGGGCAATGTTCAATAGCCAGGTTGCCAATTTGCCTTTTCCGGGGTCATAGGAGTCGATGTTTTTCCAGATTTTGATGAAACAATCTTGCATCAGATTTTCCAGATCAGCTTCCTGAGTTACGATCTTTTTCATCACCCCATACAGCAAAGCACTGTAATTGTCGTACATCACAACATAGGCCGCATCGTCCCGCTTTTTGAGCAGATTGATCAATTCAGGTTCCGACAACTTAGTATGTCCAAGGTTGGGCTGCATCCGTTTTCTTTGCGGTGTTTCGGATACAAAAATAGGGGATTTATTGGGTTCTAGCACATAAAGGAAGGATTCCGAAAAAGCCGCACATGCTTCAGGTGTTTTCATGTTGACAAAATTGTGGCATCGGGTGATTGGTACAGGGTAGTTTTAGGGATGTACGAAGTGCGGAGTGATTTGGATTTTGTGGATTTTGGATTTTTTCTGTGGCCCCGTAACGCGACCTCGTCATGGATAGGTTGGAGCAAATATTTGAGGCCATTTGTGAAAATGCCACTTTCAATAGTTTTGACCTTAAATTGATGGCGTATAAAGTGAAAAAGCTCAGCACGATGATGTATGCTACAATGTCCCTGTTGCTCCAGCAAGTGAGAGCAAAAACTAGCTGCGGTCTGGCCAGGCGCGCAATTCTATGAATTTCAAGGTGCTGGCCACAGCCTCAAATGCCAAGAGGTGTTTAAGACTTTGTACAGAGTATTGAAGGGGTAGATGGATTGAGTTAATTGTCTGTTTCTTCAGAGTCCATACTGATTTCTTCCTGGTTATTCAACACGTCTTCAATATAACTAATTTCGTTCCCAGTGATGCCAGCGATTTCAGTTGGACCTAATTGCATGAGCTTGTGCAATCGCAAGATCATGCGTTTGCGTTCATTCTCCGCCCTTTTATGCTCTTCCTCCGCTCTGGCAGAGGCTTCTTCAGCACGAATCCGTTCTTCTTCGGCGCGAATTCGTTCTTCTTCGGCACGAACTCGCTCTTCTTCAGCACGAATTCGTTCTTCTTCAGCACGTTTATTGGCCTTTGCAGCAGAACGAAGTGATTCCTTTGTTTTTTGACGCTCCTCAGCAAGTATCTTGTCGTACTTGGACTCAACCCTTTTTTCAACCCTTTTTTCAATCATTTCGTAGGTGGTCATGGCATCTTCATTTAAAGACTTTGGCAAAATCTCAATGTATTTGTGAAAATCCTCCACTGCAAGTTCGGAGTTTTTTAGCAAACAAAAAAAGAGCAGACCGAAATCCGATACGGTCTGCTCTACAAGGGTTAAAATTACTACAAGGACATGTACATGGGATATATTGCCCTCACCCGGGCATGGGTCAACGTGCAATTACAATTTTTTTCATGGTCATTCCTTTTTCACCAATCATGCGCAGGTAGTACAAGCCATTGGGTAGGTTTTGCAGGTCCACTTCCCGGCTGGCGGGCAAAAGGCCACTTACCAGGCGGCCATCGGCCTGTACCAATTGCATGCTTTTGACATTGGCCTGGCCCAGGTCGATGAACAACTGGTTTTGCGCAGGTTGGGGGTAAATGCGCACTTGCTGTTCCAGGCTGCGGTCAATGCTGCGGGTCACTTTGCCTTTTTTGGCAATGGGGTTGCTGGTTTGGCCGGATACTGCGATGAGTTCTTCCTGACTGTTGATCAGGCGCACAGCTCCTACTTCCAGTCGAATGCGGGGTGTACCGTCTTCGCGCAAGCCGAGGATCACGTCTTCGATCGTGATTTTTACCTTGCCAATCGGGCCTTGTCCACGCATGTTGCGCCCATCCTTGCGGGTGACTGCCAGGTCGATTCGGCCCAGTTGGCTGTTGTTGTACTGGATGTGCAGCAAATCGCTTTTCTCTTTGCCCAACCAGGAATCTTCAAAGCGGAAATCAATTTCCTTGGCTTTTACCTCTGCAGGATTGTAAAAAATGGTGAAACCCAGGCCATAAGCTGTTTCCACGGGCTTGTCAGGGGTGCCCAGCACCACTGGCAACCACTGTGGTCCTTCGCTGTAAACGGTATCGACATTGATGAAGAAGGGCACACCGCCCCCCCGCAACTGTGGTGACAAGGGCAATGGCCGCCCCTTGTCGTGGCTTTCGCGCCAGTTTTTGAGAATGGCCGCCGTGTCGAATTCATTGATCAGGCCATTGCCATCGGCGTCAATGAAGGCCAGGTCGATTTCGCCGTTGGGTAGGTTTTGGTTCCAATAATTGGTGGCCTGTGCATCCCAGTTTAGGTTGGCCTCTCGGCGCTGCGGGCCTTGTTTGCCAAATGCCAGACCAATGGGCAGCAGGTCAAAATTGTCGACCGTACCACTCAAGTCTGCATCGCCGGGCCAAAGACTGGGCTGAATGAGGATGAATGATGAGAAAGTTCGGGGGAACGTAAGCTCTTGTTTGGTGTCAATGAATTGTGCCCTTTGTACTTGGTCGTCAAAGCGGATGTTGGCCACGCTGTCGCGGGTATTGGCGATCTTGAAGCACAATTCGATTAAATCCAGTTGCTTGCCGATGGGGATGGACGGAAAACGGTTGTCAAAAACCAGGGTTCCATTGTTGACGTTGTTGATGTTGATAGAACGAGGATCGACCAAGGGGCTCAAGCTGCGGGCCGATTGAAATTGTACCACACGAGGGTCCCAGCGCAGGCCAAACTGCACGCTACTGAGCAAACTGTAATTGCGCACGCTGACTTTGGTGCAAAATGTAGCGCCTGGAGCAACCTGACCACTGCCAATTTCCAATTCAGGGTAGAGGATACGGGGGATCACACCTCCTTGTAAAATGCCAAAACGGAGGCGACGATTGCCAACACCAGTCGCTTCGGCACTACTCGACGATACATTATGGGGGGAACCGCCCTGTAAAACCCGGAAACAAAGCCGGAATAGGGGCAAGCTGTCTTCACGAATGCCAGTGAAAGTGTTTTCCCAAGTGAATCGCAAACGGCCTCTCTTGACTTCGCTCAAGTCAAAATTCTCTGCCTGGACACCAAAATTACTCAAGTTGCTATTCCAGGACAAAAACTCCAGTTCATCATTTTTCCACACCAGGTCAAAACTCATCCGGTGCACGCTGTCTAAGCCCAAACCGTTGACCGGTAGGCAAACCTCGTCGCCGCGTTCTGCCAAAACATTGCCCACGGCTACAAACGCGCTGGTGCTGGCTTGGGTGCAAAGGAAGGAGCTCAAACCTTGAAATTCGGTCACACAACCCTTGCTGTCGCTGGCGATTACACTGAGGTTTTGGCCGAATGGCACATTCAAGGTCCACTCCCCATTTTGGGTTTGGGTTGTACCATTGCTGATCTGGTAGGTAAAGGGGGCTTGCCCGCTGAGGGGTTTGAATTGTACTTTGGCCGAACCGTCGGGTTCGCACTTGAGGGAAGATTCAATGAAAATCGACTTGGAGCGAGGCACCGTGACCGAGGCTGGAATCGAATCCCTTCCATCAGCTGAGATGACCATCACTTCATATTCTCCAGGCAATACGCCGCGTAGGTTGCTTTGGATGTTGGTGTAACCCTTGGGGCCGTTCCAGAAATAACGGTAGGGCGCGTTGCCTCCACTGACTGCCAAGTCAATACCCACTTTCGTTAGGTCGCGGCAGTCGTCATTGAAGGCACAAATGGAAGTGATGTTGACGGGGTTGGTAGGCAAATTGCCCTTCAAAGTTGCCATCAAGCCGATGTGCGCTGCAGTGCTAGCCGAATCGCGTTCGGTCACAAATTCGCTAAAAGCCTGGCCAAAAGTCAGCATTACCTTGGCTCGTTGGCGATCGGTAATCAGGAACCGCAACCTGGCGATGCGCCCTTGGGTGGGCGGAACTGGTTTTAAAGTTGTGTTGAACCAACTGAAACGCAACTGCCCTAGGCGCGCACTATCTGGCAAGCCAAAATTATTGGGCATTACGTTGGGCAAGCCAAAATCATTTGCTCCGATTATGCGCATCACTTGCCGATCCCATTTGAGCGAAAATTGCAGGGCAATGGCATCGTTCCAGTTGCGAGCCTTGAGGTCGAGCACCAAGGTGTCGTTGCGCACTTCCTGGTTTTGCTCCAAGTACAACTGAAAACAGTCTTGTTTTTGGGCCTGAAGTTGCAAACCCCAAAGTAGCGGGCTGCAAGCCATTAGGAATTTCAAAAAAGTCAATTTTGCGTTCATGGCCTAAATCGGATGACAATCGCAGCGCACTCAGCTAACTTGCGCCTGAATTTTGGGTGAATGAAACTTGTCGGGTGATTTCTACTCAACAAGGCTTCAGAGCATAATTTTAAACATGCTCTCAGCTAATGATGATGCAAAACTAGGCGTGTTTACTTGCATGATAAAGTACAAAAAAGTAACTTTATAGCGTCATTAAAGTGAATTATATTTTTAAAATGCTGTTAAACAATTTTTTGTAAAAAAATATATAGTAAATGAGCCGTAGCCGTTTAATGGATTTGTACCATGCTTTGTCTAAAAAAGAGCAAAAAAAATTCGCGGAATATGTGGAATCTCCGTTTTTCAACAAAAATGCGCTGCTGAGACAGGTACTAAGTTTACTTGCCGCAACAAAAACTCCCGAAGAACTGGACAAAAAAATCCTGTTCGCGCAGCTTTTTGGCAAGGCCAATTACGATGAATTGAAACTCAATAACCTCCTGTCTGACCTTTTAGCCTTGTTGTACGATTTTTTGGCTTATCAACAATACGATGCTGAAAAAGCCCTGCAGCAGAATTTTTTGGTGCAAAACCTGCTGAAACGTGAATGGATGGATGCCTGCCCTCAACTGCTGGACAAATACACCCAGACTCAAGCCCGCCAAAATTGGCAGGACAGCCGTTATTACTTGGCAGAGTACCAACTGCAAGACCTGCAAGACCAATACGGCATGACCCTGGAAAAACGCCAGTACACCCCACACCTGCAACAGCGTGACGCGGCCTTGGATCATTTTTACCACCTCGAAAAGCTAAAAATCGCCTGTGACATGACCAGTCGCAACACCGTGGTGAATGCCGATTACACCTGTCGGTTTTTACCCGAAGTTTTAGCACATTACACCCAATCAAAGGAAGACGGTGCCGATTTTCCGGCTTTGGATGTTTACTTCTGCACTTATGCGATGTTGCAAAGTGGGGAAAATGAACATTACCAACAGCTCAAAAGCCTGTTGCAGCAAAACCTGCGACGCATTCCTCAGCAAGAGTTGCGCCTGTTGTACAGCTATTGCCTCAACCACGCAGTGCGCAAGATCAACAGTGGGGAGACAGGCTATTACCAAGAAATCCTGAGCTTGTACCGTTTGCTGTTGGAGGAGTCGATCATTTTTAAAAACGGCGGGCTCACCCAGTGGACCTATATCAACATCGTGACTGCGGGCATCCGCACGGGCGATTACCAATGGACCGAGGGTTTTATCCAACAATATGAACAGTACCTGCTGCCAGAATTGCGCCGCAATGTATCGACTTTCAGCCTGGCCAATTTGTATTTTGAAAAAGGAGATTACGCAGCAGCCCTGCGCAGCTTGCACAATGTGGAGTTTACCGACGCTTTTTACCACCTCTCGGCCAAGTTGATTCAGTTGAAAAGCTACTATTTGCTGGCTGAAACCGAGGCGCTGGGGGCCTTGCTCAATGCTACCCGGCGCTATTTGCAGCGCAACCGCCAGTTGTCGACTTATCAGAAAAAATCTGCCTTGCACTTTTTGCAGTTGCTACAACGCTTGAATCAAATGCGCTATCACCCTTTGGAGATAAGGGATAAAAATACTGCTCGGCAGGGATTTGAACGGGATTTGCAAAGCTTACAGCCTTTGGCGAACAAGCAGTGGTTGGAGGAGCAGTTTTTAATGGTTAATTGTTAATGGTTAGTTGTTAGTTGGAGCGGTACAAAGTCTAGTGGGCTAGGGATAAAAAGCATCCATGTACTTGGTGAAATAATCTTGAATTTGACCGAGGCATAAATCCCCCCAGCTGCCAAAATGTGTACCAAAATGTCAATTTGACGTTGAAATTCTTTTAGTGTGCCGCGCTTCGCAAGAAGCCCGAAGCTTTGTAGAACTGGGGTTTCAAGGGTGGGTCCTGGGCTTCGCAAGAAGCCTAAGGTTGTTGCAAGAATATCAATGGCCTGTTGAAAACGGAGTTTCCTCACAATCACACCAACACCCTATTTTGTGCAACCAGTGCCTTTTAAAAGGAAAGTCTTGTCGTCGATTTTGTCTAATTGCAGGCCACTGGCCAGGGCGGCGTTTTCCAAAAAGGCGAGTGGTTTATCGAGGTGGATGGTACCTGAAACGAAGCATTGGGCAATATCAGGTTGTGAAAACCGGAGATCCAGGCTAGCATAACGCTCCAGAGTTAGCTTTACTTCTTCAAAGCTTGAATTTTGCATACTTAGCGAGCCCGTGCGCCACAAATTGGAAGGCAGTTCCTGGACTTGGCGCTTTTGCAGGAGTTTTCGCGGCTGTTGGAGGGCATCCACCAGGCCCGACTCACCTGCCAGCAGTTCGGTTTTGGCATTGGAGGCGCGGTTGTAAATGGCTACTTTACCAGTGCTTACTTCTACTTCGGTGAGTTGATTGTTGCTGCGTACATTGAAGCTGGTACCCAATACCTCAATGCGGCCGTCGGCGGTTTCGATGCGAAAAGGCTTGTGTGGGTCGCGGCTGATGTCAAAAAAAGCTTCTCCTTCCAGCCTGACCAGGCGCTGTTGGTGCTGTGCGAAAGGTTGGTGCAGCTCCAGGCGAGCACCCTTGTATAAGGTGACCAAAGATTGATCTGGCAGGGTCACTTTTTTGATTCCATTTGCATCCGCAGTGATGACTTGCCAAGTGGGAGCAGTGCTGCTTTGGGTCCACCACCAGGCGACGGTGGCCAGGAGCAAAAAGCCAGCGGCCAAGGCCAGCACCCGCCGCAAGGGGAATACCCGTATCTGCGGCGCTTCCTCTGCTTGGATGCGCGCTTGGAATCGCTTCCAGTTTTGCTCCACATCGGGTTTGAAGCCAGTTTTTTGGTACTGGCCACTTTTTTCCCAGATTTTGGCAATGTCTTTTTCCAACTGGGCATCAGGTTGTCCGTCCTGCTGGGCACTTGAGCCAACAGAAGTTTCGCCTTTCAATTGTCGAACAATCGTCCTGATTTTGTTTTCCATCGCATTTGCTTGACTTGATTGAAGCGTTCACAACTTCAATCCATATCCCAGACACAAAATAAACCAAGTTCCCCCACACCTGCCTATGCACTGGCCCTTTTTTAATTAGCGGCTAGCTGACAAACCACAGCAAGAGCAGCAATAAGCCCTCTCGTAAGTAGGGTTCGAGCTGGATGCGCAGGAATTTGAGGGCTTTGGAGACCTGGTTCTCAACCGTTTTTTCACTGATGTTCAATTGGGTGGCGATTTCCCGGTACGACAATTCGTCGAAGCGGCTCAACACAAACACCAGGCGGCATTTCTCTGGCAATTGGTCGATTGCACGGTCGATGACTTGTTGCAGTTCGGCAGCGCCGAGCATTTTGAGCACATCGGGATCGGGAAGAGGAGGGTCGGGGAGGGGCTCGTCGCTGATGCTGAGGCGGCGGTCGCGGAGGTAATTCAAGGTCCGGTTCAGCACCGCTCGTTTGAGGTAAGCCCGCAGCGAGGTACTGATTTGGACTTGATCGCGTTTTTTCCACAGCTCAAAAAATACTTCCTGCACGAGGTCCTGGGCCTGGTGCTCATCCTTCAACACCCGGTACGCCACCTGGCACAACTCCTCGAAATAGCTTTTGAATAAGCCTTCAAAAGCCAGTTCCGCATTGTGCGGCAAGAGTTCAAAGAAGTTTTGGTCGGGCCCAAAGGTTTGCAAGCAGTATTTTTTTGGATGGGAAGATAGGGGATTTTTTTGGAATGGGGGGAAATTGATGGGGTAGAAACATTTTTTTAGGGAATAGTTTGTTCTTTTAGGATAGGGGGATTATATTTGTGAGATTAGAGCTATTATTAGAGGTGTTTTTTATACTTATCTGGGATTTTCTTGTAAACAAGTAGGGTTTTTGTGAGCGACGATTGTCTCCTAAGCTTGATTTGGGTTTTAGGTGGTTGCTAGAGGATGTTAATTTAATATTATAATCGCAATGGGTGTTATCAATTCATTCAAGAATTTTCGATTAACGGGTGAGCAAACAGAACTGTTATGCAATCTAGATTCTTTTTTAGAAAGCAAAGATTTTTGTTTTCTCCTGAAAGGTTATGCGGGAACAGGTAAAACTTTTATGATGAAAGGGCTTACTGATTACTTGAAAGAAATACATCGTCCATTTATCGTCGCTGCACCTACTGGAAGAGCAGCAAAAGTTATCTCACAAAGAATAGACTTGTTCACCCTTGATAATCAAATTTTTAGTATCTTTGCGTAAAAAACATGATTGACTACAAGTCGATACGAACCGACCGACAGTTTAAGGGCGCAACAGGGAAAAGTAAATCTCAATTC
>JAAFJY010000024.1:43786-125895 GCA_013299105.1 Chitinophagales bacterium | reverse complement strand
CTTTTATCTGCTCTAAACCCTTGATTAAATCATTTAGCCGATTGGGATTGGATGGTTCCATCTTTTTGATGACAAAATAGCTTTAAACCTCTTAATTTAATAGGATTTTAATGCGTTTGCCCTGGGCTACTTACCTTGATTTGGGGAATTGTGGGTTGGAGGAATTGCCAGATGAGTTGTTTGAGTTGGTGGATTTGGAGGTTTTGATTTTGAGTGGTGAGTGGGTTGAATACAATGATATAGAACAGAGGTGGTATAGTCGTGAGTCTAAGAACCAAGGAGAAGCAAATCGGCTCCAAGAACTTTCGCCCAAGTTGGCTTTTTTGAAAAAAATGACTCAACTTGTAATTGCTGGACAATACAATAATGAATCGGAAATAAACGACTTAAGTCCTCTTCGGGGCTTGCTAAATTTGCAATCACTTAATGTTTCCAGGACCCAAGTAAGTGATCTAAGCCCCTTACAGGACTTACTTAATTTGAAACAGCTTAGTGTTTCTTCTACACAAGTCAGTGATCTAAGTCCCTTACAAGGCTTATTGAATTTACAATCTCTTCGTCTTCCTTATACACAAACTACTGACCTAATTCCCTTACAAGAATTGGAGAATTTGCAATCGCTTGAAATTTCACACACAGAAGTAAGTGATCTAAGTCCTTTACGAAGCTTGCTGAATTTACAATCACTTGGTGTTGCCTGCACACAAGTAAGTGATCTAAGTCCCTTACAAGGTCTGGTGAATTTGCAAGAACTTTATGTGTATGATACATATGTAAGTGATCTAAGTCCATTACAAGACTTACTTAATTTGCAAACACTTCAGGTTCATGAATTAGAGGTGACTAATCTAAGTCCCCTGCAAGGTTTGGTGAATTTGAAAGAGCTTTATGTCTCTGTTACAGGTTTGAATGATCTAAGTCCCTTGCAAGGCCTGTTGAATTTGCAGGAGCTTTTTGTCTCTGGTGCACAAGTGAGTGATTTAAGCCCTCTTAAAGGCATGGTGAATTTGCATATGCTTCACACTTATTGTGAACTTGTCAGTGATCTGAGTCCTCTTAAAGACATGATGGATTTAAAATTTCTTGATGTTTCCGAAACCCAAATAAATGATCTAAGCCCCTTACAAGGTTTTGTGAACTTGCAAAAACTAAATATTTCCAGTACCCAAGTGAGTGATCTAAGCCCCTTACAAGATTTGGTGAGTTTGCAAGAACTTAATGTCTCCAAAACCCAAATAAATGATCTGAACCCCTTACAAGGTTTGGTAAATTTGCAGGAGCTTGCTGTTTCTGAGACAGAAGTAAATGATCTAAGCCCATTACAAGGCTTGGTGAATTTGATAAATTTTTTCGCTAATGATACATCGATAAGCGATCTAAGTACTTTAGAGTATTTGAAGAATTTTAAATGTATTAATGTTCAATCATGCCCAATCCAAAACATCCCCAATGAAATCTACGACCAATACAATTGTGCCAAAGACCTTTTCGCCTACTGGCAAGCCTTAAAAACCGCCCAAAAAGTCAAAAACCAGCAACTCAAAGTGATGTTTTTGGGCAATGGTTGTGTTGGTAAATCCACTTTGCTGCATTGGTTTTTGAATGGGGAGTTTACGCCCATCAGCCTGGAGGAGGGGCGCACCCACGGTATTTTTATCAAACCCTATGCCTTTAAAAACAGCGAGGTCTTGGCCCATTTTTGGGATTTTGGCGGGCAGGAGGTTTTTCATGCTACCCATCGTTTGTTTTTGGGGCGGCGCAGTTTGTATGTTTTGGTTTGGGCTACGGAATCGCCAGAGTTCAATGGCGACTTGCTGCATCCCATCCAATATTGGCTCGACCTGGTCGCTGACCTTACTGATCCGCATGAACGCAGCCGGGTTTTGATCGTGCAAAACCTGTTTGAGGGGCAAAAAGAGCGCAACATACTCAGCGATGAGGAGCGCGCAGAGTACGAGGCAGCAGGTTTGGAGATTACGACTTATTGTATCAATTCCAAGAAGGGGGATAAAGTCAAACCTTTATTGGCCGCCATTGAGGAAGAAGCCGAACAGCTCGTCAATACCTATATCGAAGAACTGCCGCAAAGTTGGGTGGACATCCGCAGAGCAGTTGCCGAGCGCCGATTTGAAGGTGAAAAAATGTTGAGTCAGGCCGATTTTGAGGCCATTTGCCAAGCTTGTAATCTTTCAGGAAGCAGCTCGACCATTTTGAATTACCTGCACCGGGCAGGAGAATTGTTCTACTACCAGGATCATTTTGAAAACCAAATCATCCTCGACCAGGAATGGGCTTTGAAAGCAGTGTATGCGATTTTAAAAAGGAATAATATTGAGCAGTTCAAAGGCCGAATCAGGAAAGATCAGTTGATACAAATGTGGCAAAACGATGCTTTGATACAATCAAAAGCAGAAGCCCATATTTTTCTCAATTTCATGAAGGCCAATAATATCGCTTTCTACACCGAAAATGAATATTGGGAATTGGAAAATCCCGAATTGGTTATCCCCCAACTTTTGCCCGAAACGCCCCCCAAGCGCCGCCAAACCTGGGAGAAAATTGGCGAAAAAACTTGCCATCGCATCGCCTACAATTTCCTGCACCGCGACATCATCGAACGCTTTGTAGTGCAAACGGCCCACCTGAGCAGGGACAAAAGCGAGGACATTTGGCGCAATGGCCTGTTCATCGAATATGGGCATGACGACGAGGCATTGATTGAAGTACAGGAAGTGGAGGGCAAAAAACTGATACACATTGAGTGCGTAGGCAGTTCTTCAAAGGAACTTTTGCAGAAAATCCGCGAGGAGTTCAACAAGATCAGGATTTTGGAAAAAGCCCTAGAATGGACTGAAAAAGCGTGGCAGTGGGTGATTTTTGAAGAGAAAATGCGGCTGGACCGCAGCGAGATGAGCGGTTTTGAACCTCTGGTACCGAGGCATATTTTTGAACATAAAAATAGATCGCAGTCAATTAAGAAAAGATTCTTAAACGCGGTGGCCGCAGGTGAGCTTCAGAACGTGCTCGAAGAAATGCGTAAAATTGAAGATACTCAGAGTAAAAATTTTCAAAAAGCTTTGATCGAGTTATCGTATCGTTTCAGCCAAAACGAACGCAGCAAAAATGCGGGTACGCTCAGTACCGAAAATTACCAGATCGAGCGCAATCAAATTGTGTCAGCAGTAATTGGTCTCTTGGATTCAGATTTTGATGAAAACGAGATACCACTAAGCTGAAAAAATGAAATCCTACGTAGGCTTGAGCTTGGGAAAGGCTTTTGAGGAGGCATTCAATGATGGCATGATTGTGTTGAGCACGGAAAGCCCCGCTTTTTCGGGCGTGGTAGAGGTATGGCACAATGGGGAGCAATTGGATTGGTAGGAACGGGTGAATGAGGCAAAACCAAGTTTTTGGTCAAAACACCTTACAATTGTTGACAATCTGCACTGATCCAAGCGCAAATTCCAAAAAACTTCGTAGAAGTTGCACGTTTGTAGCACGAATAGCCCGTCATTTTTGGGAACTTCGTAGAAGTTTCACGTTAATGCATATTATTGGCAATGAATGTATTAAAAGCTTGAGGTATGTTGAATTCACCTCAAAGCCCAGGGAACAAAACTGTAAAAATGTCCTTTCACGGGTGCAATTGAAAACTTACATTGCCAAAAATTTCATCACCTAAAACCCCATCCAAAATGGTTGACGTTTTTTCGCAAATCTATGTGCACCTCATTTTTTCTCCTCGCCACCGAGAAGCCCTAATTCTTCCTGATTGGGAGGAAAAATTGTACAAATACACTACGGGGGTTGTGCAAAAGAGGGGGCATAAACTGCTTGCCATCAGTGGTATGCCAGATCATGTCCACATTTTTGTTGGGCTTAAACCCACAGATTCTATTTCCAATTTGGTAAAAGAGATAAAAATTCAGACCAATGAATTTATCAATCAGGAAAAGCTTTCACCATTCAAATTTGATTGGCAGCATGGCTATGGTGTTTTTTCACATAGTCGCTCGCAAATAGACGCCGTTTGCAAGTATATTTTGAACCAGAAAACACATCATCAACAAAAAACCTTTCAAGATGAATTTTTTAAGTTGTGTTTAGATTTTGGCATTGATATGGGGCCCAAAAAAGTATTTGAATGGGTTGGAGGCAAAGAATAAAACTACATTTAACGTGAGACTTCTACGAAGTCATGGCTCCGAAAGGAGGACCTTTGGCTACAAACGTGTAACTTCTACGAAGTTCGGCAACAAAAAAACCTTCGGAGCAAAAAATCCTCCGAAGGCAGTGGCTCAAAATCAGCCAAGAAAATCCTGATTACAATGAGCTGTGGTTACAGCATATCAATAAATTTCTTTTTCATCACCGAAAATTCCTCGTCAGAGATGATGCCGTTGTCGCGCAATTCGGCCAGTTTTTTCAATTCTTCGAGAATTTCCTTGCCATTGGTTTTGGGTTCGGCAGGCTCGGCGGCGGGCTTGGTGCTGCGTTTTTCGGCTACGGGCTCGCTGGGCACGATGTCTTCTTCGTCTACTTGCTGAGGCTTAGGGGCGCGTACTTTGGCATTGCCTTCGGGCAGGTCTTCTTCGCCTTTGCTGCGCTTTTCTTTTTGCTCTTTGTGCAGTTGTTCGGCTACTTTTTTGCCTTTTTCAAACTTCTCCTTGTACAACTTGCTCAAGCGATCGGGGTCGAAATCGAGGATGGTACCGCCCGTTTCAAAATGTCTTTTGAACACTTCGCCCAAGGCATAAGTAGAAGCCCCGGCGAAAGCAGATACGGTTACACCGCCCAACAAGGAACCAACGCCAGGAATCAACTTGATCAGGCTACCAGCAGTGATGCGGGCCAAAGTAGAACTGGTCAGCGAAGTGACAATGGCCTTGCCCTGGGTCTCAGAAAAATCGACGCCATAGACCCGACACATTTGGCGGATCATGTCCAATTGCAGGGCGCTGACGGCAAAAATATCGGCTACGAGAATCGGGATCAAACCTGCCCCCATCGACCAAATGACGTGGTTGCGAATGATGGTGTCGGCATGGGCACTGCGATCCTTGTTATCTGGTTCGTTCATGATGGTCTTTTTTAGCGTTTTTCCGGCAAAATCCAGTAGTTGCTTTTTCATAACTTGCGAAATAGTTGCAATTCTTTTCAAAAATACAAATTTGGAAAACGCAATGCTGAAATTATCGACTATTGCAAGAAAAAATAGGACCAGAATAAGGGATCAAACGAAAAATCTGCACGTTGCCTGTAAGCCGGATTCTGTTCTGATTTCAGAGAAACCAGTCTCTATCATTTATCTAGTTCCAGCTTTGCAGCTTGGAATCCATCTGCCTACCCTCCTCGAAACGCCCACAGGGGGCGAACAGGGCGAGCAACCCTGCCGCAGGCCAGGCCCGCGTCCGAGGTTTACATGGCATTTCAACCCACAAGGTTTATCCCCACCCAAGTTGCCCCTGGGCGGCGTGCGCTCTTACCACACGTTTTCACCTTTTCCGCCCGGAGGCGGTAGTTTCGTTTCTGTGACCCTCTCTGTCCGTCGCCGCAAGCGGACTTGCTTTGACGTCCCATCCGTTAGATGGTGTGGTGCTCTACGTTGTCCGGACTTTCCTCATTTTTTGCCGAAGCAAAAACCGCGATAGAGCAGCAACGTGCAGGAGTGCAAAGGTAATGCGATTTGGATGATGGGGCAAGAGAAGATGGTTTTAATTCTGATTTGTTTGGTCTTCTTCGGCCTCTTGAATGACTTGTGCTACATATTCGTTAGTGGTGTTGGTCAATTCAGCAATTTGATTAGTACTGATTTTGAGGATTTTATGAAGATTTAAGATGGTCAGTCGGCGATCGACTTCAGCTCTTTGTGCCTCTTCTTGAGCAACTTTTTCAGCCAAAAGCCTTGCTGATTCTGATTCGGCTAGTAAGCCTTCAAATTCCTGCTTGACATTGAGGATGATTCGATCGTAAGTACTCATATCTGACCTGTTTAATGCTTTAGGCAATTCTCGCTTCAATTCGTCGATTTTTTCTTGAGCAAGATCGGTGTTTTTAAGGAAATATACAAGCATGGTGACAATAAACTCGTCTTTATTTGTGGGTTCACCCAATCCTGAAAATACAAGTTCTAAATGCTTTAAAACGTATTCAGGTTCCCAGATGTGCTTGAACATCATGAAGGTATTGATCAACAAACCATGTCCAAGCTCTAGGATTTGCCTATCTTCCATGGAGAAAAGATCAGTGAAAAGATAATCAAAGTGCGGTACAAAAGCTTTGAGGCTTTCAGGTAAATCGAATCCAAAAATTGCACTCAAGTGTTGTTTTTTCCAAGCCCTTTTTTCTCCATGATAAATAACGATCGGGATGATAGGCGTGAGGTCTTGTTTTTGGTTTCTTTGTTCGTCCCACGCATCCAGCAAATAGCGCAATAGCTGTAAGTGCGTCCAAACATCATAATTACTTTTGTGCTCAAAAATGAACGACACAAAAACTTCTTTTTTGCGCTTTGAGCTACCCATTTGCAAGGGACACCTGTACACCACATCTGAAAAATATTCCTTGAGCGAGGGGGAGACGAAAGATCCATTGACTCTTTCCAATTTTTCAATGGACAACTCTTGCTTGATTTCAGCTGGCAACAACTCATTCAGGTATTGAGTTGCAACATCTTGGCGACCAAAAGAGGCTTTGAAGAACTCATCGTGTTGCTTTGGGTTTTTATTCATCTTGTTTTTTTGATAAAAATATAAAAATTATTTAAAACTAGGGAATATAAAAATTATTTTGTCAAAAACTCCTGCTACTAAATGAAGGACCTTGTTTTTCCTTCTTTTTCATCCAAACCCCTATTTTGCAGCCATGAAAGTCTTGACCCTTACCCTCAACCCAGCTTTGGACAAAAGCACGAGCATCGAGCACTTGGCTCCTGAAAACAAATTGCGCTGTGAAGCCCCAAAATATGAACCCGGCGGCGGCGGCATTAACGTGGCGCGGGTGCTCAAACGCTTTGGCATGGAAGCATTGGCACTTTACCAGTCTGGAGGGCCTGCTGGAAAGGCCATTCAACAACTTTTGGAACAGGAACAAGTAATGGCCAAAGGCGTGCCAACTACCGCTTGGACCCGCGAGAACCTAATGGTCAGCGATCGCTCGAACACCCTGCAGTATCGCTTTGTGATGCCCGGACCTACCCTGACCCAAACCGAATACCAACAGTTTTTGGATGCCATCAAAAACATGCCGGAAAAACCTGATTTTGTAGTGGCCAGTGGGAGTTTGCCCGCAGGGGTGCCAGATGATTTCTATGGTTTAGTTACCAAATTGTGCAATGACTTGGATATTGGAACCGTGCTCGACACCTCTGGCACTGCCTTAAAAGCTGCATTGGGTACCGGGGTGGAACTGATCAAACCCAATTTGAAAGAACTAGCCAACCTTTTTGGCAAGGAAGAGATCAGTGCAGAACAAGAAGAAGACTTGGCTATGGAACTGGTGCGCAGCGGCCAAAGCGAATTGGTGGCGGTTTCCTTGGGTGCGCGTGGTGCAATGCTGGCTTCGGCAGATGGGGTAATTTATGGCATGCCGCCCAGCGTAAAAGTGTTGACCACCGTAGGCGCGGGCGACAGCATGGTAGCAGGCATGGTTTATGCTTTGTGCCAAAAAATGAACCTGGAAGAAGTGCTGCGCTACGGGGTGGCTTGTGGTACGGCAGCAACGATCAAACCCGGAACTGGGCTGGCAGATCCCGCTGATGTGGAAAGATTGAGGAAATTGGTGCGGGTGTTTTCTTAGTTATGAGTTATGAATTATGAGTTATGAATGGGGGCTCTTTGGAAAAATTTGATCCATCAATTGAATAAAGGCCTGCCAAAATTCATTGAGCCTGGCTTTGGTTACCTCATCTTTCAACTGGCCTTCATTGTCAAATTTGCCTTTTACTCCTTGGATCAACAAACGATGTTGCTCCTCGAAACGGGCTCCGATTGTGCGCATGATCAGTTCAAGTGATTCGTGTGCCTTTGCACCATGCGCGGAAGCCGTGATCAATCCACAGGGCTTTTGGTCAAAAACAGTGGTGGATACGGTCCATTCCAGGGCATTTTTTAGGCTGCCGGGCAGGCTAAAAACGTATTCAGGGGTACAAATGATCACGCCTGTTGCATCGGCAATTTTTTCCCGAAATGCCAGTACCGCTGCAGGTGGGTTTTCGCCATCCAAAGCGGGATTGAAGTGGGGCAGGCCCGCCAAGTCCTGAAATATTTCGAATACTAACTTGCTTTCGCTTTGTTTTTGCAGAAATTGCAAAATGCGCAAATTGCTCGAGACCTCCAGGGTATTGCCACAAATGGCGAAGATTTTTTTCATTTCGGGCATACGCTCAACTAACTTGTGGTCGGCAGCTGCGTTTGAAATCGATCGGGCTGCATCCCGCCATCTTCTTGAAAAAACGACTGAAATGGGCGGGTTCTTCAAAACCCAGTTCAAAACCTATTTCACTGCTGGAGAAATCGGTGTACAACATCAAGCGCTTGCTTTCCAAAAAAATTCGTTCAGCAATGACCTGCAAAGGGCTTTTGTCGCTGTATTTGGCAAAAACATTGCTCAGGGTTTTGGGCGATTTGTACATCAAATTGGCGTAATCCTGCACTTGGTGGTGTTTTTTGAAGTGATTTTCCACCAAGAGACTGAACTGCCGAATGGTTTCCAATTCCGCCCCTTGAATTTGACCGATCACCGATTGCTCCTTGACCAAACGGGTCAGTTTGATGATCAGGCGTTTGAGCAAAACGCGCAACATTTCTCCCTGGATGTTATCGCGGTTTTCAAACTCTTCTTTGAATACTTCTGACAGCAAATCGAAGCTGTGGGTCTCTTTTTCATTCAAAAAAATCGGAGCAGTTTCACGCCAAGCATAAAAAAGTATGCCTGTACACGAGACCTCGGCATCGTGGGTGACGATACAGTAAAATTCGCGGTTGAATTGCCAGATCACTGCGTCTTCGGAGCGCTCCAAGCGAAAAGTGTGGCTCACATTGAGCGCTAAAAAACTGTTTTCTGGTAAGCTGATCTGCATTTCATCTACCGTAATCAACTGGGCTGGGCCACGATTCCAGACGATGGCATTGAACTTGTTGTTTGGTTCGCGAAAAGAATAGCGACTGTAACCGGGCTCTTTTACTGCCATCAACAAACGACTCTGGGTGCCCGATTCGGAATATTCTAAGCGCATCTGTTTTGCTTTTCTGTTGCTAAGCTGACTCATCAATGCTCAAGGGCAGTGCATCGGCAATGTCCCACTCCCCTTTGATCATGCGGTGCACATAGCAATTGTCAGCTTCATGGAAAAGCTCCGCTCTTTGTTCTTCCGTCAAATCACCTTCGATCATGAGGTTGACTTTGACTTGAGAGACCAGGCTTCGATCGGGGTTGCGCTTGACTACCATTTCCAAATTTGCATCCACATCACGGATTTCCCAGCCCTTTTTGCGGGCAATGAACCGCACTGTGGCCACTTTGCAAGAGGCCAGCGCAGCCAGGATCAAGTCTTCGGGTGAAAACCCTTGGTCTGTACCTTTACTGCTCAATGGTTCGTCGCCGACAATGGCATGTTTGCCATTGGAAATAATGGATTGATAACCTTGGGGCAGGCTTTTGATGTGAATATGTGTTGCCATGATGATTGGTGTAAGCAGGGCAAGATAATAAAGTCTAATAAAAGCTTATCAATCTTGCCCTACTGTTGTTTGGTCAAGTTTATGCATGAACCCCTTCCAGGCTTGGCGCTACTGGGAAGTCAATTGGAATTTGAGTGGCACCATGCAAGAAATTGGAAATTATTTTGTCGCCAATGACGATCAAAATGTCTACCAGATTGGCTTTGGTGTAACCTACCGTGAACAATTGGTTCAATACCTCACCGGATGGTTTGCCACGATTGATGGTGATGTCTTGGGTAAATTGGGCAAGTGCATCCAGTTTCTCGTCAAAAGAAGCCCCGCCGCTGCGGATTTCCAGGATTTGCTCATCGGTGAAGCCATTCATTTTGCCCAAGGCAGTGTGGGCACTCTGGCAATACAAACATTCATTGACTTGGCTAACCACCAGATTGATCACTTCACGCTCTTTGGCACGCAAGGTACTTTTGCGGTTTTGTAGGGTCAGGTAATCGCCCAGTGCGGTATCGTTGAGGGCGAAGGTGGCATAGAGATTCGGTACAAAACCCAAACCTTTTTGCAAGTTGTCGAAAATTGCTTGGTTGGTTTCAGAAACTTCGTTGCGAGTTGGAACATTGAAAGGTGTCATCGTATTGCGTTTTTTGTTGGTAAAACAAGATCGTTTCGATGACACAAAGATGCAGGCAATATCTCCCTTGCGGTTAAGCGATTCTTCCCGGCAACTTACCAATATTTCCCGAAGGTAAATTTAACGGTTAAGCATCCAAGAAATACATCTCAATTTCTCCCTTGTTTTTGGCTGCTACCTTGCCGCGTGGGGTGAAATTGAAATTTGCTTTGATCAGATCATAGGTAGCAACCGACACATTGATTTTTCCTTTTTCGGAGTTTTGTTCCATGCGTGCAGCGGTGTTGACAGTATCACCCCAAATGTCGTACTGAAATTTTTTGAACCCGACAATGCCTGCTACCACCGGACCAGAATGGATGCCAACCCGCACTTCAAAAGTGTGCTCTTTTTCGTTGAACTGCTCCACAAACTGGCGGATCTCCAATGCAGCTTTGGCTGTTTTGACCGCATGATCAGGGTCTTCTTGGGGCAAACCACAAACTGCGATATAGGCATCGCCCACGGTTTTGATTTTTTCTAGGCCGTATTTTTCGATGATTTCATCAAATGCCCGGAAACATGCATCCAGCTTGTCCACCAGTTCTTTTGGCCCCAAGCGCTCACTTACCTGGGTGAAATTGACAAAATCGGTAAACATCACGCTGACAGCATCATATTGCTTGGCCTCTGCACTGCCTTTGGCTTTGAGTTCCTGGGCTACTTCAGCGGGCAAGATATTGAGCAAAAGTCGTTCTGACTGTTGCTTTTCTTCTTCCAATTGCTGGGTGCGTTCGGCGATGCGCTCTTCCAGGTTTTCGTACAGGTAAGCATTTTCCAAAGAAGTGGCCAGTTGAGACGACAAAAGGGTCAAGAGCTCGCTGCGTTCGTCCTTGAAGGCACCTGTGACCAGGTTGTTTTCCAGGTACAAAAGCCCCATCACGGCTCCTTGGTTTTTCAAAGGCAAGCACATGACTGATTTTGGCCGCAGCTTGGAGATGTAGGGATCCGCTGCAAATTGCTCATTTTCATAAGCTGTGTCGAGCACGACCGATTCACCAGTTCTCAATGAATACTGGGCAATTTGGGTAGCCAATAAGTCCTGGTGTTGGTCGATATCGCGCAAAGACAGCAATTGTAGGCCTTCTTGGGCCGTGTGGTGGGCTTTGAGCCATTTGGCTTTTTTATCCAAAAGTAAAAAGCCTTTTTCGGCACCTGCATTCTCCGCCACCAATTTCAGCAAGTTGCCTACCAGTTTGTCAAAAACCACCTCTGCCGAAATGGTTTGCATGCTTTTGATCACAGTAGTCAGGTCCAAATTGCTATTGGGAGTGCTACCAAAACTGCTGCCGTCCTTCACTTTCTGGGTGGTGGCGCTGCTGCTGATCAAGGGTTTGATTTGCGGCAAAAAGTGGGTGTAATGCAGGTGTCCAAACTGTTGAAAAGCAGCTTCTGCAAGGCTAGTAGCCTGTTCTTTTTGGCCAACTTGCTGGTAAGCCCGAGCTGCCAACCACGTGATTAGTGCCTGGTCCAGCGGAAATTTTTGTTTAAGCGCTTCGTTCGCAGCTTGTCTCAAGAGTTGCGGAACCTGGCCTGGTTTTCCGTCAATTTGCTCAGCCAAAGCATCAATGCTAGCTTTGCGGTGGGCAAAATTGTCTGGATTAAATGCAGAATGGGCTTTTAAGATTTTACGAGAGGTACGGAAATTTTGGGCTGCCAATTTATGGCGGGGCTGTTTCTCCAGGACCAAGGCTGCCAATACCCCCCTGAAAAAAATCAGCCAAGCTGATGACACCAGGCCTGCAATACTCATGGCGTATTTGTCGATTTTTACAATCATTTCCAAAGCGGCCTGGTATTCACCCTTGACAAAGGAGTACATAGCCTGCAGCAAACCCACCCGACAAAGGCCATTGGTATCGCTGGTGCTGATGAATGCGTCTAATTTTTCTTCAAAAGAAAAATGGAAAGCTTTGGTCGGATCTTGCATGGCCTCCAAAAAGAGGATGGCGTATTCAAAGTAGCGAATCCCGAATTTTTGATCAATACTGATGCATTTGGCCAGGTTATCCTTGGATAGTTCCAACAAACCATCCAAAGGAGCACCCATGTAAAGAGATGTGTCCCAATGCAGCAACATTGCGTTGATCAGGGTGTCGATATCGCCCGATTCTTGGCCCAGTTGTTTGATCAGCAAATAGTCAGCAATGCCTTGTGAAGGGTGCTCGAACCAATGCCTGGTCAGGCCATTGTAGGTGATCATGTGTTTAGAGCGCATGGATGGGCTCAAATCCAGTCGATCACCCAGGATTTTGGCCATTTCGGCAAAACTGCGCATGGCTCTGAAATTGCCCATTTGGCCCAGGATAAAACCATAAACATTGTAATCAGAGGGCGAATATTGAGAATTTCCATGCTTGGCCGAAAGCTGTACCGCCTTCAGCGTCATGATGGGCAAAAGATTAGTATTGGTGAGGTAGGCAGCAAGGCCCAACTCAGACAAAATCTCGACCGCGCTGAGTTTTTCCTGGTTCTCGATAGGAGACAATTCCAGCAGCACTTGGGGTGTTTTGCGGCGAAGCTTAATCTGGGCGCTCACAAACCCCGTGATGATGTCGAACTGCCCAGGTTTTTCGGGTAATTTTTCTCCCACTAGGCGCAGGGCTTCAATGCCAATGCGAATAGCACCCGGGTAGTCAGTTTTGGCTTTGTGCAAGCGCAATTCCAATTGCAAAGCCCTTAAACGTTGGGATTTTTCCAGAGGCATGGCCCTCAATCGAGCAGCGCATTTTTCACTTTCTGCAAATTGTGCATTCAAGTAGTAGGATTCCAAAAGGGCCAACAAAAGCTCAAATTGCTGGTTTTGGTCCATGCTGAGTTCCAAAGCCGTTTCCAGGTAACGAATCGCTTGCTCTTGGGCGTTCGAGGCTTTGGCACGCAAACCAGCGAGGCGATTGATCTCCAAAAGAGCAGCCTGTTCGTCAGCACCGTGGAGGTGGTTTTTTGCAGGATTGAGGTGTGAGGCCAACAAAAAGGCATTTTCATACCATTGCGTTTTGGGGAAGTCTTGCAGCAGTTGTCGGGCAATTTGCAAGTTAACATGCGCTGTTTCAGCAGGTTGATTCATTTCTTTCGCAGCCTGGTAAATGCGGTCATGGGCAAAAACATATTTGCTATCGGCGTCATTTTCCTGAACCACCTCGATGTAACCCTCGTCCAAGGGGGTTTTGAGCACTTGTTCGAGCTCCACCTCAGGGGGCAAAAGTTTTTTCAAAAGTGAGGTTTCAAATTCATTTCCGATGATGGCGGCAGTTTTTAAGGCTTGAACCGATGGGGCATTCAGAGCGGCAATTTTTTCGGTCATGAATTCCACCACATTGTCGCTCATTTTCATTTTGGCAATGTCCGCTTCCTGGATGCACCATTCCGCTTTTTCACGGTCAAAATAGAGCAGATTCTGCTCGTAAAGTGACTGGATAAAGCGTTTACTGAAAAAAGCATTGCCCCAGGTTTTATCAAAAACCAGTTTTGACAAAAGCTCCAAAGTGCCTGAGGGTACAGACCTCAAAGTGTCGTTTAGCCAATTTTTGAGGTCCTCCTTTTTTAATCCCCCCAATTCAATGCTAAGTGGGTCCTTTATTCGATGCAGGTCTTGCATCATCTGCTTGAGCCCGCCAGACTTGTCTTCTTCAACGGGACGAAGTGCAGCAATCAACAAGAGGTGCTTGACATTTTTGCTGTCAATAAGCATTTGCAAAACCTGCCTGGAAGCCAGGTCAGCCCATTGCAAGTCGTCCAAAAAAACAACAATTGGCTTTTCGGGAGTACAAACATGGGTAAGAAAAGTCTCGAAAAAGAAGTTGAAACGGTTTTGTGCCTCTGCACCTCCCAATTGTTCGATTGGTGGCAAATGGCCCATCACCTGGTACAAGGAGGGGATGAGTTCGGCCAAAACCTGACCACTTTCGCCCAGCGCTGCTTTGAAACTTTGTTTCCAATGCGCCAACTGCTCGTCGCTGCTGCTGAGAATGAGCGTGATGAGTTTTTCCAGGGCCCGGGTCCAGGCAAAATAGGGTGTGTCACGGCGGTACTGGTCAAACTTACCCGAAAGGAAAATGGCATTGCTTTCGATAAAAGTCTTGCCCAATTCGTTGACCAAGGCTGATTTTCCAGTTCCAGATCCTCCTTCGACCAAAATCAGGCGGTTGGCACCATTTTTTACCTCCACAAATTGGGTTTGCATCAATTGCAGCGCCTCATTACGGCCGTAGAGTTTTTGGGAAAAATGCAGGCTATCGGGAAAATCTTTTTCGCCCAACTGGAAAGCTGTTTGGGCATCGGCCTGTACTTTTTGTAAGTCGTGTAAAAGCCCCGCAGCCGATTGGTAACGGTTTTGGGCATCTTTTTCCAATAGTTTCAGGACGATGTTTTCCAGATTGGCAGGCAAATCAGGCCTTTTATTGTGCAGCGGAACTGGAATACGCGCAATTTGGGCATAAATCAAAGCACTTAGGTCCTGTTCATCAAACGGAGGAGTACCAGTCAACAGTTCGTAAAAGACAACACCCAGGCTGTACAAGTCGCTCCTTGAGTCCACTTCGCGGTTGATGCGACCAGTTTGTTCAGGGGAAATGTAGGCAGGAGTTCCGATTAGGTTTTCCTGGTTCAATTGAGCCCTGCTTTTCTGTCTTATTGCCGTAGCAAAATCAAAATCAATCAAACTAGTGGTTTGCGAAGTGGCATCCCAAATGATGTTGTTGGGGCTGATGTCACGGTGTAGAATGCCTTGGTGGTGGATCGCCATCAAAGTTTTGGACAAACTGATTGCGATCAGATAAAAGTCAGCAAGAGAAAAAGTGCCTTGCCGCAACACTTCTGTCAAATTTTTCCCTTCAGCATAGTTTATCACGAGAGCTGCTTGCAACTCAGTATGATCAAGCGCTAAAACTTTAGGCACACCAGGTGCACCCAAGTCCTTAAGCAATTCATACAACTGCTGGGGACGATAGGTGGATCTTTGGACCTGTTTTTGAATTTTATGGATAACTTTGGCACTATACGGGCCATCCTCCACCAGAAAGATTAGTGAGTTGGGACCGTCGTGTAAAAGCGTTTTTTTCATTGCCTGGTGTTGATAATCATGTTATTTATGCTTCAGCTTGTCGCCACCAAATGGGCTGCTTAAGGTAATGTCCCAATTGGCCCTGAAGCCACCAAATGGGCTGCCGCCCAAGGCCGAAAAAGGAATGTTTACATTCTTCAGTGGAAATCCTTGCAGTTCATTGATTTGAACAGCGCCACTTGCCGGATAAACTTCAGCGGTTTCGTAATCCATGCTGATGCCTACTTTGGCAAATTTACCCTCGCGCCCCATTAAGCCCGGCAGACTCAGCATGTCCTTAAGCCCACTGATGCCGCTCAGGTCGTTGAGCATACAGGGCTGGCCTACATTGCTGCTGTTGGCGGAGGTGATGACTTGGCTGGATTGCAAGGCTTGATAGTTCACTTGATTGGAGTCTAAAAACCACTTCCAACCTTTTTCAATGGCTGGGTTGATGTTGAAATTGGCGTAAAGCTTGTTGAATTTCCACATGTACTCACCCAACCAAGATACGATCCGGCTATCCACATACAAAATCGGCGTAAAGGCATAAGTTTCGCTTTGCCCTTTGAAATTGACATAAGGGATCAAAAACGCCAATTCGTTGTAAGGGAAATTGATCCACGGAAAAAAAGTAGCGTGCAGGCGGTTGTGGTTGAAAAACACCAAAAACGGGTGCTGACCAGCGGGGCTGATGCTTTGGGCACTCAGTTCTAATTCAGGGGGTAGGAGAGAGGCCACCACTGAAGCGTCTAAGCTGCTGGATACAATCAGGCTTTGCACGGTCCCTTTCACAAAACCCTTGACCTTGGGCTGCGGAGAAACCTTGTCGGGATAAATGGCATTGTCGCCGTCGGCAAAGGTTTTGATCTCTGGCAAGTTCAGCCATTGGGCACTCAGGGAATAAACTTTATTCAAGTGGGACAAAATAAAGAGCTTGTTGAGCAGCGTACTGGCTTCTCCTGCGATTGATTTACCCTGGTACAACACATTGAGGATGTCCTTTTCGCTCAAGGGGTAGTTTTGGGGATAAAACTCAGGAATGTCTTCGAGGATGTTGAAAATACCAAGTGCTGGGTCAAAAAAGAAATTTTGCACACCCCGCAATGGCAATTTGGAAATGGGTCCCATTTGCAAAGTACCTACGTACAAAACCCGGTAGAGAACTTCGTTCATAAAAATCCGCTCAAACACCGTTTCTTTCCAGGCCAGGTCTTTGAAGCTGATGTAGCCCGATGCGATGCTGGTGTTGTGGGCCCGGTACCAGGTGGCGGGCCCGGGTTTGCGGATGTAGAGTAACCAATGGTTCACTTGGGTATCGAGATTGGAGAAAACAAAACCCGATTCATAGACCAATTGGCTCAATTCACCCCAATACAGAAACTCCAAGTTGACGTTGTACCACCAGGGGCTGCCAGGCTTAGGGCCATTGAGAGGGTTGAGTACGCCACGCTTGATTTCCCATTCCATGAAGGAAATTTCGGCGTCGCCATAGCCCAGCTTGTGGTTGAGGATCACATCGCCGCCGTATTTTTCGTAGAATTTTTTGCGCAGGTCCAAACGACCCTGTGGGCTGTCTTTGACGGCTTCTACGATAGCGCGGGCTTGTTTTTTTAAGTCATCATACAGGCCAGTTGGGGCGGGTTGGGGGACAGTCGTACTGTGCAAAATTTCACCACCTACTACCGGAATTTCTTTTCCGCTGATGGCGCTTGCGCACAACATCCCTGAAATGATGGCCGCTTCTACCGCGCCTACATTCATACCATTGTCGATCCAGTCACCAGCCAAAAACAGATTGCTGAACTTGGTGCCATTGGTTTTCATGCGGTATTGTGAACTGCCTTTGACCGTTTGTACATAGCGTTCGCTGGGGTCGATATTGGCGCGGAAGTATTGCTCCATCAAGCGGGCTTCTCCGACTTTGCCAGGCGTGGCCACCAACTTGTTCCAGTCCAAAGTGCCATCGGATTGCACCCCATTGGGCCATAAAACAGCGATGTTATTTTGCAAAAAAGCTTTTGATTGGGCAATCACGCTGTCCCTCATCTGTTGGGGGAAATGATGATCGCCTGGGGGTGGCAGTTCAGGACCACCTTTCAATACGCCGCAGAAATAAGAAATGCTTTGTACGTTATAATCTGGCGGCCAATTTTCGCGGTCTAAGACCTGGTTCATCTCGCTCCAGGTGTCCAATGGCTCCACATAAGCCCCCAAGACCTTGGCGTGGTGCTCCCAACCCAGGTCTTTGATGCTTTCATTGCTCCACAGTTGCAGGGCCTGGGTTTGCACCGTTTGTACATTCGCCAGCATTTTGACCATATTCTGGTCTTCGGCCAACAATTCTTTGCAAGTATAAGCCACTGGCCCAAGCGATAGGCCAAACACTACCTGATCGAAATCGGTGCCGAGGTTCAGGGTGATTTCTTCGCGATCTTGCCAATTGACCCAATGCGATTCGAGGTTGATGTCATTGTCCTGTAATGCTTTGGCATCGTCCGGGTTGAGTTGGTCGTACAGGGGGCGGCGCGGCCAGGAAGGTAGGTTCTTGACGGTTTTGAGTGGATTGTATTCGTTCAATCCATCTTTTAAGCGCACTTGTCGGCCAATTTGGATGCTGGCTACTTGCTTTTTGTCGGCGCTCAAACCCAGGTTTTTGACCCGGCTGAAAAACTCAAATTTGACGCCATATTTTTTCAACAACTCGTAAATGGGCGCAAAAATGGCATCACCCATGCCCGCATTCATTTTGTAAAAAACGGATCCCCGGTTGCCAAAAGCCAGCATGGCACACTTGAGGGAGGTACCCGCTTCGATGCTAGGGCGACTGGGATCACCATTTTCAAAAGCAAAAAGGGCGTCGTAAGCGCCGCGCAAAAAGGCCGATTTGGTGGCTTCTGGATCGGCTCCATGCAGGTTGAGCCATTCACGAAGGTCGTATTTATTGATCACGTCGAAGCCATTTTCCATGACTTTATCCTCCAAAAAACCAATGCCAACGGTGATCCCCAAATCGCAAAAAATATAGGCACAGCGGGTATCCTGGGGGCGAATGCCGATGTCGCCAATCAATTCCTTCAAGTGTGCACGCAAAGCCCTTAAAGCGTCAAGGAATATAGCGCGAAGAAAACTTGAATTTTGGATCACATGCAAGCCCCCTTCAATTTTCCCCAAAATCCATTGCATGACTTCTTCCATGCTGGTGTCTTTGGAGTCTTTGTCCGCATGGATTTTGACCTTGTGCGGGCCATTGAGCACTTCTTTTTGGAAAAAATCGGTCTTCACCATGCGCTCTAGCACTAGGCTCAGGATGTCTTCAAGGTACTCGATGGGCTTGAGAAAAACATGTTGGCCGCCGGGCTCCAGGTCATTGATGGGCAATGGAACCGAAGCGGTTATCCATTGTCCAGTGTGGCTTTCTTCGGCGGCCACCCAATTTTCAGGGGTAAAAGCTTCTTGCCAGGTGGCCAGGGGCATTCCGGCGGGGCGCTTGAGCTCGTCATAAACGGCTTTGATTTGGTTGAAAGCATTGTTGTACATGCCAAACCAGATGTGCAGGCCATGCTCTTCGATGCGCTCGAAGTATTTGTCGTCGCGGCCACTGGCACCTTTGCCGCCTAAGCGCCAACCCAATTGATAAACAGTAATTTGGTATTCGACCGAAGGATCGTCTTTGGTCGCTTTGAGCAATTCAAATACAGTAGAAAGGCTGCCAGCGCCACCTCCCAAAACGGCAACGCGTTTGATGGTTTTTTCCCCAGGCATGTTTACTTGGTCTTAGGTAAAAGGTTATGTTTATCCCGCAGCGGCATGATTTGGGAATGGAAGAAAATGTACAAGGACCTGGATTTTGGAAAGGGGAGTGGTATGCCTCTGCTTGTGCAAGTATAAGCTAGTTTTCTCGAAAAACCCGGACTTCTAGTGAATAATTGTTTAAACGATTGTTATCAAAAGCCTATATTTTACAATAGGCGCTTTAAAATTCCATCCAAAGCGTCACCTTTTACCCATCTAGCTACCACCACCAATTCTTTCTCCGGAACTACGATGACCAGATTTGTGCCATTGCCCAGGTGAAAAAAGGTACTAGCAGGTGCACTGGGTGCCCTTTTCTGATCGGTGTTGAGGTAAAAATTCATGAAGCCATAATCCCGCTGAACAGGGGTAGGGGTGGTAGCCAAATCGTACCAGGAACTGGACAGTAATTGCTGGTTTTTCCATTTGCCCTTGTGCAAAGACAGGAGCCCAAAACGCGCCAAGTCGAAGGCATTGATGAACATTCCTCCGCCCCAATGGCCACCTCCGCCCACCGCCTGTACGGGTACACCGTCCATGATTACCCAAGAATTGTGGTAACCAAACCAGCGCCAAGTAGGGGAGGCCCCAATCGGGTCCATGATTTTTTCCTTGATCACCTGCGGCAGGGGCTTGCGCCAAAGGTTAAGGGCTGCCATGGCCAGGGCATTTACCCGCACGTCGTTGTATTCGTGAACGGTACCAGGGGCAGCACGCTCTTTGCTCATCCATTCATTGACATTGGTAGAGGGGCGATCGGCCCAATCGGGTTTGCCCCAAAGGGTGCCTTCCCAAGAACTGGTTTGGCGCAGCATATGATCCCAAGTGATGCGACGGTTGTGGGAAGTGTTGAATAGGTTGAGCAGTTGTGGCTGTCCAAACTGTTCGGCTACATCAAAGCGTTGTTGTGGGTCCCAGACCCAAATTGGCGCCATGCTTTTGTAAGCCGTATCATTTACGCTGCGGATCAAACCTTGGTCCAAAGCCAAGCCCATGATGGTGCTCACAAAACTTTTGGTCACACTGAAGGTCATGTCCACCCGCTCTGGCTCGCCCCATTCGCCTACGATGTAGCCTTTGTAAATGATCAGCCCGGTGGATGGGCCGCGCATTTGATGCGGTCCCACGGCTACACCAAAAGGTTCGCGACCAAAGGTTTGGTAGTGAGCCAATTGCAAGTCTTTGGGCGTGGTCGATTCCTCTGCTTTGGCGTACTGAATCGCATCCTGGATTTTTGCACTACTTAAGCCCAGTTCCTCGGGCTTACGGCGGACCCAATTCCCCAAATCCGGGAAATAAGGAGCAGGTGGTGGTGGCGCAACTGGTGTTTTTGACTTTTGACCAAAAACAAAAGCATGGACCAACAAAGCCAGGACAATGCAAGCAATATGTTTCATTATAAAATGCGATTATTGGGTAACAAGATGGAACAATATGAATTTTCGCATGATAGTCCATCTCTTCATCTTCTCAACTTTTACCCTTACTGAACCCTCAAAATCCCTTGCATCACCAAGTAATGGCCTGGATAAGTGCATACGAATTGGTAATCTCCAGGTTTGTCGGGTGCTACGAAATAAATGGTTTCAGTAGTGCCTGGGTCCAGGATTTTGGTGTGTGCAAATACTTTTGGGTTGCTCGGTACGTAGAACATTTCTGGCCCTTTCAAACCTAAGCCCATCGCTTTGGCACCGATTTCACTGGCTTCTCCGGGTAGGGTGAGCACCAGGTTGTGCTGCATGTCATCGTTGTTGTTGAACACCAACTTGACCTTCTGTCCTGCTTTTACCGTAATCATTTCCCGGTCGAATTTCAAACCGGGTTTGGTGCCAATGTTCAGTGCCACATCAGGTTGGCTCCAATCAGCTGGCTGGGTGTTGAGGTTTTTGCCCAAAGTTGAGGTTTTGCCAGCGGCTTTGCTTTTCTTTTTTCCACTTGGGGCACTTGGCATTGCGCCGCCATGGTGCTGGTGGCTTGCAGGCATTGCTTTCACCTTTTGCGCGTCGCTGAGCATGGTTTTAGCGCCAGTAGGTAAGCTATTCATGGTGTAGTAGGCAAAATCGTGCAAGAGGGCTGTGCCGTCGGCAGCCTTCAGGTCTTTGAGTTTGATTTCGTGGATGAAGCCTTCGCGCATGCTGTCGAGTACTACTTGTATCGTTTTTCCATCTTCAGACACAATGATGCCTTGCAGCGGGCAGTTGCCCTGCTTGATGATGGGGCTGCCGTATTGGTGCTGGTACTTGTAGGTGAAAGAGCTGAACTGATAGTTTGCAGCTTTTTGGGCCAGGTCTTTGTCCACTGGTTTGGTGAATTCGATCACAAAACCGTCGGCGCGAGCGCTCACGTTTTTCATTTCAAAGGGCACTACGCCAGTCCAAACCAAGCGCTGCAAAGCGTAGTCTTTTTTGCCCGTACTGGCCCAACCCCGGCTGGTCATGCCCCCAAACATGCTGCCATCGATGCCCCAACGCAGGCGCAAAAGCCCCGACGCCCAACCTTCGCGGAAAGGGTAACACGCCCCCTGGTACTCGCCGTTGACTTTTTCCAGGGTCATGCGCATGATTTTGGAGTGCCCTTGGTCGGCCACAAATTGGTCGCCGCTGAAGGGGCCAAAAGCACCGCCCGTATTGTCTTCCAGCATGTCAGCAGTAGAAATGCCCATTAAGCCGTGCGGAAACCACACACAGGGCAGTTTCATTTCCTTGATGGTTTTGGCGGCTTCAAACATCGGGCGGCCATCGTCTACTTTGCTCAGTTCAGCTTTGGTCAAGCGGATCGGAGAGCCCGGCTGATTGGTCCAATTCAAGCTGCCCGCATTGCCCGCAAAATCGCCTTTTTCCAAGTGCGTCACCCGGCCTGAACCTACCCAGTCGCCCTGGTTTTCGGCGTAAAAAATCTCGCCTTTGCTGTTGATGTTAAACCCAGCTGGCGAACGCAGGCCCGCTGCGATAGGTTCCATCTGGCCATTGGGCTTGATTTTCAACAACCAGCCATGCCATTTGGCCAAGCTTTCGCCGTAGCCAATCCAGGCCACGTTGAGGGTCACGTACATGTCGCCATTACTGTCAAATACCGGGCCGTAGGCGTATTCGTGGTAGTTGCCGCTGAGGTCGAACTTGTACACACACTCAAACAAGTCGCCCCGGCCATCGCCATCGGTGTCACTGATTTTGGTCAATTCGCCACGTTGGGTGCAGTAAAAAGCCCCGTCTTTGTAAGCCAAGCCCAAGATTTCGTGCAAACCACTCGCGTAGCGCTTGAAATGCGGCTCGGTGCCATTGAGCATGTACGGATTTTCAACGATCCAAATTTCTCCTCGTCGAGTAGAAACACCCAAGCGGCCATCGGGTAGGGGGGCCAAGCCACCTACTTCCAGAACTGCACCTTCGGGAATGGCAATCGTTTTCAAGGTATAGTAGTCGGCTTCGCTCACTGGTTTTTGAGCCAGCATTTGCGACGCAATAAAGCCGAGAAACAACAAACAAGCATATTTTTTCATCACAGTAAGGATCAGAAAATGATGAAATAATCAATTTGCACTGGATTGGGAGAAGATTTCAAAAGCAATACTTTCATCCCATTGCCGCTCTGTACGTTGGCCACGTAGTCCGGTGGCAACTGCACGTAATACTTTTGATCGATGGCGTAAAGATTATCCCCCAACGCTTCGATAGTTTTACCCTGGGCTAATCTTATCAGGAAGCCATCAGCGAGCGCAGCACCCAAAATCAGGCTGCGTTTCAAGCCCTTGCGGTCCTCCATCGGGCGAATGGCGTCGCTTACACTTTTTCCTTTCAGCAAATAAGTAAAGGTGGGATAGCCCTTGGAGTCTAAGCGGTATTGTTTGAATTGCAAGGTGTTTTCGGTATCCAAGCTATCTGCTATTAAATTGCTGGGCGCAAATGCGCCCACTCCGCTGCTGCGCACTTTTGGCCCTAATGGCATGGCAATTTGTGGTTCTCCGCGCTCGTACCACATTTCGGTGGCATTGACAAAGGGGCCCTTCCAAAGGTCCAAAATAGCGCCTTGGTTCAAATCATAAGCATAATGGACGCCATTCGGGTCGCCCACCGCCACCACATGGGTGCGTTTGCGGTCGGTGAATTCGTAGTAGCAGCGCAAAAGTTCGGGTTCCTTGCCAGCATTTAAAGCAATCAAAGGGGCAGGCTCCGGATCGGGCAATGATCGCAGTGCATGCAAGGCTACCGGCTTGGCGTTGGCTTTTTGCACATTCAAACCCAGTGCACTGGGCCGCCAATTGAAGTTTTTGAGGTAATACAATTTGAACTGGTGCTCGCCTGCGGTCAACTGAACCTTGCCAGTGTTGTGTTTGAGGTCAGCTTGCCAGTTGGTTTTGACGACTTCTTTTCCATCCACTTCCAATTTTGCCAGCCCATACTGTTGGGTTGACCACAAGTATTCCGCCGTTTCTGGCAAGTTTACTTTTCCGGTAAAAATCAATATGGCTTTGTTGGGATTGTCGGCCAATTGGAAGTCGATGATGGAAGTAGTGCCTTTTCGGGTCAGTTTTTCAGGCTTGGCATCGGTAAATTCTTCAAACTGCCCTTCGTAATACTCATACTGAATGTCACTAGTAGACACCTTGATGTCGTTGAGCAGAGCATATTTGATGTTGCGGAACGCCACTTGGCCGTGATCACCCTGGATGCGCAAAGGGCCGCTGGCCGCTTCAGATTCGGAGATGGCACCACGCGTGACTCCCAACAAGGTGACGTTCTCATGGATGGTTACGCCATTGAGTACCACTTTCTCCACCACTGCATGTCGAATTTTTTTACCGCTGGCGTCAAATTTTGGTGCTGCGAATTTGATTTCTAGGTGCTGCCAAGTACCTGGTGCAAGGCAGGCATTGATGCGTGGGGCATGGCCTTCGTAGCCGCGTTTTTCAGCTTCAATCCAACGTTGGTAAATACCGCCGCAATCGCCTTGTTTGGGCGTTGTGCTGGCCCATGTGTCGTAAAGCTGAATTTCATAACGGCCCTGGAGGTAAATACCAGAATTGGAGCCTTTGGGCAGCAAAAAATCGAGCTCCAGGTAAATGTCCCCGTGCTCGAAATTGCTGACCAGGTCCGCGCTGGTTTTGTACTGGTAATCCTTGCTGTAATTGTCAAAAAGAATACCCGTTCCAGGTTTGGTGTTGACCGTTGGCGTATTGTATCCACCACTCACCTCGCCCACAATTTGCCAATTGGGGCTGGGCGATTTGGCATCGGATAGATCGCGGGTTGAAAATTCACGCAGATCGTAGCTCTGCGCACGGATTTGAAAGCAATGCAAAAAAAGCAAAGCGAAAAGGGGCAAGGCACTCTTTCGCCTGCGCAGTTGATTGATAGACATGGCTCGTAGGCTATCCAATGGACAGCAGTTTTTTGCGATTGAATATAGTTTTGTAAAAGTTTAAAGGTTGAGAAGTTGAGGAGTTGAGAAGAAGAGCCTGAACGGAAATTCGTGAGACTCCCATTTGCTCAAGACCTTCACTTCTTTTCACTAATCTTTTACATGGTTTCCAAAGAAGCGGATTCGCTGCTGAAAACAAATTCTTTTCAGAGCAAGATCCCTGCAATCGAAGCAGACAGATAGCTGGCCAAAGTTCCGGCCACCAATGCACGCATACCCAGCTTAGCCAAGTCGGTTCTGCGATCGGGTTCCAGGGCCGAAATCCCTCCAATTTGGATGCCCACCGAGCCAATATTTGCGAAGCCACAAAGCGCAAAGCTCACGATGGCGATGGTTTTGGGCGACAAAGTACCTGTGGCGATGATGTCTTTGAGTTGCAGATAAGCTACAAATTCATTGGCCACCAGTTTGGTCCCCATCAAGGCTCCTGCTTGCATTACTTCACTGCCAGGTACGCCCATGACCCAGGCAAAACCCGCAAAAACGAAGCCCAGGATGGTATTCAGGCTCAAATCTTCGTAGCCAAACAAGCCGCCGCATTTGCTCAAGATAAAATTGATCAAAGCGATCAAGGCTAGAAAGCCCACCAACATGGCCAAAACATTCATACCCACCTGCAAACCATCGGAACAACCCTTGGATATGGCATCAACGATATTGGAAAACTGCTTGCCTACCTTGAGTTTGACATCGCCTTGGGTTTGTGGCTGCTCGGTTTCAGGATACATGATTTTGGCGATGGCCAGGGCACCTGGTGCGGCCATGATACTTGCGGCGATCAGGTATTCCGCTTTTACCCCAAACATGATGTAAGTAGCCATTACGCCACCCGCAATGCAAGCAAAACTGCCCGTCATCGACGACATCAACTCCGACATGGTCATGCTTTTCAAGTAGGGTTTGATCATGATTTGGGCTTCTACCTGGCCCACAAAGGCGCTGGAGATATTGCTCAAAGCCTCAGCCCCGCTCACTTTCATGAAGTAGTTCAGGCCCTTGGCTAGCCATTCTACGATCAGCTGCATGAGGCCAATTTGGTAAAAAATATTGACCAAACAAGCCACAAAAATGATCGTGGGCACAATTTTGAAGAAGAAAATGAATCCCCCAAAAAAAACGGGAGCCCCCAAGGCATCTTCGGCCCAGGGTTGGGGACCAATGGTTTTTTCTACTGTTTGGAGCATTTTTCCAACTGCCCGGTCGTCGGCCATGGCACCAAAAACAAAGCGAGCTCCTTCGTCGGAAAAGCTCAAGACCTTGGTTACTGCTCCACCAATCCAGCCAAAAATGGTCTTGCCGAGTGGCACTTTTAAAATAAATACCGCTAGCAGGGCTTGTAATAGTAAACCCATTCCTACTACCCGAAAATTGATGGCTTTGCGGTTGTTTGACAATAAGTAGGCCAAGGCAAGGATGACGGCCATCCCAAGAAGGCCAGTAAAACGTTCCATTTACAGCAGGTTTGAACGATCTGGCTCTGCGTGCAAGCATTATAAAAAACGCTACAAATGGGAGCCAAATCAAATAGAATGAGCCAAACTAGTGATTTTTATTGAAGACCAAAGCGTATTGGACCTTTTTTGTGTGCCTGGGCCTTACTCATAGCCTGGGTTTTGCTTAATGGCGTCTCCGCTAGCTGTGATTTCTCGAATGGGGATGGGCAAAATGCCCCGAAAATCATCAACCCCTAAAACTCGCTTTACACTCCCCGTTCTGGCCAAGTCAAACATGCGTTGACCTTCAAAATTGAATTCTGCCCGGCGTTCGTTGAGCAAGGCTTGAGCAAATTCAGTGGCATTGCTGGAGGCAATTTCGGACAAACCACGGGCTTTCCTGAGCTGGTTTAAAAAAACTAAACCTTGCACACCACCCCTGGCCTCAGCCATGATCAGGAGCACTTCGGCATACCTGATGATGTAGGCAGGATTGTCCTTGCTTTCTTCGCCCCGGTATTTTTGGGTGCGTCCATCGGGTACGATTGTAGCATCATTATTTTGTGGATCGTAATCAAGCATCTGCGCTCTCACATCGCTTGGGGATTGCTTGAAAAACTCACCCAAACCTTGAGCTGCCATGTAGTCCAGCTCTGGACGAATCGCGTCATCACGGCTATATGTCCCGCCATTGAATCCACTGCGGTTTTGGCTGTCAAAAGACAACTCAAAAACAGATTCTGCAGTGCGGCGACTGGTGTAGATGCTTGCATATTCAGCAGCAGGCAAGAGTTTATAGGCATTGGACTTGATGACTTTGTCGGCAAATTCAGCGGCTTTAGCAAGGTCCTTTTTGTACAAATAAACCCTCGCTAAAAGGGCATTGACGCCATGGGTATTGAGGTATTGGACTTGGGTTTGGGTGGGGTCCAATTGACCAGCAGCCTTGTTCAACTCTTCCAACACAAAGTCATACACCGCACTTACGCTGGCCCGGCCTGGCTTGTCGTTGATCGTTTGCACGGTTTTCACGATGGGCACACCAAAGGCTGAATTGAGCTTGTTGTGCTCGCCAAACAAACGCAGCAGATCAAAATGCGCCATCGCCCTCAAAGCCCTGGCCTGGCCTTCGAGGTGGTTTTTTTCTTTTGGTTCCAGGTCACTGACTTTGGGCAATGCCTCGATCAAGGCATTGGCATTGGCGATCACCCGATAAATGGCCACCCACATGCTTTCGGTGATGATGTTGGCAGAGGTGAGTTCTTTGGCCCCAATTTGATCAAGGGACAAAGCCTGGTATCCTCCAGTAGAAGCATTATCAGCCAAAGCATCGCCAATCACCATGTATTGGAAGCCGTAATAACTGTTGTTTTGCATAGCACTGTAAATGCCCAGCAGCGCAGCCTCAGCCGAAGCGCCATCAGTAATCGCTCCATTGGCAGCAAGGTCATTGGGAGAGCTTTCGTCCAGGAAATTACAGGAGAAGGCGGTAAAACCGATCAGAAAAAGCAAGATATATGGATAGGTTCTCATGTTTTTTACAATTTTCCAGGGTTTGTTAAAACTTCAAGTTTGCACCCAGCAAAAAAGTGCGTGCAGAAGGGTAAGCCCCATAGTCGATACCCGCCGTGCGGTCAATCGAGCCCCCATTGGACGATACTTCAGGGTCAAAACCGGAATATTTAGTCAAAATCAGCAAGTTTTGGGCTTCCGCGTACACTCTTAAGCCTTTTAGTTTGCCCACCCGGCCAAAGGTATAACCCAAATTGACGTTCTGTACCCTGAAAAACGAGGCATCTTCAACCATGTGAGAAGAGTTGATAAAGAGGTTGGGATTGACAAATGAAGCCCGACCAAAAGCAGCCTGGTCACCAGGTTTGCGCCAGCGATCCTGGACCCGTAAAGTGTTATTGGCATACACTGAACTCAAGCCCCCTTCGTTGCTCCAACCCAGGTTTTCGGTGGTGGCGCGGATGAGGTTATATACTTGATTGCCCAAAGAGAAACGAGAAAAGATGCTCAAGTCCCAGTTTTTGTACATAAAGGTATTGGTAAAGCCCCCAAAAAAGTCGGGCATGGCCTTGCCGATGATCTGGGCATCGTCAAAATCCACCACACCGTCTTCATTGGTGTCTTCGTGCATTACATCCCCGGTTTCGGGGTCAACTCCCAGGTATTTCAAGCCCCAGAAGGAGCCAATGGGCTGGCCAACTTGTAAAACGTGGGTCACTTCCAGGTCGCTGTAAGCATTGAGCAAAATGCCGTCGCTGCTCAGGCTGATGATTTTGTTTTTAAGGAAAGTGCCGTTCAGGTTGATGTTCCAACGAAAAGGAGCATTTTTGGTCACCGCCGCCGTTAAATTGAATTCCAAGCCTGTATTTTGCACTTCGCCGCTGTTGCGGGTCACCGTTTGAAAACCAGTGGTACCGGGAATGGCGTCCTCACTGAGCAAGCGGTCTTTGTTGGCTTTGAAAAACTCTACCGAACCGAACATCCTGCCCCCCTTGATCTCAAAGTCGATGCCCAGATTCAACATGCGGTTTTGTTGCCAACTCAAGGTCGGATCGGCTAAGTTACGCAGTCCAATTCCAGGGCGGCCATCATAGCGGGTAGGGCCATAAAAAGTCACGTTTTGGAAATCGCCGATCTCTTGGTCACCCGTCAAGCCATAACTCATGCGCAGTTTGAAATCACTAAAAGTACCTTTGAGGTTTTTGAAAAAATCTTCGTTGCTCATGCGCCAAGCAAAGGCACCAGAAGGGAAAAAGCCATAGCGATTGTCTTTGGCAAAGCGTGAAGAACCATCGACCCGCGCACTGGCCGTGAACAGGAAACGGCTGCCGATATCGTAGTTGACCCGACTCAGGTAGGATAAAATGGCAAAAGAACTGCCCTCAGAAGTGGCACGCAAAATGTTCGCAGCACTTGAAACCCGTTGCAAGCCGCCAGGTGGGAAACCCTGTCCCAAAGCACTCGCACGATCCAAAGTAGTGCGTTGGAAAGTCAAGCCCCCCAAAACCGTCAGGCTGCTGCCGCTGAAGTCTTTGGTGAAGTTGAGCGTATTTTCATTCAACCAAGTCAAAGTGCGGGCATTTCCCTCAAATGCCTCTCCACCCACCGCCTCAGCATCAGCAGTAAGTTGGGATTTGAACTGATCGTCGTAAATGAAATTTCCATCAGTCGAAAAGGAGGTGCGAAAACTCAAGTTGGGATTAATTTTGTATTCCCCATACACCGAACCCAAAACCCTGAACCCGGTGGTGAAAGCCCGAATTTCGGTGGCTGATTTCACCGGATTATCGGACAACCAGCTGGCTTGGTAGTTTTCAAAGCCGCTGTACGAGCCATCATCCTCAAAAACAGGCATCAAAGGTGAAGCTCCCAAAGCATTGGTGATCGTACCCGTGTAAGTGTTGTCGTTAAAACTGCGGCGATTGCGCGAATAAGCTACATTTAAGGTAACCCCAGTGGTCAAACGGTCGTTGATGGTTTGGTCCAGGTTGAGGCGATAAGTGAGTCGCTTGTAGAAATTATTGATCACTACCCCGGTCTGATCAAAGTACCCAAAACTGGTGAAGTAACGGGTTTTGTCATTGCCCGCCCGAAACGAGAGTTCGTAGTTGCTGATCGGTGCGCTTTGGGTCACTTCGTCGAGCCAGTTGGTATTGAGGCCACTGCTCAGGTCGAAATTGTCCAAAGGGTCGGTCAATACAGCGGGGTCAAAGTCTTGCCCAAAAGCGGTATTGTCTTTTTGGTAAATGGCCAAGTCGTTTTTACGGGCCTCCTCGATCAAAGCTACAAATTGTTCGGAGTCCATGAACTTGATCGGCCTGGCTACCCGTTGAATCCCTGTGTAGTAGTTGAGATTGGCCTCCTGGCTGCCTTTTTTACCCCGTTTGGTGGTGATCAAAATGACCCCATTGGCTGCCCGTGCGCCGTAAATGGCTGCCGCCGAAGCATCTTTGAGGATTTCAATGGACTCAATGTCGTTGGGGTTGATGTCGGCAATGCTGCTCAGGTTTTGGCCAGGGCCAACCGATTCGCCCTGCAAGTTAAAAGAAGTGGAAAGTGAAGAGTTGCTTTCACTCAATTGAGGAATACCGTCAATGACATACAAAGGTGCGTTGTTGCCCCTCACACTCACCAGCAAGCCCGCGCCAGGCGTGCCAGAAGTGCTCATCACATTCAAACCCGATACCCGGCCCTGGATGCTGCCAGCCAGGTTAGAAACGGGCTGGTCTTTGATTTCGGAGGCTTTGACCGAACTGATGGCTCCTGTGATTTGGCTTTTTTTCTGGACCCCGTAGCCCACGACTACCACCTCGTCCAGGCGAAGATTGGAGGGGTTAAGCCGCTGGTTGATCGTTTTTTGCCCAGCCACAGGTACTTCGATACCTTCATAACCAGTGTAGCTGAACACCAAAATAGCATCTGGAGTGGTTTCAAGGGTGTATGCTCCTTCCAGGTCAGTTACGACACCCTGGTTGGTGCCTTTGACTTGTATCGATGCGCCAATGAGTGGTTCGCCCGTATTGGCATCATTCACTTTGCCGCTTACAGTGATGTTTTGAGCCCAACCTTGGTGGGCACTCAGGCCAAAAAACAGGCCAAAAAGAACGGGTAATAGTCGCTTCATGTGGTGAGTGAAGGTGTACTTAATGAGTGAATTACAGCGAAGATAACTGCAATTTACAGGGTGTAAATTGAGTATTTTAACTTCATTTTGTTTTTCAAGAACAAGCAGTTACAGGCAGTTGATGATGGGAATGGAAACAAATAAATATTTGGACTGAATTTCTAGCGCAATATAAAATATTTACAGTAAAAACTTAGCCCAACGGTTTCGAGACAAAAAAGATGACAATTTTAGTCCCATTAAGCCTATTTTTTGAAGTCGATGCCCAGCATCGGCGCAAAAAAATGGCGAAGAGGGGGCGGAAATTGGCCTTTTTTGGCCGAAATGTAAGTGGGGTAAGCTTTTACTATTTACAATACAAGTACTAGTAATCTCCAATGAACACTAAATTTTGGAACAAAATTGATGCTCATTGGAGATTCATTCATCTCTAACGCGATATCAGTTTACATTTCCCACTACTCAAGTCCTTTTCCAAGCGCTTGAATTTATCGGTTATTAGCTTACCATCTCCATAGCGCACGGTAATTTTAGTGTTGCTGTTGATATTTTTATAGGGGCTTTCTTTCATTACTGGTTTTTGATTGAAAGAATTGGAAGCCGGGAGCCTACTCAAGGCTTGTAGTTGCGTCTGGGCCAGGTAAGCGTCTACATCCTCTCGGTCATCCATGTCTACCCCAGCATTCATTGCTCCCATCACAAAGCTTTTGGCAAAACCCCATTGTGAGGGATCAGAAGCGATTTTAACCGTTATTGGTTTAACTTTTCTCGCTTCATCCCTCATTTTTTCAGCTTGTGGGTGCAGTTGATTGAGGTGCATCCAGTCGAAAAAAGCAGCCAATGCATCCATCATGAAACCAATATCATTTGCAGAAGCACTTACTTTTCGTGGAAGCGAATCGGTACAAACAGCCTTTACTATATCCGCAGTCCAATCTTTGAAATTTACACCCTCATAATTGAAGGCATATTGAGCAAATACATCCACTCCAAAGTCTGCCTTATCCTTAACTTCTTCTGATAAAGCTTTAAATTGTGAGCTTTCGAACCATTGATTCATCAGACCTTCTATTACATCATCTTCATCATCATCATCTTCTTCTTCTTCTTCTTCGTAGTAATCTTTATCTAGCTCAAAGTATCTCTTGTTGGCTTTTTCAAGCACCCGTTCCAGTAGTTTGTCCGTATCACGGCGCGGTACCGGGGTTGGTTCGATGTCACTGAATTCGAAGTAATACTCTACAAAATCAGTTTCTTCATTAATACAGTAGCGGAAATACTCATCAGTAAATGAGTCGATGGTTTGGGCATCCAATTCGAGGAGAACCATTTCGTTATCCTCGTCAATTTCGGCTACTTCACCCTGCCAGTTTTTGGCAAAATAACCAGGTAGTCCTACCAGTTCAACTCCATCTTTTACCCGAACGTAGTCGCCAATTTTAAATAGTGGTTTCATAAAGAAAAATAAAAAAATTCACAATAGGTTGCTAGCAAAAATTCGAATCAGCCCTATCTGGACACCAATTTACATTTCCCGCTACTCAAGTCCTTTTCCAGGCGCTTGAATTTATCAGTCTTTTGCTTACCATTTTCGTAACGCACGGTAATCATGGTATTGCTGCTGATATTTTTGTATAGGCTTTCTTTCATTACTGGTTTAGGATTTAGGGCATTTTGTGCAGACAGTCTGTTCAAGGATTGCCCTTGAACCTGCGCCAAATACCTATTCATAGCCACCTCGTCATCGGTATCAATCCCAGCGTCGATTGCCCCCATCAAAAAGCTTTTGGCAGGGTCCCATTGAGAGGGGTCAGCGGCGATCTTGAGCATGCTTGGTTTCACCTTTCTCGCTTCATCCCTCATTTCTTTTGCGTCGAGATGGAGTTTTTGGAGGTGCATCCAATCGAAAAAAGCTACCAGCGCATCAGCCATCCAACCAATCTCTTGTGCCGGACAACTTACCTTACGCGAGATAATATTGATGCAAATTTGATATACCGTATATTTCGACCAATCTTGGAAGTTTTCGTCTTCGTACCTGTATGCGTAATCAGCAAACGTTTCGATCGCAAATTCTGCAATATCCTGCACATCTTTCGGCAAGGCACTGAAATGGGGCGTTTTCATCCATTGTTCTAGCAATTCTTCAACTCCTTCCTGATCAAAGTCCACCTCCTCATCGTCGTCATCTTCGTATTCCTCCTCAATTTCATCGTACCTTTCTTGCGCCTTTGCAAGGGCTTGTTTCAGCAGCTTGTCGGTATCGCGACGCGGCACAGGGTTGGGCTCAAGGTTATCAATAAAAAAAACGTATTGTTCGAAGTCTCCTTCTTCCTCCACACTATCTCGCATGTACTCATCAGTAAGGGAATCGAGCGTTTGGGCGTCCAGTTGAATAAGAACTGTATCATTCTCTTCATCAATTTCTAGTACTTTGCCTTGCCAGTTGTCAGCAAAGTGGTCATCTAATTCTTCCAGTTCAACTCCGTCTTTTACCCGAACGTAGTCGCCAACTTTAAACAGTGGTTTCATCGCTTAAAAATTCAAAACAAGAAGTTTGTGAACAGTTATTTATTGGCTTTTACCTTGCCAATTACCGCCTCAGCAGCCAGCCTTCCGGTGCGCGCAGCACCGTTCATGTAGCCCTGGAAAACGATGTCGCAGTGCTCGCCCGCAAAATACAAATTTCCTTCGGGTTCTTTTTCCACGCCTCCGAATTGGTTCCATTGGCCCACTTTGTAGGAGGTGTATGAACCCAGGTTAAATGGATAGGTTTGCCAGGAGAAATTTTGCATTTTTCCATTCAACTGGCTTTTGAATCCTGGAAATAACTTTTCCAAATCTGGCACCAGGTAAGCCTCTAAATCAGATCGAGACAAAGTAGCCACTTTTTCCCCAAAAACACCGCCCCCAAATACCGTTAAACTGCCCACACTGCCGTCTTGCATCCGGCTGCTATCCCAGCCACCAGGGGCATTGAGCTCGGAGGTATAGCCGCCATTGAGGCCATTTTTGCGCCAAAAACGCTCGTTAACACCAAAAATACACTTGCCACCATTGCCATAACCCAGTTCTCGAATGGCTTGGCCTTTTTTATCAGACCATTCAAAACCTACCGTTTTCACTTTACGCAAAGCCGTAAAAGGCAGGGTCAAAATCACATAATCCGCCACCACATTTTGAAGTTGTCCATTCTCCTCAAAGCTCAATACGTAGCGCGAATTGTCCTTGCGGATTTCCGTCAAAAGATGGTTTTTTTTGATTTGGCCTTCCACTTTTTTCGCAAGACGGTCGGTAAGGGTTTGGCTGCCGCCGATGATTTTGAAAATTTCAGACTGGGATTCAGCGGAAGCATGTTCTTTCTTTTCCGCGTTTTCACTTTCTGGCTCACTGGGTTCATTGCCAAAAATCAAAAACAGGTTGATGGCCGATTGTTGCTCTGCGGGCATGGTGTAAATGCTGCTCATGATGCCGCACAAACAATCGAGCAGCCAGCCACTCATGCCCAAGTTTTTTAAATAGGCCGGAATGCTCATTTGGTCAAGATAGGCCCAGCTTTGGGAGTCGCGAAAACTCAAATCATCAAGTTTTCGAGGCAAATTGAGCATGTCCTTGGCCATTTTTTTTACAAATGGCTTCAATGCCTGGCTGTACTCCTCGCCGCTGCGCATTTTTCCGCCAAAAAACAAGACTTTGGACAAATTGGGCGTATCCTTGCGCAAATCGAGATAAGGCAAGTTGAATTCTCGCAAAAGCGACAAAATGTCGTCATGGTTCCCATCCACAAATTCCCCGCCCAAATCGGTGCTCAAACCAAATCCAGCCGCATTTTTCGCGCTCATCATGCGCCCGCCAACCCGGTTGGAGGCCTCATAAACCGTGGACAACAAGCTCGCTTTGCGCAAATAAAAGGCAGCATTCAAGCCAGCCATACCACCGCCTATGATCGCAATTCGTGCTTTTTGTAAAAATTCAGTGGATGGCAAAAAGCTGGAACTACCAAGCGCTGCTGCTCCGCCCAAGAGGGTTGTATTCCTGACAAAATCACGGCGAGACCGCTGAAAAGAGGTTTCGCTGTTGCGCAAAGCAGCTTGAAAAATAGCCCTCAACTGGCTGGCAAGTAGCTGTTTCATGTACTGGTTTTTACCTTTTTTTGACGCAATCCGTTTACCCAAGTCTCATTTACCACGATGGTCGACAATTGCTCCGCAGATATAGTGTATGGGTCTTGCTCTAAAATTACAAAATCTGCACGATTTCCTGTACTCAAGGTGCCCGCAAATTTGTCATCTCCAGCTTCGGCAGCGCCAAGGGTATAAGCGCGAAGTGCTTCAGAAAGGCTGATTTTTTCCGAAGACGCAATGTCATGTCTGCTGTTGTCCTGGCGCAAGACCGCGTTTTGCAAACCCATGAGTGGATTGAAATCTTTGACCACTGGAGCATCTGATGAAAAAGCTAAGCCCACGCCAGCATCCAAAACCGAGCGGTAAGGATATACGCGGGACAAGTAGTCTTCTGGCAGGTATTGCCGAAAATTTTTGCCCAGCTCGTATAAAAAAATGGGCTGGGAAACGCAAAAAGTGCCCAAATCGGCCATTTTTTTAAGGTGAATAGCTTCCGGGAGGCCAAGGTGCTCGATCCGATGCCGCAAGCCTTTTGAATTGTAGCGATCAAGGCGTTGGTAAACCTCCAAACAGAGCTCAATGGCCGCGTCACCGATGGCGTGGGTGGCGATTTTGAAGCCAGCTTCTTGGGCTTTTAGGGCCAAATTTTGGAAAAAATCGCACTCCAATCTTAGGACTCCTCTTTCATTTCCGCCCAAGTAAGGCCGTTTCAAAGCCGCTGTTTTGCCACTCAAACCACCGTCTGAAAAAAGTTTTACGCAGTTCACTTTTAAAAAATCAGACTCGTAAAATGCAGGAAAGGGTAGGGGAGTGCTGCCCCCGTCGGGCACCAGGATAGGAATGGCATTGATGCGGATTTTCAATTCACCTGCTCGGTCCATTTCCTGGTAAACTTTCAACAAATCGGGCATCACTGCGGGGTCAGTAGCGGCGGCAATCCCATGTTCCAGGATTTTGTCTTGGGCCGCTAAAATCATTTCGCGGTAAGCCTCCGCGCCAGTAGGAGAGATGTGGCGGGTGACCAAGCCCAGCGCAGTCTCCGTAAAAATACCACCAGACCTTACTTCTCCTCCTTCAGGAACATTGGAAATTGGCCCCACAATTTTTAAAGCAGCCGAATTGAGCACCGCAATGTGAGCACAGGTGCGGATCACGTAACAAGGTCGGTCTGGCAATATTTCATCCAGGTCTTTGTAAGTAGGCATCCGCCCCTCCGCCAGTGTAGCTTCATTGAAACCACGGGCCAAAATCCAAGGCCTTGTGGGATTTTTGACTGCAAATTCCCGCAATCGCTCCTGCATCTCACGGATGCTTGCTACGCCGCGTAAGTCGAGCATGTAAGTCAGCAAGTCGCCTACTTTCCAGATGTGGATATGGGCATCGTTGAAAGCTGGAAGCAGGGTTTTGCCAGCTAAATCAACCATTTCAGCGCCTGGATGGGCTTGTTTTTGCAAAAATTCCAATGCGCCCCGGCCTGCAATCAGTCCATTTTTGACCCACAAAGCAGGTGTTTTTCCTGCGTCAATGGTTTCTATCGTCCCTCCGTGGAAAATTTGCTCCATTTCTCATCCAATTTTCATCGCCCAAAGAAATATTCATAGCCCCGCAAGACTTTTTTGAACACCCGGTCCTGGATCAGCATGAATTCACCATTGTTTAGATCGGCAAAATAACGCTCGACCGCTCCACTTTCATTGCGGGTCCATTGCCCGGTTTTAGGGTCGAGCACCAGGGATTGGTCTGGAAAAATTGGATGCAACTTGGCTTGCCTGGTTTCGCCCGCATCATTGCTCAGGGTGATGATGCAGAAGGGTAGGAGTTGGCGGATCGAATCCTTGCTTTCGTTTTCGGTCTCGAAACCCTCAGCGACCAAACTGGTGAAGCCAGCCAGAAAAGATTCAGCGCTGCCCTCGCGGTAAGGAGCTTTGATTTCAGGCGTGGTTGGATAAAATGGCTTGACCTCGTAAGCGCCATTTTTCAGTTTATTCAACTTGAATGAGCGATTGCGAAGCTTGGGATATTCCACGCTGACAGTTTTGATGGCCAGTAGACTTTCACCAAAAACAGTCTTGTCCTTCCAGTCTTCACCTTTGAGTTCAAATCTCATGCGCAGATTGCCCTCCCAACTGGGGATATGCCCCACGAAAGGCTGGTCAAAACCGTCCATGATTAGGTAAGTGCCCCGTTCATCGGGGGTAGAACCACCTATATAATATGCTTTGATGATGTTGTTCAAACCATCGTACAACTCTACTTTGATGCCTTCGCCCGCCAAGTTTTTGACCATATTGGGCACCGCAGCTTTGGAGGGCTTGTACTTAATTTCCATCCTTTTGACGGCATCCAGCAGGTTGACCATCACATTGGGGCGGACTTTATACTTGTCATTGTACTGCCAAAAACCTTTTTGCCTTTGCAGGCGAATGGTCTCTCCGTCGCGGTGGTAAACGACAATTTTTTGGATTTGATCGATGTCAGGGGTGGCAAAATTGCGTTCTGCCCGCAAGCCACGCATGAGGTCATCTTCGCGGTTTTGTTGAAGATACCAGAGCGTGCCGCCGCCAAGCAACAAAAAAATCAAAAACAGCCAAAGGGTGCGTTTCATGTTGGGATGGGTGATTTGTTTGGATCAAAAGGGTAGGGGAGATTGGAAATTTTGATAAAGTAAAGTTTGTACGTTTACCAAACTTTGGAAGTTTAGCAAACGTACAAACCTTATTTCCCACCCAACTCATCAATTGCTGCCCCTAAACTGCGCTCCAGTCCATTTCCTTTCCATTCCTCCGCGCCAGGGATGCTTTGGGGCTTGGCAGCCAGGATTTGCTCCTTGGTTTTGCCAGCTTTGATCTCTTTTTTAGCGTACTTGAGCAATTTGGAGATGTAGTTCTGCATGGCCGCCAAGTCTTCTTTGGTTCCATGCACCGGAAAACCTTCGGCGGCGTGGCCAAATACAAATAGCGTATCCTTGTCAAAAGTCTTGCGGGCTTTGCCCAACACTTCGATCCAATTGGTCAAAGATGCATTCGAGCTTTTGTCCACCACTGGAAAACGGCGGTTGAACATCAAGTCGCCACAGTGCACCACATTGGCATTTTCAAAGTGCACAATGGCATCTCCATTGGTATGGGCTGCGCCAAAATAGTGCAAGCTGATGGTTTCAGTGCCTACTTTTTGCGACCAGGTAGTTTCAAAAACCGCATCGGGATAGAGCTGCTTGTCTTCGGTTTTGTTGGTCGTGGCTACGCGCTCTTGGTTGGCTTTGGAGTTTTTGTGGGCCAGCACTTTGTCTACCATGCCTTTGAAGGCGAGGTTTCCGCCGCTGTGGTCACCGTGGTGGTGGGTATTGATCAGCAAATCGAGCTTGCGATCGGTTTTTTTGCGGATTTCCTCGATCAAATGCACCACCGTATCGGGAAACTGGGTGTCAACCACCACCAAGCCACTGTTGTCGATCATCCAAGCGATGGTGCCGCCGCGTTCGGTGAAAATGCCCACATTGTTGCGCAAGGTTTTCATTTCATGCGCAGGAGCGAGTAAATTTTTAAACAAGTGCAAATCTGAACCAATGGTCGCTGCACCAAAAGCCAGAGCTGAGTTTTGCAGAAAAAAACGACGGGTTTGCATGGTGTGAATTTATATTGTCAGAAGAAAAAACAATTGAACTGCTCAACTTTTACGTGAAAATAGCGATTCCGCAAGTATTGTCAAGGCTTTTTTGCGCTCGGTAGGTACTTCAATCGCTTCCAGCTGCTCAAATGCCGCTTTTTGGTATTCCGCTTTTGCTGCCTCGGCCAGAACAGGGACGTTCAAGTACTCGAGAATAGCTTTTACCTCTTCAATTTTTTGAGCAGGATCATCACTGGTACGGTTCATGAGGGTTTCGAGTCGGTAGCGAACTCGTTCCTCGGCCAGTTCCAAAGCGCGGAGGATGAGCCAGGTTTTTTTGTTTTGCAAAATATCGCCGCCAATTTGTTTGCCTACTTCGGCTTTTTCACCAAAAGCGTCCAGTAAGTCGTCCTGGATTTGAAAAGCGATGCCAATGTTGCGGCCAAAATGGTACAAGCGCTGTACATCTGCATCAGCAGCGCCCGCCGCCAAGCCCGCCATTTCCAAAGCGCCACCCACCAAAACCGAGGTCTTGAGCTCGATCATGCGGATGTATTCGGGAATGCTGACGTCTTTGCGCAATTCGAAATTCATGTCCATTTGCTGACCTTCACATACTTCCCGTGCCACACGGTTAAAAGCTGAAACAATTGGTACAATTCTTTCTTTTTCAGCTATTTGCAATAAGTATTCATATGCTTTAATTAACATCACGTCGCCAGCTAGAATTGCCAAATTACTGTTCCATTTTATGTGTACAGTTTGTTGATTGCGCCTTAGTGGGGCCGCATCCATGATGTCATCATGTACCAGTGAAAAGTTGTGAAAAATTTCGAGGGCGTAAGCCAAGGGTAGGGCAGGGGAGTAGTCCTCTTCAAAAAGGTGGTAGCCCATGAGTGCGAGGATTGGTCGCATTCTTTTACCGCCCAACTCCATGATGTAGTTGACGGGTTCGTACAATTCAGCGGGGTTCCCTGAAAAAGGACGCGATTGGCGATAGGCTTCAAATTTTTCGAAATAATGGTGCATGTGTAGAATAGCTGTTTCGTGCTTCATTTATGTCGGCAAGATAAATCCGAATAAGTCTATCTTTGTTCAGAATTTAGAAAAAACTAGTCCAAAATAATGCAGGTTTTTGACCTCATCATCATCGGCGGCGGGCCTACGGGCATCAATTGCGGGATTGCAGCGACACAACATCGCCTTAGTCATCTCATTTTAGAGAAGGGGCTTTTGGTCAATTCGATCTACAATTTCCCAACCAACATGACCTTTTTTTCGACTTCCAAATTGCTGGAAATCGGGAACACGCCTTTCATTTCGCACGGCGACAAACCCACCAGAAAAGAAGCATTGGAGTATTACCGCCGCTTGGTGGAGAGCTACCAATTGAACATCCAATGCTACGAAAGTGTAGAGAGCTTGCAGTCAGAAAATGGCTTGTACACGATCAAAACCAGTAAAAATACTTATCAAGCGCGCCAAATAGTGGTTGCTACTGGTTTTTACGACACCCCCCGCTACTTGAATGTGCCAGGTGAAGATTTGCCCAAAGTGAAGCACTACTTTGACGACCCGCACCCGTATTTTGGCCAAAAAGTACTGGTCATTGGGGCGCGAAATTCGGCTTGTGATGTGGCGCTGGAGACTTACTACAAAGGCGCAGACGTGAGCATGGCCATTCGTGGAGCAGCCTTGCACGAAGGGGTGAAATACTGGATTTTGCCCAACGTGGAGAACCGCATCAAAGAGGGGAGTATCAAAGCCTGGTTCAACACCCAGGTCGTTGAAATTTTACCAAACGAAGTGGTTTTGGAAGGCCCCGACGGGCGTTTTCGCATCGAAAATGACTACGTTCTGGCCATGACAGGCTACCAACCCAATTTTCCTTTTTTGCAAAAACTGGGCATCGAAATCGAGACCGAGGGCGATTGCCTGCCTGTACACAACCCCGAAACCCTGGAGACCAACCTTCCTGGCGTATACATTGCCGGAGTCGTGTGTGGTGGCAAACGCATCAACAAACTTTTCATCGAAAATACCCGCGACCACGCCGAAACGATCATGTGGAGCATCAAGAAGCGACAAAAGCTACGTACTCACGTTTGCTAAACTTCCAAAGTTCGGTAAACGTGAGTACGTAGCTTCTAGCTCAAATGCTAATTGCTAGGCCGATCATAAAAAGTGCCCAAGTAATTGATCATCGCCCGGCTGATTTCTTCGTTCAAGAAGGGTGAATTTTGCAATAAATTCTCCATTGCTGCACGTTTGTTGCGAAACAGGCGCATGGTCTGTTTTTGTAAATCAGCATCAGCTTGCAAACCCTTGAACTGGCGATTGATGATCGCATTAGGATTACTTGGTTTTTTCTTGGCATAAGCTGCACCAACCAGGCTGCTGAAGTCAAAATCGTGCGGCACTACAATCAGTTTTTCTCCGTCGGCTTTGCGGAAAAATTTCACATTTTTTTGTCCATTAACCGTACTCCAGTCCTCATTGCCGATCATGTATTGAAAGGTGGCTACCAGATTTTCTGAGGCCAAATCGAGGTCTTGTGGCGCGGGCACCAGACAATCTTTGCATTCTTTGAGGCCGAGGCGGTCACCAAACTCTTTGTCGTCTTCAATCACAAAAGCATAGCCGCGTTTGGTGGTTTTGTGGTCTGCGGTGTTGATGTATTTGATGTTGAGCAAGTGTGTATGAAAAGCATTGGGGCTCAATTGCTCATAAAGCCCGTAAGTCAGGTATTCTTTGAACAAGAGATTTTCGCCTTCAGGATCGCCTATACACTGGCAAGTCAGTTTCAAATCGTTGTAAGGCGCGAATCCAGCAGCGACCAATTCTTTTTTGGAAAAACTCAGCTTCAAAGGTGGCACCTCGCAAAATGTACGGCGAAAACGGCCCCGAACTTTTACTTCAACGTCCCAGACTTTCATCTGGTCGTCTAGGCCCTTGAACTGGACTTTGGCCATGAACGAGGCGTCTTTTTTGCGGTAAGCCTCCAGGGTGTCGAAATTGATGGCCAGGCGAAATTCTTCGACGCCATGTTGCTGCAAGTGCGTGAGTAAGCTCGGCGTGTTTTGTTGGGCTTGTGCGAAAACTTGGAAGCTGATGAGTAGCAGGCCGAGGCTCAGGAGTGATTTTTTGTTTTTCATTGTTTGGGAATTTGATACTGGAGAAACTGATCATTTTTAAAAAGACAACACTACAATTCGGAATGTTGCAAAAAGGTCGCAAGAATACGCTTTTTGACGCTTTGTAGCAAGAAATTTCAACATGACCGCAAGGCGGGCCAAATTCTCTAATTCTTTAAAATTCAGGTTTGGTCAACATCATGCAAGTAATTCTGGTAATTTTACAATCCTGAGATTCTGGTTTAGTCAAGTCTTGGCGATTTTTTGTTAAATAATTTATATTATGTTAAACAAAAGAAGAAATTTGGGCTATTTCGTGCATTTTCTTATCTTGTGGTGCTAAAAATCAGCTACATGCAAGATTTGCAGGATTACCCCATTGGCATCCAGGATTTTGAAGAGCAGCGCCCTACCCTATTGCTGCCCTTGAACAGCTTGAGCTTACAGGATTTGTCTCTTGCAGATGCGCTTGATGAGCTTCTTAAAAACAACGCTCGTACACATGGACTAGAACTGGAAAACAAGGGTATTGCTAATCGGTTTGCTGAATTGATCGAAAAGCTATCTCGAAAATTCGGCCGCAGGATCGTCTTACTCATCGACGAATACGACAAACCCATCGTTGATTTCTTGGATCAGCCTGAAAAAGCAGCAGAGCATCGAGATTTCCTAAAATCGTTCTATGGGGTGCTCAAACCTGCTGATGCCTATTTGCATTTTGTTTTCCTGACGGGCGTGAGCCAATTTTCACGCGTGTCTATTTTTTCCGACCTCAACAATTTACAAGACATCAGCCTCAATGCTCGTTTTGCCAGCCTCACTGGGGTCACTCAACAAGAACTACAACACTACTTTGAACCTGAAATTGCTGCCTTGTCCAAGGCGCAAGGAAAACCCGATTTTGAATTGCTGGAAGAGATCAAGCGCTGGTACAATGGCTACTCTTGGGATGGCAATGAACGAGTTTACAACCCCTTTTCACTCCTCAATTTTTTTGCCCAAGGTGGAGTTTTCAAAAATTTCTGGTTTGCTACCGGAACGCCCAAATGGCTGATCAAAGAAGTTTACAATCGGCGGGTTTATGATTACCAAGGTCTGGAAATCAATGAAAATGGCCTGACCCAATTTGATTTAGGGGAGCTCTCCCCTCCTACCCTGCTGTTTCAGACTGGCTATCTGACCATCCGTAATTTTTATCGGCATTCCAATTTGTATCAATTGGATTACCCCAATTTAGAAGTTCAACAGTCTTTTTACGAGATTTTGTTGGGTTTTTACCGCCATTCCGGCCCTGAAGTTGCGCCATTGATCGAAAATATAAGCAATTTGTTTGCAAACAACGACTTAGATGGCGTTTTTTCTCGGATCAATCAACTATTTGCTACCATTCCTTACGAGCTTTGGCAAAAAGAAAACGAGCACTTTTACCACGCCCTGATCCACTTGACTTTCACCCTGCTAGGTGCCAAGACCTATTCCGAGGTACAAACCTCCAATGGCCGCTGCGATGCACTGGTGGAAACGGCAGATCGCATTTTTGTATTTGAGTTCAAATTAGACCAATCGGCGGAACTGGCCCTGGCGCAGGTGTATGAGCGGGATTATACCGAGGCATTCCGCTTATCCGAGAAGGAAATTGTGGCTTTGGGGGTGAATTTTTCCAGGGAATTGAAGGGGGTGAAGGAATGGAAGGTGGAGATTAGGGCGTAAAAATTCAAATTTGCATTAGCAATTCTTCCAATATGGCATCGTACTGGGCTCTGTTGATGCCTTTTTCTGCCATTTTTAGGTCATTGTAGTCGGATTCCATACCGTTGAAGAAGACTTCTTTGTCTTCAAATAGTTCTAGACCTTTTGAATACCATTGTTTTGAGGTGGCTTCTTCTTGAGTAATTAAATGTAGGTGACCTATATTCATGGCAGCAGTTCCATCTTTTTGATCACTGATTTCCCAGGCTTTATACAAATTAGAGTTTGATCCTTCATAGTCTGGCAAGAACATTAAAGCCCAGCCCAGAGAATTAAAATATGTTGCATTGTTTGGATCAATTTCGATAGCAGTTTGAAGCATTTTTATCGCATCTTTATAGTTTCCTAGTTTAGACAATTCATGCCCCAAACAAAAATAAGCAGCTGAGTTATTCGAGTCTAGTTCTAGTGCTTTTTGGTAGCTCGTTATAGCTCCGTAAGAATCACTGTTCATTGACAATTCATTGCCTAAGTAAAAATAAGTAGCTTTATATTTTGGATCTAGCTCTATCGCCTTCTTATACATTGTAAGTGCATCTTCTCTTTCGCCTTTATTTGACAACAATATTCCTAAAGCAAGGTAAATAGGGCTACTTTGTTCTATTTCAAGTACTTTTTGATACATTAAAATTGCTCGTTCTTTATCTCCACTTTTTGATAAGAGTTCTGCTAAACAAATATAGGGGGGTACATTATTTGGATCCAGCTCAATTGCTTTTTCGCATATCATTGCAGCTCTAACTTCTTCTCCTAGGTTATATAATTCATAACCTAAATTGCCATATGCGAATGCATAATTTGGGTCAACTTCTATTGCTTTTTCATAAAATTTGATTGCGTTTGTTTTTTCACCTAGATTGGATAGTTCGTATCCTAAATTTGAATAAGCTTGAGCATCATTAGGGTCTAGTTCTATAGCTTTATAGTACATTTTTATTGCTTCATTTATATCTCCTAATCTTGCAAGCACGACACCTAAGTTATTATATGCAGCTGCATAATCTGGAGTGAACGAAATCGCTTCTTGACACATATTCTTAGCCCCCTCCATGTCCATATTTTGAAAAAAATTATATCCTATCTTTAAACAGGTGTCTGCCGCTTCTCCTTTGCAGAATGACAAATCAACTGTATCCGTTATAATATTCTCTTTTAGCAATAGATCGAAAAAAATCTTTGATAACTTAAAATCTTTGGCTATTAGTGCAGCAAGTCCATCACGAATATCACTCGATTTATTTAGAAGTGGTAAGCGACATATCTCCTCTGCTTCAACTAGGATTACGCACCAAGGCAGGCAAGCTTCTGGGCCTAACAATCGAAATACTTTCGCTAAGGATTGTAAAACTAAAAAATATGCTGTCTGTGGAGACTGAAGCAAAAGATGATAGTGATATTCCAATGCCCCATTCCGCCATTTTTCATCTCGCCATCCACTTTCATGATTAAATTCAAAATGGCGAATACTTTGTAAATAGAATTCAGCAAGGAGTCCATTCAAGTGTGCCCAAGTATCAAGAGACTCCTGCCTCAAATATCGAACCATCAAATCTCTTACCAAACCATGATAAGCCCAATGGTCTTTTCTTTTGGAAACAAACGAGTTGCTAATCAGCCAATCAAAATGGGAATCAATGTCGCTTCCTTTCGGTAATAGACATTTCAATACATCCTTGTTAAGTGCTTTTGGTAAGGCAGCATAAAGGGCAAGTTTTTTTTGGGCAGGTTCTTGAATCCAAGTTAAAAACCTCTCAACGGCAGTTTCGCAAGGATCATCCAGATCACCTAAAGAGTTGGGTGCTTTTTCAGCTAATATTTCCAAAAGAACTGGAAGTTGGCCTGAAATTTTCAGGATTGTTTCAATTGTTTCTGGATTTTCAATGTTCTTTCGTTTGAGGTACGTCCTCGCCTCCATTTCAGTGAATGGCTCCAATGAAATGGTACTTATTATACCTGCAAGGTTTGACCATTGGTTGGGGTTTAAAGGGTCTCTTCCTGATATGCAAAGCATCAAGTTTTCGGAGGCTTCACCGTATTTTCCATCCAATACTTGTCTTAGCCATTGATCAAGATAAACACTTGTGTTTTCGTAAACATCAAAGAGACAGCAGATCCTATTTGATTTCGTTATTTTTTCAAATTCCTCCAAGAATATTGGAGTGAGTACATCAACTGGGTTTAACAACAGTTCTACCTCGTCTTTATTGCTAATCTTTTTTTTCACAAAAGGTCCCCATTCCCCAATTTGCTCCCCAATACCTTCGAATCCTATTTTATCTAAAAGTGCCCCGCTACCAGGAACATAGGTATCTGATGCTAACCTTATGCCTTTTGCAATTGCTTTTCCAGCAAAAGCCCAAGTACTTTGTGGAGCCTCTGGATCGGCTTCCAACTGCTTTTTTTCTTTCAAGTATATTTTGTATCTATCATCAAATTTTTTAAAAATAGAACCTTGATCGCTAAGTTGTTTTGTGATTTTTGACAAAAGCTGCGGAATATCTTTAAAATCATCATCTATATATGCTACAAGTGCCTTTTGCTCTTTAGCAATCTCCTGAAATTTTTGCAAAAGGGTTGTTTTACCTACACCACCCTGCCCATGCACATTGAAAATGAAGTAGTAATTTGCTTCGCCAACACCGCGCAAAAGATTCTGTTTGAAGAGCTCCAATTGGGATTCTCGACCGATAAAGGTGTTGTTTCGACGTTGTTTGATGTGGTCTTGCAGTGATTTAGCCATAGTTCCTGGGTTTTATCGCATACATTTTGTTCAAAAATAAGAAAAAAGTATGAATTCCAATTATTTTGCAAATTGCAGGATCAAAAATTTTTCACCATGCGCCAATTCATCCTTTCAACACTCTGCCTTCTGTGCTTCACGTTAAGCATTCAAGCCCAAAAACCCATCCGCACCCTGATCGTTGACGGCCAAAACAACCACGGCCACTGGCCCAAGATCACCTACCTGATGAAACAATACCTGGAAGAAACCGGGAAATTCAAGGTGGACGTGAAGCGCACTTATTACACCTGGAATGGAGCTGATTTGATCCAAAAATACCCCATCTCAGGCGTAGGCCAAAGCCAAAACCTGTCCAAATCCCGCAGCGATTCCAGTTTTGTAATCGACTTTTCCAAATACGACCTGGTGATCAGCAATTTTGGGTGGAATGCCGCACCCTGGCCGGATGCGACCCAAGCCAATTTTGAAAAGTTCATGAAAAAAGGTGGTGGCCTGGTGGTCGTACACGCCGCGAATAACTCCTTCCCCAATTGGCCCGCTTACAACAAAATGATCGGCCTGGGCGGCTGGGGCGACCGCAGCGAAAAAGACGGCCCCTATGTATATTATGACCAAAACGGCCAATTGGTACGCGACACCAAACCCGGCAGCGCAGGCTCACACGGCGCGCAAACGGAGTTCATGGTCACCATCCGCAATGCCGAGCACCCCATCACCAAAGGCATGCCCCTCAACTGGATGCACGCCAAAGACGAAATGTACGACCGCCTGCGTGGCCCCGCCGAAAACATGGAGGTTTTGGCCACTTCTTTCTCTCCAAAATCCAACCGGGGTACCGACCAACACGAGCCCATGCTCCTGACCCTAAAATACGGCAAAGGCCGCATTTTTCATACCCCCTTGGGCCACGCCGACTATTCGGTGGCATGTGTGGGTTTCATCTCTTGCCTGCAACGCGGAGCCCAATGGGCCGCAACGGGCAAGGTAAACATCCCGCTGCCCGCCACTTTTCCAAGCGAAAAGTCCACCAGCGTGAGGGAAATGGAGTTGGAGAAGTAAGAGAGCGGTACATCTGAGATGACGTTTACAAAGTCTCAGTCAACGTCATGTCAGAAATCCGTAAAAATCCGTTTTATCCGTTTCATCCGTGTTCCCCTACGACTGCGCAGCAGTCTACAAAAAAACAAGATCAGCGGCTTCTGGCAAAAAACTTCAGCATTTTGCCCTACATTCGCCCAGCTGAAAAAACCACTACTTATGCGATTTAGCCGTTTGTTGATCTTGTTGCCCGTATTGGCGACCCTCTTTTCTGCTTGCAACACCAAAAAATACGACCTGATCATCCGCAATGGCATGATCTACGATGGCACGGGCGAAAAACCCTACCAGGGCGATATTGCCGTCAATGGCGACACCATCATGGCCGTTGGCAAATTCAAAGGCCGGGGCAGGGAGGAAATCGACGCCAAAGGCATGGCCATCAGTCCGGGTTTTGTGAACATGCTCAGTTGGGCAGGCGAAAGTATGCTGGTCGATGGCCGCGCCATGAGCGACATCAAACAAGGCATCACCCTCGAAGTAATGGGCGAAGGCTGGTCAATGGGTCCTTACAACGAGCAAATGCTCAAGGAAGAAAAGGAATCGCAAGGCGACCTGAAATACGACATCAAGTGGCGCACCTTGGGTGGCTACCTCAGCTACCTCGAAGAAAAAGGTGTGGCACCCAATGTGGCCTCCTTCGTAGGCGCGACCACCCTACGCGTACACGAAGTGGGCTATGCCGACCGCCAACCCACTCCCCAGGAATTGTACAAAATGGAAGCCCTGGCCCGCCAGGCAATGGAAGAAGGTGCCCTTGGGCTTTCTTCGGCCATGATTTATGCGCCAGCCACTTATGCCACCACCGATGAATTGATTGCCCTGGCGCGCATCGCCGCACAGTATGGTGGCATGTACATCACCCACATGCGCAGCGAAGGCAATTTGTTGCTCGAAGGCGTGGATGAAGTGGTACAAATCGCCAGTGAGGCACGCATTTCCTCTCAGATTTATCACCTCAAAGCGGCTGGTAAAAACAACTGGGGCAAAATGGACAAAGTAATCGCCAAGCTCGACAGCGCCCAAAAAGCAGGCATCAACATCACCACCAACATGTACACCTACACCGCCGGAGCAACGGGCCTGGACGCCGCTATGCCCACCTGGTGCCAAGAAGGAGGTTTCAACAAGTGGGTGGAGCGCCTCAAGGACCCCGCTACCCGCCAGCGCATCGTAGCCGAAATGAAAACCGATGCCCGCACCTGGGAGAACTTGTATTATGCAGCTGGCTCACCCGACAAAGTGATTTTGGTGAGTTTCCGTAACGATCTCCTTAAAAAATACACGGGCAAAACCCTGGCTGAAGTGGCCAAATTGCGCGGCAAAAGCCCCGAAGAAACCGCTTGTGACCTGGTGATCGAAGATGGCAGCCGTGTGGGTACGGTCTATTTTCTGATGTCGGAAGACAACATCAAAAAGCAAATCAAGTTGCCCTACATGACTTTTGGATCCGACGCGGGAGCCCCGGCTACCGAGGGCGTTTTCCTGAAATCAAATACCCACCCCAGGGCTTATGGCAACGTGGCTCGCCTGCTGGGCAAGTACGTGCGCGATGAAAAAATCATCCCCCTGGAAGAAGCCATCCGCAAACTCAGCGCCCAGGCCTGCGAAAACCTCAAAATCGGTGGTCGGGGCCTCTTGATCCCTGGTTTTTACGCCGATATCGTGGTTTTTGACCCCAAAACCATCAAAGACAATGCCACTTACGACAAGCCCCACCAGTATGCTACCGGAGTGCAACACGTTTTTGTCAATGGCGTGCAAGTCTTAAAAGATGGCGAAGCTACGGGCAAATTCGGTGGTCGATTCGTCAAGGGTCCTGGTGCAAAGTTGCTGACCGACAAGACCATTCAGGAGATGAAGAAGAAAGAGGGGGCTGCTTCCGAGAAGTAAATTGACATACGAGAAGACATATGATTTGAGGGGCTCGTTAGGGAATCAGTCTTATCTCGAGTGGTAGTTTCTTCAAAATTTGCGATTAAAAGGGACTTCCCCTGCACAAAAGAGAGAGATGCGCTGGTACAAGTCTGGAGACTTGTACCAGCGGCATTCTTTTAGTTTTGAGTCAAAAATCAAAATTTTCAATTTTGGGTATGTCCAAACAGGGAGTTACAGGCGAACTTGAAATTTTTGAAATAAGTCTTTGACAAACAATTGATAAAACATTCAAAACACCAGCCAAATACCATGAAAATCACTTCCACCTTGCTGTTTTGCGTGCTGATTTCATGCAGCATTTTTGCCCAAAACAAAAAAAGCAAAAGCACCTCGACCACCAGCCCTGCCCCCTCTCTCACCCTGCCGCTGGCTCCTGTGGGTTTTGACCCAAGCAAACACCTCAGTGGCTTAAAATACCGCTCATTGGGGCCAAGCCGAGGTGGGCGTTGTACGGCGGTAGAAGGCGTGCCGACCCAAGTCAATACTTTTTACATGGGCGCAACGGGTGGCGGCGTATGGAAAACCACCGATGGCGGCCTGACCTGGAACAACATCTCGGATGGCGGCATCAAACGCGCTTCAATTGGGGCCATTGCCGTAGCACCTTCTGACCCCAATGTAGTCTATGTAGGTACGGGTTCTGCAGATCCACGCGGCAATGTGATCCCTGGCGATGGCATGTACCGCAGCACCGACGCGGGAACCACATGGACCCACATCGGCCTGCCCAATGCAGGGCAAATTGGCAAAATCGTGGTCCATCCTTCCAATCCCGACCTGCTTTGGGTGGCTGTTTTGGGCAATATTTTTGGCCCCAATCCCGAACGTGGTATTTATCGCAGCAAGGATGCAGGCAAAACTTGGGAGAAAGTACTTTTTGTAAGCGACAAAACCGGGGCCATCGAAATCGTAGCCGATCCCAACAACCCACGCATCCTTTACGCGGGCATGTGGACCGCCGAGCGCAAGTCCTGGACCATGATCGACGGCAGCATCGAGGGCGGAGTGTGGAAAAGCATGGACGGCGGCGATTCCTGGCAAAAACTGGGCGGGGGCTTGCCTACTGGCCTGGTGGGCCGGGTTGGCATTGCCGTTTCGCCTGTAAAATCTTCAAGGGTTTGGGTCCAAATCGAAGCAGCGGAGGAAACCAAGGGCGGCTTGTACCGCTCCGACGATGCAGGCAAAACCTTTACCCGTGTGTGCCGTGACCACAGCATCCGCCAAAGGGCCTGGTACTATTCGCGGATTTATGCCGACCCAAAGAATGAAAACACGGTTTATAACCTGAATACAAGTTTTTTGAAGTCGATCGACGGCGGCAAAAGCTTTTCTCGCATCTCGGTCCCGCACGGCGATACCCACGTGCTGTGGATCAATCCAGAACAAACAAATACCATGATCCAGGGCAACGATGGCGGAGCTTGCGTGACCCTGAATGGCGGCAAAACCTGGAGTTCCATCCTCAACCAGCCCACTGCCGAGTTTTATCGCCTGACGATTGACAACCAGTTTCCTTACCGCGTTTATGCAGCCCAACAAGACAACTCGACCATCTCTGTTCCCAGTCGTTTTGACCCTGCTTTGAGCCCGCAAGAGCAATGGAAAGAAGTAGGCGGCGGCGAAAGTGGCCACATTGCGGTGCATCCAAGGAATCCAAACATCGTTTATGCGGGCAACTACATTGGCCAAATCACCAAAATTGACCTCAGTCGAGGGCACCGGCGCGACGTGGTCGCTTACCCCCAAATGCACGACGGCACAGCCCCCCGCGACATCCGCTACCGTTACCAGTGGAATGCACCAATCCGCATTTCTCCCCACAACCCAGAGGTGGTTTACCACTGCTCGCAATACGTACACCGCTCGCCCGATGGCGGAAAAACCTGGGAAGTGATCAGCCCGGATTTGACCACCAACAACGACAAATACCACGACATTCCGGGCGGCCCAATCCAACACGACCACACGGGGGTTGAGCTGTACACCACTGTTTTTGCTTTTGAGGAATCGCCTAAAACGCCTGGTGAATTGTGGGCGGGCAGCGACGACGGCCTGGTGCACCTTTCACGCGACAATGGCAAAAACTGGACCAATGTCACTCCAACAGGGATCCCCAAAGATGGCACGGTCAACATGATCGAGCTGTCCAGCCACGCAGCTGGACGAGCGCTGATCGCTGTACACAAGTACCGCGAAAACAACTTCAAGCCTTACATTTTCCTCACCAATGATTATGGCAAAAGCTGGACCTTGCTAACCGATGGCCAAAATGGCATTCCCGCCGACCATTGGGTAAGGGTGGTGCGCGAAGACCCCTCTCGCAAGGGCCTCTTGTACGCAGGCACGGAGTTTGGCCTATTTTTCTCGCTGGATGAGGGCAAAAAATGGCAGCCTTTTCAATTGAATTTGCCAACCGTACAGATTGCCGACCTGATGGTCAAGGAAAAAGACCTGGTTTTAGCCACGCATGGCCGTTCATTTTGGATCTTAGATGACTTGACACCGCTACATACCTTGGACCCCAATGGCAAAGAAGCGGTGACTTTGTTCAAGCCCCGCGATACTTACCGCACCCAATGGAGCAATTTCCGGGGCAACAACGTCCCTGATCCGGCACCCAATGCGGCCATCATTTATTTTTATGTGCAGGAAAAAGCCGACACGAGCGCAATCAGCATTTCGATTTTGGACGGAAAAGGAAAAGTACGCAAGGTGTTTTCGACCCAAGCCAGTGGTGATGAAGAGCAAATCGAGGTCAAACCCGGCCTGAATCGCATCCTCTGGGACCTGAGTTATGAAGCGCCCAAGCCCCAGGATGGCGCCCAGTTCTCTTTGGCCGATTTGAGCCCAATGCGGGCCATGACGGGTACGCATACCCTTGAGTTGCGCCACGCAGGCAAAGTTCAAAAGCAGGAGCTCATGGTCAAAAAAGACCCGCGCTGGACCCAAAGCGATGCTGACTTGCAAGCCCAATACGATTTGAGCACGCAAATCCTGGACTTGTTCAATACCTGCCACAATGCCATCGGCGATTTGCGAGATATACGCAAACAAGTGAAAGATGCTCTGCAAAAAGCTGACACTTACCGCAAATCCGACGCCAAAAACCTCAAATCACAAGCTGATCCGATCATCAGTGAGCTGAATGCCTTGGAGGAAAAATTGATCCAAACCAAAAGTGAAGTAGGCCAAGATCCCATCAACTACCCTTCGATGTTGGACGACCAGATCGCTTACCTCTACTCTATCGTTAATAACCAAGACGACCGCCCCAATCCGGGTTGCTATGAGCGCCTGAAGGATTTGCAAGCGGCTTTCAACCCGCACCAGCAAAGTTTACAGGCCATTTTGAGCAAAATCAAGGGCAATTTGAACCCCGTGTTGTTGAAATTGGGCTTGCCGCAAGTGGTGTCTGAGTTGAAAGGTTGAAATGTTGAAGGGTTGAAAAGAGGGATTTGGTGAAATAAAAAGGCCGTAAGTTTCATTTCGAAACTTACGGCCTTTACGTTTTATGGCTGTTGAAGTTGGAAACGAAGTCCCTTTCTCTTCAATATTTCAACCCTAAACTCTTCAACTCTATTCCGCCAAAACCTGCTTCACCAAAGCAGCCGCTTCGGCCAATTGGATTGCAGAGAAAACTTTCAGTCCAGATTCGTCGATCATCTTTTTAGCAATATCTGCATTGGTCCCTTGCAGGCGCACGATGATCGGTACCCGGATGCTGCCCATGTTCTTGTAGGCATCAATTACCCCTTGTGCTACGCGGTCGCAACGCACGATGCCACCAAAGATGTTGATCAGGATAGCTTTTACGGCGGGGTCCTTCAGGATGATTTTGAAGGCATTTTCTACGCGGGCAGCGTCCGCAGTACCCCCTACATCGAGGAAATTGGCTGGTTCACCACCGGAGAGTTGGATGATGTCCATCGTGGCCATGGCCAGACCTGCGCCGTTGACCATGCAACCTACATTGCCATCAAGTTTGACATAGTTCAGGTCGAAGTTTTTGGCTTCCACTTCGGTGGGGTCTTCCTCGGAAGTATCGCGCATCGCCTCCAGGTCGGTATGGCGGTACAAGGCATTTTCGTCCAAGGTAACTTTGCAGTCAACGGCGATGATGCGGTCGTCACCCGTGCGCAGGCAAGGATTGATTTCAAACAAAGCCGCGTCAGACTCCACAAAAGCCTTGTATAGGTTGGCGATAAATACCGTAAATTCCTTGAATGCCTTGCCAGAAAGCCCCAGGTTGAAAGCGATTTTGCGGGCTTGGAAAGCGCCGAAACCAGCAGTGGGGTCCACCCATTCCTTTTGTACCAGGTGAGGAGTAGCTTCGGCAACGGCTTCGATGTCCATCCCCCCCTCTGTGGAATAAATAATGACGTTGGACTTCTTCTCGCGGTCCATCAGGATCGACACGTAGTATTCCTTGCAAGCCTTGAAATCCGGTGCGTAAGAATCCTCAGCGATCAAGACCTTGCTCACCAGCTTGCCAGGGCCTTCCATTCCGCCGGGAGTCTGGGGGGTGCGCAACATCATGCCCAAAATATTGCCTGCATGGGTACGCAGTTCGTCGAAGTTTTTGGCCAATTTTACACCACCACCTTTGCCGCGACCACCAGCGTGGATTTGGGCTTTTACGACAGCCATTTCGGCACCATGATCTTTTTGCAAAGTGTGCCAGGCAGCTTCTGCTTCTTCAAGGGTCGTGGCAACAATGCCTGCTTGGATGGGTACGCCGTAGCGCTTGAGCAATTCTTTGCCTTGGTATTCGTGAAGGTTCATACGAAGGTTTGTGTTTATCCTTTGTTTAGAAACTGTTTTTAAGCACCACTAAGTAACGGTTCAAAAATAAACCTTACCAATTTTTTAATTGCCAGTTGTCAACATCATGGTCAACGTCATGCTGGAAATCAGTGAAAATCAGTTTCATCCGTGTTCCGAACCAGCACCGCACAGCGGGGCAACGAAGTTGCGATTTGGTAAGGTTTATTCGTGGCTTGTCACTAAGGGCCGAAAACTGTTTCTTAGGTTGGGCGCAAAAGTAAGAAATTTTATAGAAAGCAAAATACTACATTCCAGCTTTCACAATATTTGTTGACTGAGCTTTCAAAGTAGCGAAAATTCGCTATTTTGCCCGGACTTTGATTGACTGGATCAGGTCTTTCAAATTCCTTTTGATCAACTCAGCAAGCCTACTTTTGGTTCATGAACAAGACAGCTGAAAAATACCTGAAAAACCTGCGCAATCCCTGGATGATGCGCCTTTTCTTCTTGAGCAAGCTGCCAAGTGCATTTTTTTGGCGCTTTCGCGTGCGCACCATCAGCCCAGAGCGCAGCGAAATCAGTATTCCCTATGGTTGGCGCACGCAAAATCCTTTTCAATCCATTTATTTTGCGGCACAAAGTGGGGCAGCGGAGTTTTCAACGGGTATTTTAGGGCAATTGGCTTTGGCAGGACAGCCTCCCACTTCCATGCTCATCGTGAAAGTGGAGTCGGAATTCACCAAAAAAGCCAATGGATTGGTCATTTTCACCTGTCAGCAAGGCGCTGAGGTACAGGCAGTGGTCCAAAAAGCCCTGGAAACGGGCGAATCACAAAGCATTCGCATGGAAAGCATCGGCGTACAACAAAACAATGGCGAAATCGTAGCCAAAATGTACTTTACCTGGTCTTTCAAAAAGAAAAAATCGGTTTAATGCGTTGAATTAACCCCAGATTTACACACTTCTTCTATTTTTGTCAGAACCCAATTAATGCGTAATAAATAGATTTCACCAATTTCACGAATTTAATGTGTGTCAACGTCATGCTGGAAATCCGTGAAACTCCGTGCAATCCGTGTCATCCGTGTTCCAACAATTGGGCTGCGCAGCAGACCCATCCAGCAAAGCTGGACAAAAAATGCGGCCACAACGGAGCAACAAAGTTGCAAATTGGAAAGATTTATTTGTGGCTCATTAACAGTAAACCATCAAGCCAGAACCGTGCAAAAAATCGACCTGCGACCCATCAAAGAATTCGTAGAGACCCAAGACGGGTTGCCCTATATCCACCGTGACATCAGCTGGTTGTCCTTCAATCACCGCGTTTTGCAAGAGGCGATGGACAACAGCGTTCCGCTTTTGGAGCGCTTGAAATTCCTGGCCATCTACTCTTCCAACCTCGACGAGTACTTCAAGGTACGCATGGCTTACCACCGTTATTTGGCCCGCGTGGGCAAAAATACCAAGGGTCAGCTGGAGTACGACCCCAAATCGGCAATCAAGGAAATTCGGCGCATTGTCAACTTGCAGCAGGAGATTTTCAGCCAGGTTTTTGACAAGATGATCATCCCTGAGCTCAAGAAGCACAATATCCGGCTACTAAGGCGCATGGAACTCAATGAAGAGCAGCAAGTCTTCGTTGAAAACTACTTCAAAGACAACATGTTGCCTTACGTACAGCCCGTGCTTTTGCACCAAAAACGGGTTCGTCCTTTCCTCAACAATGGGGCCTTGTACCTTACTTTGTGGCTAAAACCCATCGAAGACCCGCATGGCCACGACGAGTATGCCCTGCTGAAAATGCCCTCGGACCAATTGCCGCGTTTCATCGAGTTGCCTTCACCCCAAGGTCAGTACGATCTGATCATGCTCGACGACATTGTAAGGCACAGCGTGTCCTGGATGTTTCCGGGTTATGAAATTGAGGATACTTTTTCGATCAAACTGACCCGCGACGCCCAGCTTTACATCGATGACGAGTTCAGCGGCGACCTGGTGAGTAAAATCCGCAGCAGCCTCAACAAGCGCATGGTGGGTACTACTTCTCGCTTTGTCTTCGACCGTGGAATGCCGGAAAAAATGCTGGAAGAGCTCAAAGATGTCTTTACCCTCGAAAAAAACGACACCCTGCGCGAAGGCCGCTACCACAACAACTTTGACTTTTTCAAATTCCCGGATTTTGGCAAAAAGCACCTGAAGAATCCAGATTTGCCCAGTCTCCCCCACCCTATTCTGAATGATCCCGACATTGATTTTTTTGCAGCAATTGCCCAGCAGGATCATTTGTTGTATTTCCCTTATCAGACTTACGATCCGGTCATCCGTTTTTTTGAAGAAGCGGCCAAAGACCCCAAAGTTACCCACATCAAGCTGACCCAATACCGCGTTTCTAAAAACTCCCGGATCATGAAATCCTTGGTGGAAGCGGTGGAAAATGGCAAGCAAGTAACGGTTTTCATTGAGGTAAAAGCGCGTTTTGATGAAGAAGCCAACCTCAGCTGGGGCGAAATCCTCAAAAAAGCAGGGGTGCAGGTGCATTATAGTTTTCCTGGGGTGAAAGTACACGCCAAACTGGCCCTGGTGCGGCGCATGGAGCCCCAAGGGCTGAACATGTACGCCTATTTGTCAACGGGCAATTTTCATGAAGACACCGCCAAAATATACACCGATTTTGGGATGCTCACGGCCAATGACGCCTTGTGCAACGAAACCGCCCGGATCTTCAATTTCCTGGAAACGGCCAAAAAACCCAGCCAATCCTTCAAGCATTTCCTGGTGGGGCAATTCAACCTGCGCTCTGATTTGGAGAAACTGATTGACAAAGAAATTGCCCAGGCCAAGAAGGGCAAACCCGCCAATATCATCATCAAAGTCAACAGCCTGCAAGACAATGAGATGGTGAAAAAGCTATACGAAGCGAGCAAGGCCGGGGTAAAAGTGCAACTCATTGTGCGGGGCATCTGCTCCCTGGTGCCGGGCGTAAAAGGATACAGCGACAACATCAAAGCGATCAGCATTGTAGACCGCTATTTGGAGCACGCCCGGGTTTTCATTTTTCACAACGGAGGCGATACCAAACTCTACCTCTCCTCTGCCGACTGGATGACCCGCAACCTGAGCTTCCGGGTGGAAACGGCTTTCCCCATTTACGACCCACAAGTCAAAGCCGAAATCCTGGAATACATCCAACTGCAACTCAGCGACAACGTAAAAGCCCGCAAGCTGGACAAAAACCTGCAAAACAATTACCACAAAGGGAATAGCGACTTTCCCGTGCGTTCGCAGGTGGAGACCTATTATATGGTGAAGCGGAAGTTGGATGGTATGGAAAAGGGGTAAGTCAACCCATGACTGACACTGATTAGGGAACAGTTTTAATTGATTTATTCAAAAAAAATCCTTAATTTTGATCATTGACTTCAATGCTACTCAAACCAAGGTTTGACGATTCAAAAAAACGTAAAAATAGCCATGTCAACCGTACTAAAAGTAAACATTGCAGACATCAATCAAGAGTTTTTTTCCGATTTGGGAGAAAAACTGCCCTCCTCTACTCAAATAGAAATCAGAATACCTGAGAGCAAGCCTCAAAAAGAGTTGTTCAGCGACGACCAATTTTGGCGATTAATAGAAGCCTTTGACTGGACAAAAAAGACGGGTATGGACATTTTGGCACCAGCAATTGAGCAATTGGCGACCATGCCAGTCGTAAACATTTATCTTTTTGCTGATAAGCTTTCAGAAAAGCTATTTCAGTTGGACACCAGGGCGCATGGAGATGCTTATTTAGCCAATGAAGGAGACGATTACCTCTCGGTAGATGATTTTTTGTACATCCGCTGTGCAGTGGTCGCCGAGGGCAAGGCATATTTTGAAAAAGTACTCGATAATCCTGCTGAATTTCCTGATGAGATTAGTTTTGAGCCCTTGCTAAGCCTGGCAAAAAAAGCTTATGAGAAAAAAACAGGCCGAAAATTTGACTACCACTCAACCATCAGCTACGAAACTTACAGCAATAAAGCCGCCTGGAAATAATTGAATATGCCCCACAAGAATTCAAATCAAAGCATGGAGCCCAATCACCTCTACGAAATAGTCGATAAAGAGGATGAGGACACCTTCAAGTACGGAATCAGCGCAGACCCCATTGATGAAGATGGTTTATCCGATCGCATGCGCGAGCAAATCACCTTCCTCAATCGGCTCTTTGAGTGGGCAAGGTTCTTTGGCAGGATTTTGATCTTCGACATTCCTGGTAAAAAAGAGGCGCGGAAGATTGAGAAAAAGCATATCAAGGATTATGAAAAACTGCACGGCCGCAAGCCAAAAGGGAACATCAGGTATTAGGGTTCGATCTACCTCTCCTCTGCCGACTGGATGACCCGCAACCTAAGCTTCCGGTTGGAAACGGCTTTCCCGATTTACGACCCACAAGTCAAAGCCGAAATCCTGGAATACATCCAACTGCAACTCAGCGACAACGTAAAAGCCCGCAAGCTGGACAAAAACCTGCAAAACAATTACCACAAAGGGAATAGCGATTTTCCAGTGCGCTCGCAGGTGGAGACCTATTATATGATGAAGCGGAAGTTGGATGGGATGGGGGAAAAGGAGGGGAAGTGAAATTTTGGTTGGAGAATATTTGTGGTGTTTTGAATCTAGTCTTATGTTTGGGTGTGGAGCGGTAGTACAACCGTTGGGCGATAAAATATTGAAGCCAAAATGTTACCTTTGCTACATGGATGCCATATTTGATCGAGAAAAGCATATTTATAAGTCAGAAGCCTTTGAAGAGATCATCAAAGACACCATTCGCTTTTTTAATGGTACGCCTGTTCATAAACTTCCGCCTCCAACAAGGTTTCACGGAACGGGGGTTTATGCAATATACTACACGGGGAAAAATGAGAACTATAAAGCCCTTTACGAACAAAACAGGCTTGAATTTTCCCAACCTATCTATATTGGAAAGGCCGTTCCAGTTGGATGGCGACAGGCGCGAGAAACAAAAATAGGCTCAGTTACCTTCGAACTTTTCAGGCGCTTGAATGAACATGCAAAAAGTATTGATCAGGCTAAAAATCTTGAGAAAGAAGACTTTTTTTGCAGGTTCATGATTTTAGAAGACAGTGCTAATCATCTGATTGGTACGATTGAAGCTGCATTGATACGCCACTACAAACCTATTTGGAATACAATAATTGATGGGTTTGGCAACCATGATCCTGGTTCTGGTAGATATAATCAGGCAAAATCAGAATGGGATATCATTCATCCAGGTAGACCTTGGGCAGAAAAATGCGTTGGGCAATCATCAACAATCGGCAAGGTTGAAGAAAAAGCAGCAGAATATTTCACCCTTAAAAACCGAAGAGATGCTGAATAGTCTCGAACTCTTTTCAGGTGCTGGTGGATTGGCAAAAGGAATTGAAAATGCTGGTGCGAATCATACTGCTTTTGTAGAGTGGAATTCGGATGCGTGTAAAACGCTCAGGCACAATTACAGCCCTGAGATTGTATATGAGACTGATGTTAGGGACTTCGACTTTCAACAGTTTTCGGGTATAGATATTATTGCAGGCGGGCCGCCATGCCAACCCTTTTCCGTAGGGGGAAAGGCAAAGGGGTTTGATGATGAACGTGATATGTTCCCTTATGCGATTTCGGCAATACGACAACTTACCCCTAAAGCTTTTATTTTTGAGAATGTAAAAGGTCTTCTTAGGAAATCATTTGCAGACTATTTTAACTATATCATCCTTCAATTGACCTATCCTGAGGTTAAAAAGAAGACGGAAGATTGGAAAGATCATCTTTCTGAACTTGAAAAAATACATACAAAAGGGAGTTACCACAGTCTTCAATACAACGTGGTATTCAGGCTGGTTAACGCGGCAAATTATGGTGTTCCCCAAAAGCGAGAACGGGTTATTATTGTAGGGATTCGAAATGACCTTAATATCTCTTGGAGTTTTCCAAACGAGACACATTCGGAGGATACATTATTATGGATGAAGTACGTCACACAAGAATATTGGGACAAGCATAACATTCAGCCATCAGAAGCTGATCTCCTGGTTAGGGAAGCAGAAAAAAGGCGATTGTCAGAAAAGTATGGTTTCTTTCCTCCAACTTTGAAGCCTTGGCTAACTGTGAGAGATGCAATTATGGATTTGCCTAATCCGCAAAAAGTAAAAAACTATCATCCTGAACATTATTATCGCGGAGGCGCAAAATCTTATGCTGGCCATACAGGAAGCGAGATAGATCAGCCATCTAAAGCATTAAAAGCAGGAGACCACGGCGTTCCCGGTGGAGAAAATATGATAAGATTTAGTAACGGTTCTGTTCGTTACTTCACAATACTTGAGGCAAAACGTATGCAAACATTCCCGGATGAATATCCAATACTCGGTTCATGGACGGAGGCGATGCGGCAACTCGGCAATGCTGTACCTGTTAGGCTTGGATATACTGTTTCAAAAGATTTAATACATATGTTAAAATCGCCCAAGAATGCACGGACCGGAACGCACTCTTAAACGTCGTACCCTCGTCCATGCTCACTTTACCAATCCCACCAAGCAGACAACTTCATTGCTGCGGAAAAGTCTCCACCACTTTTTCCTAAAACGATGAACAAAAAAACAACCAGAACCCATATACTGAGGCCAGGATTTTGTCAACTGGGGCATAGAGAAAGAGACGGCCTTCTCCAATTTAGCACCCACAAGTCAAAGCCGAAATCCTGGAATACATCCAACTGCAACTCAGCGACAACGTAAAAGCCCGCAAGCTGGACAAAAACCTGCAAAACAATTACCACAAAGGGAATAGCGATTTTCCAGTGCGCTCGCAGGTGGAGACCTATTATATGGTGAAGCGGAAGTTGGATGGGATGGGTAAAGAAGAGAGTTGATGATTTTTTTGTGAATTTTGTTGTTATTTTTTGTTTGAGTGCGTATTTTGTGAGTGTGAAGGGCTGGAAAAGCGATTGTAATCGTTTAGCTTGGTGTACAAAGCGGAAATACCCGCAACTAACGAGTATATCAAACACGCAATGTGGGTTTTGGATAGTCGTTAGTTGCGGTAGTACAATTGTTCGCTGCAACTGAAAAACAAAAAATAATAAATGAATAGTATAAGTTACGAAGAAATGATACCCGTAAAATCCCTCCAAAATTATGTAAAACGATTTTGGAAAATTCGTAATTTAACTTCAAACGAACAACTTTTTACAGTCTTACCAGACGGATATTTCGATTTAGTTGTTACTATACTGAATAATAAAGTAATAAATATTTCACTTACAGGGCTTTATACAAAAGAGTTTGATGTAAAGGTTCATGCTAATGCAATATATCTGGGTATTTCTTTTTACCCTATTGCAGTTGAATATATTTTAGAAGAAAAAATAGCAGATATTGTAAATCAACATCGAAATTTACCTTTATCTTTTTTGAGTATAAATGAAATAAAAAATATAAATGACTTAAAAATCTATGCTGAAATTCTATCCCTAAATTTTATTTTGCGTTTGGAAAAGCATAAAAATATTGATGAGCGCAGAGAAAAACTTTTTACTGTTTTAGGTCAATACAAAGGAGTATCATCTGTAAGCGAAATATCCAATGAATTATTTTGGAATAGCCGACAGATAAACCGCTATTTTAATAAATATTTTGGTATTTCATTAAAATCATACTGCAATATATTGAAGTGTAAATCATCTTTTATTGACATAAAAAAAGGGATACTCTCGCCTACTCTGAACTATACTGACCAAGCACACTTCATAAAAGAGGTGAGAAAACATACAGGAACGACACCGAAAATTTTGAGCAAAAATAAAAACGACCGATTTGTACAATTTTCTACAAAAATACTGTAAGACCTTTGCAAAAAAAAATCAATGAAATACATCTCATTAATTTTCGCAATGTGCTACGTTGTATGCACAAATGGTCAATCAATAAATAATTTAAAAATGACAAATCAATTTACATCTTTATCTCCCAACTTAATGGTGGATAATGTGAACGAGACGCTTGATTTTTATGTAAGCGTGTTAGGATTCAACAAAATCGTTACGGTTCCCGAAACGGGCAAACTGGATTGGGCAATGGTCCAAAGTGGTTCGATTGCTTTTATGTTTCAAGAAAAAGAAAACATAAAAGCAGAATATCCACAACTCAAAGAGTTTGAAAATGGAGGTGGCTTAACTTTTTACATTAATGTAATGAATGTTCATGAACTTTTTGAGAACCTAAAAGGGAAGGTGAAAATTGCAAAAGAAATGCACACAACTTTTTATGGAGCAACAGATTTTGCAATAGAAGATAACAATGGTTATATTCTAACATTTTCACAAAGTGCAAAATAAAAAAGTTTCCATAGAACAATTAAGGCTAATTCCAGGGGTCGGGAGCGTAATCGCTCACGACCTTTGGAATTTAGGGTATCATTCTATTGATGATTTAAAAGGTCAAGACCCAGAAAATATTTATATTCTTCACAATAATTTCAAAGGCTCTATACAAGATAAATGTATGCTCTACGTTTTTCGTTGTGCGGTCTATTTCGCTAATACCAATGAATTAGACCGTGATACGGAAAAATTGAAATGGTGGAATTGGAAAGATAAATAAAAAATGCAGCGAACAATGCACTCCCACCAACCGCCGCCAAAGCCTAACTCAAAGCCAGCGCAGGCGGCGGTATGCGTGAGTGCCACCGTTAGGCACAATTTTACGACAGACAACAAAACAGGCGAATGACACATTTTCCAGTAACAAATTCTAATCTTTCAGCGACACATATCGGACTGTTTTTACAGGAGAAATATTCTTTTAGCCAAGACACTAAATGCCAATTGATAAAAGCTGGTATAAATGACACGTATTTGGTAACCGACAACTCGGACAAATTTGTATTTAGAGTGTATAGTTTAAATTGGCGTTCAAAAACCGAGATTGATGAAGAAATTAAAATTCTGAATCAACTAAAGGAAAATGCCATTTCCATTTCCTATCCACTATCAGACAAAGAAAACAACTACATACAAACACTAAGTGCCCCAGAAGGAGAAAGATTTGCTGTGCTTTTTACGTTTGCATCTGGTGAAAAACAACATATAGTTTCAGAAGAAACTCATTTCCAAATTGGGCAACTGATAGCCAGAGTTCATAGAATAACACTTAATCAGAAATTAAATCGCGTAGACTATTCACCCGAAGTAATTCTTATTGACTCATTAAAAAAGGTATCATCCTTTTTGACCAATGACACCGAAGAAATGAACTTTATGAAGTCGGCTCAGTCCTATTTATTTAAAGAGTTTAAAAATGCCGACACTTCTAAAATTCGACAAGGAGTTGTTCATCTCGACATTTGGTTTGATAATCTAAATATCACAAACGACAACAAAGTAACCATCTTCGACTTTGATTTCTGCGGAAACGGTTGGCTTTGCTTAGACATTGCTTACTATATTTTGCAACTTCACAATATTGAGAAATATGAAGCAAAAGACTATCAACCTAAGGTTGAAAGTTTTCTTAAAGGGTACGAATCTATAACACCAATAAGTGCAGAAGAGAAACGACTTATTCCAATTCTTGGCGTTAGCCTATACTTTTTCTATCTAGGTGTACAATGTCAGCGTTACGACAATTGGTCAAACTCCTTTTTAAGTGAAAATTATTTGAAGAGATTTATCAATGGACTTGCTAAAAGATACTATGACATTTATAAACTTGGGAACAATAATAACTGTGCCTAACAGAGGTTTAGCAAAAGTGGCGGTTCAGTGCTCCGTAGACACATTTGTGGTTAATCAAAGTTTGGTTCTCCGCATCAACATTTGTTGTAAAAATCGCCACCTTCGCTAAACCCCAAAACGTTCGGTGCAAATAAATAAAACCAAACGTAACTAAAAATTACAGCGCCTAAAAAGTCTTTTTACTGATTTTAGGTGAATGACCTACTATTTTCTTAAAAGAATAACCAAAACCACTTAGAGATTCAAATCCTGAATTGTAAGCAACTTCTGTAACAGTTTCTCCGCATTGTAAGTTTTTTAATGCTGCATTAATGCGATTTTTTCTTTGGAAAAACTGAAAGGTCATACCATGATGTTTAAGAAACCAACGCCGAACAGCATTAGGCTCAATACCCCTTTGTTTTAAATCGGAATCTTTAATTTTTACAAACGGTTTTTTATTAATTTCAGCCAAAATAATGCGAATATGCTGAGGGGTCTCGCCTATGCTTTCTAAAGGCTTACAGACTTTACAGGGTCTATAACCCAACAAAACGGCTTCTTTTGTATTTTTGTAAAATTCTACGTTTTCTCTTTTGGGCTTTCGAGCAGTGCAAGTTGGACGACAAAAAATACCTGTCGTTTTTACAGCAGTAATAAAAATGCCTTCAAATTTGGCATCTTTATTTATAATGGCTTGATAATATTCATCAAAATTCTGACTCATTTCAACGTAATTGAGAGATTTAATATAGCTCTTGCGTTCAGGTTCCATGCGCTTTCACTATATGCTCCACCAATACAAAGTGGAAATCCTATTGAACCCCATTTAAGGTTACGATTAATAAAAAAGCAAAGCCCACCTGTTTGAATCCAAAATGGTTTGTTGTTTTCTTGCTTGGGAAAATATGACAACTCGCCAAACCAGTTGGTATAAAGTGTCCAATTTTCATCAAGTGGTGATGATTTTAAGGTGCTTCCAAAAAACGTAAATGCCCCAAAGTTATCTCCTTTATTGATAAATAAACCCAATTCAATAAATTTGGTTCCATGACTAAGTCCTATTCCTGTACCAATGATGGGAGAATAATAGATAGATTTGTTCGTAAAATTTTGGTTTACAACATGAACGTTACGAATAAACCAATTAGCATGAATGTTTTGAGAGAACCCAAAATATCCAGTCATCATGAAAAATGTCAAAACAATATTTTTTTTCATGCTACATATATTTGAGGGCAAAGAGACACTTTTTAGATGCCTCGTGCAACCGAAAACTTGACAAGTATTTTTTTATCTTTAAAAAATAGTTGTCAAATTTTCGGTTGCTGGCATCTTAAAATAATCCGCATATTTGCAATTCACTATTAAATTATTTAAAACAATGACACAGAAATTTCAACAATTCAAAGCCTTACATCAACAAAACCAACCTTTACTGATTGGTAATATTTGGGATGTAACAAGTGCAAAATGTTTAGAAAGTCAAGGTTTTCAAGCGTTGGGTACGTCAAGTGCTGCCCTTGCCGAAACATTAGGATATGAGGACGGTGAGCAAATACCTTTTTCAGAATACTTATTTTTGATAAAACGAATCATCAACTCGACAACATTATCCTTAACTGTTGATATGGAAGCGGGTTTTGGAGAAAGTAACAAAAAAGTCATCCAAAATATTAAGAAGTTGTTAGATTTAGGCGTAGTAGGAATCAATATAGAAGATTCTAAAATGCAAAATGGTGTCCGTTCATTAATTGATAAAGAGATATTTGCCCAAAAATTGGATACAATTCAAAAGGCGTTGAAGGCAGATAACCGTGAATTGTTCATCAACGTTCGATGCGATGCTTTTTTGTTAAATATACCTAATAAGTTAGAAGAATCTGTAAGTAGAGCTAAACTCTACGAAAAAACAGCAATACATGGAATTTTTCTACCTTGTATTACAGAAGAAGATGACATTAAAACAATACTTCAAAACATAAGCCTACCCTTGAATGTAATGTCTATGTCTAATTTACCTGATTTCAACAAATTGAAAGAATTAGGAGTCAAAAGAATTAGCATGGGGAATTTTTTGCATAAATTTGGGCTTCAAGTTATGCAAAACGCAATACAAGAAATTATTAAAAATCAGAATTTCGATATTATATTTAAGTAAATGGGATTAAGCATAGATTGTAACTATGCTAAATATACTGAGGGAAGAATAAAACAGATAAAAATGAAAAAACCTGCGTCAAACAATGTATTTATGTCAACTCGCCGCCAAGAGCCTACGCAGGCGGCGAGTATGCGTGAGTGCGCCCGTTGGCAGCAATAAAATCACCCGAATAAAAAAGAAAAAACTCAATAAAAAAGAACAATTCCATTAGTATTTGAGCTAAAATAAGATGGGAATCTTTGTTTTTGAGGTTTAGCAAAAAAAAGAACACAAATCCTTTCATCCAGTTGCTTAAACAGGTAGTTATCCTTTTTCACTAAACCCAAACCTGTCCACCTTATTTTTTTACGCTCCCTTAGCTATAATCATAAAACCCCTTCCCTACTTTTTTGCCCCATTCGCCTTTTGTAAATTTCTCCACAACCGTTGGCGAAGGTCTATCGGCAGGGTCGCCACTGTCTTTGTATTTTTCCATATATGTATGATAGGCTAAATCTATACCTGTCAAATCCATAAGTTCAAAGGGTCCCATTGGATAGCCTAAGCCGTTTTTAACTGCCAAATCAATATCTTCGTGAGAGGCTACACCCATATCCAATAGTTTTAAGGCTTCTTGTCGGGTGGCTTGTAAAAAGCGATTGACCAAAAAACCGTAGATTTCTTTGTGCAGCAAAACGGGCGTTTTGTTCATTTTAGTCGCCACAGTCATCACAGCTTCAACCGTTTCGTCGGAAACATGACTGCCTTGTACGACTTCTACCAATTTCATGACCAAGGCCGGATTGAAAAAGTGCATATTACAGACCTTGTCGGGCCGGCTTGTGGCATCCGTGATTTTGGAACTGGCGATATAGGAACTGTTCGTTGCCAAAATGGTGTGTGCCGGACAGATTTTGTCCAACTCGGCAAACAGTGTGCGCTTGATGACTAATTTTTCAATAATCGCCTCGATAACAAGATCAGCGTCTTCGGCAGCCGACTGTACCGATGGGGCGAAAACAAGGTTTTCCCGCGCTGCTTTTGCCGCTTCTTCGGTCAACTTGCCTTTGTTGACCCGCTCTGTCCAATAATTGTCGGCAAATTGAACGGCTTTTCCCAAAATGTCGGCATTGTTGTCTGTGCAGCGCACCGAAAAACCCGACAAGGCAGCGCACATCGCAATTTGGTGCCCCATGTTGCCCGCACCGATGACGGCGATTTTGTTGATTTCCATATTCATCGCTTGTTTAGTAGTGGAGCTAAAATAAACCCTACCAATTTGTTTTTGAGGTTTAGCAAAAAAAGAACACAACTTCCTTTCATACAGTTGCTTATCTTTTTTCACTAAACCCAAATTGCTTAGCTTTATTTTTATACGCTCACTTACTTTTTCAAAAAATCCAACACCATCGCATTAAAAACCTCCCCATGCGTCTCATAAAAACCATGTCCCGCTCCTTTAATCACTTCCAAACGCGCACCATGTATATTGTCTTTCAACCAATTCCAGAGCAAGGGTGATTCAAAGTGGCTCTTATCGGCCATTACTATCAAAGTTGGTATTTTGATTGTCGGAACAACGTCCCGCCAATCCCTGCCAAGATGGTCGTTGAGCAAGCGGCTCATCATGTCTGCTTCGAGCGTTAATTTTTCGGGTTTTGTGCTTGCGGGCGGTCGCCAGGCGGTGAACATATCTTTTCGCCAGGAGCTGCCCGTGAAAGTTGCCACTTCGTTGTCTGTCCAATTTGGGTCGGTAATCAGGCAAGGGGCTTCGTCGCCGAGGATGTATTTCAATACTTTTTCCTGTCCAAAAATCGAGAAATAACACCACGCTACCGAATTGCCCATCGAGTGCGCAAAAAGGTGAAACCTGTCAATTTGAGCATGGTCAATCATCTCTTTTGCATCTTTCGCAAATCGCTCAATGTGATAGCCATAAGTGGGCGATCCCGATTTTCCAAGCCAACGATAATCCAAACAATAGACCGTGTAATGCTTTTCAAGGGTTTCGTAAACGTTTTTCAATTTGGTGATATCCTGTCCGTAACCTGGTAAAATAACCAACGGTTCGCCTTTTCCCGACACCCGGTAATGCAGTTTTACGCCGTCTGAAGTGGTGAAATATTTATCTGTTTCGGACGCATTGGTGGAAGATTTTTGACGGGGCGTCACTTTCAAATCTTTGAAATAGCCAATCGTGCCAATATCAACGTACAAACCAATCGCTCCGTGAGTGCTTTTGCCCAACATCGTATCCACCACGAAATTTGAATATTTGGCATCGTTGATAAACAGCTCGGCTCGTTTGCCATTGACTTCTATCCGCATCGTAATCCATTCATTGATGTCCACAGGTGCAGCACCTTCATATCTGCAGGGTGCTTTTTTCCGCAAGGTTTCAAATTTATAGTCGGGATAGGCAAAATATTGCACGGCATGGTTTCTGCGAAACTGGTTGTCGGAACGCCCTACTTTGGGCCTTAGATAAATGGATTCAAAGTTTGCATCCTGCTCGTCAACCCTGAAATACAAACCAATAAAACCTTGCGCGCCAGGGAATGGCGAGGGGTTTTGAATTTGGCTGTACATCTTCACTTCGATGGTGCCATCTTCAAAATCAAGGCTGGTTAATTTGGCAAAATGCCTGTCATCCACGGTGGTTTCTAGTCGGTTGACATCAAAGGGCAAGGCTTTCAAATCCCGTTCAATTTTAAGGACTTTCTCGCCCTGAAAATCAATGATGGAGCCAGTGACGTTCTTTAGTTCAAACGCTTGGTTGTTCAGGGTCAATTTTTGAGCGAATGTTACGCCAATTATCAACTGGAACAACAAGGTGATTTTTATTTTTTTCATTGAAAATTGATTTTAGTAACGGTTCAAAAATATACCTTTCCAGTTTTTAAGACACACGCATGTCAACGCAACGGTCAACGTCATGCTGGAAAATCCGCGTCATCCGTGTCATCCGCGTGCTAAAAACGACCTCGCGCAGCGAGGGCATAATCTATAAAGTACGCAGTTGCTATTTGGTAAGGTTTATTCGTGGCTTGTCACTTACAATTGTATTTTATGATTGAGCGGCTTATTCCGCCACCAATTTGCCAAAAAAGAACCCGAAATCGTCATCCACGGCACCGAAATAGCCGAAGCCAAACCGACGGTCGCAATTTTGCCCATTTGCAAGGCAATGCCCGAAGCCAAACCGCCATTTTGCATGCCCACTTCCAATGAAATCGTGCGGCAGGTGGCTTCGTCCAATTTCATCAAACGCCCACTCCAATAGCCCAATAAATAGCCCGTCGAATGGTGCAGCATGGAAGCCAAAAAGAGCAAAGGCCCGATGTTCAACAGATTGTCCCGCCCTGCCGAAACAATGACCAACAACATCATCAATATCCCGAACATGGACACAATGGGCATGATGGTTTGCAGCCATTTTGCGCCGTTTCGCATGAATTTATTGAGCATCAAGCCCAGAATGACCGGGACAATGATGATTTCAATGACGTGCAGCATCATTTTCATAAAATCCACTTCCACAAATTGCCCGGCAAGCAGTTTCATCAAAAGCGGGGTCATAATCGGTGCCATCAAAGTCGAAACGGTCGCAATCGTGATCGACAAGGGCAAATTTGCTTTGGCGATAAAAGCCAAAACATTGGAAGAAACGCCACTCGGAACAGACCCAATCAGGACAATTCCTGCCGCTATTTCGGGCGGAAAACCAAAACCCACCGCTATCGAAACGCCCACCAAAGGCATGATGGTAAAATGACTGACCAAGCCAATCACAACGGCTTTCGGGGTTTTTATGACGCTTTCAAAGTCTTTCAAACTCATTTCCGTGCCCATTGTGAACATGATTAATTGTATCAATGGAGTAATCAAACCCGTCATTTTGAAGTCGCCGATTTGCCGAAAATACTGTGGAAAAAACAGGGCGGTCGCAACCGAGGCAAAGATCCAAATCGTGAAAGCCATTGGTTTGATTTTCGGGTTGCCCAAACCGCCAGTTGCCAAACAAATCAATGCGCCAACGACACACAAACCAATCGCTTGGGGGGTGCCGCCAAACAGTGAAAAGCTGATTGCCGCAATTGCTAAAATTGCAGCAAAGGCGAGCAGGAATTTATATGCTTTTTCCATTTTTAATTTTTTGACTCAACAGTTCAACGCTTTTTCTCAATTGTGCTTCCACTTCTTGTTGCGAAGCCTGTGTTTCGCCATCAATGCGAGCCAAGATCGGCACGGTAAGGGCCGCCATTGCATTGCCGTTCAAATCCAGAATCGGGAACGAAATAGCGTGAAGTCCTGCATATTGATTGCTTTTTATGGAGGCAAAACCATTGTTTTTGACTTCTTTCAAAATTGCTTTGAACTGCTCAATTTCCACTTCCGAAGCTTTGGGTAAACTCTCTTTTATCCTCAAACCTTGAATAACGCCTTCTTGAAACGCCAATAAAACATGGCCGGACGCGGATGGTGCAACGGCAATTTCTGAACCCACACGGGTCATAAACCCCAATCCATTGGGCGTTTGAATGGACGCAATCACGGTTTGAACGCCTCGGTTATAAATCCTCAAATCGCAGGAAAAAGAAACAGCCTGCGACAATTCTTCCATAATCGGCAGGGCTTCGGTCAACAGGCGATTGGTCGGCGGGTGGAAATGCGACAACTGGAACAATTTGGACGTAATCGAATAGGTGTTGCCGTAATTGACGACATAATTGCGCCGCACCAAACAGTTCAACATCCGATAAATTTCGCCCAAATTTCGTCCCAATCGCGCCGAAATTTCCTGTTGCGTCAAGCCTGTTTCGCATTGACACAACATTTCCAAAATGTCCAAACCTTTGTCCAAGGCGGGGGCAGCACTGTTTTTGTCTGCTCCTTCTTCTTCTTTCTCTTTCATAAAAATTGCCAGTAGTGATCGGTTTATTTTGATCGTATGAACACCTGCATCTGCTACCCAAGCCGACAAATTAGAGGCGAAAGAAGCCAAATTTGCAGGCGGAGATGACTGCCGTCAACAACATGACGATGTAAACAACCTTGTTTTTCATGGTATCACATTCCAATTTGATGCACTTCAATGATGTTGCCGTCCGGGTCGTGAAAGAAGATTTGGTACCAACCTTTCAACGCCCATTTTCCGTAGTCGGCATACGGGATATTTTGTTCTTCCAATTTCTTTTTAAAGGCTTCAATGTCATCCGTCCGGAAACAAAAATGCCCGTTTTGAATAGGATTGATGGGCATATTCATGCGGAAAGCCGTGTTGTGGTCTTTTTTGGTGATGTGAAATTCCACTTGCCCGTCGCCCAAAAATTCCACTTGGCCGTCGTAGCGATTGACGGTGTCGGCGTTCGTCAAGCCGTGTTCTTCGTCCTGAATTTGGTTCAATCCAAAAATAGATTTGTAAAAGTTTGCCAACCTCGGCACGTCTTCGGTGCAAAGGTTCATGTGGTGATACTTGAATTTCATACTTGACAATTAGAAAGGTGAAATTTTTGCAAAAGTGAAAAAATTTTTGCAAATATAAAAATTTAAAGTAGTTTTGCAAAAGAAAATGGTTCTTTGAAAATTAGTGTGGGAGGTTAAAATTTCCAACGCGGGTGCATGTGGTAATGCCTTTGCCCCATCTCATGTAGACCGCTAGTCTTCATATGATGCAAAGCCGGATAGATGCGTGATGTGATTAGGGGAGAGCATTTTGTCCCCGGACTGAAGTCCAGGGTTACACGATGCAGGATGAAATTTTTGCATTTAATTGAAATTCAGACAATTGAACTTACTTGTTTCAGCTTACCTTGATTTGAATTTTTGCTTCCTATCTCACCAAATTTTCAAATCGGAGCTTAAATGGGCCTTGAGCAAATCCCGATTTTGCGAAAGGGCTGACGGATAAGAAGCCACCACTGTTTGAGCGACGAAGGAGCGAGTTTGGTGGATTCCCGTCAGACGTTTCAAGCAAAATCGCAGGATTTGATCACAGCCCTTGACTTTTTTGTTTCTTTTTTTGTCAAGAAAAAAAGAAAAAGAGCTTTGTTTTGAAAACTAATTCATTGAACATCAGTGTACTTTTCGTTCAAAAGCACATCAAACGGGAGCCGCATCCCCTGCATCTATCCAGAAGTTGCATCAAGGGACAGATGATTTGTCAGAGAACCAAAAAAATTCGCAAAAACGACCTGTTTCGCTGCCCGCGACTGAATTCGTGGGTTCGTGAATCCAAAATGGGTCAAAACTCAAAACTCAAAAAATGCAGCCGTCCGATTTGGCACAGCCCATAAAATCGAAAGAAACATGCAGTCTGACCATGGTTCGGCGGGTTGCCGCGATGTTGGATTTGGAAACGGCATCTTTTTCAGAAGGCGGGATTTTGCCTAGAGGCTGGCACTTTTTTATGTTGGCAGGCTCGACCCGAAAATCCGATTTGCGGCAGGATGGGTTCCCTGGGCTGGGCGTTCCAATGCCCGATTTGGGCTTGCCCCGTTTGTTGCTGGGTAGTCGAACGGTTGCCTACAAAAATGACCTAGTGATTGGCTCCGTGATTGAAAAAACGAGTTTTGTGAAAAGCATTGTCGAAAAAACGCCGCCGTCGGGTCGCATGGCAATCGTAACGCTGCAACACGAATTGCGCCCTGTTTCAGATGCTCACCCTGCGATTGTTGAAACCCAAACTTACATTTTATTGGAAAATAAAGGTGCTGGATCACCCCCTCCCCCGGACCAGCTGCAAAGTTTGCCGAATGTGGGTAAATACAAAGAATTTGTACCCGACGAAACCCTGTTGTTTCAGTATTCGGCATTGGGTTTTAATTCTCACAAAATTCATTTAGACCGCCATTATACTCAAAATGTGGAAGGTTTGCCCGATTTGGTGGTGAATGGGGGTTTGGCAACTTTGCTGTTGACAGAGTTCATCAGCACTGATTTGGAACTTGAATTAAGTGAAATTAAAGTAAAACACCTTGCGCCTTTGTTCTGCAATCGAAAAATGACGCTTTTTAGGGATGGTGGCTTGTTCAAAATTTTTGATGATAACAATGCCGTCGCCGTAGAAATGACCGCAGAGACCTTGCAAGCAAGATCTCTGCATAAATAATTGGACATGCATTTTGAACCATTAAAAGGTATAAAAATATTGGACTTAACTTCCGTGGTGGTTGGCCCCATCGTCACTTGGCGACTCGGGCAATATGGAGCGGAGATAATCAAGGTAGAAAACCCCTCGGGCGATTTGATGCGCGGGCTGGGCGGCTTGTCGCCAACCGGGCAACACTCGGGGACGTACTTGCACCTCAATCGGGGCAAACGCAACATCTGTCTCGACCTGAAAACAAAAGGCGGCAAAGAAATTTGCCAGCGATTGGTGGACAGTTGCGATGTCATAGTGGCCAATATGCGCCCTGATGCATTGGCGCGTTTGGGGCTGGATGCCGAGACGATTAGAGCAAAATACCCCGAAAAAATCTATTGTATGATAACGGGATACGGCACCGACGGGCCTTATTCGGGCTTGCCCACTTACGACAGCGTTTTGCAGGGCGCATCAGGTATCGCAGGTTTGACCCAGATGCGAGACGGCAAACCAGCCTATGTTCCGATGTTGATTTGCGACCACGTTGTAGGTGAAATAGCAGCAGGGGCGGTCATGGCGGCTTTGATGCAACGCTATAAAACAGGACAGGGAGCGAGCCTTGAAATACCCATGTTTGAAACCATGGCGGCTTTCGTGCTGCAAGAACATTTGGCGCAACAAAGTTTTGACCCTCCGCTTGGACCCGCAGGCGACCTGCGTTTGTTGAGTCCGCACAACCAGCCCGTCCGCACGAAAGATGGTTACATCTCTTTCACCATCAATACCGATGCGCAAGTTCAAGCCTTTTTGAAAATAACAGATCGGGAAGAACTGTTGAGCGATACCCGTTTTTCAAGCATTGCCAGCAGAGCAAAATATGTTGCTGAATGGTTTGAAATACGCGGCGCAGCCTTGGAAAATAAAACAACCGAAGCATGGCTGACCATTTTTAGAGCCGCTGATTTGCCCGCCATGCCTTGTCATACGCTCGAAACATTGACCAAGGACCCACATTTGAAAGCGGTCGAACTTTTAAACTTTGAAAACCACCCAAGCGAAGGGAAAACAGCCGTCATTCGCTCCACGATTCGAGTGGATGGCCGCTATCCGTCCGCTCGGTCGGGTGCTGTGCCGAATGGATGGGATACCAACGAAATTCTTTATGAGTTGGGATATTCTGCGGAGGAGTTAAAAAAACTCTCAATCGAAAAGGCGGTTTTTAGTTTCACAAATTAAAAATATCATCAAAATTTTAATAAATGAAACAATCCTACATTATTGATGCCATCAGAACACCAATTGGTAGTTTAGGGGGTGGCTTATCCCATTTGCGTGCGGATGATTTGGCAGCTTTGCCGATTAAAGAACTTATCCAAAGAAACCCCAATTTGCCAACTCAGCTAATTGACGATGTGGTATTGGGCTGTCATAACCAGGCTGGTGAAGACAATAGGAATGTGGCGCGTATGGCTTTATTATTGGCTGGACTGCCTCATACAGTGCCTGGCGAAACGGTCAATCGTTTGTGTTCATCGGGTATGTCTGCGATTGTTCACGCTAACAGAGCAATCAAAGCAGGTGATGGCGATCTATTTATTGCAGGTGGAATGGAACACATGACCAGGGGTCCTTGGGTAATTTCAAAAACCTCTAAACCTTTTGGCAGCGATGCTCAAATGTTTGATAGCAGTTTTGGTTGGCGATTTATAAATCCTAAAATGCAAAAAATGTATGGGATAGACGCGATGGGAGTAACTGCTGAAAATTTGGCAGAAATGTATCATATCAGTCGTGAAGATCAAGATGCGTTTGCGTTTCGCTCCCAACAAAAAGCTTATGCGGCACAGCAGAGCGGTATCTTAGCGGAAGAAATTGTCACTGTTGAAATGGCTGATAAAAAAGGAAACGTCACTGTTTTTGATAAAGATGAATTTATTAAAGGCAATACGACAGTTGAAATTTTGTCAAAATTAAAACCCATTTTTAAGCAAGAAGGAGGTACTGTTACGGCAGGAAATGCGTCTGGATTAAATGATGGTGCCGCTGCCATGTTGATTACTTCGGAAGATGCGATTAAAAGTTACAATTTTTCGCCGCAGGCAAGAATTGTTTCCTCAGCAGTTGTAGGCGTTGAGCCTCGAATAATGGGCATTGGACCTGTTGCCGCAACGCAAAAAGCGTTGAAAAAAGCAGGTTTGACCCTCGATCAAATTGATGTCATCGAATTCAATGAAGCATTTGCTGCTCAATGTTTGGCTGTTACAAGAAGTTTGGGCATGGCTGATAATGATACAAGATTGAATCCTAATGGCGGAGCTATTGCGATTGGGCATCCACTTGGGATGTCGGGCACTCGAATTATTCAAGCAGCGATCAATGAACTGCGACGCTCAAAGAAAAAATATGCGCTGGCTTCTATGTGCGTCGGTGTAGGAATGGGTTATGCGGTAGTTCTTGAAAATGTTATAATTTAAAAAAATATGATAACCATTGAATCAAAAGAAAATAAAAAATACAACCCTCTACTTTTAGAGAATAAAGTATGTGTCATTGTTGGCGCAGCGTCTTTGCGAAGCATTGGCTATGCAACCGCCGAATTATTCGCAGCACACGGGGCAAAATTGGTTATTCTTGATATCGCTATGAATGAACAAATTGGAAACAATTTAATCCATTCTATTGCCAATGCCATTGGGTTTATGCCCGAAATACTGCCTTTACAATGCGATATTTCTAAATTCAGCGATTGCGAAAAGGTGATTCAAAAAGCGGTTGAAAGGTTTGAGACCATTGATTGTTTGGTCAATTGTGCGGGGATTGTCAAGTCTGGCGGCGTTTTGTCGATCACAGAAATGGACTATGACCTTATAATGGACGTAAATCTCAAAGGCTGTTTCAATATCTGTAAAAGTGTTTTAGCAGTTTTTAAAGACAATCGAAAAGGGGTAATTGTAAATTTGGCTTCATTGGCAGCACAACGGGGCGGTGGTTTGGTTGGCGGTTCGCATTACGCAGCCTCAAAAGGCGGGGTTATTAGTTTGACCCGTTCAATTGCTCGAGAATTTGCCCCCCTCAGTATTCGAGCGAATGTGATTTGTCCCGCGATGATTGAAACGCCGATGTTAGATGATTTGACGGAACAGCAATTGAAGGAAGTAGTGGCGGGTATTCCCCTAAAAAGAGTCGGTAAAGCGGTTGAATTAGCTGGAACTTGCTTGTTTTTGGCTTCTGAATTGTCCGGGTTTATCACTGGTGCGACTATTGATGTGAATGGGGGGATTCATATTCATTGAGGAATTTATCGTGAAATAACGCCAACTCGCCCTCAAAGCTAAACACAAAGCCAAGGCAGGCCTATTGGCAAAACACCCGCAAAGGTGTTGTTTAACAATAGTTTTTGGGTTTTAGCGGAGAAAAGGCTAAGAAGTGAGATTTTTGTTGGGGAATATTTGGGCTACTCCGTAGGTAGTCTTATATTTGTGTGTGGCATTTTGGGCTGCTGGGAGTATTTCTTGTGGGCTAAACTAATACTCATAAATTAATAAATTCACCAAAGCATGAATAAAATGAAAATCAAAATACCAATTAATGACGCTGAATTATTTACTTTTCAGAGTAACTCTTTTTACTTAATGCTTTTTAAAATCTCAGGCATGAAAAAGAATCAGATTTTACTCTTAGTGCTTCTCTCTATCGGATGCACTTTCAACAGTTTTGCCCAGAATGATCTAAAATTTGAAATAAACAAAGTTCTACCATTTTGTTCTATCCAAGAAGATGAATTGGTTGAAATAAATACACTTACGGATTTAAACAAACGGTACCCCACATCTTGGGTAAGAGAATATATTTCGGTGGAAATTTCAGCCTATAAAAATGGAACCCAAACAAAGGCTTTAGGCATTGGCGATGTGTTGAATCAAGAGCAAAAAGAACTGATGCGATTGGCTGACCGTAATAGCGATATTGCCGTAAGCGTAATGTATCTACCTGAAAATTCGTTAAAAAATAACGCAGTGAAGCAATACGATTTCAAGGTTACTATCATGCCTGATAAAAATGCTGTTTATAACGAAGGTGCAGAGCAATTGATCCAATATCTGCAAAAAAATAGCATTGTAAATATTGAAGCAGGAAGTTTTACGGGTTATGATTTGACTGCCATTAAGTTTACCATTACCGAACAGGGGCATATTACGGATATTCAAGTTGCCATGCCGTCAAAAGATACGAAAATTGACGAAATGTTAGTTGCGGCTATTTCAAAAATGCCTAATTGGAAGCCAGCGGAGTTTTCTAACGGTTTAAAAGTCAAACAAAATTTTGTTTTGACCATTGGCAATATGGAGAACTGCATGGTCAATCTTTTGAATATCCGCCCAATTGAATAATTTGGATACCCCATTTACACAAATAATACCCACCATCAACGGCTTTTGTGGAGATCAAGGGCTTGAATCGTTTAGCTTGGTGTACAAAGTGGAAATACACGCAACTAACGAGTATATCAAACACGCAATGCGGGTTTTGGATAGTCGTTGGTTGCGGCACCCCCCGTTCGCTGGGGTGCGGCTCCAATCTGATGTAAAAGATCAAGCTTTTTCACAGATATTTTATCGGAGCTCAAATGGGCCTTGAGCAAATCCCGATTTTGCGAAAGGGCTGGCGGATCAGAAGCCACCACTGTTTGAGCGACGAAGGAGCGAGTTTGGTGGATTCCCGTCAGCACTTTCAAGCAAAATCGTAGGATTTGATCACAGCCCTTGACTTTTTTGTTTCTTTTTTTGTCAAGAAAAAAAGAAAAAGGGCTCTATTTTGAAAACCAATACATTAGACTTTAGTGTACTTTTTCGTTCAAAAGTACATCAAACGGGAGCCGCACCCGTTCGCTGTGACTTGAGATCAAAAAAACATAAAACAAATGAGACTTTGACTATTCGAGCTGGCAAATACGGAGAACAAGAGCAAGTTTGCCTTGATGAAGGATTTGTGACTGTAAGTTGGAACGAATTGTCTGCTACAGGTAACTTCATGCGGCACCCCTGCTTTCCATTTGAAAAAAGCACCTATATTTGCAGTGATCAAACAATTTTGACATGACAACGGTACTAAACGTTAGTTTAAACGACCTAAATAGTCAGTTCATCAGCGACTTGAAGCAAAAATTCGGTAAGGCTACCGAGGTTGAAATCCGACTTCAAGATAAGTCTCCGGCAGATGATTTATTCTCCGAGGACGATTTTTGGCGTATAATTGATAAGATTGACTGGTCAAAAAAAGGCAGTGAACAAAAGGTTGCACCCGCAGTGAAGGCACTTGCCAAAATGCCAGTTGCAGCCATTTGCCTTTTTGCAGACAAGGTATCTGAAAAATTATATCAATTGGACACGCGAGCACACGCCACTACTTACGCAGCTAATGAACCAGACAACTTTATTTCTGCCGATGATTTTTTGTACGCCCGTTGTGCCGTGATTGCAGAAGGAAAAGAATATTACGAAAAGGTGTTGAATGATCCCGCCGAGATGCCAGAAGATATTGTTTTTGAACCATTGCTTTATCTGGCAGACGATGCGTTTGAAATGAAGATGAAGTTTCCATTCAATTATATGCCCACTTATAACTACGAAACTCAAAGTAATAAGTTAGGCTGGCAATTAACGCAATAAATCATGCCCCACAAGAACGCTGACGATAGCGAAGAATTGCACCACTTGTACGAAATAGTTGACAAAGTTGATTATGATGTGTTCAAGTATGGCATTAGTAGCGACCCCATCAGTAAAAAAGATGGGATGTCAAAAAGGATGCGTGTACAATTGCGATTTGCAAACCTGATTGACAATTGGGCCAGGTTTTTTACGCGTATCCTTATTCACGATATTCCAGGGCGGAAAGAAGCAAAGCGCATTGAAAGCGAGCATATCCAAGCCTATAAAGAAAAACATGGTCAACGACCACACGGTAATTTAAAAGATTGACATTAGAAAAAAATAGCGAACAACGAATATACTGAAAACTTCGGAGAACTTTTCAGCATAAGCCAACTGTGAGTTAAACAACATCATACTAGCGGGGCTGTAGGCCCCTAACGTCGGTAGCATAAAGGTCAACATCATGTTTGGTGGGGCTGTAAGCCCCTAACGTTGGTCAGTCAACGTCAAGCTAGCAATCATTTTCAACACAAAAATTGACGCTGCCGAAACTTTTCCGAAGTTTCCAGAATATACAAAAATGCTTCCTAAGCGTCGCACACGCGTATATTCAGCCGTTACCAATCCCACCAAGCAGGCCAACTCCGTTACCTCGGAAAAGACATCCCTCTTCGTTTCCTAAAATGATGAACAGAAAAAGCCTCCTTCCATTTAATCGTCCACAAGTCGAAGTCATAATCCTGGAATACATCCAACTGCAACTCAGCGACAACGTAAAAGCCCGCAAGCTGGACAAAAACCTGCAAAACATTACCGCAAAGGGAAAAGTGCACCCCTGCGCTCGCAGGTGGAGACCTAATATTATGGTGAGGCGGAAATTGGATGGGATGGGTAAAGAAGAGAGTTGATGATTTTTTTATGGATTTTGTTACTATTTTTGTTGGAGTATGTATTTTGAGGAGATGAAGGACTGGAAAAGTGATAATAATCGTTCAGCTTAGTGAACAAAGCGGAAATACCCGCAACTAACCAGTCTATCAAACACGCAATGTGGATTTTGGATAGTCGTTAGTTGCGGTAGTGCAACCTTTCGCTGAAAGCAGAAGAAAAAAACTGGAAGAAATCAAAGCAGAAAATGATGAAATATCAGAATCACAACAATTGGCTTCAAAACAACGTGATATACAATGGATAATACACAAACTTTCATTGCGCACATCCGCGACCTCATCGCTAAAGATGAGTTCAAAACGGCTATTCAACAATTATCTGCTTTGCTCAAAGACAGTCCTCGTCTTGATGAAGCGGTGCAACAATCCGCCCGTTATAACCACGTCATGCAGCAAATCCGCTTGGGTTTGGTGGATTTTCAGTCGGCGAATATTGCCCAAAACCAAATCCGTTATAGCGTTTTGGAACTCTTGCGGGAAATTGAGGAGCAGGGTGTGGCATCGGCTGCTATCCAGTCTGAGGTGGAACAGTACGAAAAGGGCATGACTATTATCCAAAATGCGGAGAAGATTTACAATATCAACCATATTGATAACGCCAACTTTTCTTAAAATATGAATGATAAACCAACCCGTTGGGAATATATCACCACAATGATCGTACTCGCGCTTTGTGCTTTCTGGGCTTGGTATGACTATCAAAATGACCCAGACAAAAAAATTCCTTTTGAACCCTTGATTGCGGTTGTGGGCTATATCATTGTTATACTTGGCTATTTGCGTTGGAAAAAAGGCAAAGAAGAACAAGCGGTTTGGGTCACAAAGCAAAATGCCGAGAAGATTTATAATATTGACAATATCAATGAAGCGCATTTTGAATCAGGCGTAAAGAACTCTAAAAACGTTGTGAAGGACAGTTCACTTGCGGCTGAAAAAATTCACATTGGCGACGTAATACAATATGGCGAACAAGAACTCCCCCGCTACCTCACCCAAAAACCATTCTACACCGATTTTTTTATCGGCAGGGACAAGGATTTGACAGCCATTGAAGCGGATTATTTGCAGCACAATCACTTGTTGGTATTGGTGAACGGGGAGGGCGGCATGGGCAAAACCACCCTGGCGGCGCAGTATTGGTTCCGGCACGAAAGCCGATATAAACATTTAGCTTGGATATTTGCGGATAGTGGCATTGGCAATGCTATATTGAGTTTGGCCAACGCACTGGGTGTGCAGTTTCAGCCGCAGGACGATGCCCAAACGCAAATAGCGCGTATGACAGAGGCGATCAATAATTTGGATACGCCCTGTTTTTTGGTATTGGACAATGCCAATAATGCCACCGATCTGGAGGCGTATTTGGGGGTATTGCGGCGTTTGTCCAATTGCCATATCCTGCTTACCTCGCGGGTAACGGCTTTGCATGATGTTTCGGTGCATCGGGTTCAGCCTTTGGATACGGATTCTGCGGTACAGGTGTTTAAAAAACATTACCCCAAACACAGCGATGCAGAGGAATCCCTGTTGGCGGCTTTGCTGCACGCGGTCGGGTACAATACCTTGGTGATTGAGTTATTGGCTAAAAACTTAGCCGTTTTTAACAAATTCCAAACCCATTACAGCCTCGCTTCCTTGGTGAGCGATTTGCAGGAACGTGGTTTGTTGGCCATACAAATAAAACCCGTTAAAACCTTGTACCAGGCCGACAGCCTGCGTACCGCCACACCCGATCTGATTATTGCAGCCATGTACGATGTCTCCGCCTTGACCGACACAGAGCGTTTTTTGCTGAATAATTTTGCGGTATTGCCTGCGGAAAACATTCCCTATTCCGTCTTTATGCACCTGCTCCAACCCGATCCAGCCGATGCTTACGACGATGCCCTCAGCAGCCTGCAACAAAAAGGCTGGATTGATTTTTACGAAAACACCCACGAGTTTAGAATCAGCCCCGTCATTCAACAAATCACCAAAAGCAAAAATGCCGCAACCCTGCTGGATGATTGCAAAACGCTGATTCAAACATTAAAGGATGAACTGCACCCGAACAAAATCCATGACGACAACTACAAAATGTCCACCATTTTTGCGCGCTACGCCGAAACGGTGGTGGCGGCTTTTGAACCCCCACAATATGATGCGGCTTTATTGTGCGAACGTATGGGCACGTATTACACGACCGTCGGTAATTTAGACAGAGCCATGTATTTTTATGAAAAATGCCGTGTCATTTCAAAAGAACTTTGCGCCCTTCAATCTGATGATGAATACAATAAAAATGAATTGGCGATTTCTTACGAAAAACTTGGCTCAACGCACACGTCCTTGGGCAATTTGGACAAGGCCTTGGGGTTTTACGAAGAATACAATCGTTTGGAAAAAGAACTGTATGCCGCCTACCCGAATAATGTGGAATTTAAAAACGGTTTGGCGATTTCTTACTCAAAACTTGGCTCAACGCACACGTCCTTGGGCAATTTGGACAAGGCCTTGGGGTTTTACGAAGAATACAATCGTTTGGAAAAAGAACTGTATGCCGCCTACCCGAATAATGTGTCCTTTAAAAACGGTTTGGCGATTTCTTACTCAAAACTTGGGGAAACGCACACGTCCTTGGGCAATTTGGACAAGGCCTTGGGGTTTTACGAAGATGATATAAAATTGACAAAAGAACTGTATGCCGCCT
>JAAFJY010000024.1:0-43776 GCA_013299105.1 Chitinophagales bacterium | reverse complement strand
TTTAAAAACGGTTTGGCGATTTCTTACTCAAAACTTGGGGAAACGCACACGTCCTTGGGCAATTTGGACAAGGCCTTGGGGTTTTACGAAGATGATATAAAATTGACAAAAGAACTGTATGCCGCCTACCCGAATAATGTGGAATTTAAAAACGGTTTGGCGATTTCTTACTCAAAACTTGGGGAAACGCACACGTCCTTGGGCAATTTGGACAAGGCCTTGGGGTTTTACGAAGATGATATAAAATTGACAAAAGAACTGTATGCCGCCTACCCGAATAATGTGTCCTTTAAAAACGGTTTGGCGATTTCTTACTATAAATTGGGCGCGTTCAGTAGAGATAATTTAAAAGATAAAGCCAAAGCACGGGCATATTTCAAACAGGCGGAAATTTTGTGGCTGGAATTGGTGCGTGATGCGCCACAATATGTGCAGTTTCAGAAGTTTTTGGGTATTCTTCAAAGGGAAATGAAGGCATTGGATTGACCTCCTCCGTATATTTCGGATTCGGGAGGTCGGATTTATGAAAAGAGCACCCTAAAATTCGACATTGTAAATTCCAAACAAAAAAGGATGTATTCAAAGGTTTAGTATTAAGAAAAAGTGCCTCAGCGAACAAAGCACTGCTGCACATAGCAGCCCAAAGTCCCCGCAAACCCAAAGCAGGGTGGCTACGATAGCAGTGCGCCCGTTGCCAATCCCACCAAGCAGGCCAACTCCATTGCCTCAGAAAAGGCATCACCACTAAAGAAAATCAATAAAAAAACGCCCAGAACCCCAAAGCCCTGAGCGTTTCCCAATCATCTATCGCATACGTATCTCATCTATCGTATGTTCAAAACCCCCTAACCAACATCACCGCATTCAACAACATCCGGCTAGGTCCTCTCCAAAACATCCGATACTGCGTATTGTCAGGTAAAAGTATCAACTTCCCTTGCCCAAGCTGCAAAACACCCGCAAAAGTATTATTAGCCAGCATTTTTTGGTTTTCAGGCGAGATATAGCCGGAGGCCAGGATTTTATCCGCCGGGGCGTAGCGGCCTACGCTTTGCATGTCGGGGTGCGGGGCCAGGGCGCTGTTGTCGAGCTTGAGGGTGTACACGATCGGGTCCAGGCCAAAAGCCAGGGGGTGCGTATGGTCGATGACCGTATTCAGAGCCGTGCCAGGCGTGCGCTTGAGGCCAAAATAATCCTCCCTTTCGTCATAAATCAAGGTGCGGGCGGCCAGGCTGGTGTCGGCCCTGGGGCTCAGGAGTTTTACACCAGTGAATTTGCTGCGCTCATTGGTGAAAAAAGCAGCGGCACTTTCCGTAGCCACCACTACCCCACCCCGCTGTACCCAGTCGCGCAATTGGGCCAGTTGTTCGGGTTTGAACACTTCGCCCAGGCCCGCGCCGCCATCGGGCAAGATCAGGACGTCGTAGTTGTTCAAGTCGGCCAGGCCGTAGCGTTCGCCAAACTTGGGCAGGGCCGATTGCTGCAAAACCGTGGCTTTGATCCGGTCCACTGGCAAGCCCACCTCCTGGTCGAACAAGAAGGCGATTTGGCCAGCGGTTTGGGAAGAGAAGGGCGGCTCGATCAGCATGGCCACCCTGGGCTGTTTGATCACCCGGTTGCGCGCCGAAGCCAGGTCCCAGCCCGATTGCATGCGGCCCGTGTTGAAGCCCTGGATGTTTACCCCCGCTTTGTCGGCCACCTCGGCCAGGTCGGCGGCGGCAGTGCCCATTTTTTCTTCGTTGCGTTCCAACAAAACGATCAGGGAACCCGGACTGAATTTCAAATTGCCATGCGCAAAAGCTTCCGCAGCAGCTTTTACCCGGTAGCCTTTTTCCCACAGCATGGCCAGGGCCTTGGGTGCATTTCTTTGCTGGTAATCGATCACATACGCGTAAGTGGCGTTGGCATTGCTCAAGCCATTGGGGGCTTTCAAAGCCGCAGCCACCGGGCTGCTGTTCACGCTGGGTTTGCTGTTGCTCGAAGCCCCGTCAATGCCATACGCCAGGATCGCCGACCAGGAAGACATGTCGTACATCACCGAATCTTCGATCTGCAAGTTGCGGTCGAGCAAGGTATGGATAAACAAGTGGCGCGGCTGGTTGGTGGGCACGATGAAAGTGCCTTTGGGGAAGTCCTTTTTGCCCGTCAAGCCCGTTTTGTAATCCCTGGCATCAGCCACGCTGAAGTCGCTTTGGGCCTGCTCCACTTTGATGTTGTGGCGCAGCAGGTTGTTCACCACATCCAGGCTGTATTGCGACTTGGATGAAAGGTAATAAGCTTTGATCGGCGACTTGCTTTTGCTGGCATTCCAGGCGTCCAGGCTATAGCGCCAAAACAACTCGCGGCGCTGGTGGGCTTTGCGAATGGTGGCCACCGAGGTGGTGTAATGGTCAAAAATGCGCTGGCGCAAGGTCAACACATAGCCATCGTCGGTTTCGATGGCCCGGCCACCGCCGATGCCGCCCTGCTCGGTCAACATGCCAATGGCCCCCATCACACTCGGATAACTGGAGCCGTAACCCGGATAGAAAAAGTCAAAAGCATCGCGGGTGAAATAGCTGATGCGGTGCTTGTCAAACTCCTTGATATTGGCCATGCCGAAGGTATCGGTCAGGGCTTCATAGTTGTCGGGCAAAAGTTTGTTGCGGGGCGTGGTGCCCGGCATGGTAAAGTAATTGGAGTTGTAACCCTGCTCGTGGTAATCGCCGTGTACTTGCGACATCCAGCGCTGGTACTCGGCGGCCAGGGTGCGGGTTTCGGGTTGGGTGCCCCAAGACCAATCGCGGTTGGTGTCAAACCAGTAGTGGTTCACGCGGCCACCGGGCCAGGGTTCGTAGTGGTCGAGGTCGCGCTGGCCCGTCGCCAAGAGGTTGCGCTGCACCGATTTGTACCAATAGATGTAACGGTCACGCCCATCGGGGTTGATGCACATGAAAATCACGATCACGGTATTTTTCAGGATTTCTTCGGTTTCGGCATCCTGTGCGGCGGCGAAGCGGTAAGCCACCTGCATGGCCGATTCGGTGGTAGAAGGCTCGTTGCCGTGGATGCTGTAACTGAGCGATACGAACAGGGGCTCGTTCTTGTTCAAGCTGGCGGGGTCCCCACCCTTCTCCACGATTTCGAGGTGGCGCTTGCGGATGGATTCGATGTTGCGCTGGTTTTCGGGCGAGGTGATCACCAGGTTGACCAGCGGGCGGCCTTCCCAGGTTTTGCCGTATTCGTTGTAGCTCACCCGGTCTGAAGCCTGGTCCAAAGCTTTGAGGTAATTGACGGTATGGGCGTAAATGGTGTACTCCTCCCCTAGCGGATAGCCCAAAAACTGGGCTGGCGAAGGCACTTTGGAATCGTAAGTGATTTGAGGGTCCAGTGGAAACCTTTTCTCGTCAGTTAACAATGTTTTTTGTGCGAGCAAACATTGACTGAGTAAAAAAACGCAAAGATAAAGTAAGCTTCGTAGCATGTTTTGAGCTTGTGGTGGTGAGGAATATTGGTAATCAGGCAGATTTTGTCTTTTCTGGGATTGGGGTATGCGTCTGGAGACGCTCATATGCCCGTCCCCGTCAGGAGACGTGGGACGAGCGTTTGCTTTTGAGCCTCGGATGGCCTTTTTATTGCAGCTGTGCTGCTACGCCCCGCTGCGCGAGGCATTTTTTAGCACACGGATTACACAGATTACACGGATTTTCACGGATTTCCAGCATGACGTTGACAAACGATGCTCCTGGAACTCTCAAAAATGGTATATTTCATTTTCACACTTCATTTAGTGTGTCTGAAATAAATAAGGTAAACAGTTTTGCTTTTGAACAAGGCTTCCGTGGTGGCAATGTCATGGCCAAAATCATGTTGGAAAGCTGTGAAAATCTGTTTCATCCGTTAAATCCGTGTTCCCAACTTGAAGCCGCAAAGCGGCTAAAGCTTTTTACCAACCTGTCTACTTAATTTAATCAGTGGCCCTTATCGTCTGGCGATCAAGGTGGTCGGATAAACAACCACGCTTTCGTGGCCGTCTTTGCCTACGCTGGCTACGCCGAAGAGGTAGTTGTCGATGATCACGTTGTCCAGGGTGAAATCGGTGATGGACTTGTCCACAAAACGCGACCATTGCCACTGGGCGCTGGTGGTTTCGCGCCAGTAAATCTTGTAACCCGCCAGGTCGGGATCGCTTACGGCATCCCATTTCAGGCGGGTGGAGGGCAAAACGATGCCGCCGATTTGCAAGTTGGCCGGAGCAGGGGGTGCCGAGGCCAGAGCGGCCAAAACGATGGCATTCACGCCCACCAATTTAGCGGCGTATTTGAAATTGACGCCTTCGATCACGTCGCCGTACTTGATGCCGTTTTCCACGCGCAGGTCCTGGTGCTGGCGTTCGTATTGCTCGTGGGTTTCCATGATGCGCACGCCAGGGAAGCCTTCGTCGTTGAAGGGCTTGTGGTGGCCACCCCGCCCAAAACGATCGAGGCGATAAATCATTTTGGCGTCGAGATTGGTGCAGTACTGGTCGGTCAGGCGGTCGATGTAGCGGGCCAATTGGCGCGAAGGGCCGTCCACTTCGCCGCCATACACGCGTTTCCAGGTGTGTTCGCGCTCGCCATCGGTGGGTGGATTGGGTTCCGAAAAAACGCGGAAAGTGGTGTTGTCGATCTCGCCGTTGATGCCTTCGATGTTGCCGATCATGTCGTTGTTGAGCACCGCAATGATGTCCCAGCCCAGGGCTTTGGCTTGCTTGGCCATGTGCTGGCCGCCCCAAAGGCCCTGCTCCTCACCCGATAATCCGGCGTAGATGATGCTCACAGGAAACTTGTATTTGCTCAAAATCCGAGCGGCTTCCATCGCCCCGGCCATGCCCGAAGCATTGTCATTGGCCCCGGGTGAGTCTTTTTCAGCCTCCAGTGGATCACTGACCCTGGAGTCGATGTCGCCGCACATGATCACGTACTTGTTGGGGTATTTGTACCCACGTTGAATGGCCAAAACGTTGACGATGTTCACGTCTTTGGTGATCCTGGCACCCGACCCAGCTTTGAACAAGTTCGCTTGAAAGGACACCTCCAGGCAGTTGTTGCAAGTGCGGGAGATGTTTTCAAACTCTGATTTGATCCAGCGGCGAGCAGCGCCAATGCCCCTGGTAGCAGATACCGTATCGGAAAAAGTATTGCGGGTACCAAAACCCACCAATTTACGGATGTCCGTTTCCAAACGCTGCGGTGAAGCAGCATTGGCAATGGTGTAAAGCTTGGGGTCGTGCTGTGGAGGGCTTTGAGCGTGTAAATAACCCAGGCAAGTTAGTAAACCAAAAAGGCAGAAGATTGGCTTGAAGTTTTTAACAAACATTGAAAAGTAGCATTTTGCAAGTACAAGCATGTTTCAAACAGCGATTCCCATCTGGTCGTTCACTTTTGATTTCATTGATGCAACTTCTGGATAGATGCATGATGGAAAATCGTGGGTGCGCTTTGACCCCGGACTGAAGTCCAGGGTTACACGATGCAAGATGTAACTCCGGATTTTGAATTGAAAATCAGCTAAAAAACGCTTTTTACCCGTTCAATTTGCTAGTCATTCATCCAGGTCAGCATCAACGTGGGAGATCACCGTATTACAAAAACATGCTTGGCTTGTTTTATTTTGGAATCAATTGCAGTTGTGAAAAACGGACACTTTCGACTTTTTCCCGGCTAAAAAACAGCGGGAAATAACGGTCATTGGCCCAAAGTGGGAATAAGTTGCGGTAGTGGGGATGTTCGGGGTTGCCCGACTGGCCAGGCGAATTGGTGGCTAGGCAGTAATCCCAATTGTAGGCGTCCACCACCATCCGAAACGTTGCGCCGTGGGTTTGGTTCAGATTGGGGCCCGTATTGCCCACCGTTTGGCTATTGCCGCCGCGTGGCAAGGGTCCGTGGTCGAACTTGCTGCGCAATTCGGGTTTCATGGCATTGCTCAAAGGGTGGCGGATGCTTACGTGCTTGAAATTTGCTTGCCCGTAAACCCACTTGCTTTGGTCGGTGCCCAGTTTGTCTTGCAGTTTTTTGACCGCAGTTTGCAGGGCTTTTTGCAGCAATTCATCGCGCCCCTGGATGGCATTTTCGCCAAATTTCCCATCGGGCAAGTTCAGCCATTCGATCAGGCGGTAGACCTGTGGGTTGATGGAACTGCGGATTTTTTCGGGGATCAGCAAGGCCTTGATTTGAGCCATCAGCTCGGTTTCCCAGCTTTGGTAAATGCTGGCGGCAATGCTGTTTTTATCCATTACAAAATCCCATGTCAGCAAAGTTTGCCGGGCTTTTTCGACTTCTGGATCGGCTTGCGGCAGTTCTTTGAGCAGCGGCACCAGGTTGCGGGCTGGGATGGAGGTGTAATCGCATTGCAGGCTCATGAAGTCCTGCAAAGTGTATTTTTTGCCTGAAGCGAGCACTTCCGATACCCGATCTCCCCGAAAAGGGTCTGCCCATTTGTAGCCCAAGGAAGCGGGATAGGGATAATTTCGAGGTGTCACGTTCTCGTTGGCCGTGGCCACAAAACCACTGGCGGGATTATAAACGCTGGGTCTTTGCAGCATGGGTTGGTAGCCCTCCCATTCAAAGCGCCCATCGCCTGGCACGGGGAGCAATCCGCTGTGCTTGTGGCGAATGGGGGCAATGCCCACCGCTTGCCAGCCAATGTTGCCCTTGCGGTCGGCCCAAATCATGTTCTCGGCGGGGATGTGGCTGTAGGCGCAAGCTTGTCGGAATTCTTCCCAGGTTTTGGCTTGCCCCATGCGCAAACTGGCCAAGTAAGGCGATCCGCCGATTTCCAACCAGGCGCAACGCACTGCGCACAACACTTTCAAATCGGCATTTTCATGCAAAACTGGCCCGTGATGGGTGTATTTGTGGGTGATGTATTGCGTAGGCGCACCCTTGACCTTGATACTGTCGCGGATCAGGGTTAATTTTCGCCAGCTGCCTTGAAAAAAGTATTGATCGGGCCGCTTGGGATCGGTTTGGTAAACGTACAGGTCCTCAGCGTCGGTGCCGAAAATGGTCAAGCCCCAGGCTCCATGCTCGTTGTGACCGATGGAAATGCCTGGAATCACGGGCTCGCCTGCGCCGATGACATTCCAACCTGGTGCGTGCAAGTGGGCCAAATAACGCAAAGAAGGCGTGGACAAAGCGCGATGGGGATCATTGGCCAGCATCGGAAAGCCGCTTTGGGTCAAAGCTCCGCTGACGATCCAGTTGTTGCTGCCAATGTTGGAAATGCGGTCGATTTGGGCTTGTTCGTAGTCTTCTTTGTCCTGGGCTGCAAGGCTGGTATAGTCGCTGAAAGAAGGGTTGCGCAAATCGGCCACCAAGTCTTCAGGTTTGAATTCCAAGGCTTTGCGAAAGGCACTGTACAACTTCAAAACATCCTGTTCAAAAAGGGCATCGGGGATTCCAGGATCAAGCCGCAAGTCGGGTTCATTGGGGTGAAACCATTGCAGTTGCTTGAGTTTTTCTGCACCAATTGCCTTGATCGCTTTGGCATTGGCCCATTCGTCGGTCAAGTTTTCCAGCAAGCCCTGGTGGCGAGAAACGACGATCCAGGGCGTCCAATAGCCGGGTTTGATGCCCAATAGCGCGAATTCGGGCGGTAAAAGCGCTGGGTTGGCCTCGGTTTCTTTGATGTAGGCGTTGACCCCGGCTACAAAGGACTCGATGATTAGCTTCCCCCTAGGATGGTAATGGGCCATTTCTTGCTCCATGTTGCCCCGAAACTGGAACAACCTGGCCCCTCGGTCGCGGTCGATTTCACGAGGGCCGAGGATTTCGGCGACGGTCCCAGTGGCTTGCCTGCGCCAGATTTCAAACTGAAAAAGTCGGTCGCGGGCCGCATAAAAACCCTGGGCGAAGAACAAATCTGCTTCGTTTTGGGCGTAAATATGCGGCACCCCCCATTGATCGGTGATGATTTCAACGGGTTGCTTCAAAGCCTGGATGCTGAATTTTTCTTGGGCAAAACTGTTTTTTAGCCCCCAAAAACAGCCGATAGAGAGTAAAATGGTACGCAGCATAAAACGAAAATAGCCCCTGGTAGCCAGATGGCCAAACCCAGGAGCTATTCTCTGCCCTTATGCTGCTTTTAGGCAGACGAAGGGCAATAAAAAGTAGTTGAAAGGTTTAGGGGAGCGTAAAAAAACAAGGTGGACAGCTTTGGGTTTAGTGAAAAAAGATAAGCAACTGTATGAAAGGAAGTTGTGTTCTTTTTTTACTAAACCTCAAAAGCAAAGGTGTCCATCTTATTTTAGCTCAAATATTAAGGTTGACATGTTGAAAAGACTTCGAGCGTTTCGATCTTTTCAACTTTTCGCCCCTTCAACATTTTAACATTTCAACCAAAGACTCAGTTGTTGAAAATCTGCGAAATCGTAGGCCGGGTGGCCGTTACCGTATTCCCGAACAAGCCTCTCGCAATGATGGTGTATTTTTTACCTCGCACTAGGTTTAAACTGGCCAAAGAGTTGCCGATGGTAGCTGTTTTACCCGTTTCGCGCATGGTGATCGTGAAGCGAGCCGATCCCGGTTGTTCGTAAGCGAGGAAAGTTTCCTTGCCATCGCTCAAGCCCGCAGCAGTTGCCACCACTTTGCCATCCAACAAAAACTCAATGCCGGGGCTGGTGGTCCCTGTCACCGCATTGATGAAACGCAAGTAAGTTTTGTTGGCATCGGGCACGATCAGGTCGTCTTCCGAGGTCAGAAAGCTGTAAGTTCCGGCATTACCCAAGGCGTGAACGGTGTAATATTTTCCATCCTGCACATTTACGGTGGCAGTCAATACCCGTTCGGCCACCGTAGCGGTAGCGGGCTGGGTAATGGTAATTTTTACAGCACCAGCAGGCACCACGATGTAGTCGCTGGCCGGAAAAGTAGAACCGTAGTTGAGCAAACCTGGGGTAGCGGGTGGCACAGTGATCACCCCTGACACGACTTTGTCATTTACGCTGATCACGATCCCCGGTACATCCACCGCTGCATGGTGGATTTTCAGGCGTGCCCCACCCGTTACCAGGGTGACCGACTCGGTGAAATTGTGCTCATCGCCGCAAGAAACCCCCAGCAAACCGAGCACCAGACAACATATATATAGGCTTATGTTTTTCATTGATCAAAAGTTTTAAATCAGAATCATCCGCAAAGAACCAAGAAGGAAGAAGTCACCCAGGGCCACACTTTTCAACCCTTCAACATTTCAACCCTTCAACTTCTACAACAATCGTTCATATACTTAGATTCCTGAACATTAAGGTTGAGAAAACCACATCGGTTTGGTGTGGTAATTGGGTTGATCGGCACCGATGTTGCGCAGCGAAACCAGGTTCCACACGTACTCCGAATTGAAGCGAGGGCGTACCCGTTGGGCCGTTTTTCCGCTGTTGTCGGGGTACAAAAGGGTAGGCAAAGAAAAGCCCGTGTAAACCGTTGGATCGTAGTTGTAACGGCGCATGTCCACCCAGGTTTCCAGGTTGCCGTGGCCGTACAAAGCGATGTACTTTTGCAGCATGATGTCGCTCAGTTTCAAATCAGCCGCAGCTTGTGGCAAGGCTGCACTGGTCATGAAAGTAGTTTGAGCCGCCGCTGGCACTTTTACATAGTCCAAAGATGCACGAACTGCTGCTTGGAAGGCTGCAAAAGCCATCGCACGGTCGCCTTTCTTCAGCGCAGCCTCCGCTTTCATGAACTGCAACTCGAAGTAAGTGATCAGTGGATGCCCAACCTTATCGTCAAAAATCCACTTGCCTACTGTCGGAACTACACCCAGAGCACCCCAGAGATTAGGTACGCGCTTGGTATTGTTAGCTACGTTGTTGGGGTCACCAGAGCCAGGTGCAACACCCCGAAAAACGCCATCGGGCGCAGCAGCAAACATGATCGGCAGGCGTGGATCCACGACCTTGCTGGGGCCAGTCCCGTCCATCAAACCGATGATGTAGTTGGTAGGGCGATAAAGGGCCATGTTATTGCGCAAAGGGCCAAAATAATTGGCATCGACAGTATTGGTTCCAGCATGGGGTACATCGAAGTTGTCGGCGTTGTTGCGGAAGGATTTATCGACAAACTCAATCACCTTGTCGGGATTGTAGGTGGACTTGTTGCTCAAATGGTGGGCATTGCGGGCCAATACAGCATACACAAAACGAGTCCATTTGTCGGTATCGCCCTTGTACACCAGGTCTGCGCGAGCGAGCGTTTTGGTGTAGTCGGTACGAGCCAAGGCCACCAGGGCCTCGTTGCACAATTTCACCACCTCAGCATACACCTCTTCTTGCGAATCGTAATCGAATACATAACGGTTGGGCTCGAAAGCCTGTTTGAGGATCATTTCACCGTGGTAATCGGTGGTGGTTTGCCAACTCCAGGCGCGAATGGCCTTGGCTGCACCTTCGTAGTCCGCCAAATTGTTGGCACGAGCATCGGCCAAGATGATGTCGATGTTGAGGCCGATGGTCCAATAATGCGAGCGCCATTTTTCACCCGAAGCGTCCGAGCCGGGAGCGTATCCATGTCGATCCCAATCATTGCCCGCCGCTGAACTGGCCCAGTACTGCACATATTGGCCAATGAAACGGGAATCGAAAGCTTCACCTCGTACCATTTGTCCAAGAATAGGTGGTAAAACCACATATCCTTGGGCCAACTGGGGGTTACTGGGGTCCTGGTTGATGTCCAAGTAACCGTCGCAACTGCTCAGGACGATCAAGATGGAAGTAAAAAGCGTTATTTTGAAAAGTTTCATTTTCTTCAATTTTTAGATGGGACCATTAAAGACCTACTCGGATACCACCAGAGATGGTACGAGGCAGGGCAACTGTACCAAAGTCAAATCCTGCGGCTCCAACCCCACGTGTAGTTGCGGTATTGCCATTTACACTGGGATCGGCACCCGTGTAGTTGGTCAATAACCAGAGGTCAGTACCAGTCAAAAACACATTCAAAGAAGTGATGAACTTGTTTTTGTTGAACATGGCCGGAGGAAAAGTATAACTCAGCGTCACATCGCGCAAGCGAATCCAGTTGATGTCTTTTTCTACAAATTCCGATTCTGGGAAAGCAGTGAAAAAATCACTCCGGGTCAGCGGGCTCACCTGGATGGTATTGGCGGTTGGGTTTTCGGAGTTTTCACGCCCATCGCGCAACACGCCATTGAATACGGTTGGGATGTCACGATTGGTGGTGCGAGCACTCAAGCCATTTTGAAACAAGAAGCGTTCGGTACCGTTGAACACATCGCCTCCTTTGCGCAAATCAAGCAAAAATGAGGCCGAAAAACCCCCAATGCGAACCTGGTTGGTAATGCCTAATGTAAAATCCGGGTTGCGGTCGCCAATGGGCAAGAAGTTGGTATTGATCACTGGTAAGCCAGTAGTAGGATTGATCAATACCTGTCCCGCATTGTTGCGCAGGTAGCTGTAACCGCCAATGGCAGTTGCAGTTCCCAAACCCCGCTGGTTGAAGGCCAGATTCACTCCAGGATAGAAACGGGCCAGGTCAGCCACGAAAGCACTGGCGCGCGCATTGCTGTACAGCCAGGTATCAGAGTTGTAAAACTCCGGCTGGTCGGCAGGCAGGTTGTCCACGCTGGTGGTGAAACTGGTGAAGTTGGTAATCAGGTCCCAACTCACTTTCTTCGATTGGATAGGTGTTGCTTTTAGCGATACTTCTATCCCTTTGTTGGAGAAGGTCCCGCCGTTTACCAAACCAAAAATAAAACCAGTGCCGTAACTCAAACGCTGGGCCACGATCTGGTCAAAACGAGAATTGCTAAAATAGGTAACATCCAAGCCCAATCGGCGCTTAAAAAACATTAACTCGGCACCGTATTCGTATCCTTCCGTGCGCTCAGGTTTGAGGGCTGTATTCCCCCCAAAGAAATCGTAGGCAAAACCTCCCCCCGTACTGGTTTGCGGCACCAAGCGAGGCAAAATGCGATAAGGAGGCGCATCTTTACCCGTTTGGGAATAGGTGGCACGCAGTTTTCCGAAAGACAGGAAGGAATTCTTGAAAATATCCAATTCGGAGAATACAAAACTCAAGCCCACCGATGGGTAGAAGAAAGAGCGGTTTTCTATGGGCAAAGTAGAAGACCAGTCGTTGCGGCCACGCACACTCAAGAAAGCCAGGTTTTTGTAGCCAAATTCAAAACTCCCCAATACACTCAACAAGCGCTGACGAGTGACCGTCAACTTGTTGCGCTGAGAGGTAGGGTCCGAGTTGTTGATGCTGCGGAAATCGGGGATGTACAAGCGCTCACCTGATACTGCGGTAGTTTCGTAATTGCGGTCGTCCACTGAGCCACCAATGGTCAGGTTGGTACTGAAGTCTTTGCCAATCTTCTTGCGGACAGTAGCCAGCAAGTTGCCGTTCAACAATTGGCTACTTTCGCTGAAAGTTTCGACGCGGCCACGGCCAGTAATTCCACGGTTTGACTCAGGGTGGGTAAATTGTAAACCCAGGGTGTTGTAAATATCTCCTCCCATGCGGCCAGTCAAGGTCAACCACTTATTCGGTGTATAGTTTAAGCTCAGGTTGCCAATGGTTCGTTTGGTGCGGTTCTCATTGGTGTTCTGAAATACATTCCAAAAAGGATTGTCAGGCTCATTGGAATCTTGCACCAATTTTCTGCGGGTACCATCTGGATTGAGATAATTAGCAGCATCATCGGTAGATGGCCATTGCAAAAGCCCTAGCAAGTAACCAAATTCTCCTCTAAATGGAACCGTAGAACTGGTGTTGACGTAGTTCAACGTGGTATTGGCCTCAAATTTCTTGCTGATTTTAGCAGTAGAGTTCAAGCGGATCGAAAGGCGGTTGAATTCGTTGGTAGGTACAAAGCCGTCCTGATCGGTATAAGACGTTGACAAACGGTAAGATACGGTTTTGTTCCCTCCTTCAAGCCCCAGGTTATGGGTTTGGGTAAAACCATTGCGGAAGAAGTTGTCCAAATTGTCGAACTTCTGTACCCCTTCGGCCACTTTTGGGCCAAAGTAGCGCAAGGATGCGGAAGTAGGATCAACTGCGCCATTGAAACCACGTTGGTAATCGGTGTTGTATGCTGGTAAACGATAAACCTGCTCGCTGCGGAACAAGTTGTCGTAATTGACTTTTCCTCGGCCACCAGTATCCCTGCCACGCTTGGTGGTGATGATGATGGCACCAGACGAGGCATCAATCCCGTACAAAGCCGCTGCTTCAGGACCTTTAAGTACCGTGATCGACTCAATGTCAGCAGGGTTGATGTCGCCGATACGGTTTTGATAGTCGGCTGTACGGTTAGCTTGGTCCGAAACCAAGGCACCTTGGTTAAAAGTGCGGTTGTCAACTGGCAAGCCATCTACTACAAATAAAGGCTGGTTGTTGCCGTCGATTGAGCTGGGACCGCGTAACTGGATAGCTACAGACGAACCTGCTTGGCCACTGGTAGGGGTCATGTTCAAGCCTGCGACCCGGCCTTGCAACGAGACCAGGAAGTTGTCGCGACCCGTGCCGCTGATTTCATCGCCTTTGAGTTCTTGAATAGAGTAGGACAGCTTTCGCTTTTCTTCTTTGATCCCCAAAGCCGTAACCACCACTTCACCCAATTCAGCCGCTGCCGATTGCAAAGTGATGTTGACGAGGTTATTGGTCAAGTCATCCACATTGATTTCTTGCGCAGCATATCCGGTGTAACTAAATCTCAGGACTTGGCCCTTCTGGACAGCGATGGAAAATTTGCCATCAACATCGGTAACGGTGCCCGTGCCCGCACCAACGACTAGAATAGTAGCTCCAATGACCGGATTTTCATCCGTTCCATCGAGCACGACGCCGCTGATGGTCCTTTGCTGTGCCAATAGGGTTCCCATGGGCAAGCACAGGACGAAAAGCAGCCAACTTAAGTTTCGTAAACGCTTCGTCATGTTAGAATAGTTGGTAACCATCCAGTCGGTTCTGATTTTACCAAAAAAGTCGACTGTCTGGTTACAATTTGAGTTAGGGTTGATCAAAAAATCGATTCGTGAGTTGTTTCTTATAACTGGGAGCAAAAGAACAATAATTTGCAAGTTTTTGCCAAAAAGGTGATTGAAATTTGCTCAAATTTACATTTTTTGCAGAAAACATGCGGTTTTTGCCAGTTTTTTAGACGAAAAATGCAAGATTAGTCGGAATCGCCAAATACAAATGCACTTCGCCTGGGCGCGGGCATGTCTTGCTGAGTTCCTTTGACCGCTTTCCAAATGATTTCATTGAACAATCGTTCAGGTACTGCATCGACTTTGTGCAGGGGCAGGTTTTTGGACATTTCAGCCAATTTCCCAGTTTTGGGGTTGAATTGATTGAGTTTGATGTTATAAGGACGGGCCTGGTAAGGGGCAAAATGGGGCTTTTTACTGAAGCAAGCGTAAAGCGGTGTAGCCCCTGCATCGTATTGGCTCATCGGTTTCAGCCCCAGGATCAATTCAATGGTCCGGACCACCGAGCTGGTAGCATAAAGGGTGTGCTCAAGGTGATTCCGTCGGGCATAGGGACTGGCTACCAGGCATACCGAGCGGTGTGCGTCAACGTGGTCAGGGCCGTTTTGGGCGTCGTCTTCCAGGATAAAAATGGCCGTTTCTTTCCAGATCGGGCTTTTGGAAATGTGCTCTACGATTTTACCCATCGCCCAATCGTTGTCGGCCACCATCGCTTTGGGGGTACGCGCTCCTGGTGCCGCTCCGGAAGTATGGTCGCCACCCAGGCTAAAAATGCTCAGACGGGGCACGGCATTCTTGCGGAGCAACTCGTCAAAATCAGTTTTCCAACGCTCGTATCGCAAGGAATCCTTGATGTTGAGGTCCCAGGCTGGGAAACTTTTGCAAGTATGGGGGCGCAAACTTGGGTCCATCGGCTCATCATAACCGTAGGCAAATTCACCGTAATTGCGAAAACTGATGCCAGCTTTGAGGGCTTGGTTCCATAAAAAGCCGGCTTTGGGCACGGCAGTGGGGTTTTGACCCTCGTAATCGTAATCGCCACCTCGGCCACCGTAGTTGGTCGGCCAGGTTTTTTCATTGTAATCATTGGCATAAGCCGCCATCGACCAACTGTGGCCATCGGCACTGACTTCAGCATCCACATAAAAATTATCTAGTTGTACAAATTCGCGGGCCAAGGCGTGGTGGTTAGGCGTGATGCTGTCAGGAAAAAGGCACAAGCTGGGATCGCTATTGCCCTTAGGCAGGTCACCCAAAACCTGGTCGTAGGTGCGGTTTTCTTTTAAAATATAAAAAACGTATTTGATCGGCGAGAACTCTCCTACCCTGCTGGGAATCGGGTTGCCTTTTTCCCCTGCCGCTTGCAGCTCTTTTTCTTTGCTATAAGGTGTGTTTTCGTAAACCAAGCGCCGATAAGCTGCCCAAGTGAGGGCATCTGGTAGCGCAATGACCGACAAAGCGCCTTTGAACAAGCCAGCAATGTATTCTTCGCCTCCTCCGTGGTCGTCATTGGGTTGCGGGCCCTTGGGATTGGCTTTCGAGCCTAAAACTCCTTTGCCGTTGCAGACGTAAATGTTTTTACCCCAAAAACGCACCACGCTGGGGTACCAGCCCGTGGGGACAAAGCCAAATGCGCGGCTCTCCCCCACTTCGCTCACGTCGAATACTGCCAGGCAATTGTTGTCAGCATTGGCCACGTATAGTTTTTTACCCGCTTCATCCAAAGCCAGGGAAGTACTGCCGCTGCCTGTGGGCGCATCTGGATAGAGCGCAGCGTTGAGGTTTTCCTGGACTTTGAGTTGGACCAAGTCGATGACGAAAACCGAGTTGTCGTCCGCACAGGCCACGAACAAGCGTTTGCCATCGGCGCTTTCGACCATTTCGGTAGGATGCAAGCCGACTTTGATGCGCTTTTTTACCTCTTCCCTTGCCAAGTCAATGACCACTACTTCTGCTCCGCCCCAAAGCGAGACATACAGGTCCTCCCCGCTTTTGGACAAAACTGCTGAATAGGCCTGCGCGCCCAAAGCAATCGTTTTTTTTACTTTTTTGGCTTGTAAATCAAGGACAAACAAAGCGGTCGAATCCTTGCAAGCCACGTAGAGTTGTTGCCTTTTTTCGTCCAATGCTAGTCCTGCGGGCCAGATTTTGTTTTTCGGGAAAGCTTTGCCCAAAGAGATGGAATCCCGGTATTTGAGCTGGTCTTTTTCGATGCCGTAACGGCGGATGCAATTGTCATTGCCAGCGGATGCATAAAGGTTATTTCCAGCTGCATTTAAAGCCAAACCGTACCACAGTTTTGGTACATCGAGGGTGTGCAACACTTGATTTTTTTGCAAATCAATCCATTGTAAGCTATGCCCACTTTGGCCATTGTTGCTGACGACAGCCCGGTCTCCAGCACCATTCAAGACCATGTTGAGCGGCAAATCACCCAGTTTCAAGTGCTGGCCCACTGGAGTCAAAGCCCAGCCATTGGGTAAGCCGATGCGGTTTTTACTGAGCTGGCGGTAAAGCTGTTCACCAGGTTCACGTTGACAAGTCAGCAAAAACAAGGCCACTGTGCAAAGCACTAAAATACTACGCATGTTTTTTTTGAGAAAAATAGTGCAAAAGCAAATTGAAGGCGCTATGTTTCGGTTAATTCTGTGTTATCCTTTTAAGCACCACCATATGTCCGAGTCAAAAGACCATGTTTGGCACCAAATCCCCTTGGATGATTACGAAAAACACATGTCGCACGAAACAGTGGGGCAATTGCAGTTGCTGAGCCATTTGACAAAAACCTACCTTCAGGATTTTCAGCCCGAAACAGCCCTATTTTTGGGTGTAGCCGGCGGCAATGGGCTAGAGCACATTGATCCTACAATCACTACCCAAGTTTTTGGCGTGGACATCAACGAAAAATACTTGGAGGCTTGCAGGCTTCGCTTGGGTGAGCAGTTGCCCAATTTACAATTGCGCCAATTGGACATCACCCAAAGCAAGGAGGAGCAAGTCTGCCAGGCCGATTTTGTGTGGGTAGCCCTGGTCGTTGAATACACCCGGATTGAACCTTGTTTGGCTTTTGTGAAAAACAACCTGAAAACCGGTGGAAAACTCATCGTTACCATCCAGGTCAACAACGGAGCAGTAGCGGTCAGTCCCACCGGAGTAGAGAGTATCAAAGTCGCTGGCGATTTGTTTGTGTTGGTTGATGCGGATGAATTGAGCAAGCGGGCAGAAGATTGTGGTTTGGTCAAGCAGGGTTTTAAAGAGCATTTTTTGCCAAACGGAAAGTCCTTCAAAACTTTCGTATTTGAACGTTCTCTTTGAGCTTTGCATCTGATTTCCTACCTTTAGGCCATGTACTTATTTTTTGATACCGAAACAACCGGGCTGCCCCTTAAGTGGCAAGCACTGGTATCTGATGTAGACAATTGGCCACGCTTGGTTCAAATGGGCTGTCAATTGTACGATGCTCAAGGGAATTTATTAGAAACCTACGACCGGATCATCAGGCCCGAAGGCTTTCGGGTGCCGATTGGCTCTACCCGCATCCATGGCATTTCACATGAAAAAGCGCTCAATGAGGGCATTTCTCTGGACCAGGTTCTGGAGGATTTCCAGGTCCTGATGGAAAGAACCGAGGTTTTGGTGGCCCACAACATGAACTTTGACCACGCCATCGTTGGTGCAGAGTATTACCGGAAAATTGCCAACAATCCTTTGGATGCTAAGCAGCAATTTTGCACCATGACCTCGCCAGAGATCATCAATTTTTGCAAACTCCCTTCCGCCAATGGACGAGGTTACAAATGGCCCAGCCTCAGTGAACTCCACTGGAAAGTCTTTCGAGCTGGTTTTGACAACGCCCACAATGCGGCAGCAGACATTGAAGCCACTGCAAAGTGCTTTTGGGAGTTGAAAAACCGTGGCATTATTGAGGCTTAACCTGAACAAACTACACGCTCAAAGCCATTTATTTCGGTCGAAGCCTTCACACCCAAACCCACACATACACACCCAAACTCCATCTCATGGAAATCCCTGCAAAAATACTCGCTCAAATCTTAAATGGAACCATCGAAGGCGACCCCAATGTCACAGTCAATCGTCCCAGTAAAATTGAAGAAGGCGGGCCGGGCAGTATCAGTTTTTTGGGCAATCCCAGGTATGAACAATATGCATATACCACCACCGCTTCCATTCTTTTGGTGGGGAAAGATTTCGTTCCAAAATCGCCGATCAAGGCAACCTTGATTCGGGTGGAGGATGTCTATACTTCCGTGGCCCTTTTGATGGCCAAATTTGGCGAGCAGGCTGCCCAAGCCCAAGTGCCCAGTGGTATTTCAAAATTGGCATCGATTCATCCAAGTGCCAAATTAGGTGAAAATGTTTCAATTGGAGCATTTTGCGTGGTGGAGGAAGGGGTCGAAATCGGCGACAATGCCTGCCTGCACGCCCAGGTTTTTGTAGGTAAAAATGTCCGAATCGGAGCAAATACCACGCTTTTTCCAGGGGTAAAAGTGCTTTTTGACTGTGAAATCGGACAAAACTGCACTTTTCATCCTGGTGTGATCATTGGTGGAGATGGTTTCGGCTTTGCGCCTCAAGCTGACGGCAGCTACCAAAAAATCCCTCAATTGGGCAAAGTCATTATCGAAGATGAGGTAGACATTGGGGCCAACTCCTGCGTGGACCGCGCTTCGATTGGGGCTACGATTTTACGCAGAGGAGTTAAAATTGACAACCTTTGCCAAATTGCCCACAATGTAGAAATTGGCGAAAACACGGTCATCGCAGCCGTTTCAGGGATAGCGGGCAGCACCAAGATTGGTAAAAATTGTTTGATCGGCGGCCAGGTAGGCATTGCTGGGCATTTGAACATCGCAGATGGAACCAAAATACAGGCCCTCAGCGGCGTGGGATCGAATGTAAAAACCCCCGACCAGGCGATTGGCGGCTACCCTGCTTTCGCCTACAGTGAGTTCATCCGGGCACACATGGTTTTTAAAAACCTACCTGAATTGCAGCAAAAATTATTGATGATGGAAAAGGAATTGGAGGAGTTGAAGGGGAAATAGCTTGAAGTCTCAAGGGCGCTGCTTTAGGTTTACTCCACGTTTACCAAACTTTTGAAGTTTAGCAAACGTGGAGTAAACCTAAAACCCCTCTCCTATTTCCCAGCCTTGATGTAGGCCAACAGATCCGCCATTTCCGGCACGCTGATCGTAGCCTCCAACCCATTGGGCATGCCTGAAACGGGCGAAGCTTCCATTTTTTTGATTTCACTGCGTGGGTAAGTGCTCACCTGCCCGCTCAGTTGGCGAATGCTCACCGCTTGGGCGTTTTTGGACGTGACGATGCCCTGTACCAGCTTGCCGTTGTTGAGCTCCAGGTTCCATACTTCGTACTTGTCGGCAATGGAGTTATTTGGAATGATGATTTCCTTCAAAATCGACTCGGTTTGTCGATTGCGCACCGAGCCTAGGTTGGGGCCGTACTCCACGCCTTGGTCTTGCATTTTGTGGCAAATCTGGCAGGCCCGTTGAAAAATTTCCTTGCCTTTGGCGACATCTCCTTTTATGCCCAAGGCAGGGTGATAGGTGCTTAACACCGATTCACGGGCCATGCCACCGCTGGCCAGTACTTTTCTTGCCACTTCGCGCACGCTCACGTCGTCGTTGTTCATCAGCCTGACCATGCGTCGCCAGCCGATTTGGTCTGGATTGACGATTTTGTTTTCGACCGCAGCCAAGAGTTGTTTGCAACGCTGGGGATTGGACAAAAATACATCCACCGCAGCATCTTTCAGGTTGGCATTCAAAACAGGCCAAAGTTTGATCAATTCGGCACTTGCGGTTTCACCAACGCATTGACCCAAGCCGCGCAAAGCTGCCATTTGCACTTCCTCAGCTGGCGCTTTGAGCATTTTCAGCATGTCTTGTTGGATCGAATTGGCGCTGTGAGCACTGAGCAACTGAATGGCGTGGGCTTTGAAGCTGGCATGGGCTTTTGGATCAGCGAGGGCCATTTTTGCCTTTTCCAATTTTTCGTTCAAACCTGCACCTGCATTAAGCCCCAGGGTTTGCAGCAAATCCAAGGCGCTTTGGCGCAGATTGGCGGGCTTTTGGGGGTCAAAATAGGCCAATAATTGGTCTTGGAGGGCCGTAACCTGCTCTTTTGCTGGTGGAAAGTAATCCCAGTACTGTTGCAAACCCGAAAATATTGCTGCTTGGGAAGCCGTGCTGTGCCCTTTAAACAAAGTGGCAATGGCGGTCTGGTTCTTGCTGTTGGCAATGGTTGCAGCCAGGTAACTGAAAAACTGAGCCTCCGCTTCGGTCAGGCGACCTCCAAAACTGTTTTCAGCCCAGTTCAATAACTTTTGTTCTTGTCCCGCCATCGCTGCAATCGCCGCCAATTGCACCCATTTGTCCTCTATGTCACGGGCCAAGATGCTGATACGCGCCTCTTCTGAAGCTTCGCCAGCCACATAACTACAAGAATTGAGCAATTGAAACCGAACCCGCGCAGATGGGTCGTCCTTCAAATCCGTCATGTTGCGGCTCAACGCGGGGAAGGGCTCTAACCAAATGTCAGCGATTTTCAAGGCGTTCTCCCGAACCCCAGGCTCAGGATGCTTCATGTTTTCGGCTAAAATGGGCTCGGTCAAAGCCCTTAGCCCTTCTAATAACCACATAGAGTGTACCCGACCTTCTGCACTTTTGGTTTCGAGGGCAAATTTCCGCAAGGCTTCAATGGCTTTAGTTTGGCGTTGGTACAAGAGGCGTTGAGCGGTTCTGCGCCACCAAATGTTGTCGCTTTCCAGGTATGGGATCAGTTCTTCGTCTTTGAGTTGGCTGAGCTTGAGTTTGCCACACCAGTCCATCGGCAAGCCTTTTTTGGGCACAATGCGGTAAATGCGACCTTTGTCTGAGCCATTGTACAATTTACCCGACTTGTTCACTTCGTCCGACATCCACTCGGGGTGTTCAATGATTTGGCGGTAATAATCGACCACGTACATGGCTCCATCCGGCCCCACATAAAAATTTACTGGACGGAACCAGGCGTCCTTCGAGCGCAAAAACTCGCCTTTTTCGATCATTCGACTGGCTTTTAGGGCTACTCCATTTTCGCTCAATCGGTCTACATGGACCAAGTTGTGACTGGGTTCGGCTACAAAAACCGAGTTGCGGTCGTAAGGCTTGGGAAAAGCCCCGCCCAAGTACGCAGTGATGCCGCAAGCCGAGGTGATCACCCCCACATCGGTCAGCAACTGGTGGTCTGGTTTTTCGGTGATGGGAAAAACTTCGCAGGCTTCTCCGTGATCGGAAATGGATTCGATCACCTCAGGCACCAGCAAATTTGGGTTGCGTTTGAGGTAGCGGGCGGCCAGAATTTCCTGGTAGATGTGGTTGCCATTTTCGGTTTGCAAGTGGCGACCCCAAGCGTCAAAAGTTTGACCAAATTGGCTTTCGCTCGATAAGGCTTCCAGGCCAAAAAGATCGGGTTTGAAGCGCACGTTGCGGTCGTCGGCGTTTTTGCCCAGCGTGGTGGTCCCTGGCATATCAGGAAAACGAATTTCCGAACCTTCGTCACTGAATTCCTTGCAAACCGTAGGCGTGAAAGCCCATTGGTGGGCCAGGTAGATCCAATTGTCGAGGCCAAAAACGGGGGTATTGAGGTTGTGTTGCGGGTTGGAAAGGGCAAAACCCGTGAGCATGACTTTGCGCACGTCAGCTACATCGTCGCCATTGGTATCGGCCAGGTAAAGCACATGCGGCGGATCAGTGACCAGAATCCCCTCACGCCAGCGCATGACCCCGGTGGGCAAAATCAGTGAATCGGCAAAAACCACGGCTTTGTCGGGATAACCATCGTCGTTCGTATCTTTGAGCAATTTGACGCGCCCTTTTTTGCTCAAATCCAGCGGATAACCTGACATTTCGACCACGTACATGCGCCCGTCTTCGTCAATTTCCATGGCCACGGGGTCTTGGATCAAGGGCTCGGCAGCTACAGGCTCGATTTTGAAGCCCTCGGCGATTTCAAATTGGGCCAGGGCTTTGGCAATTTCTTCATTCGGTGGGGGCGGCACACCGGGTTTTTCATTTTGGCAGGCACTCAGCAAGAAAAGAAACAGAACCAGAATACTCAATGGGCGCATGGTGGGTGTTTTTTTGACAAAATAGTGGTTTTGGTTTAATTTTGAAACCTTCAGAGATAGGCGGTTTCAATCATCAAACGAGATTTTTTTTGTCTAAACCAGAATTTTTGTCTAAACCAGAATTTTCAGAATTGTAGAATTACAGAATTACTTGCATGACTTTGACCAAGCCTGAATTTGAAAGAATTTCAGCATCGGTCCGCTTCGCGGGCTGTGTTGCGCCATTAATCGTTTATGCAATTTCAAAACCTATCGCATGAACAAATTAATGGAACATTATTTCCCCTGTTGAAAGACTCCACTCACTCCATCTTCAACAACTTGTCATACACCGCCCAGTTTTTCCACCCCTTCAAATCGCGGATTTCCACCCGGCGGAAGTCGATTTCCTGGCCTTCACTTTGCAGGGCGATGAAACCTTCTTTCAGGGCTTTGCCGTCGATTTTGATTTTGGGGTCAAAACCATTGGCCACTCCCCCACCGATTTGGGGTTTGGTGTATTGCAAAACGGGTTCGCCGTTGACCACATGGGTCACCAAAGAATCGCCTAAAACGATCAATTCGGCCCTTACCCACTCGTTTTTGTCGTAAGTTTTGGAGCGGGAGTCGATGCAATGGCGGGGGTCTTTTTGGCCTTTGAAAAACACATCGGTACCGGGCGAGCACATGTTGCCTGTGGGGCGCGGTTTGCCGTCGCCGAGGCTGGCGAGGAACTGCATCTCTACCGAAATGGGCCAATCCTGCTCCACTGGCATGGTCTGTGGGTCCTGAGAATGGAACATCACTCCGCTGTTGAGCACGGTATAAGAAGGCGCATCTTGCCGCCAAATGCCAGCAAAACGGTATTCGACCACCAAGTGAAAGTGCGAATAAGGCCGTTTGTAATAAAGGTGTCCGTAACGGTTGTTGAATTTTTCGTAGCCATCGTACCGTACCTTAATCATACCCTCTTCTACCCGGAAAGTGTTGGCGTAGTTGTCGCCTACGGCATGGTGGAAGATTTTTACGGTCCAATCTTTGAGGTCTTTTCCGTTGAATAAGGGCTTGAAGCCAGGAGTGGTGGGGAGGTGCTGGTTAATCGAGCAAGTTGAAAAAACAATAAGTAGAAAACAACTAAAAATCACTTGCAGAAATTGATAGTGGGTACGCATAGCTAGGTGGTTTTATGCCAAAATAGACAGAATTGTGAATATGCGGCGTGATTTGTTTATTTTTCGCAACAAGTACACTTGCACATGAAATTTTTGTCTGCATTTTTGATTTTTTTCGGGCATGCTAGTTCAGCCTTCACCCAAATCCCAGTCTTCCAATCAGGCGAAGCGGGTTATGCCTGCTTCCGCATCCCGGCTATCGTAGGCGCGCCAAATGGAGAACTCCTGGCTTTTTGTGAAGCCAGAAAAGACAATTGCCAGGATCATGGCAATGTAAGGATCGTGATGAAAAGCAGCCAAGACGGTGGAAAAACCTGGGATAGCTTGAGTGAAGTAGCAAGAATTGCAGACCTACAAACCGGGAATCCTGCTCCGGTCTTTGATTTGCTGGATCCAAGATTCCCAAATGGGCGCTTGTTCCTTTTATTTAACACTGGTTTTGTCTCCGAGCGTGAAGTCCGTGAAGGCAAGGCACCCCGCGACGTTTGGTACAGCACCAGTGAGGATTTTGGAAAAACCTGGGCCAAACCCAAGCTCATCACCCGGCAGGTGTCCAAACCCTTACAGCCTAGTTTTGATGCGGAATACCGTTTCAAAGAAGACTGGCGCAGCTATGCCAACACGCCCGGCCACGCCTTGCAAATCCAAAATGGCAAAAAACGGGGCCGTATTTTTGTGCCCGCTAACCATTCAGCGGGGCCACCCCAGGCGAATTTTAAAGACTACCAGGCCCATGCTTTTTACAGCGATGACCACGGCAAAAGCTGGAAATTGAGCCCCAACATCGAATACCCTGGCAGCAATGAAAGCACCGCCGCCGAATTGTCGAATGGTGGCGTACTGATTAACATGCGCGACCAATCAGGGGTGGGCAAATGCCGCATTTTGGCCTACAGTAAAAACGCAGGTAAAAAATGGGATACCGTTTGCTTGGAAAAACAATTACCCGACCCGGTTTGTGAAGGCAGCATGGTCAATTACTGTGACCAAAATGGCAAAAATTGGCTGCTTTTTTCCAACCTTGAACACCAAAGCAAACGGCAAAACCTGGTGCTGAAAGCCAGCGCGGACGAGGGCAAAACCTGGCAATTGGTGCAGGTCATTTGCGAGGGCGGCTCGGCTTATTCCGACCTGGTAATCCCCAAAAACGGTCAGATTGGAGTTTTGTACGAGCGCGACAACTATTCACAAATTGTGTATCAAATCCTTACATTCTTGCCATAACTAAGCACTATGAAGTCTTTTTTGTTCCTTTTTTGCTGTTATTTCCTGGTTTTAAGCTATTCTTTTGGCCAAAAAACGCTCAATGTGATGAGCTTCAACATTCGCTACAGTACCCTGCGAGACAGCGCCAATGCCTGGTTGTATCGCAAAGACAAGGCTGCTTCGCAAATCCATTACCACGAGGCCCAGATTGTAGGTTTGCAAGAGGCCCTGCACGAGCAAGTGATGGATTTAAAGGCCCGTTTGCCCAATTTCACCCACCTAGGCGTAGCCCGCGACGATGGCAAAACCAAGGGCGAGTACTCCTGTATTTTGTATGATTCAACCCGCTTGAAAGCCTTGGAGTCCGCCACTTTTTGGTTATCAGAAACCCCTGATGTACCGGGTAGCAAAAGCTGGGACGCGGCCATTACCCGCATTGTCACCTGGGCCAAATTCAAGGACTTGAAAAGCAAAAAGGCCTTCTACGTTTTTAATACCCACTTCGACCACATTGGCAAAGTAGCCCGGCGGGAAAGCGCCAAAATGCTCTTGGCTACGGTGCAAAGGATCGCAGGAACGGAAATGGCCATCATCACGGGCGATTTCAACGCAACTCCACAAGATGAGCCCATTCAAGTGCTGATGAACTCGCCCAATCATTTTTTGGACACCAAGGCACTATCCAAAACACCCCATTACGGCCCCACTGGCACGTTCAATGGTTTTGGCCCCAAAGAAACGAGCACTGAACCCATCGACTACATCTTTGTCAATCGCCCTGTTTTGGTTTTGCTGCACGCTACCCTCAGCCAAACCTGAGGCGGGCTTTTTTCTTCGGATCACTTTCCTGTTTTGGTGAGGATTGGGTGGTAGGGGCCGCTGATTTTGAGTTTTACCGCAGCTGCGCTACTTTGTGTCCGCTGCGCGACCTGTTGGGAACACAGAGGATGGAACGAATCTTCACGGATTGCCAGCATGACGTTGATTCGGCAAAACAAGACCAATCGCCCTCAGCAATTCCCGCTTTAGTCATAATCACCTGATTTTGTGTTTGTTAAAGCTGGAAATTTTGATTTTTGTCGCAAAATAGAAAGAATGTCGCTCGTACAAGTCTCCCCCTATTCATGTCCCATAATTCTTAGCGAGCTCGTACACCCTCCGAATTGCGATGAGCGTCCTCATGCTTTGCCAGAGTAATTTCTCACCCGGCAAAGGCTGGTTCTTAGTTGGTTCAAAGCCCGACAAGGAGGCCAAGCAGAGCAGGAATTGCTTCACCGTCTTAATTTCCTTGGAGCTGAGTTGTTCGAGTATTTGGATATCAAGCGGATCGAAGTCGTTCGATGCGGAGCCCTTGCTTTAGGATGAAATGGAAGCGTTCGATGATTCGGGGTTTTCAAGAACGCTGGCCGCCATGTTGTATAGATTGGCCCGAGAACGCTCATTTGGCAAATCCGCTCCTGAAAATTCTTGTCCCGCCCACTCTAAATTGACTACGTTTGGCATGGTATCTTTTTATTCAAATATACCTCATCTTTAAACACAAAACACATGGCCTGAGATATGGGACAAGAATAGGTTTGGAAACTTGTACGAGCGGCACTCTTTCTATTTTGAGACGAAAATCAAAAACCTCAGTTTTAATAAACGCAAAATCAACGGATTACACCCAAATCGGGAATTGCTGATTTGCTTAACAAACCATCTCAACCCCCAGAATATCTTCAATTTATATACCATTTTCAACTATGAAACAACCATTTACGCCTTTTTCACCCCTAAGCCCTAACTTTTATCAGGTATTTTCGTCAAAAAAGACATTAAAGTCAGTTACAACACAAACGAATGTGGCTTTATAGCGTTATCATTGCGTGAGGATTCCTGTTTTTCCAAATTTGGTAAAACCTGAATCCGCCTTTGCTTTGAGTTTTGTTCAATTTACATATCCCATGAAACGATTATTACACGCCAACTACAGCCTGCCCGTAGTGTCTTTTTTGCTGATGTTTGAAATACAAAAACCCTACTGATTTTGACGCAAGTGCATCATCTGCGTCTAATTTTCAAGGCTTTCGACGTTCAAACACCACAAATGAGACGATTTTTATCCCATTTTTTATTGCTGCCCCTGCTGTGTTTTTTTGGAACAATCAAGCACAGCTTTGCCCAAGTCTGCAATCCCGCAGCAGGCAGCGTTAGCGCTACTGCTTCTCGCTTTTGCCCCATCGATTCCTTTCAAGTCAGCTCAAATTCGGCACAAACCGATCCTGCTTATGCCACTGAACTGTGGTTGTGCAGCAAGGACCGCGTGTTTTTGCAAAAAGCCAACAGCAATAATCGCTTTGGCGGTATTGCGGTGGGCCAATACCTGGTTTTTTCCTACAATTACCTCAAAAGCAATCCTGCAAGCACTGCTCCGGCAATTGGGGTAAGCGTTGGAGCCTTGCTCAGTTCGGCACAAGGCTGCTACGACCTCAGTGCACCCTTGAAGGTCGCCATGCACGATTCCATTCCACCTCTTGCACGTTGTTTCAACGATACTTTAAGGGTGTTTTTAACTGCCCAAGGCATTTTCCAGCTCTCTTTGGCCCAATTCGACAACGCATCGAGCGACAATTGTGGGCTAGACACTTTGTTTTTGAGCAAAAACCAATTGACTTGCAGTGATTTGGGGCGTTCGCAAGTGGGCCTCATCGCGGTGGACAAAGCGGGCTTGAAAGACACTTGTTTTCGCTGGGTGGTAGTCAGGGATACGATCAAACCCAGCCTGACTTGCCGCAATTTCACTGCTTACTTGGGTGCAAATGGACAAGTAAGCCTAAGCCCTGATTCTTTGGCCAGGGCCATCGACAATTGTGGACCAGTGTCACTTTCCATCCCTCAGAATAGTTTTTCTTGCCTTGATTTCGGCCTGCAAAGCATCTCCGTCACTGCCCGAGACCAGGCTGGCAACACCAGTACTTGCAACAGCCAATTGAATATTCTCGACACGATTCCTCCGCAAGCAAAATGTGGATCAGCCAAGGTTTATCTCGATGCAAGTGGGCGTGGAACACTTACTGCTACTCAGGTCAACAGCAACAGCAGCGACAATTGTGGTCCGGTGGTTTTGAGCCTGAGCAAAAGTACTTTCACTTGTGCCGATTTGAGCGTGACAGAAGTGAAGCTGTTCGTGCGCGACGACTCCGACAACCTCGACTCCTGCATCGCCGAACTGGAAGTACTTGACACCATCAAACCCCAGGCCCGCTGCAAGCCCGCCACCTTGTACCTCAATACCAGCGGAACGGCGAGTTTACAAGCTACCTTGCTCGACAATAGCTCTAGCGACAATTGCAGCATCTTGACCCGTTTAGCTTCACGTCGCAGCTTTACTTGCGCCGATTTGGGGGTACAAAACATCGAATTGACCATCGTGGACAACAGCGGAAATGGCAACACTTGCCAGGCCCAGGTCACGGTTTTGGACACCATTCGCCCCATTGCGCGTTGCAAACCTGCTACGGTTTACCTGAATGCCGCTGGAAACGCCACGGTAAATGCCACTTTGCTCAACAATGGCAGTACCGACAATTGCCAAAGCAGCTTGCAGTTTTCACTCAGTAGGGGCAATTTTACTTGTAACGACATTGGTAATCAAACCGTAGTTTTCACGGCCAGAGACGCTGCCAACAATTTTCAAACCTGCACGACCACCGTCATGGTGCTCGACACTATTCGCCCGAATGCCCAGTGTCGCAGCGGGTTACGCATCAAGCTCGACAGCGAAAGTCAAGCCACCTTGAACACCCTGCAAGTCAACAACGGCAGTTCGGATTGTGATGGAATTGCCAGTTTGGAGTTGAGCAAAACAAATTTCACTTGCTTAGATTTGGGCACTCAAGACCTGATCCTGACGGTTCGTGATTCCAGTGGAAACATAGCCCGTTGCAGCACCGCTGTGGTGGTAGTGGATACGATCAAGCCTGTTGCCCGTTGCAAAAGTGTAGAAGCGTTTTTAGCTTTAAATGGCCAGGTCATAGTCAGTGCTCAAAGCTTGAACAATGGCAGCAGCGACAATTGCCCCAACCTGCGCAATTTTAGCCTGAGCAAAAACACGTTTAACTGCCAGGACCTAGGCATCCAGCAAGTGTGGTTTCGGGTGCTGGATGGCAGCGGCAATGCCGATTCTTGTCAAGCCTTGATCACCGTGCGCGACACCATTTCGCCCAAAGTGCAATGCAAAAACACAAATGCCTACCTCAATGCCAGTGGCGTTGCGATCATTACGCCAGCCATGATCGAATTGAGCAGCAGCGACAATTGTGGAGGCATTTTGGAGAAAAGCCTGAGCCTAAACCGCTTTACTTGCAGCAATTTAGGGGTCAATCAAGTCACTTTGACCGTCAAAGATTCGAGCAACAATGTGCAACGTTGTGTTGCAATCGTAACGGTTTTGGACACCATTCCACCATTGGCCATTTGCCAGGACCTGACGGTTTTCCTCGACAGTATGGGCCAAGCCAGCATCAAGCCCGAACAAGTTGATGCTGAAAGCCGCGACAATTGCGGCTTGGTGCAAACCCGGGTTTTGTCCAAATCAGCCTTCACTTGTGCTGATTTGGGGGTCCAAACTGTGACCCTCACCGAAACAGATGGCAGTGGAAACCAACACGATTGCCGTGCCCGCATCACCGTAAAAGACACCCTCAAACCCATCCTCAAGTGCCGCAATGTCACGATTTTTCTGGGGCCAGATGGGCAGGCTTTGCTGTCGCTGTCGCAAGCCAATGCGGGAAGCAGCGACAATTGCGGCAGCCTAATTTTAAGTTTGAGTAAAACCACTTTCACTTGTGCTGATCGGGGAGAAAGGCAAGTGACCTTGCGCGGTGTAGATTCTTCCGGCAATCGCGATTCATGTGTTTTGACTGTAAAAATCGTCGACCAGATCAAGCCGATTGCCAAGTGTAAAAACATCACAGTGAGCCTGAAAGCCAATGGATGGGTGATTGTGAAGCCCCAAGACCTGGACAATGGCAGCAGCGACAATTGCAAGATCGACAGCATCGCAATGGACAAAACCGAATTTAACTGCCAAAACATCGGCGAAAACCTGGTGACTTTTAAAATTTGGGACGCTGAACGCAATGTCGCAGAATGCCTGGCCTTGGTGACAATCGTTGACAGCCTGCCGCCAATCGTCACTTGTCCCAAGGATTTGGAAGTCAACTCGAACGCCGATGGCGACCAAAATTGCAGCTACACAGTGAGCAATTTACGCTTGGATCCCAGCGGCGTAAGCGACAATTGCAAACTCAAATCAGCCCGCCACAATTATGCCGCAGCGAGCAACGACAGCACCCTTTTAGGTGCGGTTTTCCCGGTAGGTTTGAGCACCGTGACCTGGACATTGGAAGATGTAAGTGGCCAAAAAAGTGTTTGTACAGTCAAAATAACCGTAAGAGATGTATTGGCACCAGTGGCCAGGGTTCGTGATACCATTTTGCTGAAATTATCGTCGAATGGTGCTTTGGTGATCGACTCCAGCATGGTGGACCGGGGCAGCAGCGACAACTGTGGCATCGTGAGTTTCCAGTTGAGTAAGAAAAATTTCACTTGCGCCGATGTTGGATTTCAACGCATCAACGTCATCCTCAAAGACGCTGCTGGCAACCAAACCCAAGCCTTTGTGACCGTCGGAATTGGAGCTTCAACTACTTGTGGCAGCCCACGCATTGTCAATGCCAAAGGCCCTCGCATTGGAGATCCTTGTTCTTGCCGGGGCAATGGTTTGTTCGATGAAGAAGTGGTGATTGGCCCTAGCCGTCCGAACCAGGTTTGGAGGGTAAAACAAACGACCTTGCGCGATTCGCTCAACAACGCAGTGTATGCAATCGGAACCCGTTTTAGAGAAGTAAAAATCAAGCCCGATTCCAGTATTTATGTGTTGCGTGGTGTTCACAGCGACGGACAAGGTTATACATTGGAAGCTGAAAGCCCGCTATATGATACCGTTCTACGCATCAGCAACCGTTGTTTTTACCCCAAACCACAAATCACCAACCTCGATCAAGCGATTTGCTTGTTTACGCCCCCCATTACCATGCAAGGCAATGGCGGGTCAGGTGTGCAAGGCACGGGTAGTTTTACCGTAAACGGGGCCAATTCTACGGTTTTTAACCCCCGCAACCTCGGCCCTGGCAATCACCAGGTGGTTTTTACCTTCAACGCAGGCAATCCCGCAGGGCTTTTGCTCCCCAAAGACGTAGGTTGTACGGCCAGCATTACCCGGACTGTGCAAGTGCAAAACACCCCCCCTGTTTTCTCCTGTGTTTCTTCGATCAACTTGTCGGTCAACAACACTTGTGAGGTCTTGATAACCCCCGAAATGTTGTTGGTCAATAAGTTTCCTTGCTACGATGATTTCGAAGTCATCCTCAATGCCAACGGGCAGTTGATTCCCAATCCAGTACCACCAAGTTTTGCGGGCGGGCAAATCCTGGCCTTGGTACGTTATCGCCCCAATCCCAATTTGGCTTCCTGTACTACCACCATCAATTTGAGTGATGTTTCGGGGCCGCAAATGAACAATTGCCCGCGTGACATTGAATCGGGTTTGGTGTGTTCGGATTTCGATTCACTTTTCAACAATCCCAAGAGTATTGATCCTACGCATCGCCTTTTCATCGGCGTGCCACGGGTACAGGACAACTGCACGGGCACTTCCCTCAGTTTCCAAGACCAAGAACTGGGTTTTCCGGCTTGCAACAGCAATTATGTGCGCGGTTTTAAGCGGACATTCATTGCCCGCGACCGTTTTGGCAATACCAGTTCTTGTTTTCAGTTCGTCTATTTCCGTCGTCCCGGGCAGATTTTCTTTCCCAATGACACTTTGGTCAAAACCAATTGTAAAAACCCTGCATTGTCTGTGGATCGCAACGGCAACCTGGCTTCCAGTGTGAGTGGTGCACCATATTATATCAATGGTTTTGGCAAAAGGGTGGAAATCAATGAAAATTTGTCTTCATGTAGTTATGGTGCCAACTATACCGATACCCGTTTTGCGGTGTGCGGCAGCCGATACAGTTTATTCCGCATTTGGCGGGTTTTGGACTGGTGCGATCCTTCTCGGATTTTGGAAAAACGCCAGTACATCGAAGTAGGTGATTTCGACAAACCAGTGGTCGATTATCCGGTTTTGGACCTGGACCGCAACGGTGTGGTCGATGATACCTTGCGTTACCGCGTGGCTGCAGACCTCTGCGGGGCCAGTTTTGCAGTACCCAGCCCTAAGATTGACGACTGTTCGCCCACCACCGTAAGGGCCGAAATCTGGTCCTGGCGACCCGAAGTAGATCCGTTTGGCTTCCCAAGTGGCCGCATTACTTTCCAAAAACTGGATTTGATCGACCTGAATGGGCAGGCCAGGAATGTTCCACTGGGTACTCATTTTTTCATTTTCAGGGTGAAGGACATCTGCAACCAGGAAACGCTGGACACCGCAGTGTTCAAAGTGGTGGATGAAATCGTACCACAAATGATCTGTGCAGGCGATTACAACCTCAGCCTGGGCGGCCAGGGAGTAGCAAGAGTGCGGGTCAGCGACATTAACCGCAACTCCCGCGACAATTGCGACCAAAGCAACCTGCAACTTGACATCCGCCGCCTGGTCAGCGCTGATTGCGACCCCAGTGGGCAGGCCAAATTTCTGGAATGGGGCCCGGACCTGGACCTCACTTGTTGCGATGCAGGCAAGTTGGTGACCATCGAACTTCGAGGTCGCGACAAATCGGGCAACACCAATACTTGCGTGACCCGCATCCGGGTAGAGGACAAACTACCGCCAACTTGCAGCCCGCCAGCCGATCGTTCGATCAATTGCAACGCTTTGCCAGCGGGTTTTCATCCCGATAGTTTGCGCATTATGCAAACAGCGTGGGGCGTACCTACAGTCAGCGACAATTGCAACGCCACTTGGGTCGAACTCAAGCCAAACGTAAACCTAGACGGCTGTGGGGTCGGCAACATTGTACGCCGTTTCCAAGCCCGCGACGCTGCGGGCAACCTTTCTACCAGCGTTTGCGAGCAGACCATCCGGGTCAACAAGTCCAACAATTACGAAATCAAATTCCCCAAGGATGCAATCAACTATTGCGGCAGCAAACTGGCTGATACCATTGAGCTAAAGGAAATTGCTTGCGACCGCTTGCTCCTGAACGTGGAAGACAAAATCCTGGCTTCGCCCAACAGTGGTTGTTACCAGATTTTACGCACTTTCAGCGTGATCAACGATTGCGAATACGATGGATCAAGCGCGCCAATCATCCTGAGCCGAGATGCCGATTGTGACCAGAATCCTGGCGATGAAAACCTCTTCCTCTTGGTTCGCAATGGGGTCACTTACCTCGACCGCGACCGCAATGAAAGCAATACAATCCCCGCTGCCAACCAAAAAGGCTCCAGCTGTGATGGTCAAAGCAACCCTGCGGGCCATTGGGCCAATAGCAATGCCAATGCCAGCCTGCGCTCGCGTGGATTCTGGCAATATACCCAGGTCATTACGGTGATTGACACGGTTAGACCAGTGATTGAGGTAGCTGCGCCTGCGCCTTACTGCGCCAATTCAAGTGAGGTTTGCCAAGGCGCGGTCGATTTGCCCTTCGTGATTCGAGAGAATTGCGGTACATCAGGCATCCAAATCAGCGGAAGGATCGACATTGACGCCAATGGTGGCGTTGACCGCACTTTGAGCGCTGTTGATTTTACAGGAACCTATCCAAATTACCGTTTTAGGGGTAATTTCCCGATTGGCACCCACCGCCTTTGGTTGGAAGTGCGCGATGCTTGTGGCAATCGTGGTCTGCGCAGCATCGACTTCCAGGTGGTGGATTGCAAAGCCCCAGCTCCGATTTGCATCACGGGACTTTCAGTGAGTTTGCAAGCCCTCAACCCACGCCGCGATGTGGATGGCGATGGCACTTTGGACCAAGCTTTTGCAGTGGTCAAAGCCAGTAATTTTGTTGGCAGTTCGATCAGCGATTGTAGCGGTCCGGTGCGTTATTCCATCAATCGGGAAGGCCGCATGGCCAATATCAACCAAGACAGCGTGGTATTGACTTGCAAAGACGAGGGCACAGTATACATCGAGTTGTGGGCTTGGGACCGTGCCAACAACCCTACTGCGGTACAGCCTGACGGACGTCGCGGCGGCCCCAATGCGGGCATGTGCCTTACTTTTGTATCGGTACAAAACAATGGCCGCATTTGTGTGCCAGTACCCCAAGGCAGCATCAGTGGCTTGGTACGCACTGATGTTGATGCTGGGGTGATGGGCGTCGAAATGCGCTTGAGCGGAGCTAGTCGAGGCATGGTTAAAACAGATCAACGCGGCATGTACAGCTTGGACACCTTAGAAGAAGACAAGGATTACACTGTGACCCCTTGGATGGACCTCAATCCCTCAAATGGCGTATCCACCCTTGACCTGATCATCATTCGCAAGCACATTTTGAACATCACTGCCATTACTTCCCCTTACCGTTTGATTGCAGCGGATGCCAACTTTAACCAAGCAGTCAGCACCTCGGATTTGATTGCGATTCAAAAGCTCGTGTTAGGCATCAATGATCGGTTTTTGCAAGGCCCCAGTTGGCGTTTTGTGGATGCAAAATTCAGCTTTACCGATCCCAACAACCCCTGGAGCAGGCCATTTCCGGAGGTGCTGAACATCAACAACTTGAAAGGAAAACAAGTCGCCTTCGACTTCATCGCCATTAAGGTAGGCGACGTGAGTGGGAATGCCAGGGTTTCATTCGAAGAAACATCCGAACTGCGCAGCGGCCATGCCTTCGTGGATTTGAAAGAACAACACTTTGAAACGGGAGAAACCTTCAACGTACCTTTCCATTTCAATAATTTGGGCGACTTGCAAGGCTATCAGTTGGGCTTGGCTTTTGACTTAAACAAGCTGGATTTGATCGGGATCGAACATTTGCAAACCCAGGCCAGCAATTTTGCCGTTTTTGCCAATGAGGGCTTACTCAATGCCAACTGGTACGGCGAGGGTGCCAAACCCGACCCCAATCGAGCCATGTTCAGTTTGAAATTCAGGGCGAAGCAGCCAGGTAGTTTGAGCGAAGACCTCGCCTTGAGCGCCCGCAGAATGGTTTCTGAAGCCTATTCCGCGGAGGATTTTGCCAGTACTTTAAAACTGCGTTTCAACGAAGCAAAAGTAGTGGAACAAGGCTTTGAGCTGCTACAAAATGCGCCCAACCCCTTCCACGAGCAGACCCAAATCGGAGTGTATGTACCCCAAGCGGGAGAAGGAACTTTGCAAGTTTTTGACGCAACTGGGCGTTTATTGGAAAGTCAAAGCGCCCATTTTGCCAAAGGTTTGAATCAAATCGAATTGCGAGGCAACAAGTGGCCAAGTGGATTGTTGTACTACCATTTTCGCTGTGGCCCTTACGAGGCTACGCGGAAGATGATTCGGCAGTAATTGAGCCGACAAAAAAAGAATGCCTTCAATATGTAGCTTATTCAAGCCCTTTGCTTAACTTTGCGGTAGAGCGTTTTGTTGAGCATACGGCATGGTTTTAACGGGGAACGGTTTTTCCTAATAAGATAATGCACTTGGCTATTGCATACCGCCTAGGCTTGGGTCGGAGGGTTTGGAGTCAAATCCGCTGCTTCGACCCAAGTCTAACTGACAAAGTAATGCGCTTTTTGGACGACATTTCATGGTCTCATCAATTGGTAATTTGGGCTCTCGCGACGACCTTCGCCCAAAGGCCATTGTCATGGCTGATGCCAAGCGCAAATCTTGCTCCACCACCTATTTCAGTGGCTTGTCGCGATTCTTTGAATTTCTATTTTGACAATTCCTGCAAACTTCAAATCGAGCCTCAGCAAGTACTCAACGGAGGCGATGCCAATACCGACTGGTCAGTTTACGAGCTGGTGGTACTTGATGGCAATCCTTTCAATCTGGGCCAAATTGATGCAGCGGGTCGTTTCCAGTACTTGGTGCGAACCAAAGCCACCAACAGCGTTTTTTGTCGGGGCAGTCTGGAGGCCAGGGATACTTTTCCTGTAAAAATTGAGTCGCTTGACTGGCAGCAACCCGAACTGTACGCCTACGATATTTTCCAGGTTTTTGAAAAAAGCAGCTCTTGGGAAGACACCAAGAGTCCTTATTACACTGGTCAGGTCAAGTTCAGCGACAACTGCCCCGCTAGTTTGAGGACCTCCATCAGCGATAGCCTGGAAATGGCCCCTTGCGACAGCAGTTTTTATGCTAAAATTCACCGCAAATTCCAAGCCATTGATGCTGCAGGCCAGGTAGCCGACACCCTCCAAGTCATTGTTTTTGCCAAACCTGATTTGAGCATACTGAAAACCTGGCCCAACCAAGAGCAGCACACTTGTACTCCGCTGTCCATACCGCCCAAAACTTATTTTCCTTTCTGGCTGAATCTCATTGGCGATAGCATTTTGCTCGACCAAGACCGCTACGGTTTGAGTTTGGACCTGCAAAATACCGAACGGTTGCTTTGTCAAAGGGGCCGCAGCAGCACACAGGTGTTCCGTATTTTGGAATCTTGTTCTGGTCAAATTTTGAAAACGGACACGGTTCTCGTTCGCATTGGCGACTTACAGGCCCCAATTACCAGCATTACAGCTGGTGCCAAAACGCTTGCGGTTCAACCCCTGTCCTGTACCGCTACCTTGAGCCTGAACCCAGGGGTTTTGTCCAGGGAATGGGGCTTGGGCATCAGCGATTGCAGTAACTTTACGATCAAAGGACAGGTCAAAACCTATTTACCAAGTACTGGTGATTCAAGTTGGCAAACACAAACTTACCCGCAGAACAATGGCCTGATCAGCAACCTGCCTTTGGGCAAACACCGCCTGCTGCTCGAAATCAAAGACGAATGCCAAAACACCCGCTTGGATTCGATTTATTTTGTGGTGAAAGACCTGACTGCACCCATTGCGCGTTGTCAGCAAAGCTTGAAATTGGTTTTGCAAAAAGGACGGGTAAAATTGGCAGCGAGTGCAATCGACGCTGGATCTAACGACAATTGCAATGTCAAAAAGTACCTGGCCCAACGTTCGGTTGACAATACTTGCTTGACTGATTTTGACCAAAATAAAAATGGCCGCCTGGACTTGGGCGATGGCTTGGTACAGCTGGGAAATCAATTTTACACCAAAGCCAGCGACACCTTGAATTTTTCCTGTTGTGATGCTGAAAAACAAATAGAAATAGTCTTGGTTTTAGAAGATGCGGCTGGCAATCGCAGCACTTGCAATGCCCGTGTTTTGATCCAAGATTTCGACATTCCTTTGCTCCAAGCTCCGCAGGATACGGCCATGCTTTGCACCGAGTTCAATCCCAATAAGCTCAGTTTATATGGCATCGCCAAAACGGTTAATGACCTTTGTGAAAGGGCCAAAGTAATCGAATTGAACCCCACCAGCCAAACCAACAACTGCGGCGTGGGTACCTTCACCCGTCGCTGGCAGGCCGTGAAAAACCAAGGGCAGGCCAATGAACTGAGGGGGCCAATCGTGGAGCAAAAAATCGAAGTACAAACCATCCGTGACTACGCCGTGTATTTCCCTCCCGATACCACCGTCAATTGTGTGCCTTCTCCTTCTAAAGTTTTGCCCAATCTTCAAAACGGTTGTAATGTTTTGTCCTTCAATGTGATTGACAAAAAAGTGGAGTCGACGGGTAACGAGTGCTACCAGGTTTTGCGAACTTACCAGGTAAGCAGTTGGTGTGAATTGAAAGATGGAGCCAAACCTATCATCTTGGATCGCGACGTGGACGGCAATGGCTACCGGGGCGATCAAGGCTTTTGGCTGCTGCTCCGCCCGGATGGAAAGACCTACATCGACCGCGACAGTGATGAAAAAAACAACATTCCCGATGCCAAAGGCCACTGGATCAACAGCGACGAGCGAGCCAGTTTGACTTCTACGGGCTTGTGGGAATATACCCAGGTGATCAAAGTCATCGACCGGGAGGCCCCAAAAATTACTGTTTTCAGCGGCTCCGAATTCCAGGGGCGCTATGACAATTGTTCTGGTGATGTGAATATTTCTTTTGCGGTAGCAGAAAATTGCGGGGCAAAAGACTTGGTAGTTGGGGTTGAATTTGACCAAAACTCGGATGGCATCATCGACCAAAACGTGACTTCATCGGCCCTCAGTGGCACTTTTCCGCGTTACCGCATCGTAGGGCGATTCCCCTTGGGCCGTCACATTTTTAAAATTACTGCACGGGATGCTTGTGGCAACGAAACCAGCTACGATTTCCCCATCAGTATCATTGACAAAAAAGGGCCTCAACCACTGTGTGTAAATGGCATCGTAGTCGATTTGCAGCCCCTGCCCCAGCCTGAAGACATGGATGGTGATGGCGACTTAGATATTGCTTCTGCTGGGCTTTTTGCCAAAGACATGATCGCGGGTGAAGCCAAAGATTGCTCAAAAATCGTAGCTTATTCCATCCACCGTGCCGACCGCATCGAAAGCGGCAAAGAAAAACCCGATCCAAGCAAAACGGGCGTCAATTTTACTTGTGACGACCGCCCTAGTGTGCTGGTTTACATTTATGCCTGGGATGAAAACGGCAACGCAGGCTTTTGCGAAACCTACGTTTTGGTGCGTGATACGCGCTTCAACCTGTGCCCCAAACCAGGCACAACTTCCATCGCTGGTACTATTTTGAGTCGCCAGGGAAACCCCGTTGTTGGCGCCGAAATCAAACTGACTGGAAGTCAAAATAGCCAAGCTGCTGTAGGTAGTGACGGCAAATACAGCTTCAACAACCTTTCCAATCGCCAGGATTATCGCTTGCAGCCCAGCTTTGAGGGGCCTTACCTGTCGGGGGTCACTACCCGCGATTTGGTACTGATCAACATGCACATCCTGGGCGAACTTCCTTTTGATTCGCCCTACCAATTCATCGCAGCCGATGTGGATTCCTCAGGTTTTGTCTCCACTTTGGACATGATTCAGATCCGCAAACTGGTCTTGTTCATTGACAGTCGTTTCAAAAATGTGCCGAGCTGGCGTTTTATTCCCGCCAGTTACCGCTTTGCCAATCCGCTGGATCCACTCAAGGAACCTTATCCCAATTTTTTACAGCTCAATAGCCTGGAAGGGGAACGCACTGGGGTTGACTTCATCGGCATCAAAATGGGCGACATCAATGGTGACGTAAAATTAAACTTGGGTACGCCCGAAATCCGCAATGCCCCAATCAGCTTGAGCACCCTGGACCGGGACTTGTATTTTGCACAAGTGATTGACTTGAAGCTTGACCTGCCAGCTCAGTTGCAAGCAAAAGGTTGGCAATTAGCCCTCCGTTTCCAGTCTGCGGCCTTGGAATTGGTACAAATTGAAAAAATTCCCGGCTTGGATTATATGGTGGACGGCGAAACGATCCGTTTCAGCTATGTGCATCCAAGGAATGGGTTGGATGAAACACTGCCCACGCTTCGATTCAAAGCAAAACAGGCAGGTGCATTGTCAAAAATGCTCAGCTTGGGTACCGACATGAAAGCGGAACTGTACGACCAGGATTTGAGCGTTTACCCATTGCAACTACTCTGGAACAAGGCCAATGTGACTGGTCATGCCATCAATCCAACCAACTCCCCAACCCTTTTCCAAAACATCCCCAACCCCTTCCGGGAGCAAACCCAGGTCCGTTTTGATCTTCCACAAGCTGCGCACGGTATTTTCTGCGTAAAAGACCTCTCCGGCAAACTTTTGTTCCGCTTGGAAAAAGATTTTTCAGCTGGTAGCAATTTTATTGAAATTTCTCAACAACAGCTCATTTCCAGCGGCCTCTTGGTTTACACCCTTGAAACACCGGGTTTTGTAACTGCGCAAAAAATGTTATTGCTGCGTTAATTTTCCAACCTTTCTGCCATCCGCTTGTTAAAGTTCAGAAGTCCATTTTTCAAATTAAAATTTATTAAATAGAATTGCGTTAATACTGCAAAGTCTTTCGAGGTATTCACCCCGAAAAAACAGTAAATTGCCCACAACCAGTCTGTCTGTCTTTCTTTCCCAGAATCGATGGACCCCCGTACACTCCATTCGTTATGCGTTTAACCGCCTTGCTTATTCTGGCATTCCTTGCTCATGCTTCCTTCGGACAAACCCTGTTTCCGGTGAAGATCAACAACCGTTGGGGCCTGATCAACAATGAGGGCAAGGTAGTGATCCAAGCCCTGTACGAGGCGATCGGTGATTTTCGCAACTATGGCTACGCGGTGATGCAAAGGGGCGGAAAAGTGGGTCTGCTCAACAAAAAAGGCCAGGAAGTCCTGCAACCCCAATACGAGGACCTCCGGGTTTTAGATTCGACCTTGGTCACCGTCATGGACCAAGGTCAGTGGATGGTGGTCAATTTGAGTGGAAAAGTAATCTTGCCCAAGGGCTACGACCGCCTTTCCCTGCTTGAAAATGGCGACCTGGCCTATCGTTGGCAAAAAAAATGGGGCGTTGTCCAGCGCGATGGCCGGGTTTTGGTACAGCCCCGTTTTGATGACATCCAACTCAAATTGAATCGGTATTTGCAAACCACGCTGGAAGGTAAGCACGGGATCTGCCTGCTTGATGGCAAGGAAATTCTCGCTCCCAGTGCTGAAGAAATTGACCTACAGAACGACAGTTTGTTTTTTTACCGCAAAAACTCACTCTGGGGCCTGATCGACCGTCACGGAGCCATGCTGGCCCCCTTGCGTTTTGATCAATACCGCCGCTTGTCTGACAATTATTTCGTTTTTCAACACCAGAACAAGCAATTTCTCTTTTCAAGCATCTGTAAAGGCATCATCAACGGCAACTTGCAACACGATGAGTATTATCCATTGACTACCCGTTATGTGATGGTCAAAAAAGGCTTACACCTGGGTTTGATCGATTGGTGCGGACGGGGTGTTTTGTCGGTGTTGTACGATGAGATCCAATTGTACCAGGGCTCGACTTTTCGGGCCTACAAAAATGGCCAATGGGCCTTGGTGGAAAGCGGCGACAAGGAACTGACGAAGTTTGACTACGAATACATTGCGCCGCCCAAAGCCGCAGTTGGTCTGTTTAAAAAAGATGGCAAATTTGGCATCCTCAACTACAAAGGCAAGGTTCTGGTGGAACCTCGCTACCTGAAAATCGAACTAGAAGAAGGCCAGGCCCGCGCCTATCAGACCACCAGCAGCAGCAATGCCAGCGAATCCCTCGACCTCCTGCGCTTCAGCGAAGAGGGAGAGCTGTTGTCGGATCAGAAACTGAACAACCACTACCGCATCAAAGTCAGCGGCAGTAAAAACAAAACGGATCGGGTAAAAGAAAAAGACGAATCGGGCTACATCCTGGACCAGTACGAATGGTTTTTTTCGACCAAAGAGGACCGCTGGGGCCTGCGCAATGTCGAAAATGGAGTTGCGCAGATCGCGCCTACCTTTGCCCGCATCCAGGTCGAAAAAGAGCTGGGCATAACCTTGGTAAGCCTTTTTAGCCCCAAAGAACTGGAATACGAGCGCACCACTTACCGCTTTGATTACGTGATGGGCTTGGTGGACAATAAGCTCGGAGCTTTGGTCACCGACCTGAATTACTGGCATATTTTTCTGGAAGACTACCGCCAGGGCAATCGTTTTGCCCGCTGTTATTTGGCCAATGGCAAGTTTGCCCTTTTGGAAAAAAATGGCTTGTTGCGCCCCGACCAGTACGCTTTTATTGGCCCCTTTCGGCATGGCTTGGCCCGCATGAGTTTTGTGGGTCGCTTGTCGGGCAGCATGAAACCCGATGAAGACCTGGGCAATTTGCAGGAGTTTTTGAGTGATTTGCAAGCACCATCCCGCATGATGGACTTCACCCAGTACGATCAATTGTTTCGCGACAACGCCCGCCTGGTCTGTGATGAATGCCAGTGGGGCTACCTCGATACCGCCGCCAATTTGCGCATCAAACCCCAGTACGATTACGCCCTTGACCTGGTCAATGAAGTAGGCATTGTGAAATGTGGCAGCAAGTGGGGGGTGGTCAATCGCCAGGGCAAGCAGGTCATTCCCTGCAATTACGACGAGATTCATTTCCTGGAAAATACCGACAACAAGATCATTCGCCTCTACGTGCAAAAGCCCAAATACGGCCTGATTGACACCCTGGGGCAACTGGCGGTAGGGGCCATGTACGACCAGATTGGCTCGTTTCGCGAAGACCGCCTGGCGGTGATGCGGGCGGGTCTCTGGGGTTATGCCAACAACGAGGGCTTGGAGGTCATTCCTTGCCGGTTCCGCCAGGTCAATGATTTTTCGGAGGGCCTGGCTGCGGCAAAATTGGGGCGTTTTTGGGGCTACATCGACAAGCAAGGCAATGTGGTCGTGGATTTCAAGTACAAGTCCGCTGGTAAATTCCAGGGCGGCATGGCGATGGTGCAAACCGAAAAAGGCTACGGCTACATCAACACCAAAGACCACTGGGAAATCCCCGCGATATACGACGAAGCCCAGGATTTTGAAAAAGGCATTGCCAGGGTGCGCATCCTGGAGCGCTGGGGCTTGATTGATCGGCAAAACAACTGGGTTTTGCGCCCGCGTTACCACAGCATCAGCGCTTTTAACCAACACGGCCTGGCGGTAGCCGCCGCATCGGATGACGGCAAGCGTCAAACCCTGATCAATCGGCAGGGTTTGCCCATCATCAACCAAACCTACGACGAAATCCAGGCTTTTCAGGAAAACATGGCCGTGGTACGGCGCAACAACCACTACGGCTACATCGACACCAGCGGCAAACTCAAAATCGAAACGCATTACAACCGGGCCGAACCTTTTTCGGAGGGCCGGGCTGCCGTTTACAAGGATGGTGCCTGCGGTTACATCAGTGCCAGCGGCGAGCAAGTTTCAGAATTCAGTTTCACCCGCTGCCAGGATTACTCCGACGGTCGGGCCATCGTACTGCAAGGCAGCCGCAAAACGGGCCTGGTGGACCAAGACGGAAAACTGGTGATCGAGCCCGGCATGAACCGCCTACTGGGCTTCAGCGAGGGCCTAGGCCTGGCACGCGACGAGCAATACCGCTTTTACTACATCACCGAGCACGCGGGCATGTACAATGGCTATTTCCAAAAAGCGGGCACCTACCACCACGGCGTGGCAGTGGTGCAAATCAACGGCAAATGGGGCATCATCAACCGCCGGGGCATGGAGCTCGTGACCCCCAAATACAGCCAAATTGAGCGCTTCGAAAACGGCTACGCCAAGGTCCGCATCGACGGCTTCAATGGCCTATCCAACCTTAAAGGCGACCTGATCGTGGGGCCTGATTTTGAGTACATCCGCTACGCTGGACAGGGGGTTTTCCGGGTAGAGCAAGGCGATAAAATCGGGTATTTTGACGCTGGGGGGAATTGGATTTGGAGTTTGTCGAATTGAGGGGGGATAAACACAGCAAAAGAAAATCGAGATGAGAAATGGAATAACAAGAAAAATAAATTCTTTTTGTTTAATTCTCTTTTCAATTTTTGCAATAAGCTGTCAAAGCAAATTCCAAGATAGAGCAGAATGCCAAAAATATGCGAGCGAAGAATATTTAGCAGAAACAGTTGACTCTTCCTTGCTAAGAGAAGCATTTGATTATCAAGAAATTTTACTTGAAAGATTTGATGAAAGCTCAGTTAAGGGATTAAATCATGAAGCATATCATTTACAATTTTACTCTTCTCATGGATATGGGAAATCGGTGAAATTTGAAAAAAAAGTTGGAAGCTATTCGATAAGTGTAAAATGTAAATCAAAAAAAGAATGGTTTGAAGATTGTAAAGAATATCGAATTAGAGTTGACGAAGAAGAATGGAATGAGTTGGAAAAAATGATTTATGAATTTGATTTTTGGACTGCAGAAGATTTTCGAGTAACCAAAGATGTATTGGATGGGTATGCATTTCTCTTGGAAGGGAATAGGCCAAAAGCGGAAAAGTGCAATAAAAAATCATACAAATTAGTTGGGCGAGGTTCTCCAAGATATGATAAAATGGAAGCTTTGTGTGAAAACATTCTTATGCATGAAAGCCAAATTAAATTCAGATACGAACAGCTGAATAAGATGAAATGAAAAGAAGTCTGTGTGACAAAGTGTATGTATTCGTATTGAGTTTAAGACCAACACGTCCCAGGGCAAACGCATTAAAATCCTATTAAATTAAGAGGTTTAAAGCTATTTTGTCATCAAAAAGATGGAACCATCCAATCCCAATCGGCTAAATGATTTAATCAAGGGTTTAGAGCAGATAAAAG
>JAAFJY010000023.1 GCA_013299105.1 Chitinophagales bacterium | reverse complement strand
ATTTCTTTGAGCAGGATTATGATTATATACATCCATCCAGATTTTGCCATCTGTATCCTGGATTAAGCGGTTTATTGATAATGTACCAAACCCCAGCAAATCCGTCTTTTCGCTGCCCTGATCAAACTGCCATAACCCACGGTCTGTTCCAATCAAGGTCTTGTGTTTTTTGGTAAAAAGTATGCTATGGACTTCTATTGGTTTGCCGGATTCGTTATGGAGTGCAGGCAAAGGAAACGTTTTATAAGATGGTTCAATATTGGCGTTCCCTTGTTGAAACGCCTTTTCCAACATATCTTTTTGAATGCTGAATTTCAGGAGTCGGTCGCCACCCTGAAGACACCAAATAGAACCGTCGGTACGATCTTCAAATAGATGCAATGCAACAGGGTTTCCTTCGTTCATTAAATGGAAAAAGCGGCCACTTTGCGGGTCTAGCACGTCGATACGATCCTCAAAAAGAATCCATATCCAGCCGCGACTGTCTTCATACAGGCGATATACGTATCCTTCGCCAATTGAAAATGGATCAAAGGGGTCGGGCGAGAATACCTTGAAGCGGGAGCCGTCGTAGCGGTTTATCCCATCCTTGGTAGCTATCCAGATAAAACCGTCGCGGCTTTGAATGATATCGAACACAAAACCCTGCGATAGACCATCTGCAGTGGTGATTTGTTGATAATTCAAATTAACCTGGCTGTGCAATTGAACAGTGCATAGCAGCAGGAACAGGGTAATTAATTTTTTATTATTCAAACCTTGAGTGAAATTTATTGCAAACGTACCCTAAAAATTAGAAAGGGGAGCATTTTTCGGGTACGAATCTACAAACTTTTAAATAGTCCCCCACAGTACAAGTGATCATTCATATTCATACTTACCAATTACTTTTTCTATAAGAGGAATATTATGGAACATCGGAGTTTCATGGGCTTTAAAAAATCGATAAAATGTGCTAACTTTGCATGGCTGCAACCGCTCGCTATACGCGGCGGTGCGCAGCCATGCTATCGTAGCACTAACAATAAATACAAAAAAGCACTAAGACTGACCTAAAAAAATACAATACAAAGAGAATTTGACCTTGATAATCAAGTGGCTAAATTTTATGGTTCTTTGACAAACAGTGTGGAAAGGAATGTATTCCATTTCAGCCCTTACCAGCCCAAATACCTTAGCGTGTGCTGTCTCCTGGGATGAATGTTGCCAGCAAATTGAAGCGATCAAAAGTCTTCAGGCCCTTATAGATGCAACTTCTGGATAGATTTTAGATGAAAATCTGGGGGTGCTCTTGGTCCCCGGACTGAAGTCCAGGGTTACACGATTTTAGATGTAATTTCGGTCTATCCCTAAAAAATGAACTGAAAATCAATCGATTATCAATTTTTTTGTCCTTCTTGGGCCGCTCAAGCCCATAAACGCAGGGTTGAAATAGGTAGATATTAAGCATAACCCCATGAAACTTTACCTGATTTTTAGCCTGAAACTGACAACACATCTGAAATCGTGTAACCCCCGATCTTCAGTCGGGGGAAAGAGAATCGCTCCCAATTCCCATCTAAAATCTATCCAGAAGTTGCATCAGTTCATTAATGAAACAAGATTTTTACTAAAATTCATTCTGAATAAAATACTTAACCACATGATTTGTCAAAGAACCAATTTTATTCTAATAAACACAAAATTTCCTTAATTTTAGTCAATTTTTACCACTCTAAAATCAACAACATGAGTCAATTTTCAAAAATCATCAACATTTGCTTTTGCCTTGCATTGGTATCTCTTTTCGCTTGTAAAGAAGTACCTAAGAATAATGCGCCTACCGATAAAGCGGCTATCACCGAAGTGGTACATAATTTTTACAACTGGTATCCTCCGGCGGGTCTTGAGCGCATTGAGTATATTGACTCAGAAGGCGAATTTTCAAAATTAGACATGGCAAAAGTGGCTGCCTATCACGCCGAAATGATGAAAAGCGGTTTTCTCAGCCAAACCTATATTGACAATGACCTGGTGTATCTGAAAAAATACGAAGCGATTTGGGCAAAAGACAAGGAAAATAATAATGAAGCCCCTTTAACGGGTCATGACTACGACAGGGTATATTGTGGACAAGATTGGGATCCTAAAAAATATACAACTGGCACACATAAAGTAGATATACTCGGCACAAATCAAGCAAAGATTACCGTAGGAGCCAGCAAATTGGAATTGGTCAAAGAGAACGGCAAATGGCTTATTTCTAAGATTAGTTGTGAATAAAAAAAGCAAGGTGTGCCGCCCCTCCATGTGGGTAGCACACCATTTAAGAGTATGTTTAAATATTGGAGATTTAGTCAGAAAACGAGGCGAATTTTGACCAACCCTTTTAAGAAAGGTAGCAGGAAAAGCGGAGTTATGCAGCGCATAATGAGCATTTTCCTAACGAAGAGTAGGTGAAATTGGGGCGTTTTACGGAAAACAAAAAATTTTAAACATACTCTAAGGGTATTCCAAATATGATATTGATTAGAGATTTAACACCTGAACCGCTTATAGTCGGCGAAATGTGGTCTAGAAACACCACATTCCGCCGACGATAAATAAAATAACGGGCGAAATGTGTATTTTTTGCACCACATTCCGCCCGATTGGTGAATGTTTTCCATAAACAACCCTGTCAGCCCAAGCCTAATTTCCCCACTTTTGGTAGAAAAACCGACCTATTTGATCCAAAAAACAGGAGAGGCACTGGCTATCAAAATAAATTGAGCTGAAATCCAAAACGCAAACCAAAGATGAAATACCTGGCTTCAACTTTCCTGGCCTTTTTGACTTTTTCCAGTTTTGCACAGAAAAGCCTGCCTGGCGAAGTCGTCAAAAACATCGAAGCACGCATTGCCAATGGCTACAGCCCCAGCATCGCCATTGGCATCATCGACAAGGATGGTCCACAATATTACCTGTTCGGTGCCAAAACCATCGGCGGGCAGCCTGTGGATGAGCACACGATTTATGAAATTGGCTCCATCACCAAAGCTTTTACGGGGATTCTACTGGCCCAGGCGGTACTCGAAGGCAAGCTCAAAACCGATGACCCCGCGCAGAAACACCTGCCTGGCAAGCTCACCTTGCCCACCCGAAACGGACAAGCCATTACCTTGGGGCATTTGTCGGACCACACCTCGGCCTTGGCTGGCATGCCCCATAATTTCAATCCCCAAGACCCCAGCAATCCTTACGCGGACTATACCGTCGATCAAATGTATGCCTTTTTGAACGGCTACACTTTGAGCCGCGAGATTGGCGAAAAATACGAATATTCCAACCTGGCGCAGGGCCTGCTTGGCCATATCCTGGCCCTCAAAGCCAATGGTTCTTACGAGGATTTGATGCTCAAAACCATCGCCCAGCCCCTGGGCATGGGGGAAACCAAGATCACTTTTGATGATAAAATGAAGCAAAACCTGGCGATGGGCCACAGCCAAGGCACTCAAGTCTCCAATTGGGACATTCCCACTCTCGCCGGGGCTGGGGCGATCCGCAGCTCGGTACACGACATGCTGATGTTTTTGGCGGCCAACTTGGGCTTGCAAAAATCCAAACTCTATCCAGCCATGCAATTGTCGCACCAGGCACGGCACGACAAAGCAGGCGGCGGCACCCGGGTGGGCCTGGGTTGGCACCTCTCCAAAGGCGCGGAAGGCGACGTAATTTGGCACAATGGCGGCACGGGTGGTTACCGCACTTTCGCGGGCTTTGTGAAAGAAACGGGAAGGGGAGTGGTCGTCCTGACCAATTCTAACAAGGGAGCCGATGATTTGGGCTTTCATTTGCTCAGTTCGGCGGCCAAGTTGATAGAGGTAAAAAAGGCCCCGGTACTTGTTGCAGTACCCGAATCGGTTTTGGAGTCGTATGTGGGTACTTACGAACTGGCCCCGACCTTCAGCATCAGCATCACCCGCAAGGGAACGCAGCTTTTTGGCCAGGCTACCGGGCAAGGCCCATTTGAATTGTTTGCCAAATCGCCAAGCGAGTTTTTCCTGAAAGTGGTGGATGCACAGGTCACTTTTAGCTCCAAAGATGGAAAAGTGGAAAGTCTGACCTTGCACCAAGGCGGGCAGGATATGCTTGGGAAGAAGGTGAAATAACATACGATAGACGACATACGATAGACGACATTTGATTTGGGGCTCGCTGGGGAGATTTGTCGAGATTAGGGCGATTTCGGTTTTCCGTTTTGGATTTTAAATTTGTTTAAATGTTGATTTGAAAACGAAGGTAACAAGCCACGAATAAACCTTACCAAATCGCAACTGCGTTGCCTCGCTGTGCGAGGCCATTTTTGGAACACGGATGACACGGATTAAGCGGATTTACACGGATTTCCAGCTTGACGTTGACCATGATGTTGACAACTAGCAATTAAAAAATTGGAAAGGTTTATTTTTGAACCGTTACTAGGCATATCCTGCATCTATCCGGCTTTGCATCAGCAAGTATGGGATTAGTCAAAGAACCAGCGCTATATTTTCGTGCAGGTTCATTCGATGTACCAATTTGATTTGGTAGGCAATTCAGTTTCTTTTAGGCCAAATTTAAAAGTAGTAAGTGGATTCAAGCTCTGTTTTAATTGTTCCATACCTTTTTTGCTGGTGCCAATGTTTTCCAGCACAGCGCCAAGCAATGCCCTTACCCTTGGAGGATACACCAAAGCATACTCGAGTAAAACCCCTGTTTGTTTTTCATTGAGCTCCTTCACTATTGTGCTTAATCTGCGAATTGCCTGGGAAATCGGATAATCAGGAATCCGTTTGATGTCCTTGAAGGCATCCAGTAGGCCCAATGTTTCATAATTGCGATCTGTAACTTCGGCATAACTTTTTACGGAATCTGCCTGTAATGCCCCCCGCCTGACGCTGACACGTTTTCTGCGGCTGGCAATTTTGATGCGAAACGCCATTTGAGTGGTCAGTCCCAAGCGATTGTATAGCGAGGTTCCTGTTTCGTATGCCACACGCTTGCCGTTTTCAAACAAGTAAGGACGCAGCAGCTCACTGTAATCGGGTTTAAGCTCTCCAAAAACAGTTTGTTCTGGGATGTAAAACACGCCCCTGGAAACCTTTTTGATCAGTCCTGATTTTTGTAGGCGTTCCAGCGCTTTGGCTGCGGTAATGTAATCTTCTTTGGCGATACGCAAGTCGTCGTAGCCAAAAGTCCTGCCTTTGGGAAAAGTATTTACCCGCTCGCGTATGTCTGTCGCCAATGCCATGATACAAAGATAGTTGTATTTTTGAAATGTCAAGTTTTTAGCGTGAAAAACTTGACATTTTTTCTGGTACTCAACTGCTTTTCAACATCTCCTCTATTCGCCTTTCGGCTTCGGCTTTGGTAATGCCGTTGTAATAGTCTTTTACGAAGGGGTGGTCAAAGTCGTCGTGGGGAACAATTTCTGGTCTTTGATTTCCGATTTGGGTAAAAACAGTTGTGGGGATGCTATCTTCAAATTCATATCCTGGTATGTCGTTGCAGAGCCACCCAAAATAGGAGGTTTCGTGGTTTTCGTTGTGGTAGTTTTCAGAATAGTCATCGAAACTTTTTTCGCTCAAGGAAACCCAAACGCCATATTCCAGGTTTTCACAATGATCGATTACTTTTTGGATCAAAACGCCACGAATAAACAGATCCGTTTGTTCAGGATGCTGAATGACGCAAAAATCGCTGGTGATTTCTGCGATGGTTTCTTTGGCGTGTGGTGATAAACTGTGGTAATTGTCTGGCGAACTAAAGGCGAGGGCCGGGAAGTCGGAGTGTTCTTGGCCGCAATTGGTGCAGGTGTATTTGGGTTGATTGGGCATGGTTTTTTAGTTGAGAGTTGGTTGATGACGATTCTTACGCTGCCCCAAAAGCCATCCAGTGACTCCATTGCAGGATTTAGTCTGGCTCTCAAGTGGCAGGGACATTAAGCCGTTGTAATTGATTATTATTTTTCAATCGAATTCAGTTTGACAAGGTAATTTAATTGGAGAGAGAATCCATGAGATTCCATCCTCAATTTGTTTTACATGCCAAATGATTACTCCATTCGTCAGTTCTTCAGCTCCATTTCCTTGAAACATGAAGGGTGGAATCCACATTAATTCTATTTCACCATCTCCATACCAACCCGCCTTTAAAAACCTTTCTTTTGCTTTTTGAATATAATCTTCACCATTATCTAAATATTCCTTTGGATTCAATGTGAAATTCAGGTTGTCAATCCATTCATAACTTAGCAGTTCAAATGTATCCAAATTAGAGGGGGGATACGTTATTATTTCCTTTATGCTTCTTGTGTATGCCATTGCAAAATTTTCCTTTTAATTGCTAATATCAATATGCTATTGCAACTGACGAATATGCAAAACTCGAAGTGCGAAATTGATTAATCTTCACTTACAGGTATTCTCGCATTGTACATGACCCTGAACATATTTAAGGGTTTGCACCTCCCACAAAGTAAATAAAAATCCCCAACAATAACAACCCATCTCCCATTAAAATTTCAAATCATTATTTTCCCCAAAACCCCTATCTTCCCCCCAAAACACTCACCTATGCGAATCATCTATTGCCTACTGCTCCTCTTTACCACCTCAGCCAGTTTTGCACAAACACCCGACCTCTCCGAACGCATCAAAGCCCTGGAAGAGCGCTTGCAATTCATGGAGCAAGGCCTGTCCAAACAAATCGACGACCTGATGTGGCACCAAAAACTAGGCGAACTGGCGGTCGTGGACAAAGTACGTTACACCAGCAAGCCCGCCCACGTCATTCCCAATCCTACGGGGCAGGGGGCCAAAAACCCACTGGTGATTCAAGCATATACTTTCATCCCGCGCAAGTTTGCGGGCAGTGCCAAATTGCCGCTCATGGTGCTGATTCACGGAGGGGTACACGGCGATTTCAATACGTTCAACGCCCATATCGTGGCGGAGTTGGTCGAGCAGGGTTACATCGTCATTGCGCCCGAGTACCGGGGCAGCACGGGTTATGGAGCCAGTTTTTACCGCCAGATTGATTACGGCGACTTCGAAAACGACGACGTGCTGGCGGGTAAACAATGGGCGGTGGAAAACCTACCTCAAGTCGATCCCAAGCGCGTAGGCATCATGGGTTGGAGCCACGGGGGCATGATCACCTTGATGAATATTTTTGAGCACCCCGATGACTACAAAGTCGCTTACGCAGGAGTACCCGTTAGCGACCTGATTGCCCGCATGGGCTACAAAACCCAAAGTTACCGCAATGAATTTGCAGCCCCATACCACATCGGCAAAGATGCCAACGACAATGTGGCCGAGTACCGCCGCCGCTCGCCCGTATGGAATGCCCACAAGCTCCAAACACCCTTGCTGATCCATACCACCACCAACGATGAGGATGTCAATTCCCTGGAAGTAGAGGCCCTGATCAATGCCTTGAAGGCCCACGACAAGAAATTTGAATACAAAATTTACCAGGATGCCCCCGGAGCGCATATTTTCAACCGGATCGACACCCAATTGGCCAAGACATCTAGGGCGGAGGTGTATAAATTCATGGCCTCGTACTTGGGGCCACCTAATGGGCCGAAGTGATGGAAAAGGATGATGGGTGCTTTTTGCAATCATGCAAAATGACCATTCTTTCCTGGTTTGATGTGGGATTTTATCGTATCTTGCTTAAAATTCAGTCTTGCAAAGTAAAGATCCAACCCAAAGAGCTCATGAACTGCACGAACTCATAGAGGATGAACGCAGGAAAAGGAACACGACTACTGCTGTTGGTAATACAGATACCGAAGTGAGTATTGTGGGCACAAGTGAGTTGTACTTGAGGACTGAAATCAAAAAAGGACTTTTGCCTCATGAGATTGTAGCAAAAAGCCAAGTTGGCAATCACGCAGAAGAGAATATCCTCCATACGGCAGCTGAAAAGAATTTAAAAATTCTCAGTATTGGTGCAAGCAGACCTATTTGCTTGGATTGTGAAGAACAGATCAAAGCCCTGAATATAGAGACCAGTACTCCATTTTCTGGGAAAAAATCAAAAAACCGAAGCTAACTATCATGACACAAGCCATTCAAAATCAAATCAATACGAAAATAGTTGGGCTAATGCCTTACCATCAGTTGGCCTTTGGGGTAATGCTATCGGAACGCTTTCTTCCCAATTATTTTGCGTTTCATGTAGCCGAAAACTGGGGCAATCCTATGGTATTGCTCAATGGAATAGACTTGCTGAAAAATATCATCGCTCAACGGCAGGCGGACCCAGAGGAGTTGACTTTGATTGACCAACTGATTGAAGATGTAACTCCGGACCTTGAAGATTTCCCTGGAAATGCGCTTGCCTCATTGGCACTTGATGTATCCAGTATGATAGCAGAATGTTTTGCGTTTGTACGTGATCAAAAACTTCGGCATATTGAACTTTGCTCCGTCATTTCCTTCAGCAGTTTGGAAATGTATTTGCAAGTTCAAGGGCAATTGGCACATGACCTTTCGGCTGATGAAATAGAAGTTTTATTTGCAAAAAACGCATTGATGCAAGAAGAAATAAACTATCAACTTGAACTGCTCAATGATTTGAACCCTTCGCCTAATATCAATAGCAAATTATTCATCGAGAAAACCTTGAGCGCGCCAAAAATAGACTTCGCAAGCCTTGCAAAAATGGCGGGGTAGATGTGTTTTGAATGTAAATACCCCACTCACATTTTGGTTAAAAAGCCATCTTGGCACTGGTTGTACCCAATTTTCACCGAAGCTAAAACACCCAAAAAAATCCAAGCCTAGCGGAACTCCCAAGCACATCCCAGCGTTGAAGGCCCATTATTCCGTCACTTGGACATGTAAACTGGGCCAAAAACGCCATTTTACAGCCTGAAACACACCACCACACATGAAACTCCTCATCACGGGCAGCAGCGGGCACCTCGGCGAGGCCGTATGCCGCGTACTCAAAACCCAAAACATCGACTACATTGGGCTGGATATTCACCCAGGGCCATTCACCACCCATTTGGGCTCGATTGACGACCGGGCTTTGGTCAAGGACTTGTTGTCGCAAGTGGATTATGTGCTCAACATCGCTACGCTGCACAAGCCGCACGTGGTAACCCATTCCAAGCACGATTTTGTCAATGTCAATATCATCGGTACCCTCAACCTGTTGGAAGAAGCTCGTTTGCAGCAGATCAAAGGGTTCATTTTCACCAGTACCACCAGTACTTTTGGCCATGTGCTCACGCCAAAACCCGGTGAACCCGCCGTCTGGACCACCGAAGACACACCCTACCTGCCCAAAAACATTTACGGCGTGACCAAAATTGCCGCCGAAGACCTCTGTCAACTCTATGCCCACAACCACAACTTGCCTTGCCTGGTGCTCAAAACTTCCCGCTTTTTCCCGGAAGACGATGACAAAAAAGAACAAAGAGATGCCTACGAAGAGCTTAATTTAAAAGCCAACGAGCTACTCTACCGCCGGGTGGACCTCCAAGATGCCGTGGATGCCCACTTGTTAGCCCTCCAAAAAGTACGGGAAATTGGCTTTGGCAAATACATCATCAGCGCCACCTCGCCCTTTCAAAAGGAGCATTTGGCAGCGCTCAACACAGATGCAGCAGCCGTCATTCGCAGCCTTTTCCCCAAAGCAAATCAGTTATTTGCTGAAAAAGACTGGAAATTGCCACCACTGATCGACCGCGTTTACGTCAATGAAAAAGCCCGGACTGAGTTGGGCTGGCAACCCCAATACGATTTCAAGTACGTTTTGAATTGCCTGGAGCAAGGTTTGGATTTTCGCAGCGAATTGGCCTTGGCAGTTGGGGCCAAGGGGTATCACCAAGAGGAGTTTGAGGAAGGGCCGTATCCGGTTTGAGTTGAAAAGTTGAAGGGTTGAAATGTTGAAAAGAAGGCTCTTGTCAGGGATTCGGAAATTGGTGATTCTTGATGATAACAATCAATGTTTGAAATGAGTAATTGGGCGTAATTTGCGCTTGCGTTCTTGAAAAATGCGGCCTACTTTTAATGTCTGAACTGTGATTTTTGTGATTTAGTGACAAGCCACGAATAAACCTTACCAAATCGCAACTGCGTACTTTATTAACTATGCCCTCGCTGCGCGAGGCCGTTTTTAGCACGCGGATGACGCGGATGACACGGATTTCCAGCATGACGTTGACCGTTACGTTGACACGCGTGTTTCTTAAAAACTGGAAAGGTTTATTTTTGACCCGTTACTTACATGATTTGCACGGTGCTTGTGACTGGGTAACAATTCCTTTTTTTCTACTTGGTCGACCTTGTGCTTGTAATGTGGTAATTTGGCAAATGCTGGTTCATACAATTTTCCTTGTGCTCAATCCAACTCCATGACCGAAAAATACGCCCTTTTCATCCTCCTCGCTTTTTTCTCCGAAATCCTGGGGACGGTATCGGGTTTTGGGTCCTCAATTTTGTTTGTGCCTTTGGCTTCGATGTTTTTCGACTTCAAAACCGTATTGGGACTGACGGCGGTGTTTCATGTGTTCAGCAACCTCTCAAAAATCGCTTTGTTCAGGCAGGGGATTCAAAAAAACATTGCCCTGAAGTTGGGCATTCCGGCGGTTTTGTTTGTCATCTTAGGGGCCTGGCTTACCACTTTTTTACCCACCAAACAAATTGAACTGGGCATGAACGTGGTCTTGATTGTGCTAGCGGTTTATTTGATGATCAACTTCAATAAAAAACTCAAAGAAAGCGACCTTAACCTTTACCTGGGAGGCATGGCGTCCGGATTCATCGCAGGCGTTGCGGGCACGGGCGGGGCCATTCGCGGCATTACCTTGGCGGCTTTTCAGTTGCCGAAAGAGGTGTTCATCGCCACCTCTGCGATCATTGATCTGGGAGTGGATTTCAGTCGGGCAGTGGTATATGTGGGCAATGGTTATTTCAAAAAGGAGTACATTTTTCTCATCCCTTTTTTGATCGGAATCAGTATCCTGGGCAGTTATTTGGGCAAATTGATTTTGAAAAGGACTTCAGAATTGGTTTTTCGGTACATTGTTTTGGCAGTGATCATTGGGACTGGGGCTTTCCAAATTTATCGGTATTTTTTTGGCTGAATCTTTTTGTCTAAGTAATAAGCCACAAAATAAACCTTTCCAAATTGCAACTGCGTACTTTATAGATTATGCCCTCGCTGCGCGAGGCCGTTTTTAGCACGCGGATGACGCGGATTAAGCGGATTTACACGGATTTCCAGCATGACGTTGACCATGACGTTGACAACTAGCAATTAAAAAATTGGAAAGGTTTATTTTTGAACCGTTACTAACTTGTAAGAATTGATGCTTTGCCCCGCTTTGCGGGATGGGAACACGGATGAAAATGGGTTCGGGTGTGCTTGTTTGGGTTCGGGTGTGTTGGCATTTCGTTTCCAATGTTGGGGACACACGTTCACACTCACACTTCCACACCCACACACAATCTTGCGGATTTCCAGCATGATGTTGACCCCGCTTAACTCAAAATTTGGCCTACCAATTTTTATAACTTATTCTTTTGCCATCCCTAAAACCAGAATTCGCTGAATTACAGCATTACAGCATACTTGCGTAGCATTGACCAAACCTGAATTTGAAAAAATACAATCATGGTCATCAAAAAAATCACAAAAATCACAGTTCAGATAAGAGCGTGACGTTGACGTTTTTTACAACCCTAAAACCTCCAATCGAAGCCCCTTCTTTTCAACCCTTCAACATTTCAACCAACCTCACTTGTACCCCAAAATATCCACCACCTGTTCACACATGGCGTAATCAGTGGGCACGTTGGAGGCAACGATCAATGTTCTTTGGCCCAAGAAACGCTCCAATAAATTCGCGTACCATTCGGAGCCCTGGGCATCCAGGTTGGTGGTAGGCTCGTCGAGCAGTAGGAGAGGGGAGGAGTCGCAGATGGCCAGCGCCAGTTTGAGGCGCTGTTTCATGCCAGAAGAAAAATAGCGCACTTGCTTGTCGCGGGATTTTTCAAAACCCAATAACTCGATCAAATTACTGGTTTCTAGTCCATTTTGCAAGTTGCGAAAACGGCAATGAAAGTCAATGGCTTCGCTCAGGCTGAGTTCTTCGATCAATTCGATGTACGGTGCGGCGTAAGCCAGTTGGCGGTAAGCATTTTCCAAAGACACCTTTTGTTCGGCTTGCCTAAAGTGCACTTTGCCTTTGGAGGGGGTCAAAAAGCCGCACATCATTTTCAGCAAAGTCGATTTTCCAGAACCATTGGGACCGGTGATGGCGTAACGTTGGCCTGGCTCAAAAACCAGGTCCACGTTTTTTACGATCCATTCTCCACGAAAGCGTTTGCCGACCTTTTCCAGTTCAATTTTCATCGTGAACTGTCTTGCCATTCATGTGGCGCAAGCCGCGCATGATTTCGGGCTGCTTGTGTACAAAATCCAGGATCAATTCGCGCTCTTGGCTGGGTGGGATGTTCTGTTCGATTACTTCAATGGCTTTGCTCATGCGGTAACCACTCACAAACAAGATGCGGTAAATGTCGTGGATTTGGTGGATTTGCTCGCTGGCAAAATTGCGGCGTTGCAAGCCAATGGAGTTGACACCTACGTAAGACAGGGGTTCGCGGGCAGCCTTGACAAATGGTGGTACGTGCTTGCGAACCAGAGACCCGCCTGCGATGAAGCTATGTGCCCCTACGCGGCAAAACTGTTGCACTGCCACCAAGCCTTCAAGAATGGCCCAATCTTCGATTTCGACGTGACCGGCCAAGTTGACGTTGTTGGCCAAAACGACCCGATCGCCCAGCACGCAGTCGTGGGCCACGTGGGCATAGGCCATGATCAGGCAATGCTTGCCAATGCGGGTAGCTCCTGCCGCAGCGGTGCCCCGGTTGATGGTGACCATTTCTCGGATTACGCTGAAATCGCCAACCTCTGCGGTAGTTTTTTCGCCTTTGAACTTCAGGTCTTGGGGAATACCCGCAACCACTGCACCAGGAAAAACCTGGACATTGTTACCCAGACGAGCACCGTTGAAAATGGTTACATTGGGGCCAATCCAACTGTTGTCACCGATTACCACGTCTTTTTCAATGGTGGTAAAAGGGCCTATGGTCACATTTTCACCGATTTGGGCATCGGAATGGACAATGGAGAGTGGGTGAATGTCTTTCATCAGGCGCGCTTAACGATTTGAGCGGTCAATTGGGCTTCCGACACTATTTTATTTCCAACATAAATCGTGCCCTGCATTTGGCAGATGCCGCGCCGGATGGGGGCCAGGAGTTCCAATTTGATGAGCAGGGTGTCTCCGGGTTCGACCTTGTATTTGAACTTCGCATCGTCGATCTTCAGAAAATACGTGTCCCAATTACTAGGATCGGGTACGGTCGACAATGCCAGGATACCACCCGTTTGAGCCATCGCCTCGATTTGTAAAACACCTGGGAATACCGGATTATTGGGAAAGTGTCCTTGGAAAAACGATTCGTTGAAAGTCACGTTTTTCACCCCTACTACATGGTTCTCCGACAATTCAGTGATTTTATCGATCAACAAAAATGGAAAACGGTGGGGCAACCAACTCGCCACCCGCACCGAGTCGAACAAGGGAGTGGCATTGGGGTCATATTTGGGTTTGCCTTTCACTTTGCGGTCTTCCATATATTGTTTCTTCAACAACTTGGTAAACTCATAGTTCAGGGTATGGCCAGGTTTGGTGGCTACGATGCGGCCTTTGAGGGGTTTACCCAGGAGTGCAATGTCGCCAATCACATCAAGTAGCTTGTGGCGGGCTGCTTCGTTGCGGAAGTGCAGCTCGGTGGTATTCAGTACGCCTTCTTTGTCGACTTTGATACTTGGTTTACCTAGTTTTTTGGCAATTTCGTCCAGTTTGCTTTGTGGTACTGACTGATCTGCGAACACAATGGCATTGTCCAAGTCACCGCCTTTGATCAGGCCCTGCTCGATGAGTTGCTCCAATTCGTGCAAAAACACGAAAGTGCGGCAAGGGGCGATTTCGGTAGCGTAATCATTCAAATGGCGCAACTGGGCATATTGCTGGCCCAGGGTGCTGGAGTTGAAGTCGATCAAGGTTGTCACTTCAAAACCATCGTAAGGCAAAATCATGATTTCACCCCCCGTTTCTTCATCGCGGTAAGTGATCGGATTGGTGATTTCGTAGTACTCTCTTTCCGCTTCCTGCTCTTGGAAACCAGCCGCTTGCAAGGCTTTGACGAATGGCAGGGCACTGCCGTCGAGAATGGGCACTTCAGGGCCATCGATCTCCAACAGCACATTGTCTACTTCCAAACCTGACAAAGCCGAAAGCACATGCTCTACGGTGCTGATTTGGGCATCTTCAGACTTGATGGTGGTGCTACGTGTAGTCGATACCACCCGGTTGACATCGGCATTGACCAAGGGCTGGCCGGGGAGGTCGATGCGTTGGAATTTATACCCGTGGTTTTCAGGTGCGGGTTGAAAAGTCAAATTGACAACTTGGCCAGTGTGCAAGCCAACCCCGCTCACAGTCACGGGTTTCAGGATAGTTCTTTGCTTCATGTGTTGAAACCAATCTTTCCGACAGATTGACTTGTCGGTGCGGAACGTTTTTCAAAATTTGCGCAAAGATACAACAAAATTCAGCGGTGGGTACGGCTTTTTTGACCAAAATCAAGATTGGATCGATTGAATGGGCTGTAAGTGTCTGAACTGTGATTTTTATGATTTTTTTGATGACCATGAGCCCAAGCATACTTGCTGCCTACGACCGCGAAGCGGGCCAATGCTCTAATTTTTTAAAATTCTTGTTTTGGGAACATAAAAGAAACAAAGTGGACATCTTTGACTTTTGATTAAGCCCTTTGCGTGGCAACGTTATAGCCAAAATCATGGTCAAAATCATGCTGGAAATCAGTGAAAATCAGTTTTATCTGTTTCATCCGTGTTCCCGACAAGCCTCGTACAGCGGGGCAACGAAGATGTCTAATTTATTTAATCTGCGGCCCTTGGTCAACACCACACCAGTAATTCTGTAATTCTGAAAATTCTGCTTCAGACAAAAAAGAGCTATGTTGCAAATTCTGACTCCGACAAAAAAAATCTACCGTATTTTCGCCAAAAAAATCAAAGCACCCAATGCAGCAAGCCTACCATTATTCCCCGGATGTAGTATTGATTGGCGGTGGCATCATGAGCGCTACCCTGGCCTTGTTGCTGCACGAATTGGAACCCGACTGGCAAATTGAAGTGTTTGAACGCCTCGACCAACTCGCCGCCGAAAGCAGCGATGCCTGGAACAACGCTGGCACCGGCCACGCCGCCAACTGTGAACTGAACTACACCCCCGAAAACGAAGACGGCAGCATCGACTGCAAGAAAGCCTTCAAAATCAACGAGCAATTTGAAAAATCGAAGCAGTTTTGGGCTTATTTGGTAGAAAAAGGCATCCTGAAAAACCCTGCCGAGTTCATCCATGCCATGCCACACCTGAGTTTTGTGCAAGGGGAGGAAAATGTGGAATTTTTGAAAAAAAGACATGTCGCGCTGACCAAGAGCCACTTGTTTGCCGACATGCTGTACACCGAAGACCCGGCCCAAATTGCCAAGTGGGTGCCCCTGATGATGGCCGAACGTGAGGACGAAGAACCCGTAGCTGCTACCCGTATCGAACACGGCACCGACGTGGACTTTGGAGCCTTGTCGCGGGCCATTTTCCGCTACCTCGACCAACAGGACAAAACCACCATCCACCTCCAGCACGAAGTAGAAGACCTGGAACGCGACCCTGAGCAGCCCGAACGCTGGCAGATGGTCGTGCGCAACCTGGCCGATGACAGCCGCAAGCTGATCAAAGCCCCTTTTGTGTTCATCGGAGCAGGCGGCCACTCCTTGTTGTTGCTGGAGAAATCGGACATCCCCGAAGCCGAGGGTTACGGCGGATTCCCGGTGGGCGGGCAGTGGTTGCGCTGCACTAACCCCGCTATTATCGCCCAGCACCACGCCAAGGTCTATGGTCGCGCCTCGGTGGGTACGCCCCCCATGTCGGTGCCACACTTGGATACCCGCATCATCAATGGCCAACAGGAATTGCTGTTTGGGCCATTTGCAGGGTTTTCGACGAAATTCCTCAAACATGGTTCTTACTGGGACCTGCTCAAGTCGATTGCACTCGACAACCTGATCCCCATGATCCGGGCTGGCTTGGACAACCTGCCGCTCACCGCCTACCTGGTGGAGCAAGTCATGCAGTCGGACGAACTAAAAATGGAAGCCCTGCGCGAATACTATCCCAACGCCAAAATCGAAGACTGGGACCTGGAAATCGCCGGGCAAAGGGTGCAAGTGATCAAAAAAGACGAAGAAAAAGGTGGCATCCTGGAATTCGGCACCGAGATCGTACACGCCGCCGATGGCACCGTAGCGGCCTTGTTGGGTGCCTCGCCCGGCGCTTCTACGGCAGTTGCTGCCATGCTGCAAGTGCTGGAATATTGTTTTCCCGAAAAACTCAAGAGTGAGAATTGGGAATTGCACTTGAAGAAAATGATCCCCTCCTATGGCCGGAGCTTGGCTGGGGACGCGGCGCTTTGTCGAGAGGTGAGGGGTTGGAGTGATCGGGTTTTGGGGTTGAGCAACTGACTGACTTGTCCTAAAATGAGCATCCATCCCCCACTCACCCCATCTCCAAGCAAATCTTCCCAAATTGCTCCCCAGCCTCCATGCGTTGAAAAGCTTTATCTGCATCTTTCAAAGCAAACACGGAATCCACCACAGGTCGAATCTGGTGCTGGTTCACCAACGCCAGCATTTCCGCAAAATCTTGTTCGCTGCCCATCGTCGAGCCCAGGATTTGCAACTGTTTCCAAAAAAGAATTTGGGGGCTAAAATTGGGCACCACGCCAAGGGTGCCACCATAACTGGCGATGCGGCCACCAGGTTTGGCCAGGCGCAACAAGTAGCCAAAACTCTCGCCGCCAGCGCCGTCGATGACCACATCAAATCCTGGATTCAAGGCCGGATTTTTGTACCAGTCGGTTTGGCGATAATTTACCCCACCTGCGGCCCCTAATTTGATGGCTTTGGCAATTTTTTCATCGCTACCTGAGCTTGCCCACACTTCTGCACCGATTGCGGTGGCAAATTGCAATGCAAACAAAGCCACACCGCCACCAATGCCCGTGATGAGGACCCGCTCCCCTGTTTTCAGCCCTGCCCGCGTAAACAAAGCCCGGTAAGCCGTGACTCCCGCCAAGGGCAAGGCTGCCGCCTCGATCCAGGAAAGGTGGGTGGGTTTGTCATGCACGTACTGGGCGGGCAAAGCCGTGTATTCCGCAAAAGTGCCTGCCCGTGGCATCCCCAAAATTTGGAAATCTGGCCCGGAAAAGCCCGGATTTTCTCCCCAAAACAGGCCTGGGTTGAGGATCACCTCGCGCCCCTCGACCAAACCAGCAGCATCTGAGCCAAAAACGACAGGATATTTGATGGTTGCGTACATGCCTTTGCTGATGAACACATCGCGGTGGTTTAAAGCAGCGGCTTTTATTTGAATGATCACTTCGCCTTCGCCCAGGGTAGGAGAGGGGAGCGTTTGCAGAGCAGGGGACTGGTTTTTTTCGGTTTGAGTGAATGCGAGCATTTATTTAAGGTGTTGTTTAGTGCATTAGGGCCGCAGATTAAATAAATTAGATATCTTGGTTGCCTCGCGCAGCGAGGCTAGTTGGGAACACGGATGAAACTGATAAAACTGATTTTCACTGATTTCCAGCATGATTTTGACCGTGATTTTGGCTATTACGTTCACACGCAAAGGGCTGAATCAAAAGTCAAAGATGTCCACTTTATTTCTTTCCTGTTCCTTAAAGGTAAGGCTGAACTGTGATTTTTATAATTTTTCTGATTTTTATGATGCGCATGATCTGCCCTAGGCCCTTTTTGAGCGGCCTAAGCGCAAAGCATAACCATAGTATGCTACTCCAGACCATCAGCCCCTTGCTTTTCATCCATTTTTCCCTCAACTTTGTTTTACTTTTGCCACTTGCAACCAATGACCGTTAAATGTCAACGGTGCTTTAGTTGGATACTATGCGAAAACTACTCTTTTTGTTCCTTTTCGGGCAAGCCCTGCTGCTGCGCGGGCAAAGGGTTTACGAGCGCTTCAGTGATTTTTTGCCTTACTTACAACAGCAAAACGATACCATTTACGTGGTCAATTTCTGGGCAACCTGGTGTGCACCTTGCATTGAGGAATTGCCTTATTTTGAGCAATTGCACCAGGAATACCGTGGCCGTAAAGTCAAGGTTTTGCTGGTCAGCATGGATTTTCGCAAGGATTTGGAGTCCAAACTCAAGCCTTTTCTTCAGCGTCGACAATTTTCAGCCCCAATTGCAGCGTTATTGGATTCGGACTATGACAATTGGATCGAACAAGTTGATCCGCAGTGGACTGGAAGCATTCCTGCAACCCTTATTTTTCATGGAGAAAAACGAAAATTCATCGAAAACGAATTTTCCGATTATGCTGAATTAAAAAAACTGATTGATCCCCTGTTGGATTCAAAATAAACGTAACTATCCAGTCGAGTGGTTTTGAGACAAAAAAGTAGACGATTTTAGTCCCATCAAGCCTATTTTTTGTAGTCGATGCCCAGCATCGGCGAAAAAAATGGCGAAGAGGGGGCGGAAATCGGCCTTTTTTGGCCAAAATGGGAACCGACTGGATAGTTACAAATAAACCTCAAGAGTTTAGTTGAAGGGCCTAGGTGGGGAAAGCAGCTGGTTCAAAACTAAATTCATTGGTTCCCAGTCTCTTCAATCTTTCAAAACTTCAACTTTTCAACCAAATTTGGCACAGCCATGAAAACCGCATTGCGAACCTGCTTACTTGCTCTTTTTGCTTTCTTTTTTGTATTGGAAAAGGCCCAAGGCCAAAATGGTCGTACACCTCAGCCAGTGATCATGCCTGGCGATTCAGCTCCCGACTTCAGCCTGAAAGCCGTGAGTGGGAAAATCGTATCGCTCAAGGATTACAAGCAAGCCAAGGGGTTCTTGGTGATCTTTACTTGCAATACCTGCCCTTACGCCCAAGCTTATGAAGGGCGCATCATCGACTTGCACAACAAATATGCTCCGTTGGGCTATCCGGTAATTGCCATCAATCCCAATGATCCCACGGTGCAGCCTGGCGACAATTTCCAGGCCATGCAGGACCGGGCCAAGGAGCGCAAATATCCTTTTGAATACTGCCTTGACGAAGGCCAGAAGGTTTTTCCCAAATATGGTGCCAGCCGCACGCCGCACGTTTTTTTGTTGGACAAAACCCGCCGTGTACGCTACGTGGGCGCCATCGACGACAGCGTGGATGACGAAACCCAAGTGACTCGCCGCTATGTGGAGGAGGCCATTGCAGCCGTGATGGCGGGCAAAGACCCCGACCCCAGTCTGACCAGAGCCATTGGTTGTGGGATCAAGGTGAAACGGTGATTGTTGGTTTAGGAGTTGAGAGGTTGAGGGGTTGAGAAGAGCCGACTTAGTGATTTCTCCACCCCTCTACCTCTCAACTTACTTACTTGCCCACGCTCAAACGCCCCACCACGGGGATGCCATTGCGGCTGAGGCCTTCGATGATCACATCAAAATCCCCCCCTTTGTCGCTGGTGTAAAAATTGAACTGGACCATGCCCTTTTCATCCGTTTTTAACGTTGGCGACCAATGCAGGGTGGTGCGGTTATCCGGTCGGTCGTGTTCGGGGAGCTTTTTGTCGTAGTTGGGGGAATAGAACTGACGTGCTTTGTAAAAACCTGGGTGCTTGAAATTGAGCACCCCATTCAAGTCCACTGCACCAAATCGGTTGCGGCTGCCGTCGCGGCGGGTCCACAAAGCAATGGCCCCATTTGCGCCTCTGATGCCATAAATAGCGGCCTTGGTGCCTACCAATACATCCACAAATGCTACGTCGCTAACCGGGGTACTGTTGAAGGTACCAGCATCTACTGTATTGCCATCCACCAAAAACAAAGGCTCGGATGATCCGGTGGAAGAAAATTGTCCCCGCAAAGTCAGGATCTGATCGGGAAAACTGCCCTTAATTTGAACGCCCGGCACATGGCCCCTAATCAGGTCGAAAACCCCCAAAGCAATACTGGAGTTCGGAATCGAATCGGGCGTTACCCGCCAACTGGGCTGGGTATAAGGCAGGGCCGTTACGCCATAAGGTGTTGGAAGTTTGCGCTGGCTTCGCACCGTGAATTCCTCTAGGTTGATGGTCCAGATGCCTGCAAAGATGGAGTCTAAGCGGGCCAATTCGCGGCTGCTATTGAGGAAAAGTTTGAGTTTGTCCTGGCCTTCGTTGGCATAGAGCGAAAACTGCGCCTTGGGATTGACTGGTGCAGATTCGATGCCATCGAGCACGATGCTTACGTCGCGGTCGCCAGCCATGCTTTGGCGATTGGCGTCTTCGGCTTTGGGTTTCCTGCCCGTATTCAGCTTAGCAGCTTGGAGGTTGACCTTGGTGCTGTCGCGGAAGTTGAAACCCATCATGCGGAATTTGCCGCTTTCGTCGGTGCTCATTTTATCGGAAGAAAATTCCTTGCCAAATACGCTGATCATTACATCGGCTTTTACACTGGCTTTGGGTTGATTGAGCTTGGTAGTGCGTCCGCTGATGCTGAAACCCTGCTCGGGCAAAAAGGCCAAATCGTTCATTTTTACCCCATTCATCAAGCTTTTCCAACTGAAACGCCGCCAGCCCTGGGTGAGCATGAGCATGTCCAGCAGTTGTTTGCGGGTATTGGTCTCTTCGGCAAAAAAGTAACCTGGATCTTCAATTCTTCCTTGTAGATCGGATTGTAATAGCAAGTAAGAGCGGATGTCGGTCCCGTTTTTGGACCAATATACGCTGTTGCGATCGGTGACGGTGGCCGAAAAATTGCCAAACAGCGGTCCACCAGCAAAATCACTGGCTTGTACGCCAATGTTTACTTTTTGGCGAGGACCATAAGTAGTTTTGTCGGCGCTAATGGCCAATTTGCCCCGGTCTTTGGGATTGTCCACGAAGACCAAACGCTCACAAACAGGTTCTCCGTTGGGTTTGAACAAGGTGAATTGTGCAATGCCCTCCGGAATGGAATCGGTGGGGATGCTGAGGTTAAATTTGTCCTCAGCACTTGGATGGGTATAGGCAAAAACCGATTGGCCGCGTACTTGACCAATCAAGACATAACCCTGCAAACTGCCAGTGCCCACACTTCGCACCTGTACGGATATCTGCTTGGCTACCCTTTGATTCAGTTGCAAAGTAAGACCTTGGGATAGGGGAGTGGGAAGCTTGAATTTTTTAGTCATGCCCTGGTGGGTGACCTCGCATTCGTATGTCTTTTCGGGAGCAGGACTGAGGTTGAATACTCCCAGCCCAAAGCGGTAGGTTTTTACGGCTGTGACCAGTGTACCTGTTTCATCCACAATTTTACCTTCGACGGTGATGCCCTCTCCCAGGTTGTTGACGGCTTTGATGCCGATTTGTGAGGGGATACCCGTTACCAGATCGCCCCCTTCGGGCATGAAACTAAGGCTGTAATCGCTGAAACCACCAGGACCAGGTGGAGTGGGTTTGCGTGAGTCAAATAGCTGGACCTCCCTTTGGAAAAAATAGCCATCCGGGAAATTGCGCATGTAGTTGGTGTAGGCCCGCAACAAATAAGGCCCATCGACCCAGGCGCGGTCGAGGGCAAAGTCTCCCACCCCAGCACCTTCGCTGATTTCAATGTAACGTGAAGCCACCACTACATGACTTGGGTTGATCAACTCTACGTACAGCAGATTGCTCACGCCCGACGGCAGGTGTTGTGGTCCTGCACAGAGGTAGGCTTTGAACCAGAGATTTTCACCCAAGGCATAATGTGGCTTGTCAGTGTGCAGGTAAGCTTTTTCAGTCGGTAGTTCTTCAGTATGGGTTTTCAGTGCGGTGCGGGCCTTGTTGGCCAAGTCGGTTTGGGCCCAAAGGCCAGTAACGAGGAGGAGCAGGTATCCTGTTAGGAACTTGCGGAGGAGTTTTTCCATATTATTTTAGTGTTTTAATTTACAGCGTAAGTGTATTGGTAAAGATAGGGTAAGGCTTTGAATGTTCCCCTTAGAAATGTCGGATTTTTTACAAATTATGGAGCGGTAAATGCCTGGAATTGTCATTCATCCGCTAAAAAAAGTAATATGCTGAAAGTATAAATCACCCTGTTGGGGGTAAAAAAAATTTAATGCCCGCCCAAGCCAATGTTCAAATCCGTTCTTTGTGGCACATACACCCTTTCGTCGGGCACTTCCAGGTATTGTAGCTGATCGTGTTCGAGGTAAATTCTTTGTTTTTCCACAAAGGGGGTGATGTCCTCGATCAATTGGATATGGTCGTTGAAAAGGTTCAAAGCCTGGTCCTTCATGCCAATTTGAATGGCACGACGGTCTCTTTTGTTGCCATGTGCATCGTGATTGGGGTCCCATTGCAGGCGCACGTCACTGTTTTCCAAAGCTGCCCTCCACTGCTCATGGCTGCCATAAATGTCGGCCTGGAATGCCGAAAATACTGCCTGGACAAGGATTTCTTCCCAAATTTCACCAGGGATGCGGATGGCTAAAATGCGTTCTTGGTTCTCCTTGCTGGCCCAGCCGCTGCGGTACATCATCCACAAGTAGTTGGGTTTGATCCAGGTCATGCGGTTGAAACTGAAGGCATTACCACCTAGTTTTTGGTGTTCTACCGCATATTTGGCGATGGTCGGGTTGTAAGCTTGGTAAACCACGATGTCGCCCTTGGCCTGATAAGCCGAAATGACATTGCCTGATTGGGGGAGGTGGTTTTCGGATTCGGAGTAGGGGATGAGGGAGATTTGCTTGTCAACAGGGGTTGACGTGCAGTCGATTGTATTCATCTGATTGTAGTTTAAATGTTATTTCGGATACCCATATTTGAATTGAGTTCGGGTTCTAGGCAATTCCCTTGAATTGTTCACTATTAAACAGCCAAACCAGCCCCATTGGTTCCCCACTTTCATCGCCTTTTTTCAAGCATCTGAGCCAATGGCTGGCGTAATCGTCGGATATTTTTGACTAACTCGCAATTTGTCTGTATTTTCGACCTACATACAAACTGGAAACCATCAAAAACCTGAACCGACATGGGAATATTCGCAATAGTTTTTGGCCTCATTGGCTTGGCTACACTTTTTTCAGGAATTTTTACCGTAAAGCAACAAACTGCTTATATCATCGAGCGTTTCGGAAAATTTCACAGCATGCGCATGCCGGGCCTGCACTTCAAAATCCCTTACGCGGATGTAACTGCGGGCCGCATCAACTTGAAGATCCAGCAATTGGACGTAATTGTGGAAACGAAGACCAAGGACAACGTTTTCGTAAAATTAAAAGTCTCCGTGCAATTCCGGGTGTTGGAGGAGAGCATGTTCGAAGCTTTTTACAAACTTCAAAACCCCACCGAGCAGATTACTGCTTATGTGTTTGATACCGTGCGTGCCGAAGTGCCCAAAATGCGCCTTGACGACGTGTTTGAGCGCAAAGACGACATCGCCCACGCCATCCGCAGAGAGCTGGAAGAGGCCATGAATGAATATGGTTACGGCATCGTGAAGGCTCTGGTGACTGACATCGACCCCGACCAATCGGTGAAAAATGCCATGAACCACATCAACGCTGCCGAGCGCAAAAAACTGGCCGCCGAATACGAAGGAGAAGCCGAACGCATCCGCATCGTGGCCAAAGCCAAGGCCGAAGCCGAAAGCAAGCGCCTGCAAGGCCAGGGTATCGCCGACCAACGCCGCGAAATCGCCAAGGGCCTGGAGGAATCGGTGGACATGCTCAACAAAGTCGGCATCAACTCGCAGGAGGCTTCAGCCCTGATCGTGGTAACCCAGCACTACGACACCCTGCAACAAATAGGCCAGAGCACCAACAGTAACCTGATCCTGCTGCCCAATGCCCCCAGTTCCGCCAGCGACATGCTGACCCACATGATCTCTTCGTTCAGCGCTACGCAAAAATTGGGAGAGATGAACAGCATCGGTAGAAAGAGCCAAGCACTGGAAGCGCCGAAAGAGGAAATCTACCTGGAGAATACCAGCGAGCAAGCGCAACAATGATTTTGATTTGAAAGGTTTAGGGTTGAAAAGTTGAAGAGAAACTAGCATGGGTGAAAACTCCTGGCTTGGGGACTCTCTACTTTTCAACCCTCTGTTTATTTTTAACATTTCCACCAGTACCAAGCTGTTCACGGGATTCCATCTTTTCAACCCTTCAACCTTTCAACTTTTCAACTTTTTTGTCCCAAATAGCCTGGGATTGGTCCCATTTTGGCCAGGAAAGCCACACTGCGATTACTTTTACGAAAAAAACGAGATGGAAGTCCGGAAAGCTACGAATTGGAGTTGGGGGATGTATTTGGGGATTGCATTTCTGATTGCAGCAATCTGCCACCAATTTTTGGAATACCAAGAAGCGGAACGTCAATGTAGTGGTTGTTTCTATGGGCGTTATGATTTTTTTAAAGACGCCTTCATCCCACTCTGTGTCCTTTGGTTGGGAGGAATTATTTGTAGTTACATTTGGCACTACCGGGTGGTTCCGGCAATTTTGGATGGGCAACTGGGTTTAAAGCACTTTTTTTGGTTGTTTTGGGGAGGTGTTTTCTTGGTTTTAGGTGTATTGATTCACAATTACTTTAGTATCAAGGTGGTGGATGAAAATGAAAATTTTGGCACCTTTAATCAATTTTATGCATTCAGTATTTTTAAAAATTTCGCTACTGTCTTTGGTCTTATCATCGGGTACGAAATTGTCAATCAAATTTATTATGCGTTATTAGAGCAGTTAAAAGCTACTAATAAAATCATATTAAAAGTATCGGCTGATTTTATCGGCATGAACTTTATCGGCCTACTTGCCATCTATGCTTGGGCCCCCTTGCACGATATTCTATATAATGAATCAAACGAATTCGACGGAAAATGGCACAGCTACTTAATTATCATATTGACCATTTTGCATTTGTACTGGTTTTACCGCTTGATTCCACTTTGGCGAAGCAAGCAATATAGCTTGTATGCACTGATTTTTGAGTGTACTGCTTATTTTTTTATTACACTCTTCATGTTCGTAGTGCTATTGGAGCAGGTGTTTTTTTCATCGGGATTGTTTCTATTTGTGTTTTTACATTTGGCAGGATTTTTTAGTGGGTATCTACGCTGGTCCCTACAAAGCGAAAAACTCCAGCTACAAACCCAGTTCTCCCAGACCAGTGCGGAACTCAGTTCCCTGCGTGCCCAAATCAACCCACATTTCCTGTTCAATGCCCTGAACACTTTGTATGCCATTGCGATGAAGGAAAACAGCGAAAAAACCGCCGATGGCATCCAAAAACTGGGCGACATGATGCGTTTTATGCTCCAAGAAAACCACCAGACCCGCATCCCCCTGGCCAAGGAAATCGAATACTTGCAAAATTTCATCGACATCCAACGCATGAGGTTGGATGAAAACCAAGAGATTGACCTCAAAATAAACCTCCAACAAACTGACCGCGAAGTGTTCATCGCACCGATGCTGCTGAATCCTTTGGTGGAAAACGCTTTCAAGCACGGCATCAGTTTCCGCAGCGCGTCCTGGATTTACATCACTTTGACCCACGATCCCTCGCGGATTTTTTTCAAAGTACACAACAGTTACCACCCCAAAGCCGATGAAGACCCCGAAAAAGACAGCCACGGCATTGGGCTCGACAACGTGAAAAAACGCCTGGAACTGCTGTACCCAGGTCGGCACCAGTTCGACGTGCAGGCCTCCGAAAACGATTACTTTGTGTCGCTCATCCTCAACATCACGCCATGAAACTGATCGCCATTGCCATCGACGACGAGCCCAAGGCCTTGGATGTGGTGCAAATGCACGCCGCCAAGGTGCCATTTCTTGACTTGCAAGCTACCTTTACGGATGCATTTGAGGCCCTGCCTTATTTGCGCCAGCACAAGGTGGACCTGATTTTTTTGGACATCAAAATGCCCGATATTTCGGGGGTGGAGTTTGCTCAAATCCTCAAAAACGGGCCTTTGATCATTTTTACCACCGCTTATTCTGAGTACGCGGTACAGGGTTTTGAATTGGACGCAGTAGATTACCTGCTCAAGCCTTTTTCATTGTCTCGTTTTACCAAGGCTTGCAACAAGGTGTTGGAAATCAAAAACTTAAAAGGCGAATTGCAAGCCGATTTTATTTTGCTAAAAACGGGCTACGAAGAGGAGAAAGTTTTTCTGAAAGACATCCTATACGTAGAAGCGGCGGGCAATTACATGACCTACGTCTTGGCGGGCCGCAAGCTGATGAGCCGCCAAAACCTGGCCGAAGCCCTCCTGGTTTTGCCTCCGCAGGATTTTGTAAGGGTACACCGCTCCTTCATTGTGGGGGTCAATCACGTAGAAAAAATTGCCCGCCAGCAAGTTTGGGTCAAAGATATCGAAATCCCCATCGGCGCGGCGTTTGAGGAGTCTTTGGAAAAGATTCGGGGCATTTTGAAGGGCAATGGTGCCGGATTTGAGGGGTGATTATTGTCTGAACTATGATTTATTTGATTTTGATGATAGACAAGATGCTAGCGTGACGTTGACTGACCAATGTTTGGGGCCTACAGCCCCGCTGAACACGATGTTGACATTTGGACTACCGACGTTGGGGGCCTAAAACCCCGACAGTATAGTGTTGAGTAGCTATAAAGCAGCCCAATTCTGGAAATTTTTGTAAATGCTGTTTTGGTAACGTCTTATTGGATTATTCTGGTAATTCTGAGAATTCTGCTCCTTATTTAAGTCAGGTCCCTTATCTTTGCGCTCTAATTTCAAAAACCAGGATTTTGAGCGCAAGCATCATCAATTTCGATGGACAAATCAGCAAGGACGGGCAATTGACGATCTCGGCCCAAAACCGGGCTTTCCGCTACGGCGATGGCTGTTTTGAGAGCCTGCGCAAGATGGGCGGTAAAATTCCCCTACTCAAGTTGCACCTCCAGCGCCTGCATGTAGGCATGGCCGCCCTCGAAATCAAGCCCGCCAATGCCTGGACTTTGGATTTTTGGCAAGCCGAGTTGGAAAAAACTGCGGGTAAGCTCAAAAACGCCCGCATCCGCATCCAGGTTTTTCGGGCCGATGGGGGGGCTTATGCCGCCAGTAATCATGCGGCACATTTTGTGATCGAAGCTACTCCAATCGAAGATGTGAATTTTCCCTGGCACCATGATGGCCTGAGCGTGGCCATTTGCAATGTGGCCCAGGTACAAGCGGGCTCTTTGCTCTCCAACCTCAAGACCTGCAACAGTTTGCCTTATGTGATGGCCGCCAATTTTGCCCGCAACCACCAATTGGGCGAAAGCCTGCTGCTCAACCAGCACGAGCGCATTGCCGAGAGTTCTTCGGCCAATATTTTTGTGTTGCGCGATGCTCAGGTCTATACCCCACCGCTGATCGAGGGTTGTGTAGATGGCGTTTTTCGCAAATTCCTCTTGCAACACGCCGCAGAAGGTGGCTTTCAGATCCAGGAAAAACCCATTCGACCCGCCGATTTGCGTACCGCTGATGAAGTTTTTCTCTGCAATGCAGTGCAAGGCATCCGTTGGGTGAAGTTGTTCGGCGACCGCAATTTTGGCCACCAATACAGTAAAAATTTGTTGGATTGGAGCAATAAGTATTTTAGAGCGTTGAAAAGTTGAAGAGTGACTTCTCAAAAAGCTTAAGTGTTCATCACCGCTTAAACTTCCCCAAAACCGCCTCTCCAGGGAATACACCTTTTACCGTTTGCCCATTTTTCAACACCAAAGTGCCGTTGACCAACACATATTCGATGCCCGTCGAAAACTTCAAGCCTTCTTCAAATGTGGCTTGGTCCAGGATTTTTTCAGGGTTAAAAATCGTCACATCGGCGTCCATGCCTACTTGTAGTCGGCCTTTGAAGCGCATGATTGGCGCGATCGACTCCAGGCAAAGGGCGGGCAAAAGGGTCATTTTTTCCAGGGCTTCGTGCAGGCTCAGGGCTTTTTCCTCTCTTACATAACGGCCCAAGACCCGGCTGAACGTGCCCGCAGTGCGGGGGTGGGCTAGTTGAGCATAAGTCATACCGTCCGAGGCGATAATGACCTTAGGACTGCTTACCCCGGCCTTGATCCATTCGGGCCGCATATGGTGGATGATCACCGTACCCCTGGTTTTGCGGTATTTTTCGAAGCTTTCTTTGGTCAGGCGTTCGCCAGTGGCTACCCATTGCAGGTTTTCGTAGCTGATGCCCAGGCGCTCCTGCCAGCCCTCGCTGAAAATGTGGCTGTTGAGCATGGTCGAGGCGGCGGTGTAGGGATAAACTTCGGTGCTGATTTCGTAGCCTTGTTTTTGGGCCATTTGCACCATGTCCAGGCCCATTTGCATGTTGCCGAGTGCGATGCTGTTGAGGTGTACCACGTGCAAGGGGGCCTTGGTGACCATCGCATCGGCAATGGCTTGCTGAACCGAAATGATGTTGGGCTCGCGCACGTGGGTGAAGATTTTGGCCTGCAACTCGGCGGCCAATTGATAAACCTGAAACACCTCCTGCGGTTTGGCCCCCGGCACATAGCCAATGGCCACCCCAAAGCCAATGCCGCCCGCTGCGAGGTCATTTCTCAAAGCCTGGAGCATTTTGGGGACTTCGTCTTTCGTCAAGACCTTGCTGAAAGAAGAGCCCATCAAGTTGTTGAGCTCTTCAAAGCGGATTTCGCCTTTTTTGGCCAAATCGTTGATGGCAGTCAGGTCTTCACCCAATTCGGTCATGGCTTGCATGCGGGCAAATACCCAGTTGACGCTGCTGCCATAGTTGATCAAAGCCTTGTTTTTGCGCGAAGCCAACCATTGATCCAGGTAAGGGATACCCGCCTCCAATTCAAGGGCGGTGGTGATGCCGTCGTGCACTTGGTACTCTTGCTCCACATTGCTCACCCCGTGGATGTGCATGTCGATGAAGCCTGGCGCTACGACCAAGCCCTGGGCATTGATTTGGGTTTTGCCGCGCAAAGGCTCGCTGCTGATCATGGCGATGCGGCCTTGCTGGATACCGATGTTGCGCTGGGCATCGAGTTTGGTTTCCGGGTCAATGACCCTGCCGCCGCTGATGACCAGGTCGTATTCGGCATTTTGAGCAGAAAGAATGGAGATGCCGAACAACAGGCAAGTGATGCAGAAGAAAAGGCGCATGGCAATCGAATTAAAGGTGTCTATGGTGAAATTAGCATTTTTACCAAAAACACCGCTTATTTTGCAGTTCAAATTCGTTAAATCAAAAATCTCGAATCGTACAAACGAATGCTTAGAACACTCCAAAACTTGCCAGCGAGCACCCCACTCATAACCCATAACTCATAACTCAAATACAAGCTTCACAAATCCAGTATTCAAGTTAACCAAAAGACAATGGCCCAACTCCTTTTCACCGTCACCAATGACTTGAACTACGACCAGCGCATGATCCGGATCTGCGGTACCTTGGCCGAGGCGGGGCATGAGGTGACTTTGGTCGGACGGGAGAAAGGCGATTCGAAGCCATTGAACGAGCAGGTTTTTACCCAAACCCGCTTGAAATGTTGGTTTGAAAAAGGCAAGTTGTTTTACTTGGAATACAACCTGCGCTTGTTGTTTTTTTTGCTGCGCCAAAAATTCGACGTACTTACCGCCATCGACCTGGATACCCTGGCTCCAGTGTGGATGGCTTGTCGCATCAAAAGTAAAAAGTGCATTTACGATGCCCACGAGTACTTCAGCGAGGTGCCCGAAGTGCTCAATCGGCCCCTAACGAAGTGGATTTGGGAAGCCCTGGCCCGGGTTTTGATCCCCAGGGTGGATGCTGCCTACACTGTTGGGCCTGCTTTGGCCGCCGAGCTGTCTCAACGCTATGGAATTGAATTTGGCGTGGTTAGAAATGTTCCTTTTCGCCGCCAACTCGACTTGAATCCCCAGCAGCCGCCCGTCATTTTGTACCAGGGGATGCTCAACGAGGGGCGAGGCCTGGAGGCGGCGATTGAGGCCATGCAGTGGGTAAGTGGAGCCCAATTATGGTTGGCTGGGGAGGGCGATTTGTCGCAAAAACTGCGGCAGTTGAGCCGGGATTTGGGCTTGGAAAACAAGGTTCAATTTTTGGGTTATTGCAGTCCTGCGAGTTTGCCCGCTTTGACTGCCAAGGCGACTTTGGGCCTCAATTTGCTCGAAAATCGGGGCAAAAATTACTACCTTTCCCTGGCCAACAAGGCTTTTGATTACATCCAGGCGGGGATTCCATCGCTGCACATGCGTTTCCCGGAATACATTGCTTTGCAAAGCCAGTATGCGACTTTTTGCCTCCTCGATGAGCTCTACCCTGAGCGCCTGGCGCAAACCCTCAACCACTTGCTGAGCGATGCTGAATGGTACGAGCGCGTGCAAGAAAATTGCCACAGGGCAGGGGAGGAGCTGTGCTGGGAAAAGGAAAAGGAGGCTTTGTTGGGGTATTATGATTAAACCTACCTCCAATCCACCCGCAACCCAAAATTCCTCGGCGACTCCAGCAAACCTGGCCTTAAAGCGTAGGTCACATTGGTGATGTTGTTGGCCAAAAGGCTGACTTTTAGCCTTTTACTGGGGTGATAGGCCAGGCGTACATCCCAAACCCACTGGCCATTGTCATTGGCCAAGCGGAAGTTTTTCATGTCAGGAATGATGAATTCGAAAGTGCGGTCGATGGCTTCTTGGAAGCTTTGGTAGTTGAAAGCCCAGCCGATAGAAAAGCGCTTGATGTCGGTTTGCCAGTCGATCTTCGCGCTGTGACGTGAGCGGTATTTCAGCACATTGTCGGTACTGCTGGAGCCGATGGCATTGCGTTGTGCACGAGTAGGAGTGACGCCGGGCTGCTGCGGTGTGGTATCAAATTCCAAAAAGCGTGGGTCGATGAACAAATAGCCGCTGGTGATGGCGGTGGGAAAACCAAATACATTCAACTGCCCGATGATGCTCAAGTCCACCCCCTGGATGCGTACCTCGCCAGTATTGAGGGCACTGAAACCGCGCTGAAAACTGAGAAAATTGAATTCGATCATGTCCTGGTACTGGGTGCGAAACAAGGCCAAATCGACAAAGCCCTTGAATCCAGCGGCTTTAAATCCCTGTTTGATGCCAATTTCGGTAGACCAGCCCGTTTCGGAGCCCAAATTGGGGCTGGGGGAGATGTTGAAAGTGCCCAGATTGGTCACAATGAACTTTTCTGCGATGCTTGGGTAGCGGTAGCCCTGCCCCCAAGATGCCCGCAAGTAGCTGTATTCGCCGAGTTGGTAATTGGCCCCGGCGCGAAAAACAGGCTTGGTTTGCATTTCCCGGCTTGGATTGATTACTTCGATGGGGGAGCGGAAACCTGGATTTACCAGCAGATTGTCTTCCAGGCGGAAACCCAGGGTGGTGGTCAGTTTTTTGCCCCATTTTTTCTCCAAGTCAAGGTAAGCGGCCAGGTTGCGAGAACTAAAAGTGGTATCACCGTACAATTCCGCATCGGTATTGCTGCGCACCATTACCGCGCCGCTACTGAGGGTCAAATCAGCAGCTTCCCAGCGGCGCTGAAATTGGTATTCGAGGTACCATTGGGAGGAAAAATTGGAGCGATTGTTGCTTACCCGGTTTTCAACGCGGTAAAAACGGGTGAGTAAGCGGTGGCGATTGCCGTTTTTGTCGTAATGGGTCAGGTGTGGGTCGATGTTGAAACGGGTAGGGCTGTTGGTGGACAAAGTGCCTTGAAAGGGGCTGAGTTTTTTATTGGCCGATTGCCAAAAGAAGAAATTTTGGTTGTTGCCCTTGTTGAAATTGAGGTTGACGCCAAAAGTAGTGCGCTCACTCAAGCGGTAGCGGGTGTTGAGATTGAGGCGGCCATAACGGGTGTAACTTTCCTGGTTGTGGCGGTTTTCGCGCAGCCAGAAGGTGCTGGCTACCAGGTCCAGTTTGCCAATTTGTTGTTTGTGCGAAAGGCTGCCGCCGAGGGTCAAAGGGGCCGCATCCCACCATTTGAAGTCTTCTGCTAAGGGTTTGTCAACGATGCTGGAGAATAGCGCAAGCTTAGTTTCGGGTTGCCCAGTGGCATAAGCCGTGCGAAAATTGATGATCCCATTCATCGCTGCCGATCCATACAGGGCGGAAGCCGCGCCCTTGATCACTTCGATTTGGCCTACGTTTTCCATCGGGATATCGTTCCAGTTGGGAAATCCAGCGTCGAGTTGCAAAATGGGCATGTCGTCGAGCAAAAGCAAAACCCGGCTCCCAGCACCATACGAAAAGCCCGAACCACCCCGGATATTTGCTTGCCCGTCGATGACGTTCACGCCAGGAATTTTTTCGAGGGCTTTGTCGAGTTGAAATTTGTTGCTGTTTTCAATCAATTGGGGTTTGAGCACTTCCATCGTCACCGTTTCGGAGCCCAGTTTTTTCTCAAAGCGACCGCTGGTGAAGGTCAAAGTTTGGAGGATGGCGGCTTCTTCGACGAGGGCAAAATCCCTTTGCAAGGCTTGTCCGGCGGCCAAGCTTATGGTTTCGCTGAGGGTTTGATAGCCCAAATAGCTGATTTTAAGGGTGTAAGTGCCAGCAGGAAGAGAAATGTTGTATTGGCCTTGCTCGTCACTGGCAGCACCATTGGAGCCGAGAGAAATATTGGCACCGATCAGGGCCTCGCCGCTGTTGCGGTCGGTGATTTTGCCACTGATTTGAGCATTCTGCGCCTGAAGGAAGGGGCTGCCAAGAAGGAATAACCAACAGAAAAAGACGATAGGCTTGGGCATGATTTGCTTGTTTTCTTTTCCGAAAAGTAAAAGAAAATCAGCAATAGTCAGGATGATTAGTGACAAGCCACGAATAAACCTTACTAAATCGCAACTGCGTTGCCTCGCTGCGCGAGGCCATTTTTAGAACACGGATGACACGGATTAAGCGGATTTACACGGATTTCCAGCATGACGTTGACCGTGATGTTGACCACTAGCAAGCTCAGAAATTGGAAAGGTTTATTTTTGAACCGTTACTTATTTTTTGTCTGGAGCAGGATTTGCTGAAAACTTTGGAGAAGTTTCTGCGGTGGTGGTTTTTGTGATGAATATGATTGTTAGCATGACCTTGGCTGACCAATGTTAGGGACCTATAGCTCCGCAATCATGATGTTTTTTCGCGCCCTGATTAAATCGAACCTTTTCTGAAAACCTCTCCAAAGTTTCCAGTATTTGCAAGCTAACCATTAACCATTAACAACTAACCACTACCGCGCCATCATCGCCTCGCCGTACAACTCAGCACGCATGCCGCGCACTTTGGGGCTGTGCAGGTACTCGCTGTAGCTCATGTTTTGGTCGATCAAGCCATTGGGCGTGAGCTCAATGATGCGATTGGCTACAGAATCCAGGATTTGGTAATCGTGTGAAGTGAAGAGCATGTTGCCTGAAAATTCCGTCATGCCTTTGTTCAGGGCCGTGATGGATTCCAGGTCGAGGTGGTTGGTGGGCTCGTCGAGGATCAGGAAATTGGGGTTGGCCAACATGACTTTCGACATCATGCAGCGCACTTTTTCACCACCCGAAAGCACGGCAGAGCGTTTGAAGACCTCTTCACCACTGAACAGCATCCGACCCAGGAAGCCTCGGATGAAAGACTCGTCTTTTTCCTTGGAATATTGGCGCAACCAATCGATCAGGTTCATGTCTTGATCGCCAGTGAAGAAAGCGCTGTTTTCGTTGGGCAGGTATTGGGGGGCGATGGTTTGGCCAAAAGTGAAGTTGCCTTCAAAATTTTTGTCTTCACCCGCCAGGATGTTGAAAAGGCTGGTGACGGCCAGGGCGTTGCGGCTGAGTACCGCAATTTTTTCTCCTTTGTTGAAACGCAGGTACAGGTTTTTGAAGAGGTATTCGCCGTCTTGGTTCTTTTTGCCTAGTTTTTCTACGTCCAAGATCACGTCACCTGGTTCGCGTTCGGGCTTGAAGGCGATGTAAGGGTATTTGCGGCTGGAGGCTTGGATGTCTTCCAGGTTTAGTTTTTCCAGGGCTTTTTTGCGGCTAGTGGCCTGACGCGACTTCGAAGCATTGGCCGAGAAACGGGCGATGAAGTCCATCATTTCCTGGCGTTTCTGCTCGGTTTTCTTGTTCTTGTCGGCCATTTGGCGGGCCATCAACTGGCTGGTTTCGTACCAGAAAGTGTAGTTGCCCGTGAACATGCGGATTTTGCCAAAGTCTACATCCACTACGTTGGTACAAACCATGTCGAGGAAGTGACGGTCGTGCGAAACGACGATCACGATGTTTTCATAATCAGCCAGGAAGTTGCACAACCAATCGGTGGTTTCGGCATCGAGGTCGTTGGTAGGTTCGTCCATTAGCAGGATGTCAGGCGAGCCGAAAAGGGCTTGGGCCAAGAGTACCTTCACACGGTCCGAGCCATCGAGTTCTTTCACCAGCTTGTAGTGCAGGGCTTCTACCACGCCCAGGTTGCTGAGTAGTTCGGCAGCGTCGCTTTCGGCCATCCAGCCGTTCATTTCGGCGAATTCGCCTTCCAAATCAGCGGCGCGCATCGAATCGGCTTCGGTTGCGTCGGGGTTGCTGTAGATGGCGTCTTTTTCCTTCATGATGTCGTACAAGCGGCGGTGACCCATGATCACGGTGTCGAGTACGGGGAACTCGTTGAAGGCGAAGTGGTTTTGGCTCAACACGGCCATGCGCTCTCCAGGGGTGATGTCCACACTTCCTCTGGTACTGTCGATTTCGCCAGAAAGGATTTTGAGGAAAGTAGACTTGCCAGCACCATTGGCACCGATCACACCATAACAATTGCCCTTGGTGAATTTGAGGTTCACGTCGTCAAAAAGGGTTCTTTTTCCGAATTGCAGGGCGACACTGTTTACTGTAAGCATAGCTGTGTTGTTTAAAACGGGCGCAAAGATAAGATTTTCAACATAAAACAGGAAATTATTGGGCTTATTGATTTGTGGCGATTAGTTGAAAAGTTTAAATGTTGAAGAGTTGAAGAGAGGAATGTAAAAGCAAGGGGAGAATCTTAGTGACAAGCCACGAATAAACCTTACCAAATCGCAACTTCGTTGCCCCGCTGCGCGGTGCTGGTTCGGAACACAGATGAAACTGATGAAACTGATTTTCACTGATTTCCAGCATGACGTTGACCATGATGTTGACAACTGGCAATTAGAAAATTGGTAAGGTTTATTTTTGAACCGTTACTTAGCGTTTCCGCAACCACCCCAGAGCATCTTCCTCCTTGATTCGCCATTTTCCCGTTTCGAATTTTAGGGGCAAAGCTGCACGAGATGAGCCAAAAGGGCCCATGTTTTGCTGGATGATTTCGATTTGATCTTTTTCAACTTTTGACACGATTGCTACGTGGCCGTAAGGATTGAAATCCGTTTCGCTGAAAACCAGTAAGTCGTTTACTTGCGGGGCCGAAGTACTGGGATTCTGGTATTGGAGCAGATTGCGGGCGGTATTCATGCGGCCATCGGCGAGGTTTTGGGCAAAAAAATCTTTGGCGTGGCCGTAGGTGTCGGGCATTTTGTGCTTCAAGTGTTGCCAATAGTATCGTTTGATGAATTCCACGCATTGGTATTGCAAGCCCAGGTTGTAACCATCAGCGGTGGTGTTGCGGCCCGACACATTGCCTACGCTGCCGTTGTAAAACACATAAACCCCGTTGAGGCTGTCGATTTTGTCGCCGATATCGTGAGTGGGATTCAGGTCAACTTTTTTGAGTTTGGTTTTTACCTTCGCCAAGGTGCCTGAAGCTTCGTTTTGTTTGCAAAAACTGAGCGACGTCCAAACCAAAGCCACAACAATCCAGACCAAAGTCTTGCGATTAGGGAACCACTGAGGGCTTTTCTGTGTTTGAGTCTGCATATTTTGGTATATGAATTATCAAATCATCAAGGACGAAGCCGCACTGCGTGCATTCATCGATTGGTTGCCTGCTTTGGCCCCCAACGAGACCTATTATGTTTGTCTTTTTGCCCGCAAAAAATATGCGGATCCCTCAGCCGGTATTGGTGCAGATAAGCAGCAATTGAAGCGTTTTACGGCCAACAAAGAACGGCTTTTTGAAAAAATCCAGCAACTGGAATGTGCTTTGGGCACCTATCAATATAAAGGTTTACAGATCCCCCAAAATGCGCTGGCTTTGTACATCAATCCAAACCCACGCGACCTTGAAAAGGCCAGTAAGGCATCGCTGGTCCGTTTTGCGGAATTGATCACCAAACCCTACAATGGCTACAACCCACACCAAGAAGTAATGACCGAAATCCAAAAAGCCAGCGGCAAGAAAATTTATTTTGACTTCGACTATGACCAGGTTGACTACCACAAAGTAATGGCCCAAGTGGCCCAACACCTCAACCTGGATTGCATCACTTCACTCAAAACGCGGGGTGGCTTTCACTTGTTGGTCGAGTTGGCTAAAATTGACCAACAATATGCCAAAACCTGGTACCAAAAACTCAGTACCATCCCAGGTTGTGATGTGCGCGGTGACAACCTGATCCCCGTGCCGGGCTGCACACAGGGCGATTTTGTACCGTATTTTTTGAGTTGAAAGAGGAGTGTGTTTAGCAATTCAGCGTTTCAGCTTTTCAATCGTTTTGTAATGTATTGTATTGATCTGGAACATGACAACTTAGTGAAAAAACAATACATAAACCACAATCTGTAAAGGGATTTAAAAATGTATATTTATCGCATAAAAACGGTGGTAATTCTTTAAAATTTATTCATTCACAATATTTTACACAAAATGAAAAAAATCACCACAGCATTCTGAAAAATGCTTAGTTTTGTATCATTCCTACTCATGTTAATTATCATTCTGGTCAGCGTTCAGTACTTTGCATTATCAACTTTTTTTGAGAAAACTTTCTTGAGAAAACACTTTTTCTTCCTCCACTGTGGGCAACATGTGACTTGTAAGCCTTCTCGTGGTCTTACTTTTACGGACATTTTAATCTCGAACATACTATGAAACACTTTCTACACAAGTCTGGCATTTTTCTCTTGCTGGCATTTTTCAGTTTTGGGGTGAGTTCCACTCTCTTGGGTCAATGTATAGCTTCCGATGCCGCTTCATTTCTCGCCTGTATTGCTGGCCCAAGCGGGCAGACCAATTGCAATTGGCCAAATGGGAATATCGTTACCGTCAACATGAATGGCTCGAACAGCCTGGCTGGAAAGACCATCCGAATTGCAGGTAGCCGTACCTTGATCATCAATGGCAATCCCACCATAGATGCTTTAACTACATTCATCATCGCCAGTGCCAATGCCCGTATCATCATCACCGATGGTACCAATTCGATTACTTTCCGGCGGAGTTTTGCTTCCAATGTGGTTGGGAGCCCCGTAATATCACTCAACACCGGAGTATTAGGCAATACCACCCTTTTTGGTGCAGTCAGCACAGTCACGGGGGCCCCAGTTTTGCCCATTACCCTCCAGTCTTTTTCTGCACAAAACGATGAAGAAAGCATCGTCTTGAATTGGCGTGTCTCAGCCGAGCTGAACAACGACTACATGGTCGTAGAAAAAAGCCTTGATGGTGGTAATTTTTACGAAATTGGTCGGGTAGAAGGTCGCGGAACTGCAACATCGCCCTTTGAGTACACTTGGGTGGACCGTGATCCTCATACTGGCCCCAATTATTACCGCCTGCGCCAAGTAGATACCGATGGCAAGCAGCAGCTATCAAAGGTAATCCTTGCCAACAAAGAGGGATATATCCGCCTTTTTGTCTATCCCAACCCTACGACTGACTACTTGCAAGTGCGTACTACCGAAGAAGTGATCAACAGCGGCTTACACCTGATGGACATGTCAGGGCGAAAAATCCTGCTGCAATGGACGGGAGGGAATGGCATGTACGAAACCATTTTGCCAAGTCATATTCCTGCCGGCTTGTACATCCTTACCGATGCCAAGGGGGAGAACAAGACGAAGGTGAGTGTGATGAAGTAAAGTTGAAGGTTGAAATGTTGAAGGGTTGAAAAGACGCCTAACCCAATCGATTGATTTTCAATAAAATGAAAAGTGCTGTCGTCCGAGTGAATGGAGACAGCACTTTTCTGTTGGTAAAGATCGAAAATTTGTCAAGGCTGTTTGATTTGATCTTGAAACATTGATACCAAATCGAAGCCCTACTTTTCAACCCTTCAACCCTAATTTTTTCAACTTTTCTCCGCCCGCATCTGTGGGAAGAACAAGACTTCCTGGATGGTGTGTTGGCCCGTCATATACATGGTCAGGCGGTCGATGCCAATGCCCAGGCCAGAGGTCGGAGGCATGCCATATTCCAGCGCACGCAGAAAGTCCTCGTCCATTGCCATTGCTTCGGCGTCGCCTCGAGCTGCTAGTAACAGTTGTTCTTCGAAGCGCTCACGCTGGTCGATGGGGTCATTGAGCTCGGAGTAAGCATTGGCCACTTCTTTGCCATTCACAAACAACTCGAAGCGCTCCACCAAGCCTGCCTTGCTGCGGTGTTTTTTGGCCAAGGGGCTCATTTCCACTGGATAATCAATGATATAGGTGGGCTGAATGAGGTTTTTTTCTACTTTTGCGCCAAAAATCTCGTCGATCAATTTGCCCCGGCCCATGCTCTTGTCGGTTTCGATGTGTAGTTTTTTGCACACTTCGAGCAGCTGCGCCTCATCCATTTCCGAAACGTCGATACCAGTGTATTCTTTGATCGAATCGTACATGCTCAGGCGGCGATATGGCCCAGCGTAATTGATTTCGTGTTGGTCGAAAGCGATGACCGGGTTGCCCTGGTTGATTTCGCAGGCGATGTACTCCAGGCATTCCTCTACCATGTTCATCATCCAGTCGTAGTCCTTGTAAGCCACGTAGATTTCCATGCTGGTGAATTCGGGGTTGTGGGTGCGATCCATGCCCTCGTTGCGGAACATTTTGCCGATTTCATACACCCCGTCGAATCCTGCCACGATCAAGCGCTTGAGGTACAACTCGTTGGCGATGCGCATGTACAACTCCATGTCGAGGGTGTTGTGATGCGTTTTGAAAGGTCGGGCGGCGGCACCGCCGTGAATGGGTTGCAAGATCGGCGTTTCCACTTCCATCCAACCTTTGCCGTCAAAAAAGCGGCGCATGGCCGAAATGATGCGGCTGCGGGTCATGAAAGTGGCGCGAAACTGTGGGTTGACGGTGAGGTCCACATAACGCTGGCGGTGTCTTTGCTCAGGGTCGAGAAAGGCGTCGTAGGTTTCAGTTTCACCACTTGCTTCGTTCACGCGGGTTTTCACTACCGGCAAGGGGCGCAGAGACTTGCTCAAAAGCACCAGTTCTTTCACATGGATGGTGATTTCGCCCATGCGGGTACGAAACACAAAGCCGCGCACGCCGATGTAATCGCCAAAGTCGATCAGGCGTTTCAGCACCACATCGTACAAATCGGTATTGTCCTCGGTGGTGATGTCGCTGCGTGAAATGTAGAGCTGGATTCGGCCAGAGCTGTCTTGCAATTCGCCGAAAGTAACCTTGCCTTTTTCACGCACCACCATCAAGCGGCCTGCGAGTGCCACGTCCTGAAAAGCCTCGGGGGCTTCATCCACAAATTCCTGTTTAATCGCCTCAGCAGTTGCATTGACATTGAATGCTGCGGCAGGGTAGGGGTCGATCCCCAAGTTGCGCAACTCCTGCAAGTGCTCGCGGCGAATGATTTCCTGTTCGCTCAGGTGGTGCAAGTGGTGCATGTAGTGATTAATTGTTTGGTTAACTCAACCCAAAACCAGCTAAAATAGAGCATGTTTAAAATTATTTGATTGCCATAAAACGGCCCAATTTCGCCAAACCTTTCTAATAAAGGTCGTTAGGAAAATGCTCATTATGCGCTGCATAACTCCGCTTTTCCTGCTACCTTTCTTAAAAGGGTTAGTCAAAATTTGACTCGTTTTCAGACTAATCCTCTGATATTTAAACATCCTCTTAGTTTCGGGGCTGCAAAAATAGGCCATTTTTGGGCAAAATCGCAGCGTGGGGCCTGAATTTTCTAAAGATGAGCGAATCGAAAATATTTTTTTACACTCAATTGTCCCACTCAAATGGACTCATATACTTTGCCCAAAAGTCAAAAGGTTTAGATCGGGGTCAAGGATGGAAAACTCTTTTTGCCCCCAGGGCTTGACCTGTAAATGTCCATTGGGATGGATTTCAACCTGCATATTGATGAAATTTTGAAATACTTGGTCGATGTGCTCTGTACGGACATAAACTTGGCCATAGTTCTCCTTGGGGTTTAGGCTTTTGAATTCGAAGAAATGGATTTCGATGCCGTCCTTTTTGACCATGAGGTAGCCGTCGTAGTCGTGATCGCTAGCGTTTTCAAAACCCAGTTTGTGAAGGTAAAAATCTTTGGTGATGGCCTTGTCCCGCATCGGGAGCTTTGGGATGATGGTAGTTAGCATGGTGATTTCTTTTTTGTTGGGGCAAAAATAAGCCTTGGATAGGGGAGAAGCATTGATTGCAATCAAGAAATCAGACCAGCCTAGCCCTGACCCTACTCAAGGTCTCCGGGGTAATGCCCAAATACGATGCAATTTGTTTTTGTGGGAAACGATTGGCCCATTCTGGGTGCTTTTCCAATAATTCCTTGTACCGTTCATCGGGACTTTTGGTTTGTAAGATTGAAAGATGGCTTGCTGGAATAACCAGGTTTGCTACCAAAGCGTTGAGCATGATGAATTTGGGATCAAGATTTACCAGTTGATGGATGTCTTTGAGTGTAATTGTAGCTAATTTGGTACTTTCCAAAGCCTCAATGTAGTTTTTAGAGGGTTTTTGCCCCATCAAGCTTTCGAGGTCTGCCAGCCATTGGTTTTCGGTGAAGAAATTGATGGTCAGTTCTCCTTCATCAGTCAAGGTGTAAAAGCGCAAACTGCCTCTTACCACAAAGTTGATGCCAGTACAAACTTGGCTGGGTCTCAGCAAGTAATCTTTTTTGAGTAAAGTTTTCCAAGTCAGGTGTTCCATCACTAGCTTGACTTGTAACTCCGAAAAAGGATGGAGTTGTTGGAGCGATTTTTTGATGCTTTTTAGTTCTTCCATCGGGCTTTCGTTATTCATTCGCTTGGATTTTGCACCAAAAGAGCAGTTCCTCAAGGATAAAGCAAATACTGCTTGCGCATGACCTTGTACTTGCTCAAGCCAGGCTCCCAACTTTGGCGGATTTCAGCTTCCGATTTGCCATCCATGATTTGTTGTCTGAACAAACCCGAACCGACCAACCTTTCGATGGTGCCCATCTCTTTGCTCAAGCTAGAATCGAAGAATTTTTCCTTGTGGGGATGGGCTTGGTACAGTTCCATCATCCACTGCAAGTTGACTTGTTTCTTTTTTCGCAACAATTCCACATCGTACTTTCGCAAGTCCAAGCCATAGCAAACTTGGTCCATGAACAGTGGGGTTTCCGACATGCCTTTGATGCTTTTTGGGGTGTAGGAAAAGTTGTATTTACCCGCCAGCTCCGGGCTACCAATCACCGTAAAAGGGAATTGAGTACCGCGCCCGTGGTTGAGGTAAATGCCTTCAAACAAGCAAGTGGAAGGGTAGAGCATTACCGCTTGCTGGGTATTGAGGTTGGGTGAAGGGCTTACGGGCAAAACATAGGGCATGTTGTGGTCATAATTGGCCACTTTGATGATTTTGAGCTGGCATTTGAATTTGTTGTTGAGCCAGCCTTCACCGTTGGCCATTTGCGCGAATTCGGCAATGGTCAAACCATGAGACATTGGCAAGGGGAACATGCCAATACCGGATTTGTATTTCAGGTCCAGAATGGGGCCGTCGATCAGGTAGCCGTTGGGGTTGGGACGGTCGAGGATCAGCAGTTCTTTGTTGGTTTCCTGGCAAGCTTCCATCAGTCTTGCCAAAGCGTTGATGTTGGTGTAAAAACGGCAGCCCACGTCCTGCAAGTCATAGATCATGATGTCCACATCGGCGAGGTCTTCCCTGCTAGGCTTGTTCTTTTTGCCATACAGCGAAATCACTGGGATGCCACTTTTGGTGTCGATCTCGTCCACGACCGCAACTCCCGCACTGGCATTGCCGCGAAAACCATGCTCAGGACCAAAGACTTTGACGATTTTGATGCCCAGTTTTTGCAAGCTATCGACCAAATGGGTTTTGCCAATCACCGAGGTTGGGTTGGACAAAAGGGCCACCCGTTTGCCTTTGAGGTAGGTCAGGTATTTTTCGGTCTGTTCGGCTCCTGTTTTGATGGGTTTTTTCGCAGTTAGGGTGGATGGAACTGATGGATTTCGCTGCTCGGCGAAAAAACTCAAACATAAAATCAAAACCAGGTAAACTTTCATGATTGTGGATTTTAAACATGCTCTAAGTGCTATTTCCAAACCTTTTTCATTACCCGCAGCCAATTTTCGCCAAAAACCAGGTCAAGATCGCTGGACTTATAGCCTTTTTTACTCAACAGGTTGCTGATTTCAGGCAGCATTTCGGGGGTAACCATGTTAATGCCCTTGGGAAACTTGTCGGGTGGAAAAATATCGGGCCTTTGGGCCAGGAAGTCGTCTAATTCTTGTTTGTCAAAAACGTAATCCAGTCCCAAACCTACGTGTTCAATGCCGATTTTTTGCACCGCGTAGTCGATGTGTTTGACGATGATCTGTGGATTGGCCACGTTTTCGCCCAAAAAAATGCCGATGCCATTGATGCCCACCACGCCACCTTTGTCGGCGCAGCGCTTCATCAAATCGTCAGGGATGTTGCGCGGGTGGTCGTGTACCGCCCTGGGATTGGAGTGCGAAAAAATGCTGGGATTGGGGTTGAGGTCGAGGGCCTCGGCGGCGGTTTTGTAGCCACAGTGGGTGCAACAGAGGATGATGCCCACTTCGGCCATTTTAGCGATTACTTGTTTACCGAAAGCTGTCAGACCGGGGTCCACTTCATCCATGCAACCGCCTCCCAAACTGTTGGTATTGTTGTACACCAGCAGCATCCACCGCACGCCCAGGCGTTGGTAGATTTCCACCATGCCAAGTTGCTCATTGAGGGCTTTTCCGCCTTCAAGGTCAAAAAACACGCCCAATTTACCTTGCTTTTTCGCATTGGCAAAATCTTCGTATTTGTTGATCAGTGCATACTTGTCCGCGTTTTTGAGGATAAAATTGCGGTAATTGGCCAAAAGGGCCACGGATTTTTCCCAAGTCAAGGCATCGAAACCCACGTTGATGCAAACTGCGTCAAAACCCGATGCCTTGTGTCGATCCAGTTGTGGCAAAAAGGCCTCGTCGGTTTCGCGCAAGGGCATACAAGTGTGCAAGTCCAGGCGAATGGCTTTGTTTTTGGCTGGATTCATGGACGTTTCCCGAAGGCTGAGGCTGCCCAAAAATGGCGTGGCCGCACCAAGTTGTACGAATCTACGACGTTTCATTGTAGAGTATGTTTAAAATTTTTTGTTTGCCATAAAACGGCCCAATTTCGACTACTCTTCGTTAGGAAAATGCTCATTATGCGCTGCATAGCTCCGCTTTTCCTGCCTTGATTAGTCAAAATTTGTCTCATTTTCTGCCTAAGCCTCCAATATTTAAACATACTCTTACATCATTCTTTTGATGTTCAAAAACCCAATTGGCTGTTCGGTTTTGCCTTTCAGGGCCAAATCGGCCATGATCTCGCCGATCCCGGCTGCAAATTTGAAGGCGTGCCCGCTGCAACCAGTAGCGATGGCGACTTTATTGCCGAACTCAGGCAAGAAATCGAGCACGAAATTCTCATCGGGGCTGTAAGTGTAAAGGCAGGTTTTGACCACATGGGTGGCTTGGTAACCATTGGGGATGAATTTTTGCAAAAAATCAACTAGGTTTTGTTCTTCCTCTGGCCCAGGGTTGCGGTCCACGTGATCGGGGTCGCTGACCAGACCTTGGTAATGATGCCCCAGTTTTAGGCCCACGGGCCCTTCAAATTTCCCAGCTGGTAAGACTGGAAAGCCGTAAAAAATACTTTCCTTTCCAGGCACGGCAATGGTCCAACAGGGGAATTTGCCCAACTCAAAATCATCCCATTTTTTGGGTTGCACCCAGGCCAGGGTTTGGCGAGTTACTTTGAGCTTAGGGGCTAGTGCAGGCACCAGTTTTCCCGCCCAAGCCCCGGCGGTGATCACCAGTTTTTGGCAAGTGTAGGTGCCTTTATCGGTTTGGACCACCATGTTTCCAGCGGCGTCGGGCTTGAATTCCAGGGTTTTTTCTTTGGTTTTCAGGTGGGCACCCAAGCGCAGGGCTTGCTCCGCGTGCAGCAAAATGGCCCGCTCTGGGGTGATGAAACCTGCATCGGGCTCGATTAGGTTTTCAAAATCATCAGGTAGCTTGAATTGCGGGTATTTTTTGCGCATTTCTGCATTACTAAGGCTGTCCACCCTGATATTGTACTTGTTTGCTGATTCATGTACCCCTTTCAGCAGCAAGTTGTCGGGTCTGCCCAAGTACAATAAGCCCGTTGGAAAATAGACTTGTGTTTCGGTCCGCTTCTCGAGCTCTTTCCAGTTTTTGTAGGCGTGATCAAGCAGGGGCACGTAATCAGGATGCTCAAAATAAGCCTTGCGGATGATGCGGCTTTGCCCGGCGTGTGAGCCCTGCTCGTGGGGGATGTCAAATTGCTCTAATCCCAAGACTTTAGCCCCTTGCTTGGCCAAATGGTAACAAGTTGCGGATCCCAATGAGCCTACCCCCAGTACGATCACATCGTAATGTTGGTTGAACTGTTGCTTGGTCAGGTGCTCGTTGAGCGATTGGTACATTTGGGCGATGCTTGGCATGGCTAAAATTCCTGCGCTGGTGTTTAAGAATGATCTGCGGTTCATGGTGCGTTTATTCTGCTTTGGCTTGGCTAGCTCTGCGCGGGTCGCCGCAAGCGTAGCGAATATTGGTTTTTGGGTCGATGTAAATGCCTTCATAGCTCCCCAGGCCCCATTGCCACTGGCGTACTTCATCAAAAGAAACGCCCAGTTTTTTCATGCCTTCGACGGCTGCAGCGTTGTAGCCTTGTTCGATGTAAATACTGGTTGGATTGGCCATTGAGTTGCCCCCAAAACGCGGCAAATGCACCGATTCCTCGGGCAACATGCCAAAATCCAGGATATTGATGGTGTTTTGCAAAATATTTTCATTCAAAGATACACTCGGCGAGCCAGCAGCCAACACTGGTTTGCCATTTTTGGTGAAAATATGTGGCGCAATGCGGGCATTGATTCTTTCGCCGGGTTGGGGTACGCCCATTGCATAGTGGTAAATGGGCGCGGCAATGCTTACCCCATCTACGTACAAGGTATTGTTCCAGGGCAGGGCCATCACCGAGTGCAAAACCGTGGCCACATTCCCTTTTGCATCAATCACCGTCAAGTGATTACTGCCAGGGATGATTTTGGGCGGTTCGTTTTTGTACAAATCGGTTGCGTTGAGCGGTTTGCCATTTAGTTTGGCAAAGCGTTCGGCTGCGTAGGCTTTGGAAAGGCGTTTTTCGGCAGGAAGCAGGGTATTGGCCATGCGGTCGGTAGCCGAGCGGGTCAGTACTTCGCCCATGATTTGCATGGCTTTGAGGGTGGCCTCGTAGCTGTCGCAGATGCGACCCAGTTTTTTCCAATCCACTAATTCGGCCATTTGCAGGTATTCAATCACCACTTCGCCGCCCATATCGGGGGCTGGCGAACTGATGACATCGTATTCGCGATAACTGCCCTTGATGGTGTCTTGGATCATCGGTTGGTAGCGGGCAAAATCCTCCTCGCTGACGATACCACCTGCATTTTTCACCACTTTGGCGTAGTTTTTGGCAAAATCTCCGTGGTAAAAATACTTGCTGCCTTCTTCTGAAAGCCTGGTCAAAACATCGGCCAATTTGCGCTGAATGACCAATTCATTGGGCTGGATCAGGTTGCCTTTGGGAAAATAGATCTCACGGCCATCGGCTGAGTTGGCAATCCAATCGGCAGAAACAAAAATCTCACCCCAGAGGAAAGGATAGGCTTCAAACCCCTCCTTGGCATAGCGAATGGCGTTGGCCATTAGTTTTTTGAGCGGTAAACTGGCAAACTGTTGGTGCGAGGCTTCAAAACCCGCCCAAAAACCCGGCACCAGGGCACTCATCGGGGTTTTGACGAGATTGGGCAATTCGGCGATGTTGAATTTGCTCTTATCGAAAGCCAAAGGCGCGTTGCAACTGCCGTTCACATATTTACTCTTACCCGTGCTTGCGTCGTAGTACAACATGCTGAACACCCCCGTCAAGGTAGTCATGTGGGGCTCAACCACGGATTGTACGATGGAGGCTGCGAGGATGGCATCGGCGGCATTGCCCCCAGCTTTGAGCACGTCAATGGCCTCCTGGCTCACCAACGGATGCGAACTGATGGCCACTCCTTTGGTCGAGCTTACGCCTTTTTTGCGGCCAAAATATGCTTCGGAGATCAGTTTTTTACGGCGAGTTACCCAGGCATCGTCTTTGAGCAGTGCAGGGTTTTGATCGAGAGAAATCGGTGTGGAAAGGGCGGCTGCGCCCAGGAGGGTGTTGTTCAGGAAATTTCGGCGTTTCATGGCTTGTTGGCTGGTTTGACGTAAACTTAAAGTGGATTTATGTTGAAATCCCTTACTTTCGTTCAAATGTATGCTTATTTTTGTAAAAACTGACTAAACAGTCAATTTTTGTGATGCAAAAAAAGAAAAGTAGAAAACAAAGCATTCAAGAGGCTGCATTGTCCCTTTTTGCTAACCAAGGTTTTCATGCCACCACTATTGATAACATCACCGAAGCTGCGGGGGTCTCAAAAGGCTTGTTTTATTTTCATTTTGAGAACAAAGAGCAGTTGCTGGAAGTGTTAATGAACAATTGGCTGGACCATTTTTGGGAAGATCTTTTTCACGAAAGAAACGAGGAGAAAGGGGCATTCGCATGCATGGGATTGACCATTGATACTTTATTGCTGAGTATCCAAAAGGAAGAACAATATTTCCGACTGTTCCTGTCTTTGTCATTGATCAACCCCAGGCTGTTTTCTCTCGAAGAAGCACATAAAAAAGCCTCTTATGCACACCTGAATGATTATTTTTATTGGCTTTTTGAGCGATTAGGGGTGTCCGATGTGGCGGCAGAAGTTACTGTTTTCAAAAACATCTTGTTTGGTATGGAAATGAATTTTTTGGTAAATGCGGAGGAGCGGGAGTTGAATTTTGAAAATGCGAAGCGGGCGGTGTTGAGGAGGTATGGTTAAGTGGGCTTTATTGTATTTGTCACAATCAAAAAATTGCCTCTTTATGCGTATTTATATGATTTTTACCCTTGCACTCTGCCTTTTTTTGCCTTTTGGCTGCAAAAACCCTAGCCAGGTAGCAGATTACACCATTCAAAAATCAATCATTGCCAAAAATGCGGTGGTCAGCACGGCACACCCCTTGGCCTCGGAAATTGGTTTGCAAGTGGTCAAAGACGGCGGAAATGCCATCGACGCAGCGATTGCCGTGCAATTTGCCCTAGCAGTGGTTTATCCAGTGGCGGGCAACATTGGTGGTGGTGGATTTTTGACTTACCGCAGTGGTGATGGTAAAATAAGCGTCTGTCTCGATTTTAGGGAAAAAGCACCAGCTAAGGCCCACCGCGATATGTACCTCGACGCCGAAGGCAATGTCTTGTCAGGCAAAAGTACCGATGGGCACTTGGCTGCTGGGGTGCCGGGCAGTGTGGATGGCTGCTGGCAGATGTTTCAAAAATATTCAAAGCTCAAGAATTGGAAACGCTTGCTGGAACCTGCCGTGTTATTGGCTGAAAATGGGTTTTGCATCACCCAATCCGAGGCCGATGGATTGAATGAGTACCGGGCTGGTTTCGTAAAAAACAATACCACGCCCTGTGTTTTTGTCAAAAAGGATACGCTGGCAAAGTGGAAAAAAGGGGACCTTTTGCAGCAAAAAGACTTGGCAGTTACTTTGCGTGCTATTCGTGACCGGGGTCGGGATGGGTTTTACAAAGGAAAAGTAGCAACATTGTTGGCTGCGGAAATGAAACGGGGTGGAGGTTTGATCAACGAGGAAGACCTGGCCAATTACCAGGCAATATGGCGCGAACCACTGCGAGGAAATTATCGGGGCCACGAAATCATCAGTATGCCGCCGCCTTCGAGTGGTGGGATCGCTTTGTTCCAGCTTTTGGGCATGGTCGAGCCTTTTGATTTTGGCCACTATGGCTTCCATTCGCCGGAGCATATTCACCTTTTTGTTGAGGCCGAGCGCAGGGTTTATGCCGACCGTGCCAAGCACTTGGGCGATGCGGATTTTTATCAGGTCCCAGTCCATGAATTATTGGACAGTCAGTACATCTTGAGGCGTTTTTCCAATTTTGATCCAAGCAAAGCAACTCCAAGTAGTGCCATCGAGGCAGGCGTTTTCGCTAGAAAAGAAAGTCCGCAAACCACGCATTTCAGTATCGTTGACACCAAGGGCAACGCCGCCGCTGTGACCACTACCCTCAATGCGGGTTATGGATCAATGACCGTAGTAGGTGGAGCAGGTTTTTTACTCAACAATGAAATGGACGATTTCAGCGCCAAGCCCGGAGTGCCAAATCTATACGGCGCATTAGGCGGTGAGGCCAATGCGATTCAAGCCGGAAAACGCCCCTTGAGCAGCATGACGCCCACCATCGTCACCAAGGATGGTCAATTGTACATGGTATTGGGCACACCGGGTGGAACGACTATCATTACCTCAGTTTTTCAGGTATTGACCAATGTGGTGGACTTTAAAATGAGCATGACCGAGGCCACCCACGCGCCCAGGTTTCATAGCCAATGGAGTCCGGATGAAGTTTACCTGGAAAAAAATGCAGCAAGTGCCGAAACCCGGGAAAAACTCAAAAAAATGGGGCATAAAGTGGCTGGATGGCCCGAAATCGGCCAGTTTGAATCCATCATGCGGCGCAAAGACGGGAAACTGGAGGGGGTAGCCGACAAGCGCGCCAAGGATGATTCGGTCAGCGGATATTGAAGAAAAACCAGTTTTTCCTCAACTTTGCCCCTCCAAACCACGTTCTTGACCACATGCTAAAAATTGCTTACGATCCGGTTTACAAGTACCAATTGCCAGAGGGGCACCGCTTCCCGATGGCCAAGTATGAGTTGATCCCTGAGCAATTGCTGCACGAAGGGACAGTGACGAGCGAAAACTTCTTCAGCCCTGGCCCTGCACCCGAATCGACTATTTTATTGACCCATACCGAAGATTACTGGACCCGCTTGCGCGATCAACAACTGAGTGTCCAGGAGATTCGCGCCATCGGTTTCCCACTCACGCCGCAGTTGGTAGCCCGGAGCTTGGTCATTGCCAATGGTACCATTCGCTGCGCCGAATATGCCCAGCAACATGGGGTGGCCCTCAACGTAGCCGGAGGAACCCACCATGCCTACGCTTTTCGGGGCGAAGGTTTTTGCTGTACCAATGACATGGCGGTGGCCTCCAATTACCTTTTGCAGCAAGGGCGGGTGCAAAAAATCCTCATCGTGGACCTCGATGTACACCAAGGCAACGGTACGGCCCACATTTTTCAAAACGAGCCCAGGGTATTTACTTTTAGCATGCATGGGGCCAAAAACTACCCCCATCGCAAGGAAAAATCAGACCTCGACATTGGCCTGCCCGATGGCCTGGGTGACACAGCCTACCTGAAAATTTTGAAAGAAACCTTGCCCAGGTTGTTGGACGAAGTGCAGCCCGATCTGGTTTTTTACCTTTCTGGAGTGGATGTATTGGGCAGCGATAAACTGGGGAGACTCGATCTGAGTTTGGAAGGCTGTAAAGCCCGCGATCGCTACGTTTTTCAGCAATGCAAACTCAATAAATTACCCGTAGCTGTAAGCATGGGCGGCGGCTATACAGAGCGCTTGGCCACTCTTGTGGAGGCGCATGCCAATACCTACAGGGAGGCGCAGGGAGTGTTTTTTTAGGTAAATACGGGTTTTGGCAACATTCATGACCAGGATATTCCCGTTCATGATCAAAATATTAGACATTCATGCCCAATTTTGACCAACTACCCAAAAATAAGCGCAATATTACCAATGAGAACAGGGATTACCTGTGGGTCAAAAATTGTCAATCTTTTTAACTCCACCTTATGTTTGATGACACCAAAACCTTACAAGCCATCTTGTCAAAAACCAATTGGGCACTAGCCATTGTTTTTTTTGCCTTTGCTTTACAAGCCCATGCCCAGGGGAATATCGAACTGCACAACCGCTGGAAAAAAAGCTCCCTCCAAGTTGAAAATAGAAAGCTCGTTTTGAAAACGAATGGGAACAATACCGTTTGGGCCATCGAAAAAATCCCGAATAGCAGCGAAGTGCGCATTAAACACCTACCCAGCGGAAATTACCTACACGCCGAGAACGATGAGCAATACCCAACAGTTGGCCCGATTCAGCCCGGCTGGTGGAGTGCGATGTGGAGCGTGGAATTGATCGACGAAGGTTTTTACCTCATCAACAACAAATACCGAGGTACCTACTTGCATACCGAGAATGGAGAATTAGAAATGGGGCCGATTAAACGGGGTTGGCATAGTGCCCACTGGCTTGAAGTATCGTTCAGTGCAGCCAATGGTAGGCTAAGTGCGAGTAAGCCAACAGGAAATTTAAAAATCAGGGGTGTTTACATCGTACCTTCCGACCAGCAGTCAAAGCCTCGGGCTAGAGAGGCCATTGCAGCGAGCCTGAAAATCATGCAAGACCATTATTGGAGACAATTGGGCGTCACATTTGAATACGAACCCGAAGTGGCCATCATCTATTCCAATCACAATACCAATACCACGGCCTCTCTGGATATGGCGGTGGAACTTTGTAAAAAAACGATGGGAACTGAATATGAAAACAATAAAAATATCATGTTCACGATCGTTGAGGGTGGCCCCGGCGCTTCAGCTTTTGGGACGCCTGGTGCTACTAGGATACAGAAGGGTTTTTGGGACAATGTTTACAACGCTTTCGTCAATAATCCCCAAACACTCGCGAGTACTTTACCCGCTTGGTCGCATGAGTTGGGCCATGCGTTGGGCCTTAATCACACTGGAGAGTTGACCAAGGCATGTATGCTGAAGGAATACAATATCGACATGGGCACTCTACCACCTTTGTTGATGCAGCACAAGAGCAATGCTTTCAGTACGGTATATGAATATCCTTTCCACAGAGAAGAACGAAAAATGTTGTTGGACTCTACTTATTGTCAAAAATGCTTGATCGACCGAGGAAACCGACCAGCAGCTGTGCGTTATTTGAGGGTCAAAAAATTACCCTGAGCAGCTGATTTGATCCCTTTTTATCGCAACAAACTCAACTCCCCCCGCAGGGTTTCCATTCTACCAGATTTCAACTTCAAAATGGCTACAAAAGCATACACCCCAGCAGGAGCTGCTTTGCCCCGGTGTTGGCCATCCCAGCCTTGGGTTGGGTCATTGCCCAGGGCTTGGCCGTCAAAAACCATTTCGCCCCAGCGATTAAAGATTTGCAGTTTTTCCACCCTTTCTACTTCGTTGGCGTGGTAGATGGTATAGCGGTCGTTTTGATCATCGCCATTGGGGCTGAAAGCGTTTGGCGCGAATACCCTGAAGCTGCGGTCCACAATGACCTTGATAAAATCTTTGACTTCACAACCCGAAGCGGTGCGCAAAATCAATTCGTAAACGGTATTGATCGTAGGCTTTTCTACATACATCAAACTGTCACCAACGACCAGACCTTGGTCGCCCGACCAGCGGGCAGTGTTCGGCAAGAAATTGTAACGCGGGCGAATCACGGCACTATCGCCAGCGCGGATGGTAATGTCGGGGCCCAATTCAAGGAACAAATCTTTTTCACCCAAACCACCCCGTAAAGTGCGTTGTAAGGTACAGTTGTTGGCGTCGCGAATGCGTAAGCTGAAATCTCCAGTGGGCAAATCGGTCAGGTTGACCGGGAAGCGAGCAATGGACTGGAAATCCTGCCCACCAATCGAATAGGTGTAAGCAGGAGTGCCGCCGCCCACCGCCCTTAGGCTCAAAGCACTTTTTTTACCATTGCAACCCGCAGTATCAAGGGTGTAATTCAAGCTCAAAGAATCGGGTTGGCGCAGGGTGATCGAGCCACTGCTGGCCGTGCAGCCAATTGAATCAGTGGCCACCACGCTATAAGTCCCAGGCCCCAGGTTGCGCTGGATTTGCTCACCCGGTACATTGTTCCAGCGGTAAGTGTAAGGGCCCTTGCCATTGATGGGCAGGGCTTTTAGTGCTCCATCTGCGGCTCCAAAGCACGAAATGGGCGACTTGCGGGTGCTGTCGGCCAGTTTGATGCTCACGCTTGGATTACTGACGAAAATAGTAGCAGTGCCTTTGACCTTGTTTTCGCAACTGCTACCATTTAGGCGAATGGCAAAAAGGGTAATTTTGAGGGTGCTGGTTGTGACCACCGGGATGACTGCATCTGCAGTTTGGTTGAGCAGGTAAACGCTGTCTTTGCCCGTCGTAAGCCCCAGGTCAAAACGGGTGCCACCTTGTAAACTGAAGCGCAAACGCCCGGTTCCACCCAAACAGACCGCAGTATCACCAAAAAATTGACCAGTTGGCGGATCGCTGAAATTGAGGTCAACAGCGATGATACTGTCACAGCCACTTTTGGCTTTGCCAGGCAGGATTTCCACCCCTCTTGGGCGGCTTTCATCATATGATTGACCATTGACAAGCAACCGTTCCCCTCTGCACAAGGTACGCCGCAATCGGGTGGTATCGCTGCTCAATACATTGATATCCAGGCTACGATTGATCAGGGTTACACAGTTGTTGCTGTCGATCAGGGTGCCGAATTGTAAGCGCAGGCGGCTGGTTTCGCGAGGGCAGATTTTCAGGCTGTCGCGGCTTTTAGTGGCCAAAAGCGAGCCGGGGCTGCTGTTGTTGCCTTGCTGCGAGATAAAACTGAGGTTAAAAGGTGGTTTTCCGGTGAATTCCAAGGGCAAATCCACACATGAACCCAGACATGCCTTGGCCGAGCTGGGCAATTTGATGCTGGGGTTGGGCAGTAAGGTGATGCTCACCTGGCTCAAAGTACTGCTGCAAATGCCATCGGTGGTTTGGGCAAAAACGGTGGTACTGCCGCTGCGAAAACTTTGTGGTCGGGCAATGCTGTCTCGCCCGGCAGCATCGCGAAACCAGCGTACTTGCAAGCTCAGGTCATTGCCTTTGAGGCCATTGTCGAGGGCACTCAAGTCGATGGTGGAAGGATTTTCACTGGCGCAAATACGCACCGGTGGAATGGGCTGGATGCTCACGCCATCGCTCACTACCACCCTCGCTTCAGTTTTAAAATTGGAAAAGACCGGACAGCCATTGCGATCGCGTACTTCTACCAGTGAGTAGGTAGTGGTTTCGTCCAATCTTACGCGCAAAGAATCGCCATTGCTCACGTTGTTTACCCTAAAAGTATCGACGCCATCGGTATAAGCCAAAATATAAGGTGCATTGGTACTAGGCAACTGCCAATAAATGGTTTCCGCTCCAGTGCCACAGACCCGGCAGGTTTTGCAGCGAATGCCCAGGTTGCTGTCGGCGATGTTGAGGCGAGCGGGGAGCGTAGGCAAATCGGCACAAGTGCTGAAGTTTTGCCAATTGGCTTTATTGCCCACTCGGCTGATCCATTCCAGTTGGGTAGCGGCGGTAAATGAACCCGCATAACTCACGAAATCACTGGAGTTGGGCGTCGGTTCCTGGTGATAACAAGCGGCAATGTCAGGGTGAAGTTTAGAATCTTGCGAATCATCGCGGTTGTTCCATTGTGTCTTGGTATTGAAGCCATACAGGATTCGGCCATTGTAAGTGGCATCATGCCGAAAATTACCGGGGCTGCTGGTGCCCTGGGTCCAAGTACCACCTTGCATGAAGTAAAGCTGATCGCCACCCGTGTTGAGGTTGACGGTGTTGAGGCTGCCTTCAGCGCTGAAAGTCCAGTTACCATCGGGGGCAATGGCGCGGTAGGTGGTGCTGGCTACGGGCGGAAACTCCAGGGTGATGATGGTCCCCGCAGGAATGGTGCTGGTGGTACGGGTGATGCGGATGAATCCTTCGGCATTGCCCCAGCGCCCGATCTGGCTACGTTCCCAACCATTGTCAGTCAAATCAAGGGTGGTACCTGGGGTGATGTCGCGGAAACACACAAAACTAATCCGGTCTATTTGGGTGCCACTGCAAGCGTTGTTATTGGCATTGACCTGTAAAACGAGCAAGTCGCCAGGGTACAAGCGGGTTTGGGCATGTACAGTAAAATTAAATAAGCCCAAAACCAAAAAAATGAAACCCTTGATCACCGAATGGACCTTGGGAGAGCACATACATAGGTACAGTCTGATTTTTTCAGTTGGAACAAGTCGCTGCATCGTATCGTTTTTGGGTCCATGGGCTTTGGCGCAAAAATCATCTTTTTCTTGGAAACGCTGATTCATTAGGAAAATTTTTTTACGTTGTAGATTATATGTCTGTTGGTTTAGCTCCTGGGGGCGGTGTGAATTCTTTTTCAAAAAAAATCTAAATCTATTTTCTTGGACGATTGCAGAAAAGCAGTATCTTTGTGCTCTCTTTGACAAAAGTTCTTTAAAAATGAACGGATTGTTACCTTTTTCCTTGCCAATCAAGGGCTTGCGTGATGGGGTACATGCGTTTAAGTTGGACATCGACGAGGTCTTTTTTGCTGAGTTTCCGGAATCTCCGATCAAGCAAGGCAAAATTTCACTCGATCTTCAACTTGACAAACGTCCGAATCTGATGGTTTTGGATTTCGATTTCAAAGGAACGGTTCGTACCGAGTGCGATCGTTGCATGGCTGAAATCGACCTTCCAATCGCAGATCAACAACAATTGTTGGTCAAACTCAGCGAAACTGAAGTATCGAACGATCCGGAAGTGATTTACATTCACCCCGAAACCTCGGACCTGAATGTAGGCCCTTACGCATACGAGTATGTAATCCTGGCGATTCCACTCATCAAGGCATACGATTGCCAAGCCGAGCAGAATCCACCTTGCAACAAGGAAATTTTCGGTTTCTTGGCTCAAGACACTGAAAAGACTGAACAAACGGATATAAGTGATCCCAACACCGACAATCCTGTTTGGTCAGCATTGAAAAATTGGAAGAATTCAAACTAGCATAAACGGGTAGGGGGGTATCTCCAGCCCGTGTAAATTGTACAACGATGGCACATCCCAAGAGTAGAGGATCGAAGCAGAGAAAGCACAAGCGCAGAACACACTTTAAAACGGCTGCGCCCAACGTTGCTACTTGCAAAACCACAGGTGAAAGACACTTGATGCACCGCGCATATTTTGACGCTGAAGGCAACATGTTCTACCGTGGCAAAGTGGTTATCCCAGCTGCACCGCAGGAAGAAACTCAACAGTAAGTAACTGAACCTGTTTCATACAGGTTCAGCAACAAAGATAAGTAGTAGCTCCCATCATTTCAGTTGATGCGGGGCTGCTCTTGTTTTAACACGAATCAATTCCACCTTTAACATACCCTCAAATCATGAAAAAAATCATCAACTCTGCCCATGCTCCGGCCCCAGTTGGTCCTTACAACCAGGCCGTGATCCACAACAATACCATGTACTGTTCAGGTCAAATTGCCCTCGATCCGGTCACTGGAAACCTAGTGACCGACAGCATCGAAGCCGAAACCCACCTGGTGATGAGCAACATCAAAGCCATTTTGAACGAAGCGGGCCTGGATTTTTCCAATATCCTCAAGTGCAGCGTGTTCGTGACCGACATCAATAACTTTGGTCGCATCAACGCCGTGTACGCCACTTACTTCGAAGGCATCGACGCCCCAGCGCGTGAATTGGTGCAAGTAGCGGCTTTGCCCAAGGGAGGGAATGTTGAAATTTCGGTGATTGCTGCGGTGGCGTAAAGTAAGGGCCGCTGATTAAGTAAAGTAAACAAGTTGAAGAAACCTTTAGCCGCTTTGCGGCTTCAAGTTGGGAACACGGAGGTAACAGATAAAACTGATTTTCACAGATTTCCAGCATGACGTTGCCACCACCGAGACTTTAATCAAAAGTCAAAGACGTTTACTTTATTTATTTTCGATTCCTTACAGGGACTTTTGGGGAACCAATTGTAGGTTTTACCTTGTTTTGCTCTTTTTGAGTATTTCTAATCATCCTTATGAGCGAGAAAAAGCGGGTTTTATCCTGCATTCAGCCTACGGGCGATATGCATTTTGGTAATTATTTTGGTGCCGTTAAAAACTGGGTCGACCTCCAGGATACCTACCAGTGCATGTACGGGGTGGTGGATTACCACGCCATGACCATGCCTTATAATTCGGTCAAGTTGCGCGAAAATACCTGGGAACTGATCTTCAACCTGCAAGCCGTAGGCATTGCCCCTGAAAACCTGTTCATCCAGTCTTTGGTGCCGGAACACACCGAACTGTGCTGGATTTTCAACTGCTTTACTTCTTATGGGCAGCTCTCGCGCATGACCCAGTTCAAGGACAAGAGCAACCAATCGGAAGAAACTGAAGATGGTTTTGTGTCGGCTGGCTTGTTGGATTATCCTGTGTTGCAGGCGGCGGATATTTGCATCTACCGGGCCGATTTTGTGCCCGTTGGCAAAGACCAGGAACAACACTTGGAACTGGCCCGCAACATCGTGCAGCGTTTCAATAACCAAGTGGGCAAAGAATACCTGGTAGCGCCCCAGCCCTTGTTTACGGAGTTTACCAAAATCGCTTCTACTGCCGATCCCACGCGCAAAATGAGCAAAAGTGCGGGCGAAAAACACTACATCAGCCTGTTCAGCGATTCGGACAAGATTCGCAAACAGATCAAGTCAGCAGTGACCGACCTCGGTGAAGTGACTGCGGGTGAAATGAGCCCTGGGGTGAAGAACCTGTTCAACTTGCTCAAAGCTTGTAGCAAAAACGAAGCGTATGATTCGCTGATGCAGGACTATGAGCATGGCCAACTCAAGTACGTGGACCTCAAAACCACGGTAGGAGAGGCCCTGGTTGAATTGTCGGAGGGCTTCCGCGCCAAGCGCAAAGAACTGGACGCCCGCAAAAAAGAAGTGAAGGAAGAAATCAAGGATTCATCGGCCAAAATCCGCGAGCGCGCCCGCGAAACTTTGCGCATGGTGAAGGAATTGTCTGGGCTTTTGAACCCTAAAATTTAAACAAGGCATGAAAATCATCTGCATCGGTCGCAACTACGTCGAACACATCCACGAACTGCAAAACGCCATTCCTGAAGACCCGGTGGTGTTCATGAAACCACCCTCGGCTTTGTTGGTGGGCGACAAGCCTTTTTACTACCCTGATTTTACCCAAGACTTGCATTACGAAGGTGAAATTGTGTTGAAAGTGTGCAAAAATGGCCGCCATGTCCAGCCTGAGTTTGCCCACGAATACTACAACGAAATCGCCTTTGGCATCGACTTCACCGCCCGCGACATCCAGGCTAAGTGCAAAGCCAAGGGCCTACCTTGGGAAATTGCCAAGGGTTTTGATGGCTCGGCAGTGTTGAGTGATTTTGTGTCGATTGATCAGGTGCCAGACATAAAAGCCATTGAGTTTGAATTGCACAAAAACGGACAGGCCGTGCAAAAAGGCAATTCCAGCATGGTTTTGTTCAATTTTGAAGCGATCATCGTATATGTGTCCAAGTTTTTCAAACTCCAGATGGGAGATATGATTTACACGGGTACACCTGCCGGGGTTGGGCCAGTGCAAATTGGTGATAAGTTGGAGGGGTTCATCACCTTGAAAGGGGGGGGGAAACAGTTTTTGACTTGCGAGGTGAAGTAATGAGCTAACTCATCCTGAGGTTTTTCCTTGCTTTTCCCTATCTTCCCCCGATTTTTAGCCAAAACCAAATTCAAACCATGTTTACTTCTTCACCCCGCCTGTTGTGTGTGGCGTTCATGCTGTTGTTTTGCAACGCGCTATCTTTTGGCCAAAATGCTTCCTGGCTCCGTTATCCGGCCATTTCTCCCGATGGCAAAACCATCGTTTTTACTTACAAAGGAGACTTGTGGAAAGTCGCTGCCGAGGGTGGCGTCGCGGTGCCGCTGACCATGCACGAAGCCCACGATTTTCAACCCATATGGTCGCCCGACAGCAAAACGATTTGCTTTGCGTCGGATCGCTTTGGTAATTTCGACCTTTTTAGCATCCCCGCAGCGGGTGGAGAAGCCAAGCGCTTGACTTTTCATTCGGTCAACGAGACCCCTTTTGATTTCAGTCCTGATGGCCAGAACATCATTTTTGGTGCAGCACGTCAGGATTTGGCCAGCAACCGCCAGTATCCCAACGCTGCCCAACCCGAACTTTACCAAGTAAGCATCAACGGAGGCAAAGTGACAATGGTGTTGCCGACTCCTGCTGAAGACGTGAAATACAGCCGTGATGGCAGCAAAATGGTCTATCACGACCGCAAGGGATTTGAGAATATTTGGCGCAAGCACCACGTGTCTTCAGTGACCCGCGACTTGTGGAGCTACGATGCCAAAACCCAAAAACATACCAAGCTGACCAGCTTTGGTGGAGAAGACCGCAATCCCATTTTTGCGGATGGCGACAAAACTATCATCTACTTGAGCGAATCGACTGGCTCGTTCAACGTGCATCAACTCAGCCTCGACAACCCCAGCAAGTCCGAGGCTTTGACCAGTTTCAAAAAACACCCCGTGCGTTTCCTCAGCCGGGCCAAGGACGGGACCCTGTGTTTCAGCTTTGATGGTGGCATTTACACCATGAGCGCCAAGGGTGGTCGCCCCAAACAAGTGAATGTGCAAATTGCTGCCGATGCCCGCCGCAACAACGAGCAAATTGTACCCGTGAGCAGTGGTGCCAGAGACCTGGCCGTATCGCCCAATGGCAAAGAAGTGGCTTTTGTGTTCCGAGGCGAGGTATTTGTTACTTCGGTGGAGGGTGGCGTGACCAAGCGCATCACCAATACCCCGGAGCAGGAGCGTTCGGTGAGTTTTTCGCCCGATGGCAAGGCTTTGCTCTATTCCTCGGAGCGTGGCAAGTCTTGGAAAATTTACGAAACCAAGATCAGCCGCAGTGAGGAGTTGTATTTCTACGCTTCAACTTTACTCAAGGAAACCCCGCTGATCGAAAACGACAAGGAAAACTACCAACCTGTTTATTCGCCCGATGGCAAAGAAATTGCCTACATCGAAGACCGCGTAAACCTCAAGGTTTTCAACATTGCCAGCAAAGCTACCCGCACCCTGCTCAACGACCAGCACTTGTTCTCGATGGGCGACAATGACCAGTATTTCTCCTGGAGTCCCGATGGCAAATGGATGCTTTTTGATTACAGCGTACCTGGCGTGCCTGCGGGTGAAATTGGCATCATTGCCGCCGATGGCAAAGGCAAAGTGACCAACCTAACGGAGAGTGGCTTCCAGGATTTTAGGCCCAAATGGGTGCTTGGCGGCAAAGCCATGCTCTGGTTCAGCAACCGTGATGGCTTGAAATCAGCCGCTCAAAGTGGGGGCTCACAGGTGGATGTGTATGCCATGTTTTTTACCCAAGATGCCTTTGACAAGTACCGCCTGAACAAAGAAGACGCTGCCTTGGCCAAGGAAATGGAAGAAAAAGCCATGAAGGCCGATACCACCAAGAAGAAAGAGGTCAAAAAAGACAGTGTGGTACTCAACTTCGAGGATTTGAGCCTGCGCAAGGCCAAGTTGAGCATCCACTCGGCCAGTATGAGTGATGCCCTGATCAGCAAAGACGGCGAAACACTCTATTATTTGGCCCGCTTCGAGCGCGGCTTTAACCTTTGGAGCACCAACCTGCGCAGCAAAGAAACCAAAATGCTGATTCCGCTCAACGCCATGGGCGGCGGCGCAATGGCCTGGGACAAAGAGCAAAAGAACATTTTCCTCAACTCTGATGGCCGCATCCTGAAAATCGACCCCGCAGCATCCAAGCAAGAAAGTGTGAACATCAACGGTGAAATGACCTTGAACGTGGCTGCTGAACGTGCATTCATGTTCGAGCACGTGTGGCGGCGCACCAAGAAGACCTTTTACACGGCCAGTTTTCACGGGGTGGATTGGGACAGCTACAAGCCAGATTATGAAAAATTCCTGCCCCATATCGGCAACAACTACGAGTTTTCGGAAATGCTTTCCGAGTTGCTGGGCGAGTTGAATGTGTCGCACTCAGGATCGAGCTATGGTAATTTCAGCGCCAATGGCGACCAAACTGCTTCGCTGGGGGCCTTTTATGACGCTGCTTACAATGGCCCTGGGGTAAGAATCGAAGAAATCATCAAAAATGGTCCACTCGACAAGGCTGGCCTGAACTTCAAACCTGGAGCCGTCATCGAAGCCATTGACGGCGAAGCGATTGACGCGGGCCGCGACCTGGCCCAATACCTCAACCGCAAAGCCGGAAAGCTGACCCTCCTGAGCGTTTTAGAAGGCAGCACCCGCCGCGAATTGAGCATCAAGCCCATTAGCCTGGGCGAAGAAAGTGGCCTCTTGTACCGCCGCTGGGTACTGCGCAACCAGGAAGAAGTGGAAAAACTTTCCAACGGCCAGCTTGGGTATGTTCACATCCCTGGCATGAACGATGGCGCTTACCGCACCACTTACGAGGAAGCGATGGGTAAATTTGCGCAAAAGAAAGGCTTGGTAGTCGATACGCGCTTCAACGGCGGTGGCGACTTGGTGGCCGATCTGGCCATGTTTTTGTCCGGCAAGCAGTTCATGGACTACACCACCGACAAGCGCAGCATGGGCTTCGAGCCCAATTTCCGCTGGACCAAACCCAGCATTTCCCTGGCCAATGAGGCCAACTATTCGGACGGCCACTGCTACGCGTTCACGGTGCAAGAGATGAAACTCGGCAAACTCGTGGGCCAATCGGTGCCTGGTACCTGTACTTTTGCGGGTTGGGAAGCCTTGCAAGACAACAGCATCCGCTGGGGAGTGCCACCCACGGGCGTAAAAGCCATGAACGGCAAATACCTCGAAAACTGGGCCACTGAGCCCGACATCAAGGTGTGGAACGACTACGAAGTGGTAGCCAAGGGCAAGGACCAGCAATTAGAAGCCGCGATTCGGGCTTTGTTGGGGGAGTTGAAGTAATTTGACCAAAAGCATAGTATTCATCTGCGTATTGAATGCTATGCTTTTAATGCGTAACTTTACCGAAAAGAAAATCATGACTCAATTCATTAGTGCTTATGATAGCCTTGCTGAGTTTATGGCTGGCTTAGATCCTGTTAAAGTATTGGCTTTTCATGCTCCTCAAGCATTGCAGAACAGGGTTGAAGAGTTATTGGATAAGAAACAGGAAATTGGTCTCAGCGAAGAGGAGCAAAGTGAGATGGACCATTACCTGATCTATGAACACATTGTGCGCTTGGCTAAATCCAGGGCAAGACTACAGTTGTCTAAAGTGAGTGCATGAGTAAAAATATACCTGATGTGCTGCGCAGAGAGGTGGCGACCAGGGCTGGGTATCGTTGTGAGTATTGCAAACGGCCCGAAGTCGATTCATTCATACGTTATCAAGCAGATCACATCATCAGTAGAAAACACAATGGACGAACTGAGTTGGATAACCTCGCTCACACTTGTCCAGTTTGTAACAATGCTAAGGGAACTGATTTGGCCACTATTCTTGAAGATGAAGAAAAATTGATTCGGCTTTTTCATCCCAGAAAAGACAGTTGGTTTGATCATTTTGAAGTAATCAATGGTGAAATTTTAGGAAAAACAGAAATTGGCGTGGCTACTGTTAAATTATTGAAATTGAATCAACTGGAAAGAGTCTTAGAACGACTCGATTTGATTGAGGCTGGGTTGTTTCCCTAAGTTTTGAAAATATTGAGAATCAAAATAGCTCATGACCACCACTCGCCAGAAACAAGCCAAATGGCTGCGCATTTTCCGCAAAATCCACCGGGTTACTGGTGCTTTTCTCTTCGCATTTTTTTTCGTGGTGGCGATCACCGGACTCCTGCTGGGCTGGAAAAAGCACAGCGGAGGGATGATTTTGGCTAAAACGCATCAAGGCACTACCACGGAGCTAAAAGACTGGTTGTCGGTCGATAGCTTGCATACCCTGGCTTGCCAGTACCTGCACGATTCGGTTGCGGCGGATTTGCCCTTGGATTTGGATCGCATTGACATCCGAAAAGACAAAGGCACGGTCAAGTTCGTGTTCAGCGAGCATTTCTGGGGCTTGCAGTTGGATGGGGCAACGGGTAAATTGCTCCACATTGAGCAGCGGCGTGCAGATTTTATTGAAAAAATCCACGATGGTTCGGTCTTGGATCATTATTTGGGCACCAGCGATGGGCAGATCAAGCTTTTTTATTCCAGTGTCATGGGGCTGGCTTTGTTGGTTTTTACCATCACGGGGTTCTGGTTGTGGTACGGGCCGAAGCGGATGCGGAAGGCGGCGGGGTGATGTTTTTGGGTTTCTTCTTGTTGAACGAGTTTCTTTCTTGGCTGAAAAAGGAGAAACTCTTCTTTTTTCTAAATTTTTCCAACAGATAGTTGATTTTTACGAAAAAAAATGTAATTTTGAAACATAAAATATTTTTATTGAACTCGAAACATAAAATGTAATGAACGCCTACAAACACGCTGAAATTTCGGTCAAGCGTCGAAAAGGGGAAATTGAAGATTACTACATGATTCACGATTTTATGGATTGTACCAAAGAATTGTGTAGTGATAATCGTCATCGCATATTGCACAATTTATGGGGAATCAAGAGGGTGGTCATACCAGTTTTTGGGCATTCGATTATGAATAGCCTTGGGAAAGTGGTCAATGTCAAAGACCTATGCGAACAAGACCACGTCCTGCCTGATTACCGGGAGCGGTTTATTCCCACCCTGCACGACTTTGTCATGGCCATCGAAGACGATAAGCATGACCAGGAGCGATTCAATCATTTTTTCAATTGCTACAAAGAGGACCAGGAACTATGTGACTTGTTGCTTTCGCCCTTGGCCAATACTGGATGCCTCAAATCACTGTTGATCACCCACAACAGCTGGTTTATCAATGAAATCGTACCTAAAATCATCAAAAGGCAGCCTGAGATCAAAGACTTCGACATCACTCCCAGTGACTTGTTCAAACGCATGAAATTCGAAACCTGGATGGACAACGGTCATGCTTATCCACCCAGTGCAAATCAACTGCAAAATCAAAACCAATTAACATGAGCCAGTATTCAGTACACAAATTATGGTTTTATTACAATGATGAATGGTATGAAACGGATAATGAATTGGGACCTTGTCTTGGTGTTTTTGATACCTACGATGAAGCACTGAAAGCTAAAGCCCAAGCCGATCGTCAGTCTTTGCGGAAGATTAGCAGCTATGACTGGTTAAGCGATTTGGCGAACTTCATCGACAATTCAATCTATGAAAGTACTTTTGAAACCCAGCTCTTGGCCTACGCAAGGGCTCAAAACTGGCATGAATTCATTATTGAACACAACAATAATGGTAGGGTTTATTACGACCTTAATCCTCCCAAAGATGCCACTGAAGATCAGTTAGACCAGGTATTAGCCATTGCAAACGCATCTTTTCATCGCATTGTCGAATACAAAGACGTGAAAGAATGCGGGTATATAAAACTCAATTACGATTTTTGGGGCGAAAAGGTTTTTGATAAACTCAAAGCAGATGGGGTTTTGGAAAATCGGAGTACGCCGGATAAAGGTTTCTATCTGATATACAAGCCATTAAAAGGGCGCAAATCGGCTAAATTTCCTGCCTATGACATGGCCTTGGACTTTGGTTTGGAGTGCACTTACAACTGCATTCAGGAATTTGAAGAGTTCAACTATCTTGGTAAAACTTACCTCGAAGATGCAGTGAGCAATTTTACGATGTTGAAGGCCTACCTCAATAACTGCCAAACGATTGCCTTAAAAGAAGAAGTAATAAGTGCTGAGAACTTGAAATCGATACAAAGCTGCTTAAAAAAAATGAAAAGCACAGCCCAAAAATCAGTTGGTGATAGTTTTTTTTCTCTCAGTTTCGACCAAGGTAAAGAGCTAAACAAAAAAGAGCTAAGTGGTTTAATCGAATTACTTAAAGTTAAACCTTATAATATGTATCGGGTTGTGCAAGAGATCAATGGTGAAGAAATCAAGGCTTATGTCTCAGAAGCAGGCCTGTTTTAACACTTGCTTCCATTCTACTTCACAATTCTAGCAACTCCAAATCAATTAAAATGAGCCAGTATTCAGTGCACAAGTTGTGGTTTTACTATACCGATGAGTGGTATATCACGAATGATGAATTGGGGTCTTGTATCGGTGTTTTTGACACTTATGATGAAGCGTTGAAAGCAAAGATTGAAGCAGATAGAAAGTCTTTGCGCAATCTTGATAGTTATAACTGGTTAAGGGATTTGATGGGCTTCAATGACAATGCAATGGGTGGGAATCTTTTTGAGCACCAGTTGTTGGAATACGCCAAATCGCAGGATTGGGAGGAATATATTGTTACAAAATACGGTTACCAAGATCGAATTTATCATGAACTTCAGCCTCCTGATGAAATAACGGATGAGCAACTGGACCACATTTTGGCCATTGCCTATGCATCATTTCACCGCATTGTCGAATACAAAAATGTAAAAGAGCTTGCTTGTGTCAAGCTCAACCGTGATTTTTGGGATAGAAAGGTTTTTGAAGAAATCAGCTTTGATGGTTCTTTAGAAGGAAAATCTACCCCGGAACTTGGCTACTACCTGCTGTACGCTGCACCAGAAGGAGAAAAAACTGTAAATTTTCCCGATCTTCAGTTGGCTATGAATGCTGGCTTGGAATATGCTTACAAATTGATCCAAGAGTTTAAAAGGTCTAATTACCTGGGCGAAAACTACCTTGAGGATGCCACGAGTAATTTTGACATGATGAAGGCATACCTCAAGAATTGTAAATCCATAGTGCTAATTGAAGAATTGGTCACCTTCGATAACCAAACAAGGATTCATGAGCACTTGCGGAAAATGAAGAGCGTCGTGCAAAAAACGCCTGGGGATACGTTTTATTCGCTCAATTTCAATGAATACGAGGACTTGGACAAAAACGAGCTGAGTGGTTTTTTTGAATTGCTGAAAATCAAACCATTCAAAGTGTACAGGGTGCCTCTCGAAATCAATGGCGAATTAATCAAAAACCTTGAGGATCATGATGCAGGTATGCTTTGAGAAGGCTCATTTCGTCTGCATAGCATTACAAGTTTAGCAACATACAAATTGATTTCGTCCTCAGAATCGGACTTGATTCTGAGGACGGAAGCCCTGTTCTGAATTAGCAAGTAGTCAGCAGTATTTTACCTCCACACCACCTTAAACGCCATATTCCGCCCATGCCCTTGCATGATGGCCAGGTTGATCCACGATAGGGCAAATTGCTCCTGCAAAACGACTTTATCTCCCTTGCCAAAGTCCATGCAAGCGCCAAAACCTGCGTCCAGGGCCAGTTGGAGGGCTACTTTTTTGGCTTCCTCGCTGTCGCCAGCCATGAATAGGTCAATTTTTAGCTCGCCATAAGTTGGGTTGAGCATGTTTTCAAAACCCGTGGTGTTGAAACATTTCACCACCTGCGCAGGGGTTTTGTCCACTAATGCATGGTAAACTGTGTCGTAGGGGAGGGGTTTTTGTCGCACTGCATTGGTGGCGTCAATGATGACTTTACCAGCTAATTCGCCCATTTCTGCGATTACATCAAAAATGGCAGTAGGTGGGGTGGCAATCAACACCACCTCACTGGTTTGCACGGCCTCTTTCAAGCCCATGAACTTGTCTTTGCCGATAAGGGTAGCCAGGTGTTGATTTTTTTCACTCAGTGGGAATTTGGCCCCGATCACAACTTGATGGCCTGCACGCAACCAGCCTTGCGCCAATGCACCCCCTACGTTGCCGGAACCGATGATGGCTATTTTCATTTTAATTGTTTTTTTACGTTGGGTTCAAAAATAGAAATATCCGAGGTGTAAGCTCCATTTCTCCTCTTTATTCCTGTCAAAAATCATTCCGGATAAAAACCCCGAAATTCTGGGTACTTGCAAAAGTTGTTTTTCCACTTTGGTTAAAGTCTGCCATCAAACCAGCCGCCAGGGCCCGGTGTTTCAAGCCCACGCGCAGGCGTTGGGTCAGGTTCCAAGTTTCGGTGCTGGGTTTATATACCGGAAAAAGTTCCAATTGGCTGAAAATTTTCCAATGCTCAGCAATGGGCGGCTGGTAACGAAACAAGCCAAATAAATCCACCGTGCCTTCTTTTTTCAAATCGCTAACCAGCCAGGTAAACAGCATAAAATTGCCGTGTTGCTTGAAATATTGGACACCCATCTTGGGCCGAAAACCGGTGTTCAAAAAAGTCCCTGCAACCACAACCCCCAGTCCATTCTTGAAATTATAGGACAGCGCATTGGTAGAACCGAAAATTCCAGCGGAGTTTTGGTAGTCCACACTTGCTCGATTGCGGCTGAAAAATAAGAAAGGCGTTTTTTCGTCCGCACTGTTTTTGAAGTATTTGAACCACAAAATATCCATCCCGGCTCGTTGATGACCTGCATACACTTCGGTAGCTTGAGCATTGGCAATGCTACCAGATAGTAACATTGCCAATGTAAACAAAATAAACTTACTGTGCTGCATTGCCCTGAGGTACTTGAATTTTCTGTAGGATGTCCAAGAATTCCTGAGGCTGTACCACAAAGGGGAGGTGCGAAGTATTCATTTCAAAGACTTTCTTCACCGTGTTATTGTTTTTGATCATTTGCTGTTGCAAAGCAGATGGCACCGAGTAGTCGTTTTTGGTACTGATGTAATACTTGGGTACTGCCGCAAATTTGACCGTAAGCAATACCTTGTCATTCAGCCCTTTCACAGGTTCTGCACGGTGGTACTTGACCAGGGTCTCTTTCATTTCTGGCGAGCAATCTGCGCAGACTACCGTGGGCAAAGCATCTTTATTGATGCTGACCAGGGTATAATCCTTGTTGAATTGGAATGCTTCAATGGGTTTGTTGTTGAGGAATTTGTTGGTGATTCCTGCTGCGTCTTCACCACTTTTGGGCAGATAGGCGGCTACATATATCAGTTTGTCAATTTTGGTGGGCAAATTTTCAGCTACTTGAGAAATGATCATTCCAGCCATTGAATGCCCTACTAGGACCACTTTGCCGATTTGCTTGTTGACAACCTCGCTGACTGTTTTTACATATTCATTCAAGCCTACGCCCACGCCATAGGTGTTGTCCGCTCCATGTGCCGGGAGGTTCACAGTTACCACATTGGCTTTGATTGCCAATTGATTGCGCACAAAACCCCATGCACTTTCGTCGGCCCAAGCACCATGCACCAAAACATAAGTCGGATAGCGCTTGCGGTCTTCCTCCAAGGCTTTTACCACCAATTTGGCGGCTTGTTCCCCGCTGTTTTGTTGTTGACCAGTGATCAAATTGCCTTCCCTGACTGCGTGTGAAGCAAACATGTGGGCGACTTCAAATTTGCTGTTGGGCATTTTGCGGGCTTCATCCTCGATACGAAAGGGTTGGATTTTTTGGCCTACATAAGCATCCGCGTAATTCTCTTCGTTGTTGGCAAAACCAGTCCAACGTTTGCCTTCTACCAGGTATTTACCGTTGGGTAGTTTGCATTTCAAGAGCAAACTGGTGCCGTGGCAGATGGCTGCGGTGGGTTTTCCAGTCAGGTAAAAGTCGGTAAAAAACTTTTGCAAAGGTGCATTGTCAACAAAGGTGAACATCGGACCTTGGCCTCCACACACAAAAATGGCTTTGTAGTCATTTGGGTTGACGCTTGAAAGTTTCAGGGTGTTTTTGGTAAGCGCCATTTTGCTGGGGTCTTTTTTAAAACCCAGTGAAATGTAATCAAAAGCAGCATATCGGCTGGCGTCTTCGGGGTCGCTGAAGCCGTCAAAGTAGAGCTCGCCGCCATCGGGAGACGCAATGTCAACGCTGTAACCTGCTTCGTTGAAAACCCAATAAGGGTGAGTCAATTCTGCGTACCAAACCCCAATATCCCAGCCCGTTTGTTTATTGATTGACTTGTTGGAGGCAATGAGTAACACCTTGCCGTTGTTGCCTGCGTTGTGTTGTGCAAAAGCACTTGAAAACACAAGTACAATTGCGAACCATGTTGTGATTAATTTTTTCATGATAAGTAAGTTCCAATTTAGCCGGAACACTTTTAGGTTCAGGCTCTTCAATGATGAGTTCTTGGTTTTTCCTCAGCCACGATAAATTGCTTTAGCGTAGCATCGAAAGCACAACACAAAATTGCAGGGTTTTACTATCTTGCGCCTGTGTATCACCAAAAAGTGCGATACAAACTTTTAGGTTAGTATTTGAAAATCAATTGATTAGAATATGCCTGATTTTATCTACAAGGGAAAAGTCTATTATAATCCTGTACAGTTGGTGATGGAACAGATCGGCGGAATCTGGAAAATGCCCATCCTATGGCGCTTGCAAGAGCAAACTTTGCGCTACAGCGAGTTGCGGAAAATTCCACACATTTCGGATAAAATGCTTACCACCCAGCTGCGAGAATTGGAAGCAGATGGATACGTTTATCGGGAAGTTTACCCGGTGGTTCCCCCCAAAACGGAGTACTCCCTGACTGAAAAAGGGCGGATGATCATGCCTTTGGTCAATCAGATTAGAGAATATGGGCTGGGAATGATCGAAGAAGAAGGCATTGAGCATTGAGTCGCTGCTACGAAGGTCTAAGATTCAGCACAAGCATTCCCCTTGGTTCATGTTAATCTTTTTCTAACATGGGTTCTGGTTTGTTAGACATGTTTTTTTGACATACGAGAGACGACATAAGGCATACGACATATGATTTAGGGGTTCGCTGGGGAAATTTGTCATGCTTTAGATTCTCGTTTACACGGTTTGAGATTTTTGAAATTTAAAACTGACAAGGCATTGCCAGTTCCCAGGAATAAATTCTTAAAAAACAACTTCTTTTGCTCAAAACTCACGTTTTTCTAGGAATATCGAAAAGCAAAAGCTTACCGATACCTCAAAACCGCACCCGCCCAGTAACCCGAAAATTCCGCCCAGCCCCACTGACCCCCGATGCAAAAACCCGGTAATTGCGGTCAGCTATATTCTCCACTGCAGCTTGCAATTGGAAGATTTTGCCAAATTTGTAGCCTGCACTCAGGTTGAAGGTATGCCAGGCGGGCATGCCGTCGGGGGTAGCGTAGCGCTCGTTGTCTTCGGCGTTGAGCAGGTAGTCTTCGATGCGCTTCCAGCCATTGTACAGCAGCCAAAATTCGGCGTCGAACTTGCCTTTGATGTACTGCGCGGCAAAACGCCCAAACACGGGAGGGATGTGGTCCAGGGGGCTGGCTTTGGGTTGCAAGATTTCGCCCAGGGTATAGTTGTAAGAGCCACTCAGCACCACATACTGCCCCAAGAAGGCCTGGGCTTGTATATTGATGCCGCGAATGCTGGCCTCGCGCTTGTTTTGGTTGGCAAAAACCTTGGCTTTGCCGTTGCCATAGCGCACCGAGTCTTGTCCGTTGAATTTGAAGGCGTCCAACACGATGGCATTCACAAAGAAAGTCTGGTAGGCACTGGCCTCTACGCGCAGCACTTTGCCCAACCACTGGCTCACATTCAGCTCCAGGTTGTAGGTGTATTCCGGCTCGATATTGGGATTGGGCACGATCAGCATATTGGGCAAGGTTTCAAATACTTTGCCTGCGTCGTCCACATTGGGTGCCCGGAAGCCTGAAGATGCGATGAAGGACAGCTTGGTCTTGTCGTTGGGCAAAAACACCGCGCTGAAGTTGCCCGTGAGCGCACTTTTGCGCTGTTGGGCTTCATTGAAGGGGAAAGGGAAGAAGGTTTTGTCCAGGTAAAGGGCATCCAGGGTCACCAAGTTATAGCGTGCCCCTAGGTTGACAATGAATTTACCCACAGTGAACTTGTCTTGCACATAAGCGGCATAACTGTTCATGCTGCTGCCACCGTCGGGGTAACGGGTGTCGGCTTTGCGCTCGGCGAGGGTGTTGACGTTGAGAAAGGTGGCCGTCGAAGTGACATCGTTGAAATAAGCCTCCACGCCCATCAGTAGTTCATGGTTGCCCATCACTTTGATGGCGTCAAAATCAGCCGACCATACATTGACTTGTTCCTGTTGGGTTTTTTCCTCCACATTTCTGGCACCAAAACGGCGGGTAATCCGGCCTTCGCGGGCCTTTTGGAAGGCCGCGGTGAAGCTGTAGCGGTCAAAAAAGCCTTTTAGGTCAGTTGCGTCAGTTTTGTAAGCCGCAAAAAGGCGAGTTTCGGGGCCGTAATCCCAGCGGGCAAAACGGGGCAGGCCAGCATTGTCCACTTCACTCAGGCGGTCGTAGCGGGGCACGTCTCCCGTATTGGAGTACTGAAAATTGAGCGTATGGCTGCGATTGGCACTGGGCTGCCAGCGGAATTTTTGCAAGAGGTCATACTGCTTGTAAGCGGTTCCTACCTGCACTTCGGGATCGGGATTGGGCACCGCTACATCCACCCCGTTGCGGCGCTCGGCATACACATTGCGGCGGCCAAAAGTGGGGTACTTGTCCCGGCGCTGCTCGCCCTGGCGCAAGTCACCAAAATCGCTGAAAGTGAAACTGGTCAAGGCCGCAAACTTCCCGCCTCCCGCATTGAAATCTACGTGCCCGGTCTTTTCCTGATTGGCGGTGCTGTAACGCGCAAAAGCACTGCCACTGAAATCATCCATTTTGGGGTCTTTGGTGTAAAAATGCATCACCCCACCCAAGGCGTCACTCCCGTATAGCACGGAAGTGGGCCCAAATAAGATTTCGGCTTTTTCCAATACCGCATTGTCGATGCGCAATACATTTTGCAGGTGGCCACCCCGGAAAATGGCATTGTTGATCCTTACGCCATCAATTTGTAGCAATACTTTATTCGATTCAAAACCGCGAATGATGGGGCTGCCACCGCCAGCCTGGCTTTTTTGTACCAGTACAGCTCCAGTGTTCATCAGCACATCGGCGCTGTTTTGGGCGTTCATGCGTTCAAGTTTTACCCGGCTGATGATTTCAACCTGCTGGGCGGTTTGGCGGCGGGTACTGCTCATTTTACTGGCCGAAATGGTTACTTGGTCCAGGGTGTCAGCGGTCAGTGTTTGTTCTTGGGCCAGCAATTGAGGGGCGTTTAAAAAGATGCAAAGGCCAATGAGTAGAAAAAATTTTTGCATGGTGCACGAATTGGTGACAGATCAAAAGCGAAAATTATCAACTTGTCTGAACATCAAAACACAAAATTGCCAAAATGAGTCTTTTTGAAGTCGGAAGCAGGCAATATCAGGCTCCAAGCTTCCAAAAACAAGTGCAGCCCAAGCAAAAAAATTGCCTGAGCTGCACGATACGGATTTTTGGTAAACTTTATAAAACAGTCGGAAAAAAGAAAAACTTTTCAGTGATTAGTGACAAGCCACGAATAAACCTTACCAAATCGCAACTGCGTACTTTATAGATTATGCCCTCGCTGCGCGAGGCCATTTTTGGAACACGGATGACACGGATTACGCGGATTTACACGGATTTCCAGCATGACGTTGACCATGATGTTGACAATTGGCAATTAAAAAATTGGTTAGGTTTATTTTTGAACCGTTACTTATTCAAGCAGGGTCCGCTAAAAATGAGCACATTTTCGCCTAGTCGAGGCACAAAAAGCGGAGTTATGCTGTGCATATGAGCATTTTTGTAACGAAGGATAGGCGGAAAGGGGCCATTTTTAGCCGCGAATGATGCGCACGCCAGGTCCTCCAGGACCACCAGGACCCATCATGCCACTTTCCTGCATCTCTTTGATTTTCTCGCGGCGGATTTTGTTGAACTCTTCGCGGGTTACTTTTTTGCCCTTTTCGAGCTCTTTGATGCTGGCATCGTCTACATCCGCCAACTTCACATCGGTTGCTTCGACTACCATGCGGCCGCCGTCCATCACCAATTCCAGGATCACACCGGGCAGGCCACCCCAAGCATTAGGTCCAAAACCAACCGGAATAGCTGGGCTGAAGTAAGCGGTGTAGGTTACGGCACGTCCCATCATACTATCGGTAGTAGTCGCCTCAATACAAGGATAAGTAAGTACCATTTTTTGCTTGCCCGTGATTTTCCAAGCATAGGTGCGAATTTTATCGTCAACGAGGAAAGGCTTGCCAAACAAGTCTTGTTCTTCCATTTGGCGATTGGTCGCCAAGTCACGGTACGTTGGGCGGATAAAGTTTCCACCACGGAAAAACATACGTGGACCGCCACCGCCGGGGCCGCCTTCCGCTGCGGTTTCATCGGTTTCAGAGGCGAGGGCTTTCACTATAGACTTGGTAGCCGTAAAGGTCATTTGTGAATTCACCGAGTTGCTTTCGGGAATATTGCGGAGCATGTTCGGGTCGATCTGAGCACCAGATGACTCGGCCATTTTACGCATAAAAGTCGTGTGCTTGTAAGTGATCACACCTTCGGTGTTTTGAGCAAAACTTACAAAAGGCAGCGTTGCGAACAGTAAGAAGAAAAATTTACGCATAGGTGATTTCAGTTGATGAATGATTTATACTGCAAAACTAAACGCAAAACGGCCATCAACAAGTTAAGTGACCTTGATTTAAGGTTAAATATGGTTAATGATCCGTGCAGGACATTTTTCTGGATAGTACCTTTGGCGTAAAATAGCCAGTTGCGGCTTGTTAGGGGAAATACAGACAGACTCGATTATGGAAAAACACCTCAAAAGCTGGCGACGTAGCAATCGCTTCAATCTTTGGTTGGTCATCGCTAGCCTTAGCTTGCTTTTGGTCTCTCAAGTTTACTGGTTACGCAAAGTGTACCAAGATGAAAAAGAAAACTTGCGCAATCAAAGCGAGATGCTGTTGGTGGAAACCGTGCGTGAGTTGCAGGATTCCATCATCGAAAGCCACTTGGTAGTGGCTCCTGATGGTAATTTTGCTACCATCAAAACCGTACAAACCCAAGGAAATGTTTTGCGCATTACTACTTCAATCCCTCCACCTAATGTTCCTGGTCCTTCTACCTTTATGGTCAAAAAAGACAGCGTGGTCATGCTCAATCGCGACACTTTCCCTTCGAAAACCTCTTTACAAATGTTCATCCAGCGCCAAAATCGCACACGTGGGCGCTTGCATCAGTATAGTTTTCGCCGTGGTATCGCCAATGCCTTGCAAAAATTACCAAAAGGCTCGAATGCTTATTTTAGTTTGACCATTGATTCGATTCCACAAAAAACTTTGGCGCATAATTTCAAAAAACGCCTGCTCATGGCCGAATTACCTTCCGATTTTGAGATGAGTAGGATAGATTCCTTGAGCAATATTGATACCTCTTTTGCCGCCGAAATCATCCATTTTGCCCCAGCATCAATACCATCCGTCAGCTTTTTTCAAACCAAAATGACCGAATACCGCACCTATTTATTGAGTCAGATGGGCTGGCAATTTGGTTTTTCTTTATTTTTGATTGCCTTTACAGCCTTCACCTTTTTCTTGATTTCCAAAAGTCTACGCGAACAACAACGCTTGGTTAAGCTCAAAAATGACTTCGTGAGCAACATCACCCACGAGCTTAAAACGCCCATTGCCACCGTCAGCGTAGCCCTGGAAGCACTCAATAACTTCAATGCCCTGCAAAACCCCGAACGGACCAAGGAATACCTCGACATTTCTCAGCACGAATTGCAACGCTTGTCTATTCTGGTAGATCGGGTTTTGAAAATGTCGATGTTTGAAAACGATGCCTTGCAACTCAAATCTGAGGAATTTGACCTCAAGCCAGCCTTACAAAACATCCTCAATTCGCTCAGTTTACAGTTTGAAAAACAAAAGGCGCAAGTAGATTTTAAGGTGGAAGGAGAAGATTTTAGGGTACAAGCCGACCCAGTGCATTTGACCAATGTGGTGTACAATTTGATCGACAATGCGTTGAAATACAGCCCAGGGAAGCCCAAAATTGATATTGAATTACTTTCTCAAAACGGCCACTTGAGCCTGAGTGTACAGGACCAGGGAATTGGTATTCCGAGCGAATACCAGCACAAGATATTTGAGCAGTTTTTCAGGGTGCCCAATGACGACCGACACAATGTCAAGGGGTATGGCTTAGGTTTGAGCTACGTATCAAGTGTAGTGGAAAAACACGGCGGCCACATTTTATTGGACAGCAAAGAAGGCAGAGGCACTCGATTTACCCTGATCTTTCCGCGCAAAAACACAGTATGGGCATGACCAAAATTCTGTACGTTGAGGACGAGGTTTTTTTGGGTAAAATTGTACAGGAGAGCCTATCAAGTCGAGGCTACGCAGTACACATGGTAAGCGACGGTGCGGAGGTAGTTGCGGCCATGAAGGCATTTGAGCCCGATATTTGCCTGCTTGATGTGATGTTGCCCAATCGCAATGGCTTTGAATTGGCCCAAGATATCCGTAAAATCCAGGCCAAGCTGCCGATCATATTTCTCACCGCAAAATCTCAAACTGATGACGTTTTGCAGGGCTTTCAAGCTGGGGGCAACGATTACATTCGCAAGCCCTTTAGCATGGAAGAGTTGATTGTGCGCATTGAAAACTTATTAAAATTAGCTGGGCAGGCTCCTAATGCTCCTTCAGCCGAAGAAAATGGCCAGATCAGCCTGGGTAATTTCATTTTTGATACCCGAAAATACGAACTCCGCCTGGGCGAAAACGCCCGCAAACTCTCGCACCGCGAAGCCGAATTGCTCAAAATCCTGGCGGAGCACCGCAATTTTTCGGTAGAAAGAAAAACAATCCTCCAACAAATCTGGGGCGACGATTCCATTTTCAATTCCCGCAATCTCGATGTGTACATCACCCGTCTGCGCGATTACCTGCGCGAAGACCCACGGATTCAGATCATTACGCTGAAGGGCGTGGGGTACCAGTTTGTGGTGGACTGAATTTTAGTTGAAAGGTTGAAATGTTGAAGAGTTGAAGAGGGGGCTGCGATTAAAGTTCCTGGCTGCGAAGTGGGCGATTCTGGATATACTTAGCAATTCCAACTCGGTCAAGGTCATGCTGGCCTCCTGTCTATCAAAAAAATCACAGCCATCACCGTTTAGACAAAACGTGGTGGTCAACGTCATGTAAGTTACCCTGTAACTTTTTACACTTTTAGCAGTATTATAATCAAGTGCCAGTTGCTTCTTTTCAACAAGTCAACATTTTAAGTAACGGTTCAAAAATAAACCTTACCAAGTTTTTTGATTGCCAGTTGTCAACATCATGGTCAACGTCATGCTGGAAATCCGCAAGAATGGGTGTGGAGTGTGCAAGTGTGAGTTCGGGTGTGGGAGCTTCGTGCTTTTACTTTTGTCTCCGATCACTTGAAAACGGGATTTTCTCACACTCACACCCAAACAAACACACCCAAACTCAATTTTATCCGTGTTCCCAAAATAGCCTCGCGCAGCGGGGCAACGCAGTTGCAATTTGGTAAGGTTTATTCGTGGCTTATCACTAACCCTTCAACTTTCCAAGGTCAAATGTTAAAATTTGCATCTGAGGCAACAAAATTGCAAATACTATCATCTTTATTTCAAGATCCAGGTAAAAAAGCTTTTTTGATGATCCTACAGTAACATATTGTTAGTATTTCGTCCCAAAAATAGTGCAGTTGATCCCAATTACTTTTCGTGTGTTTACCCCCGACCTACCTTTGCAATAGTAAACTTTTGACACCACAATGGAATGAGTTTGGATGACCTAATGAGCAAACGTTGGGTCCTGAGTTTTTCATTTGTGGAAAAATTCAGCTCCAAGCCAACTTTTTAAATCTTTTTGGCATCCTCTTTTCAGGATAGTATTCACCAGTTTGATTTTTGCATTAGTGAATATATAAAGCTTTTGAAAACAAGTCATCACCCAATTTTTTCGCACAACCCACACCTGTTATGAACAAACTCGCCCGACTGTTATTCGCCCTATCCATGTTGTGCCTGTACGGTACAGCCTGGTCTCAAAGCCCAACCCGGGTTACGATCACGGGCTCGGTAGTGGACACCTCCAACAATGCCCTGCCAAGCCCAACCCTGATGCTGCTAAACCCTGTGGATTCGAGCCTGATCAACTTCACCCGCGCCGACAACCAGGGTGGTTTTGAATTCAAAAACATCAAGAACACCACTTACCTGCTCAAAATCTCCTACGTAGGCTTTTTGCCCAAACAAGTGGTGATTCAACCCTCGGAAAAGGAAACCATTGACTTGGGGAAAATCAAAATCCAACCCATCACCCTGGAATTGATGGAAGTAGTGATCAGGACTGCCAAGGCCCCCCTCACCATCCGCGGCGATACCATCGAGTACGATGCTTCTACCTTTAAAGTACCACCTGGCTCGACGGTAGAAGATTTGTTGCGCCGCCTACCCGGCATTGAAGTCGATGCCGACGGTAACATCAAAGCCCAGGGGCGCGACGTCCGGCGTTTGTATGTGGATGGAAAGACCTTCTTCAATGATGACCCCAAAGCGGCCACCAAAAACTTGGGTGCCGAGACCATTTCCAAAGTTCAAGTCTATAACGAAGGCTCGGAGCAGTCTAAATTGACGGGCGTGGACGATGGCAAAAAAGAAAAGGTCATGAACCTGGAGCTCAAAGAGGAGTTCAAAAAAGGCGCTTTTGGCAAATTGACCCTGGCCTATGGCGACCAGGACCGCTGGGCTGCTCGTGGCAACTACAACCGCTTCAATACCAAAGAGCAGTTTTCCATTATCGGTTATGGCAACAACATCAATCAAACGGGAGTGAACTGGGACGATTACGGAGAGTTCAAAGGCCAAAGCGCTTACAACTGGGACGATGTGGATTTCGGCTTCAGCTCTGGAAGGCGGTATTTCATGATGGATGGTGATGGCTTGCGAAACTGGTTTGATGGCCGAGGTTTTACCCAAAACGCTGGGGGTGGTTTGAATTACAATTTTAGCCAAAAAAAGGCCAAGTTCAACGCCAGTTATACTTACAATCAAGTGGACTTGGACCTGAACGAATTCGGATTCCGACAAACTTTCCTGGCCGATAGTTCTTTCAGTAACTCAGATACCACGCTGCGGGCTGATTTTCGCAACAACCATGTTTTCAATACCCGTTACGAAAACGAAATCGATTCCAGCAACACGATCATCGTCAAAGCCAGTGGCCGATTGAGCCAGAACAACAGCACCAATAGCAGTTCGCAACTATTTTCTTCGACCAATGTTTTGCAAAAAAACCGCTTGAGCCTTGACAATGACAATGACCTCAACAGTTGGAACATGGGGGCCCAAGCCATTTATCGCCACCGTTTCAACAAGAAAAAGGGCCGTTCCTTTTCTTTCGGTGGAGCCTACCAAAACAACAACAGCGATGGTGCCGAAAACATCTTCAACATCAACCGCTTCTTCCAGGCCAATACCTTTACCGATCAAGTCCGGCAGCTCAACAACAATGTAAATGACCTGCGACAAGTCAAGACCAGCTTGTTGTACACTGAGCCCTTAAGCAAAAAAGTCTTTGGAGAAGTGTTTTACAATTTGCAAAACACCAACAACCAGATCAACCGCCAGGTACGCAACTTGGAGAGCAACCAACGGGTAGATGAATTGAGCGTATTTTTTGACAATCAAGTCACTTTCAATCGCCTGGGGACCAGTTTTCGGTATTCGCACGAAGGGGTAAATGTAGGTTTCGGGCTGGCTGCTCAACAAATCCGCTTGGAGACTGCTGCTGCCCAAGATGAAGGCTTACCCAATTTTGAGGCCCCCTTGGTACGCACGTTCAACAATATCGTCCCCAACCTGAGTGCAAATGTAGAGCTCAAGAACAACATGTATCTGGGGCTTGAATACGGTTACCAGATCAATGAACCACGTTTCAATGACCTACAGCCCGTACGCAACGTAAACAACCCTGCTTTTCAAACCTTGGGCAACCCAAATCTGCAACCCGAAAGGCAGCACAACATGAGCTTCAATTTTAACTATTGGAATCCAGCCTCCTTCATCAGTGTTAATTTCAATAGTGATTACAATCTTTACGACAGCCAGATTGTGTATACCCAGACGATTGAGAGTAACCCAAGTACTGGGATTCGGACCACCACCCGGCCACAGAACTTGGCGGGGGGTAATAGCTTAAATTCCAATATGTGGATCAACTACCCACTGATCAAGACCAAACTCAGCATGAGGATCAATGGCGGTATCAACTTTGGCCTATCGCCTACTTTGATCAACGATGTGGCCAACAATACCAACAACAATGGGGTAAACATGAGTTTGGGCCTGAACGCTACCCCCAACAAAAAACTTATCCTGGACTTGAGCGCAAACATCAACAACCAAAACATCTCCTACTCGCTGCGCGAAGACCAGAACCAAAAAATCCGCAACTATGGAGTTGATGGTTCTGTCAAGTGGAATTTTGCCAGCAAGTTTTTCCTGGAAAGCAACTTGGATTACAACATTTTCCGCAACGAACGCCTGGACTTTAAGCAGGATGTGCCCATTTGGAATGCTTCAGTGCGCCGCTTGGTCGGCAAAGAGAACAAGTTTGAAATCCGCGCAGCAGCTTTTGACTTGCTCAATCGCCGCGTGACCATCAACCAAGGAGGTTCGCTCAACTTTGTCACCCGCAACGTGGCCAATACCCTGGCCCGCTATTTCATGTTGAGTCTGAGCTACAACATCAAAGGCTATGAGAACAAGTTGCGCAAGAACGATTGGTGATAAGAATTGTATTTGTAAAAACAAATTGAAAACAATGAACGTCAAGCATTTTTTGCTGATAATAGGCATCAGTTTGCCCTTAGGGGTTTTCGCACAGGAATTGGAGGGTACGGTCCGTTACCTGATGACCCACAACTGGTCGAAGAAGTATGCTTCCGAAGACCACATGAGCAAGCAGTCCAAAGAACGGGAAATGTACATCTGGGGCTCGCGCTCGGAGTGGAAGGAATACACCGTTCTTCACCTGAAAGCCAATGAGTCTAAATACATGGAATCGGAAGAAAAGGCCGAGGCCGATATGGAAGGCTGGTCTTGGCGCAAGGACTTGTTTTTTATCAAACGCAACTTCAGCAATAACACCACCCAAGAAGCCATTCCCATGACGGGCAAAACTTACTTGATTGAGGATCAAATCCACCCCCAAAACTGGAAAATCCTCAATGATCTCAAGGAAGTAGCTGGACACGTGTGCATGAAAGCTTTTTACCGCGACAGCCTCAAAAAACAGGACATCGTGGCCTGGTTTGCGATGGACTTGCCGAGCTCCGCTGGCCCCGAGCGATTTTGTGGCTTGCCCGGCCTGATCATGGAAGTGGACATCAACAACGGTTCTTTGAATATTGCAGCAGATAAAATTGAACTCAAAAAGCTCGACAAGGAACTGGAACTACCCGCTAAGCTCAAAGGCAAAAAAGTGAACGAAGAAGGCTACCTGACGGCCCTGCGCGACCATTTTAAACTACAAATCGACCAGGATCGCCCCACTTTTTGGGGCATTCGATACTGATACAAGGCTTTACACCGAACCTTGTAAGTCATCACACCGACAAGTTTTGTTTTTTTATATTATCGCTGTTTTGCCCTGATGGATCTGAATCAGGGCATTTTTTTTGGTTGTGGGCTGGGAACAAAATAAGGGACACGCCACAAATAAACCTTTCCAATTTCAAAGTCAGCACCCTAGTTGTCCCTCAGTTCGATCACCAAATTGGGCACTTGATTAGAATAGAATACGCTACCTTCCTCCAAAAAAACGCCTATCTTCCCTTCCCCAAAATGCTGCTTGCAAACCCTTGAACCCGAACAAAACTTCTTTGAATTGCCGCAGCGCAAGGTAGGGCTGGCTTTTTATTCCGTTCAATGTACACTGTGGGAACCGCCAGCCTGAACTTTAACATGGTCTTTTATGCTAAACAATTGGTTTTTCTGGGACGATATTACCGAACTTTGGATCAAAATCAATCAGAGGGGAATCAGGTTTGTTGGGAGTAAATTCAGCCTTATTGCCCATCGACGTACCGTCTCGTCATTTGCAGATCAGTTTACCCATGCCAATTGGTGGATCATTCCTTTCCTAAGCGAGAGAAGGAATTTGATGATCACCAAGGACCGCAAAAAAGATTATGAAGAATACCTCAGCGAACATTTTTTCAAGGCCCAAAAATCCCCCAAAATGGTTTCACTTGGCTGTGGCGCAGGAAACCATGAAATCAAGTTGGCCAGCTTAAATCAACACCTGGAAGTTTGTGGCTATGATTTGTCGGATGATTTGATCCAACAAGCACGTAAGCGGGCGCTCGAAAAAAAACTGGATAATGTTTTTTTCTTTCAGCAAGACGTTGCTACAATTCAATTTGAAAAGGAGTCGGTTGACTATTTTCTATTCAACGCAGCCTTGCATCATTTTAAAAAATTAGACCATTTTATTGTGGAGACCATCAAACCAGCTTTGAAGAAAGATGGCTTGATCATCATCAATGAATACGTAGGACCCAATCGGCTCAATCTGCCTAAAACACAGCTCAATTATTGCAACCAATGCTTGATGGCAACCATAAGCAAAGAGAACCGTAGGATTTTAAGCCTGAACTGGTACAAAACCCGTTGCTATCGTTTAGGGAAATTGAGGATGCTGATCTCTGACCCTTCGGAATGTGTAGATTCGGAAGCTATTCTACCAGTTTTGCGCAGAGAATTTATTGAAATATTTTATCAAGCATTGGGTGGCAATGTGCTGATGCCCGTTTTAAAGCACATTGCCCATCATTTTGTCGATAAAAACCAGGACCAATTGCTGGAACTCATCAGCAAAGAAGAAGCTTACCTGCAAAATCACCAATCAGATTTTGTCTTTGCCATTTATCAAAAGTCTTGAGTAACTCTGTATTTTCTGGGTTGCTTTTGAAGTTGAAGACTCGTAGAGCTGTGATGCGGCATGAATCTTTTAACAAAACACATGACTGATGCGTTCTACTTTCGTCGAATCAAATCCAACGAAAACTCAAGTTGGCGATCAACTTGCTGAATATGGTTTTCAATGCGATGTTCGATTTGGTGATTTGGGACAATCCCTGAACCAGTATTTTGGGCCAGGCTACTCATGGTGAAACGGATGGTAGGCACTTGAACCTTTATTTGGGTATTGGGGAGCTCAAAATCCTTGGCATAACCTGCCAAGACATTTGGATTGCCGCCCGATTCAGTTCCTACAAAGAGGGCCTTGCTGTACCTGCTCAGACAGGAGGATACTATGACTGAATTGGAAAAGCTCCCTCCGTTTACCAATACATAAATTTGTCCTTTGTACACCTGGGCTTTTGGCTGGTGAATACCCATTGAAGGGCCCTTGCCTGGGCCGAGTTTTCCCTTTCTCAACTTTTGGTACCTATTGACCACCTTAAAAGGCTGCTCAATCAAGTGTTTCAATAAAAAAACGCCGTTTTCAACGTCACCGCCCTGGTTGTTTCTCAGGTCAATCACCAAATTGGGCACTTGATTTTGGATCAACTCTGCGAAAATGACTTTGATTGCTGAACGGAATTTTTGTTGGTACTCGCTTTTTAAAACATTGGAGTGAAAATCTTTGATCGTAAGGATAGCAACTTGTTGGTTTTGTGGGTAGCTCAAAAATATCCCCTTGTTGCCAGTATTTGCAGGAAAAAAATGGGAGTAGTTTTTTTGGCGGTAATAAAAAATGCTGTCTTTGGTTAAGCCTTTTGTTTGGATGGTGTAGGAATGATTGCCTTTGTTGTAGGCTATTTTGAAGCGTTCAGGGTGCCCAAATACGTAGCTGTAATATTCTCTAAAATAACTGTCGATGATCCACTCGGCATAAGCAAGATTCTCTCCATCCCTAACTTGCCTGCTCAACATGCTTTCGAGAATAAAACCAGCAGCAAGTCCATTGATGCTGTCAATGATCGTCCCTTCTGCTAAATGCTTTGCATGGGTACAGTCCATTTTAACATATAGCTTTTGGTCGTTCAGCCCAATTTGCAAAGGAAGAAAATTGCTTTTTGCGTTGTGGTGCTCAACAAAAGTAGCACTGGGCAGGATCAGCGTATGGCCATCTTTAATGGTGCTGCTGCTCAGTGTGATTTTTTGATAAAACTCCGCTTCACCCAATGGTCGACGGATTGAATGGCTCAAGCTGTCGAATAGCCGATCTACTTTCTCTTTGGAGGAATACAAGTATAGATTTGGGTGGTATTGCTCCAATTTTGCTTGGTAATACAGCAAGTCTGCTTTCAGCATGGCTTCGGGGAATAACTGCTGGGCGAGGGTTTGGTATGGCAATAAAAGGATGAGCAGAGCTGATCGCATGGTGTAAGTGATTAATTCTTATCAGTTTAGTTTAAAAAAATCCTCTAACACTTTGAACTTGATTTTTGACTTGTCAACTGGATTGGTGTAGCCATATTCTTCAAATGTACCTCCCCAGACCACCTTTGGCTGAAATAATATTTTTTCCACAATCATGGAAGAGGCCGGATAGGGAATTTCCTGAATGGCATCTTTGAATGAAAACCATTTGTAAGCCGGATCTGCCAAGCCCTTGTTATCGACATACTTGGTAAATTTTACCACGAAATAGGGACGAATGTAGGTACTGTACTCTTTTGGAAAGATGTAAGTGAATAAGCCCCCCATCCTGAAGGTGCTGTATTCAATTCCCATGTCTTTCGCGGTGGTGTCAAGGTATGAGGAGTAGGAGATGGGGCCATCGATTGTACCCATACTCGGCACCTCATAAGCTTTTCGTCGATTGTCGTATACGAGTAATACTTGCTTTTGCTTATTGGTGACCAGTACTTTGGGGAATACAATGCTAATGCTGTCAGCTTTGGTTTGGGCCAATACTGTTTTGTAATTTATCGAAACAAACAGGGCAATGAGCATGCTTGTTTGGCAAAGTTGGATGCGCTTGGTCTTCATGGATAGGGTTTGAATAGTGCAACAATGGTGTTATTATTATTAACGACCATTTGTGATCCTTATTGCTAATTTGCACAACGTAACGGGCACTTCTTCTCACCTCTCAATCTCATGGGCATTTCACCAAATCCTTCTGCACCTTCTGAATTTTTACATACTCCAAATCATTGCCCCAAGACCGATGGATGTAATTGATGATGTTGTTGATTTCAAAATCGGTTAGCTTGCGCACGCCAGGCATGGCTTGGTTGTAAGTCTTGCCATTGACCACCATTTCGCCGTCGATGCCGTTGCGGATGATACAGGCCACTTCGTCGGCGCGATTGACCAAAAAATCGGACTTGGCCAGAGGAGGGATCACCCCTTTAAGACCGCTGCCATCTTCCATGTGGCAATTGGCGCAATATAAGTTGTACATGATTTCGCCTTGTTGGTAGGGGTTGCCGCCGCAAGCGAAGAGGGCGAGCAATAAAGTCAGTGTGCAGGTGATTCGTAGCATCGGGTAAAATTGCAGGATTGATCACAAAGTAACAGTTCAAGTGCGGCAAAGGCTTTACTTTCGAGCCGAAAAATCCATTTTTTGCCAAAAAATTCAAATTTTGCCACCAAAACCCAAAACACGATGATTGATGTAGCCGAAGCAGAAGCCATTATTCTCAGCAATGCCCTTAAACTGCCTGTTGAACGCGTTCACCTCTCAAAGGTCTGGAACCGGATTTTGGCCGAAGATGTACACGCAGATCGCGATTTCCCCCCTTTCAACCGGGTAACGATGGACGGTATTGCCATCAACTACCAGGCTTTTGAAAAAGGGCAGCGCAGTTTTGTCGTTGCGGCGGTACAAGCAGCTGGAAAGCCGACCATGCAACTGTTCAAAAATGACCAGTGTATGGAAGTCATGACCGGAGCGATGATGCCAGCAGGTACGGATACGGTCATCCGTTATGAAGACTTACTGATCGAAAATGGGGTGGCCACCATTCAAATTGAAGCAATCAAAGCAGGGCAAAATGTCCATCTTCGAGGCTCTGACCGCAAGAAAGGTGATGTGCTGTTAACCAAGGGCAAATACATTGGTGCAGCAGAAACAGCGACTTTGGCGACCATTGGTAAAGTCGAGATCAAAGTGGTAAAACTCCCTAAGGTAACACTGAGTTCTTCAGGTGATGAATTGGTAGTGGTGGATGAGAAGCCTTTGCCTTATCAAATTCGGACCTCAAACGTCTATGCGATTACCTCCTTGCTCTTGCCGCTTCGAATTGTCAGTTCCGTAGACCATTTGCCTGACGACAAAGCAATCATTCGTAAATTTTTGAAAGAGAACCTCGAAGTTTCTAATGTGCTTGTCATTTCTGGTGCCGTTTCCGAAGGTAAATTCGACTTCGTACCCGAAGTTTTGGAAGAATTGGGGGTGAAAAAGCTCTTCCACAAAGTAGCCCAAAGACCTGGCAAGCCTTTTTGGTTTGGCCGCCAGGGGACCGATGGCCCGGTGGTTTTTGCGCTGCCCGGCAATCCGGTGTCGGCTTTTGCTTGCACTTGCCGCTATGTTCTCCCTTTTTTGCGCAAAAGCCTGGGGCTGGAAGCCATTCCCAATATCACCGCCCGCCTGGCTGCAGATGTGACTTTCAAACCCGACCTCAGCTATTTTTTGCAGGTAAAAACCTATTTTAAGGCTGGCGTATTGATGGCGGAGCCGCTGACTGGCAATGGCTCCGGCGACCTGGCCAACCTCAATGACGCCGATGGCTTCCTAGAATTGCCGCGAGGCCGTGAGACCTTTTTGGCAGGAGAGGTGTTTCCACTGTATCCTTATCGCTGAAAAAATGGAAGCACCCAAAAACGAATTGTACCATCCTTTGATCTTGCAGCACAATCAAACACCCTGGCGTTTTGAAAAAAAGCCAGCGGCAGCACTGGTTTTGACCGCCTACAACCCCTTGTGCGGCGATAAATTCAAGTTGTTCTTGGATTTTGAGGGCGAAAAAGTAAAAACGGCGGGTTTTCACGGCTATGGTTGCGCGGTGTCTAAGGCCTCAGCTTCGGTATTGTGCAAAAAAATGGAGGGCTTGAATCGGGCGGAGATTGAGGAATTATTGAGGCAGTTTCGTGCTCAATTTACTGATGCTGATGAGGCCAATGGAGACGAAGAACTCCAGGCTTTTGCCGTAGCCAAGGAATATCCAGGCCGTTTGACTTGTGCGACTTTGGCTTGGGATGCGGTGGGGGAGTGGATTAATGGTTAATGGTTAGTTGTTAATGGTTAGTTGTTAGTTGTTGCACGCTTCGACATTGGGTATTGTGCAAAACCATAGCAAGACAAGCCAAAAAGGCCGCTTTACAGATCTTGGCATAGCTTGGTCTCGTTGAAGGCGGGACGCTTTTGCTACTTTTGTTACTTTTGATTCCTTTGATTCCTTTTGTGCTTCAAAAAAACACTTCTGCTTTTGGACAAAACCTAAGTGTGGTTATTTATGAAAATTGCCTATACAAAACTCAAACTCCCCATTAACCATTAACAACTAACCATTAACAACTAACCATTAACAACTAACCATTAACAACTAACCATTAACAACTAACCATTAACCATTAACTGGTTTGGGCACCTAAAACCAAGAGACCGAGCAACAGCGCAACAAACAGTAGTTTTTTCACTATGACTGTCGTGTAGTGCCATCGTAAACACGGTGTAAAATAAAATTTTTCCAAATAAACTTCCTACCATATTTTTTGTATCGTTTCTTTGCTTTTTTAAAACCATTCAGTAAACAGGAGACTAATCTGAAAGTAAGCCTGGCTACGCAAAATTCTGTTGATTTGAATCGTGTAAAAGTCAAGCTAAACGTCAGGGAATTTTCATGTCAAGTTTTCTGGCGCAGGAATATGCCCTGGATGCTTTCAAAACACTTCATCGCTTATGAAACTACGTTACTTTTTAGCTCTGCTTTTTTTGACCTTTAACCTGGCCTTGATGGCCCAAAACGTGACTTTGAAAGGTCGAGTTACTGATGCTGCCAACAAAATTCCGCTCATTGGAGCCAACGTGCTGATCAAAGGCACGGTGGTGGGTACCATCACCGATCTGGACGGCAATTTTAACCTGACTACCAGCCAAAGTCTTCCTTTGACCTTGCGCGTGAGCCTGATTGGCTTTGCCAGCCAGGAAATTCAAGTGGAAAGCGCCGATGCCATGCTCGATATTGCGCTGGGTGAAGAAACCGAAACCCTGGAGCAAGTCACCGTGACCAGTAACCGCGTGGAGGAATCGATTACCAAAGCTCCCGTAACAGTAGAAAAAATCACTGCTCGCAAGCTATTCAACAGTTCGTCTTTTGACTCGTATGGCGCTTTGCAAGGCATCAAAGGGGTGGACCTTTTGTCCCAAAGCCTGACCTTCCGCTCGGTGAACATGCGCGGATTTGGGGCCAACAACAACAACCGCTTTGTGCAGTGGGTGGATGGCATGGACAATCGCTCGCCCGGCTTGGGCTTCGGCTTTGGCAACGTAGCTGGCCCATCTGATCTCGACATCGAGAACATTGAAATCTTGCCGGGTGCTTCTTCAGCACTCTACGGTCCCGACGCCTTGCAGGGCATCATGTTGACCAAAACCAAGTCGCCTTTTGATTTTCAGGGCCTTAGCGCCCAGGTGACTACGGGCTTGAACAATGTAGGCAAAGACGATTTTGGAGCGAAACTTTATTCTGACGTGGCGGTTCGCTATGCTGCCAAACTGGGTGAAAAATTTGCTTTCAAAGTCAATTTCCAAACGATCAATGGTACCGACTTCATCGCTGACGATTACAGCGACCGCTCTACCCGCGCTCGACCCGGCTTTTTTGTGACCGATCAAAACGCTAAGGAAGTTCGCATCGGTTTCGTACCCAACAGCAACCCCGGTGCCAACCTGGAATTCGATGCTGTAAACATTTATGGTGACGACATTAACAACGGCGGCGTATCAGCTGCTTTTGGCGCTACCGCCCCTTCTGCCCTGGTGGGCAAAAGAGTAACCCGCACGGGCTATACCGAGCTAGACCTGCTGAACAACAACGGTAAAATCTTCAGCAGCCGCGCCAATGCGGCCTTGCATTACAAATTGGGTGAAAAAATGGAATTGATTGGTGCTTGGTATTATGGCACTGGCAACTTCATCCGCACCGCGGGCTTCCGCGAATATTTCCCAGAATACAAGCGCAACCAGGCCAAATTGGAACTGCGCGGCGACAATTTCTTCGTGCGCGGCTACGGCACTTTCCAGCAGGCCGAAGGCTTCAACCTGGGTAACCTGGCCACCCGGATGCTGCAACAATGGAAAACCACTGCTGCTTGGGGCAATGACTTCGCTACCGCTTTTGGAGCCAATGGGGGCAACATCACTGCTGCTCGCGCTACTGCCGACAACGGCAAGCCACAGCCAGGTACCGCTGCCTTTGACCAACTTTGGACCAATCTGACCAATACCCCAAACAACCAGTTCATTCCTGGTAGCACGACCATTCGTGGGGTGCGCTTGCTCGATAATTCGACCATGTACCACGCCGAAGGCATGTACAATTTCAAGAGCCTTTTGCCTGAAAAATTTGAAGTGGTTACAGGTGGCAATTTCCGCCGCTTCCTGATGAAAACCGATGGAACTATTTTCCCACGCACCAAGTCGGGTGAAGAATTTACCATCAACGAAATTGGTTGGTACTTGCAGGGCTCTTACAACCTAACTTTGAGCGACAAAGTGGCTTTTAAGCCAACCGTAGCTGTGCGTTACGACAAAAACCAGTACCTCCAAGGTGGTTTCACCCCTCGCGTATCTGGCGTTTTGACTTTGGGAGAGCACAACTTCCGGGGCTCTTTCCAGGCTGCGTTCCGCAACCCTTCGGCCAACCAATTGCTGGCTGACGGTGCCATTGGCGAAGTAGGTGGCTCGCGTACCGCAGTGGAGGCTGCTAACCTGTTCAACAACCCAGCTTACACCGAAGCTTCGGTGAATGCTTACCGTGCAGGTGGCAACAACGCTTCCTTGTTGGTGAAGTATTCTCCCGACCCCGATGCGTTTTCGACCGAAAAAATCAATACTTGGGAAATTGGTTACAAGACCTTGTTGGGCAAAAAATTATTCGTGGACCTGTTCTACTTCAACAGCACCTACAATGATTTCATTGCCGCACAAAACTTTGTCCAGCCTGTTAATGGCAATGTGACCGATCTGGCGGCTTCGGCCACCAGTCGCGCCATCCAGGTGAACTTCAATAACTTCAACGAGATTTTTGTCACGGGCTTCGGCGGCGGACTCGAATGGGCGCTTGGCAAAGGCTACAACCTGGCCCTGAACTATGCCAACCAAGTGGGCAAAATTACCCTGCGTGACAACTCCGGTAACCTGCGCAAAGACGCCTTTGGTGCCGACGTAATCAAGCGCAGAATGAGCAACCTGGAAGTTTCTGCCCTAGGCCGCAACTTCTTCATTTCGCCTGAAAACCGCTTCAATATCACTTTCTCCAATCCGAAAGTGACCGACCGCATTGGTTTTGCCGTATCTTACCGCTGGACCGACGACATGTGGGTAGAGCAAGGTACCACCCAAGGCGATATCCTGCTGCCATCTTGGTCAACTTTGGATGCCAACGTGCAGTATCGCATTCCCAAAGCCAAAGCAACGATCAAATTGGGAGCTACCAACATGCTGAACGATTATTACTCGCAAGGGTATGGTTTGGCGCAGATTGGTGGCATGTATTATTTGACTTTGCGGTTTAATTGATCAGCGTAGTTGAAAGGTTGAAATGTTGAAGGGTTGAATAATAGGCCCTCGACATTTTACTTCGATCAATCTGTTTTATAGGATTCAACCCGGTGGATGCTTTTGGTACCCATCGGGTTGATTCATACCAGTACAAGACCCAAAAAATGAACGTCCGAACTGAAGACCGTGTTGCTGAATTTTCCTGGTTTTGCGATTTATGTGGAGGTGATACTGCCTATCTGGGCGTAGTGGACCAGGAGCGCAGAAGCAATTTTGCCCATTGCAAAGACATTTTGCTGACGGCTGAAAAAAATGGTTTCAGCAATATCCTCCTGCCCACTTCTTATGTGGTTGGGCAAGACCCCATTGCTTTTGCCTCGGCTATTTCGCAGCATGCCCAACGCATGAACTTGCTGGTGGCCATTCGCACCGGTGAGTTGCATCCGCCGATGTTGGCCCGTTCGATCGCTACTTTAGACCACTTGCTCGAAGGGCGTTTAACGGTCAATATCATCAATTCTGACCTGCCTGGGCAGAAAGAAGACCCGCAACTGCGCTACGACCGCTGCGCTGAGACCATTCAGGTGCTCAAGCAGTCCTGGAACGAAGATCGGGTGCAAGTACATGGCAATGTTTACAATTTGGACATGATTTCGGCACCCAGCAAGGCTTACCAACAAAATGGTGGCCCTTTGCTTTATTTCGGTGGCCTCAGCGATGGTGCCAAGGAAGTCTGCGCAGAACATTGTGATGTCTATCTAATCTGGCCCGATACCGAGGCCAACCTGGCTTTTCACCTCAATGACATGCAAGAGCGGGCGGCAAAATATGGCCGCAAAATCGACTTTGGCCTGCGCATCCACGTGATCGTGCGCGAAACGGAGGAAGAAGCCCTGGAGTACACCCAAACCTTGATGTCGAAACTCGACGATGCGGAAGGCCAAAAACTCAAGGACCGCACCCAGGATGTGAAATCTTACGGGGTGGCCATGCAGGAAGCCTTGCGGGCGGGTTCAAATGAAAACGGCTTCGCGGAGCCCCACCTTTGGACGGGCATCAACCGCGCGCGTTCGGGTTGCGGGGCTGCCCTGGTGGGTACGCCAGAGCAACTCATCGCCAAATTTCAGCGCTATATGGACATGGGCTTCCGGGCTTTTGTGCTATCGGGTTACCCTTTGATCGACGAGTGCAATAAGTTTGGGGAATTGGTTCTGCCCCATTTGCCCAATGTAACCTTATCAAAAGTACAAGGACGAACACCCACTGAAACGCCCGTTACGCCTTTGACCACGGGAGTGATTGTGGCGGGACAGTAGTGGGGAGAAGTTGAAGAGTGGAAATGTTGAAGGGTTGAAAAGTTGGGCTTCGATTGAAGATTTTCGACTGCATCATTTTTGTATTTGGACTGATGCAGTTTGATTCAAAGATGTTGAATCGTATAAACGAGTGCTTAGGAAAACTCAATTCTTCCCAGCGAGCCCACACTCATAACCCATAACTCATAATTCATAACTAAAGTCGTATCGTCTGTAGTATGTCAAAAGAATTTAGTCCACGTCCTCAAACCTGCAAATGCTCAACAACCTAAGTACCCTTGACCTGGTCTTGCTGGTCGGCCTGGTGGCCTTGATGCCACTTACGGGCATCATTTTTGGCAAAAAAGCCAACAGCGAAGATTATTTTTTGGCTGGTAAATCCTTGCGTTGGTGGCAGGTAGCGGGCTCAATTTTTGGTACCAATATCAACTCTTTTCACCTCATCGGCATGATGGGAGTGGGCTTTTCGGTGGGCTTTGCACAGGCGCATTACGAGATTTTGGCCTTGGGCGGGGTCTTGCTGCTCTGCTACGTGTTTGTGCCGCTTTACCGCAAGCTCAACGTGTTCACCCTTTCGCAGTACCTGGAATTTCGGTACAATGCTACGGCCCGCCTTTTGTATACAGTACTCATGATCACTTTGATCACCGTGCAGTTGGTGGGGGGCTTCTACATTGGCAGCAAGACCTTGGTGTTTTTGCTGGATGGTACGCAGTTGGAAATTACTTACCTGCAAGGCATCTTGCTCATGTGTTTGATCACTTGCAGCTATACCATTTTTGGGGGCTTGAACTCGATTGTGGCCACCGACAACCTGCAATCGGTCATGATGCTGCTGGCGGGTATTACCGTCGCCATTTTGACTTTTTCTCAACCTGAAATCAAGGGTTTCGCGGGTATGTTGGCTTTGGACGCAGCGCAACCTTTGGCGCAGCAAAAAATGCACCTTTACTTGCCCAGCAATCACCCCAATTTGCCTTGGACCGGGGTGTTTTCTGGCCTGATGATCCTGCACTTGTTTTACTATTGCAACAACCAATACCTGGTGCAAAGAACCCTGGCCGCCCGCTCGGATGAAGAGGCCAAAAAGGGGATTTTAGCGGCTGCTTTTCTCAAACTGAGCATCCCGTTTTTCTCAATTGCTACGGGCATTGCGGCGGCTTATTTGTTCAAAATCCGCTTGCCTGAGGTAGAGGTAATCAATGACACGGCTTTTTTACAATTGATCAAAGTGGTAGTGCCTGCGGGCAAAGGTTTGATCGGTTTTATCCTCGCGGGTTTGTGTATTGCCACCTTCAGCTCTATCGACTCCATGCTCAATGGGGCTACGACCTTGACTACAGTGGATGTTTATCAAAAATACGTCAATCCACAAGCCAGTGAAAAGCAAATCATTAGGATTGCGCGTCTCACCATCGTGTTGATGGTCATCATCACCGCGTTTTTGGCCATTCAGATATTTGCCTCACCTGACCCCAATAGCAATTTCTTCCTCAAAATCTCCAATTGGGGCGGCTATTTTACCCAAGGCATTGTGGTGTCTTTTTTATTGGGCATTTGGTGGAAAAAAGCTTCTTCACGCGGGGCCATTGCGGCCTTGGTGCTCGCGCCTTTGTTTGCTTTTTGGGTTGAAAACTTCTACAATACTCAATTGGGCATCGATCCGGCCTGGCAGTCTTGGTGGGGTGAAAAACTCAACTTTATGCACCGGGTACTGCTCACGGCGGTATTTACGACCCTAGTACATGTGCTGGTAAGTCGCATTTTTCCTGATCAAAAAGCGGTGGAAGCCGATAGCCTGGCCCCTGCGCCGCCTTGGCGTTTAATTTTGATCTTTTTTGCCCTTCAGTTGTTCTTGTTCGGAATGGTTTATCAGGGGATTTGTCCTCATCGTGTAGCTGCTTTTCTGGGCGCTTTGTTTACCCTGGGCGTTTGGCTTTGGGGGATACGAATGCGGTCTAGTGGCCATGCCTGGTGGAATGAAAGCCGTTTTTATGCGGGATTGGTAAACGCCATCGTGGTGTTTTTGCTGTTTTATTTCCCTTAGGAGCCACTGATTTATGTGGCAATACTTTGCCCCGCTTTGCGAGGCTAGGTAGAACACGGATGAAACGGATAAAACTGATTTTCACGGATTTCTAGCATGATTTTGACCGTGACTTTGATTCACCAGTTCAAAATCAACGCATACAACTTGATTTTTTGTTACCCCTAAATCGTTTATAAAAAACAAATGAACTACTTGCTCAGCCCATACACTTTGGGCGACCTCGAACTGAAAAACCGGGTTGTCATGGCCCCCATGACCCGCAGCCGTACACCGAATACCATCCCATCGGAGCTCAATGCCTTGTACTATGCCCAACGCGCAACGGCAGGCTTGATCGTTGCCGAAGCAACCAATATTGACCAAGGGGGTATTGGTGGCCCTTTTACCCCAGGAGTTTATGCCGAAGAACAGGTGGAGGGCTGGCAAAAAGTTACCCAAGCCGTTCACGACCGGGGTGGATTGATTTTTTTGCAGCTCTGGCATGGAGGCCGGGTTTCGCACCCCGATAACATTGGTGGCCGGGACTCAGTAGCGCCCTCCGCGATTGCGGCCAAAGGAAAAGCCTTCACGCCAAATGGTATGAAGGACCATGTAGTACCCAAAGCACTCGAAATTTCGGAGATCAAAGCCATTTTACAACAATACAAAATGGCTGCGGAATATGCTAAAGCCGCTGGTTTTGACGGGGTTGAGCTCCATGCTGCTTTCGGCTATTTGCCCAACCAGTTTTTGAGTGACCAATCCAATCAGCGTACCGACGAATATGGTGGCAGCGTCGAAAACCGCAGTCGGTTTGTACTCGAAATCATGGAAGCCCTGTGCAAGGTATGGCCCTCTCATCGTGTGGGTATTCGCCTGGCACCGAGCAATATTTACAACGACGTTTTGGATTCCGATCCGCCCGCTTTGTACACTTATCTGGTGCAAAAACTCAATGACCTGAACCTGGCTTACCTGTCATTGATGGAGCCTACGGTCAAAGAACACGAGAATCCCAACTTCATTTACCAGGTAGCCGAGTATTTCCGACCTTTGTATCATGGTACGATCATCGGCAACGGGGGCTTGAACCAGGAAAAAGCTGAGCTCATGCTGGAGCAAAATCATGCCGACCTGATCGCTTTTGGACAGTTGTACATTGCCAATCCTGACCTAGTCGAGCGTTTTCGCCTGGGCTTGCCCCTCAGCGAAGGCGACCGCCGTACCTATTATGGCGGCGACGAACGGGGTTATGTAGATTACCAGGCCTATGCCGACCTCAATTCCTAAACCACTCAACTCCTAAACTCTTATCAAAATGACTTACGAAAACCTGCTCCTCAGCGAGGAAAACCTGATCCTGATCGTCACCTTTAACCGCGAAAAAGCCCTCAATGCGCTCAATCGCCAAACCATGTTGGAACTTCGCCACCTGTTCGGCGAGGACATTCCCAAGCGAGGTCATTTGAAAGGCATTATCCTGACAGGTGCTGGTGAAAAGGCCTTCGTAGCGGGTGCCGACATCAAGGAGTTTCTGGATTTGGGAGGTGAAAAAGGCCGTGAGATGGCACAATTTGGTCAGGAAACCTTTTTTCTGATCGAGCGCTGCAAATTTCCGGTCATTGCCGCAGTGAATGGCTTTGCTTTGGGCGGGGGCTGTGAACTGGCGATGGCCTGTCACATGAGGATTGCGGCTGAAAATGCCAAGTTTGGCCAACCGGAAGTGAACCTGGGAATCATTCCTGGTTATGGCGGCACCCAGCGCCTGACTCAACTGGTGGGTAAAGCCAAGTCGATTGAATTGTCACTAACTGGTGACTTGATCGATGCCCAGGAAGCCCATCGCCTTGGTTTGGCGAATCATGTGGTGCCAGTAGGTGAGGCCTTAAATGCGGCAATTGCGATGATCGAAAAAATTGCTGCCAAGGCCCCAATCGCCGTGAGCAAGGTGATTGAAGCGGTAAATGCTTACTTTGAAGATGGTTTTGATGGGTACGAAGCCGAGTTGAATGCATTTGGGGTGTGTTCCAATACTGCTGATTTCAAGGAGGGTGCTTCTGCATTTATCGAAAAGAGGAAGGCGGAGTTTAAGGGGGAGTGAGTAAATTCCAGTCTATCATGAGCGAATGCCTGGCCTATGGCCTTGGCCATTTGTAAGCCAGGTTGTGTATTGCAGGGTTTGATAAATCAAGACTGTGTTCATCCGACCATTTGGAGAGAGAGGGCTGTAATGCTACTCGGTGATAAGTGGCTGGTATAAGGGGGGAATGGGATTTGCCACGGGAGGTCTGGGCGGCTATTGGTAGTTCTGGGAGGAGGGACGATTGTTCTCTGTTTTCACGGCTTGATTTGCTTTTTTAACTCTTCTATTTGCCTTTGCAATTCAAGGTTCTTTTGAATTTCTTCTTCTGCGCGTTTCTTCTCCTCGATCAGTAACTTATCCTTTTCTGCGATGATCTCTTCCTTTTCTGCGATGATCTCTTCCTTCTCTGCGATGATTTCATCCTTTTTTTTCATCTCTCGATCAAAAATTCTATCCAGTTCATCCTCGACATCCATCAAGTCCCGAATTTCTTCGCTGGCAATAGCTCTCCCCAAACGATCTAACATTTTTTTGACCAAGGGATCATCCGTATCTCCCTGAAAATCCAGTTGATGCTTATCCTTTGTACTTTGATAAATCGGGCTAAAAATATGCAATACCCGCTCCAGTTTGTTGCGAGCTGCTTTAGCTAGCTTACGCACTTGAATTAAATAAGAATCGTGGGTCAACAACTCGACGAAATCCTCTTTGATGTCCAGAATTTCCTGAGTTACAACATCCCGATACTCTCGATTGATTTTTACCACTCCCGACTGAATGCTGTTCAATGGAAATCCTAAAAAGTAGATCGTGATAATGGGCAATGGGAGTTTTTCTAACTCACCTTTGTTATTGAGTACATCGTCTTCTTTGCGGTAATTGTCGCCCAAATAGCGCCTAAAGCGCATCACATCAAAGGCTTTTTTGGCCTTTTGCAACTCGATGAGCACTTTGCTGATCTCACCGTTCGGCTTTTTGATCACTGCCTTGAAATCAAAACGCAAAATGCGGATGTCTCCACTCGTTTCCGTGGAGGTTTCTTGCGGCTTTACTTCCACACTTTGCACCTCCTCCCCCAAGATAGTGGACAACAACTCCCGAGCAATTTCCACATCCTCCAGCAGATATTTGAACACTACATCATATAGTGGGTTGGCGATGATCATCCCTGATTTTTTGTTTGATTTTTATCGCAAGGTAAACTATTTTGGGGAGATTTTGGTTCTTTTTTTACTTTTTATTTTGTTGGATATGGTCACCTCGAACAATTGTACTACCGCAGCTAACGACTATCCAAAACCCGCATTGCGTGTTTAATGCCCTCCTTAGTTGCGGGTATTTCCGCTTTGTACACCAAGCTAAACGATTATAATCGCTTTTCAAGCCTGTATCCACTATCACAAGATACCTATTTTGCAAATAACAACAAGCTTTTGATCAACAAAACACCAGCGTGATAAGCTATAAGGGAGTTTCTAAATAAAAACATACCCAAGAAGCATGTTTTAGGTTCCACCAAAACCCTACCCTAGTTGAAATGTTGAAGGGTTGAAATGTTGAAAAGAGGAAACCTGAATGGTGTCAAAGCGTAGTGGATTTGGGTATTTTATTTTTTGTTTGCCCCCTAACAACAAAGGCCACCTCCTTGCGGAAGTGGCCTTTGCCATTATGAACAATCTACTAAATTCTTAGAGAAAATTAGTTGAAGGTGTAACGCAAGCCCAATTGGCCTTGGTACACGTTGTCGATGTTGATGTTTTTCTGCCATACATCCCGCATCAATTCAGCCTGACCGTTGATGGTCTGGGTAGCCATGCGGTAAGTTGGAACTCCAGTAGCACTTACGCTGGCTACTGACAATGGCTGTGAAGCAACCGAAGTGTAGCCTACGCCCCACTTGTTGTTCAGCATGTTGCCTACGTTCAGGATGTCAACACGGATCTGCAGGGCATTGCGCTTGCCATTTTTGCCAGCGTTGACAAAAATTTCCTGTACAATCGAGAAGTCGAATCGGGTCAACCCAGGGAAGTACACACCATTGCGCTCTACGTACTGACCACGGCGAGAGTTCAGGTACTCGTTGCTACTGATCAGGGCTTCAAGGGCAGCCTGCTGCTGGTCAGGGGTGAAGGTTTTGGCAGTAGCACCTGTACCGACTACTACGTTGGTGAAGGTCAGGTCACTTGCACGGTTAGGGATGAACAACAAGTCGTTGTTCTGACCATCGCCGTTGAAGTCGTTTCCGTAAATGGAAGAGAAGTTGCCACCACTAGCCGAGATGCCACCCAGGGTAATTTCGGTAGAGCCACCCCACTTGCCGCCATAGTTGATTCGGTAGTTGATGTAACCTACAAAACGGTGACGCAGGTCATTGTCCGCAAACGAGGTAGTCAGGAAGTTTTGACCCAAAACCGTAGGAATGTTGGCTTGAACCGTAGAACCTACTGATTGGATGTCGAAAGCACGAGAGTAGGTGTAACCCAACATACCACCGAAACCTTTGAAAGCAGGTTTCTCAATCTTACCAGTCAACGAGTAAGAGTGGCCTTCAGTAGTGTTGGTCAGCACGAAGTTGTTAGAGATCGCGGTATTAAAGAAACGGGCCGGAGCCACAGCTGCACCACTCAAACCCGAAGCTGGGAAGCGGTCGCGGGTATCAGGGCCACTGAAGTCGCGGTCAGCTGGCTTCAGGTTGGCGTCGATGTAACGCAGGGCCTGTAGGTTGTCGTTGTAGATACCTTCGATCGTTGCAATGAACCCTCCAGGCAATTTCTGGTCAATAGCCAGGTTGCTCTTCCAGATAGTAGGATACTTCAGGTCTTCAACAGAAGCGTTTACTACGTAAGGAGGCAAAGTATTGATGTTGGTGCTGGCTGGACGGAAACGGCTTGGATCCAAAGTAAATGGGAACGCTGTTGTGTTGGTCTGGTTGATCAGGATGGTGTTTACCCCGTTGTTGCCCAACTGGTTAGAAACCAATACCTGGGGAATTCGAGAGATGAAGATACCCGTACCACCACGGATTTGGGTGCTCTTCTTGCCCTTCACGTCGAGGTTGAAACCAATACGTGGAGAAATCATCAAACCAGGCTGAGGGAAATTACCCGTGCTTACTTTCAGGTTTTGACCGTTTTCGTCACGGAAAGTCAAACCAGCAACCACTGGGTTGTTGAAGTCTTCAGCTGTACCGTTGTCGTAACGGAACACATCGCCACGTACACCAGCAGTGATTTTGAAGTTTTTGGTCACATCAAATTCATCCTGAATGTAACCGCTGATGGTTGATACGCGCAATACTTGCAGCGGTTCAGCTTGGTCAGGCAACAGCGAGAAGCGGGCGTTGTAACGCGCAACTGGTACTGGAGAGGTGGTCGCGGTTGGATTGCTGATGGAAGCCAAAGCTGCAGTTTTGAAGTCACTGATCGAGTTGTAAACGTAAACCCCGTTTGAAGAAGGGAAGAATACGTTGTTCGACTGGAAGAATTCGTAAGCGGCGCCAAAGGTGAAATAGTGCTTTTTCGCCGACAAGTTGAAGTTGTTGGTGATGTTCAGCGTGCTATAGTTCAACCTGTTGTTCGGTGTAAACGGGTCGAAACCGATCGAGGTGTAAGTACTGCCGTCTTTTAGGATGTCCACACTAGGGAACAAGTCGGTTTTGTACTGGCGGTCTTCGATTTGCTTGTTGAAAGTAGCAATAAAGTTGTTCGAAGAACGCTTGCCAGTAATTGAGTTCAATTCAAACGCAACTGAACGGGTGTTGTCCTCAATGATGTAGCCAGTGTTCTCAGGAGAAATAGCTAGGTTAGAGTTGGTACGGAAACCGCTACCAGCAGTGTTCGAAGAGTTCGAGTTGCTGATGATTACGTCCGACTGAGAGTCGTGGTGCGAGTAGCGCAAAGAGGCCTTGTGCTTGTTGCTGATGTTGTAGTCCAAACGAACAATCCCTTTGGTACTGATGCCTTCGTTGTTGAAGTTGTCCAAACGGCCTAGTTCGCGGCTGAAATTGGTACGCAGGAAGTTCGAAAGGTCTTCCAAGTCAGCTGCGGCCACACGAGATACGTTGCCAGTTGCACCTGAGCGAGACAAGCCCCAAGTCAGGGCAGGAGTAGAACTCTTGAATTGCTCACCGTTCACAAAGAAGAACAGTTTATTTTTGATCAGTGGGCCACCGAGGCGGAAACCAAAGGTTTTTTCGTCGATGTTAACCGGCGGCAGGTCGCGGCCATCGGCTTTTTTACCAGCAGCAAGCGCATTGTCGCTATTGCGCAGGAGGGTGTAAACCGAGCCCGAAAATTCGTTGGTACCAGAGCGGGTAACGGCATTGATGCCTGCGCCAACGAAGCCAGACTGGCGAACGTCGAAAGGCGCAATGTTCAACTGTACTTCTTCCAAAGCGTCCAGAGAGATCGCCGAGGTACCAGTACGACCACCCGCCTGAGCAGAAGAACCCAAACCGAAACCGTTGTTGAACACCGAACCGTCGATGGTGAAGTTGTTGAAACGGCTGTCTTGGCCAGCGAAAGAGCGGCCATTGCTGTAAGCGTTGTACTTGGTGATGTCGTTGATGGTACGTCCAATGGTAGGCAGGCTGTTGATTGTTTTTACGCCAAACTGGGCAGAAGCACCTGTTTTGTCGTCAGAAAAAATCGAGCCTTTGCCAGCAGACACCACCGTTTCTTCCAAATTGAAGGCTTGTTCAGCCAATTTGAAGTCAGCACTTTGTGCAGCGCCCAAGCTCAGAAAAAGATTGTCCTGGCTTTGTTCGGCAAAACCGGTGTAAGTAACCGTCACTTTGTAAGGTCCGCCTACGCGCATGCCTTGGATGCGGTAAGAACCGTCCAAGTCAGTAGATGTACCATAGGAAGTTCCAGATGGAAGGTGAACGGCAATTATGTTGGCCCCAATCAGGGCTTCGCCTTTGGTGTCAGTGATGACCCCAGCCATTGCCGAAGAGGTTACCTGAGCAAAAGCACTCTGGGCCAGCAGTACAATAAATGCCGTGCACAGCACCTTAAACAAGGTAGCAAGCTTCATAAACTAGTTTCGTTTGGTGAAGTAATAAAAATGTCTCTTACCCCGTTTTCATTTCGGCTTAAAACGATCAAGGCAAAAGGTCGATTTGAATGTTGAATCGACGCCGCAAAAGTACACCGTAAGTTTGAGATAGCGATTAAATCAGTGTTAGTTTTAGGCATGAAGATCAGCCTAATATGTTTTTTTGAAGTGTTCTTTTAATCTCGTGTTTTTGTTGTTGAAAAGAATAAAACGAGAAAAAAGGTATGCTTAACAGAAGTAAAATGCACCAATGTTTTGTTGAGGCATATAAAAGTCTATTTTTAAGAATTAATACACAGTTAACATAAGCAACAAGCTGAAAAAAACCTCAAGGAAATGATTGAAAATAGCCAAAATAAATCGCAATCATTAAAATGTATTGCCATTGGACGCTCTCTTTTAGATATTTTTCATGTTAAAATGTTCGCAATCCTTATTAAATTCACTTAAAATGGAAACTTCGCAAGCACCTGAAGTAAACAAAACTGGCTTGGCTTTGTCCGGTGGAGGGGCACGAGGAATCGCACACATCGGAATTCTCCAAGCATTACACGATCATGGAATTTCGCCCCAACTGATTTCAGGTACCAGTGCAGGCTCGCTGATTGGAGCCTGGTACGCAGCAGGTAAAAGCCCGAAGGACATGCTGCAATTTGTTAAAGACAGCAGCTTTTGGCGTTTGTTGCGTCCCGGATTTTCCTTGGATGGCTTGGTAAACCCTGATTATATTCGGCAGCGAATGAAGGAAACCTTAGGGCTCGATTCTTTTGATGCACTAAGCAAACCACTGTGGGTCAATGTTTCTAACCTCGAATCGGGGCAATTGGAAAGCATCAACACTGGTCCTTTACTGGAGGTGTTGGTAGCCAGTTGTACCGTACCACTGGTCTTTAAGCCCTGCGAAATCAATGGGTGCTTGTATGTGGACGGTGGGGTTTTAGAAAACTTACCAGCTTCTGCTTTAAGACCTCGGGTAGATTTCTTAATTGGCGCCAATGTCATGCCTCTGATTTATGCAGAGAACAAAGGTTTGCATTCTGCATTGGGAATCGCAACACGTAGTTTTGAATTGAGCTTGGCTGCTAATACTCAACCTAGCATTCAACAATGTGACTTGTTGATAGCCCCCGAAAAGCTGGCTCGCTTTGGCATTTTTCAATTCAACCAAATCGAGCAATTGTATGAAATCGGTTATGAAGCGGCAATGGAGAGCTTAGAAAAGACTACTGCTATTCAATAAGCACTTGTTGGTTAGTAGTCACAAAAGCGCGCATGTCCATGTTGTTGAGTTGTCTCAACCTACCTGGATCGATGCCATAAAAATCCGCGATTTCTTCCAGGGTTTCTCCCGGTTGAACGGTATGAATTTTACGACCTTTTGCAGTAAACGGGGCGTCGTAGGATTTTGGCAAATCCTGTTGGCGTGGTACAGTTTTTGGATCGCGGTTTTCATAATCCCATTGGTCCTCTTTTTTGCCAGTCTGGCTATTGCTCTGTGGTATGCCTCCGCTCCTAGGTGGCGGAATCGGCGAATTGGCATCGTAACTGTGAGGCACATTACTGGGCTGGCCCGGATAATTATACGGCGGAGGTACATTCGATGGTTGCGCATTACTTGAACTGCTCCCATCACAATCGCTTATTCGTAAATATTGTCCTGGCCGGGGCAATTCATTTGGTGCCAGGTTGTTCATGTAACGCAGACGCTCCTCGGTATAGCCATACAATTTGGCAATTTGCGCAAAGTTGTCATTCGTTCCAAACTGGTAATAGCCCTGGTTATTGACCCAATATGGCGTTGCTTGGGAGCCTCGGCTGGTAGTGGTAGGTTGAGGCAGTAAGTTTGGATTGTTGTTAGCTAGCTTACCATTGTCCGTGCTTGTGCCAGTGTCAGGTCCCAGGCGAAGAACAGAGCCTATCCTTAATTCTGAAGTTCCCAATCGATTCCACTTCTTGATGTCATCTACCGAAAGGTTGTACTTTCGGGCAATGGCATAAAGAGTCTCTCCTTTGGCAACGGTATGGCTAGGAGGACCTTGGGGTGGATTTGCAAAAGATTTGGTAGGTTGTGGCAGCAAGTTCGAAACTCCCTTCGGCGCAAAAGTATTGGGCTCGGCGGATTTGTCGGGGTAAAAGGCACCAATGATATAGCTATATTCGCGCGGCGCCTCTTCAAGTGAAGGCGCTGGCTTGCTGAGTGCGCTTGGGTTCCTACCACAGGATTGTTCAAGGATGTAATCGAGTGGTTGGGCATTTATTTTGCGCAGTTTGAGGGTGCTGGTTGCCCCTTCTTTGCCTTCTTCTACAATGCCGATTTGTGGAATGATCCACATGTCAAGTGTTTCTCTGGTATTGCGATTCTCGCGTTTGAAAACATAACCAGCACAATCTTTGTAATATTGTCTGCCAAAAAACTTGATCGAGCCGCTGTTGCTATTGATGGCTAAGTCACTATTGGGCCCGTACCCAAGGTTAAATCGGTAGGAAAAACTATAAGCAAAGGAATTGATTCCGATTTCACTAGCTGAATTAGTGTACAAGTAGGCCGAATTCACCCTGGCAATTCTGAAAGCATTATTGCCCAAGTTTGAAACGATGAATAATTCCAGATTGCCGTTGTTGATCTGGTCGATCCAATTTTGCAAAGGCTTATTTCGCAAAATAAAGCAGGCAGTAGTTGCTCCTGGAGAGCCAGTTCTGGGTTGAAGGGCATTTTCAATACCGACACTCAACACTAACTTCTGCGATTCATTGATTTTGAGGGCATAGTAAATGAACTCCTCGCCAATTATAGTATTGGAAAAACCATATTCCATTCGGTCCAGGCATTCTGACTTGGCGTCGAGCAAATAGGTTTCTGCAAAAATAAACTGGCTAACGAGTAAGGAGAATAGGGTAGCCAGTGTCCGTAGCTTGGTTTTCATACTGATTTTTTAGTCGTTTTTGGAACTCGCAGAATATCAGTTAACAATGTTGCGGCACAAAATGCATGCTGCTCTTGTTGTGCTTTTTGTTAACAGCATTGTTTTCACAATTAGTATGTTTAGAAAGCTAAAGATGGATGAAATGATCCAACATTTTTGAATTTGTACAATTTACTTCTTTCCTTCATAACGTGGCAGTTAAGTACGGAAAAAAGACTGAACCAATAAACTCCACGCAATTGGGTTTTATTGAAGTCAAAAATACAACTATTTTTTTGAAATTCAAGTGATTTTTTCGTAAAAACTTAGCTGCTTGAGTTTATGCTGCTCAATGTGTTTGTTTGATCCAATCTCGAAAGCTCGCTGCCTTTTTTTGACTCACAATGACCACCTCTGACGTGGGAGGATTTAAACTGAGCTCAAGTTTGCCGTTTTCAACAGCTTTGAATGCCTTGCATGCCTGAATATGGGCTAGAAACTTCCGATTGATGCGGAAAAACTGGCTTGGATTTAATTTTGAACCCAACTCTTCCAGGTTAGCGCTGATGATGTACTGTTGATTGTCAGTTGTTTTGAGAAAATAGATGTCCTCCTTCAAGTAAAAATATGCGATGTCTTGGACTTTGATGGGAATTTGAAGGTTGCCCCGTTGGACTAAAATACTTTGTGAAAATTCAAATTTAGGGCCAGTGGCTGCCTGGCTGGGCGTTTGTTGAATTTTTTCCAAATGCTTAAAAAAATAGAAAGCCAGGTAATATCCATTGAACAAGAGCAGTAGCAACAGGCACACCCGGTATTCGTTATTGATCCAGGGATCTTGGAACAAACTGACCTGAAAAGCGATCCAAAAATAGAGGTACACCATGACCAAGATGACGACCGCTGGACTGACTAAACCAAAAATCAGCTGCCACAACAAGCGCTGAGTTGTGTGTTGCAACCAGTCATATCGTTGATCCAGTAGCATCCAAACCCATCGGACCAGCGACCAGGTCAAAAAAGAAATCATGGTTCCAACGCCTAAATCCAACCAAGAAATTGGTTCTTTTAATAAGTCGAAAAACGGAACGGTAGTGCCCAAGGACACCATAAATTGGGAGAGAAAAATTGAGCCGACAAGGCGAATCCAAAAGTCAGGATATTTTTTTTGTACAAAATTCACTTCCATGTTGCGTTGGGTTCGTGTGGCAAGTTATGGATTCTTTATTTGAGCTCATCGTTACAATCTACTTCAACCCAATTTTTATCTACCTCGGGTTTTTGAAGCATTTTTTGTGCCACCTGCATTTGCGACTGGGGGTCAAATGGGGCAAATCTTCACCAACAAAACACAAAACCATGCGCAGTACCGCAATCGTGTTCTTCATGCTGGCTTTCGTTTGGCAAGCATCGGCACAAAAAAAACTCAACTTGGGCATTGGCTATTTTGGCCAAACCTTTACCCATCCAGGATTGGTGGCCAACCTGGAACTTGAAAAGCAGCAATCCACCAAAGTGGCTACCCTGGGCAGATTAGACCTGGGTACCTACCTCCACCAACGCAATCACTTGGGGGTGTTCGTGGACGCACATTTTGGCTTGCGTCGTTATCGCAAGTCCGGTTTTTTCACTGAGCAATACTTGGGCATCGGCACCTTACTGAGTTTCTACGAAGGCGATGGCGTTTTTGCCAAAGACGAAAACGGCAAATTGCGTCGCATTTCCAGCTTCGCGAACCCCGACCTCATGCCCTCGGTAACCCTGGGTGCGGGTTACAAATTCAAGGGAGAACAAGGTCCGATGATCTATTTCCGCCCCAAGGTCTATTGGCAATTGCCTTACAACAACCTCGCTTTGCCTCATTTGGCAGTACAAACGGGGGTAGTCTGGAACCTGCGTTGATCATTTTTTACTAAGCAGCTTCAAAAATATCACCATGAAAAATACCTTCATCCTATTGGTACTCGCACTGATCCTGGGCTCAAGCGCCTGTGAAAAATCTGAGTACTTCGAAGACGGCGAATACTTTTATCTTAAAAACAAAGGAGCAGTGATGCCGATTTGGGTAAAGGGAAAAGTACAATCCAAGGTTTTCATCCTTACGATTCATGGCGGTCCGGGCGCTTCCGGTCATGAATTCATGCTCAGCAAGTCATTTCAAACCCTGGAGCAAGATTATGCCGTGGTTTACTGGGACCAGCGTTTTTCCGGCCTCTCACAAGGAGATCCTAAAAACAATACCATCAGTGTAAATCAGTTTGTCGAAGACCTAGATCAAGTCGTGGACCTCATCCGCCAACGTTACCAAGACCCCAAAATCTTCCTGCTGGGCCACAGCTGGGGTGGAGGACTCGGCACTGCCTGGTTGGGCCGGGGCAACAACCAAAGCAAAATCCAAGGCTGGATTGACGTGGACGGCTCAAAATACGACTCCCTCGAAGTACAAGCCGTCAAAACCTGGACCCTGGAGCGCGTACCCGCCAAAATTGCCGAGGGCAAAGACTTGAAATTCTGGAACTACGTCATCGAATGGTACCAACAAAACCCCAATCCGGTGTACGCTGACAAGGAACCCTATATTTTTGCAGAAGCCCTGAATACCGTGTTTGATGGCGCGGCCCTGGCCGATACCAACCAGATCAATTACACCAAGCTGTTCTTGAAATCGCCCTTCTCACTGGCGTATTTCACCAATAAATTGGACTTGAGTTTCGTCAACGGCATCGACTTTCGGCCCGAAATGCGGAACATTCGCATCCCTAGCTTGGTGTTGTGGGGCGCTGATGACCCCACCTTGCCCCTGCCTTTGGCGGATTTCACTTACCGAACCCTGGGCACTGAACCTGCCAAGAAACAAAAGGTCATTTTTCCCAATTGTGGTCATTCACCCCACTACGAAAAACCCACTGCCTTTGTGGCGAGTATGAGAGGGTTTATTGAGCAATGGAAGTAGCGAGAAATTGAGACCGGGCTGGGGCACTTGTGCTTTGGCTCGGTTTTAGCCAATTAATTTATTGTATCTAACATGAATTATGAGTGAAAAAAGCTGTTTTTCAAGGATTTATTCCAGATAACGGGGGGAGGACTTATCAATTTTAAATTCAAAAATCACAAACCGTGTAAACGAGAACCTAAAACATGACAAATTTCCCCAGCGAGCCCTTAAATCATATGTCGTAAGTCGTTTGTAGTCTATCGTATGTCAAATAAACATGCTAAACAAGCCAGCGCTCACGTCACTTAAAGTCTAATACTTCCCCCATTCCCGCCATTGGTGTACTTGCCCTCCAACAAAGATGACGTAAAAGCCGCGCACATCAGGCCGGGCAAATCGCTCGCTTTGCATGTAGGTGCTCAATTGTTGTTCAGCCTCTTGGATCACTTGGGGCAAGGTGTTTGTGTGCGATTTTTTGACGTATTTCAGTTCCATTACGACTTCGTAATTCATCATGCGCCCAGGAATGCGCTCCAAGAAAATATCTGGATAAGCTTTGCGAGATTCGTATTCGCTGTGAATCAGGAATGCTTTGTAAGGGAAAAGCAAGCCAATCATCAGCGTTTGCAAGTGTTTTTCGCCGTACACCAGTTCGTCGCGGTTCGAGTGGTTTTCGGTCAATACATGCTCTACCACCTGGAAAAAGGCCGCTGGATTGGCCTCGTTTACAATCGCATCAATAGATTTGGTGATAGGGTAGTGGGTTTTGGCAAAGCGGGTTTTGGACAAATAAATGGAGGTAAAGTATTCAAAGTAAAGCTTCTTGATGACGTAATTGGGAATGCGAAAACGCCAATCGCTACTCAAGGGCTCCTGCACCGTGAGAATACCAAGGTAGAACAACAGGCTCAGAAAATCCTCTTCAGTGAAACGCTCGTCCATGTCAAACAAGAGCGTGAGATTGAAATCCCGATGACCAGTTTGAATTAAATTTTCCAGTAGTTCAAAGCGCTCATTTTCCTCTCCCCCCATCCGAAAATAGTTGCGGACCTTGCGGTAATCGGATACCACGTTGGTGTCGAGCATTATTTCTGGGTATTGCCCTTGGATCCCGTATTGCTGCAAGAAATACAAAACCATATCGGGGTTGAAAAGGGCTTTTTTACTTACATCTGAGCAAAAGCGGTAGCCGTTGTACCATTCTTTCAGGTCTTGCAGGAGCGGTTGTATGTTGGTTTCAGAGATGCCAGAGAGATGAAGCATATGCTCTACTTCCTCCGCGCTGAAACCCATCATGTCATGAAAGATAGGATTGGTAGTAATATTGCTACTGATGTTGTATCCACTGGTCAGTGAATCCAGGGTGATCGGCGAAACACCTGTGATGAAAATGCGGTCAACGATGCCATCACCCGCAGCTGTTTTGAGGCTTTCATAAAACTTGCGCACAAAGCCATTGCGGCTCACATTTTCTTTGTAAAACTGGAGGTCAAAAGACAAGAGTTCATTGGCAAAATGATCGTATTCGTCAATGAGCAGGTAAATTTTATTGGGAACATTATTGGCTTTGATCAATCTGAAAATGGCTTTGATTACACTTTCAGGAGCTTTTTCGGCTAAAATAGCATTTCGGTCGGTCGCACTGAAAAACTGTGGATAGGCGCTCAAGAATAGGTCGGCACCATAGAGTACATTTTCCAGAAACCCTCTATACGTACTTTCATGGCTAGCTGTATCTATGCGGCTGAACTCAAAACGCAAGACCAGGTAGCTGTTGGCCAGTGGGGTAGGGTTTTGTCCGATGTACAATTCACCAAAGAGAGTTTGGAAATCAGCTTTGTACTCTACTCCATAATAATAGTGCAAAAGGCTAACAAACAGGCTTTTTCCAAAACGGCGTGGGCGCAGGAAAACCGGATAGTTGGAGGGCCAGCGTTCCAACTGCTCGATAAAATTAGTTCTGTCTTGGTAGTAATAACCTTGCGTCAAGATTTTATGAAAATCACTCTCGCCGTAAGGGTTCTTTAGCATGATTTTATTTTGAAGCGATAAAATTACGCATTTTTATGCTGTGGACAAAAGAACTAATGCTCACACTTTAAATCAAATTTTGTTAAAAATATTTTGTAAATAAACTTTATTGTTTTATATTTACCCTTGGTTTTCTTCAGGCCCGATTTTGCACTCTATCACCACTTAGATTTAGAAATTCAAGTACATTTTTTGGATACCAAGCCCTCGCTGTCGGCTGGTAAATACCCTAGTTGTGGGTAAAATGGGGTGCCTATGTTGAGAAAGGCGATTTTCTTCCCACTTTTTCCCCTTGATCCCCCTTGGGTTTTGTAAGTAATTAGGCACTTGGTGGGAAAAAATGGAGCCTTGCATACATACTGGGCGTGGTTTTATAAGCAAAAAATAGACGGTTTGTAGTTAAAAAGGTGATTTTTCTCAAAAACCGCTGAGAAGAGTGGGAGAAGAGTGGGAGAAAATGGAAATTTTTTGAAAAAAAGTGGGAAAAAGTGGAAACTTGTGTGAAAAGTATTTACTTTTGAACCACCGTACACGTGATTTAATCGGCTGAGGTGCAGCTTTTTGCCAAAAACAGCAGGAAAAGTCAGGTAAAACGGGGTTCAAATACTGCTTTTTATGCGCAAACTATTGGGCGAATATGAGTGCAAAATCGACGACAAAGGTCGGATGCGCATGCCCAGCGGGTTGATCAGTCAACTCGGTGAGCGCGAGCAGTATTCGTTCATCATGAACCGTGGCATCGAGAAATGTCTCATGCTTTATCCCAGCGAAACCTGGGAGCGCATCAGCGATGACATCGACCAGTTGGATCAATTTGAAATTGACGCACGCAGGTTTCAGCGTTACTTCTTGCGCGGTGCACAAGAAGTGTTGATGGACAATGCAGACCGGATTTTGATCAACAAACGACTCATGGAATGGGCTGGGATCGAAAAAGAAGTCATCCTGCTGGGTTTGCGCGATCGCATTGAAATCTGGTCACTCGCTGCTTACGATGAGTTGCTCAACGAAGAACCAGCCGACATGGGCCAATTGACCCAAAAGGTGATGAGTAAAAAGCAACGCGAAAGCGGCAGTAATTGATTTGATATGTCGTACCACATACCCGTACTCGCATCCGACGCCATTGAGGCCCTGGGCATCAAGCCCGACGGCACTTATGTGGATGTCACTTACGGTGGTGGTGGACATGCCAAGCTGATCCTGGATGCCTTGGGCGACAATGGTCGCTTGATTGGATTTGACCAAGATGCCGACGCAGCCCAAAACGCCTGGAAAGACTCTAGGTTGACCTTTGTGCCGCACAACTTCCGCTTCCTCAAGCGCTTTTTGCGCCTCGAAGGCATCAAAGAAGTGGATGGAGTATTGGCAGACCTGGGCGTATCCTCGCATCAGTTCGACGAAGCCGAACGCGGTTTCTCGTTTCGTTTTGACACCCTGCTGGACATGCGAATGAACCAGCAAGCCGAAAAAAGCGCTGCCGACATTTTGGCCACTTACACCGAAGCTGAACTACAAGGTATCTTTGGTGAATATGGCGAAGTGCGCAATGCCCGAACCCTCGCCCAAGCCATCGTCAAAGAACGGCAAGTGCGGCCCCTGCGCAGCATCGGCGACTTGTTGGCGCTGGTAGATCCGCTGGTGAGGGGGCAAAGGCCGCGCTACCTGGCGCAAGTATTCCAGGCCCTGCGCATGGAAGTCAACGACGAAGTGGGGGCATTGAAAGAAATGCTCGAACAAAGCTTGCAAGTGCTCAAACCTGGCGGCAGGTTGGTGGTAATCGCTTACCACTCCATCGAAGACCGCATGGTGAAGCACTTTTTGAAAACCGGTAACGTAGAAGGCGAGGTGCAACAAGATTTTTATGGCAACATCACCCGTCCTTTTGAAATACTGACTAAGAAAGCCATCGTACCAGCAGCAACAGAAATGAAAGACAACTCCCGTGCCCGCAGCGCAAAAATGCGGATCGGAGCGAAACTTTGATGATTTGTAATTTCCTACCTTATGTAGGTGTACGAATGTACAAAAAATAAGGAGGAGCAAAGTAGAAATCATGGCAAGCAACAAAACCGGCATCAATAGGTACTTCGAGTTGGGATTCCTCACCTCGGACCTGATCTTGCAGAACCTGACTTTCGTCTTGTTCCTCGGTTTCATGGCCATCATCTACATCGCCAATGCCCGTTTTGCGGAAAAAAACCTGCGTGAAATCCAACACTTGCAGCAGGACATCCGCGAACTGCGTTGGCGCTACATGACCATCGAATCGGAAAACATGTACAACGCCCGCCAATCAGAAATGGCTGATCGGCTCGACGGACGCGGCATGGAAGCCTATCGCACCCAACCCAAGCGCATTGTCGTGGAGAAAAAAAAGGACTACTAAGCTTTTTGAGTTCAGTAGTTGAGGAGTTTAGAAGTTGAGAAAACCCAAAACTGAACGTGTTCTTTGAGGGAACACACCTATTAAATCAATAGTACGATGGACATCAAGAACGAGGTTTTGTACCGTATTTATGGTTTGTTGTTTGGCATCTTCCTGCCAGCAGCCCTCGTTATGGTTTACCGTACCGTACAGATTGGTTTGGTTGAAGGACCACGCTGGCGTCAAATGGGCCAGGACAACTACGTCAGCAACCGTGAAATCGAAGCCGACCGTGGCAATATCCTGGCGATGGATGGCAGCGTTTTGGCCACTTCTATCCCTTATTTCGACCTTTACTTCGACCCCGTCACCGCCTCAAAAGAAGCTTTCGAGGAAAACATCGACTCCCTTTCCTATTGCCTTTCCCGCTATGTTGATCGAACATATACGCCAGGAGGGCTGAAAGAGTTTTTGATCAAATCGAGGACCGATAGCAACAACATCAATCGACATATCCTGATCAAACGTGGTGCCACATTTGAAGAAAAATTGAAAATTCAATCTTTCCCCTTGTTCAACAAAGGCCGTTTCCGTGGTGGTTTAATCGTTGAGCAGCGGAACGAAAGGCGCCGTCCTTTTGGTATTTTAGGACAGCGAACTGTTGGCTATGTTCGGGAGGGTGCCAAACCTGTGGGCATTGAAGGCGCAATGGACAGCATCCTGCGCGGCAAACCTGGCATCCAACCCAGCATCAAGGTTGACAAAAAGAACAACATCTGGCTACCCCTTGAAAACCTCACGAGCATTGACCCAGAAAGTGGTCTTGATGTTCAAACCACCTTGGATGTCAACCTCCAGGACATTGCTGAAAATGCCTTGCTCAAGGGCGTGAATGCCCACGATGCAGAATGGGGCACAGCCGTGGTGATGGACGTAAAAACTGGGGCCATTCGCGCCATCGCCAACTTGGGCCGGGGTGAAACTGGCTGGTGGGAAAACTTCAACTACGCCATTGGCGCTTCGGTAGAACCGGGTTCAACTTTCAAAACTGCCTCTATGCTGGCTTTGCTGGAGGACGGGGTGATCAACCTCGACGATTCCATCAACATCGACCACGGTCGCACCAAGTTTTTTGAACAACTCATGGTGGACTCCTCTCCTGAAAGCCAAGGCTTGGACACCATCGACATTGCCCGCGCCTTTACCATGTCATCCAATGTTGGCATCGCTAAACTGATTCGCAAGTACTACGGCGAAGGCCAGGGTGCCGACCGCTTCATTCGCCGCCTCAAGCAGTTCAATCTGCATTTGCCACTTGGTGTGGAAATGGAGGGCGAAGCAAATCCTTATATCAAGGAAGCTTTCAGCCAGGCAGACGTATGGAGTGGCACAACCTTGCCCTGGATGTCGATTGGTTATGAATTGAAAATCACCCCGCTGCAAATGTTGGCCTTTTACAATGCAATCGCCAACAATGGAATCATGATGAAGCCTTATTTCATCACCAATGTGCAGCGTTATGGCGAGGTTTTGGAAGAAATGCCCCCGACTGTTATCAAACAACGCATAGCATCCGATCGCTCATTGAGCCGCATTCGCCAACTGCTCGAAGGAGTGGTAGACGAAGGCACCGCTCGCAAACTGAAGACCGATCAGTACAGTTTTGCTGGTAAAACTGGTACCGCCCAAACCAACTACAAACGCAGCGGGGCCAGCATTCGCATCGGCGGCTACCGCGCTTCGTTTGTAGGTTACTTCCCGGCCCAGGCCCCGCGCTATTCTTGCATCGTGGTGATCCACAAACCCCGCAAAGCAGGGTTTTACGGCGCAGACGTAGCCGGACCTGTTTTCCGGGAGATCGCCGACAAGGTGATGGCTTCTTCAGCAGTAGCCCAGAGCCCGATCAATGAGAAAGAACGCCCCATTTTGCAAGCAAACTTGCTACCTGGCATGGATGTTGGTGCCGCCAATGACCTGCGGGATGTAATGAAATACCTGGACTTACCTTTTTATGGCCGACCTGAGTCAGAAATGGCGGTGATTCGCTCACACGCCGATTCGATCCTGTTTCAGGAACGCCGTACGGCTGAAAAAGTAGTGCCCAACGTGCGTGGCATGACCTTGCGCGATGCCCTGTATACCCTTGAAAATGCTGGCTTAAAAGTTCGCATCAACGGGGTAGGCAAAGTAATTGGTCAATCCATTCGCCCAGGAAATAAAACCCGTGGTCAAAGTATCCTCATAACTTTGCGCTGATGACGTTAGAGTTTTTCAATAGCCTCTAAAAAATGAAGCGCACCATGCAGGAAAACCACAAAACACTGGCTGAATTAATCCCCGACCTGTCGGCAAAAGTGCTACAGGGAAACACTGACATCGCCTTGAGCGAAATTGTATTCGATTCGCGCAAAGCTGGACCTGGCAAGGTATTCGTGGCGGTCAAAGGCGTGCAGGCTGACGGGCATCAATACATCCCGCAGGCCATCGCAGCTGGTTGTCCGGCCATCGTTGCAGAGTATTTTGATAAGCCTATCGAGCAGAATGTAGCCCTCGTACAGGTAAGCAATAGCGCCGAGGCGCTGGGGCAGATGGCCTCAGCGTTCTACGGACGCCCTTCACAGCAAATGCAGTTGGTGGGAGTAACTGGTACCAACGGTAAAACCACCACCGCTACGCTGCTGTATGACTTGTTTACTGCATTGGGGTACAAATGTGGCTTGCTCTCAACGGTGGAAAACCGGATTGCTGGACGCGTCGTTACCGCCACGCATACTACGCCGGATGCCATTGCCATCAATGCCCTTTTGGCGGAAATGGTTGATGCTGGTTGTGAATTTGCCTTCATGGAGGTAAGCTCGCACGCCGTGGACCAGCGCCGAATCGCAGGTTTGAAGTTCAAAGTGGCCATTTTTACCAACATTACGCACGACCACCTGGACTATCACAAAACTTTTGACAACTACATCAAAGCCAAAAAAGGCTTTTTTGATGCTTTGGCAAAAGATGCCTTCGCCCTGGTCAATGTGGACGACAAGCGCGGCATGGTGATGGTGCAAAACACGGCAGCTAAGGTGTATCGCTACAGCTTGCGCCATTTGTCGGAGTTTCGGGCGCGGATTTTGGAAAATACCCTCCAGGGCTTGCACCTGGAAATTGACCGCGAAGACTTTTTTGGCCGCCTGATCGGTGAGTTCAACGCCTACAATTTGCTGGCCGTTTATGGCACTGCTGTTTTGTTGGAAGAGGACAAAACCGAGGTCTTGACCCAGCTCAGCCGCTTGCAATCGGCGGAAGGGCGCTTCGATTACGTAAGTGATGCCAAGCGTAAAGTGACCGCGATCGTGGACTATGCCCATACCCCCGATGCCCTGGAAAAAGTGCTGGAAACGATCAGCGCTTTGAAGAGCAAACAAGCCAGGATCATCACCGTAGTTGGCTGCGGGGGAGATCGCGACAAGACCAAGAGGCCCGAAATGGCCCGGATGGCCTGCAAATTCAGCGACCAGGTGGTGTTGACTTCGGACAATCCCCGCTCAGAGGAACCCGAAGCCATCATCAAGGACATGGAAGCAGGGCTATCGGCACAGGACCAACCCAAGGTTTTGTCGATCACTGAACGAAGGTCTGCTATCAAAACCGCTTGTCGCCTGGCTCAAAGTGGCGACGTGGTGCTGGTTGCGGGCAAAGGCCACGAAAAATACCAGGAAATCAAAGGGGTGAAACATCCCTTCGACGATAAGGAAGTTCTAAAAGAAGAATTTCTGTAAGGAGTGAAATTAGAAGCATCAAGAAGCTGCGGTGAAATGTCACTTACAAATGCTACGTTTTTCAATGATTTTACAGGCACGGGACTAAGCATTGTGAATCTATTCCACATGCTAAACCGTAGAAATGGGTGCTCAAGGCACCTCAAATCTTGCCAGCGAGCTCCTACTTCGTAAGTCGTAGTTCGTAAGTCGTAAGTCAAAAAACAAGTTTTGTCAATCAGCATTCACACCAAATTTGGTGAATTTTGGTTCCGGAGATACTTCTTCAATGATCCTGAATATCCACTCCACTTGAGGTTAGGTTAAGAGAAAAGCGAAAGGGCAATTATGTTTCCTGATCGGAATTGCTATTTTTGGCCCCAGAGTGAGAAAAATGTAATTTGAACCCCTGTTTTGTATGGTTTTTAACAAAAAACGAAGTACAAACAGGCACAACTGAGTAAACCCAAAAGCATGCTCATAGAATTGGTAGAATGGCTGCGTACCCTGATCGGAGATTTTGAGGGTGCGCGACTTTTTCAATACATCACTTTTCGGGCTGGCATCGGCATTATTTTGTCTTTGTTGATTTCAATGGTGTTAGGCGGTCGCATCATCAATTACTTGCGCAAACAACAAATTGGCGAAACAGTGCGCGACTTGGGCCTAGCTGGGCAACTGAGCAAGGCTGGTACGCCAACCATGGGCGGAGTAATCCTGATCATGGCTACCCTGATTCCTTGCCTCCTTATGGCCAAACTGGACAACATCTACATCATTCTGATGATCGTAACCACCAGTTTGATGGCCATTTTGGGCTTTGTGGACGACTACATCAAGGTTTTTCGCAAAAACAAAGAGGGCTTGAGCGGGCGCTACAAGGTCATCGGACAGGTGATATTGGGTATTATCATTGCTACGGCCATGATGTTTGATCCAAACATTGTGGTGCGCATGGAAACCGAAACGGCCCGTGAATACGGACTGACAGAGGCCAACCGCAAAGGTAGTTTGATCTACACCGAGGAAGAAGGCGAAATGAAGCAAAAGGCTGATTACAAAACCAATGTAACCAATGTGCCCTTTCTTAAAGGCAACCGATTGGACTACACTTGGTTAGTAGGCGGTACAGAGTCAAAGCATCCTTACTTGTGGTTGTTGTACATCCCGCTGATCATTTTCATCGTCACTGCCGTATCGAATGCGGCCAACCTGACCGATGGACTGGATGGGCTTGCCACGGGAATATCGGGGATCATTGGCGCTACTTTGGGGATTTTTGCCTACGTGAGCAGCAACTCAATCACGGCTAATTACCTTAATATCCTGCATTTGCCGGGTACGGAAGAGTTGGTAGTCTTTGCAGCTTGTTTGGTCGGCGCTTGTATTGGTTTCTTGTGGTACAACACCTTCCCCGCCCAGGTTTTTATGGGCGATACGGGGAGTTTGACCCTGGGGGGCATCATTGCGGCGATGGCCATTTTGCTGCGCAAAGAGTTGGTATTGCCCATACTTTGTGGTGTGTTTTTTGTAGAAACCTTGTCGGTCATCCTGCAAGTAGGTTACTTCAAATACACCAAACGCAAATATGGCGAAGGTCGAAGGCTGTTCCTGATGTCGCCTTTGCACCACCACTACCAGAAAAAAGGCATGCACGAAGTAAAAATCGTGACCCGTTTCTGGATCGTGGCCATCATGCTCGCCATCGTTACGGTCATCACCCTGAAAATTCGTTAATGATTAATTGTTAATGGTTAATTGTTAACGGGTGTTTCGTCTCTCTCTTTAACCTTCCAGTAAGAAATAAATGTCAAGCGACAAATTAAACATCGCCATCCTCGGCGCAGGCGAAAGCGGCGTAGGGGCAGCTATACTGGCCTTGCAAAAAGGCCACCAGGTATTTGTATCTGACAAAGGTCAGATCAAGGGCAATTATGCGGAAGAACTGAGCCAATTGGGCGTTCCTTTTGAATCGGGTAGCCACGATGAAGCGCGCATTTTAGCCGCCGATCTCGTGATCAAAAGCCCAGGGATACCCGACAAAGCGCCGCTGATGCAGGCGATTTTGGCCAAAGGCATTCCGGTTATTGCCGAAATTGAATTCGCGGCCCGTTATACCCAACATTTTACGGTGGGGATCACGGGCAGCAACGGAAAAACTACGACCACGAATCTCCTTTACCACTTGTTGGCCACCGCTGGCCTCGATGTGGTGATGGGGGGCAACGTGGGCAAGAGCTTTGCCCGCATCGTGGCCGAGCGTGACTATCCTTATTATGTGTTGGAACTGAGCAGTTTTCAACTCGAAGGGATTGTGGATTATCGACCCAATATTTCGATGATCCTCAACATCACGCCCGACCACCTGGACCGCTATGAGTACCAAATGGAAAAATACGCGGCGGCAAAGTTCAATATCGTCAAGCAGCAAAGGGGCAGTGATTTCTTCCTCTACAATGCCGATGACGAGCAAAGCGGCGGAAAACGCGAGCACTACCCCACGGTGGTGCAAGCGGTAGCAATTTCGGCCAACATGATTGAAGGCAGCCTTTTAAAAGTAGAAGGCTACGAATTTGACATGCAAACCACTGCACTGATGGGCAGGCACAATTACATGAATGCCTTGTTCGCGATCAAAACCTGTCTGCTGATGGGCATTGATCCGGCCAGCATTCAAGAGGGCCTGAACAGCTTTGTGAATGCACCCCACCGCCTCGAAAAAGTGGCTGAGATTACTGGCGTTGAGTTCATCAACGACAGCAAGGCCACCAATGTCGATTCGGTCTTTTACGCATTGCAAGCCATGACCCGCCCTACGATCTGGATCGCAGGCGGCACGGACAAGGGCAACGATTACAGCCCCTTGTTCGATTTTGTGGCCAATAAAGTAAAAGCCATCGTGTGCATGGGAGTTGACAATTCAAAGATTCTCACAGCCTTTGCAGGCCGTTGTGAAACGATTGTCGAAACTCGCAGCGCCCAGGAAGCAGTGGAACAATCCTATAAATTGGCCCAAGCTGGTGATACGGTCCTCCTTTCGCCCGCCTGTGCCAGTTTCGACTTGTTTAAAAACTACGAAGACCGCGGAGAGCAATTCAAAGCGGCCGTTCGCCAAAAACTAATTGCAGTAGGGGAGAACTGATGGCTAAAAACGCCACTGGTGCTCCGCTCAAACAAATTTAAGGACACCAGCTATGAGCGTTTTAGCCAGAGTAAATGCAGAATTAAGGGGAGACCGTGCCATTTGGGCGGTTTTGGCCATCTTGGCGGTTTTCTCGCTGCTGGTAGTGTACAGCTCTACTGGTACCTTGGCTTATGCAAAAGGTGGCGGCCACACCGAGGCTTTTTTGATCCGTCAAACGATTTTCATCGTGGGTGGCCTGCTGATCACTTACTTGTGCCACAGCACCAACTACATGTTTTTTCACCGGGCAGCACCTTACTTGCTGCTGTTTGCGGTGCCCCTTTTGTTTTACACTTTGTTCTTTGGTGCCGACATCAACGACGCCAAGCGCTGGATCAAGGTACCTTTCACTGGGTTGACTTTTCAAACCTCGGATTTTGCCAAAATAGCACTGATCACCTTTGTAGCCCGGTCTATCTCGGCCAAACAAGACTACATCAAAGACTGGAAATCGGCTTTTTTGCCCATTTTGGTGCCCGTGCTCATCGTATGTGGCCTCATTGCTCCCGCTGACTTGTCTACTGCGGTACTGCTTTTTGCCACCAGTTTGATGATGATGTTTGTAGGCCGGGTGGAAATTCGGTACATCCTTTTGCTCGTTTTGTTGGGGATTGTGCTATTTGGTGGCCTTCTGATGCTGGCCGATGCCTTTCCGGAGGTTATTCGTGCCTCGACCTGGACCAACCGGATCCGCGAATTCGTATTGGATGCCGATGGGGGCTTTCAGGTCCAACAGGCCAAAATTGCCATCGCCAATGGTGAATTGATTGGCGAAGGCCCCGGCAATAGCATCCAACGCAACTTTCTGCCTTCGCCATATGCCGACTTTATCTACGCCATTTTGTGTGAAGAATATGGTTTGCTGGGTGGTATCACCGTGATTTCCATGTATATCATCCTGTTTTTCCGCATCACCCGCTTGGTGACCAAGAGCAGCAAAGCCTTTGGCGCAATGGTAGCGGTAGGCTTGGGTATCATGCTGTTGACCCAGGCTTTCATCAACATCGCCACTGCCTTGCACCTGATTCCGGTAGCAGGCGTGCCTTTGCCGATGGTAAGTAGGGGAGGAACGGCTACCTTGTTCACCTGCGTCGCATTCGGGATCATCCTGAGCGTGAGCAGGTACGTGGAGCAGAACCCGGCGAATGAAGCGTAGTTGAGTTGAAAAGTTGAAAAGTTGAAGAGTTGAAATGTTGAAAAGAAGGGTATCCGATTTCAATTTTTTGGCTGCTAAGTTTTTTGAAAAAAAGAAAAAGTCGAAAGATGACTGATAAAAATTGACAACGAAGATGCTGGGTTTTGTGGATCAAAGTCATGTTGGCAAATCTGCGAAAATCTGCATCATCCGCGTGCTAAAAATTGCATCGCGGAGCGGTGCAAAGCGCCTTGATGTTTTTTGAAGTTATCATTTGCGGCTTACAAAGTTTAATAAAATGCAAAAACCACGAATCATCATCAGCGGCGGCGGAACGGGGGGACATGTGTTCCCGGCGATCGCCATTGCCGATGCCGTGAAGGTGCTCGCACCCCAAGCGGAAATCCTGTTCGTGGGGGCATTGGGAAGGATCGAAATGGACAAAGTGCCCAAAGCGGGCTACCCCATTGAGGGGCTGTGGATCAGCGGATTCCAGCGCTCTTTGTCCTTGAAAAACCTGCTTTTTCCGGTCAAGCTGCTGAGTAGTTTGTGGAAAGCCAGGGGCATCGTTCGGCGCTTCAAGCCCGATGTGGCAGTCGGCGTGGGAGGTTATGCCAGTGGTCCACTCTTGCGGGTGGCAGCGGGTATGGGTGTCCCTTGTTTGATCCAGGAGCAAAACTCCTATGCGGGGGTAACGAACAAGCTGCTGGGCGAAAAAGTGCAAAAAATCTGTGTGGCCTACGAAAACATGGAGCGCTTTTTTCCCGCCGAAAAATTGCTGCTGAGTGGCAATCCCGTACGTGCAGCCGTAGCCGCTAGCGTACCAGTGGAGGAAGCCCGGAAGCATTTTAGCCTCGATCCGGCTAAGAAAACCTTGCTGATTTTTGGCGGCAGCCTCGGCGCCCCAGCCATCAACGAGGCAATGGCTGGCAATACTGAATTTTTGCAAGCCAACCCCAACATCCAGGTACTCTGGCAATGCGGGGGTGGGCACATCGAAAAATACCGCAATTGTGCAACGGCGCAATTGCCCAACGTGAAACTACTGGCTTTCATCGACCGCATGGACCTGGCTTATGCCGCTGCTGACCTCGTGTGCGCCCGCGCCGGAGCCTTGACCATCTCGGAGCTCTGCCTGGTAGGCAAAGCAGCGATCCTGGTGCCTTCACCCTTTGTGGCCGAAGACCACCAGACCAAAAACGCCCAGGCCCTGGTAAGCAAAAACGCCGCCCGGATGGTACACAATGCCGCCGCCAGCACGGACTTGTTGCCCAGTGCCAAAGCTTTGCTGGAAAACGAAAGCGAACTGCATAACCTACAGCAAAACATCCGCGAACTGGCCAAACCCCAGGCTGCAGAGACCATTGCGAAGGAGGTGCTGAAACTGTTGAAAACGTAAAATGCCTCGCTGTGCGAGGCTAGTTTGGAACACGGATGAAACGGATAAAACTGATTTTCACGGATTTTCCGCTCGTACAAGTCTCCAGACTTGTACGTCTTCCTCTGCGTCTCTGACGCACGCGAAGACGAAGACCAGCGATTTTGACGAATTTTTTCCAAAGCCATTTTCCTAAAAGAAGGAAAAAAGGCAAAAACTTGAAAACGAGGTCTTGAAGATTTGAAAATGTAAGTTCTCTATGAGCTTTTTTTAACGTCGCACTTCATCCGAAGTGCCAAAAAGCCTAGAGCGCTGATTGCTACAAACGTCTCACTTCTCCGAAGTGTAGCGCTCTAAGAGAGACGGATTGAGCACTTAATTGAAAACGGATCTTCGCTCGTACAAGTCTCAAGACTTGTACGTCTTCATGTGCGTCAGAGACGCAGAGGAAGACTTACGGCTTCAATGAACTTTTTGCACAGCTTTTTCCCAAAAGAAGGAAAAACCAACTTTTGAAAACGAAGTCTTGAAGTTTTAAAACGCATCCCCACTTTTCAACCTTTCAACACTTCAACACTTCAACTTTTCAACTAAAAAAACGAGGTGTTGAGCACTTGAAAACGGATTCCCACTTTTCAACACTTCAACATTTCAACTTTTAAACTAAACATGATCGGCTTAAAGGACATACAAAAAATCTACTTCATCGGCATCGGCGGCATCGGCATGAGCGCCCTGGCCCGCTATTTTCACCTGCGTGGAGTAGAAATTCATGGCTACGACAAGACCTCCACCGCGCTGACCCGCGAGTTGGAAGCCGAAGGCATGTATGTCCATTATGAGGAGGATTTGAGCAAAATTCCAGCCGGGGTTGACCTGGTGGTTTATACCCCCGCCGTGCCCAAGGAACACCAAGAATTGGTTTATTTCCAGCAAAATGGTTTCCCGGTCAAAAAACGCGCCGAAGTTTTGGGCATCATCAGCCGGGGCATGAAAACGGTAGCCATTGCAGGAACGCATGGCAAAACCACCACTTCCTCGCTGACCACCCACTTGCTGCGCAGCGCGGGCATCGACTGCACGGCATTTTTGGGCGGCATTGCCCGCAATTTTGAAAGCAACTATGTACTTGGCACCAGCGAATGGGTAGTGGTAGAAGCCGACGAATTCGACCGCTCCTTCTTGCACCTGCATCCCGACGTGGCCTCGATCACATCGATGGATGCCGATCACTTGGATATTTACGGTGATGCCGAGACCTTGTTGGAAACGGGTTTCAAAGCTTTTTTCCGTCAGCTCAAGCCAGGGGGCACTCTGTGGCTGCAACACCGTTTGGAAGACCAGTTTGCGGGCGAAACCTTCCGCAGTTTTGGCGTGGACGGCGGCGCATACCGTGCCCACAACGTGAGGGTAGAACAAGGCTACTTTGTGTTCGACTATAGCTCGCCAACGCAGGAGATCAAAGCCTTGCGGATGCCCTTGCCAGGACGGCACAACGTTGAAAATGCCACCGTGGCCTTGTCGATTGCCCTGCAACTGGGTGCCAGCGAAGAGGCGGTACGCAGTGGCCTGGAGGCCTTCCGAGGCGTGAAACGCCGTTTTGAACTGGTGTGCCGCGACGAGAAAGTGGCCTTTTTTGACGATTACGCGCACCACCCAACCGAGTTGACCGCAGCCATCAATGCGGCCAGAGAACTGTTTCCGCAGGCCAAAATCAGCGGGGCATTCCAGCCTCACTTGTACTCGCGTACCCGCGACTTCGCCGATGGTTTTGCCGAGGCATTGGACTTGCTCGATGAGGTGTTTTTGCTTGATATTTACCCTGCTCGGGAACTTCCCATCCCCGGTGTGAGTTCGGAGCTATTGGCGAGCAAAATGAAAAACCCCAATGTGAGGTTGGTGCAAAAAGCCAACTTGCTGGAGGCGATCAAAAACAGCCAGATCGAAGTCTTGCTGACCCTTGGCGCGGGTGATATTGATACCCTGGTTGAGCCAATCGGGAATTACCTGGCCCAAAAACAGAACGTATGAAACCCATTATTAACCAAGGACAAATGCGTGGCATGGGCTGGTTTATCGCCCTGCTTTTTGGCCTTTTTGTGGTCGTATCGGCCGTACAACACCGCAGTGGCTCCGAGGTAAAAGCCGTGGAGGTCGATATCAAGCCCCTACCCAATGGTGTGCTGCTCATTCGCCCCGTGGACGTAGAAAAAGCCATTGAAAAAAGCTTTGGTTACCGCTTTGAAGGCAAGCCCCTGCGCATGGTCGAATTGTCCCGACTGGAACGCGTTTTGGAAAAAGACCCCCTGGTCAAAGATGCCGATGTGTACTTTGACGCCCGCAACGTGGTGCGTGTTGGCATTGAGCAACGCGAGCCCATCCTGCGAGTGATCGACAAAAACGGATTCAACTATTACCTGGATAAAGACGGGGTGCGCATGCCCCTGTCCGAGCACTTTACCGCGAGGGTTTTGGTCGCTACTGGCCACATCCCTCCCCACGTACCCGACTTCTTGGAACGCAAGAAACACGTACTCAAGCATTTATTCGAATTGAGCCGAACGATTCACCAAGACCCCTTCCTGAATCCCATGATCGGCCAGATCTACACGAGCAGCAACGGCGAATTCATCCTGAGCCCCGTCATTGGAGACCAGAAGATTGTATTCGGCAAACATGAGGAAACTGACGAAAAAATTCAAAACCTGAAAATTTTCTACAAGGAGGCCATGCCCCACGAAGGGTGGCGGAAATACCGCTACATCGACGTGAGATACCGAGGCCAAGTGGTAGCAAAATAAGTCCCTGAACCCTGAGAAATGGAGAAATGACCAAGTGAAAGGATCCACGATTTTTCGCAGAAAAAGTCAACGTCAAATTGGCAAATCCGTGAAAATCCGTTAAATCCGTGTCATCCGTGTTCCAAAAAAGGACTCGCGCAGCGAGGCCAAAAAGCACCGCGCAGCGGGGCAAAAAAAAGAACATCCGTGGCCACCCAGTCACCCTCCGTTCGCTCCTAAAAAACGACATTCGTGATGGAAACACGCAATTCAGATTTGGTTGTAGCGCTGGACATCGGCACCACCAAAGTATGCGCGGTAGCGGGCCGCAAAGACAAGTACGGTAAACTGGAAATTCTGGGCGTTGGCAAGGTCAACTCCGAAGGCGTCTTGCGCGGCGTCGTTTCCAATATTGAAAAAACGGTCAACGCGATCAGCGAGGCCTGCGAAAATGCCAAACGCAACGGCAAAGTCGATTTCGACTGGGTACACGTGGGCATCGCGGGCCAGCACATCAAAACCATGCAGCACCGGGGCATTTTGACCCGCGAAAACAACACGCATGAGATTTCGCAGGCCGATATCGAGCGTCTCAAGGCCGACATGTTCAAGCTGGTCCTGCCTCCGGGCGACCGCATTTTGCACGTCATCCCGCAGGAATATACCGTCGACAACGAGCAGGGTATTCTCGACCCCATCGGCATGTCGGGTGTGCGCCTGGAGGCCAATTTTCACATCATCACCGGCCAGGTTTCGGCTTCGCAAAACATCTACCGCTGCGTAGAGCGTGCGGGCTTAAAAGTGGCCGACATGACCCTCGAACCCATCGCTTCGGCCCTGGCGGTCTTGAGCGAAGAGGAAAAAGAGGCTGGTGTGGCCCTCGTCGACATCGGCGGCGGCACCACTGACATCACCATTTTCCAGGATGGCATCATTCGACACACTGCCGTTATCCCGCTTGGCGGCAATGTGATCACCCGTGACATCAAGGAAGGTTGCTCTGTAATGGCTCCCCAGGCTGAAAAACTGAAGGTCAAATTCGGTTCGGCCCTCGCCAGCGAAGTTTTTGACAACCGCATCATCACCATCCCTGGTTTGCGTGGCCGCGATCCCAAAGAAATTTCGGAGAAAAACCTGGCCCGCATCATCCAGAGTAGGGTAGAGGACATCCTGGATTACGTGATTTTTGAAATTCGCAATTCCGGTTTTGAGCGCAAACTCATCGCAGGTTTGGTCTTAACGGGCGGCGGCTCCTTGCTGCGCCACATCGAAAACCTGGCCGAACTGCACACTGGCATGCCTACCCGCATTGGCTCGCCCGTGGAGCAATTGGCGCATGGTTATACCGAGCAAATCAGCAGCCCGATTTTCTCTACTGCCATTGGTTTGTTGATGAAAGGCATTGAAGAACGCGCCAGCGGTCGCCTGGAGGTCCAGGAAGTGCCCAAAGTGCAGGAAACGCCCGCGCCCAAAATCAGCCAACCCCAGGTGGAAAACGAGCTCGAAGAAGCAGGCGAAAGCCCCGCCAACGGCGGCTGGATGGACCAGATTTTCAAGAAAACCAAGCAATGGTTCGAGGCTGAACCGGATGCTGATTTGTAATTAGTTGACATGTTTAAGGTTGAAATGTTGAAGAGCTTGCCCCCTCTTTTCAACCCTTCAACCCTTCAACTCTTCAACTACCTAAATAATGTGCGGAATTTGGAGTGCGGGTACACAACGATAAAAGAATTTGCTTATCTTGGCAGAATCTTTTCTCAGAGCGTGTATAAATATTGGAGGCTTAGCTGGAAAACGAGTCAAATTTTGACTAATCGAGGCAGGAAAAGCGGAGTTATGCAGCGCATAATGAGCATTTTCCTAACGAAGAGTAGGCGAAACTAGGCCGTTTTGCTGCAAGCAAAAAATTTTATACATGCTCGATAACAGGGATTCTCCCGTTCCAGTACCAGCAACCAACGATGGTTTAATTAGAGGATGTTGAAAGTCTAGCGTGATGTCGAAAATGAGCACGTTTTCGTCTAGGCAAGGCGCAAAAAGCGGAGTTATGCCAAAGCATAATGAGCATTTTTGCAACGCAGCATAGGCGGAAAGGGGCCATTTTTACCCAAGCGAGAGACTGAAACATACTCTCAACTCTAAACTTCGCAGTAAAATGCAGGGTATGCTTTTTGATATTCCTAAGGGCGATAGCCCAATCATCAAGGTACTGGGTGTAGGTGGCGGTGGCAGCAACGCCGTTACCCACATGTACAAGCAAGGTATTGTTGGCGTTGATTTCGCCATTTGCAACACCGATATTCAAGCCATGGAAGCCAGTCCGGTTCCTACCCGCATTCAGTTGGGCAAGGAAGGGCTGGGTGCTGGCTCACACCCAGCCGTAGGCCGCGAGGCTTGCGAAACCTCCATCGACGAGGTGCGTGCTTACCTGAGCAAGGGTTGCCGCATGCTCTTCATCACCGCTGGCATGGGTGGTGGCACGGGTACAGGCGCTGCGCCGATCATTGCCAAGGCCGCCAAAGACCTGGGTATCCTCACGGTAGCCATCGTGACTCTGCCGTTTATGTTTGAAGGCCGCCGTCGAACATTGCAGGGCGTAGAGGGCCTGTCGGAGCTGCGCAAAAACGTGGATACGATCATCATCATCTCCAACGACAAGCTGCGCCAGATTTACGGCAACCTCTCTATGTCAGAAGCCTTTGCCAAGGCCGACAACGTGCTGACGGTAGCCGCCAAAGGCATTGCCGAGATCATCACCATTCCGGGGTATGTGAACGTGGACTTTGAAGACGTGCGCACCGTCATGAGCAACAGCGGCATGTCGATCATGGGCACGGCCTCTGCTGAAGGAGAAGACCGCGCCCGCCGTGCCGTGGACGAGGCCCTGCACTCGCCCCTGCTCGAAGAAAACAACATCTCTGGTGCCAAGCACATTTTGATCAATATTTCGTCGGGACGCAAAGAAGTGACCATGGACGAAATCTTTGAGATCACCGAGTTTGTGCAGGAAGAAGCGGGCTACGGCACCGACCTCATCTGGGGCAACTGCTACGATGAAAAACTGGGCGACAAGCTCAGTGTGACCATCATTGCGACGGGCTTCAACCAGCCCGACCCAGAGGTAAAGGAGAGCAGCACCGAGAAGAAGCAGGTCAAAGTCAACCTCGACGACGATTTGCCCCGCCAGGATTTTAAGCCCGGCCTCTCGAACATCGGCTACCAGGAACCCGAGCTAAAAGGCCGCGACAACACCGTGGATTTTGGCAACATCCGCCCTACCATTGAGCGGTTTCAGCGCAATGGTCAGCATGCTTACGAAGAGGCCAACACCCGCGAAGACCAAGCCAAAATGGAAGAGGAGCGCCGCCGCCGCCTGGAACTGGAGCGCCGCCGCAAGGACGCCCAGCGCAGCGAGATCACCTCCGGCAAGCTGAGCGACCCGAAATTCCTGAACAACGTAGAAAGCGAACCCGCCTACCTGCGCCGCAACATCCAACTGGATGACGTACCGCCTGCAGATCAGGAGGCTTTTTCTCGCTGGACGATTGGGGATGACGATGAGCCCGATTTTACGGAGGGGAATCGGCATTTGCATGATAAGGTGGATTAGAACTTTATTGTTTACGATTAGAGAAATACAAAAGAGCCTGGCTGGGAAGCTGGGCTTTTTTTGTCAGTTTTAAAATCACACCATAATGAATAGCTTCTAATGTATGAAACAGCGAAACATCTAGCTGAGAAATTTTCAACAAATAATTTTTAAAAACTGAGATTGAATTTTTATTTTTGTAGAGGGTAAACTAATTCTTTAACTAAAAAAACCTGCGTATGAACCCTATCAAATCTAAATTGAGCCTCAATTACTTTCTTGAAAAGATAGAAAAATTGATAACAGATGAACAAGATACACATAAAATACAAATTAGACGAACCGGAAGTTTGATCTCCAACCTTTCAGAATATCTCAATATTCATAGTGTAGTTAATGATTGTTTTTGGGGATATGGCATTGAATATCTTACAAATGGAATTAAAAAGATTGAACAGTCTTCTAATCCCCAAGTAGGATATCTATTGACTCTATTTAAAATAGAAAACAATTATTTAAAGCTTTTTTTTATCAGATTAACATATAGTACAGGATTGGTTGATGAATTATTGCGGCCGCTAAACTTAAAATTAGAGTTCATTGAAAGAACAACATATTCTTCGGATTCTACATTTGGGATATATTCTGATGAACTGGATGAAGGCTATATTAGACTTACCCGCCATTGATTATCAATTGGTTAGATAAAATTATAATTCCAAAGCCCCGCGCACACACCTAATATTCTATCTTTCAATTCCATGTTTTTCAAGCGACACCTATTTTTTAATAT
>JAAFJY010000022.1 GCA_013299105.1 Chitinophagales bacterium | reverse complement strand
CAATACCTCGTGAAGAATTGAAAAAATTCCCATAAACAAAAAAAGCGTGTAAGTTTGGGTATTCGACCACCAAAACAAAACACGCTATGACAGGAACACGAGATTCCCTTGGTGCAATGATAGAGAAATTGGCTGGAACAGGCAAGGTTCGCCGGAGAATTCTTGGTTCGATTATTCCGCTGCTGTTCACGCTGCCACGTCGGATTAATTTCAAGCAGATGGCCAATCATGGAGCACACAATGAAGGGACTTACCATAACTGGTTCTCCAAAGAGCTTGATCTGGAAAAATTTAACCGCTCGGTGATAGATGAACATGGGAGCGGGGATCACTTTACGATCTTCGATCCGAGTTTCCTAAACAAGAGTGGTAAGCAAACCCCAGGGATTGGTCGTTTTTGGTCGGGCCAAGCCGGAGCGGTAAAACGAGGGATCGAGATCGGCAGCTTTGCAGTGGGTGATCTTGTTAATCGAACGGCCTTTCATCTTGGGGCTGAACTTACGCCTAACCCTAAAGAACTTGCAGCCAAAGGAACGAATCTGATGGAGCACTATGTGGGATTGGTGACAAAACGTAAAGATGACATTAAGCATTTTGGCAACTGCTTGGCTGCTGATGGCTATTTTGGGGTTAACACCTTTGTTGAGCCCGTAATCAAACTAGGTATCTGTGTGGTGAGTTGCCTAAAGTCCAATGCCGCTTTATTTTATATACCCCCTCAAGTGCAAGGAAAGCGTAATCACGGCCGTCCCAGGAAGAAAGATGGCAAAATTGATTGGGCAAATTTGGACGAAAATCGACTCCCTATCGTGATGCAGGATGAGACGGCCAAGGTACGATCAGCAATCGTTTATGTCAAATGTCTTAAACGTCAAGTCCGCCTCGTTGCCGTAGACTACCTGAAAGAGGATGGCAGCTTGCAAACACGTAAACTGTTCTTCTGCACAGATATTGAACGAGACTTTGATTGGGTAATGGAACGTTATCATGGACGTTTTTGGATTGAATTCATTTTCAGAGATGCCAAACAGTTCACAGGCTTGACCCATTGCCAGAGTACCGATGCTAAAAAGCTCAAAAATCATGTCAACTTATCCCTAACCGCTGTTTCGGTGGCAAAGGCCGCTCATTGGCTGCCTATCAACGAAGAAGAACGAGGACCATTTTCGATGGCTGAACTCAAAGCGTATTATTACAACCTAAGCATGGTGGAACGAATTTCGGAGGCTTTGGGTATCGACCCAACCGAAACTAAAAACAATCCCAAGATCAAGCAGCTCTTGTTTTCAATGAATTACTACCACCAAACAGCTTAATTCTTTGGGGAGGTATTGTTATAAAATTGTCGATAACTCCAAAGACTCTGCTTTGCAAAGCCAGTGCCATAGTCTTTTTTTAATCGTTTCGACAGTTCCTCAATCAAATATTGGCCATAATCAGCTCGAACTTTACCAGCCTGTTCTTCTTCCACAATGAGCTGTCCCAATTCCCAGTAGGTTTTCACCATGCTGTTGTTCACCGCTTGGTAAGCAGTTTTCCGCCCGGATTCTACGATTAGTTTGGCTTCTAAATGAAGGCTGTCGATGTGTTTAGTTGGCTGCATGTTGATATTTTGTGTTGAAATGTTAAGTTATAAAAAAATTGTAGAAAAATAGGGAATTGTTTTTTGACCAGAAAAGTTTATTCTAAATCACAAATGGTATTGTGCTAAGGAACAAAAAAGAAATAAAGTGGACATCTTTGACTTTTGATTAAGCCCATTGTGTGGCAACGTTATAGTCAAAATCATGGTCAAAATCATGCTGGAAATCCGTGAAAATCAGTTTTATCTGTTTCATCCGTGTTCCCAACTAGCCTCGCAAAGCGAGGCAACCAAGATGTCTAGTTTATTTGATCTGCGGCCCTAAGGCAAAAGCGTTTTTCAAAAGGAATCAAAAAAAACAAGCGCTTAGATTGGGAATTTATGAGCCCCAAAACCAATGTTTTTACCAAAAACCGATTCCATAAATCAAAAAATCCCGAATCGTGTAAACGAAGATTTGAGCTACCTCAAATCTCCTCAGCGGGCCCCCCAATCATATGTCGTATCTCGTATGTCGGCTATCGTATGTAAAAATATACCCCATAAATCACTCTTCACAAAAATCACAAAGTCAAAAAAAAGGTAACTATCCAGCCGAGTGGTTTTGAGACAAAAAAGCAGGTGATTTTTTGTCAATCGAGCCTACTTTTGGCGGGGGTAGCCCAAGCTACCTTCGCCAAAAGAGGCGAAGAGTGGCGGAAAAGCGACCTTTTTTGGCCAAAATGGGAACCGGCTGAATAGTTACAAAAAAAGGGCCTTCATCGCAAAACTCAACGACGAAGGCCCCTTTTCTCTTCAACATTTCAACGCTTCAACATTTCACCTCACCTCTTACCTCAGCAGATTAATCTCCCCTCGATAAGTCAAAGTCACTTCATCCAGGAATTTCACTTCCAGGACATATACGTACACTCCCGGCACCACACGTTGCGACTTGTCACTACCCGATTTGGGATCCCAAATCACGATGCCGCCCCGGCAATCAGGACTCAGGCCTTTTTTGTCGGTGATCAGTCCGCCCCAGCGGTCAAAGATTTGGGCGCTGGTGATTTCCAATACCCCTTTGCAAGTAAACACCCGGAACTCGGCGTTTTGGCCGGCACCTTCAGGTGCGAAAGCATTGGGAATGAAAAGGTTGCGGTTGCGGTCCAATTCTACAAAAACGCGGCCTTCAGCGGAACATTTTTTCGCCGTATCCACCACCGATAGGATGTATTCGGTGTCGTCGCGCATGGCATTGGCGGTATTTCCCGTCACTACGAAGGGGCTTTCGACACTGGTGCTGGAAAGGCCCTTGGGCGGCGTCCAGGTATAGCGATAGCTGGTTGACGGTGGATTGATGGCTGGCAACAGTTGCAAAGAATCGCCCAGTTCTACCACCACATTGATGGGATCGAACTTCACCGTCAACTGTTCTGGTTGATTGATGGTGATCGAGTCGATATAGGCACAACCATTGAAATCCTTGATGGCAATGATGTGTTTACCTGCAAAAATATTGGCCGCCTGACTGAGCGGAAAGTCGATCCCGTTGTTGTCTACTTCAAAAGTGTAGTCCGACAAGCGGGTGCCGTTGCCGCCATAGGCTGTATCAATGGTAAGGGTGGTGGCTTCGCCAAAACAATTGGGCTCCCGAACTGGGTTGAGCAAACCAACTACTGGTGGCGGCGCATTGACCACATGGCTCAGGGTATCTGTACAGCCTTTTACATCGGTTACGGTGACAGAGTAACGGCCGGGAGCTAGTTTTTCGAGAAAGGGCGAAAAGGTGGTGGTATCCTTGTTCGACCATTTGAACGCCCTGGGCAGCAATGGATTAATTCCAGCATCCGTATTCACCGTTACGGTAATTTTACCGTCTTTGGTATCGCTACAGCTGGCATCTTCAGTATTGGCATCTACCAGGGTCATTTGCAGCTCGGCGGGCTCCCATACTTCTATTTCTAGGGTTTTGGTACAGTTGTTGTTGTCGGTGATGGTCACTTCGTACATGCCAGCGCCTATACCTGTTAGACTATTGCTGGTCACGGGCAAGCCTGCCCAAGCAAAGCGGTAATTGGGAGTTCCACCAGTGACAGTGAGGTTTACAGCACCGTTGGATAGGCCATTACAAGTGACAGAGTCGATGTCTTCAGCGATTTTGATCTCCGGGGGACTTGGGATCAAAACAGTATCAGCAACCACACAGCTAGCAGAGTCTGTAACAAATAAAACTTGCTTGCCTGATTTTAACCTTGTAGCAGACGCGGTAGCAGCGTTGCGCTGCTCTTCACCACTGGGCCAAGTAAAGGTAAATCGGCCAGCGCGGCCGTTGTCAAAGCGGGCAGTAGCAGTAGCGCGACCATCTTCACTGCCTTCAAAACAGGCTACACCTTGGATCGCAGAAAAATCAACTACGATTGAGGGTGGGTCTGAAAGCGTAACTGTGCCCGTAACAGCTGGGCAATTATTTTGATCGCTTACACTCAATTCATAAGTCCCTGCTTTGACTCGAATTCTTTCCAGCAACAAAGTTTCTGTACCCTGGTCTTTCCAAGTGAGTTTGTAGGGGGCAGTACCTCCACTGATCCGTGCAATCAGGCGGCCATTGGTGCCCTGGGGACAAGTAGGAGAAAAACGCTGAAAACTATCAATGACGATCGGTCTTGGCGAGGTCACCAATCCGGTATCGACCGCCCGGCAGCCATCGCTAGCAGTGACGGTGACGATGTATGCACCAGGCCGCAACCCTGTGATTCGGGCGGTAGTGGCATTATTGCTCCAAGCAAATCCGGTGATGGTCGTGCCCGCCACAGGAGTAGCACGGGCTTCCAATACCCCATTTACATCTGCGGCACAGCGCACCCGGTTGGAATCAATTTGAATGGAGGGCAGCGCAGGCCCCGTGATGATCACCGAATCCACCAGCGTACAGCTCTGGCGATCAGTCACTGTCACACGGTAGCGCCCACGAGACAGACCTGTGATCGTGGAATCGCGCTGCTGGCGTGGATCGTTCCAGGCAAAAGTGTAAGGCCCGGTTCCACCCCGCACCGAGGCGGTTACCCGGCCGTCATTGCCCACGCGGCAGGTTTCGTTGACCAGGTTGGTGGTGCGCAAGGTCAAAGAGTCCGGTTCGGTAATGGTGATCGTATCAATGGCAAAACAGCCCGCTGGGTCGTTGTCGCGCATGGTTACAGTGTAAGTGCCGGCGGCCAGGTTGCTGAGGGTGCTGTTGGTGGGGGTGCTTACCGGTTGGTTGCTGCTGCCTAACCAAGTGAAGCGGTAGGGCAATTGTGCTTGTGCACCGATGGTGTTGCCTGTGGCAATGATTTCACCATTGTCGAGGCCATTACAAGTGACATTGGTAATAGCGGAGTCAATTCTCAACTCCTTGAAAGGCTCCAGTTTGAAGCAAAAATTCTTCGCACAGCCTGACGAGTCGGTGATGGTCACGCAATAATCACCAGGCAAAAGATTGGTAAGGGTACTGGTCACAGCCAGGGTGTCACTGCGGCCTTGCCAACTGAAGCGGTAGCGGCCTCCTCTCAATGGTCGGCCTCCCTGGGCGGTAAGGCGAATCACCCCGTTGGCAATGCCCGAGCAAGTGGGTTGGGTCAAAACAGGAACAGGCTCGATAATAGCTGGTGCAGTCAGGTTGGAGCTGGCAGTGGAAACACAACCAAATGAATTGGTCACGCTTACGCTATAAGCTCCAGCGCCTAAGCTGTCGATGATTTGGGTTCTTTTTGCCCCAAAACTCCATTGAAACTTGTAAGAAGTGTCAGGGTTGCTTACCACAAGTCCGTTTACCACAATTTCTGCCCTCAGTGAGCCGTCTTTGGAGTCATTACAGGTCAAATCTCTCGCTGCTGCGATGCGTACCGCAAAGTCGGGCGGTGAAAGCAACGTGATTGTATCTCTTTTCTCATTGGCAGGCGTAGAACTGTCTCGGATCAGAATTTCAAATTCACCTGGTTCCAAATCCGGGAATACCGCATTTCCACCAGCAGTACTGATTAGTTCATTGCCCGTCAGGGCAGGGCTGGCAGGAACCAAACGCCGATAATTGACGGAATAAGGAGCTCGCCCTTGGTCAACCGTCACTGTGATAATGCCGTCGTTGTCATTTCTACATTTCGCGCTAGTCGCCTCTATTTTCACAAACAATGGATCCGAGGACACATTGATTTGCCCGCTCCTGAAAATATAGCCATAAGGCAGGGGGTCATTGGTCCCCACCGCTTCATACGGGAAACGCGGGGTCAGGAAGCGTAAAGGACTCTGTGTGCCTGCCGCTCCAATCACCCGAAAACACAATTGGAACAAAGTAGCACTGTCGGGTAAATCTACGTTCCGCGCAGCATCCAACCAGGAGATCGATAGCCCTTGTCCATCGGGCGTGGGAGCGGTATTGGCTGCAGCCGTAAAACCACCCAAACCTGTATTGATGTTGGCAATGCGTTCAAATTGTAGGACCCTTGCATCCCATTGCACATTGAACTCAAAAGCACCAACCTGGCGAAAATCTTTCACTTTGAGGTCTACACAAATCTGGTCGTTCGGGCGTGCATTTCGGAACGGCAGGGTAAAAGTCACTGCTTCACAACCCGCCATGTCAACTGTGGTGGTAAAGCCGCAGCTACGGCCATCCTCAATGTTGATTTGGTACTGGCCTGGCTCAGGTACATAAAAACGCACTGAATCCAGGTGCTTCAGGGCTGAAGTATTGGTGATGGTCCCCTTGACATTGGGGTCCGTGATTTTAAAAATTTCGACAGTGTAACGCTCTTGAGGATCAAATTCTGGTGAACCACCTGCAATGATGAAAGAACCTGTACACCCAATGCGGTCCACGCTGTTGCGCACCCGCAAGGCTCGCAATTGGTTCAAAAAGACTACGTTGAAGGCCTGGCTGGTGTTGACGTTGACGCAGTTGCCTCCTCCTTCGAGAGTCCCCGCTGCAAAGTTATCTATGGTCATTGGAGCAAACCACAAACTAAGCGGTTTGCCGCCGCCAAAAGCAGTTTGAAATACGCCTTGGTTGAACACGGTAATGTTGCCGTTGCGGTTTCTGCGAGGGCCCAACAACCAAAAACCAGTGGTGTCAATCGGTATCGTATTCCCGTTGATGACTACCCTGGGCGTATCCAACAGACAAGGGTCACGAAGAATCTCTCGCTTGCTTGGGCCAGTATTGTCCAAACCTGGTTTGCAGGTATAAATCGGATATACGATACCCGGTAAGGTACCAATTACTGGATCACTCGTCAATACCCCTCCACGATGGGTGATGCGGATCGAATCGTTGAAACACAAATAAATAGTGCCTCCACCCGAAGTATTGCTTTGGCCAAGTATGGGGCCAATATCAATGGTACCAGCCCTATTGTCACAGGCTTGACGCAGGCGAGAAGTTCTCCCTTTTTCAGTACGCAAGGGTTCCATTTGTTGGGCATGTATGCTGCCAGCAAACAATAAGATGAGCAGTAAAAAACCTGAGAATCTGCGCATTGGGCGGATTAATTTATTCACCATAAGAATGTAATACAGGATGGATGGGGCTAGTTTAGGAGGAGCTTGAATGGATGCGCAAGGCCAGAACAGCACTTGCCGACTGAAAAACGTCTTGCACGGACAAATATTGCCGCTGCGAAGCCACCCATTTGTCAAGTAAGTATTTGAGCTAAAATAAGGTAAACAAATTTGCTTTTGAGGTTTAGCAAAAAAAGAACACAAATCCTTTCATCCACTTGCTTTTCTTTTTTCACTAAACCCAAATCCGTCCGCCTTCTTTTTTTACGCTTCCTAAGCCGCAAAAATAAACGGAGCCGTGAAATTCCTGATGCCTCAATTTGAGATTTTTGCAATTTATTCCATCCTCCAACTATACACTTGTAAGGGGCCATTGCTTTGTGCAGCAACCAGTAAATATCCTCCTTTGGCCCTTGGAATCAGGGCCAAATCGCGCAGATCGCCATCCAAAGCCAAGCCATTTTGAAGATTTGGCCAAAGGGTAAACTGCCCTTTGCTATTGCCCAACAACACTGTTCCGAGACTGGCGTCGTAGCGTCCAGTCAAGGGCTCGGTGCTGTAATCGTTGCCTGCACAGATGAGGTCCAGGTGGCCATCTCGGTTCAAATCCAGGGCTTGAATGGCTTGAATGGGACTCCATTGGGCAGGGTGGGGTAGAGGATTGACCTGCCAATTGCCCTGGCCCTGGTTCAACAAAACTATGCTCCGCAGCTCTTTGGCTTCTAGTACTTGCACCCCTTCAAGGGCCTTGGCAGGAAAAATTTCCAAAAAAGTTTTACTGCCAAATTCCGCATAAGTCGGTATCATGCGCTTGATGATGGGCAACTGTTCAGCCAGATTGTCGCGAGGGGGGCTAATGTATTCTTTGCCGTCCAAGTAACGACAAAGGATGGGGTCCCAAGTACCATTTTTATCATAATCATTGACGTACATCCGCACAGGCTCCTTGACGCTGGCCCGATAGCGAGAGTTCAGCCCTAGGTTGCCCGCTACCAAATCAAGGCGACCATCTGCGTTCAAATCCACTGCTTGCAGACTGTTGTACCAACCCGCAGTGTTGGCCAAGTTAGGTACATCAAAGGCATCTAAGCGTCCTTTGTTGTTTAGAAAAATACGAATGGGCATGAACTCACCCACCAAAGCCAGGTCTGGCCAAGTGTCGCCATTCAAATCGGCCCACTGTGCAGCAGTGACCATGCCAATGCCCATTAAAGTAGCAGGTGTATTGTCCGTAAACCTTCCTTTCCCATCGTTTTTTAGCAAAAAACTTTGTGGGACAAGGGGGTATTCAGCTGGTTTTATCCTTCCACCAACAAACAAGTCCAGGTCCCCGTCGCGGTCGTAGTCAGTAGCGCTGACGCAAGCGCCACTTGCCTCAATCAAAGGCAAGGCGGTGGTGTCCAGTTTATAATTTCCGGCTCCTTGATTGCGGTAAAACCGATCCTGGTAAGCCCCTTGTCGCCTCAAAAATTCGGTACTGCCACTCACGCAGTACAAATCCAGGTCTTTGTCGCCATCTGCGTCAAAGAGCAAGACCCCAACATCCTCTTGCATTTTGGCAGGTAAAAGTTGCTTTTTGAATTGCCCATTTTTTTGTTGCAAAAACAACACTGCTGGTTCTCCAGCCGCACCACCGACCAACAAGTCAATGGTACCATTGTCATCCACATCCCCCGTGCTCATTTTGGGGCCCAGTTCCGAATGCTCGCGGGGCAAAAGCACCTGGTAGTTGAAATCGACAAAGTCTTTTTCTTCTTGCTCGTAAACGATTAGGTTTTTTTCTTCTTGGAAAAAATCGGTGGCATTCCAGGTTTGGGCAGGGGTGCGCAAAGGACGCTTGAGTTTCGCGTTTTTCAGGTCCAGGTTCAACACCTGCCGGGCTTTTACATTTGGCAACACCTCCGTCATACCCTTGGGCCAGGTGACGCGCAAGGAGTCGAGTACCTGGTGTTTACCTAAGCCCAAATGGATGTAGGCCTCTTGGGTAGACTTGTAGCCTTTTTGTGGGAAATATTCAGCGTACCAGCTGTCTTTTCCTGCGTAAGCCCATACTTTGGCCCCATAGCCCTGGGTTTGGGGGTCGATGAGTTTGATGCGCAGGTAATTGCTGTTTTTTTCAGGAGAATTGAGGGTGTTTTCGTACAAAAAGGCCTCAGCATTGATGTTGTTCATCACCAGGTCTAGGTCGCCGTCGTTGTCAAAATCGGCACAGGCAGTGCCATTGGAGTAAGAGGGATCAGCTAGTCCCCAGGCTTTGGACATGTCTTTGAATTGCAAATCACCTTGGTTTTGGAAAACAAAATTGGGCTTGTCAATGCCCTTCATGGCTGCCAGTTGCTCGTGCAGTTCAGAACTGAGGCTTTTGTCAAAACCAAACATCTTTTTCTCCTGATTGTAAGCCACAAAATCGAGGTCGGTGATGTCTTTGCGGTAGCCATTGGTGATGAGGATGTCGCGTTGGCCATCGTTGTCAAGATCAGCCATCAGCAACGACCAGGACCAGTCGGTGGCTGCTATGCCCGCCAGATAGCCCAAGTCACTAAAGGTTTCATTCCCATTGTTGATTTGCAGGACATTGCGCACGAACTGCGGTTGATAACCCAAGTTAAGGGCCTGGTAATACTTGTTGTAGGCGGTGGTGGGAAACATGGTTTTTTGCCGCATGTTGTCGTTGGGAAGCATGTCGACTACTCCTAGGTCGGGCAGTTGGTCATTGTTCAAGTCTGCAATGTCCATGCCCATGCTGTTGTGGCAAGTGTGCTTGAAAAAACGGGCAATTTCATTGCTAAAAGTGCCATCTCCACGATTGATATACAATTGATCATTGGATTGGAAATCATTGGCGGCATAAATATCGGGTAGGCCGTCGAGGTTGATGTCGCTGACGCCCACGCCCAGGCCCCAACCTTCGGAGAGGATGCCCGCAGTTTTTGAAATTTCGGTAAAATGTGGCAAACCATTGGTGCCCATGCCATCATTGCGGTACAATTTATCCAGGCTTTGGCCCGTGCCGTTGTGTTTTTGGCCCACCAGGCTGTTGCGATTGTAAATTTCCAGGGCGTTGTTGAGCAAAAACAGGTCAAGGTCGCCGTCCTGGTCATAATCCAAGAAAGCGGCTTGGGTGCCGTAGTTTTTATCAGCCAAGCCAGTTTGCTCGGCGCTTTCTACAAATTCAGGAATGCCATTTTTATCGAGCCCTTGGTTGAGAAACAGCAAATTGGCGGTAGAATCGCCCAATGTAGGTGCAATCGTCGATACATAAATATCGGGCCAGCCGTTGGCATCCAGGTCGGCGATAGCCACTCCAGTACACCATACCTTGGTTTTTACTTTTGCCGCCTGGGTAATGTCTTTGAATTTGAAACCGCCTTGATTGAGGTACAAGGCCGAAGAAACCATGTTGCCTGCAAAAAAGACATCACTAAGGCCATCTTGGTTAAAATCGCCTACTCCCAGCCCGCCACCATTGTAAAGGTATTCAAATTTGAGCACGTCAAAGGTGTCGCTCTCGGTGATCTCGTTGCGAAAAGTAATGCCGCTGTGACGAGCTTTGATTCGTTTGAACAGGGTATCCGGCTTGGATTGACAAGCGAACAAACCAGCAAGGCAGAGCAGGAGTAAAAATTGTTTGATCATGAGTTAGCTGGTTGATGGGTTTAGGCGTTGAAAAACCTGCAATTTTTAAATTGGATAAAATCCGGTGGTTTTGTGCTTGTTAACACGGAATTCTTCGATTTTTGTCTCCAGATAAAAAGGATGTCGCTCGTACAAGTCTCCTGACTTGTACGTCTATATCTGCGTCTCTGACGCATGAAAGAGGTGTGAATATCGCTTTTTAACATATTGGTATTCAATTTTTTAATAAAAATTTGTCAAACGTCAGAGACGTGCAGATAATGGTAAAGTCTGGAGACTTGTACCAGCGCAAGTTGGCCAAAAAAAGTTGAGAAGAAGCTTGATTCGGAGCCATTCTTCTCAACTCCTCAACCACTCAACTTCTAAACTAAGAAATGGGCCAAACAACCGAAGTCATTTAGCCCATTTCTCATCTTAAGCAAAAGTACGATTTACTCAGCGTCAAGTAAAATCAATACCCAGGGTTCTGGTTGCTTTGGTCCATTTTATCGTTGTTGTCGATTTCCGATTGTGGAATCGGCAGCAGCAAGTGGCGGTTTTCAAAGGTGTAGCTGAACTTGGGCTGGATAGCAGCCGCCAGTTTGTTTTGGCGCCGCCAGCGCAGCAAGTCGCGGTTGCGTACTTCTTCGCCGTTCAGTTCCACACGCTTTTCGTGCACCAGGGCAATGAACACCTCGTCCTTGTTGCGGCAAGGGAAACGAGTAGTTGGGTAGGCAGGCATTTCTACGCCTGGACGCGCACGGACCTGGTTCATCAGACGGATCGCTTCGGCGGTATTGCCTGTTTCGTTTTCACACTCAGCCAAACTCAACAGGGCTTCAGCGTAGCGCATAATGCGGTAGTTGATGCCCAGGTTGTTGTAGCCACCTGGATCCATTTTGTAGTGCGCCGAGTACTTGGCCCAGGATACCTTGGTGGTTTTGCCATCAATCACCGTGGTATTGCCTTGCACCAAACCATCAGTAAGCTCGGTTTTGCCGGCGTTGAACTTGTCACCGATCACCCAGAAGCTGAAACCACGGCGTGGATCGAGTTTGGCATCCCCTTTGCTAGGGTTTTCAAATTCGTCGATTAGGCTCTGTGAAGGAATCAAGTTGCGCCAACCCGTAACAGAGTATTCCTGGGTACGCACCATGCGCTCTTGGTTACCCCAAGCGGGGTCGTTGCCATCGCCAGCCCAGTTGATGTCACCTACTGAGGAGAAGCCCAACTCGAAGATGGACTCGCTATTCCACTCAGCTTCCTCCTGGAAGTTATCGTTGTACTTGGCAGCCAGTTTGTACAAGTTAGAACTTACGATTTTTTGCAATTCAGTCTTGGCTGCTGCATAGTCGCCTTTGAACATCTGCATGCGCGCTTTCAGCATTTGTGCAGCGCCTTTGGTGGCACGGCCCAAGTCATTGCCCGTGTAACTAGCAGGCAGTGCGGCTTCAGCAGCATTCAAGTCTTCTAGTGCAAAAGCAATTACTTCAGCCTCGGTAGCACGGGCAAGTGCGTCACCAGGTTTGCTAGCTACCGCTTTGTAGATGGGAACACCACCCCAAAACACTGCTAATTCGCTGTACAAAAAGGCGCGTAAGAAACGGGCTTCAGCTACCGCTCTTTTGGCCAGTACATCGTTCTGATCGGTCAATTTAGCGGCTGCTTCAATTACCGAATTTGCACGGTGAATGCCACGATAAGCGGCGTTCCATACTTCGTTCAGTACATAATTAGCAGGATCATGCACGCCATTCAAAATCTGATTGCGGGGCGTTTCCAACTGACCACCACCAGAGGTGAAGTCATCCCCACGCAGGTGGTTGAGGAAAAACCATTCGCGGCCAACCAAGCCGTTGCCTTGCAACAAGGCATATATGGAATTTACCCCGGAAAGTACTTCAGTGCCATTTTTGAAGTAACTGTCAGGCGTCAATTGGTTCGGGTTAAATTGATCCAGATCCGTTTCGCGGCATGAATAAACCACCCCGATAATCAACAATGCGGTGAGCAATATTGCTTTTTTCATATCGAGTTAAGTTGTTTATAAGTTTAACAAAAGTTCGGCAAATCGGTTCTTAGAAACCAGCTTGGATGCCGAATAAAATGGTACGTGCAGCAGGAAATTGACCATAGTCGATCCCGTTGGTGAGGGTACCATTGAAACGTGAACCAATTTCGGGGTCATAGCCCGTGTATTTGGTCAGCGTCAACAAGTTTTGCGTTGAAATGTACAAGCGCAGGTTTTTGATTGAGCCATTGGCAAAACCACTCAAAGAGCTGGTTGGCAAGGTGTAACCTACGCTCAGGTTCTTGATGCGCAAGTAAGATCCATCTTCAATGAAGCGATCAGAAGTACGCGAGTTGCGGTTGGGGTCGCCATCCACTGCACGAGGTACATCGGTGTTGGTGTTTTGTGGGGTCCAAGCATTGAGTACTTCCGTTCCAGCATTGAACAAGCGCAACATCCCTTGGCGCAATACTTTGGTGCCGTTGAAGATTTTGTTGCCCTGCACACCTTGTACGAACATGGTTGCGTCAAAACCTTTGAAGCTGGCACTCAAATTGAAACCATAGGTGAAATCAGGCAAGAAATTACCCAAAACCACCCGGTCTTCTGCATCAATCAATCCGTTGCCATCCTGGTCCACAAACTTGATGTCGCCAGGTTTGGTAGCGGCAATTTGGTATGGCTTGTCGTCATTGCCCAAGGCATTGGCTGCGTCAATTTCCGCTTGGGTCTGGAAGATACCCGCTACTTGCCAACCAAAGAAAGACTGGATAGGCAGGCCCGGGCGGGTGATGGTGATGTTTTCGCCACCGTAGTCGGCATTTGCACCAGTGAACAAGGGTGCGGTGATGTTTTCACCAAAACTCTCTACATTGTTGGTTACCCAGCCCAGGTTGGCGTTGATGTTCCAACGGAAGGCGCTGCCAGACTTGCTGTTCAAGCCCAATTGGAATTCCCAACCGGAGTTTTTCATCGAGCCGATGTTGGCTGGAGTAGCCTGGCTAAAGCCCAAGGAAGGTGACAAAGGCTGGTTCAGGATCAAACCATCGGTGATGCGATTGTAATATTCCACTTGGAAAGTCAGGCGATTTTTGAACATGCCCAGGTCCACACCGATATTGGTCATATTGGTGGTTTCCCAGCCCAGGTCCGTGTTCCCTAGGAAGTCAAAGTAAGTGCCTTGCGCACGGGTATCAGCGCCAAAAATTGCGCCTGTATTTTGAGCCAACACGGGTTGCCAAGCATAGTTGGCAATGCCATTGAAGCCCATCAATCCATAACTACCGCGCAGTTTCAATTCAGAAATGTTTTCAAATTGCTGCATAAAGGCTTCTTCGCTGATGCGCCAGCCCACTGCAACCGAGGCAAAGTTACCCCACTTGTTGCCTGGTGCAAAAACCGAAGAACCATCCCGGCGAAACGAACCACTCAAGAGGTACTTGTCATTGAACTCATAGTTGACACGACCGAGGTAGGAGAACAGTACGCTGGTTTCGGTGCGGCCATTGATGCCCGCATCAATGAGGGTGTTGGATACCTCTTTCAATTCATTGGTCAGATAGTTTCCGCCGCCACTCAAGCTGCTAGAACGCGCATCCTGGCGTTCGGCTACTGCAACCACATTGACGTGGTGTTTGCCAAAGTTTTTATCGTAAGTCAACTGGTTACTGAAGTATGGCGAAACAAAGTTGAAAGTGTTCTGCTCAACCCGGTTGAAGTTGCGTGCGTTGAAACTTTCGTTGTAGATCGGGTTGTTGAGGCGGTTGACGGTGTTGCTCGCGTCAATGCCACCAGTGAAACGATAGCTCAAGCCTGCAAACAACTTGATGTCCAGGTATGCTGTAGCCAAGGTGCGGAAGCGGCTATTGCGGCTCTGGTCTTGCAGCGCCACCCGCACAGGATTCTGCGGGTCTGTACCATCATCGCCGCTGGGTCCACGATAACCACCTGGTTGGGTCGGATCTTCCACTGGAATATAGGGCGTCATGTGCAGAATGTGTTTGAGCTGGGTACGTCCGCCCGCATTGTTTTCATTCTGACGAAAATCGCTACCCAAGCTCAAGCTTTGGCCAAAGGTGATGCTCTTGCTAAGATTATGGACCGAGTTGAGGCGGAAATTGTAACGCTCATACCCCGTCCCTAGCATGATCCCGTCTTGCTTGAAGTAACCCAAACCCGCATAAAAGCGCGACTTTTCGTTGCCCGAAGAGATCGAGAGGTTGTTTTGGGTAATCGGTGCCGCACGGAACATTTCGTCTTGCCAATTGGTATTGGTTTGTGCGTAAGTTTGGCTTGAACCTGCATAAATGGGTTCGTTCAAGCGGCCAAAACGAGCAGGTAGGGCTTGCCCAGCGTTGCCGCGCAGGGCCGTAGCGTATTTAATGTAGCCATCGCGATCCAGTAAGTCCAAGGTTTTCCAGGCTGCTTGGGTGCCGTAGTAAGAGTCCAGGCTTACGCTCAGGCCCGAATTGGCCTTCGGGCGCTTGGTGGTGATCATGATGACCCCATTGGCAGCACGAGAACCATAAATGGCAGCAGCAGCAGCATCTTTCAATACTTCCACCGATTCGATGTCGCGAGAGTCGATGGTCCCCAGGTCACCAGTTGGGAAACCATCCACTACATACAGCGGATTGGAGGCAAAGTTGATCGAACCAATCCCCCGAATGCGCACAATCGGGTCTTCACCAGGAGAACCGTTGTTGACTACCTGCACCCCTGGTACTCGCCCCTGGAGGGCTTGGCGTACATCAATTACTGGCAGTGCAGTAAGCTCTTTGGTGCTTACTTGGCTCACTGCCCCGGTCAGGGTTGAGCGCTTTTGGGTACCATAACCCACTACAATTACCTCGTTGATGTCAGTTGCCGATGGGCTCATGACCACATCAATCACATTGTTAGCCCCAACAATCACTTCAAGGCTGGTGTACCCTAAAAATGAAAAGACCAACGAATTGACGTTTTGTGGAACATTGAGCGAATAAGCGCCCGAAGCGTCAGAAACTGTGCCAAGAGTAGTCCCTTTGGCTGCGATGCTAACCCCGGGAAGGGCTGAGCCATCTTCATCAGTTGTGACCCGACCAGTTATGGTACGTTGTGCCCATGCCCCGGTGGCAAACAGCGTCAACAGCAACAAACTGGTCAAAAAATTGACAGTTTTGGTTTTGAATGTCATAGTTTAAGAATTTGCTTTTTGTTTGTGATACTATCATAAAACAACCCTGTGCTTTGAGCCCCGTGTTGAGTTATGCGCTTGCGAACAGTCGAATGTAAAAGGTAAGCAAAGTATACTACCCAATAACAGGACGACTTTTTATGCTAAATCCAGCCCCCAATGAAGGGTCTCATGCTTTAAAGTAAGCATCACTTGTGATGTAACTTTGCTGCAGTTGTATTTGGGATTCTGATAGAAAGTTCAAAGGATAAAATAAAAGCGGGGGCAAGGTACATTGCATTAACTAAGATTCCGACAAATTTTTTAACTGTTTATGGCCAAAAACACAAAAAATAATTGCCTATCGGGAAATTAACCAAGCTAAATTCGGTTTTTCAAAGGGGAAACGAAAATTAAATATCTAATGCTGCCTATGCTCACTAAGGGAGCGTAAAAAATAAGGTGGACAGGTTTGGGTTTAGTGAAAAAAGAGCACTACCAGTTTAAGCAACTGGATGAAAGGAAGTTGTGTTCTTTTTTTGCTAGACCTCAAAAACAAAGATGTCCATCTTATTTTAGCTCAAATACTTGGAGGATGCTCAAGTCTATAATTATAGAAAAAATACTTACGCCTCTTCTCTAAACGGATTACGAGGTACCCAAGCCGTCTTAGGCTCAACAAAACGCACCGCAAACGGCAACAAGCGATTGATCCAAGAATTGACATGCCGCATGTAAATGTATGCTCGTTTTGAAGTTGCGCCTACCGAACTTTTAATTTCCATGGCAGTACGGGCAAATCCTACTTCCTGGCAACAAACTTGAATGCCCTGCTTGACCATGCAGTACAGCATATTCAAGTAAAGCTGGTAATGGCGATTGGCTTCTGCGTCAAATCCGATAAAATTGGCTTCTATTTCTTGTCCATTGCGAATGGTGGTGTAAAACCCAAGCAAGCGGTCCTTGTCAAAACAGGCACAAAGGCTGTAATCCGCCCCTAGCTGGCGCTTCATTTGATAGAAATAATCTTCTGATGCAGTGGTCATGTTGAAATCGGCCGCATCGATCACCTGCCGATATAGTTGGTAAAGGTCTTTTTGAAAAAGCTCAATTTGGCGCAAGTCCAGTTCCCGAAAAACCAAGCTGGCCGAAGTTTTTTGGGCTTTGCGGGCCCGCACCCGGTATTTGGACGTCATGGCTTCCAAGTAATCCTCAAAAGTTCTCCATTGCGGATTGAGTGCAAAATGCATGGAAGGTTGAAAATCAAGGGGGTGAAAACCCCGGGCTTCGAGAGTGGCGTCTCGCTCGTACAAGTCTTTGACCATGATGACCCGTGCATTCTCTTTTTTGGCAATTTTCTCCAAAAATTGTAAAGTTGCCACACGAGCAGTCTGAACCTCGTGATCGGGTAATTTCCACCACTCGCCATGTTCGCCCGTGAGCAACATGTTTCCCAGAACCAGCAATTTAAATTTGCCAATGCCAGCAGCTCGTTTGCGCAAGCGCTGGATGAAGGTCCCACTTTTGAGTTCTCTCAATTCCCGGATTTGTTTTGAAGTATCCAGCTCAACCAGTTGCAATACGAAGCCACCACATACCTTGCCATTTTGCAAAATCAAAAGGTAACGCGATTCGATATTTTGTGCCGGAGCATCCTCTATGGCTTGCAGGTAATCGGGGTAAACCAAGCGATTACCCTCCTCAGGTTCCCACAAACCATGTAGGTGTGCAATTTTGTTGGTGTACAAATATTGCCAACCTGCGGATTCAAGCAACTGGTCGTATTCCAGGCTTTTATCTCCGGTTTGGGGATTGCCAAAAAATAAATTGTAAAGACAATGATGCACTTTATCGACCTCGATGGACTGCTTCATAGGGTTGTTTTCAACAAAAACGGGTAGCTATACTATAATGGTACAAACGACCATTTTGTTGAATAAGAGCGTGATTAAATATTGAAGAATTAGGCTCAAAGTGCCCATTTTTCGATCTCTGCCAAGGCTGAAACCTCGTCTTCCCAAGCAATGACTTGCACGGTACCGTAGCCTTGATAATGTACAAACCAGGTCTCGATAATGCGCTTGGCAGCATCGTATTGGTGGCTGAAATCCTGAAAATTAGTGGCTTTAATCACTTGCAATTTAGGATCAGCAGGCACGCCGATGATTTTGGTGTCGTTTTCGCCCTCGTCGATCATCTTTAGCACCGCGATTGGGATGAATTCGAGTACGGTACCTGTTGCTTCGCTTTGTCCAATGATGATCACATCCAAAGCATCGCCGTCCCCACCCCTTGCTTCGTCCATCAGGGTGCTTGGTATAAATCCGTAGTTGCCAGGAAAGGGGAGAAAGTCGATCACCCTTTCTTTGCCATTGATGATTTCGGCCTCGAATTGGCCATTTTCCTGCAATTCAAGTTTTAGATTGGTGCCAGCTGGTATTTCTACTACAGCATTGATACCCAATTTTCCCTTCAAGGGGAGTTTTTTGAAATTACTACTCATGCGACGAGGAGTTTTGAGGTGCGTTTTTTGCTCGCATCCTAGAACGCACAAAATGCTAAAAAGGAACAAGCAAAGCGAAAGTTTTTTCATGTATGGTGTTTTTTTGCAAAAGAGTCCGGTACAGCAGTTGCCATTTTGAGCCCATCAGCCCACCAAACGTTTCATGAATTTAGACGACAAGATGCAAAAAAGGGCCATCTTGTTGTAAATTCTTTTCGGCATAAGTATTCATGATCCATCAGAAATGGCAACTTTGTAGCCGAGAAAACAAGCTTTTATGCGCATTTTAGTAGCTGTACTGGACTGGGGCTTGGGTCATGCCAGTCGTTGTGTGCCCTTGGTACAAGCACTGCTGGAACGCGGGCATGAGGTGCAGTTGGCTTCTAGCGGCCCGGCTTTGGCCCTGTTACAAGCTGAATTCCCTGGTATTAACACCCATGCACTGCCCGGTTATGGCGTTCTATATCCCGGGAAAAACCTTTGGCTCAACATGGCGTGGCAATTGCCCCGCATCGCGTTGCGCATTTGGCAAGAGCATCAGGTTATTCAAGGTTTGCACAAACGGAATCAGTACGACTTGGCCATCGCCGATCATCGCTACGGGTGTTTTTTACGCGGTACTCCTTCCATTTTTCTGAGCCATCAATTGCATTTGCCTTTGCCCAGGTGGCCCGTGGGCTGGTTAGTACAAGCGATCCATGTGGCCATGATTCGCAACTTCAAGACCTGCTGGGTGCCCGATTACCCTGGCGAGCCCAACTTGGCTGGAAAACTTGCTCATCCAGCTTTACCCCTGTTGCCCACCTATTATGTTGGCCCATTGACCCGCATGGAAGTGCAACCTCAATCTCCTGTTTATCAGGTAGGATTTATCCTATCGGGGCCAGAGCCACAAAGAAGTTTATTTGAAAAAATCATTCGCAGAGAAGTCAAAAAATTTCCCGATTTGCGGTTTTTGCTGGTACAGGGTTTGGCAGGGATCAATTCGGCCAGTAAACAAGAAGGAAACCTCGTCATTTTCCCTTTTTTGACCACTTTTAACTTGCAAGAAAAAATCAGTCAATGCACGGGCATCATTTGCCGCTCAGGGTATAGCAGTTTGATGGACCTAGCAGTATTGCAAAAAAAGGTATACCTAGTGCCCACCCCAGCGCAACCAGAACAAGCCTATTTGGCTAAAAAACTAGGTAATGAAGCTGGCATCGGCTGGTGTGAGCAGGAAGATTTTGACCTTGGGACTGCTCTTCAACAGCTTGAAAAGCTAAGCTTGCCTTGTGCTCCAGCCGAAGAATATTTGAAAAAGGCCATTGAATCCTGTTTGAAATTAACGTGAATGCTGAGTAAAAGAGCTTGTTTTTTTAAGGATTTATTCCAGAGAACAGACAAGAATTTATCAATTTCTGAAAACTTCGGAGAAGTTACACGTTTGTAGCACTTTATGACACCCCATTCTTGGGAACTTCGTAGAAGTTTCACGTTATTACATCATATTGGATTTTAATGATTTAAAGTGTATTTAAAAAAGAACCAGCAATTCCCGCTTTAGCCATAATTCTCTGATTTTGTATTTGTTAAAGCTGAAAGTTTTGATTTTTGTCGTAAAATAAAAAGAATGTCGCTCGTACAAGTCTCCGGACTTGTACGGCTATATTTGCGTCTCTGACGCATGAAGGAGACTTCGCGACTTCTACACAACATGTTGATAGTCAAATTTTTAATAAAAATTCATCAAACGTCAGAGACGTGCAAATAGTGGTACAAGTCTGTAGACTTTTACCAGCGCGCCGCTCTATTTTCAACTTGTCACAGCCTCTTTGAGACCTCAACACTCGCTTTTAGTGCTAAAAAACTGTGTTTTTTGCTGTCCAAGTTTTTGCCCTATCTTCACAAGGCTTTATTTGTCAGCAAAATATGATCCAAAGCGGGAATTGCTGAAAAAGAACTTGTCGATACAACTGAATAAACACTTTTTCATTAACATTATTTTAACGTGCGACTTCTCCGAAGTCAGGCCTACTTAGCTTGTCCTTAGCTACAAACGTGGCACTTCTCCGAAGTTCTTATCAATTTTAAATTTCAAAAATCTCAAACCGTGCAAACGAGAACTTAAAACATGACAAATTTCCCCAGCGAGTCCCTAAATCATATATCGTAACTCGTATGTCGTCTATCGTATGTCAACAAGACATGCCGAACAAACCAGAACCCACCTCAAAATTAGGCTTTTAACCCACATTGGTCATTTACCTGACAAAATAATGGGCAAACGCTACTCACCTAATTTGGGTGATGCCAAAACTATACGTTAGTCGATAAAAACAAGTCGCTTATAGACTTTTAAAGCATTTCATCTTCTTTTGCCTGCATTTAATCCACGCAAAATCCCCCAATTTGCAGGATTTACATGCATCATTATATCAGTTACATTTGGGCCGACTGTTATTCTTGTGAGTTTACTGTGCTCACCATGATAGAATATTGTAGGAATCACCCGACCCCGCCGTTAAATGTTGTTTTTAATTTTTTGGCCCTGATGCGAGATTCGCATTGAGTTTACTCAGTCAAGTATGCCGCTGCGTACTTGGGTCAGGCAACTCATGGCCATAACTGGTTTACTAGAAAACAACAATGCCGTTCCTAACCCGGCATTGAATGACTTTTTCGTGCAAACAAAACACTTGGTTTTTGACTGTTCGTGCTGCGCCGAACCAGTCTTGGCAGGTCTTTGCTTGCTCATTCCATCACTCACTTAAATATGAAGAATGAAAGCTAAATGGTGTTTTTTAATGCTATTACTGGGGCTAGGTGTCAGTACCAGCCTTGGGGCACAAGACCTTACCGTGAATGGAAGGGTTACAGGAGGCGAAAATGCGGAACCCCTGATAGGGGTGAGCATCCTCGTGAAGGGTACGAGCAAAGGGGTAGTCACCGATATTGATGGCAAATATGAACTCAATGCCCCCAACAATGCGGTTTTGGTTTTCAGCTACACTGGATTTACCACTGTTGAAGAACCCCTTAATGGACGCAGTAAGCTGGACTTGAACATGAAAGCGGATGTACTGAAACTGAGCGAGGTAGTGGTCACCGCAGTAGGAATTTCAAGGGGACAAAAAGCACTAGGGTATTCAGTTGAACGAGTGGACGCCACTAAAGTACAACAAACCAGCGAGCCCGATGTGCTACGTAGTCTGGCCGCCAAAGTGCCTGGAGTCAACATCCTGGGTTCGAGTGGGGTGCCAGGTAGTGCTACCCGTATCACCATGCGCGGCAACCGCTCATTTTTTGGAAACAACCAACCCCTGATCGTAGTAGATGGAGTGCCTTACAACAACGAAACCGTAGGGGCAAGCTCTAGCGGCAACCGACAATTGGCAGGTGGTGGGGCTTTTTCGAGCCGTTTTGCCGATTTGGACCCCAACAACATCGCCTCGATCACGGTACTCAAAGGTGGAGCCGCAGCAGCCTTGTATGGAATCAGAGCTGCCAATGGGGTATTGGTCATCACTACCAAAACTGGCGCAGCCAAATCCAACAAAAAAGGCTTGGAAATAAGCTATTCCAGCTCTTACTCCTTGGAAAATGTGTCGAATATTCCTCGTTTACAAAACAGTTATGGCACTGGTACAGGGTTCAACTTCGCTTTTGCAAATGGTTCTTGGGGCGCACCCTTCAAGTCCGCAGTGCCTTATCCTACGATTGACTCAATCGCTTATTGGGCCGCTTATCAAAATGCTTTTCCCGATTTGTACCGCAACAAAAGAACCGTCTACCAAGCTTATCCCAACAATGTGAGGGATTTTTTTGAAACAGGCGGCGTCTATGAAAACTCACTTACTGTTACTGGAGGGACAGCCAAGAGCAGCCTGGTGGCTACTTTTTCAAAACTGGATCAAAAAGGTTTCATCCCCAATTCCACTTTCAATCGCTTCAACCTCAGTTTGGGTGGAAGTACTTCTTTGGACAATGGCTTGACTGTAAATGGCAATTTCGCCTATACCAATACCTTGCAATTGGGCCCTGCTGGTGGGGCGAGCAATGCAGTGGGCAACGCCAGTGCATTCGGGCGTACCATGTACTTGGGCCGCAACTGGCCCCTGCAAGACTTGCCTTTTGAGAACCCAAGTACCCGAGGTAGTGTGTTTTTTGTACCCTTAGGCTCCTCCACCAACCCATACTGGAGTACTACCAACGATGGCTTCAATGCCAATGTGAATCGTTTTGTGGCCAGCTTGGGGGCTAGTTACGACATCAACAGCTGGTTGAATGCCGCTTACAAAATTGGGATCAACAACTATTCGCAGTTCGACAAAGAATGGTTTCGGCCCGGCTCTCGTGGAGGCAACCAAATTGGGCAAATCACCCAAACCTCGACTTCTTTCACCGAGATTGAGTCCAACTTACTCTTGACTGCTACCCGCAGCCTGGGACAAGACCTGACGCTGCGTGCAGTAGTGGGGCACAACGTGAACCAACGAACGGTAGAAGATCAAAGCTTCAGGGGCGCGGGGATGGTTGATTTCAACATCCTTGACCTCGACAACACTGCAACAGTTACGCCTTTTGGGGGGACTTACTCTCGTCGTCGCTTGTACGGTGCATTTACGGACCTGGGGTTTGACTACAAGGGTTGGGCCTTTTTCAACTTCACGGGTCGCAACGACTGGTCTTCTACCTTACCCAAGGAAAACCGCAGTTTTTTCTATCCGGCAGTCAATGGCTCTTTCGTCTTTACCGACGCTTTGAAAATGCAGTCCAAAGTGCTTAATTATGGTAAACTTCGCGCCAGTTGGGCCACCGTGGGCAATGACGCCTCACCCTATTCATTGCAACCCATTTACTTAATCAACTTGGGCGCAAGTTCGAATCTGGTAGGTTCAGTAAGGACCACCGACTTCCCATTCCGGGGGCAGCCTGCTTCTACGCTCTCCAACACCGAAGTGAATCCAGATCTGAAGCCGGAGTTCACCCGTAGCTTTGAGGTAGGAGGGGAGTTCAAGTTTTTCAATGGTCAAATCGGATTGGATCTGACATATTACCAAACCCGCACTACCGACCAGATCGGGCGCTTGTCTTTGCCCGCAGCTTCGGGTTTCAACAGTTTCTTGACCAATTTTGGGGTTTTGGACAACAATGGGATTGAAGTGGGCCTCAGCCTCAGCCCGATCCGCAGTGAAAATGGCTTCAACTGGGACATCTACACTACGTTCACTCGCAACCGCAACATCGTAAAGGAGCTGGCTCCGGGTTTGGAGGAGATTGAAATCCAGGGTTTGTTTGGGGGTGGTGCCACGCCAGTGTTGCGACCAGGTTTGCCTTATGGGGTGATTCGGGGCACCGTTGCTGCTCGCGATGCTGACGGGAATCTATTGATTGATCCTGCCAACGGTCAGCTGATCTCTGCTCCGACACCAGCAATCATCGGCGATCCCAACCCTGATTTCTTGTTGGGCCTCACCAATACTTTTTCCTGGAAAGGCTTCTTGTTGAATGTGGTGATCGATTACCGCCACGGTGGCGACTTGTATACTGATACCAACGCTCAATTGTTGGGGCGCGGGGTAACTGCGGACACCGAAAACCGCGAAATGAACTACATCATCCCTGGTTTTTTGGGCGATGCGACCACTGGTTTGCCGCTGCTGGACGAGCGGGGCAACAAAATTCCCAACAACCTGATGATCGAGATGAACGACTTGTATTTCGGCAACTCATTCGCAGTGAACGGGGCCCACGAATGGTCTGTATATGACGGCACTACGATTCGCATTCGCGAGGTTTCGGTAGGTTACACTTTGCCAAAAACGCTTTTGAAAGGCATGCCAATTGGTTCATTGCGTTTCAGCGTAACGGGCCGCAACCTGTGGTTTAAAGCACCTAATTTTCCCAAAGCTTCCAATTTTGACCCAGAGACCAGCACTTTTGGCAACCAAAACTTTGTGGGTTTTGAGTACGCCAATGCGCCTTCGGTACGCCGCGTAGGGTTCAACTTGCAAGCTACTTTTTAAGTCTGTCAAAATGGTAATGATGAAAAATTTGAATCAACATACAGCTTGGCTGCGCAGCAATACGACCTTGAGTCTGTTGCTTGCCATCCTCCTGTTCGCAGCTTGCGAACGTAACTTTCTGGACATCAATGATGACCCCAACAACCCTACGGATGTACCTTTGACTCAATTGCTGCCCTATGTGCAAGTCAATTTGAGCAATGTCGTGACGCCCAGCAACAATGGTATCTCAGACCCAACCATGAGTTTTGCCCACCAAATCGTGGTGCGCAGCAACTACAACAACTACTTTGCGGTAGGCGATGACCCCAATGTCAACGATCCCTGGCAGCAGTATTACAGCATTGGCCTGACCGATATTCGCCAAATCATCGACAAAGGTACGGCGACCAATAGTTGGCATTATGTAGGAGTAGCACAACTGATGAAAGCCTACATCTTCAGTGTTTTAGTGGACCTCTGGGGCAATGTACCCTACAGCGAAGCCAACAAAGGAGCTGCCAGCCCTTACCCCAAATTCGATAAAGGCGAAGATGTTTACAAGGACCTTTTCCGCCTGATCGACGAGGGTGTTGCCAATTTGGGCAAAACTTCAACTGTCCGTCTGGGGACCTCGGATTTGTTCTACAACGGAAATGTAGAGCGTTGGATCAAAATGGGTAATACCCTCAAATTGCGCCTGTACAACAACGTGCGCTTGACTCCGCTGTATGATGATGCCGCAGTAAAAGCCTTGATCAGCAGTGGCAAAATCATGAGCGCTGGGGCCGATGATTTTGAGATGGTTTATGGTACCGCCAATGCTCCCGACAACCGCCATCCGGGCTTTGTGGACGAATACACCCAGTCTTCACCTTCTTATTACATCAGTCCTTTTTTCCACCAGATCATGCAGGGGAAAAGTACCTTAAACCCAATATTCAGCGGCATTGCGGATCCTCGAATGCCCTATTACTACTGCAACCAACTGCGCAAGGGCCAGGCCCCGCAAAATCCCTTCTCCTTCAAGGATGGGGAGTTTTTGTCCATCTGGTTCAGCACCTCCAACATTGACCCCAATGCGGATTTTGACCAAAATACCTCTTTGACAGTTTTGGGTTTGTACCCCATTGGTGGCAAATTCGACGATGGTTCCGGGGGCGCAGTCAATCTCAACAGCGGCACCCGTGGCGCGGGCCTGATGCGCATTTTGCCCTACTTCAACAGCTTGTTCAGCCGGGCAGAGCTGGCTTTGACCAAAAATACAGGCGAAAATGCAGAAAACCTGTTCAAATCCGCCCTCAACGAGGCTTTTGCTGAGGTCAATCGGGCGGCTAGTGCGGGCGGGGCTCCCAGTCTTACAGCAGCAGTCATCGACGAGTATGTGGGAAAAATCATGGCTTTATACACCGCTGGCGACCAGAATAGAAAACTGGAAATCATACTGACCCAAAAGTGGATTGCCAACTTTGGTAATGGCATCGAAAGCTACAACGATACCCGTCGCACGGGTTATCCCAGGCCTTTTGACCCCAAAGCCGATGACAACCCCAATACCGTATTGTCACGAGAGTACATCCAGTCGTTCCCTTATCCAGTGTCGGATTTGCAGATCAACCCCAATGCGCCTCAGCAACGGAATATCTACAACGACAAGGTGTTTTGGGATGTGAATTGACGATTTGTAAGCTATTCCAGTTGTAACCTATTCCAACCCGCTAAGTATCTATTTACTAGGCGGACTGGAATTTCGACTGCAATGCTCGTCTTTTCAACATTTCAACCCTTCAATACTTCAATCTTTAACAAAACAAGCAGTATGAAAACTACCTATAAAATGCTCTTTTTGGCCGTTTTGGCCCTGAGTAGCTGGTCCTGCCGGGATGAAGACTTGGTGCGCCACCCGGAATTTCAGGAGGGGGCCAATATGCGGATCGTGGTCAGTACGACCAACAAAAACCTCAAATTGGCCACCGCAGGCAGCAAGGTCGATTTTGAGGCTTATTCCATCAATAAAAACCTCAGCAATGTGGAATTTCGGGGTTTTTACCTGAGTGGCAAGGATACTTTGGCCAAAAATAAGCCCATTTACTCCGTTCCTGCCAGTGCTTTTGTCAATGGAAAAGCTTCTGGTAGCATCAGTTTAGATGCTGTGACCAAGGGCTTTGGCCTGGATGCCAATAAGCTCAAAGCCAATGACGTGATCCTTTTGCGTACTTACGTCACCTTGAATGACAACCGAGTGATCGGTTGGGAAAACTTGGCTGCCAGTATCCGGCAAGGAAACAACTCTAGCTTTACTGCGGCCTGGACCTTTAAAATTGAACAATAGTTGATTAATCCGAGAGGGTGAGCGAATCCGCTCACCTTCCATTCTTGAAGGCTATGAAACACACATTGATCCTATCCCACCTTTTACTTGTGGTCAATTTGCTTGGCGCGCAAGGCAACAACCGCGTGGGTATCTTCACTGACGGCGGTACCAATCCGGGTTTGGTCCTGGAAGAGCTCAAAGCGCCTCCACCCGAAGTGCAGGGCACTTACTATCTGGATGAAGAATGGCGAAAAGGTAGTTTGCAATTGCAGGAGCAAGGGGCGGTTCGAAACCTGCCCATGCGTTACGACCTCAAAAACCAGTGGATCGAAATCAAAGCCCCGGAAGGATTAAAAATTTGCCCGCTGAACCGCATTGCATTTTTTGTGTTTCACCCTGAAAATGGGCAAGATACCAGTTTGTACATGAACGCTGGTTTGCTCAAAATCCCAATCAATGTCAGCAAAAAGGGGATTGTACAAGTTTTGGCCGAGGGAAAATTCTACCTGGAAGAAGCATTGCTGGAAATTCAACCCTCCTACATCCCGGCCCTTGATGTGGGGACCAATAAAGTGCGGTTAAAACGCCAGTTACGCTTATTCATGGCCAACTCAGAAGGGATTTGTGAACTGAAAAAGAACAAATCAGCTTGCCAGGCTTGCTTGGGGGATTCCTGCGGAAAATTCCAAGACTACCTGCGCAAGGAAAAACCCAATTGGAACAACAAAACCGAGTTGCTGAAAATTGTCAGCTATCTTGCAAGAGGCTGATTTTCTTGGCTTTTCGATGGGCTCGAAAGCAACTTTTGTCGGATAGTATGCACCTTATGATGGATCGTTCAACCCATTAATGCTGCGGTGGACGATCGAATGAAACTGCTCAACCTGTTACCTGTGAAACTGTTTTTGGAAGGAAAAACGCCCCTCTAATCTGATTTTCAACCCTCCTCAACCCTTACAAAAGCTTTTCCGGGTGCTGTACCACTGACCCAATCCGCTGTGGATGGATTGAGTTAGCCGAAAAACACTCGCTGATGTTAAACACCCAAGCCCGGAGTATCCGTGTAGGGATCATTGATCCGAATCAGCAAACGCGCAAGGGCCTGGCCTTTTTGGTCAACGGAACTGGAGGCATGTTATTGACTTGCGACTTTGCAAATGCTGAACAAGCCCTGCAAGGCATCTCCAGCCATGAGCCCCAGGTGTTGATTTTTTCGCTGGGGTCCTTGGACAAAACCGGATTCCAGCCCCCAACCCCAGTTAATGATCCCTCTAGTTGGCAACTGGAGTTAGAACAAGTGCGGAGTTTGAAACGACAATGCCCATCGCTCGACATCATCTTGATGGCTGATCACGAGTACGAAGACTTGATTTTCCAGGCTTTTGAGGCGGGAGCTGGGGGATTTCTGCATACCGAAGTATCGCCGTTGCGCTTACTGGAAGCCATTCGGGAAATCCACGAAGGTGGTGCCCCTCTGACCCCCAAAGCTGCCCGGATCTTGGTCTACTCTTTTCACCGCAACCAACAATCCAAGTTGAGCACGCGAGAACTCCAGGTATTGCAACTCATGGCCAAAGGCAAAAGTTACACCGCCATTGCCGAGGTCTTGTTTGTGGACAAAGAAACCGTGCGCACGCACATCAAAAATATTTACGTCAAACTGGGCGTCCACTCCAAAGCCGATGCCCTGGACTTGGCGTACCGCGAGCGGATCATTTGATTGGTCCCTAGCGGTAAAGAAGAGAGTTTTTTCATACTAATTTTGATGGAGAGCCACCCTCGTTTTGGGGGTGGTTTTTTTTTAGGGATTTTTTGTCTGAACCAGAATTTGCAGGATTCCAGGATTCCAAAATTACTTACGTGATTTTAACCACCATGTTTTTATCTGAACTATGATGACTGTGATTTTTTTGATGGGCAGGATGCCAGTGTGACCAATCGAGTCAAAACCCCAAGCCAGCATAAATATTCCCATTAACCACTAATCACTAACCATTAACCACTAACAACTAACCATTTCCTATTTTGCGCCCAGAAAAAGTTAACAGCACCACCACATGCACTTTACACCAGACCACGCCGTCGAACTAGCCGCTCGTCATTTTCAAATCGAGGCCAAAGCAACACCTTTGACCGGAGAAATCGACCTCAATTTTTTGCTCGAAACGCCCGCTGGCAAAAAATATACCCTGAAAATAGCCAACCCTGACACCACGAGACCTTACCTTGAATTCCAAAATGCGCTGATCCAACAACTGGCCGAAGCTGATCTTGGACTGGAAATTCCTCAAATTGTCCCATCCTCGGCAGGTGCTGCAATTACCCTGGTCACCGTTCCCGACACTGGCCAAAATTGCATGATGCGCCTGCTCACTTGGGTCGAAGGCCGTTGTTTCGCTGAAGCTAGCCCGCATAGCCCCTTGTTGTTGTGGCGGGTGGGCGAAATGTGCGGCAAGCTCAGCCGCGCTTTGCAGGATTTCGAGCACCCTGGGGCCCAGCGTTTCATCAAATGGGATTGCTCACAAGCGGCCTGGACGGCTGAACATTTAGATAAAATCGGAGACCTCACCAAGCGCGAACTCGCCCATCATTTTCTCCATTTTTTTGAAAAAACCGCTGTTCCACTTTTCTCCTCGCTGCGCAAAAGCGTCATTTACAACGATGCCAACGATTACAACGTACTGCTGAGTTTTGACCTGGAAAATCCGGTGGTACCTGGCGTGATTGATTTTGGCGATGCGGTTTTTACCCACACCATCAACGAACTGGCCATCGCTTGTGCTTATGCCTTGATGCACAAACCCGATCCTTTGGCGGCTATTTTTGACTTGGTTAGAGGCCACCACAGCCAGTTCCCACTGACCGAGCCCGAAGCCAAAGCACTTTTTCCCCTCATTGGCGCACGCTTGCTCATCAGCGTGACTTGTTCGGCGATGAACCTGGCTGAACACCCCGAAAACGAGTACTTACAAATCAGCGACGCTCCAGCTTGGGATTTATTGAAAAAATTACACGATTTACCACCTCTTTTGGTCGAGGCGGTCGTGCGGCATGCTTGCGGCTGGGAGCCGTTTTTGACCAATGCAGTTTTTAAAAAATGGATCAGCGAAGGGTTTCAAGGATTGACAGCCCAACCCTCTTCCAAGTTGCTGGGCTTGAACTTGGACCATGCCATTTGGCTCGACCTCAGCGTGGGCAGTGCTGACCTCGGCAATCGCGCCGACATCGAAGACGCGGAAAAACTACACCAGCAAATCTATGCGATTCACGGCAAGGCCCCCGGTATCGGGCGCTACAACGAGGTTCGCCCCTTTTACACCACCGATGCATATGCGGTGGTAGGCAATGAAGGGCCGGAGTGGCGCAGTGTCCACCTGGGCCTCGACTTTTTTCTGCCGCCGGGCACCCCTCTTGCCGCGCCCCTTGAAGGCATTGTGCACAGTTTTCAAGACAATGCCCAGGACCGCGATTACGGGCCAGCCATCATTTTGGAACATGAGATTTCGCCTGAGTTGAGCTTTTTTACGTTGTACGGCCACCTCAGCCGCACTTCGCTTGAGGGCTTGCAGGTAGGACAAAAAATCGCCGCTGGGGAGTTTTTTTGTCAAATCGGCCCCATGCCTGAAAATGGCAACTGGTCGCCACACTTGCACTTTCAAGTGATGCTCGACACTTTGGGGAACAAGGGGGATTTTCCGGGAGTGGCCTTTCCGCGCTGGCGCGAGGTTTGGACCAGCCTGTGCCCTGATCCTTGGCTATTGCTCACAGGGCAGCCTTCTCCGCCGCCACCTGCACGCTTGGCGGCCTCGGCAATCCTCGATTTTCGGCAAAAACACTTGGGCAGAAACCTCAGTGTTTCTTACCAAAAGCCACTCAACATCCAGCGTGGTTGGCGGCAGTATCTGTTTGACGACACGGGCCGGAGGTATCTAGACACGGTGAACAACGTAGCGCATGTAGGCCATGAGCACCCCCGTGTAGTGCGCGCAGGGCAAAGGCAAATGGCCGTTTTGAACACCAATACAAGGTACTTGCACGACAACATCGTCCAATTTACCGAGGCGATTCTGGGCACCTTTCCGCCCGCTTTGAACGTGGCTTTTTTTGTCAACAGCGGCAGCGAGGCCAACGAACTGGCGATGCGCCTGGCCAAAAATTTTACGGGCCAAAAAGACATGCTGGTAGTGGAAGTAGGCTACCACGGCAATACGCAAGGCTGCGTGGACATCAGTTCTTACAAATTTGAAGGCCCTGGTGGCAAGGGCGCGCCCCCACATACCCATGTCGCCCCGATACCCGATGCTTACCGGGGTATTTATCGGGGCAACACCCTTGAAACTGGTTTGAAATACGCCAATCGGGTTGGAGATGCTGCTAGGGCAATAAAAGACCAAGGCCGAGGCGTAGCCGCCTTCATTTGTGAATCGGTCATCAGTTGTGGTGGCCAGGTGCCCCTTCCGCCGGGTTATTTGGCCGAGGCCGTAAAGCAAGTCCGGGCGGAAGGTGGGCTTTACATCGCCGACGAGGTGCAAACGGGCTGCGGCAGGCATGGCCAACATTTTTGGGCCTTCGAGGAGCATGGCGTAGTGCCCGACATCGTGACCATCGGCAAACCCATTGGCAACGGCCATCCACTGGGCGTGGTGGTGACCACCGCTGCAGTTGCCGATGCCTTCGCCAATGGCATGGAATATTTCAACACTTTTGGCGGCAATCCGGTATCCTGTGCCATTGGCTTAGAAGTATTGCGGGTGATCCAAGCGGAGGGTTTGCAGCAAAATGCGCTGGAGACAGGGGCTTATTTGAGCCAAAACCTGCAAGAATTGGCCAGTATTTATCCCGTCATCGGCGATGTACGCGGGCCAGGGCTCTTCCTCGGATTTGAACTGGTCGAGGACCCGACGACGCTGGCTCCAGCGCCTGAAAAGACCGCCTACCTGGCCAATCGGATGAGAGAATTGGGCATTTTGATGAGCACCGACGGACCTTTTCACAATGTCATCAAGGTGAAGCCGCCCATCGTGTTTGGGCGCAGGGATGCTGATTTTTTGATTTCGGGTTTAGAGCGGGTGCTAAGGGAGGATTTTATGCGTAGCTGAGACCCTGAAAAGGGTGATATCATGCTTAGAAATCAACCTGTTTCAAAAATACCGAAGCCGGAAAACTGAATTCCTTAGCCCCAGACAGGCCTCCTCAGAGAGTCCATTAAATCATATGTCGTATTTCGTCTATCGTCTATCGTATGTACAAAACTTATCCCTACCCCGGCGACTGCGGCTTAGGCTTGGACTTGTTCCAAAATTTCTTCTTGCCGCCACCCTGGCCTTGTCCGGTATTGCCTTGGCCATTGGCGGGAGGGCCTTTGCGCTCTCCTTGTGCCTGGTTGCGTTGTTGATGGCCAGCACCTCGATGGTTTCCGCCTCCTTTCCCGCTGCTTTGGTATTCTGGACCAGGGCCCAGTTGCTTTAAGGGGCCGAGCTTTTCGATGCTTTTGCCAATCAGTTTTTCGATGCGCCGAAAACGGTGCTGGTCAGTGGGGCTGATCAGGGTCATGGCCTCGCCCTTGCGTTCGGCGCGGGCAGTACGACCAATGCGGTGGATGTAGTCTTCGGGGTCGCGGGGTACGTCGTAGTTGACTACCAGCTCGATGCCATCCACGTCGATGCCCCGGCTGATGACGTCGGTAGCCACCAGGATGTCAATTTTGCGGGCGCGAAACTCCTGCATGATTTTTTCGCGCTCGTTCTGCTCCACATCGCTGCTGATTTGGCCTACAGAAAGTCCTTTGCGGTGCAATTTGTAGTACAAGGAGCTCACCGAAGCCTTGGAGGAGCAAAACACCACGATGCGTTGCCCTTTGCGGTCGCGCAGCAGTTCGGTAATATGGGGCAATTTTTGCTCTTCGTACAGCACATAAGCCGTTTGGGTGATGCCCTCGGCAGGCTTGGACAGGGCGATGCTAACCGTTTCGGGCTCGTGTAGCATTTTGCGGGCCAGTTTCATTACCCCATCTGGCATGGTAGCCGAAAAGAGCAAACCTTGGCGTTTGGGGGGCAATTTTTCAATAATCCGCAGCAGATCGGGCTGAAAACCCATGTCAAGCATACGGTCTGCCTCGTCGAGTACCAAAAACCGAAGTTTGGAATAATCGACATAGCCCATCGCCATGTGCGAAAGCAAACGGCCTGGGGTGGCGATTACGATGTCAACGCCACTGACAAAGGCTTGCTTTTCCTGGGCAAACTCTTTACCGTCGCCACCGCCGTAAATGGCGATGGACGAAACGCCCGTAAAATAAGAATATGCTTCAATGACCTGGTCGATCTGGATGGCCAACTCGCGGGTAGGCACAATGACCAGGGCTTGGATTTTATCAACGGTATCAGAATCGATGATGAAGTCGAGCAAAGGGAGAACGAAAGCAGCGGTTTTACCAGTACCCGTTTGTGCGATACCGATGAGATCTTTGCCGTCGAGAATGATCGGAATAGATTGTTCTTGGATCGGGGTGGCCGTTTTGTAATTCATTGCCTGAATGCCCTCCAGGAGGTCAGGATGTAGGCCAAGTTCGTCGAAATTCAAAGTAGTAGTGGTTTAAAAACTGGTGATGAATCGATTACACCAGAAAATCATTGCAAAAGTCTGGGATCAAAAGGGGTGTTGTACCAAGTGCAAAGGTAAGCAATTCCACAATGCCATGTGGGGAATTTCGCTGAAGGGGAGTAAAAAAATGGCAAGGTGCAATTAAATCATGTTTTTGGCCTACATTTTGTGCTGGTTTCACAACCTTACCAGCGAGCCTTTTTGTCTGAACTGTGATTTTCATGATGAGCAGGATGTTGATATGATGTAGACGGACGAAAGCATCTTGAGAAACAAAAGCTATCCAAACCCATAAATCTTCCCAGCGAGTCCCCACTCATAACTCATAATTCATCACTCATAACTAAACCAGCTTCGTCCTTTTCACTCCTTCATAGCTCATCAATCAGCAAAAAACCTAACTCCAAACCTCGCGTTTACCCTAGTACCGATTTAGGGTAAATCCTTTGCATAAAAAAATTAGGGTTAACCCTAGAAGAGGCTAAAAAATGGTTTAATTAATTGAAAATCAAATTATTTTGAAGTATTTTTTATTTTCACTCATAATGCCCCAATAATATTTATTTGCTTGATTAGCGTGACTTACCCTACCTTTGACCTGTCGAAACAATAAGCGAATTTTACGCTTCGTTTCCCAAGAAACAAATTTGCAAAAAACAAAAATCAAATAACTATGTCAACCACCTCTGGAAACAATTCTAAAAATACGCTTTTGGGCGTAGGCGCTGCATTGATCGTTGCACTTTTGGGCTTGAACATCTTCTTGTGGGTTAACCGCGGACAAGACAAGCAGCAAATTGGCACGCTGACTGAAAACCTGGATGAAACCAGCAAGTTGAAGGAAGAGCTGAACAAGCAATACATGTCGGCGCTGACGGAATTGGAAGACATGCGCGGCACCAATGAAGAATTGAATGCCTTGATCGACCAGCAGAAGCAGGAACTGACTGCTCAAAAATCAAAGATTGACGGTATGTTGCGCACCAAGGGCGATTTGACCCGCGCTCGCGCTGAAATTGCCAAGATGCAGGAGCAAGCACAGCAATACCTGGCTGAGATCAACCAATTGAAAGGCGAAAATGAAACCTTGAAGGGTGACAACAGCCGACTGGTCACTGAAAAGACCGCTCTGGAAGGCAACTTGAGCGCCGCCAACGCCTCTAACCAAGAGTTGAGCTCAGCTAAAGGCCAATTGGAAAGCCAAAAGGCTGAATTAGAAGCTACCAAGACCGCACTTTCGAAGAAAGTTAACCAAGCTTCGGTGATCAAATTGGACGATGTTGAAGTTGTTTCTTTGGCTATCAAAGAATCAGGTAAGCCAACCAAGAAAAACGCTGCCAAGAGTGTTGACCAATTGGATGTTTGCTTCAAGATTATTCCTAACGAAGTAGCTGAAGTGGGTAAAGAAGTGTTTCATGTACGCATCTTAAGCCCAACTGGCGAAACCCTGGCCGTAGAGAGCATGGGTTCTGGCAACTTCACCAACGACAACGGCGAAACCATCCCTTTCACCAAGGCAAAAGAAACCAGCTATAACCGAGGCACTGCTAATTTGTGTATCAGCTGGAATCCTGGTCAGCCATTTGCAGCGGGTACTTACAAAGTAGAAGTTTACAACAAAGGCTACTTGGCCGGTACTGGCTCAGTAAAGCTGAAGTAAGCTGAAGAGCCCCCTATAAATTATGCAGGGGTAAAAATCCGCCAGTGTCCGAGAAGATGCTGGCGGATTTTTCTTTTTGGGGTTTGAGGGTTGGGGCCTATTTTTGAGCCACATAAAACACAAAACGAAAACCAATATGGACCAACGCCACACCGCCCTGGTGCTTTCAGGTGGAGACTTGCATGAATTGGGGGCCAAGACCACACATGGCTTGCTGCGGGGCTCGGAACGCTACCGTGTTTTGGGGGTCATTGATGAAAACCATGCAGGCCAGGATGCAGGCATAGTGATGGATGGCCGCCCACTGGGCATTCCGATTTTTGGTGACTTGGGAGCTGCCTTGGAAGCTTTGCCCGAAAAACCTGCTTACTGCATCATTGGCGTTGCAACCATTGGCGGGATATTGCCACCACATTTGCTGGCAGTGATCAACAAGGCCCTGGAATCAGGCTTGTCAGTAGTCAATGGACTACACGAGTTTTTGAGTGAAAAGCCCGACCTGCAAGCCTTGGCAGCGGCTAAGGGTTTGGAACTGATCGACGTGCGCAAACCCAAAACACGCGCCGACCTGCATTTTTGGACCGGGGAAATATTTGAGGTCAAAGCCTCCATCGTAGCAGTTTTAGGCTTGGATTGTGCAACGGGTAAGCGCACCACAGCCCGCATCCTGCGCGACGCTTGCCGTGCGGCTGGCCGCAGTGCAGAAATGATTTATACTGGCCAAACGGGGTGGATGCAGGGCAATCGCTACGGCTTCATTTTTGACTCAACCTTGAATGATTTCATCTCTGGCGAGTTGGAACACGCTATTGTCAGTTGCTGGAAAGAAACCCAGTCGGAAGTGATCCTGCTTGAAGGCCAATCGGCCCTGCGCAACCCCAGCGGCCCGGCAGGGGCGGAATACCTGGTGTCTGGAAATGCCAAAAAAGTAGTCTTGGTGGTGCCCATTGGCCGCAAGTATTTTGAAGACCTCGAAGCTTGGGGCCCTCTGCCCAATGTCGAGGATGAGATCGCGCTGATTCGGCTCTACGGCTCGGAAGTAGTGGGCATTGCGATGAATACCCGCGATTGTACATTGGATGAAGTGCAGGCATTTAAGACCAAATATGAGACCTTGTTGGGCATCCCCGTGGTTGATCCTTTGAGCGATGATTTGTCGGATTTGGTGGAAAAACTCTGAGCGGGTAGCCAATGATGGGACTAAAACCCCTCAATCTGCGGACCTAAATAAGCCAAAGTCAGGTCGCCTACAGCCAGAGACATGGTTTTGGGTGCCCGGTCCAGCAAGCAGATTTTCCCATTTGAATCGCAGATGAAAATGGGAACGCCTCCTTTTTCCAACAACTCTGGCAAGTGATAATCCAAGGCTGCAATTGAGCCAAAATGCAGTTCTTTGACCCCCTGTGCTTCGTTGCTGCGTTGAAGTAATACGGAGAAATCAGCATAAATATTCAAGAAACGATCGCTGGACTTTTCCTCAGTTGACTCGCTCAGTTCCTCTTTTTTAGCCAGCCGGAAACCACCTTTTGGACCATATTTTGCTTGGTGCCGATCAAGGGCTGCCAAATTCACTTCCCGATTGGCCGTCATGGCCAATAAATAACCCGTGTCCTGTACTTGATTTTTTGCCAATATGTCCTGGTCATTCACATTGGCATGGATGACCTTGAGCCCTTCTTGTTGGGCAATGTCCACGGTTTCTTTGTTGCTGTCAATGAGTGTGACTTGCTGGCCTTTTTGCAGCAAATATTGGGCAAAAATCCTGGCTACCATATTGGCACCGATGATCAAATAGCCCTCGCCTTTTCGTTCTACTTTTAGCAATTTGGCCAGCGGCACCACAAAAATGCCCGCAAAAAATACCGTTCCCAACTCCACCACAAAAACCAGGGGAACTACTAGCTCCGCCGAGGGGACTTGCTTTGACACCAAATAAGCCCCTATTACCGTAGCCATGCTGGCCGCTACAATACCACGAGGGCCGATGAGCCCTAGGAAGAGTTTTTCCCGAAGATCCAAACCAGACCAGCCAGTACAACAAAAGACCACCAAGGGCCGGATCACAAAAATGATCAGCAACAGCAAAACCCAAGTGCCTGGGTTGTAAAACACTTTTTGCAAATCGGACAAACGGATATTGGCCGACATGATGATGAACAATGCCGCGATGAGCAGGGTAGAGAGTGGTTCCAAAAAACGCAAACCATCGCTCAAGCGGCTGCTTTCGAGATTGGCCATTACCACGCCCATCACTACTACCGACAACAAACCGGAGTCGGGTACCAGGGTATTGGTCAAAACCAGAACAAAACCTACCAAGGCCAAGTGAAAAGGCCCCGCCAATTGAATCGGAATGCGCTTGTTTTCGAGCAGCGTATGGGCCAGTTTGGCAAATGCAGCGCCAAAAAGCAGCCCGGTAATTACAATTTGCAAAAAAGACCTGAAGATGGTGGGGTCTTTTTGCTCCATTGTACCGATTATGTATTGGTAGCTCAACACTGCCAACAAGGCTCCGATGGGCGAAATCAGCAGGCTTTCCCATTTGAGCACCAGGCCAACCCTGTGATTGAGTGAAGTGCTTTGCAAAATAGGCAAAATAACCGTAGGGCCCGTCACCACCACCAAAGCAGAAAACAGCAATGCCAATGGCCAAGCCAAGCCCAAACAAGCATTGGCGGCCCAGGTGACCCCAAGAAAAGTCAGGCTTACCCCCACGCTCAAAAGGCCCCAAATGGCGTTTCTTTCCCGCTCCAGGTCGCGAAGTCGAAGCCCTAAACTCCCTTCAAAAAGGATCAAACTGAGGGCAAACGAGACAAAATGAAAAAGGTATTTGCCAGGGAAAATCCCTTGACCAGTGCTGGGGTTGTAGCGGATTTGTAGCCATACTTTTTGGTCGTAGGTCCAATAAATTGACAAAGGACCAAGCAGCAAACCAAAAATAACCAAAGGCAAAATGGCTGGCACCCGAAAGCGCCAAGCCATCCATTGTGCCAGGATTCCAAGCACAACAATGGCGGCAAGTTCCAACACGCGTTACGAGGTTTTGTGAAGAGTGGGGTAAAGATAGGAAAAGTCGTAGAAGTTGAGAAGTTGAGGAGTTTAGAACATAGCACGGTGCTAGAATTTTAGAAGCCCCGTTTTGTCATCGTCAAGGTTTTGATTTACCCTTGATAATTTTTATCAGTTTATTCTTTTCTTTGGAATCGCTTATGATGGTTAAGTCAAAAAAAGCCATCGCCAATTGTAACCAAATACGTTGCCAAAAGGTCAAATCATTAAAAAAATAGGCCAACTCTGTTTTGTCGCCCTGTTTTGTAGTTGCGTACAGGGCTTTCGTCAATACAAAGGCTGTTGAGCCGCCTTTCATTCCAGCATGTAAAAACTTAGCCCGATTTGCTGGATCTTCCAAAATCGCTTCCATAACCAGATCCAATTCATGTTGGGCCTTTTCAGAAAAATACTCCCGATCATTGATTTTTTTGAGAATGGAAACATATTCGCGGGTAGTGCCGCCTACTAAGCGATCACTCTGAACCCGTTGGGCGGTCATGGGTAGAGGTTGATACCGCGTTTTGAGTTGACCGCTATCGTTTTTAAGCGTATCGTGTATCGCTTGTGCACTTGCTATGTACTCAGAATCGGACATGGCCCTGACTTGTTCAGGACTTTTATCGAGGTAAAGAAATAAAGTGGAAACAAGTGGGTACAAAGGCTGATGCCTGGTCAAGCCCATCTTTTGCAAGTTGGCGTTGATCCGATCCAGCCCTAATAGATCCATCAAAAATTCGGTATTGGCATTCGAGCTGTACCTGATCATGCCTTTGGCCACTTCTCGAAGACTGATTTGTTCGTTTTTGATCAATCCATTTTTTTGAGCTGCTTCCAACCAGTTTGGGTGTGCGCCCCCATCGGTCTTAGGTACGTAATACTTGTCCAATTCGCTCAATTCAACCAGCGAATCGGGATGGATACTGCCTTCCTCTACTTGTTCCGCATATTCAATGGCGACGATTATTTTGACGGTACTGGCCAATGGCATGACCCTATCCGCATAGTGTTCCATCAGCACCTTGCCATTTTGGACTAAGCAGATGGCGCTTTTTTCCGGGTTTTTTCGAATAAATCTAGCGATGCTTTTTGCATCTATTTTTTTGTACAGAAACAAATAACATGCTGCTAAAATAAGTAGTACTACCAGCGCAATGATGCCTATTATTTTGAGAAAAACTACCATGAATGACTTTGAAATGATTAGAGCGGTCTCAAAATTCTAACACCAACAAAATATAGATTGTTTTACAGTTTTGAAAACTATGTTTTTTCAAAACCTGATCACCAAGAATCCCCTATCTTTGTCCAAATTTTTCAGCAGGACAAGTTTTTCTCTGCACTAACTCAAAACGCTACAATGTCTATCCAAAAAACCACGCTTGTGATGGCCTTTCTGGCCTATACCATCCTTACCGTACAAGCCCAACAGCACAATTTTGCCAATGATAATGCCACAATGGCTTTGCCTACTTTGGTGCAAAACCCCAATGGCAAAGTCGTTTTGCACTGGAGCGAAAAGGACGCACAGAACAAAATCGCGCTCTACTTTGCAGAAAGCGCCGACCAGGGCAAAACTTTTGGCGAAAAACAACTGATTTACTCCGAAATGGGCATTGGCACGGGTAAATTGGCCCGCCCGAGGCTCTTGTTCAAGAAAAATGGCGAGATGTGGGCCTTTTTTACCCAACGAATCAATGCACCCGCTGCACCACCAGTTGCCAACCCAGCAGAAGCAGGTCACGGAGGTCACGCTGGCCACAACCCAACTCCAGCCCCCGCACCCAAGCGCGATGTGCAAATCCGCTATGCCATCTCCAAAGACCAGGGCAAAACCTGGAGCGCTCCCGCCTCAGCCGATAGCGACACTTCTCGCCTGGTGCGGGGCTTTTTTGACGTGGCCGTTTTACCCAATGACGAGATTGCCGTCGTTTACCTCAAAGACGTAAAAGGCAGTACCAAACACGAAGAGCGCGACCTGCGCATGGTATTGACCAAAAAAGGCGCGTTTCAACCCGAAAAACTACTGGACGCAGTGGTCTGCGATTGCTGCAACATCAGCCTACTGGTGGGCAAAGACGGCCAACTCAACGTGTATTACCGCGACAACAACAACGATATCCGCGACATCGCCCGCCTGGTTTCCAAAGATAATGGCCAAACTTTTGGCAAATCCGAAATCGTGCATACCGACAACTGGGAAATCAAAGGTTGCCCCCACTCTGGTGCTGTTTCCACTGCTACCAAGCAGGGGAATTACGTGAGCTGGTACGCAGGAGCCAGCAAAAATCCTGGCATTCGCGTGGTAGACCCACTAGGCAAATTGATCAATATCCTCGATGAATCGGCTCAAAACCAAAATCTCGCCGCGTATGACGATAAAATTGTGTGGGTATGGGACCAAAGCCCTGAAAAGGAAAGCAAGCAAGTCTATTACGGCATCCTGAGAGGGACCCAAGTGGCAGAGAAAGGCATCGTGCCAGGCTCCGAAAACGGCGGAAATCCCAGCGTTTTAGTGCTCAAAGACAAAGTATTGGTAGCCCACGAAGTGACAGGCACAGACAAAAAAGTCACAGTCCGAGTCTCCGGAATCTGAAAGCCCTGAAAGGGCGTGATACGTCAGCGATGGGCGCAGTCCATCGGAAGAAGAAGAAAGGGCGCGATACGTCAGCGATGGGCGCAGTCCATCAAAAAAATGGGCGCAGTCCATCGAAAAAATAAAAACAATCCTACGCGCGATCCAAACGAATTCCGAAGGAGGTACCTTTGCCTTCTTCGGATTTTTTTACGTAAATTTTTCCCCGGTGGTATTCTTCGATGATGCGGCGGGAAAGCGATAAGCCCAGGCCCCAACCCCGTTTTTTGGTGGTATAGCCCGGTTGGAACACCGTTTTGTGCTTGGAAGCGGGAATGCCTTTGCCCGTATCGCTCACTTCGAGTTCGATGTGCTGCGTGTCGGATTTGACTTGCACTTCAATTTTTCCTTGCCCGTCCATTGCGTCGAGAGCGTTGCGCAGCAGGTTTTCGATTACCCAATCAAATAAAGGTGGGTTGAGTTTCACCAGCAAAGGCTCGCTCAGGGGGTCGGGGAATTTGAACTCCACTTTGCGCGAAGCACGCCTTTGCATGTAAGCGCGGCATTTTTCCAATTCCTCATAAATATTCACGCTGCTCAACTCTGGAATCGAGCCGATTTTAGAAAAACGCTCGGCGATCAACCCCAGGCGGCCCACATCGTTGTGGAGTTCGTCCACGATTTCCAGTACTTCGGTATCGTCTTCTTTGATGGCCCGCAGGTTTTCCAACCAGGCCACGATGCCCGAAATGGGGGTGCCCAATTGGTGCGCGGTTTCTTTGGCCATGCCGACCCACACCCGGTCTTGCTCGCCCCGGCGGGCACTGTTGAAGCCTACATACCCCAAGCCGATGAAGGCTGCGATCAGGATCAACTGAATAAGTGGGAAGAATTTGAGCTGTTGCAAAACCCTGGATTCGCGGTAATAAACCTTGTTTCCCAGGCTATTAAGAATGGGTTTGAAGCCGTTTTTTTCCATTTTTTTGGCCAATTCGCTCAGGTATTTCTTGTCTTTGTTGCGGCTGCCAAAGTTGACTCCTTCGAGTACATTACCGCGCTCATCGGTCAGGATAACGGGGATCGTCTTGTTGTTTTGTAGGATTTCGAGTTGCAGCGAAAGGTCTCCAAAATCTTCAGCATCATTATTGAGCTGTGCTTGAGCCAATAGATAATTCTGCACCCGATAACGCTCTCCTTCTGCCAATTTATTGGACAAAAAATTGGTGTACCACAGCGAGATAAGCATGATGATTACCCCAGCCACAGCGAGGTAAATTTTCCACAAAGATTTTCGGCTGTATATATCCATAGTGAGTCGAAAGGACCGCTATTTTTGCGTAAAACGCTCCACCCGCAAGCTAGCGTTTTCGCGAATGTTGAGGTAAAACAGGTTCAGGTCACCGATGTGGTAGTTGGGGTCGCGGTAGAGGAAACTGCCAGGGAAATGGGGGCGGTTGATCCACAACAAACCCGCGGGTGCTTCCACCTGGGCATCGCATACTGCGGGGAGAATTTTATTGAAATTGCGCAAAACGGCACCCTTGTTGAGTTCACGGGCGGCATAGGTGCTCGTTGTTGACCAAGTTAACGGATTGGTCACCGCGATATTGTTGGCATTGCCTGGAAAATCGGGCTTGTTGCCTTTCAAATAAGTGCGCCAAGTACAAAAGCAGCCCGTTTCTTCGGGGGTCTCGCAGGGCTTGATGTTGACACAGAGGTCTTTTGGTACGGGCATACCCACTAAATAGGCCACCACCAACTGTTTTTGCAGGGGTTTTTCATCAAAAAACTCTTTCAGCAGGCGCTGGGCGTGGGTAGCGCCCTGGCTATGGCTGGCGATGATGATCGGGCGGCCCTGGTTGTAGTGATTGAGGTAGTGTTGAAAAGCGTTTTTGACGTCTTCGTAAGCCAAGCCAAAAACCCTTTTGGCCAGATCATGGTCTTTGGTGAAATAAGCGCTGATGTGTGCCTGCCGGTAACGCGGCGCATACACCCGGCCCACCTCGTTGAAAATACTGGCCTGAAAACGGATCGAGCCACCATCCGTCGACTTGTTGATTTTCGGGTCTTCGATTGCTGCATTCCAGGGATCGGTAGGCTCGCGTGCTTCGGTATAGGAAGTGGGATGCAGCCAAAAAACGTCAGCCAGTGCCTGGTCCTGTTCATTTTTCAGGCCCTTGGGTGCTTCATCAGCGGGGTCTTGCAACTCCGGAAGTGCAGCCCAGGCCTTAGACTTGGTATAATCGGGCGCAAATGGCACCCCATTGTCGAGCTTGATGACAGGCTTGGGGCTGCTGCAAGCCCAAGTCAGGCCCAGCAACACATATATAGGTAGGTACGGACGAAAAAAAGCGTTTATTTTCATGGCAGAGATACCCGGGTTTACGGCAAAAACCTATTCAAGTTAAAAAATATTGCACTCCCTTGCATACTTTTTGACACTCAGGTGTTATTTGGGTACTTCAAGGCTTATTTGTAATTTGCCGACCAAGACAGCGTGTGTTCAAATTTACGAAAAAAATTTGTCCCTCACGCCTAATTGTTTGAGCTAAAATAAGGTAAACAACTTTGCTTTTAAGGTTTAGCAAAAAAAGAACACAACTTCCTTTCATCCAGTTGCTTTTCTTTTTTCACTAAACCCAAACTCGTTTACCTTATTTTTTTACGCTCCCTAAACTCACTTCATGTCAACAGCAGCACCCAACAAAAAATTCAATTTCTACTTGCTTCGCCGGGTCATGTCCCAGGCCAAGCCATACCAGGGCATTACCATTTTTTCGGCAGTGTTGGCCGTGGTCTTGGCCCCACTAGGGGTGGTTCGGCCCTGGTTGGTGCAAGTGATGGTCGATGAACACATCTTTCGCATGGACATTACGGGGCTGGGTAAAATGGCCTTGATTTTCATCGGAGCCTTGTTTTTGCATGCCTTTTTGCAATACTTGTTCCAGTACACCACGGGGTGGTTGGGCCAAAACGTGGTGCGCGACCTGCGGGTCAACGTGTTCAAGCACATTACCTCCTTGCGCCTGACTTATTTTGACAAAACGCCCATCGGCAACTCCATCACCCGCACCATCAATGACATGGAAACCATCAACACGGTTTTCTCGCAGGGGGTGATTACCATGATCGCGGATATTTTGACCTTGGTGGTGGTTTTGGGCATCATGTTTTACACCAGTTGGAAACTTACCTTGGCCTGCTTGTTGACCTTGCCTTTTTTGATGATCACGAGTTATTATTTTCAAAAAAACGTCAAGCAATCTTTCCAGGATGTGCGGACCCAAGTGGCGCGCATGAACTCCTTTTTGCAGGAGCGCATCACGGGCATGAGGATGGTACAGATTTTCAATGCAGAAAAACAGGAAGGCGAACGCTTCAAACAAATCAACCGCGAATACACCCAGGCCAACCTCGATTCGGTGTTTTTTTACGCCGTTTTTTATGCGGTGGTCGAAATCATCGCCGCCGCCACCCTGGGCCTGATGGTCTGGTGGGGTGCCAGGGGAGTGATTGCAGGTGAGGTGACGATGGGCGCTTTGGTGGCCTTCCCGATTTACCTGAATATGTTGTTCAACCCCATTCGTACCCTGGCCGACAAGTTCAATACCCTGCAAATGGGCCTCGTAGCTGCCGAAAGGGTGTTCCAGGTACTCGACGACCAGGAATTTGTAGAAAAACAAGGCAACATCAAAGCCGAGCGTTTGCGCGGCGAAATCAGTTTTGAAAAAGTATGGTTCGCCTACAATGACGAGGATTACGTGCTGCGCAATGTAAGTTTCGAGATCCAGGCTGGCGAAACCCTGGCCATTGTGGGCGCTACGGGTTCGGGCAAGTCAACAATCATCAGCATCCTCAATCGTTTTTACGAGCTCAACAAGGGCAAAATCCTGGTTGATGGCCACGATGTGCGCGAGTACCAGCTCGAAAGCCTGCGTCGCCGCATCGCCCTGGTGTTGCAGGATGTGTTCCTGTTTTCGGGCAGTGTGTATGACAACATCACCTTGCGCGACAAGTCGATTTCAAGGGAAAAAGTAATCGAAGCGTCCAAAATGATCGGCGCGCACCCCTTCATCGAAAAACTACCCGGCGGCTACGATTACCAAGTGATGGAGCGCGGGGCCACGCTCTCAATGGGCCAAAGGCAGCTCATTTCCTTCGTGCGGGCCCTGGTTTTTGACCCGGACATCCTGATCCTCGACGAAGCCACTTCTTCGATCGACCCCGAAACGGAGTCAGTCATCCAGTTTGCAATTGAAACCCTGATCGCCAAGCGCACCAGCATCATCATCGCTCACCGCTTGAGCACCATTCGCCACGCCGACAATATTTTGGTGCTGCACAAAGGCGAAGTAGAGGAGTTTGGCCCCCACGAAGAGTTGCTGCGCAACGAGAATGGCCGTTATCGGCAGTTGTACGAGATGCAGTTTTTGGCGGTGGAGTCGGCGGAGTGAGGAGCCTCGGATGGGGTTTTCGTCTCGCTTCGCGAGCCTGTTTTTAGCACACGGATTACACAGATTACGCTGATTTTCAGGGATAACAGCGTGATGTTGACTGCGTGATTTTATTGTCTAAGTTACAAGCCACAAATAAACCTTTCCAATTCGCAACTTCGTTGCTCCGATGTGGCTACGATTCTTTTTTGCCCCGCTCCCGCACAGCGGGGCCAAGGTCTAATACCCGTGGCTAAGGCCGAATCACCATCAACTTCTTGGCCGAAATCGTCCGCCCCGTCTCATCCTTTAAGCTGTACAAATAAGTTCCTTTTTTAAAACTGGTGATGTCGACTTTCTCCGTAAAATTACCGTTGATCACGTATTGCTTTTGCCATTCTCTTTGGCCTAAAATATTGAAAATACTGAGCGTGTAAGTACCGCTGGGTAGGTTCAAAAACTCGAACCTTACGCTGGCGATGGCAGGGTTAGGCGAGGCATAGAGGTCGGGTTTGATCGAGCTTTCGCTTTGGACTTTTTGCTGGGGTTCGTTGTTGAAAAAGTCGGCGCGGGCCACTTTGCGCTCGTTGTCGCTCATCCACAGGCGGGCGACGGGTTCTTTTTCTTCGGGCGAATAAAACGAGTAAACAATTTGCTGTTGGCGGCGCAAGAGTTGTTTGTCTTTGATGGACCTGGTGATGTTTTGCCAGCGGCGGCGGCCTACTTTGGCTTCGAGCTCAAAGTCGATGGTTTGGGTCATTTTTTGGCGCAAAACGTCAAAAAAACCACCCGGAGAGACCAGTTTTCCGTAGCCATCGGTGTAAAAATTGCGGTCGTAGTCGATTTTCAAGCGCAGTGAATCGGGGCTGAAAGGCAGCTTTTTGCGCAACCAGGATGGAATTTCGCTTTCACCGTACAACAAAACAACTTCGCTATCGGCGTTGATGCCCTCGCCATAGCGCATTGGGAATTTGCGCTCGATCAAGCCTCCGTTGAAATATTGAAAGGACTTGCGGCTGATGTTGAGCGGATCGGGGCCAATGGACCCCACCAGAATCAACGATCCGCCTTCGCTGCGGTAATACGATTCGGTCAGCGGATCGCTTTGCACACACAAAGTAGCATTGCGAAAAGCTTGCGGGTAAGCGCCTTTGCTTGCGGGTTTCCAGATGGCCTGGCGAAGAAAAGGCGCTTCGAGTACGGTGAGGTCCCAGCGCTGGTTGCGGCCACTGCTGAGGTTGCGCACGGTGCCGGGCAGGTTGTCAGTCCCTTGGGTGACGGTGTCGCCCACCCTCGGCAAGTGCGAGGAGGGAATCGAAACCTGGGCTACCCCCAGGAGGCTCCAAACCAGGCATAAAATGACCAAAAAGCAAGTGCGCATAAGCTCAATAACGCTGTTTCCGGGCAAAGGTACATAAGCCCAAGAGAATTTTGAGCAGGATTTGCGCCATAGACACGAATCCTGCTTTTCTAAGGCTTGGTAAGGATCAAAATTCACGTTCAAGATTTGATGAGCAAGGTGTTCCTTAACCAAGGACGCATTCGTCTCAAACAAATCTTAGGCTTCTTACGAAGCCAGGCGTTGGGAAACCCACTGGGGTGCGAAATTCTACAAAGCTTGAGCTTCTTGCGAAGCTGGGCATGGGGCCTAACGTTTGTTTTTACGATCAAAAGCGCATTTTGGGTCTTCAAAGTCAAGAACAGATCACAAATGGAACCCAAAATTGCCATCCGATATGTCAAACCGTTTAAGGGAATGCTGATTCAGTTCCCAAATCTTGCCAGCGAGCACGCTTCGCAAGAAGCTCAAGCTTTGTAGTAAATGCGCCCAAGTACGGGTCCTGGCTTCGGAGAAGCCTAAGAACTTAATTTTTGACAATATACTCCGCCAGCCAATCGCCAACTTGTGAGGTTTTCATGGCTTTGGTTTTGTCGGCGGCGATGTCTTCGGTCACTGCTTCGGCGGCGAGCGAGGCATCAACGGCGGCGCGAATGGCCTTTGCTTCGGCGGGTAGTTTCAAGCCCAATTCCAGCAACAATGCCGCCGAAAGGACAGTACCCAGTGGGTTCGCGATATCCTTGCCCGCCGCTTGGGGATAGGAACCGTGGATCGGCTCAAAGACCGAAGTGTGGATGCCCACCGATGCGGAAGGCAAAAGCCCCAAGGAGCCCGTGATCACGCTGGCCTCGTCAGAAAGGATGTCGCCGAACATGTTTTCGGTCAGCATCACGTCGAATTTCTTGGGCCATTGGATGATTTGCATGGCCGCATTGTCCACGAACATGTAATCGACTTCCACGTCGGCGTAATCGGCTACCATGCCTTGTACCGTTTCGCGCCAAAGGCGGGAAGTGGCCAATACGTTGGCTTTGTCCACTACGGTCATGCGCTTGTTGCGCAGGCGGGCGTACTCGAAGCCCAGTTTGGCAATGCGCAGTACTTCGTCTTTGCTATAAACACAAGTGTCGAAAGCTTTTTCGCCATTTTCAGTACGGCCACGTGGCTCACCAAAGTAGATGCCCCCGGTTAATTCGCGGATCACCACAAAATCAGCGCCTTCTACCAAGTCAGCGCGCAGGGGCGACTTGTGGATCAGGCTCGAAAAAGTGTTGATCGGGCGGATGTTGGCGTACAAACCCAGTTTTTTGCGCATGCCCAACAAGCCTTGCTCTGGGCGCACCTTGGCCTTTGGGTCGTTGTCGTACTTGGGATCACCGATGGCACCGAAAAGTACGGCATCGGCATTCATACAAACCTCGTGCGTGGCATCGGGGTAGGGATTGCCCGTTTCGTCGATGGCGTGAGCGCCTACCAGGCCAAAATGAAAATGAAAGGCATGTCCAAATTTGGAACCTACGGCATTGAGTACTTTTACGGCCTGTTCAACAACTTCAGGGCCGATGCCGTCTCCGGGCAATTTGGCGATATTGAATTCCATGTTTATGTGCTTGTTCGTGGTTGTAGACAAAATATGGCTAAATAGTTAGGGCGGACAATGATTTCGTAGGGGTTCACATCTCCGCACCGCGCAGCTAAATTATGATCCGTTCGCTACCTAACTCAGCAGGTTCAACATTTTGGTCGTAGCCTTGATGGCCGAAATGGCCTGATCAGAGTCGAGGCCATTGGTCTTGAAGGTCCTTTGGCCATTGTCCCAGGTGATGGTGGTATGGCAAAGGGCATCGGTTTTGCCGCCAGGCGGAATAGTCACAGCGTAGTCGATGAGCTTGGGCAGGGTTTTGTCCAGTCTTTGGTAGATCTTACGCAAAGCATTCATGAATGCGTCGTACTGTCCATCCCCACTGGCGCTTTCTTCGTAAGCCTTTCCTTCGATTTCGATGCTCAGGGCGGCTACCGATTGCAAGCCCGCAGCCACATTGAGGGCGTAGTTTTTGATGCGCACTTTTTGCTCAATGGCCTGGCCGTTGAGTACGTCTGCGATGATGTAGGGCAGGTCTTCCTGGGTCACTACTTCCTTGCGGTCGCCGAGTTCATTGATCGCCTTGGTGACCTGCTTCATTTCTTCGGCTTCCAATTCGATGCCCAGCTCCTCCAGGTTTTTTTTGATGCTGGCCTTGCCTGCCAGCTTGCCCAGGGCATAACTGTGCTTGCGGTTGAAGCGCTCCGGGGTGAGCTTGTTGTGGTACAGGTTGCCTTTTTGGTCGCCATCGGCGTGGATGCCGCTGGTTTGGGTGAACACAAAGTCACCAATGATCGGCTTGTTGGCCGGAATGCGGATACCCGAAAAGGATTCGACCAGCTTGCCCACCGAGTACAGTTTTTTCTCGTCCACCGACAACTCGCAGCCCAAATGGTCCAGTAAAACCCCCACCACACTCGACAAAGCCACGTTGCCTGCCCTTTCCCCCAAGCCGTTGAGGGTCACGTGGATGCCCGTTATGCCTGCACGCACGGCGCTGAGTACGTTGGCAGTGGCCAGGTCGTAATCGTTGTGTGCGTGGAAGTCGAAAGACAGATGCGGAAAACGCGTGGCCATGTCCTGGCAAAAAGTGAAGGTTTCCTCCGGGTTCAGCACGCCCAAGGTATCGGGCAGCATGATGCGGTTGATCGGCACTTTGCTCAGCCCTTCGGTCATGAAATACACATACTCCGGGGAGTCGCGCATGCCGTTGGACCAGTCTTCGAGGTAAACGTTGTTGGTGATGCCCAGGGCTGCCGATTTTTTCAGCAAGGCTTGGATGTCGGCGAGGTGCTCTTCCTTGGTTTTGCGCAACTGTTGGGTGCAGTGTTTCTCCGAACCCTTGGTCAGCAAATTCAAAACTTTGGCCCCATTGGCTTGCATCCAATCCAAAGTGCGGTTGCCATCCACAAAACCCAGGATCTCGATCCGTTGGGCACAGCCGTTTTGGGCCGCCCAGGTCATGATTTTTTTCACCGCTGCAAATTCCCCTTCCGACACGTGCGCCGAGGCGATTTCAATGCGGTCTACCTTCAACTCCTCCAGCAGCAGGCGAGCGATTTGCAGCTTTTCGCTTTCCGTAAACGACACGCCGGAGGTCTGTTCGCCGTCGCGCAGCGTGGTGTCCATGATTTCTACTCTTTGTGCCAATGATGTAGGGTTGTGCGGGTTTGTGAAAGTAGTTGAAATGTTGAAGGGTTGAAATGTTGAAAAGAAGGGACCTCGTTTTTAGATGAAGAAGTTAAGTTAAAATGCTTGTTTAGTCCCGTCTTGTGTCAGAGATGCAAAGCTATTTGACCAAGTCCGGAGACTGGGCCGAGCGCACTCCTTTTTACCTGTCGGTACTTTTCTGCTCAAATAAACTTGTCGATGAACTCCCTGCTTACTGAGTTCTCTTCAACCCTTCAACATTTCAACTTTTCAACTTTTCAACTAGCTTTACGCTCTAGCTCCTTCAAAAGCCTCAATCTTGCCTTTGAGGTTGAGCAGGTAGTCGATGTCGTCGAAGCCATTGATCATGCACTCTTTTTTGTAGGTGTTGATCTCGAAATTGAATGTTTCGCCAGTAGCCACAATTGTCAAAGTTTGGGCTACGAGGTTGACTTCGAACTGCGTATTGGCGTCATTTTCGATGGCGCTGAACATTTTTGCCAAAAACTCCTCGCTCACTTGCACAGGCAAAAGGCCATTGTTCAATGCGTTGTTTTTGAAAATGTCGGCAAAAAAGCTGCTTACCACCACTTTGAAACCATAATCGTAAATGGCCCAAGCAGCGTGCTCGCGGCTGGAACCCGAACCGAAGTTTTTGCCACTCACCAAAATGGTCCCCTTGTATTTAGGATTGTTGAGGATAAAATCGGCGATGGGTTGGTCGTTGTTGTCGTAACGCCAGTCGCGGAACAGGTTTTCGCCAAAACCATCGCGGGTAGTGGCTTTGAGAAAACGGGCGGGGATGATTTGGTCCGTGTCCACGTTTTCGATGTGGACGGGAACGGCGCTGGAATGCACCGTAGTAAATTTATCGCGTGCCATATTAATAGATATTTGAGCTAAAATAAAGTGAGCATATTTGCTTTTGAGGTTTAGCAAAAAAAAGAACACAACTTCCTTTCATACAGTTGTTTATCTTTTTTCACTAAACCCAAATTGGAACACCTTATTTTTTACGCTTCCTAGGTCTACAAGGTCAATTGAATTCGCGGGGATCCACGATTTTTCCGGTCACGGCCACCGCAGCGGCGGTGAGTGGGCTGGCCAACATGGTGCGCGCACCAGGACCCTGGCGACCTTCAAAGTTGCGGTTGGAGGTCGAAACGGCGTACTTGCCCTTGGGGATTTTGTCCTCGTTCATGCCCAAGCAAGCCGAGCAGCCGGGTTGGCGCAGTTGGAAACCTGCGGCTTCCAGGATTTCGACCAAGCCTTCTTCCTGGGCTTGTTTTTCCACTTGCTTCGAGCCGGGCACGATCCAGGCGGTGATGTTGTCGGCTTTTTGCTTGCCCTTGACGAAGCTGGCCACCTGGCGCAGGTCTTCGATACGCCCATTGGTGCAACTGCCGATGAAAACGTAGTCCACGGATTTGCCCAGCAGTTGTTCGCCGGGTTCGAGGCCCATGTAGTCGAGGGATTTTTCGAAAGTCACCCGGCCAGAAGCTTCGATTTCGTCGAGCTTGGGCACGCGTTGGGTGATTTTGATGCCCATGCCGGGGTTGGTGCCGTAGGTGATCATGGGTTCGATGTCGGCGGCGTCGAAGTGCAGTTCTTTTTCAAAAACCGCATCGGCGTCGCTGTACAGCTTGGACCATTTTTCAACGGCCTGGTCCCAATCGGCACCTTTTGGCGCGTATTCGCGGCCCTTGATGTAGTCAAAAGTCGTTTGGTCGGGGGCGATCAGGCCACCGCGAGCACCCATTTCGATGCTCATGTTGCACACGGTCATGCGGCCTTCCATGGTCAGGTTGCGGAATGCTGAACCTGCAAATTCCACAAAATAACCCGTGCCACCCGCCGCCGTGATCTGGGCGATGATGTACAGGATGATGTCTTTGGCCCCTACGCCTTTGCCCAGTGTACCTTCCACGGTGATGCGCATGCGCTTGGGCTTCATTTGCATCAGGCATTGGGTGGCCAGGACCATCTCTACCTCGCTGGTGCCGATGCCAAAAGCGATGCTGCCAAAAGCGCCGTGGGTAGAAGTGTGGCTGTCGCCGCACACGATGGTCATGCCCGGCTGGGTGATGCCCAACTGTGGCCCTACTACGTGTACGATGCCCTGGTAGGGGTGGTTCAGTCCAAAGAGTTGCACGCCGAATTTTTCGCAGTTGTCCGTCAACTTTTGCACCTGAAAGGCTGAAAGCTTGTCCTGGATGGGGAGGTGCTGGTTGATGGTGGGTACGTTGTGGTCCGGCGTAGCCATGGTGCGCTGGGTGCGGAATACGCCCAGGCCGCGCTGTTCCAAGCCCGCAAAGGCCTGTGGACTGGTCACTTCATGGATCAGGTGCTGATCGATGTACAACACACTGGGACCATCCGTGATTTCCTCGACCACGTGTGCTTCCCAGATTTTATCGAATAATGTTTTACCCGCCAATTGTTGAAAGTTTTGCAACGCGCAGCACGTTTTTGTAGATAGATGCTTACAAAAACCTGCTCGGGTTGTGGTTTTTACAATAGACTTAATGAAAAGAAGGTTTTTGAGCCAGAACAGAGGAGTTTTTTGGCTGATTGAGGCTTCTTTTTTAGTTCGTAGCCCAGCTACGGGCTAAAAAAGAAACGATAAGCAGGCGAAAAAGGCCCTGTTATGGCCATTTAACTTTTTGTTCATGAAGTCTAATTCCGGGGGCAAAATTAGGTACTTTAGACCACTTATGTACGTGCCAGCAAAATTGCTTTTTACAAATGGATGCTGGAAAAAGCCTTCGTTTTTTAGCGAAAAAAGAGTGTGTAATTTTTTATTTTAAAAATTGATAATCAATTACTTGTGCAAAAAACAACAAACTAACCAAACCAAGGATTCGATAATATTAAGGCAAAAACGCGCTTGTAGAACGGGCGAAAAATGGGGTAGGGGAGGAAGGTCCTGGCTGCTGCTTGCTTGGCTGGATTAGAAGTGAGGGGTGCTGAGAAATAGCAGGGTGCTTGTTGCATTAGACAGGTTTTAGCATATTTGCTTATATTTGTCTGCATATCTTGCTACACAAATCCAAACCCTGCTAACCATGTCAAATGTAGTACAAGCACATGAACTCATCGCCGAAAACAAAGCCAAACACGCCCATGGGAATGATGCTTCTTTTTTGGATATCGGAAAGTGCGGGCTGAGGGTAATGCCCTACCTAGGGGATATGGAGTGGCTCGATACTTTAGTGGTGTCAAATCGGTATTGGGATTGGCGACAAAGGAAATGGACCAACAGTAATAATTATGGAGCCAGTAACTTTTTATCGGCAGTAGAAATCGACTGCCTGCCCAGTAACTTGATAACATTGTACCTTGGTGGTGATAATAATCAAAAATGGGAAATCAAGAATTGGGATTTTTTGAAAAACCTCACTCAACTGCAATCGCTTGACCTTAATTTCAATCAAATCACAAATGGGGATTTTTTGAAAAACCTCACACAACTGAAATCGCTTTCCCTCATTGACAATCAAATCAGGAATTGGGATTTTTTGAAAAATTTAACTCAACTGCATACGCTTGACCTCAGTTTTAATTATATACTGGACTTGACTATTTACAAACTGCAATTGCCTAGCTTCAATTCCTATAAAATCAGGAATTGGGATTCTTTGAAAAACCTCACTCAACTGCAATCGCTTATCCTCCGTTTCAATCAAATCGAGAATTGGGATTTTTTGAAAAACTTAACTCAACTGCATACGCTTGACCTCAGTTCAAATAAAATCACGAATGGGGATTTTTTGAAAAACCTCAATCAACTGCAAACGCTTTACCTCAGTTCCAATCAAATCACGAATGGGGATTTTTTGAAAAACCTGACCCAACTCCAATCCCTTGACCTCAGTTCCAATCAAATCACTGATCTTGAGCCAATACTACCCCTGATCAAAAAAGGTATTCCCATTACTTTGAAAGAATATAAATCGGGCCTTAACCTACACAACAACCCCATCACCAATCCCCCTTTAGAAATCGTACAACAGGGCAATGAAGCTATCATCCGCTACTTTGAAGAACTGCAAAACACCAAGGCCGAAGACCTTCGCCTGCTCAACGAGGCCAAGCTCATCGTCATCGGCCAGCCCCGTGCGGGCAAAACCAGCCTGCGCTACAAGCTCTGCGATACCGAAAGGCAATTGCCGGAAGAAGATGAAAGCACCCGGGGCATCGACATTGAGCTGCAAGATTTTCAATACCAAGATGAAAAGGGGGCTAGCCAAAACTTCCAATACCACATTTGGGATTTTGGGGGCCAGCAGATTTACCACGCCACCCACCGCTTCTTTTTGACCAAACGCACCGTGTATGTGGCGGTGGTGAATACCGATGTCAACGACAAAGAAAATGACCTGGATTATTGGCTGCACATGATCGAGCTGATGGGCGACGGCAGCCCGGTACTGCTGGTGCAAAACCAAAAAAACGACCGCAGTGTAAAAATAGCGGATACCCTGCGCAATCGCTTTCGCCCCATCATCAAGGGCGATGATTACGAGCTGAACCTGGGGCGGCTGCGAAAAGCAGACAATCCAAAATTCGATGCCCAAAAGCTGCGCGATTTTCAAATTTTCAAACAAGACATCGAAACGATGTTCGCCCGGCAGCAGCCCATCCTGATGACTAAACAAAAAAGCGAGACCCGCCAGGCTTTGGAAAAACTGAGCCAAAAAAAGCCCTTTATTGAGTTCAAGGAGTACCAAGAGGTCTGTGTTAAAAATGGGCTGAACGATGAATTGGCCCAAGGCGACCTGCTACGCACCCTGCACAACCTGGGCATTTGCTTGTGGTACGAAGGCATCGACTTTTTGGACCGCATCGTTATCCTGCAAAACCGCTGGGCCACCGACGCGGTCTTCAAGGTCCTGGACAATGAGGTGGTCAAAAAAAACCAGGGGCATTTCCAACGCGCCCAATTGAAGCAAATCTGGTCGGCAGCAGAATACCAGGGCCGCGACAGCGAATTGGTGGAACTGATGAAACGCTTCAAACTCTGCTACCAAATCGGCGACACCAACGAGTACATCGCTCCCCAATTGCTGGACAAAAACCCGCCCGCAGATTTCAAACGCGAAAGCATCCAAAACGGCGGGGTGCGCATGTTGATCGAATACGAGTTCATGCCTCGGGGCATCATGACCCAGTTCATCGTGGCCATGCACAAGCAAATCACGGGCGGCCAGCGCCACGCCTGGGAAACGGGTTTTGCGGTAGCCGCCAGCAATGGCCTCGCAGCCCAGGGCCTGGCCGAAGAAAGCTACGACAGCCGCAAGCTGGAGCTTTGGGCGATGGGCCCCGGTGCGGCATTGCTTTTGCAAGAAATGCTCAAAGAATTGGAAAAAATTCACGATTCTTACAATCGCTTGCAGTACAGCAAAATGATCCCTTGTGTGTGCGAGCATTGCAGCACGCCAGGTATCAAGAAGTTGAAAGAGTTTGAGTACGAGGAAATCCTGCTGGAAATGTACCAAAATCGCCAGGAGGGCATGCGCTGCTCTTTTGGCAACCAAGTGGTGTCTTTTGAGCGCTTGATGGGGGGCTTGGGATTTACCAGTGCGCAAATGGAGCGGGATTATCGGAGGGGCGAGCGCAATGAACACTTTCCAACCATTGAAATAAACGTAAATCTACCCGAAATGGAAAAACCAGAAAAAGGTGGTGACACCTACCATGTAAATGTGCAAAACGGCAATATTGGCAATGTTGGCGGGGAGGCTGGTGATATCACGCAAATCAATAACGCTGGGCCAAGTGGGGAAGAGTCGAAAGAAGGCAATAAACAAAACTTGAAAAAGATGAACAAGATCGCATGGTTTACTATTGTGGGGCTGTTTGTTATAATCCTGATCCTGATCTATAAAAATGTACCTTTTGGTGTAAAAGCGGGTACAGATGGTGTAGAGTTAAAAGTAGATACAAAAGAGAAAACCTCTGAAAACACAACACCAGCCCTGCCTTCCGAAACGACGGTCATCGGCAGCATCTTGATCAACGGCAGGTTTCCCAAGACCGGAGAGGTGAAAGGTGTTTACATCAAAGGCCAAACTGGGGTCAAAGAAGTTGCACTGAGTGGAGAGAAATTCAAATTGTATGGGGTGACAATGGATAAAAGCAGGCTGGTAGAAATTGGCTTAAAGCTAAAGGTTCAAGAAACGCCGGAAACCCGTATGTTGAAAGTCCCGGTACCTGATGCAGATGCAGTAGCTGACCTCGGCGAGGTCTTGGTCAATTACACCATCCCAAAACCATCAAAGGGAAATGGCGGCAAGTCCCCTGCGATTAAAATCGAGATCAATAACAACAACGTCATGACGCAGAATGTGGGGAATAATTAGGGGCGGATTCAAAACCTGTTGCGGTGGATAAAGTGACACGATGTGGTCAAAAAGCGCCTATTCCTTGGTGCGTTAATACATCATTTCTGCTCGCCCATGCGTCAGGAGACGCGGATCAGGGCAGTCCCCGTCAGGAGACGTGGGACTAGCGGGGAACTTCGGAGAAGTGGCACGTTTGTAGCTAAAGGCAAACTAAGAGGGCCTGACTTCGGAGAAGTCTCACGTTAAAATATTGTTGAAAAAAGTGTACATTCAGTTGTTTAGACAATGCCTCTTTAAAATACTCCTCAAACCGCTACAAACCAATATGATGCAATAACGTGAAACTTCTACGAAGTTCCTGTGAATGGGGTGCCACCAAGTGCTACAAACGTGAAACTTCTACGAAGTTTTGAGGATAATTAGGATTTTCAGGATTGCCAGCGGTCTAGAAACAAAATAAGCGCCTATTCCTTGGTGCGTTAATACATCATTTCTGCTCGCCCATGCGTCAGGAGACGCGGATCAGGGCAGTCCCCGTCAGGAGACGTGGGACTAGCGGGGAACTTCGGAGAAGTGGCACGTTTGTAGCTAAAGGCAAACTAAGAGGGCCTGACTTCGGAGAAGTCTCACGTTAAAATATTGTTGAAAAAAGTGTACATTCAGTTGTTTAGACAATGCCTCTTTAAAATACTCCTCAAACCGCTACAAACCAATATGATGCAATAACGTGAAACTTCTACGAAGTTCCTGTGAATGGGGTGCCACCAAGTGCTACAAACGTGAAACTTCTACGAAGTTTTGAGGATAATTAGGATTTTCAGGATTGCCAGCGGTCTAGAAACAAAATAAGTGCCTATTTCTTGGTGCGTTAATCTATCATTTCGGCTCGCCCATGCGCCAGGAGACGCGGATCAGGGCAGTCCCCGTCTGGAGACGTGGGACTAGCGGGGCATGCTGGCGGGGCCGTAGGTCCCTAACGTTGGTCAGACAAGGTTCTGCCAGCGGTCTAGGAACTAAAATAGCGCCTATTCCTTGGTGCGTTAATACATCATTTCGGTTCGCCAATGCGTCAGGAGACGCGGATCAGGGCAGTCCCCATCAGGAGACGTGGGTCTAGCGGATCATGCTGGCGGGGCCGTAGGTCCCCAACGTTGGTCAGTCAAGTTCATGCCAGTGGGCTAGAGACGAAATAAGCGTCTATTTCTTGGTGCGTTAATGCATCATTTCGGCTCGCCAGGAGACGCGGATCAGGACAGTCCCCGTCAGGAGACGTGGGACTAGCGGCAATGGACTTATTTCTTTCGCCTTGCAATAGTGATTCAAAACAACACATCCAAGCTCAAATCATTTTGCACCAAATCCATTGAATGGCTATTTTGCTGTAAACCAAAACTGGTGATCAGTGTCAGAAAAATGGCTTTTTGCGTTTTGGTAGCTGATTTGAAAACACTGATTTTAGACCGCAGTTCATCAGCGTATCGTTTGTCAATTTCGTAGGTAGAAAGCGAAAATTTCATTTCACACAGATTAATCACTTGGTCACGGCGGTCGATGACCAGGTCAATTTGTGCTTTTTGCCCGTTTGCCTCCCCAATCCAAGCCGAAGAGCGGGTTTGCACACCCGCAATACCCAATGCTTGTTTGATTTGTGGTAAGTGATAAAGACAAACCTGCTCGAAAGCATACCCACTCCATGCCCTGATTTCGGGATTGTCGATGGCGTTGAGCCAATAGTCTTGGTCCAAATCGCTGCTATTTTTGATGAACTTCAAGTAAAAAAGCGAATAGAAATCGGACAATTGGTACAAAACGTAGCGGTTGTTCTTGCCAAAAGCGGGGTATTTGGTGATGAAACTGCTTTCTTCCAATTCTCTCAAAATTTTTGTTGCGGATCCTCCGTCCGATAATTGAGCGTGCTTGAGCAATTCAAGCCGTTCCATGCCCTTCGATTTTAGGGCCAGGGCTTCGATTATTTTGATGTATTTGTCTGCATTTTTAAAAAGAGAAGCATAGAGGTTCTCAAACTCTTTGCGGAGCAAGCCTTTTTTTGAAAAGCACAGATCGTTGATGTTTTGGGTTGCGCTTTTGCCAGTCTCAACGGCTTTCAAGTAAAATGGAATTCCCCCCATCACCATGTACAATTGCACCATTTGATAGCGACTATATGCTGCCCCTTTTTGTCGCAGATAGGTTTCGCATTCGCTGAGGGTGAATGGATCGAGGTGAATGCGGTGGGTGATGCGGTTGTGCAAACCTCCTTTGTTGTTGATAAGGTTGTTGATCATCCAAGACGCTGCCGAACCGCACACAATTAAAATGACATCATGTCGGGCACTTGCCCAAGAATTCCAAAAGTGCTCTAAAGCAGAAATAAAATGCGCATTGGGTTCGTCTAACCAGGGTAATTCGTCAAAAAAAAGGATTTTATGGGCATGATCGCTTTCTTCTAAGGCTTTTATAAGGAGTTGAAAAACCTGAAACCAATTATCAGGCATCACTTTGTCCTCATAATCCGGAAAATACCGGACCAATGCTGCATAAAAGTTTGCCAATTGTGGCATCAAACCAACGTTGGCAATTCCCGTCAGGTAAAAGCTAAATTTCCCCTCAAAAACGTGGCGAACCAGGTAAGTTTTACCTACCCGTCGCCGCCCATAAACTGCAACAAATGAAGATTCGTCAGATTGTTCCAAGGATTTCAAGAGGGCTAATTCTTCTTTTCTACCAGCTATCGCGCTCATTTTTTGCTTTATTTTGAGCGCAATATAAGCATTATTTAAGATTAAGCGCTGAAAATAGGGTCATTTTTCAGCGCTTAATTCAAGCCAATGCTACAGACAACGTTCTCCACACCCTAAAAAAACGCCCAAAATAGGGGCCAAGCCCCAACTTTTCCATCTCTCTTGGGGCCGGGTATGTCCTTGCTGCTTTGGGGCACGATCGAGGCCTGGAACAAACCGTTGATCCCAGCCGAGTTTCGCAAGCCCTAGCTTTCGCAGACCGAAACCCTCATTGTAAGTGGCAATCTGGATACGTCCACGCCCGCAGATTTTGCTGAATAGGAGCTGATGCCCTACTTGCCCAAGGGGCAGCGGTGCTCCAGAACATATCGCACTCCGACATCGCCAATGCACAAGCCGCTAATTTTCAAAAACTGATCAATACTTTTTTTGATACCGGAGCAGTAGATGCCAGTCATTTTAAGCCCCACGAAGTGGATTTGCAGCCCAAACGCCGCTTTCATCGCTTGGCGAAGCTTGGTTTCCCAGTATTGGTGGTGAAACTGTTGGATTGAAAAGGCTTGTTTTTGCCTATTTAGGAGCGATATTTCCAAAAATAGGAGGCATAATTGAAAATATCTGTGCTTTTTCGATAGATATTTCCAAGTATAAGGGTTATAATTGGAAATAAGTGCTCAAAAAAGGGACTTATTTCCAATTATAGCACATTTCAGAGACCAACAACACCTGCAAGAAGTAATCGACCGCTAGCATCCGAGTGCTCTGATTTTCTGGATGTTGGGTACCCATCAGCCGCGAAGATTATCTAGACCTTTTGCAACTCAAACAGCGGTTTATTGAGCATACAGGCACGCGAAAGCAGGTTTTTATCACCTTCCTCAGCAACCACGCGCTGGTAAGGAATGAGTATTACCCCGAAATCGTTGATGCGGAAGTAAACTTGGAGGATTTGTTGAAATAGGTGCATATCATTTACCCTTTTTCTCTGACCTCAAGTGTCAAAAACAATGCTAGCTTTTTCTCCAAACTCTGCTATCTTTGCCGCGTTTTTGCGGAAAAACAACTGAATACAGGGGTTTCAAGGCAAAAAACTCAAAAAAGCTGTACGAGTATGGGACTCAAATGTGGAATTGTGGGCTTGCCCAACGTAGGAAAATCAACCTTGTTCAATGCGCTGACCTCGGCCAAAGCCCTGGCAGCCAACTATCCTTTTGCCACCAAGGATCCCAATGTGGGGGTCATCACCGTGCCCGACGCACGCCTGGACAAACTGGCCGAACTGATCAATCCACGATCGCTGGTTCCTACTACCGTTGAAATCCTTGACATCGCGGGCCTGATCAAAGGTGCCAGCAAGGGCGAAGGACTGGGCAATCAATTCCTGGCCAATATCCGTGAAACCGATGCAATTATCCATGTGGTACGCTGTTTTGTGGACGACAATGTGGTACACGTGGACGGCAACGTTGACCCTGTGCGCGACAAAGAGGTGATCGATACCGAGTTGATTCTCAAAGACATTGATACGGTTGAAAAACGCCTGGATCGCCAAAAGAAACAAGCCAAAAGCGGCAGCAAAGACGATGTACGCTTGGTGGAATACGCCGAAAAAATCCTCCAACACCTCTCTGATGCCAAGCCTGCCCGCAGCGTAGACCTCGACGACGAAGGTATGGAACTGCTCAAGGACATGTACCTGCTCACCGCCAAGCCCATCCTGTACGTATGCAATGTGGACGAAGGCTCGGTACTGACTGGCAACGAACACTCTGAGCGCTTCCGCAAAGCCGTGGCCGACGAACCCGCCGAAGTGATCTTGATCAGCGCGGGCATCGAAGCCGACATCGCCGAGCTGGAAACCAAAGAAGAGCGCATGGAATTCCTGGCCGACATGGGCCTGGATGAGCCAGGTGTGAACAAGCTGATTCACAGCGCCTACAAACTCCTGAACCTGATTACTTACTTCACCGCTGGCGAAAAAGAAGTACGCGCTTGGACCATCCGCCGAGGCACTAAAGCACCGGGCGCAGCGGGCGTGATCCACACCGATTTTGAGAAGGGCTTCATCCGCGCTGAAGTGATCAAATATGACGATTACGTGCGCCTGGGCTCGGAAGCAGCGGTGAAAGATGCAGGCAAAATGGGGGTAGAAGGCAAGGAATACGTGGTGACGGATGGGGATGTTATGCATTTTCGATTTAATGTGTAAAAGAGCCGTACTTTTTCACCAAGATACCATTTAGGTGGGTTCTGGTTTATGATGCCTGTTTTTTTGAGTGACGACTTACGAGTGACGACTTACGAAGTAGGGGGCTCGCTTGCAAGATTTGAGTTTACTTGAGTTTTCGTTGATACGGTTTAGTTTGTTGTGTATTAAACCTGGAAAACTTAGCCGTGATACTTTGCAAGTCGTTGAAAAAATAAGGGTTTTTAGAGGTTATGATAAGTTCTCAATCTTCTAAATATCCGTTTACGCGTTACAAACGCGTGTAAGATGGTTCCGGTCAGAGACCGTGAACCAGCATCAAATTAGCGTTGTGCTGGTGTCAGGTCTTCAGACCGACACCGGGCTTTCGCACGTTTTCAACGTGCTTACGAAAACATGCTGTTGTTGCTTTAGTGAGTGAAAAGTCCATGCAGAATAATGCTTTTAGAACTCACAATTTACCTCGCATTACACCAATAAAAAATGAGCGCACTTGAACTCGTCCAAGCCTACTACGATGCCTTCAATCGCCGCGATTGGGCGGGAATGCTGGCACTTTTGTCCGCTGATGTACGCCACGACATCAACCAAGGCGATGCCCAAATTGGCGTGGATGTTTTTGAAAAATTCCTTGCCCACATGGACGAATGCTACGCCGAGCAGGTGCAAGACCTGGTGCTGATGGGCGAAACCAGCGGTACCCGCGTAGCCGCCGAGTTCAACATCAATGGGGTTTATAAAAAAACCGATGGTGCTTTGCCGACAGCAAGTGGCCAAGCTTACCTTTTGCCAGTAGGTGCGTTTTTCAGCATTGAACAGGGCAAGATCAGCCGGGTAACTACCCATTACAATTTGCGGGACTGGATTCAGATGGTGAGTTAGCCGCTGTTAGTGATCTTCTGGCCTGCGGTGTAGTCCTGTTGTTGGAACACGGATAAAACGGATGAAACGGATATTCACGGATTGCCAGCATGACGTTGACTGCGCGGATAAATTTTGCATTAAATGGCTGATTTTTAGCAATTTTTACGTAGCTGTCTTGGCCTGGTTGATGCTTCAACTCAGTGTGCAGGCATTCCAATTGGTCATACCTTGGACTTACTTTCCTTTTGTTTTTTTCGCTACCCTGAGCAGTTATAGCTTGCATTGGGCTTTGAGTATTTTCCCCAAACCTCAAAGTTTGCGTGAGCATTGGACAGCACAAAATCGGGCCTTGCTTTGGATATTTTTTCTGTTCAGCGGTGCCATTGCTTCCATTTTGCTTTGGACTTTACGCAGCTATTGGGCTTATATTTCGCCCATTATCTTGCTTACTTTGGCCTATACCTTGCCCAAAGTCGAGCATCCGGTAGCTTTTAGGATTCGCCCTTTGGCTAGGCACAAAACTTTGTACCTCACTTTGGTGTGGATCTCGACCACGGTAGTTTTGCCTTTTGTTTTTAGTGGGCAAGCTTTTTCCTGGGCCTGGGCCTGGTTTTTGGTCCATCGCTTTTTTCACCTCTACGCCATTTGCCTCTTGTTCGATTTTCGTGATCGGGGGCGCGAGTCCAGGCATTTGTCCTGGGCCATGCGCAGTTCGGCCCCGCATTTTCAACGTTGGCTGGGGTTTATCATCGTTCTGGGCGGTTTGGCCAGCGTAGCTTTGTATTGTAGCAGCCTCAACCTGACCTTATTTCTGGCCTGTGGTTTTCCAAGTTTAATGCTGTGGTTTTGTCGAAAAAAACCAAATTGGATCGAAGAAGACCTTTGGTACGATGGGGTTTTGGATGGCTTGGCGGGGATTGGTGGGGTGTTTTTTTTTTTGGTGAAATTTGAGATATTCTGAAAACTTCGGGGACGACTCTGCTATCGTTATTTTTGTTGTAAATATAATTGCAAGTATGACATTGACTGACCAACGTTAGGGACCTACGGCCTCTGCAAACATGATGTTTAAATTTATGCTACCGACGTTGGGGGCCTACAGCTCCGTCAGCATGATGTTTTTTGGCAGTGAAGATTTAAAAAAATAAGGTAAAAACTTAGGTTTCTCGCTTCGAAATTTATTTTACATGCAAAAGTGGTGCCTTGTTCTATCAAGCGTCATCTGTAATTGTGCCACAAGTTGTAGCACAATTACAAAATGCCGAAAACGAAGGATATTTAACTTTCTTTCTAGTGCCTTGGGGGCATCCCGCCAGATCATTGACAAGTGTTTCAAGGGGCGCTGTGCTTTTTGCTTGCTTAATGCTGCACCAAAACTTTGATGCCACTCACCCAACCTTCGTTTTTTACCTGCAAAAGGTATAGGCCATTGGCGAGACCTTGCAATTCAAGGTTAAATTGACCACTTTGAAATTCGCGGTTCAAAACCAAGCGGCCAGTCAAATCGCGCAGTGATACTTGTAGTTTTTTCACAGGCAAACCTTGGTATTCTACCCGCAATTGGTCCTGTGCCGGCTGGGGATAGACCAGGATTTGCGCGGTTTTTTCGATGGGCTCCCGCAGGGGTGTGGTGCTGCCGCAAGCTTGGGTGTTGGTGCCGATCAAGCGGCTCAACAAGGCGATATAAGCACCCTGGTAGTAAATCGCAGGCTCGCTGATTTCCCAGGAGTTTTCGGGCCAGCCCGCGTTCCAATCTTTGTAAGCCTTCTGCGGGGGCTGGCTGGCTGGAGGGGTGATGGTTTTTATCGAAAAATCTTTGTTTGGTCCCCCAGTGACGTAACCCGGAGCTGGACCTTTTGACGAAGTCCTGGCATTGTCCCAGTCCGTTTTGTCATTGAACCAAGTGTGGTAGAGTTCATCGGCGCATTTTTCGGCCCCAAAGGCGTACATGTTGCTCAACATGACCATGCTCAGGGGGTTGAGGCCGTGCATCCAGTGTAGGTATTGCTCCGCGGTTTCCCGGTACAGTTCGCGGTTGCTGGTATTGATGCGGAAAGTATTGAAATCGAGGTTGATGTTGCCACTGTTGGAGCGGATCATGTTGCTGCCCCAGTGGTGAGCCCAGTCTTCCATGTAAGCCCGGTACAAGTCCTTTTGGGTACGGTAAGGGTCGATGGAGAACAGGTAATTGGAGTTCGTTTTTTGCCTCAAAATATTGTTCGTCACCGTTGGATCGGCTTTGGGCAGGGTAGTGTATCTCAGCAAAGCCTCGGCGACGGGCAGGTTATAAGGGCTCCAGTAATTGTCGGAATATGGCCTAACTTTGGTGTAATTTGCTTCCACAAAGCGCTTGTAAGTTTCATCACCAGTGGCTTCGTACAGGTGCGCAGCGGCGGCTACGGCATTGCCCAATTGTTCAGGTCCAGTGCGATCGGCATCACCTGACTTGATGTCCTGATCGTCGCAAGTGGTTTGAAATTGGGTGAAATTCAAGCTGGTATTTTGAGCACGAGTCCAAGCTTTTTGGGCGCGTTGCAACAGGTCTTCGCCATAGGTTTTCATCTCAGCCTGGGGCAGGCTTTTGTACACCTGGCCGGCCAGCGCAAAGACTGCGGCACCAGTGATGGTTGCAGAAGTGCATTCACCCACATAATAACGAGGGCGGCGGTCATTGCTGGGCGGCGAAACATCACTAAAATTATCCACGCCTAATTTCAGGAAAAAACCATTGGTGCCCGTGCCGTCTTGCATGCGTTTAAGCCAATCAAGTTCCCACTTGATTTCATCCAACAAATCGGGTATGCCATTGCCTGATTCAGGAATGTTCAGTTGGTCTTTGAACACACTGGGGTGTTGGCGGTAGGCATCCAGCATTTGCAAAAGCGGGTCAAAAACAAAAGTCGTGTATTTATTGGGATCGCCAGCGTCGAACCACCCCCCGCGCAAGTCGCGAGCGGTACTGGCATTGTTTTTATCGTTGCGACTGCGGGCTTCTTTGTCTTGCCCTGGGCCGTCAAAACTGGCTCCGTCAGCGTATTTGGTATCCACATAAGGTGTTTTTTTGGCAAAATTGATGCGCTGGTAAAAAAACATGCGGATGGCCTGGGTCAAAGCCTGCTCGTACACCTGCTCGCCGATCTCGAAGCGAAAAGAGCCGACCAGGTTTTGTTTGTCAAAAATATAATACGACCCCGGTTGGGTCACTGCGCTGAAATCGAACCACCAGCCCCGATCGCCCGATTGGCTGTGGGTTTGACCATTGTTCCACTGTTGCAAAGTACCGCTGTACACCACCGCATCATCTTCCCAACGGCGCACTTGGTATTGATCAGCCCCTGTGCCAGGATTAAAAGACAAGGCGGCATTGAATCCCTCCTGAGGGTCTACGATGACGGCCACTTTTTTGGATTGGCAAAAGTAGCCAAATTGATCTATCTTGATGAATTCAGTCGTAACCGTTGGGCCAGCCCAAAGAGAAAGGGCTTGGATCAAAAATAGGAAAAAGAGCGTCGTTTTCATGCGCGTTTGAGTTGTTTTGGGAAGGATTGTACCGAAAGAGAACCGAAAAAGATTCCTCCAAAAACCAGGTTAACATTGGGTTGTGGCTTCACCAATTCGGGGCCTACTCTTTTCAACCCCTCAACATTTCCACTTTTCAACCAAAAAAGCTCCAGCAAGTAAGCACTCATTCACAATGGTTTTGGCTAGAAACCGAACTTGTTGCTGCCCTGCCGGAGCCTCGCAATGAATATCAATGTATGAAACTAAAAGTCGAAATCAAACCATTTTGACTTTGGACCACCTTGTTACTGCAAGCGGACATCATCAAGGTAAATAGCTTCGTTGCTGCCATCGGTGCCAAACTCTTGCATGATCAGGGTGCTCAGGTCAACAGCTTTTCCAAGTTTATCAATCGGAATGCTGACCAATTGCCATTCACCTGGTTTAGTTGAAATGATTAAGCCAGAATCGCCTTCTGCCTCAGCCTTGGATTCGTTGCGGTAAAAGATTTTGACTTTCAATGATTTACCTTTGCCGCCATGCACCCAGAAACGCAAGTACTTGTAATTGGCCAAGGCAACTTTAGGATTACTGTCGCCTGTGTTGAACCAGAGTGCGGACCAGGCACCATAGGTGACTTTGCAGTTTTTCTTGCCATTTTTTGGCGTACTTTCATCATCGGCCTCTACTTTAGCCCAGGACCAATTTTGCACAGCATTTTCCAATCCTTCGCCATAGAAAACAAAAGGCACTGCCAATGCGGTAAAGGTTTCTGACGATTTGCCTTGGCCTGTGGCCGTGATCACTTCCACTTTCATTTGAGATTTGACCGTCACCGCAGGTACTTCTACCACGATTTTGTCGGCAGCAGCGGAGATGATTTTAGCGGTCAAACCGCCAAATCTTACTTCTTTGAGTTTTCCAAAATTGGTGCCTTTGATCGTCAATTGCTCGCCTGGAGAGGCTTCGATTGGCTCGATGGCATCCAGCGTAGGATTTACTCCCAGTACTTTGAACTTGCGCTTGGCAATGGAAATACCTCCAGGGGTAGTGATGCTCAGATCGAACTCTGTATCGGGTGTCAGTTCCGGCAAAGTCACTTTTACCTCGGATGGACCACTTTTGATGATTTTAGCCGCTGTAGTGCCAAATTTCACTGCTGAAACATTGTTGAAAATGGTTCCAGTCAAGGTAATGGTATCACCACCGACGCCCACAAGTGGCGCGAAAGCTTCAATCACAGGTTCAGGCTGCAAAACCAAAAACTCGGCGGTGGCTTGGGTCGCTTCGCCGCCTGCGTTGAGGATGGTGATGAGCTGTTTTCCGTAATCAGCCGCCGCAGGTACCCGGATCAGCAAGTTTTTTTGGGTGTTGTAGGTTGGGTTAAAGGCCGCGTCAACTTTGCCGAAAAGCACCTTGTGCAAGCGGTCCATGTTGACACCTTTGATCTCGATGAGCGCACCTGGCAAAGCCTCTTTGGGCGTAATTTCATTGATCACGGGCTTTGGTGCCGCCGCTGCCGAGTCGATGGGTTCTTTTTTCTCGCAGGCAAAAGCCAACAAGCAGGCGAAGACCAGCATCAAAGTGGTTCTGCCAAATATTTGAAAGGACGTTTTCATGTTTTATTTTATTTGTACTTGAGCTGATTTACGCTCCCCTTTTGCCAAACAAATCACTTGAAATTGTAAGCTACTGGTTCATCCAGCAAACGTGGGTTGGCTGAAGTTTCGGCTTGTGGAATGGGCATGAGAAAATCTTTTGGCGTGGGCGTGAATTTTTCGATGAAATCAAAAGTTCCCCGGTGTTGAGTGGCAATAATCGCCGTCGCTTTGGCCCGATCCATGCGCCCCAAATCGTACCAGTAGTCGTGTTCAAATGCAAACTCGACCCGGCGCTCTTTTAGCATGTCTTCTTCCGTGATGCTGGTTTTTTCAAGCAAACCTGCTCTGCGGCGCACCGCATTGAAGGAGGCTAGCGCCTTGGCATCGCTGGTACTTGCCCCACCTGCCATGATTGCCTCGGCGTGGATGAGCAGCACATCGGCATAGCGCAATACATAGGTGTTCAGCTCATTGCGCATGAAATATACCGGACCATCGCCCGATAGGGGTGAACCAACTATGTACTTGCGAATGTTGGCCCGGTTGGCTGAAGGGAAGGGAGCAGTAGCCGGATAGGTGTACCCATTGGGGTTGGTTTTTGACACCAATTCAGGGTATTTTTCACCGGGGGTCATCACCGTGGCGTGTTTGCGCTTGTCATTGGCTTCGTAGGCCGCCAACAAGTCCATGCTGGGCATGACCGAGCCCCAACCGTCGCCAACTTCAGTAATACCTTGGCCGAAAGGCGCAAAGTAGGCTTGGTTGGTGTTTTGGGTGCCCCAGCCATCGGCGACGGCAACCCATTGCCAGGCAAAAATGGTTTCGTGGTTGCTGGAACTGGATTTATTGTAGTTGTTTTTAGCCTTGAACAAGTCATCGTATTTGGGCATCAAGTCGTGCTGCCCCCCATTGATTACTGCTTCGGCTTTCTCGCGTGCTTTGGCGTAGTTTTTCTGGTACAAATACACCTTGGCGAGCAAGGCTTGCGCTGCTGCACGGGTTACGCGACCTTTCAAACTACCGCTGTTGAATTCCGGGGCATTGCTTTCCACAAAAGCCAGATCGCGCAAAATGAAGGTGTAAATATCCTCGGTACGGTTGCGTGGCACTTTGAAGTTCAAGGCCAGCTCTTCACTGTCTTCTACAATTGGAACAGGACCCCAAGTACGTACCAGGTAAAAATAAGCCAGGGCGCGCATAAATCTTGCTTCGGCCAAAGCCCGGTTTACCACCGCTTTGTCGATGCTGGGATCCACCCTGGTAGGCAGGTTATTGATGATCGAATTGGAAAGCGAAACAACCTTGAAGAGCGATTCCCAAGCCTCGTTCAAACGGGCATTGTCCGGTTGAACAGTAAAGGTTTGGAAGGGACGATAGGCACCGTCCCAGGAGAACATATTGCCAGCCCCCAGGTCACCGATCGCGTAGATCGATTTGTCGTTGAGGTTGAACCAGGGAAAACCGTACAAAGTAGCCGTGGTGGCGTTGATTTGGTCTTCGGTTTCAAAGAAGTTGTCAATCGTCAAGCGGTCTTGTGGTGGAATATCGAGGAAGTCCTTGCCACAACTGAGGCCGCTGAAAAGCAACACCAGCAATAGACCCATTTTTTGATATAGCGATTTCATGTTTGTTGCAGTTTTAGAGTTGGGACATTAAAATTCCACATTCATGCCAATGGTATAGGTTCGCGGGATCGGGTAGTGCCCATTGTCCACGTTCATGATCATGGCATTTTGGTTGAATGCGCCCAATTCGGCATCGTAGCCTGAGTAGTTGCTGAAAGTCTTCAGGTTTTGAGCCGAGGCGTACACCCGCAAAGAGTTGATGATGGTTTTGCCATTGGCTTTTACTGGAATGGTGTAACCAATGGCTACGTTTTGGATGCGCAGGTAAGAGCCGTCCTCGATGTAGCGGTCGCTGATGCGGGTATTGCCATTGGGGTCGCCTACGATGGCGCGTGGCAAGTTGCCATTGGGGTTGTCCTTGGTGAAACGATTGGCTACTGTGGCCAATTGGTTTTGGCCAATACTGTTCATTCCCTCGGTGCTGCGGCGGGTGAAGTTGAAAATATCGGCCCCTTTGCTGCCCGTGAGGAAGATGCTCAGGTCTAGCCCCTTGAAACTGAAGGTATTGGTCAAAGCTGCTACAAAATCAGGGTGAGGATTGCCAATGACGGTGCGGTCGCGGCCATCGATCACTTGCTTGCCGTTGACCGCGGTTTGGTCATTGTTCACAAAACGGTAGTCGCCCAAATAAGTGGCAAAAGGATTGGTTTCGCTGCCAATTTTGTTGGGATCTGGCACCGCTGCGCCTTTGAGGCTTTCCACGTCGCGGAACAAGCCCGCCGTTTGCCAACCGTAAAACAAGCCAACGGGCTGCCCTACACTCGATATGGTCACGTCATTGAACCATTGGATCCTTTGCAGAATAGCAGTCGTACCACCATAGATTTGGAGCAGTTCGTTGCGGTAATGTGAGAGGTTGAAAGAAGATTTCCAAGTGAAATTTTTCTTTTCGATGTTCACCGAATTGATGGTCACATCGATGCCTTTGTTTTCCATTTTGCCCAGGTTCAGGAAAGGAGCTTGGATTTGGTCGTAGTTGCTGCCTGCACCTACGAACAATGGTACTGGTACTTGGAACAAAAAGTCCCTGGAAATTTTGTCATAAACATCCACAGTGAAACTGAGGCGGTCTTTGAGCAGGCTCACATCCAAGCCAATGTTGGACTGCGTAGCCGATTCCCAGCGTACTGTGGGGTTGGCAATTTTATCCACAAAAAAGCCCGTTCCGTAAGCCGTGGCCCAAGGTGCCAAGGCCGAGCCATAAGCATAGTTAGGGATATTCTGGTTGCCTACTTCACCATAACCAATGCGCAGCTTCAAGTTGCTTACAAAGTCGAGACCATCCATGAATTTTTCATTGGAGATGTTCCAGGCAGCGGCAGCCGCCGGGAAAAAGCCCCAACGATTGGCCGGACCAAACTTGGAAGAACCATCGGCACGAGCAGTAATGGTGAGCTGGTAGCGGTTGTCGAAACCGTAATAAGCACGGGCAAAGTACGATTCCAAACTCTGTGCACCACGTCCGTTTTGGTTGGTAGCAGTGGCGTTGTTGCCTACGTTAAGGGCCCTCAATGAGTTGGATGGGAAGCCAGTGCGCTGGCCGCCCAACCATTCCCAAGATGAGCGTTGGGCTTCGTGACCAGCCATCGCATTGAGGCTGTGCTTTTTGACATTGAGGTTGTAGGTCAGGTAGTTTTTCAAAATCCAGAAAAACGACTGGTTGTCCGAGCGGATAAAGGTGTTGACGGTATTGATGTTGTTGCCCCATTCGTAGGTTGGGTTGAAAGCGTTGTTTTGGCTGAAATTGATGTCACCACCCAATTCAGTGCGCAAGGTGAAGTTTTTGAGGAAAGTGACGTCCGCAAAAACATTGCCTAAAACACGGTTTTGGCCCTGGGTAACGTCCTTCAACTCAGCCAAAGCTACAGGGTTGATTGGGAAACTGAAGTCAACATTTGAAACCTGGTCACGGAAAGGCCCACCCCAGGAACCATCGGGCATCCGGATGGGGATGTTGGGGGCTTGCAGTAGTGCGGCGGAAACCACCCCATCGTCCGAATCAGTCAGGGTGATGCGCTGGTTGGTGCGGCTCAGGGTTAGGCTGTTGCCTACTTTGAGCCAGGACCGGATACGGCTGTCAAAATTGGCCCGGATAGAGTAGCGGTCGAATCCCGAACCGATCACAATCCCGTCTTGCTTGAAGTAGTTGCCCGACAAGTAAAAGCGGTTGCGGTCGTTGCCACCCGAAAAAGCCAATTGGTGACTTTGGCTCATGCCTTTGCGGAAGATCGCGTCCTGCCAATCGGTGCCAGGACCCAAAGAATTGGTCATGGCCAGTTCCTCTACTGGTTTTCCGCCCAGCAGGGCTTGTTGCTCGTTGAGGTACTTGCCGTATTCGGGCAATTTCATCACATCCAGGAATTTAGGTACTTCGCTGGAACCTACATAAGCATCGTAGGAGATTTTGGTTTCGTTGGACTTGCCCCGTTTGGTGGTGATCACAATCACCCCATTGGCTGCACGAGAACCGTAGATTGCAGTTGCTGAGGCATCTTTGAGGATGTCAACCGAGACAATGTCTGAGGGATTCAAGCTGGCCAAGGCGCTTTGGGCCGTTTGGCCACCACCACCGCCGAATACATTGAATGCTTGTGAATTGACTCCGTTGCCCTCAATAGGTACTCCATCAATCACGTACAAGGGTTCATTGCTGCCAGTCAGTGAGGTAATTCCCCGGATGCGTACTGACACACCACCACCGGGTTGACCAGTGTTTTGGGTCACTACCACGCCAGCTGCACGCCCTTGGATCAATTGGTCGATCCCCGCTTGTGGCAGGTTGCGGATGTCTTCGGATTTTACTGAGGAAATGGCCCCGGTTACATCGCGGCGTTTTTGCTCGCCATAACCCGATACAACTACTTCGCTGAGGTTGCTCGCAGTGGGTTCTAAGCTGATGGCGAAGAAGATTTTATCGCCGATGGGTACTTCCAGTGGCTCATAACCCAGGTAGGTAATCACCAGGGTTTCGGCGTTGTTGGGTACTTGATCCAGCAAGAACAAACCTTCCAAGCCAGTGGCTACCCCAATTTCAGTGCCTTTGATCAAAACGTTTACCCCGACCAAGCCTTCGCTGGTCCTAGCATCCACGATTTTTCCAGAGATTTTCAAGGCGGTGGCTTCTGCTTTGAGTTTTTTGGAAAGCAGGTTTTTGGATTTTACCTCAGCAAGGCGATCCATTTTTTGTTCCAATGTAGTCAATTCACCAGGCTGTTCGGGCTCGGATTGGCTGCTTTGTGATTCAGGCTTGCCCAATTTGCCCTGGGTTTTGATCACAAACACTTTGCGATCTACTTTTTCATAAACCAGCCGATGTGGTTGGAGGATTTTGAGCAATGCTTTTTCTGGTCCCAGTTTGAGCAGTGCTTCATGGTCCTTGACCGAACGATTGGCTACTTCTTTTGGGTTGTAAAAGAAAGTAAGCCCGTGTTTTTCTTTGAGCAAGCCCAAAAACTCGGTCAAATAAATACTGTTTTGTTGTTGCTTATCGGGCAACCAGGCCGTGTTGTCGGCGGAGTGTTTTGCGGATGCCTGGGCTTGCATGGTCATGGTTCCGTACCATGAGAGCAATAGAATGACAGCCCAAACCTTGCGGAGTGAGTAACTAATGTTTGTCATTTGTTTACAGTTAAGTTCGGTGTAGGTTACTGTGGGTTTAGCTTTGTTCAGTTTCGTTTGATGCTAATGCTATCTTGGTTTGATTCTTCAATCGTTAACCCATACAAGGACTCTAGCGCCTTGAACAGGATGCTTTTTTCGGCGATCGGAATTTCTCCTGTCACGAGTTCTTTGGCCAGTTGCTCATCGTCAATGCGTACTTTTAATCCATACGTATCTTCGATTATTTGACCTATTTCGCGCAGCGTGCTGTTGTCAAAAACCAATTTGCGATTCACCCAGGAGGTATGCAACTTTGATTGGGTTTGGTTCACATTTATGGCTTTGTTGCCTGCTTCTACCTCGGCCAAGTCACCAGGTTGAAGGATGGTCGGCTTGGTAGCTTGTCCTTGGGCATTGGTCAAAGCAACTTTACCTGATTGTAGAAAAACACTGGTCTGCTCACGGCGGCTGTTGACGTTGAAACGAGTACCCAGCACTTCCACATGGGCTTGTTTGGTGTGGACAGTAAACCGAAGTCCTGCTTTTTTTACCACCGAAAAAAAGGCTTCTCCATCCAGGACTACTTCGCGGTCACGCTGGTCAAAACCTTTGCTGCGATAAGTCAAACTGGAGTGCGAATTCAGAACGACGGTCGAGCCATCGGGCAATTTTACATTTTTGGTTTCGCCATAAGTGGTCAGTACCTCAACGGTTCCCGCGCCTTTGAACCACAAGCCCAAGCCACTTAAAATAGCCAGGGCCAGCACCGCAACAGCGGCATAGCGGAACCAATTGAGTTTGCGTACGGGCACTTGTTTTTCAAATTCGAGGTCCTGCTGGATGTTCGCCCACAGTTGGGCTTTTTCTTGAGCATCTAATTTTTGTACAGGGTGCAATGATCTTACCAAATCATGCATCGCCTGGGCAGCAGCTTTATTCTCCGGACTTTGCGCTATCCATTCAGCCCAAAAAATTTCGCTTTGCTCGTTGGGAGCCAAAACGTGTTTGCTGAATTGATGCTGCACCAAAAAATCGTGCCTTTCGCGTGTTGTCATGTGAAAATCGTAAGGATGAATCAGCTCAATAATGCAGTTTAGAAGGACTTGGTTTGTACCGGATTAAAACTGCCTGCTTGCGCTAGTTAACCTCCGTTTGAGTAAAGAGCCACCCGTTTGGTGGAATTACTCAGTGGAGGAGGTTTTTTTTACAAAAAAAATGTAAACAACCTGGGTTTAGTGATCATTTTGCAGCTCCAAGTATTTTCCGCAGCCCTTGAATTCCCCTGAAAATGAGGTTGTATGCCGATTGTTGTTCCATTTCAAGCAGGCTCGCGATTTCAGCATAATCGCGGTTTTCAAAGTAGCGCAGGTGCAGGGCTTCGCGTTGTCGCTCGGAAAGTGTACTCAGCGCTGCACGCAGTTTAGCAACCCGCTCGGCGGTTTCTCCTTCTTCAATCAGGATGGATTCGATGGAAAGTTCTGTTTCCCCAGGAGGGGCTTCGGGAGTCTCTTTGAGTTCGAAGCGTCGATTTTGCTCCAACACTCTCAGTAGTCGATTGCGCAAAGCACGTTGGAGGTACCAATGTATGTTGTCAATGTGCCCAAGGGATGCCCTTTTGTTCCAAATTGTAGTAAAAACCTCTTGAATGGCATCTTGAACTGTAGCCGAATCCTTGCAAAGCGAAAGCCCATAAGCATACAATCCATCGACTTGGCTATGGTACAGCGCATTGAACGCTGCCATATCCCCAGCTTGGATATTTGCCCATACTACTGCACTTTGCTCCATGAATAAGGCGGTTTCCTACTTTGCTATTGATGATTGAGTGGCTGGTCAAAAAGAACAAGCCATGTTGTTGGTGGCCAAAATCCGTATTTTAATGCTGAATTTTTAGTTTCTCGAAATTTTATTTTGGGTTTTCTCGAAAAGGTTTGCCATACGCAATTGGTTTTTGTTTATTTTGTACCAGACCCCAGTCTTTGTTTGAAATTAAGTTTAATGTCTCAGTGCTAAATTGCCATTGGGGGAATGATAAAAACAATACATGCGAAAATCAGAATTCGTCTTGGCCACCATAGTAGCATTCCTTTGCTTCAATACCTGCGAAGGGCAAGCGAGTGATCGCACGAGGGCAATGTTGCCATTGGAGTTCAACCCAAGTGCACCAAAAGACTCCGCCGAAGCCTCAATGGGAATAGTTTATTTTTCGCGTGACAACGGGAGCAGTTGGGAGAATGAAAGCACGGGTTTGCCAGCCAAAGTAAGCATTGGATTAGGAGGAATTGCTGCTGCTGAAAACCTGCTTGGCATCGCCACAAAAGAATACGGCGTTTATTTATACAGCACTGCGGGTAACAACTGGACAAATGTGCCTACTAGCAAAGAGATCATTGAAGGCAATATAGGAGCATTGGCATTTTTTAAAAATACCATGCTGGTCGGAACACAGCACAAAGGCGTTTTTTCTTCCAAAAACCAGGGTCAAACTTGGGTTCATCAAAATATTGGATTGCCCAATCAAAGCATCAGAAGATTCATCGAATTCGAAGATTCCCTCTACGTTTGTACAAATGCTGGTTTTTACGTTTTCAATGAAATTTTATTGAGTTGGGAATTGAAATTTGGTTTTGTGTCTTTGCAAGTTAACGGCGCTACTAATTACAATGGAAGTTTTTACCTCGCTACCAACAAAGGGATTTACAAAGAAATGAAAGGCCAATCTTGGGTAAATGTAGCACCAAAGGTGAGTGTGCACAACATCAGTTCAGATGAGAACGCACTCTATGCGATGACTTATGATGAGCTGCTCATTTCTTCATCGGATGGTGTAAATTGGATTAGTATTCAGGAAGGTTTGCCACCGCATCTGTATACATTCAATGTGCTGAATCAAAATAGTACATTGCTTGCCGGGCAATGGGACGGTATATACAAAAAGAGGAGTCCACTTGACACCTGGGTTTTATCCAGCAAAGGTTTGCCAAAAGGTTTCGCAGTAACCAATATGAAATCATTCAAGGGCATTTTAGTGGTCAGTACTGCTGAAAGAAAACTGAAAGGTGAGTGAACTGTTGTGGTAAAAGGGTACAAAACCAAATCCTGTACCCTTTTTTGGGGATTGAGTATTCTCTGGTTCCAATCACTTCCGCATCGCCTCCACAGGATCCATTCGGGCTGCCTGGGTAGCCGGAATCATCCCCGCCAAAACCCCAATAATGGTTGCCATGACCACGCCCAACACGGCGTTGTTGAGGGACAAATACAGGTCGAAAGACTCAAATATTTGCGACATGGCAGTCATGGTCACAATAACCATCAGCAAGCCTGCCAAGCCGCCCAACACACAAAGCACTACGGACTCGATCAAAAATTCGAGTAGGATCACATATTGCTTGGCCCCTAGGGCTTTTTTGATGCCAATCAAGCGGGTTCTTTCTTTGACCGAAACGAACATGATGTTGGCCACACCAAACATGCCCACTAAAATGGCAAAGCCACCGATGAAAATTCCCAAGATATTGAGCACCCCAAAGAAACTGTTCAAGAATCCAGAGATGATGGACAATTGATTCATCGAAAAATTGTCCTTCTCACGTGGTTTCAAGCGTCGATTGGCACGCAAAATGGAAGTTACCTCGTCCTTCATTTGGAGCACAGGCACACCCGCAGCGGCCTTTACACAAACAGTGGACTCCGAAAAAAGATCAGCAGAGTTGAGGTTGGCCACTTTGCGGGCCATGTTGTAGGAAATGAGCAACACATCGTCAAAATTCAAGACATTAATGATGCTTTCACCCGCTTTTTCAATCACTCCTACCACTTCGTAACGGCGACCACCTACTTTGATGCTTTTACCCACCGGATCAATCTCACCAAATAGAGCTTCAGCAACATTGTAGCCAATCACCACCTTGGGCGAGCCATAAGCATCTTCTGAAGGGGAAAAAAAGCGACCTTTTTCAAAATTGAGCTTAAAAATTTCCGCAAACTCAATTGTACATCCCAAAAGGTAGGCTTGTTCGGCGTTGTTTTTTAAGTACTTGGCAGTACGCTGGCCGATGCCTACGTAATAGGTCATGAGACCTGCGGTTTGGGATTTTTCAGAAATCGCTTTGTAATCGTCGTAATCTGGATTGGGGCGTCGCATCCACTTGAACCAGTTTTGGCCAGGGTCTTCGGCCCAAGAAAATTTTTGGATGTACACCACATCGTCACCCAATTTGGCCAAACTGCCCCGCACGTTGTCTTCCAGGGAATCTACTGCTGAGAAAACCCCAATGATGCAAAAGATACCAATGGTGATGCCCAATAGCGATAAGAAACTACGAAGACGGTTGGCGTTCAACTGCCCCAAAGCCTGCAAAATACTCTCACCAATTACGCGTAATACAATCCCCATGTCGAATAAGATTTGGTCGTGCAAAGAAAAAATCCTGTTGCACCTCTCCTTTGCAACCCAAAACCAGTATTATTTGTTGAAAAGAAGGATGCCGAAAAATACAACAATGCTGGATGCTCCGCCTAATTCATTCGATGAACAACAAGTTTTTATTGCTCAACGTTTGTGAATGCGGCGTGAAATCAATGCATGGCTCCTTTAAAGTGTAAAAACCAAACATTTTACTATCTTTACCGCCAATTTTGTAAAATCAACACAACGCATGAGGACTAAGCTTTCGCAATTTTCGTACGAACTCCCCAAACATTTAGTTGCCCAGCACCCCACGACCAATCGCGATGAGGCCAGATTGATGGTAGTTGATCGTAAAACTGGCAAAATCGAGCATAAGATCTTCAAAGACGTTTTGAATATTTTTGATGAAGGCGATGTGATGGTTTTTAACAACACCAAGGTTTTTCCTGCCCGCTTATACGGTCGAAAAGAAAAGACAGGTGCCAAAATTGAGGTTTTCCTGCTCCGCGAGTTGAACAATGAAGCCCGCCTTTGGGATGTACTCGTTGATCCGGCCCGTAAAATTCGGGTAGGTAATAAGTTATATTTCAGCGATGAACAAGACAATGACATCCTTGTAGCTGAAGTGGTCGACAACACCACATCACGTGGCCGTACCATCCGCTTTTTGTACGATGGTACCGATGATGAGTTCCAGAAAGAGTTGGCCACCCTGGGCAATACACCACTACCCAAATACATTGTACGAAATACTGAAGATGCAGACCGTGATCGTTACCAAACGGTTTATGCCAAAGAAATAGGTGCCGTTGCTGCCCCAACCGCTGGGCTACACTTTAGCCGCGAATTAATGAAGCGACTGGAAATCAAGGGGATAGATTTTGCAGAGCTGACTTTGCACGTAGGCTTGGGCACTTTCCGGACCATTGATGTGGAAGACTTGTCGAAACACAAAATGGACGCAGAATATTTCCGCATTCCCTCTGACGCAGTGAACCTGGTAAACCGTGCTAAACAAGCCGAAAAACACGTGTGCGCAGTTGGTACCACTTCCATGCGTGCTATTGAAACTTCAGTTTCTGCCGAAGGATTGCTGAAACCAGCCGAAGGTTGGACCAATAAGTTCATCTTTCCGCCTTATGATTTTAGCATTGCCAACTCAATGATCACCAATTTTCACTTGCCAAAATCAAGCCTCCTGATCATGATTTGCGCCTTTGGTGGCTACGAATTGATCATGGAAGCCTATGAAGAGGCGGTGAAGGAAAAATACCGCTTTTTCAGCTATGGCGACGCTATGCTGATCATGTAAAGGTGCTATAAAAGTTTAGGTCAGCCACATTTCGGGCTCCTAAAGGCCACTTTTTCTTGAAACTACTGACCTATCTCTCAACCGATTTATAAGCCTTAAAAGGCCAGGGTTGGTCATCACCCTGGCCTTTTTTCCCTCCTGCTCATGACCCGCGCATTTAACGAACTACGATTCTGGTTCTCTTGGTCCCTTTTTTTGGGGCCATTGCTCATGGGCAAAACAATGGCTGCCACTTGGGGGCAGGCCACTGTCCAGTTTTACACCACCCGCCTTTCTTTTGAATACCCGCTCCAATTTCAAGAATTGCCCAAACCACAGGTGGAAGCAACTGCGATCAAGGGGCACTATCAAAAACTCGCCAAGCTCGATTTCCGCCCTTTTTTGGCGGCTCTGCAAACCCATAAAGAACAATTGCTGCTCAATGACTGGCTGTTTTATGAAATGGTCAAAGCCAGCGTGGAGGTTATTTTGAGCAACCGCAGCAGCAATGAAAAAACCCTGCTGACCTGGTTTTTGATCTCCGAAAGTGGTTTCGATACCCGTATTACTTTCCGCGAACAGCGAATTTTCCTTTGCGTACACACCAAAGACGAGATCTACGAAGCACCCCTGATCGAAGACAAGGAACGTACTTTTGTCAACCTCAGCGCCCTCAATACACAGCGCAAGGATGAAGAAGGGGTCTTCCTGCTCGATTTCAAACCCCGGCCTTTTGGCGAAGCTTTTTCTTTCAGTTTGCAATACCTGCCCAAGCTACCAGCGCTACCTATCACCCACAAAGTGCCCTTCAAATACCAAGCTGAACACTACGAATTGGAGATTGCCATTGACCAAAATCTGGTCAAGATCATGGAAAAGTATCCTTTGGTAGATGAGCGGGAATACCTAAAAGCGCCCATGTCAAGCTTGTTGAGAGAAAGCCTGGTTCCGCAGCTGCGCTACTTGCTGGATGGTAAAAACGCGACGGAATCGGTGGCTCTACTGGCGGTTTTTACCCGCTCGGTGTTCAAATACATGGAAGACAAAGACTACTTCGGGCGCAGCAAACCAATGATTCCGGACGAGTTGTTTCATTACCCTTATTCGGATTGTGAAGACCGCTCGGCTTTGTTTTACAGCTTGATCAAAGAAATCTTAGGCTACCGTATGTTGGTCATCGGTTTTCCTGACCACCTGACCATTGCGGTGGCCATTCCCGATTTCAAGGGCGAAGGCATAAATTACCAAGGGGTAAAATATTTTTTTTGTGACCCCACTGGCCCCGCCAATTCGGATGAAATCGGACGCTTGCCGGAGGAGTTTATTGGTCAAAAATATGAGGTTTTGGGGCAGTATTGAGGGGTGTTTAAGCGTTGAACAACTGAGAACTTGGAGCCGTGAATAGCAAAGCGACTGGAAAATCATCGCAACCTTTGAAAAAAAAATTTTCTTAACCGCAAAGTTTTACGACTTTTGCCGCATTAGACAAGTGACCTAGCGAAAATAAATGGTCAAAATACAAGAGCTGACCCTTTTGTGCTAAGTTCGGGAACTTTTGACACGTATTTTTGCTTTAAAACAAGTCGTTTTTAGCATTCACAAATTTTTTTGGAATTATGTATTGGACGCTAGATCTAGCCTCCCACTTGGAGGATGCCCCTTGGCCTGCAACCCGTGACGAACTCATTGACTACGCCATCCGCAATGGTGCGCCCAAAGAAGTCATTGAGAACCTACAGTTGATGGAAGACGAGGAAGAGGAGTACGAAAGCATCGAGGACATTTGGCCCGACTATCCGAAAAAAGATGACTTCCTCTTCAACGAAGACGAATATTGATCGACTATCGCTCGATATACATGCAGCCTTTTGTTCCAGTCGGAGCAAAAGGCTGTGTTTTTTTTGGGGAGAGGCTTCAAGCGTAAGCTTTTCCAATCCATCCAAAAACCTTCATTTCATTGCAATTCCAGCTTAAGGATACGGCCACTGCGCTCCAAATTTTCCACTTGCTGCGGCAAGCTGCGGTGCTGCTCACGGCTGCGGCCTTGGCTTACAGTCCTTTGTTAGAGGCAGAAATTGGACAATTTGAGCAAATTTGGTTCTTGTCCAGCGCCTTGAGTTATTTTGGAGCCACGGGTTTGCAGCAGGCGCTTTTGTCGCTTTATCCCAAACTCAATGAGGAGCAACAACGCCAGGCTTTGGGCATGGCGTTGGGTTTTTTCTGGCTTTTGGGCTTGGTATTTGTTTTACTTTTCTGGCTTTTGCCAGGATGGGCGATCCCCTTGTTCACTGGGCGGGCAGACCTGCCTTTTCCACGGCTCAGTTTGGGCTTTTTGTTGCTTTTTATCCCTGGCACTTTGGTTGAGTACGCGTATTTACTGCTCCGGCGCAGTGGGGAATTGTTGGGGTATGGCATCCTCAATTTTGGCGTGCAAACTGCCCTGATCCTGCTCCCCGCTTTTGGTGCCTGGGGCATTGAGGGGGTATTTTGGGGTTTGTTCCTTGCGGCGTTATTGCGGGCGCTTTTTTTGCTGGTTTTGGTTTTTCGTTTCGGTAAAATCCAATTTCCCAAGGCTTTGCTGGAAAACTGGTTGAGCTTGGCCTGGCCCTTGGTTTTGTATGCGTTATTAGGCAGTTTTATCCTGTTTTTCAGCCACTGGTTGCTCAATTTTCACAGTGGGGGCGATGAGGAGTTGTTTGCCATTTACCGTTATGGGGCCCGCGAATTGCCCTACGCCCTGGCCTTGGTCACGGCCCTGAATGCGGCCTTCATCCCTAGCGTGGCCAGCGATTTGGGCCAGGCTTTGCCAGAAATCAAAAGGCGTTCTCGGCGCTTGATGCATATTTTGTTTCTCGTTACCATTGCTTTGGTGGCCACGACACCTTGGTGGTTTGTGGTCGTTTTTTCGGCAAAATTTGCGACTAGTGTGCCGCTGTTTCAGTTGTTCAGCTTGTTGTTAATCCCCAGGGTAGTTTTTTCGCAAGCTATTTTGAATGGTTTGCAAAAGAACCGCGCTATCCTCTATATTTCCTTGGCTGAGGTGGTTTTCACCGTGATCATGGCCAGCATTTTGGTGCAGTTTTGGGGCATGTACGGCATCGCCTGGGCGGTGATTGGGGGCCATGGCCTGGAGAAGGGTTTGCAGGTTTGGTATTTGTGGAAACGGAAGAAGATTGGACCGGGGAGCTATCTTGATTTGGGTTGGTTGGGAATTTATGCGGGGGTGTTGATTTTAATAGTTGTTAGTTGTTAATGGTTAGTTGTTAATGGTTAGTGGTTAGTTGGGCTTGGTGGAGAGTATAGTGATCCATACCCAGGTAAATGCTACCGATTTGCGCTTACTCAAATATCCAGCGCTTGAGGTCTTGCTGGAATTGGGAGTTTGGGCGAAGGAATTGCATTCGTTTGAGCAAGAAAAGATTGATGAGAAAATTGGGAGATTTTAGGCCCCCATTGAGGTCTCCGCCACCGCCGCCACACAATCCAACTCAATCCCACACCCATAGTTCAAAGTATTGCAAGGAATCACCATCCTCGCAGGGCGATGTTCTCCAAAAAAACGGGCATATACTTCATTGACCTTGGGCCAGGTACTGATGTCGCTCACAAAAATGCCCACTTTGAGCACATGGTTGCGGTCGCTGCCCGCAGCGAGCAGGATGGTTTCCAGGTTTTGGAGACAAAGCTCGGTTTGGGCTTCGATGCTGTCCAATTGAGGGATGCCGTTTTCGTCGATCGGCAATTGACCCGCAACATACACGGTCTGCTGGTGTACAATGGCAGGTGAATAATGACCCTTGGGGTAGGGGAGCGAGGATGGGTAGATTTTTTTCATTTAGTTGTTAATGGTTAGTTGTTAATGGTTAATGGTTAGTTGTTAATGGTTAGGGATACTCTGGGTATTTGGCTTTTGGTGAGTAATAGGGCGAAGTAAAATAGGGGTTTGGTCAAAATTTCAGCTTAATCTTTCTTGGCTTGAAAAAATCAAGATCGAGCCACAAAAACTTGAATTTTTCCCATTTTTTTGTAAATTGTACACCATAAGTATTCAAAAAATGACTTTTCCGGTGTTCAGTAGCCCGCCATATATTTCAGCAGAACGATTGAGCCGCACACTCAACTTTTCGTGCTTGGCCATGAGCGACAAGGAGTTCTACGATTTTTGTATGGATAATCAGCACTTAAAGCTGGAACGAAACGCTGATGGAACCATCACTTTTACGCCTTTAACTGGCGGCAAAACTGGGGAGTACAACTCCGAGCTTACAACCGAACTCACGCTTTGGAAACGCCAGCACGGCGGACATACTTTTGATTCCTCAACAGGATTTCGGCTACCCAGTGGAGCAGTACGTTCGACGGATGCTGCCTGGATTCAGACTGAACGATGGAAGGAGTTGAACGATGCTCAACAGCGCAAGCACCCTCCAATCGCGCCTGATTTCGTGATTGAGTTGATGTCCGAAAACGATGATTGGCGCGAAGCACGCCAGAAAATGGAAGAATACATCGACAATGGTGTGCAGTTGGGCTGGCTAATCAATCGTGCCGAACAACAAGTGCTGATTTTCCGTGCCGGCGGAACAGTAGAAAAGGTACAAGGATTCCAACAAAAATTAAGTGGGGAAGCAGTCCTTAAAGGATTCGAGTTTGATTTGGGCTTGTTGTTGTATTAAAAACTACTGTCCCCCAACTCATAACCCCTAACTCATAATTCATCACTAAAATGTAAACGCCAACCCAATCCCCGCCTGCATCCCCAGGCCCTGCGGTACTGGCCCAAAAACTGGCTTGAGCCGCATACTCAAATCCTCGCTGATGTCGTAATTTTGCAGGTGGGCATCCACATAGGCTTCGAGGGCGATGAGGCCATACGCGCCTACTGCATATACGTAGGAGAGCTGCCTTTGTCGGTCAAAACGATCTCGGATCGTCCTTAAGCTGTTGATGTTGTCGAAACTGCGACCGCTGAATTTGTGGGGTTCATTTCTGAGTTTTTTCTGTACCGCATCGCGAAAATCGCGGTAATTGGCTTCGGTATCGCCAATGCGATAAATGAGAAAACCCAGGCCGCCTGTCATGAAGGGTGCTTTCCACCAGTTGCCATTGTAAACCTGGCCCGAACCCGGCAGGGCAAAGGAATACAAAAGTGCCCTTTTGGGCACAGGCAATCTTTTTTGTTTTTTCTGAAAAACGCTGTCCAGAATGACGTTTTCCTCCACCAAGAGGGTGGTGTCCACTTGGTTTTGGGTCCAAGCTTGGGGCAAGTGGAGCAAAAAACAGACTCCCCATAAACACAACAGTTTCAACAGCTTCATTTCACACGTCTTGGTATTTGAGCTAAAATAAGGTAAACGACATCTACCTTATTTTTTTACGCTCCCTTGCGCTGCCCAATCAATCTTCGTCGATGCAATCGAGCAGGTCGTTCAATTCTTTAACGCTGCTGAAAGACAAAATGATCTGCCCTTTGCCACCTTCTTTGAGTTTGAGGTTCACCTGCTTGGTGCCAAAAAAAGTGCGGAACTGCTGCTGGATTTGGTTGTAATCGTCGGGTAGGTCGGATTTTTTTGGCGCTTTGCCCTCCTTGGGCTTGGGCATGAAGGTGTCGCGCTCCTTTTCCAAGGCGCGTACCGACAAGCCTTCTTTCAAGACCATTTTAAACAAAGCATCCTGCACCGAAAAATCGTTGATGCCTGCCAGGACCTTGCCATGCCCAAAGCTGATGCGTCGTTCTTTCAGGGCCGTTTGGATTTCTGGCGTCAGGAAGTTGAGCAAGCGCAGGTAATTGGTCACTGAAGAGCGGTCAATTTTACCCATTCGGGTCGAGAGTTGCTCGTCGGTCAGGCCCAATTCGTGTTTGAGGCGAGCGTAGGTTTCGGCAATTTCAATGGGATTGAGGTCGTGGCGCTGGATGTTTTCGATCAGGGCCATTTCCAGCATCTCGGTATCATTGGCAATGCGCACATAGGCGGGAATCTCAGTGAAACCCGCTTTTTGGGCTGCCCTCCAGCGGCGTTCGCCTGAAATGATCTGAAACTCTTCCTCCGACAAGCGCCGAACGGTGATGGGTTGGATTAGTCCATGCGTTTTAAGCGAAGCAGCGAGTTCTTCCAGGGCCACTTCGTCAAATTCCGAACGGGGTTGCGCTGGGTTGGGCTCGATCTGGACGATCGGAATCGAAGCCGTATTGTTGGCCAGTTCTTTGACTACTTTTTCAAAATCCTCGTTGAGCGCGGCTTCCAGGGTTTTTTCCTTGAACATGGCCTTGATGCCCGCGCCCAAGTCCTTTTTGCCAACGGCGATACTAGGCTTTCTTTCGATCTTTTTTGCCATCGTTGTTTCTACTTAGGAGTTTTTAGGGTAAGGTAGGATTCGCTAGTCCATACTGGGGGCAATGGCACCTTGGCCTTCCACTGCGGCATTTCTTTCGAGGAATTCCTGGGCCAGGTTCAGGTAATTGATGGCCCCTTTGCTGCCTGCATTGAGTAGCACCACGGGCATGTGCATGTTGGGGGCTTCGCCAATGCGAGAGTTGCGGTGGATGATGGTTTCAAATACTTTTTCGCCAAAAATTTCCTTCACTTCTTTCACTACCACATTGGCTAGTCGCAGGCGTGGGTCGTACATGGTGAGCACGATACCCTCCAGGCTCAGGCGCTGGTTGATGTGGTCTTGTACGCGGCGGATGGTTTCCTGGAGCTTGGCCAAACCTTCGAGGGCAAAAAACTCGCATTGCACAGGCACCAATACCGAGTCGGCAGCAGTAAGGGCATTTAAAGTAAGCATACCTAATGAAGGCAAGCAGTCGATGAAAATGTAATCGTAGTAGCCACGCAAAGGGTGTACCACCTTGTGCATGAAAAATTCACGGTTTTCGCGACCTACCAGCTCCAATTCAGCCCCAACGAGGTCGATACTTGCTGGGATGATGTGCAAATTAGGCGTGTCGGTTTCGTAAATAGCATCCATGGGGTCCATGCCATTGATCAGGCAGTCGTAAATGGTTGCTTCCGCCTCTCCTTCGAGGATTCCCACACCTGAAGACGCATTGGCCTGTGGGTCGGAGTCGATCAGCAGGACTTTTTTTTCCAAAATAGCCAAACTAGCAGCCAGGTTGATGGCCGTAGTAGTTTTGCCAACTCCGCCTTTTTGGTTGGCGATGGTGATGATTTTACCCATGTTGCGTTACTGTGTTGGAGTAAGTTTAAATATTGAAGGTTACGGTAAACAAAATTTTTTTAAACATGCTCCTGCGACAAAATACAAAAGAACTTGGAGAAAACGGCTGCCGCGAGCCGCCTTCTAAGAGTACATATAAATAACTCTAAGGGTGTTTCGCCAAGCGGGTGTAAAAATAGCTTTTTTCCTTTTCGGGGGAAAGTTTTTTTGGCTTGGAGCGTCGGATTTTGTCCAACAGGGCAATGAACACGCAAGGTTTTACACAAAGTACTTGTTGATTTAACTTTTTAATCTATTTTGTGACAACTAATCTTTTGTAACACGACGATAAGATTCTGCTCTAAACCTAACCTGCATTCCTATCATGAGCCAAAACATTACCCTGCTCTGTGTATCGAGCTACTTCAAAGGCAATCGTTTTTTGCAAGCCGCCAAAGCTGCTGGTGCTACGGTTTTTTTGCTGACCTCCAAAAAACTGGAAAACGAAAACTGGGCCCGTGAATCACTTGACGACATCTTTTTTGTGCAAGAAGGCCCCAACAACGAGTGGAACATGGAGGAGGTGATTGCAGGTTTGGCCTGGCTGCTGCGTTCGCGCAAAGTAGATCGCATCGTATCGCTCGACGATTTTGACGTGGAAAAAGGAGCCCATTTGCGCGAGTATTTCCGCATTCCGGGCATGGGACAGACCACTGGCCGCTACTTCCGCGACAAACTGGCCATGCGCCTGAAAGCCAAAGAAATGGGCGTGCCCGTGCCGGGATTTTCCAGCTTGTTCAACGACGAAACGATCAACGCATTCATCGCCCACAATCCCGGCCCCTGGATCGTAAAGCCACGCGGACAAGCCTCGGCTACGGGCATGAAAAAAGTCCATACCGCTGAAGAGCTCTGGGAACACATCCACTGCCTCGGCGACCAGCGACATGCTTACTTGGTAGAGCAGTTCAAACCCGGCAACGTTTACCACGTAGATGCCCTTTCGGTGGATGGCAAAACGGTTTTTGCCAGGGCTTCGCAATACCTCGCAACGCCTTTTGAGGTCGCACACGGCGGCGGCATTTTTCGCAGTGTGACCATGCGCCAGGGCGATCCCGTGGAGCAAGCCCTCCTGAAAATGACCGATCAGACCATGAAAGCTTTTGGTATGGTCTATAGCGCCAGCCATACCGAGTTCATCAAGTGCCACGAAACCGGGCAACTCTATTTCCTCGAAACCGCCTCGCGGGTGGGCGGGGCCAACCTGATGGAAATGGTGGAAATGGCCTCAGGCCTCAACCTCTGGGAAGAATGGGCGAAAATGGAAATCGCCGAAGCGAAAGGCGAAAAATACAAGGTTCCCAAGGCCCAAAACAACTACGCAGGCATCATCGTATCGCTCACCCGCCAACCAGAGCCCGATGATTCACAGTTCAACGAGCCCGAACTGGCCTGGCGGATGCGGGGCATGAAGCACCACATCGGCCTCGTGGTGCGTTCAGATCAGCAAGAACGGGTAATCGAACTGCTGGACGACTACGCTCACCGCGTGGCCAGGGACTATCATGCCAGTATGCCCGCGCCTGATCGACCTGCTAATTGAGGGGTATTTTTTTGAGAAAAAATGTCGATGTAAGTCCTGGTTTGTATATGTTTTGTACATACGAGATACGACATACGAGATACGACATCTGATTTAGGGGGCTCGCTGGGGAGGCTTCAGGGCACCTTGAACACTCGTTTGTACGGTTTGAGATTTTCGAATTTGTATAGGTGAAACAAATTTCTTCTCATTATGAGTGTCAAACAAGATGCTTGAACATATGATTTCTGGAAACTTCGGAAAAGTTTTTAGTGGTTATGAGTTTCAGTAGCAGCTCCTGTTTTTTCAATGCCGTTAGCCCAATTCAATCTCGCAGGTCCCGCTTCGCAAGAAGCCCAAGCTTTGTAGATATCGGCAACCCATGCGTATTTCCCCACTACTGGCTTCGCAAGAAGCCTAAGATTATCCATTTCTAACCCATTTCCATCCAAAACATTCATTCTTAGGCTTCATCCGAAGCCAGACCCGCGCTGTTCGTAAATCTGCTACAAAGCTTTTGGCTTCTTACGAAGCTCGCTCGCTGGCAGGTTTTCTCAAAAAAATGAACAATCCGCTACCCGTTTTGGGATTTAGGATGGTATTTCTCGTTTCCATTAATTTGCTGGAGACTTCTCCTAAGTTTTCAGTGATTTGTCAAAGAACCAACTATTCTTCAGAAAGTAGCCCTGAAGTTTTCTGAGTAAAGCGCAAGAAAACATCCACTCGACTGCTTAATGCCTTCGAATCGAAAGCTTGGCAATATTGATAAAAGGTAGCTTGGTTTACACTTTGGTTTATCTCGCGTACATTCAAGCGCATCTCTTCAAAATGGCTTTCATCCGTCATTTCGGAATGTAAGTATAAAAAATCTAAAATCGTTTTTTCGGGTGTCGCCATTTTGAATCTAAAATCTCCAAAGGGAATCATCGTGTAACCGAAAAAAAGGTTTGGTTTGAGGTTTTGGTAGCCAAAATGACCTATTGCGGTGTGAAAATCCTTGGTTTTCAAGGTAGAGATTGCGGTCATCTTGAAAACACCTTCTGGGATAAAGCCGTAATACGACATGGCCGTCTCTAAAGAAAGATAGGATGGCTGATAGATCTGATTGGAAATAAAATACAGCGTAGAACTGTCAAGTGGCTTTTCGTTCAAGCGATACCAAGCGTTTCTTATTTTTTGCAAATATGCTTTTTTTTGCCAGTATGCCAAGTTTTTATAGTCAAAACCAGGAAATACTTTTTCTATCTCCATCCGCGAGATAATTGGGTAAGATTGAAAAGTATGTCTAAAGGTTTGGAAATTCATTTTGTTTCTATTTATGGCGAAATTTAGTATTTTTTGGAAATAAAATCAATTTTCCTGCTGCCTATTTTGTAAATGCAGCATAAAAGCCTGGATATTTGGTTGATTTTTGCATTGATGTGCGAAAAGTTGTAAGTTCTCAATCCATGTTTCAGCAAGTAACTTTTTCTAGCTGAGGTTACAAATGAAAGATCTCTTAAGCACGTTACAAACGTGCGGAAGCCTGGTGTCGGTCAGGAGACCCGACACCAGCACAACGCTAAATTGACGCTGGTTCCAGGTCTCTGACTGGAACCATCTTAAACGCGTTTGTAACGCGTAAACTGATCTTCAGCGGATTAAGAACTTACCAATTCGAGCATTTGATTTAGCAGACTTTTGGTGCCTGCATCACGGTCAAAGTCCTGTTGGCAATCCGTGAAACTCCGCGTAATCCGTGTGCTAAAAACAGCCTCGCGCAGCGAGGCAACAGCGGCTCAACTCCTCAAAAATCCATCTCAAAAGTCTCCCCCAAACTCAGCCATACACCCGCAATGCACACCCGGGTCTTTTGCCTTTCCTCAATTTTGTCGATGTTGATGATAAACGAGCGGTGGATGCGCCGAAAACCATGCTCGCGCAGGCGCTCGGCCAGTTTTTTCATGCGCTCCAGGGTGATCACGGGTTTGCTTTGGCCTTGCTGGTGGATTTTTACGTAGTCGCCCATGCCTTCGATGTAGAGGATGTCTTTGATGCGGATTTTGATTTGTTTGTAGTCTGAAAAAACGTAAAAATGCTCCTCGGTGGCCGGAGTTGGGGGGCTTGCAGGGCGCTCGGCAGCCAGGCGTTTTTGGGCTTTTTGGATGGCGGTTTGAAAGCGCTCGGGCGAAATGGGCTTCACCAGGTAATCGACCACATCCAGTTCAAAACCCTCGTGGGCGTGCTCCTTGTGGGCGGTGACAAAAATAACCAAAGGGCCACTCTTGCCCAGGCTGTGCGCCACTTGCAAGCCCGTCACATCGGGCATATTGATGTCAGAAATGAGCAGCTCAACTTGGTTTTGTTGCAAAAACTCCATCGCCAATTTGGCATTGGTGAAAGTTGCGAGCAGGTCCAAGCCTTCCGTTTCTGCTGCGTATTTTTGGATTAGGGTCAGGGCCAGTGGTTCGTCGTCTAGTGCGATGGTAGTCATTGAATTATTATGTTGAAGATTCTTCATTTAGGGCCGCAGATTAAATAAATTGGACAACTTGGTTGCCTCGCTGCGCGAGGCTAATTGGGAACACAGATGGAAACGGATAAAACTGATTTTCACTGATTTCCAGCATGATTTTGACCGTGATTTTGGCGATAACGTTGCCACGCAAAGGGCTTAATCAAAAGTCATAGATGTCCACTTTATTTCTTTCCTGTTCCTTAGCAAGGTTCGTCTTTGCAAAAAGGTTGAGGAGTTGAGAAATTTAGGAGTTGAGATAAGCCTAAATTTAGGTCCTCTTTTCAACTCCTAAACCACTCAACTACTCAACTTTAACCTCAAATCCACACAATACAAGCCATTTTCCTCCTGCGTATGTAGCTGGAATTTCCCGGCATACGAATGCTCTAGGCGTTGTTGGGTATTGCTCAGGCCAAAGCCATTTTGGGTGGATTGTGGTGCCCTTTCCAACAAGGAATTGCATACCCGCAGGTGCAATTGGTGCTCCTCCAAGGCAATTTGGATGCGAATCAGGCAATCCTCCAGGGTGCTCACCCCGTGCTTGAAGGCATTTTCGATGTAGTTGATCAGGATCATAGGCTCGATTTGACCTTCAATGGCTTGAGTGGGAAACTGTACCTCCAGTTTTACATTTTCGGGCAGCCGCAATTTTTGCAAGGCCAGATAGTCCTGCAAAAAGGCCAGGTCTTGCTCCAGTTCCACCTTGGGTTTGTTACAATCATAGAGGATGTATTGCACCATGCTCGATAGTTTGAGCAAAGCGGTCGGCGTCTTGGCAGAGTCGGTCAAAGACAAGGTATAGATGTTATTGAGCGTATTGAGCAAAAAATGGGGATTGATCTGAGACTTGAGCAGCGAAAGCTCCGCCTCTAATCGGCGGCGATTGGCTTCTTCTTCCGCTTTGCGTTGGTTTTCAAAAGCTGAAAAACTGCTCAGGGTGGCCGCAACACCATACACCAAAACCGACATCATCACCGAGGGAATCATGGTGAAAGGCAAGGGTTTGCGGGGAAAAGGAGGCAAACCATTGAATTGCGGCATTTCCTCGAGCATCCTTTGCGGGAAACCCATCATCAAGTCCATAGTGACTGAGCAACTCACCAATAACACAATGGACAACAAGGAAAAAAAGATGAATTTTTGTCTTTTACCCTTGTAAAAAATGGGCATGAGCAAACGCTGCACCACGTTAAAAAAAATGACCATCAGTAAAATGCGCAGGCTCATGATTTGGTGGAAAAGACCACCATGTCCAATAATCGGACCCTCAACGAACATGGTCAGTGACCAAATGCCCAGCCAGGTGAAGGCCTGGATCAAAATGGCCAATCTGTTTTTTGTCATTTTTGGAAAATAAGATAACTAAAGATCAGGAAATAAGCTTTTTGGTTGGGCCGTGTACTCAAAGATTTGTCGATACAAAACCCTGGATTGTCGATACTAAAAAATGGCTTTCATTTTTCCAAACCAGTAATCGTCCGTTTAACGATTCATTCGCGGTGAACGTCTAGCCAAGCCTTTTTGATTCCAACAGGCCAATACATTTGCGCTTGTTACATTAATCACCGACCTGCATGAAGAAATTTACAAAACTTGGCCTGTTCTGTTTTTTTGCACTGTTCGCCCAGTTTTTGAAGGCACAAGACAATGAACTGAGCGCAGTTCCACTGGAAGAATTATTAACTGGTTCCTTGAACAGCGTTTTTGAGCAAATTGGCCCCCGCACGGGTTATCGTTTTGAGTATGACCGCGAGAAGCTGGGCAAACTACGCATCGTCTATCGCCCCAATGACCTGAAAAACCTGCTCGACCACATCTGTAAAGAATACCAACTCAAATACATGGTAGGTGCCAGCAAGGTCGTACGCATCATCGGCAAAAACGAACGTTTTGACGCCAGCAAAGAAATCACCCAACGCAACACTGCGATCAAACCTACTTCTTTCAAGTTTACCCTGAGTGGCGTGGTAAGGGATGCTCAAAATGGCGAAAGCCTTCCTTTTGCGGCCCTGAATATCCCCGGCACTACCATTGGTACGTCTAGTAATGTGGATGGCTGGTTTTCGCTGCTGGAAGTTCCCAGCGATACCAGCACCATTTTTGTGTCGTACCTGGGTTATGCACCTAAAAAAGTATTCCTCACACCAAGCAGCTCCAAAACCAATCTGATCATCGAAATGCACCCTGCTGGTACTGACTTGGGCGAAGTGACCGTGGTAGCCGAACGCGAAGAACTGCTGCGCACCAATACCCAAACGGTGAGTATGCTCAAAATGTCGCCCGCCAAAATCGCGACCTTGCCCAATGCAGGCGAGCGCGACATCATGCGGGCCTTCCAACTCATGCCCGGCGTGAGCGCAGCCAACGAAAACTCTTCCGGCCTATTTGTACGTGGCGGTACCCCCGACCAAAACCTGAATATTTTCGACGGCTTCACGGTCTATCACGTTGACCACCTGTTTGGTTTTTTCTCGGCATTCAACCCCAATGCGATCAAGGATGTGCAATTGTACAAAGGTGGGTTTCCGGCAAAATTTGGTGGCCGCCTCTCCAGCGTGGCCGAAATCACGGGCAAAGACGGCAACAGCCGCCGAGCCAGCGGTGGTTTCGACATCGGCATGTTGAGCGCCAATGCCTATTTTGAGCGCCCTTTTGGCGAAAAAGTGACCTTGTTGGTGGCTGGTCGCCGCTCTTGGCGCAGCCCTTTGTACAATACTTTGTTCGACCGTTTTGCGGGCGAAAGCGAGCCTGCTTTGCCCGGCGGCGGCGGTGGCAACCTCGCCTCCTTTAGCTCGACAGTGGCCTCCTATTTTTATGACCTGAATGGCAAGTTGACATTCAAACCCAATAACAAGGACATTTACACCATCAGTTTTTACAATGGTACCGATGACATGGACAATTCTACCACTTTGTCGCTGCCCAATTTCGGCGGCGGCGGTGGATTTGGCGGCGGCTCAGGTTTCGGCATCAATGACCTTACGACTTGGGGAAACACGGGTGGCAGCTTGAAATGGAGCCGACGCTGGAATGATCGCCTCTACTCCAATACCATGCTGGGTACTTCCAGCTACTTCAGCAAGCGCGACCGTACCGCAGGGGGCAGTTTCACGGATGACAACGGTGAAGAACGCAACATCCGCAACGGTACCCTCGAAAACAATGACCTGCAAGACCTGACTTTTCGCTCTGATTTTGAGTACAAACTCAGCAAGAACAACCAACTCGATTTCGGCCTGCAAGTAACGCACAACAACATTGCCTACACCTACGCACAGAATGACACCGTGACCATTTTGAACCGGGATGAAAGTGGATTGATCAGCGCCTTGTACGTGCAGGACAAACTGAGTTTGCTCAACGACCGCCTGGTCATCCAACCTGGTGTCCGGGTCACGCATTTTGACGTGACCAATAAGCTTTACTTTGAGCCTCGCGCCAGCTTGACCTACCAAGTCACCCAAAAGGTAAAGGTGAAAGCCGCAACCGGGCAATTTTACCAAATGGCCAACCGCATTGTGCGGGAAGACATCCTGCGGGGCAGTCGCGATTTCTGGATTTTGTCAGATGGTGAAAACGTACCCGTTAGCGCTTCCCAACATTTCATCGGCGGGATCAGCTACGAGACCAAAGATTACCTGTTTGACATTGAAGCCTACCACAAGAACCTCGATAACCTGACCGAGTACTCCCTGCGCTACGATGTACAGCCTGGCCGTGGGGTGTCTTATGACGAAAACTTTTTCAATGGCAGCGGCTATGCGCAGGGCGTAGAGTTTTTGGCACAAAAGAAGTACGGCAAATACAATGGTTGGGTGAGTTATACCCTGGGCCGGGTGCGCTACAACTTTGCCAACTACGGCCCCGACGATTTCCCAGCCAATCAGGATGTGACCAACGAATTCAAGATGGTACACACGTATAAGTTGGGCAAGTTTGACTTCAGCGCCACCTGGATTTATGCCACAGGCCGCCCCTACACTGCACCCGAAGGAGCGTACCAGTTGACCCTGTTGGACGGAACCCAACAAGACTACATCAACATTGGTGCCAAAAATGGCCGCCGTTTACCCGACTACCACCGCTTTGACGCAGCTGCGACCTACCACTTCAATCCCCGCAGTGATGGTCGAGAAGTCGGTAGCTTAGGCTTGTCCTTGTTCAATATCTACAACCGGGCCAATACCTGGTACAAAGAGTACGAAATCGTGGACGATCAGCTGGTTGAAAACAGTGTCCTCTTCCTGGGTTTCACACCCAACCTAAGCCTTTCCATCAAGTTTTAATCCAAGCAAATGAAAAATACATTTTTGACCATGACAGTCCTTGCTCGCTTCTCCAGTTTTCTACTGTTTGGATGTATTGCACTCGGCTTTTTTGCCTGTGAGGAAGAAGAAGTCAGCCAAACAGCAGACCAGGCGGTGATTGAATCCTACCTGATTTCGGGCGAAGCCATCCAGGTCAAGATTACCCAAATCATCGCTTTTGACCCTGAAAACCAGCAGACCCGCCAAACTTTGGACAAACTGCCCGTTTCGATCATTCACCGTGGCAAGAAGTATCCATTGAGCGCCCAAGGAGAAGGCATTTATACTTTAGATGCTAAAACACTGGTGCCGCAGGCTGGTGAAGCTTATGGTTTGGAAGTGATCTATGGCAGCAAAACCTTGACTGCCAACACTGAAATTCCTGCCAAGCCACTGGGCTTCACCAGTTCAACCAGCACTTTCACGGTGCCTACTTTCGGCGGTGGTTTTCCCAGTTTTCCTGATCCGGTAAAACTGAACTGGAAAAGTGAAAGCGGGGCTTACTACTTGTTGGTGGTCAAAAACATCGAAAGTAGCCCAGACCCGATTTTTGAAAACATTGACCCTGAAGACCTGCCCAATTTTAGGTCTGAGCCGATCCAAGCCAACTCCTACGAGTTGAATTTTCAAAACTTCCGATTCCTGGGCAGGCATCAGGTCATTTTGTACCGTATTCGACCAGAGTATGCCACCTTGTACGAGCAAAATGGTACCAACTCACTCAACCTGGCCAACGTGCCCACCAACATTGAAGGCGGCGGCTTGGGCATTTTTACGGGCATCGCAGCAGCTGATGTACTGAGTTTAACCGTCAACAATTGATTCGGTAAAGCAGTTGCCAACAAAACTTTTTTATCAAGTTTCATAGGAAAATAGGGTGTTAACACGGGGAGTAACCTGGCCATTTTTTTTGCAATTGGTTTTCACAGGTTTTTTCGTTCGGGAATGAACACAAGCGGCACAGGGCTCCCCGTAGTTTTTTTGAACAAGCAAGATGGTTCTTTGTCAAATCCTTGGATTGCTGATGCAAAGCTGGATAGCTGTAGGACGTGTTTGAGTTTCAACTCAACATTAGAAGAACGCTAATCGGAAGACCAAAATCCACTACTCCACCGACCAAATACCTCAGCGATTCCCATTAACAACTAACCATTAACCATTAACCATTAACCATTAATAATTAATAATTTGCTTCAAAGCAAACTCCATCACGGCATCTTTGCCTTGCTTCAGCGATTCGGAGGTAGGAAAAACCTCGAAATCGGGCAAGCGCTGCTTGGGATATTCTTTTTTCAACTCGCCAAAACACAAAATGGGCATATCGACTTCAATTAGGCTGTTGGGTAGTTTGACGGTATAACTTTGCCCGGCGCATGAGGTGTTGCTGGAAATATCGCCGCCATTTTCTTCACCAATGAAAAGGATTTTTCTTTGTGGATCTGTCTGCCTGAGTTTGTACAAAAAGCCGATTAAATAGGTAGTTGCAGAAAAGGAGCCTCCATCGGTAAGTACGTAAATATTGCCATTGAAGCGATTGGAAAGTACTTGAGGCGAATAAGGGTCCATCATATCCTGGTATTGTTGCTTCAGTTGAAGGGTGTTTTCATTCAAAAACTCCCGGGGATTTTGTACAAACATGCGCACATCATCGCTTAAGTTGATCGCATAAGGCAGGGTTGAAAACTGAGTACCCGGTAAATAGGTTACAGGTTTACCAGGATTCAAATTCCCCAAATAATTGAATAAGATCCGATCGTAACTGTCCCCACCGCCTTCATTGCTGCGTACATCCAAAATCAAGTTTTGAATGCCTTTTTTTTGCAAATCGGTGAAGCAAGAGTCCAAAAAGGGCTCGTAGCGCTGGCCTTTGCCCTCAATTAAGCCTTTGTAAAAACTGCCAACCCGCAAGGTTCCAACAGATTGAACTTGGTTCGTTTTGTATTCCAATTGTGGTCCATAAAAACTGATGCCTTTTGGATTTTTGGCCAAATAATTTTTTTCAATGACTTTTGGCCGCAGGAGTTCGAGGTAAAAATGGGTCTTGTTTTTTTCGATTTCGATCTTCACACCTTTTTTGTCAGGATAAAAAAGGTTGAATAGGTGGTGCAAGTAGAAATAATTGCACAGTGTATAATCCTTGAAACTCTGGTTAACCCCATCCGCAGGGATGTAAGTTCGCATCCTTTTGATCAATTGATCAGCACTGACATCATTGATGCTTTTGACCATCGAAAAACGAGGAATCAGTTGTTCCTTGCTGCAATCTTCCAGTACGATCAGTTGGTTTTTGATGATTCGGAACTTGAAAGGCAGGAATAACTTATTCGAGTCCAAGGCCATCATTTTGTAGTTGACAAAACCCTGGTAGGGCAATTTGATACGGGTATGGCCATGACTCAATAAGGTGATAAGGTAACGAAGTTTGAGGTAAAAATCGCCTTCGCTCAAGCCTTCGCGAAAGGTCTGCTGGATGCTGTCGCACTGCTGTGCAAACCGCTCTTTGGTGATGAAATAATACATTCCTGAATGGCCTTCTTCCAGCCCTTTTTTGAAAATGGCGAAGTCTTCGGTTTGCTGATTTAAACTGAGCGTAGGCTCAGGCATGGCTCCAAGCTGGAAACACAATCCAAACGTTAGAAAAAGTGCGACGAGCATTTTTGTCATTTTGTGATGATTTGTTAAAAGTTTCAGCAAAAATGGCCACGATTGCGTTCAATAGCGCTTCAAATGATATTTTGGGACTTGTTTTTGGGAAAGTGAGCGGTATTTCATGTTGACAATTTTGGTGAAAAGATATGAAAAACTGAGTAGAAAAGTACTGACCGCTACCAACAACAAAGGGCTATAAACGGCTTTCCAACTACCGCTTATAGCCCTTTCGAAGCCCGTCTCTTCAACCTTTCAACCCTTCAACATGTCAACCAACAGGCTCAATTCTCCTCTTTCCGGGTCCTAACCTTGTTGTTTACCCAATCGCCTACCTTGCGGCCCTGTTCTGAACCTACATTCAGGGCGGGCAGAAAATGGATGCCGCCGTACAAACGGCTGATGCTGGCTTCGTCGGAAGCCTGGTGGAAGGAGCTGAATTTGCGTGCGGTGCGGCCAAATTCCACGTTGGTGGTATCGTTGAAAGCGAAGTTTTCGCCGTATATTTTGGTCAAACCCACCGCTGCCGAACGCGAAATCACGCTGTGGCCGCTGGTGTGCTCAGGAAAGGCCGGCGTTTGCAGGAATGGCCGCCAGTCTTCATCGATGTTTTTGTTGATGTAGGTTTCGGGGCGCACCAGGTTGTAGGTGTATTTGGCGTGCCAGCAAGAGATAAAGCCCTCAAATAAGCCCAATGCTACCCGCAAGTAAGCCTCGCTAGACTGCACGTAATTCGCTCCCTTCATGCGTGAAGCCAGCATGGCAATGTTCATCCAGTGCCCGCCAGGCGTCACTTTTTTGGAGGCAAACATCACGTGGCCCTGGTGGTGCGACACAAAGGGGTTGTCGTCCCAGAAATAAGCGATTTCTTCTCTTGCGGGGTCGCCTGTTTTGCCCAAAGCCTCGTACACTTGCATGGCGTCTTGGTAAAATGGACTGCCTTTGGCCGTAGAAAATGGGGTAGGAGGGCTGGGCAAAAACTGCCCGGCAGAATCCAGGGTCATCGGGCGAATTTTGCCCCAGTGAGGTTCGGCGGCATCTTTGTAATCAGGAGGTGTAGGCTGCCAGCGGGTAGGGTCACTTTCGTCAACCGTGAATTTTGGGAAAGTACGCGATTCTTTGTAAGTATCGGTTTTGGACCAGTCGATCACCGAAGTCGCCACGGCCTCGCCAAAAGCCAAAGAGCGCTCGAACACATCCTTGGGAATATGCGACTCCTTGCGGATTTTGGCATAGAGCGTTTCCCTAAACTCGTCGATCATTGGCTCAGAAAAAGTCAGGGTTTTGCTTACGGTCAAAAAAGCGTGCAAACCCGCCAGTTGATAGCAGTAAGTCTGTCCGGCTTCGGGCTGAGGCGCCTGGTTGTAGCCGTTCAATTGGCCCGCCATTGAAAGGGTACCCGCATCGGCACGGTGTGCTGCTTCGTAGCCCGCTATTGCAGCATAAGCATAAATACGGCTGGCCACTGGAGGCGAAAAAATGTCGTGGATGATGACTTCATTCAACTGCCTGACCGCCTGGTGCAGGTTTTCCGGATCTTCGGCTGGAGCCGGATTGTATTCTTTTTGACAGGAAGTGAACAGGGCCAAACCAGCCAGCCAGCACAGTAACTTAGGATTCATAATGCAGTAAATTGTTACGGCGCAAATGTAGCGGAATTGCAGGATTTTCAGCAGGGAGTTTTTGTCTGAACTGTGATTTTTGTGATTTTTGTGAAGACCATGATTCCAGCGTTACCTTGACAATTTTCCCCGCTGCGGATGTTGGTAGTGCTCTAAAAATGTAATGCTGGTCGAAGAAGTTGAAATGTTGAAGGGTTGAAATATTGAAAAGACAAGATCGCCGTGCTCAACTAAGTCTTTTGAACTGGTAGTCTTCTGAATGAAAGACTGAAACCAAAGGATTGTCATACAAAATAGCATTACATTTGATGGGCCACCCGGATGTTGAAGCATATTCTGTATCGAGCTAATTTAACAATTTGTCAACATCAGACCAGCAGAACTGTAGGCCCCTAAGTGTTGGGCAGTCAAGGTCCCACTGGAAATCTGTGAAGATCAGTTACATCCGTCTCATCCGTGTTCCAACTTAAAGGGCTGCGACAGCAGCCCAGCCTGCGAAGCGGGGCGTAGCAAATCAGCAGCTCCTCACTTCCGCCGCACAAAATCCTGGTGGAAATTGTAGTTCAGCACCACGTTCCACAAAAACTCCTTGTTGCCTGGCAGGTTAGAATTGAAAGTTTGGTTGATGGAGGATTGTAGGCTGAAAGGGCTTTTTTGGCTCGACAAGGCGACGGTAGCCGTAAAATAAGTGCCTTCGTAGCCATCCAGGTTCAGGTAAAAAACGGCTGGGGCCAGCATCAAGCGTAAATCTTTGGATACTTTGATGTTGTTCAAACTGGTGTTCAAAGTCACAAAATGGGTGGTTTGTGGGCCATCTTTTTGCAAACCATGCCCTTGTAAGTAATACATCCCCGCTGACCACTTGGGCGTAATGCGGAAGTTAGGCGCGATTTCGCTGGCAAAAAAGCGCCGCGCTTGGGTGAGTTCCAGGTCTTGGTCATTTACTTGAACCACGCGGGTTTGTAAATTGAAAGCCGGGTGTGCGCCCACCCTCAAGCTGAACTTTTGCCCTTCTACCAATCTATAGCGCAGCCAAAAAAGCATGCCACCCTTGCGGGCATCTAAGGTGAGGCGAATATCCGGTGCGATGATGAAGCGGCCTTTTTGCCAGTTGAGCAAAGTCACCACCGCTGGTGCATTGAGTGAAAATGAAGGGATGATGGAAAAACCGTTGTTCGTAAGGCCCACTGAGCCGTAAAATGAGCTGACTTGCTGGGTGCTGTCGCTTTGCTGCGCAAAAGCCGGGAAAGCAAAACAAATGGATAACAAAATCACAAAAAACCTGACGCTGTTCATTTAAGTGAGTGTGTTTTTGAAGCAAAAAGGAGCATAATAGGCCCCCAATCATGCTGCAAAAGTACAAATCATCAGGTGGGTTAACCTACGGAAAACAAAGGATTGTTTATGAAAATCAAAGGGGGGGAAATGATTCTTTGATAAATGCTGCGGAAAGCAAGCATTTCTTTTCGGACATCACCGGATAACAGTCAAGGGGGCTACTTTTGAATTCAAATGTGCTGGATGGCATCAAATAATAGTGAAATCCACTGAAAACTTCGGAGAACTTTTCAGAATAAGCCAACCGTGAGTTAAACAGCACCATATTAGCGGGGCTGTAGGCCCCTAACGTCGGTAGCATGAAGGATAACATCATGTTTGGTGGGGCTGTAAGTCCCTAACGTTGGTCGGTCAACGTCACGCTAGCAATCATTTTCAGCACAAAAATTGTCGCTGCTGAAACTTTTCCGAAGTTTTCAAAATCCAGTGCTTTACTCATAATCGCAGTCTGAAAAGATATTGACCACACTATTTGTCAAAGTACTAATTATTTCGTGCACATGGTCAACGGAAGCCTTTGAACCCAACCCTTGGTTTGCTATTTTCCCCTAAAAAATTCCCCCCACCTCTTGCAAAAATCCAAAATTCCCCTAACTTTGCGATCGAAGCAATCAAAAACTTCTTTTATGATTCAATTGAGCAGCATGTGGTGGTGGCATCATTCTTCTCGGACCCGGGTGGAAGGATAGGCCATTTATGTTGCACACATCACAGCATCGGCTTGTCGGGACCCCCGGCAAGCCGATGCTGTTTTAACCCAAATCGTTCGCTACAAAGTGCCCATTCATGATTCATCTGAACACAAAAATTAAACGCAAGCTGGCCGACATCGCCACCCCGGTGTCATTGTACCTCAAGCTGCGTGACCATTACACCTCCCCGGTTTTGCTGGAAAGCAACGACTTTGCTTTGCCTGAAGAATGCTATTCTTTCATCGGCTTGCAATCCATAGCCGAGTTCAAAGTGCAAAATGGTGAAATGCAACTCCGCTACCCCGACGGCAGGGTCGAAACCAAAGCGGTGAATGGCGTAGAAGAGGTCCCCGCCCAACTCCAGGCCTTTGCGGCAGGCTTCAAAACCAACGACAGCAACGGCATCCGGGCCTTGAATGGCTTGCTGGGGCACGTGAGTTTTGACGGGGTGCAGTACTTCGACACCCTGGAGTTTGCAGCCGAAAAACGCACCCAGGACATCCCCGATTTGCGTTTTAACCTGCACCGCTTCGTGATTTCCATCAACCACTTCAACGACGAGCTGGTGATTTTGGAGAACCTCTTGCCTGGCCAGGAGTCAGAAATGGAGCGTTTGGAGCAACTGATCGACATGCAAAAAATCAGCACCCACACTTTTTCATTGGACGGTGCGGAAGAAAGCAACCTCAGCGACGAGGAATTCAAAGAATTGGTGCGCATCGGCAAGCACCACTGCCAGATCGGCGATGTGTTTCAGATCGTGTTTTCGCGCCAGTTTTCGCAAAAATTCCAAGGCGACGAGTTCAATGTGTACCGCGTTTTGCGCTCAATCAACCCCTCGCCTTACCTTTTTTATTTTGATTATGGCGATTACAAAATCTTCGGCTCCTCGCCTGAAGCCCAAATGGTGGTACGCAAGGGTATCGCCCGCGTCAACCCCATCGCGGGGACCTATCGCCGCAGCGGCGACGCCATCGAAGACGCCACCCGCGCCAAAGTTTTGGCCGTGGACCCCAAAGAAAACGCCGAGCACATCATGCTCGTGGACCTCGCCCGCAACGACCTGGGCCGCCACGCGGTGAATGTGGAGGTCAAAAAACTGAAAGAGGTCCAATTTTTCAGTCATGTCATTCACCTGGTTTCTACAGTCACTGGCCAATTGCCGGAAGGGTCTAACCCAGTGCGAATTTTTGGTGATACTTTTCCTGCCGGAACCTTGTCTGGCGCGCCAAAATACAAAGCCATCCAACTCATCAACCAGTACGAGAACCAAAACCGCGCTTTTTACGGCGGGGCTTTGGGCTACATTGGTTTTGATGGCGACATCAATACCTGCATTGTGATCCGTTCTTTCCTGAGTCGCAACAACACCTTATATTACCAGGCCGGGGCTGGCATTGTGGTAGACAGCAAGGAGGAAAACGAATTGCAAGAAGTACACAATAAACTCGGTGCCCTGACCAAGGCCCTGGGCGAAGCTGAAAAGCTTGGCAAACAGAATTGATTATTCCCAAAACTATAGATAATGAAAGTGCTTGTGCTCGACAACTACGACTCTTTTACCTACAACCTGGTGCAGTACATCCAGGAAATCCTGGGTGCCGACATCGAGGTTTTTCGCAACGACGCCATCAGCCTCGATGCCGTGGATGATTACGACGTGATTGTCCTTTCGCCTGGTCCCGGCCTGCCCGAAGAAGCGGGGATCATGCCTGCGCTTTTGCAACGCTACCAGGCCAGCAAGTGCATTTTGGGCGTATGCCTAGGCCACCAGGCCATCGGCGAAGCTTTCGGGGCCAAATTGCACAACCTCTCAAAAGTTTTTCATGGGGTAGCCAGTTACATGAACCAATTGGGTGACGATCGGGGCTTTTTTCAGGGTGTACCGCAGACTTTTGAGGCTGGGCGCTACCATTCCTGGGTGGTGAAAAAAGACACGCTGCCCGCTGATTTGATCGTGACTGCGGAAGACCAATACGGCGAAATCATGGCCATACGCCACCGCGAATACGATATTTTTGGCGTGCAATTTCACCCCGAATCGGTGATGACTCCTGACGGCAAGCAGATGTTGCGCAACTTTTTGCAGTACTGTGAGCAGAAATTGAGTGTAGGTGTAGCGTAAGTGATAAGCCACGAATAAAATGTACCAAATCGCAACTGCGTTGCTTCAATGGCCTCGCAGAGCGAGGCCATTTTTAGCACGCGGATAAAATTGGGTTTGGGTGTGTTTGTTTGGGTGTGAGTGTGCATAAACCCCAGTTCCAATTAAGCGAGTCAAAGGATTTTGATCGAAGCCCCCACACTCGAACTCACACTTACCCACGACACACCCCTTTCTTGCGGATTGCCAGCATGATTTTGACCACGACGTTGACACTGCTGCGCTCAAGACCCGGCAAGATTTGGTGCATTTTGACACTTTACTAAGCGCTTTTTTAATACCGGATTTTTACAAAATGAAACAGATTTTAAATCGCTTATACGAACACCAGAGCCTGGACCGGGCCGAAGCCAAACAGGTGTTGGGCCAAATTGCCGAGGGGCAATACAACGAAGTGCAGATTGCTGCCTTCGTCACGGCCTTCAACATGCGCCCGATTTCCATGCCTGAATTGCAGGGTTTTCGCGATGCACTGCTAGAAGCCTGTGTAAAAATCGACCTCGATCACCCCGAAACCATCGACATTGTAGGTACGGGGGGCGATGGCAAAAATACCTTCAACATCTCTACCTTGTCTTGTGTGGTGGTGGCTGGGGCGGGTTATGCGGTGACCAAACAAGGTAGTTTTGGCGTTTCCTCCTCGGTGGGGTCCTCGGATGTGCTGGGGCAACTGGGCTATGCTTTCACCAACGAACAGGACAAACTCAAGCGCTACTTGCACGACGCGGGTATTTGCTTTTTGCATGGTCCCTTGTTTCACCCGGCCCTGAAAACGGTGGTGCCCGTGCGGCGGCAGTTGGGCACCAAGACTTTTTTCAACATCCTCGGCCCATTGGTCAATCCCTTGCAGCCCAAGTACCAATTACTGGGGGTTTTCAGCATGGAATTGCAGCGCATGTACCAATATGTAATGCAGGCCAGTGGCCGCGAATACGGCATTGTTTACGCCTTTGATGGTTACGACGAGGTGTCGCTCACGGGCAAAGTGAAATTCAGCACCAAAACAAGTGAAAAAGTACTGGATCCTCAACATTTTGGCCTGCCAGCTTGTAGCGCCCAAGATTTGGACGGTGGACAAAGCGCCGAAGATGCGGCAAAGATTTTCTGGAATGTGTTGAAAAACGAAGCCACTGCAGCCCAGAAAAACGCCGTATTGGCCAACGCTGGTCTGGCCATCCAGGTCATCAAGCCCCAGCAATCGCTGCCAGACTGTGTGGCCGAAGCCCGTAAAAGCATCGACGCTGGCAAAGCCCTGGCTACTTTCAATAAATTGCTTTCCTTGCAAACTCTTTGAAAATGAATATTTTAGATAAAATCGTAGCACGCAAAAAAGAAGAGGTAGCGGAAAGCAAAGCCCTGGTTTCGATCAAGGAACTGGAAGCCCAGCTGGGTTTTTCTCGCTCTACTTACTCTTTGCGCCAGTTTTTGCTCGATCCACAACGCACGGGCATCATTGCGGAGTTCAAAAGACATTCGCCATCCAAGGGCGACTTGAATCGCAGCGCCTCAGCGGCGGAAGTGACGGCTGGATATGCCGCAGCAGGGGCTTCGGCCTTGTCGATCCTGACCGACCGCGACTTTTTTGGGGGCAGCCCCGAAGATCTCATGGCGGGGCGGGCAGCCAATCAGGTTCCGATTTTGCGCAAAGACTTCATGATCGACGAGTACCAAATCATCGAAGCGCGCAGCATGGGCGCGGATGTGATTTTGCTGATCGCCGAGTGTTTGAACCATCAAGAAGTTGCAGCGTTAGCTAAAACCGCCAAGTCTTTGAACCTGGAAGTGCTGCTCGAAGTCCATTCCGCCGACCAACTCGACAAGTGGACCCCTGACATTGACGTGGTGGGCGTGAACAACCGCAACCTCAAGACTTTTGAAGTGAGCGTGCAGACTTCATTGGACTTGTTTGACAAAATGCCGAAAGAGGCTTTGCGCATCTCCGAAAGTGGCATCAGCCAGGCTGAAACCATCGTACAACTCAAGCAAGCCGGATTCCAAGGCTTTTTGATTGGCGAACATTTTATGCGCGACGAACGCCCGCAGCAGCGTTTCGCCGAGTTTGTGGGCCAAGTAAAAGCAATTGAAAGCCCCGTTTTTAAACTACAAAATTAAGCAGTATGTTGGTGAAAGTATGCGGCATGCGCGATCAGGAGAACATCACAGCAGTACAAAAACTGCCCATCGACATGATTGGCTTTATTTTTTATCCCAAGTCGCCCCGTTTTGCTGAAAGCAATAAAAAACTGGAAAAATGGCTCAACGGAGAGGGCAAAAAGACCCTCGACAGCCCGGCCAGGGTAGGGGTATTTGTAGATGCGGAGGTAGAAACGGTCTTGAATCGGGTACACGATTTTGAACTCGATTTTGTGCAACTCCACGGCAACGAAAGCCCAGAGTACTGCCGTGAATTGAGCGATTTGTGGAGCTTTAGTTCGATCCGCAGGGCCAGTATGATCAAGGCTTTTGGCATCGACGAAAACTTTGATTTTGCCCAAACCCAATTTTATCGCCCTTATTGCAAGTACTTTCTTTTTGATACCAAAGGAGCGGGTTTTGGCGGCACTGGCCAACAATTCAACTGGCGCTTGCTGGACAACTACCACGGCGATACGCCTTTCATCCTCAGCGGCGGTATCGCTCCCGAATCGGTGAATGACATACGCCTGGTACGGCACCCACAACTTGTTGGGCTAGATTTGAACAGCAAATTCGAGGTTTCACCCGGCTTGAAGGCAGTGGAGAAAATCGCCACTTTTCTCAACGGCCTCAAAAGCTAGTCCTTTCTTTTCAACATTTCAACCCTTCAACATTTCAACTCAAATTACGAACATGGCACCCATCACAGTAAACGAACAAGGCTACTACGGAGAATTCGGAGGGGCATTTATCCCCGAAATGTTGCATCCTAATGTGGAGGAATTGCGACAAAAGTACCTGGACTTGTCTTCGCAACCTGATTTTCAGCGAGAATTTCAGCACTTGCTGCGCGATTATGTGGGCCGCCCCACGCCGCTATACCTGGCCAAGCGCTTGTCGGAATATTATGGTACCACCATTTATCTCAAGCGTGAAGACCTTTGCCACACTGGCGCACACAAGATCAACAACACCATCGGCCAGATCCTTTTGGCCAAACGCCTGGGCAAAACCCGCATCATTGCTGAAACTGGAGCAGGACAACACGGGGTAGCTACGGCCACCGTTTGTGCTTTGATGGGCATTCAGTGCATCGTGTACATGGGCGAGGTCGACATCAAAAGGCAAGCCCCCAACGTGGCCCGGATGCGCATGTTGGGGGCTGAAGTTCGTCCCGCCACTAGTGGCAGCAAAACCCTCAAGGATGCTACAAATGAAGCCATCCGCGACTGGATCAACAACCCTGTGGATACGCATTACATCATCGGCTCGGTAGTTGGCCCGCACCCTTATCCCGACATGGTGGCCCGCTTTCAATCGGTGATCAGCGAAGAGATCATGTGGCAGTTGGAGGAGCATACGGGCAAAAAATATCCCGACGCGGTCATCGCCTGCGTGGGTGGAGGCAGCAATGCAGCTGGTGCTTTTTACCATTATTTGAACGAGGAAAAAGTACGCCTGATTGCCGTTGAGGCGGCTGGCGAAGGCATCCACAGCGGTAAATCGGCGGCTACCAGCGTTTTGGGTACCAAGGGAGTCATCCACGGCAGTCGCACCTTGCTGATGCAGACCGAAGACGGGCAGATCGTGGAGCCCCACTCCATTTCAGCAGGCCTCGATTACCCCGGCATTGGCCCGATGCACGCACACTTGATTAGCACAGGTCGTGCCGAGGCGATCAGCATCACCGATGAGGAAGCCCTTGAAGCCGCAGTACTCGTGTCGCGCCGCGAAGGCATTATTCCAGCCTTAGAAACTGCGCATGCTTTTGCCGCGCTCAAGTACATGCAATACAAGCCAAGTGATATACTGGTGTTTTGCCTTTCTGGCCGGGGGGACAAGGACCTTGATACTTACATGAAGCATTTGTAGATGCCAACGTGAATTCTGGTTTATTGGGTTTGTTTTTAAACATACAATAGACGAGATACGAGATACGACATCTGATTTAGGGGCTCGCTGGGGAGATTTGTCGTGTTTTGGATTATCGTCTGCACGGTTTGGGATTTTTTTATTTTTCAATTTCAAAAACCCAATTGCCCAGAATTTACTTAAAAGCTGCTTTTTGACTTTTAAAACAAGGACAGTTGATTAAACGAGGGTCGCGCTCTTCAACCCTTCAACTTTTCAACCCTTCAACTCCATTTGCAAATGAATCGCATTCAACGCTTGTTTCAGGGAAAAAACCGAAACATCCTCAATATCTACTTCACTGCCGGTTATCCGAACTTGCAGGATACCGAAACCATTATTTTGAACCTGGAAAAGGCCGGGGCCGACCTCGTCGAAGTAGGCATGCCCTACTCTGACCCCCTTGCCGATGGTCCAACCATCCAGGAGAGTGGGACCCAAGCGCTGCAAAATGGCATGACTTTGCCTTTGTTGTTTGAGCAACTGGAGGTCGTGCGCCAAAAAACCAACATTCCGCTGGTTATGATGGGCTATTTCAACCAAGTAATGCAATATGGCGAGCAAAAGTTTTTTGAAAAAGCTGCCGCCGTGGGCATTGACGGGCTGATTTTGCCCGACCTACCCTTGTACGAGTACGAATCCAAGTACCGCAAGATTGTAGAAGAACTGGGACTGAGCATCAGTTTCTTGATCAGCCCACAAACTGAGGCTGCCAGGGTCAAAAAAGTGGATGAGCTCAGCAATGGCTTCATCTATATGGTGTCCAGTTCTTCGATCACCGGAGCTAAAAGTGAGATCAGCTCAACACAAATTGACTATTTTGAACGCATCAATGCCATGCAACTCAAAAATCCACGCTTGATTGGTTTTGGCATTTCTAGCCATGCTACCTATCGCCAGGCATGTCAGTATGCCAACGGAGCCATCATTGGCAGTGCATTCATCAAGGCAGTGGGGGGCAGTACAGATGTAGCAGCCAGTACGCGTGATTTTGTGAAAGGTATTTTGACTGCGTAAACAAAGTCTAGTTGCACAGACTTGTTTACCTGCCTCAATTTACGTATTTTTGCTTCCACTCCAGTACACCGTAATCCAAGTAAAGCTAATGAAAATGGACACCGAGGAATTGCTCGATTCGGAGAACATCTCCGATGACTTTCATGAACAAAAGATCTTCAGGGTCGATGCTAACCAGAGCCCGCTGCGCATCGACAAATTCATCTTTGACCGGATTGGCGAAGTGTCGCGTAATCGGATTCAGGAAGCCATTCGCGCAGGTGCCGTTTTGGTCGATAACCAAGAGGTGAAGCCCAATTTCAAGGTCAAACCCGGACAGGAAGTGATCTTGCTCATGCCACGATCGGCCCACACTGGTGGATTGCGGATTGTACCCCAGGCCATGCCCATCAATGTGGTATACGAAGACGCTGACCTGATGGTGATCAACAAGCCTCCTGGGCTGGTGGTACACCCTGGAGTGGGTCATTTCAAAGGCACTTTGGTAAATGGCCTTGCGCATTACCTCAACATCAGTGCCGAATCGCTAAAAAGTGGCAATTTTCAGGAAAGGGTAGGCTTGGTACACCGCATCGACAAGAATACTTCTGGTCTTTTGGTGATCGCCAAGAACGAATATTCCCTTTCTCACCTGGCCAAGCAGTTTTTTTACCATACCACCGAGCGTACTTATTATGCTTTGGTGTGGGGTGAGCCCGATCCGGCACAAGGCACGGTCAATGCCCACGTGGGTCGCGACTTGCGCCACCGGCAGCTTTTTGCGGCTTATCCGGAGGGCGATCACGGCAAGTGGGCCGTTACCCATTACGAGGTTTTGGAACCGATGTACTACGTGAGTCTGATCAAATGTGTGCTTGAAACTGGACGTACACACCAGATCAGGGTCCACATGAAACATGCCGGACACCCCTTGTTCAATGATGAAAAGTACGGCGGGGATGAAATCCATCGCGGCACGGTGTTCAGCAAGTACAAAACCTTTGTGGACCATGTATTTGACCTGATGCCTCGCCATGCCTTGCACGCCAAGACTTTGGGTTTCGTGCACCCTACCACCAACAAATTCATGCAGTTCGATTCCGAAATTCCCGATGATATGCAAGCCGCACTGGATGCCTGGCGCAACTACCTGGACGGGCGGAAATCGGCGATGAAAGGCAACCTTTCTTGACATACGATATACGATAGATGATATACGATAGATGGTTTAATGGGCTCGCAGGCAAGAATTGAACAAAGGAAAAGCTTAAAGAGCACGAATGGTCAACGTCAAATTGGCCAAATCATATGTCGTAGGTCGTATGTCATCTATCGTATGTAAAAATAAAAACCACCCAACCAAATGATCGACTACAACAAAGTTCCTTCCCCCTCCTTCGTATTGGACCTGGCGCGCTTGCGTAAAAACCTCGAATTGATCCAGCGTGTGCAGCAGGAATCGGGAGCGAAAGTGATTTTGGCACTCAAGGGCTTTGCCATGTGGCGGGTTTTTCCTTCTGTCAAGCAATATTTGGCAGGCGCTACTGCCAGTTCACTGCACGAGGCGCGTCTGATTTTTGAGGAAATGGGTGTTCCGGCCCACACCTATTCACCTGCTTATGCCGACGATGAGTTTTTGCACGTCATGGCTTACAGCGAGCACTTGGTCTTCAACTCAATCACCCAATACCAGCGATTCAAGGAACAAGTAAAGGTCCATCCGCATATTTCTCCGGGCATCAGGGTCAATCCTGAGTATTCGAGTGTAGAGACCGACCTGTACAACCCCGCAGCACCCGGCTCGCGCTTGGGCGAAATGGTTGAGAATTTTGGCGGCGTTTTGCCGGAAGGCATCGAAGGTTTGCACGCCCATACCCTTTGCGAATCTGCGGCAAGTGATTTGGAGAAAATGATGGTGGCTTTTGAGCAACGCTTTGCCTCATTCATTCCCCAACTCAAATGGGTCAACTTCGGCGGCGGCCACTTGATGACCCGCAAGGGCTACGATGTAGAGCACCTGATCCAAATCCTGAAAAATTTCAAGGCCAAATACCCCCACCTCGAAGTAATCCTCGAACCCGGTAGCGCAATCGCCTGGGAAACGGGCGAGTTGGTCAGCACCGTTTTGGACATCGTGAACAGTAGAGGGGTAAAAACGGCAATCCTCGATGTGTCGTTTACCGCCCACATGCCTGATACCTTGGAGATGCCCTATCGGCCCAAGGTCTTGGGGGCGAGCGATCCGGTAGAGGGGAAACCTACTTACCGTCTGGGTGGCGTAAGTTGCCTGGCGGGTGATTTCATGAGCGAATATTCCTTTGACAAGCCCCTGGAAGTAGGCGATCGCCTCATTTTGTGGGACATGATCCACTACACCATGGTCAAAACCACCACTTTCAATGGGGTCAAGCACCCCAACATTTGCATCTGGCACGAAAATGGTGAATTGGAGGTGGTCAGGGAGTTTGGTTATGCGGATTTTCGGGATCGATTGTCGTGAGGGTTGACCTTACTTGACCTCCTCCCAAAGTATCTTCTCCACTTCTTTTTTCTCTTTGCTGAAATTGATGCCGATGGCATGACAAGGCTTTCCTTTGTTCAAAAACGGGGCAAGGTACCCTTTGTCATAAATTTGGGCAAGTGCTGCTTCTGCGCTTTTGTCAAGTTTAAACTCTAGACAAAAAATGCCTTCTTCAATTTGGATGATGGCATCTGCACGACCTTCTTTTGTATAGACCTCACTATTGATGTAAACGCCCATCAAGCTAAAAAGTAGATGCACGATGGCATGGTAAAACTGTTCATTTTCTTTTTGCCACAGCGGGCCAGGAATATGCCCGAATGCTTTATTGATGTTCTCTTTTAAGGTTTGTGTACTTTTGGTTTGCAGGGCTTTGATCAAATTGGTCATGATGACTTTAGCTGGATGAAGCTGTGACTGGATGTAAGTATCCGCTAACTTGTTCAAATAAGCTCCCTTTACTTCATGATTTGGAAAAGATAAAGTAAAATTGTCCATCACTTCATCGTAAGCTGTGATGGTCAAATACCCCGTCTGAAAAAGCAAAGGGATCAGGTTGATGTTTTCAAAATCAAAAGATTGTAGGCTTAAACTATCAGCTGTGATTTCTTCAAATTCATAAAAATGCTCCTTTTTACTGATGTCCATCAAAAAAGTAGGCGTGCCAGTGGTGTACCAATAATTGAAATAAACACCCTTGGCAAAAAAGTTGAGGATTGAAAAGGGGTTGTACAAAGTGTCGCCTGGAAAAAACCAGCGGTATCCATTGTACCAGTGTCGGATTTTTTCGCGATCAAATTTTTCCAACTCTTTTGGGAAATAATGTTCCAACTCTGCCTGGCTAATGCCACATATTTCATGATAGTCTGGGTCCATGCTAAGGTCGTACAAGTTATTTAAATCAGAAAAAATACTGACTTGACTGAACTTGCTAACACCTGTAATGAATACCAATTTCAAATATGGATCAGCATCTTTCAAAATACTGTAGAAACTTTTGAGAATACCCCGATTCTCACGTGCTATGTGTATTTGATCCTGATCAAGGTAGTCGATGATGGGTTTGTCGTACTCATCAATAAGGATGACGACTTGCTTTTGATATTTCGCTTGTAAAGCATGGATGAGAGCCTTGAATTTTTTGTCAATTGTTTGAAGTTCAAGACTAAGTGCGATCCCTTCCTTTTCAGCTATACTCTTTAGTTCATCGACTATGGCCTTTGTTAATCCGTTAGTGCGATAACCAATGTCCGAAAAAGAAATCCTGATCAACGGATATTCCTCAAAAGCCCATTTGTCGGCAATGTAAAGACCTTCAAACAAGTCTTTTTCTCCTTTAAATAGGTAATCCAAGGTGCTAACCAACAGTGATTTGCCAAACCTGCGTGGGCGAGACAGAAAATAATATCCACCTTGATCAACAAGTAGGTGTAAGTAGCGTGTTTTGTCTACATACATGAAATTTTCTGTGATGATTTTTTTAAAATCCTGACGTCCGATCGGGTATTTTTGAATTGCCATGAGACAAAGATACTGCAATCAATGAGATTTTTCAAGGTTGCTAAAATGGAAATCCAGCTTTGGATGAACAAGCAAACTCGCCCAATTTCAACAAATTTCTTCCTGAAAAAGACTGAAATCCGAAACAATATTGCGCAAAGCGAGCAACAAGCCCTATCTTGCCCCTGCTTGTCGTGCCAGCAGCAGTGCTAGACCGATGAACCATACAACACAAACAAAAAACATGAATCGCAGGGAAATACTACAGCGCTTGGCTGTGATTTCAGGAGGTATGATCATTGCCCCGTCCGCGCTAACTGCACTTGACCACTGGAAAAATCCAGCATTGGCCTTGCTGCCCAATGCCGAAAAAGCGCCACTCCTGGCCGAAATGGCCGACATCATCATTCCGACTACCGATACACCAGGTGCCAAAGCGGCCCAAGTGGACCAGTACATCTTACTGATGCTGAAAGATTGTACGCCAGCCGCCGAGGTGGCCAAATTTTGGTCGGGTTTGCAAGCTTTTGAAGACAATTTTCAAAAGCAATACGGCACTACTTTCCTGGTCGCTTCGGCTGACAAACGCTTGGAATACTTGCAAAAACTAGACAAAGGTCGGGACCCTTTCTTCGTCGGATTCAAAGGTTTGGCCGTAGCAGGTTATTTCACCTCCGAAATCGGCATGACCCAAGCCCAGGCTTATCTGCCTTTACCCGGTACATACGAAGCCGATATTCCACTGAAGCCCGGCCAAAAGAGTTGGGCTGATTATTTTTGATCTTTCTTTTTTTTGCAGACTATAAACAGACAAAACATGTCCGTCAACATAAACAACGTTGCCAAAAAGAAAAATACCTACGATGCCATTGTCGTTGGCTCAGGTATGTCGGGTGGCTGGGCCGCAAAGGAGTTTTGCGAGAAAAAAATGAAAACCCTGGTCTTGGAGCGGGGTGGGCGTTACAACCACATCGAAGACTACACCACTTCGATGGTCGATCCCTGGAAGTTTCCCCACCGCAACAACATGACCGAAGCGGAAAAGGAAGCCAACCCCATCCAAAGCAAGTGTTACGCCTGGAACGAAGGCACCAAACACCTCTTTGTCAAAGACCAGGAGCATCCCTACCAACAAGTCAAGCCTTTTGACTGGGTTCGGGGCTACCATGTAGGTGGCAAGTCGATCATGTGGGCCCGGCAATGTTACCGTTTAGGTGAACACGATTTTCGCTCCAATAGCGAGGATGGTCATGGCAATGAATGGCCCATTGGCTACCAAGATTTGGCCCCCTGGTACAGTTACGTGGAGCGTTTTGCGGGCATCAGTGGCAATCGCGACGGCTTGCCCCAGATTCCTGATGGCGAGTTTTTGCCGCCGATGGAATTGAATGCGGCAGAGAAGCACTTTAAGCAAAAGTCAGAGGCCCGTTTTCCCAACCGCAAAATCATCATTGGCCGCACGGCCAATCATACGGCTCCGGTGGGAGAGGGGAGAGGGCCTTGCCGCTATCGCCACTTGTGTCACCGTGGCTGCCCCTTCAGCGGTTATTTCAGCAGCAACTCGGCTACCTTGCCCGCTGCTGAACGTACCGGGAAGTTGACGTTGAAGACCGATTCGATCGTCCATTCTATCATTTACGATGAAAAACTGGGTAAAGCCACCGGAGTGCGGGTCATCGACGCCTTGACCAAAGAAACCACCGAGTATTACGCCAAGGTGATTTTTGTGTGCGCCGCTACCCTCAATTCCACCTGGCTTTTGCTCAATTCCACTTCTAATCGTTTCCAAAATGGCTTGGGCAATGATGGTGGCGTTTTGGGCCACTACCTCGTGGACCACAACTACCGCGTGCGGGTCAGTGCCAAGCTGGATGGGTTCCTGGATCGCTTCTATAGTGGTCGGCGGCCCAATGGTTTCTATATCCCAAGGTTCCGCAATTTTGGCAGCGACAAGCAAAAAGACTTTCTGCGGGGCTATGCAACATACGGAGAATGCACCCGTAGCAACTGGAGCGCCGAAGCGACCAGTGAAGGTTTGGGGGCGGATTTCAAAAAAATGCTCAGCGAACCAGGCGGTTGGAACTTTTTTGCAGTAGCACAGGGGGAGATGTTGCCCCACTTTGACAACAAAGTAAGCCTCAACCACGACAAAAAAGACCAGTGGGGCTTACCTACCCTTGACATCGACTGCGAATGGAAAGCCAACGAGGACGCAATGGTCAAAGACATCATGAAAACCCTACCTGAGATGCTGGAAGTTGCCGGATTCAAGGACATCTATGCCTGGGACAGCCACCAGGCACCGGGCTTGGGCATCCACGAAATGGGCACCTGCCGCATGGGCAAAGACCCCAAGACTTCGATGCTCAATGGCTGGAACCAAGTCCACACGGTCAAAAACGTCTTCGTGACCGATGGCTCTTCCTTGCCCTCACAAGGCAGCCAAAACCCTTCAGTTACCTTCATGGCCCTGACCGCCCGTGCGGTGGATTATGCCATGAAAGAAATGAAAAAACGCAATATCTGATCGGATGAGTAGCTAGAACTCTTCTCAACTCCTCAACCACTCAACTTTTCAACTTAGAAAACATGCAAGATCGCAAAATCAATCGCCGGGAATTTAGCCAATTGGCCCTCGCAGGCACAGGAGCACTCCTGGCAGGCAACCTGGATTTTTTGGCTCCCAAGCGCCATATCGGCTTACAACTCTGGAGCATTCGGGAAGATGTACAAAAGAACCTGATCGGCACCCTGAGCGCTGTACGCAAAATGGGCTACCGCGAAGTAGAAGGAGCTGGATACGGCGAAGGCAAGTTTTACGGCAAAACGCCTGCTGAATTCAAAAAAATCCTCGCAGACTTGGGCTTGAGCATGCCAGGTGGCCACAACATGATGACCAGCGCCGATTACCTGGGCAATGGCAAATTGAGCGACAACATGAAGCAAACCATCGACTCATGCGCCGAGGTGGGCCAGAAGTTTGTCATCTGCCCTTACATGATCGATACCGATCGCAACGAAACCAAGGTCAAGCACTTGATCGAAGGTTTCAACGTAGCTGGTGAGGCTTGCAAAAAAGCAGGCATGACCTATGGCTACCACAACCACGACTTTGAGTTTGTGAAAATTGGCAACAAAACCATGTACGAACACATCGTTGAAGGTACCGATCCTAAATTGGTGACGATGGAGCTCGATATGTACTGGTCAGAAAAAGGCAGCGGAACTACCATCGAGTGGTTGAAAAAATACCCAGGCCGTTTCCAATTGGTCCACGTAAAAGACATGGCCAAAACCGAAAAGCAGGAAACTGTAGAGGTAGGCGATGGCAGCATCAATTTCCAGGAGATTTTCAAATATGCGCCATTAGCTGGAACTTCCTATTTTGTGGTCGAACTAGAGCATTACAAAACTACTCCGATGGAGGGAGTGGCTAAAGCATACAAGAACTTGAAAAAGCTGAAGTTTTAGGCAAACAAGTTTTTAAAATCATATCTAGTGATTTGTAAATTCGTGTTGCTACAAGGACCTTTTTCTAGTTGAACTTACAAATTAAAGTTCTCGTAAGCACCTTGCAAACGTGCAGAAGACTGGTGTCGGTCAGGAGACCTGACACCAACACAACGTTGAACGGAAGCTGGTTCCAGGTCTGTGACCGGAACCAGCTTCCACGCGTTTGTAACGCATATACTAAACCACTTTAGGTTTTGTGTATTTCAAACTAATTTTCTAATGTCATGGTTCACGGCAGGAACTTGTCAATTAAAAATTTCAAAAATCTCAAACCGTGCAAACGAGAACCTAAAAATAGGACAAATTTCCCCAGCGAGCCCCTAAATCATATGTCGTAAGTTGTATGTCGTCTATCGTATGTCAAAAAAGCATGCCGAACAAACCAGGACTCATCTTGACCAATGATTTGCACAAAACCAGTCGGGGACGAGTATAAACGGATCTTCTATCGAAGCAAATGAGCACCTTCGCAGAGCACCTCCGAACCGCAGTTTCCCCGCTTTTTTAGTACCCCTCAAGCGTCAAATCTATCCTCAAATCACCAGCCCTGCTTTTTACAATCAGCATTTTCTCTTCAAAATAATTGCCCATAAAATTAATCGCTGCAAAGGGCAAACTAGGCAAATCCACTTTTTGCAAACTGGGCAAATGGATCACAAAATGGCCGTCCTCTTTGGGGATGTACATCCATTGTTCATCAGGCGAAAGGGCTTGGTATTGATCCAAGTGGATCGGCACGAAGGGCCAATTGCCAAAATACTGTTCAGTCACATCGCATTCTTCCAGCATCAACTTTACCCCAAAAAGTTCACGGCCATTGTTGGGCTCGTGGTATTCGCCAATGATCAGGTTGAAACTACCCGAAGGGCTTGTACACTGATAGTTGTTTGTGTGCATGTGATTGTAGAATTTTCAGAAAAAAATCCAGGCAGTTGAGTAATAAATTAGGTCATTGAGAAATAAAAAAGCCATATACAGAAAGATAATCGTGTAATCTATACACAAAGCCTTTGTTCGGTCAAAAATAAGTCATAAATTTGGCAAGCTTGTTCCCCTCCTTGACAAACTTCTTATTAACTAGCCATGTGTCACGAAAAAATTTCTTGTCCAAAGTGTGATTGGGAACCACGCCCTGAATCGCTATGGATGTGTACCTGCGGGCATCTGTGGAACACTTTCGAAACTGCAGCGCACTGTCCAGCTTGCAACCAACAATGGGATGAAACCTGTTGCCTCAACTGTCACGAATGGTCGATGCACGTCGATTGGTACCGCGACATTGACGATTGGCTGACCGAAATACTTGAAGAGGAGCAGGTAAGCATGCCTGTTTTTGCTGATGAAAGACGTTGGGCCAGTTTGGTAGGGGATCGGTAAAAAGCCTTGATCCCTGCCTTCTCAATACGTTATTTCTTTGATCCTTTCCGCGTAACCTCTGCTTACGCGTACCACTTCACCATTTTGCATCAGTACATCGTAACTGGAGATTTGCTTGCGAAGCTCCTTCACAAAATCCAGGTTGATGATACTGGAGCGGTGTATCCGCATGAATTTTTTAGGGTTTAACTTTTGCTCTAAAGCTCCTACGCCATAATTACTCAAATACCGCTGCTGGGCCGTGATCAGGGTAGAATAATCGCCTTCAGCTTCGATCCTGATGACCTCATTCAAGGCCACTTTAACTAGTTTCTGGCCCATTTGCACCAAAATCACTTCTGGAAAAGTCTTACCTGCTTGCAAAAGGCTCTCCGTTAAGCCTTGTACGGGTTGCAAGCCATTGCTCGTTTCTTGCTGGGTAGCTCTTTGCATTGCTTTTTGGAAACGTTCGCGGGTGTAGGGCTTTAGCAGGTAATCCAAGGCGTGCACTTCGAAAGCCTGCATGGCATACTGGTCATAAGCGGTAGAAAAGATGACTTTGGGCATCTCATCGAGGTGGGTCAACACCTCAAAACCAGTCATGCCTGGCATCTGAATATCGAGAAAAATCAGGTCAGGTTTGAACTCGCGGATCAGGCGAATGGCATCCACCCCGTTGTTGGCCTCGCCCAATACAATTTGATCTGGGTATTCGCTCAAGTACTGGCGGATGAGTTTGCGGCCCGCCTCTTCGTCGTCAATGATGATTACTTTTTGCATACTGCTCACAAGTCAAAACTGATCTTGAATCCACTAGGTTTGTTGTCTTCCAGTTTGAGCAAGATACCGTACATTTTTTCCAGTCTTTGGGCGGTATTACCCAGTCCAATGCCCTTGTCCAACAAACCTGCTTTCTCGACATTGCCCACGCCAGTATCGCTGATTTCAAAGTGGAGTTTCCCACCAAGGTCCTTGATCTGAATGCTGACCTCACCCCCTTCAATTTTGGGTGAAATCCCGTGCTTAACCGCATTTTCGACCAAAGGTTGCAAAATCAAGGGTGGGATTTTTTTGGACAAAATGGCCGGATCGACCTCGTACTCCAATTGCAAGCGCTCCTGAAACCTGGCTTTTTCCAAGGACAAATACTTGCGTGTAAAGTCCAATTCCTCTTCTACACTGACCAAATCGACTTTGGTGGCCTTGAGTTGGTAGCGAAACAAGTCGGCCAGGGTGGCGATCATTTCGCGGGTGTTTTCCTGCTCTGGCGGCAAGGAAGCATTGATCGTATTGAAAACATTGTACAAGAAGTGGGGATTGATCTGGGCTTTCAGGGCGATCAACTCGTGTTGCAAGGTCAACTGTTGGAGCTCGGCTTCTTTGAGTATTTGTGCCTTCATCTGTAAGTGATAGCTGTAAGCATGGATGGCACTAAACAGCAAAATGTACTGCAAGCCAGCAATGTAAACGTCCCATATTTCACCATTGCCCCACAAGTGGCCAATATCGAGGTAATCACCTATAGCGTAAGAGGTTTGCTGCCAGCCTTTGGCGTAGATGACCATGAAGGGAATATGTAAAAGTGCTTTTGCCCAAAACGGCCAGGGTGCCATTTTTTGGATAAATAGCCACCAAATGGGAATGAAAAGGGCAAATTTGGTCCCATATTCTAACACATAGCGCCAAATAGGCTCTTGCGCTGGTTTTGCACCAGTGGCAAAAATGATGGTATTGCGGTATAGGATCGCATTGACCACAAAAAATCCCAACAAAGCTAAAAAATCCGCCAGCGGGATACCCCAAATTTGTTTCTGCAAAATGCGATTCGGCATGTTTGGTAATTTATACTCTTACAAAATACAAGTAAAACAATTGAAATCCCCAAGCTCTTCCGATAAATGGACAAATACGTCGATGAATGGAAATGCCCCAACGCTCATCGGCACATTGTGCAAGTGGTCGGAAAGGGCTTTTCCGACTTGCTGAAGCAGGGTAGTTTTGTGACAAATCCGACTGAAATGAAAAAATTCACGCTACTTTTTATCTTCCTGTTGTGCACGATGATGGTTTTCGCTCAAAACAACATCAATGGTCGTGTACTCTCCCCATCAAATGAAGGCATTCCATTTGCCGGGCTCGTTTTGCGCCAAGCGGCCGATTCCAGCGCCTTGAAAGTGGAATACAGCGATGCCCAGGGACAATTTGTCTTCAACGCAGTGCCGCAAGGGCGTTATTTTTTGGAGGCCAGCAGCCTCGGCTACCAAACCTTGACTGGCCCGGTTTTCAGTTTCGAGGGCTCGGAAGCGCTTCGTTTGGCCGATCTGGGCTTGCAAACTAACGCCCAGCAACTCAATACCGTAGAAGTGAAGGCCCAAAGGCCCTTGATCGAGGTTCTGCCTGACAAAATGGTGTTCAACGTAGCAGGCAGCATCAATGCGATGGGCCAAAACGGATTGGAACTGCTGCGCAAAGCCCCCGGCGTAATGCTCGACAAGGACGAAAACGTGATCCTCAAGGGCAAAAATGGGGTAGCCATTTACATTGATGGCCGCTTGTCGCAACTACAAGGCGACGACCTTAAAAGTATTCTGCGGGGGATGCAGGCCAGTGAAATTGAAGCGATTGAGATCATTTCACAACCCACGGCCCGATTTGATGCGGCGGGCAACGCAGGCATCATCAACATTCGCCTCAAAAAGGACAAAAAACTGGGCACCAACGGCAGCTTTAATTATGGTTATGCCATCGGGATTTTCAACAAATGGAATGGCTCTCTGAGTTTCAACAACCGCAGCAAAGGCAGCAACTGGTTTGGGACTTTTAGCAACAATTTGGGCGTCAATCAGAGTTTTACCAATTTTTACCGTTTGCAGTCGAACTTGGTTTTTGATCAAAAATCAACTTACCGCAATGAAGACCGCAACAACAACCTGAAGCTGGGTGCTGATTTCTTTTTGAGCAAAAACAAGACCCTGGGCTTTATCCTCAATGGCAATTTCAGCGACAGCGAGGGCCAATCCTGGAGTCGCACGCCGATCAGCACACAGGGCGCAGCGCAAGTCTTGCAGGTTTTGCAAGCCCAGGGTTTTTCGGCCAGAGATCGGCGCAATTTGAATGCCAACTTGAATTACCGCGTCAATGCTGAGCAGGGAAAAGAATTCAACATCGACCTCGATTTCGGTCGTTTTACCCGCGCCGACGAGTCATTCCAACCCAATCGCTACTTTGATGCCAATGAGAAAAACGTACTCAGTAGCCGCGATTTTCGCATGAATACGCCCACTCAAATCGGCATCTACTCCTTGAAAATGGACCTGAGTCGGCCCCTGGGCAAAGGAAAATTGTTGTATGGCACCAAGTTGTCTTTGGTTGAAACCGAGAATACCTTTGATTTTTTCAACGTCATCAGTGGACAAAACCAATTGGATGAAGACCGCAGCAATACCTTCAACTACCGCGAAAACATCAATGCCGCTTACGCCAGTTACCAGCAAAAATGGAAAAAATGGGGCCTGGATGCGGGCCTGCGCCTGGAAAACACCAATTCCCTGGGCCAGTTGGAAGCCCAACAGGAAAACCCCAACAACCGGGTGCAGCGCAATTATGTGAACCTGTTTCCCAGCGGTGGCTTGACTTACGAAGCTGGTCCCTCGCATTCATGGGGTTTGAATTTCAGCCGCCGCATTGATCGCCCCAATTACCGGACTTTGAATCCTTTTGTGTCGCAACTCGATGAATTGACTTACGGTCAGGGCAACCCATTCCTGCAACCCCAGTACACCAACAACATCGAGCTATCGCATACCTATAAATACACCCTCAACACCAGCCTGCGGGTGAGCCACACCAGCAATTTCTTTGCCGAGGTGAGCGATACCATCGAGGGCAACCGCAACTTCCTGATGACCCGCAACATCGCCAGCGAACGCAACATTGGCATCAACATCAGCTACCCCTTCAATCCCGCCAAGTGGTGGAGCGTGTACGCCAATGTCAACGCTTACCGCCTGGATTACCAGGCTGCGCAAGGCAATGGTTTTTACAACATTTCGGCCAATGTGCTCAGTTTGTATGTGCAAAATACGTTCACCTTGCTCAAAAACTGGCGTTTTGAGCTCTCTGGTTTTTACACCTCGCCCTCGGTTTGGGGCGGCACCTACGACAATCGACGGTTTTGGGGCAGCGAAGCTGGGGTGCAAAAACGCTTCCTAAATGACAAATTGAACCTCAAAGTCAGCGTATCCGACCTGTTCAACAGCATGCAATGGCGAGGCATCAGCCGCTTCGGTGGCCTGGTAATGGACGCCAGCGGTGGCTGGGAAAGCCGCCAGTTTCGGGTGAATTTGAGCTATAATTTTGGAAGGAAGGAGGTAGGTGCTGCACGTAGAAGGAATACTGGAGCGGATGAGGAGAGTAGGAGGATAAATTGAAATAGGCTCTTATTGGGTTTCAAGTGGGAGGTAGTACTAATTCTCTGTACTTGGATTTTTTGAAGTACGAGCGATGATCGATGATTTACGAAGTCAGAAGTAAGCGCTCGCAGGGTAGATTTAAGGTTCCTCAAGTCATCGTTTTTCCGATTTGAAATGATTGAAAGCACTCCGTTGCAAACTTTCATTGAAGCTGAACAGTGGAAGTTTTTCTGAGGAGGAATACCGGAGTAGGAGTTATTGACTTCAACTTAATCTCCAAATTGAGCCTTGAAATGAATGGGACTTTGGTGTTTGCTGAAGTCCCGTTTATGGTTTGTACAAGATAAGAGCTTCATGAAATAGGCGCGCTTCAAAGTATATTTTGACATTTGTAAGAAGGGGATGTATCTTTGATGGAGTCATTTTTATTGAGCTTGAAGAAGCATTGAACCGACTTCAAGCCAATCAAAAACTCCAAGCGTGTCTATGAAAAAAACATTAAAAGAGCACCGCAAAACCCATAATTTATCTCAACAAGAACTTTCTGAAAAGTCAGGTATTTCGGTCCGCACGATTCAACGGATCGAAAAAGGAGGCTCAACGGGCAGCCCTTTTATCATCAAATCTTTGTGCAAAACCCTGGACATTGACGCTGCTGATTTAGAGATTGAACTAGATAGCACAGCACCTGAGCAAAATGAACAATTAGATTTTAGCCCGCAAAGACGGGTGAAGGCGATCAACTTGAGTGCAATTTTTGTGGTCTTTCTCCCGCTATTGAACCTTGTTTTGCCCACTTTACTCTTTTTTGTCTATAAAAAACAAATGACAGATAAAGTTACTGTGCTTAAAATTCTGAGTTTTCAAATTTTATGGACCTTGCTCACTTTGCTGCTCTGCGTCATGCTCCCTTTTCTGCTGGCCCCCAGGATGAGTGATTCAAATGCAATCCGGTTTTGGGTTTATTTCATTTGTGTGGTGCTCAATGTCTTTGTCGTGCTCAATACTGCAATCAAGCTCAGCAAATCGCAGCCCATCTTGGCTTTTGTACCTAATATTCTTTGAGGAGAGTGGGCTAAGAATTTGGTATGTGGTGGTCTCAAAATTTCATCGAATTAAAGGCTTTTTTTGTATTTGAAACCCAAGATACATCCTGCATCGTGTAACCCTGGACTTCAGTCCGGGGACAAAAGGTCTTCCCCCAATTCACATCTAGCATCTATCCGGCAGTTGCATCAGTAATACAGGCACCTGTCTGCTAAATAATTGGCACATGTGACACAAAAATGTCGCTTTTATGGCAGGATGACATTCACCTATCCTTGATTTGATCCACATAATTTTGCCTCAGTTTTAAATTTAAAAAAACTCAAAGGACATGAAAAAAGGCATTATCCTTTTAATCTCAATCGCCATTCTGGCCAGTTGTAAAACCACTGAACCAAAGCAGAATGCCAAAAAAATCGAGCAATTGGTCAGTGAGCTCGTCACCGAAAAAAGGACAGTGGGTGTCGATTACGGCATTCAAATGGGCAAGGTGCTTTCCAAAAACAAGGCATTTGGCTTTGCTGATTTAGCCCAAAAAACCAGCTTGAGCGAAAATGCGCCGTTCAGAATTGCCTCAATGACCAAGCCATTTACGGCTACTGCTATCATGCAGTTGGTGGAAAAAGGCCAACTTTCCCTGAACGACACCCTGTCCAAGTTTTTCCCCAGGATTTTCAACGCCTCAAAAATTACCGTCTATCACCTTTTGTCACATACCTCCGGCATTCCCAATTGGTACGAAGCTGAGATGCCCAAAGACGAGCCCAAGAACTTCCCCATGTGCAAGGACCCTCACAGCTACATCGAGCGCATGGGTGTGAAGTCGCTTTTTGAGCCAGGTACTTTCCACGCCTATTCCAACACAGGCTACGTTTTGCTGGGCGAAATCATCGAAAAAGTGTCTGGACAATCTTACATGGACTACTTGAAAACCCATATTTTGATCCCCGCTGGCTTGCAAAACACTGAAATGGAATACGTGGATCAGCCCAAGCCCAATTGGGTGACAGGCTATGCTTACAACCCCAAGTCAACGCCCCCCTTTGTCCAACCCGATTTTTACCACATGCCCTTTTCGGCAGGAGGATTAAGGTCCACGGTAGCCGATGTGTTGAAATTCATGCGGTCCTTGCGCTCAGGTAAACTGGTCAGCAAAGCCACCTACGAGCAAATGACCACGTATGCTAGGGTATCCAATGGCGACCCGGTGCACGAGCACCTGTTTTCTCCAGACGGTCAAAAACCCCAATTTCCAGACAACATCAAAAAGTTTGGCTATGGTTTGGGCTTTCAAATCATCGAAAACTTTGGCACCAAGGTCATCTCGCACGGCGGCGGCATTGCGGGCTTCAACTCGGTTCTGATGTACATCCCCAAAAACGAGACCACGATTGTGATCCTTGCGAATACGGAGAATGGGATCATGGCGAAGTTGCAGGGAATAGAGAAATTGGCTGCTGGGATGGAGGTGGGGAGGTGAGGTTTTAAAAATCCCAAGCCACCCCCAAAACCGGCACCAAACTACTCCCATCGTACACCACATAAGTCGCATTGGTCCCGCTGTCGTAAGCCACCCGGCTGGGATTGATTCGGTTCAGCGTATTTTGAATGTCCAAGCTGACAACACCCGCTACTTTGGCCCCATTGAAACGGTAGGCGATGCGGGTATCCAGGCGTTGGTAGGCGGGCACTTGCTCGGCGAAATCGGCACCTGCCAGGGGCACGAAGGTTCTTTTCAAGCCCGATTGCACCGGATCGTAAGGCGTGTAGCGAAAACCACCATTCAAAAGGTAGCGGCCCCCCACTTGCAAAATCCGGCCCTTGTTGAGCGCAAACTCTTTGCCAAAAGTAAAACTAGTGGAAAAACCCGTGTTGAAACGGGTGTTGTAGCGCTTGCCATCCAAAGCCTGGAAGGTGCTTTTCATCAAGGAGCCATTGAGCAGGAAGTAATAGCCTTTGGAAAACAGTTTTTCTACGGCAGCGTCAATGCCCAGGTTTTGGCCTTTGCCCTCGCTCACTACCGTGAAAAGTGGGAAAGCATCACTTTGGTTCAGCATCCAATACGTGGAATTGCGATTGGGCATCACGGGCACATTGTACAAGCGCTGTCGGTATGCCTCCAGGATGATGCGCATTTTTTGCTTGGTGTACAGGTGATACGCCAAGATGGTATGCTCGGCCTTGAGCAAATCCAGGTTTTTGTTGGGTAAATTCCCACGTTCGTCTTTGTAAAAATAGGCCATCAGGGGCAAAGTACGGCTGTACCAACCCTGGCTCAGGCTGATGCGTTGGTTGTTGGCGGGCTTGTATTCGACCGAAAGGCGGGGCTCAAAAGAATTGCTGCCGTTGGCAAACAAGTGCAGGAAATGGTAGCCACCGTTCAGGCTCAGGCGCGGGCTGAGTTGCTGGCTCCATTGGCCGTAGTGTTGGAACTGTTGCGTATTGCCCTGGCCTTTTACATTGTTTACAAAAATGGGATTGACTACGTTCGAGGCATTCGAGCGCGGGCGAATGTCGCTGCTGAAATTGAAAAAAACCTGGTTGAAAATGACCCCGGTTTTGTAAGTAGCCCTGCCACTGACTTTGCGGTTGTAAGTAATCGAACTGACCAGGCGGGTATCCTGGTATTTTTCGGTATCGTAGCGGTAGCGCAGGTCCTCCCGGCTTAGTGTATCGTAGCGGCGGATGTTGATGCTGCCCACCAGGGCGACCACAGTTTTGAGGTACGACTTGGTATCGGGCAGGTAAGTCCAGGTCCAACCCAAGGCTCCCATGTTGGCGGGGCGCACGCGGTCTTCCCAGTGGTTGGCAATGGCGGGGTCGCGTTCCTGTGGGTTTTCAACTGGAATGTAGCGCTCTTCGCTCAAGCCGCCGATGCCAAATAGGGTATGGGTACTTTTGTTGTTTTTGGACTTAAAAGCCAGGTTAAAGGACAGGTCCTGGAATTGATTGCTGACCCTTTCGCCTACCAGGTACAGCCCAAAACTGTTGAGCAAGCCCAAGGTTGAGTAGCGGTAATTGACCAAATAGGAAGAACGCCCCTTTTGGATCGGCCCCTCCCGCGAAAAGTCGATGCCCAATACACTCAGGCGAAAGCGATTGCTGGCTTTTTGAAAATTCCCTTGCCGAAAGTGCATGTCAAAAACCCCCGAAAAAGCATTGCCGTATTCTGCCGCAAAACCACCCGTAGAAAAATCGGAGCGGGCCAGCAATTGCGCCGAAAACACCGTCACCCCACCTCCCGAAGAGCCAATGATCGCAAAATGGTTGGGGTTGGGGATGTCGATGCCCTCCAACCGCCACAAAATACCCGCTGGGGAATTGCCGCGCACCACGATCTGGTTTTCGGTGTCGTTTTCGCCCCGCTGCACGCCAGGGTAGGAGAGGGCCACCCGCCCCGGATCGTTCACCCCCGCCGGGATTCGTTCGGTTTCTTCAGCGGTAAATGATCGGGTACTGACCACCGAAGAAGCATTGACCGCCTCAAAAGCGTTTTTGGCACTGCTGACCAAAACCTGGTCCAGGCCAACTAGGCCCTCGCTCAACTCAAACTCCAGGTACAGCGGTTTGGTGGACTGCAAAATCAAGTCCTCTTGGTTCAAAGGCTCGTAGCCCAGGTATTGTACCCGGATATTGACCCGCCCTACCGGAATTTTTTCCAGCAAAAAAGCACCGTTTTCGTCAGTGACGCTGGCCTGCGTACTGCCGGGGATTGCCACACTGGCACCAATCAACAATTGCTTGGTGGCCTTGTCGCGTACCAAGCCGCGAATACTTTGGGTAGGGCTTTGGGCCTGGGCTTGCAGGGCAAAGAATAAAGCTAAAAGGGTGGGTAGGTATTTCATATCAAGCACATCTTGTGGAAAAATAGGTTTTTTTGAGAAAATTCAAAAAAAATTATTCCCTCTTGTCCGATTCCTATCTACTCCTTCGTCTCCAATATGTCTTTTCTCAGGAAAAGGAATTTTTTCTACTTTTAACCGCAAAATTTTTAATCATGAACAAGTACATGTTGTTATTCCGTAACTCTGAAATTTCTGAAGATGCTTATCAAAACATGAGCCCAGAAGATATGCAAGCCGATCTTGATAAGTGGAATGCATGGATTGGTGGTATTGCAGCCCAAGGCAAACTACTCGGTGCCGAAGCGCTGACTCAGGTGGGCAAATTAGTGAGTACTTCTAAGCACGTGATCAGTGACGGCCCTTATGTAGAGAGCAAAGAATTGGTCAGTGGCTATCTGAACCTGGAAGCTGAATCAATCGAGGAAGCAATTGAACTGGCAAAGGGTTGTCCAATTTTCAATATGGAAGGCTCGGTGGAGGTTCGTCAGATCATGGTTTTCAACGAATAAGCGTGTCCAAGACTTCGTATGAACAAACTGCGGCGCATCTTTTCCGACAAGAGTCGGGAAAGATGCTCGCGGTTTTGACCAAACTCTTTGGCCTGCAACAAAGCGAAATCGCCGAAGACATCCTGCAAGAAACCCTGATCTCTGCCCTTGAAACCTGGAAAATCAAAGGCGTTCCCGACAATCCCAGGGCTTGGCTGTACCAGGTGGCCAAAAACAAGACTTTGGACTACCTGCGCCGGGAGAAGAATTTCCGTGACAATGTTTCGCCCAATTTTGTGGCCCAAAGCGAAGGTCCTCAGCGCAACGGAGCCTGGTTGGACACCTTTTTTTCCGAACAAGAAATCCAGGATGCTCAATTGCGCATGATGTTTGCGGCCTGTCATCCAGCTATTCCCGCCGACTCGCAGTTGGTTTTGGTACTGAAAACCCTGTGCGGACTAAGTACCAGTGAAATTGCCAGCGCCCTGCTTTTGAGTGAGGATACGCTCGGTAAACGCATTTACCGGGCAAAAGAAAAGATCAAACAAGAGAAACTCAAATTGGAAGTGCCAAGCGGAGTGGATTTGAGCACGCGACTTGATGCTGTTTTGCAAGCCATCTACTTGCTTTTCAACGAAGGTTACAAGGCCAGTAGCGCCCAAGAAGTGATCCGGATCGAATTTTGTGCCGAAGCACTGCGTCTCTGCCAGCTTTTGTGCGAGCATCCCGTGAGTGCACTGCCCAGAACGCAGGCTTTGATGGCCTTGATGTGCTTCAATGCCAGCCGTTTCCCAGCTCGATTAGATGAAAACGGGAACATCATCACCCTCGAAAAGCAAGACCGCGGGCTTTGGGACCAAAAGCTCATCACCTCTGGGTATCATTTTTTAAAGCACTCCTCAGTAGGAGAAACTTACAGTGAATACCATTTAGAAGCAGCTATCGCGTCTTACCACGCGTCTGCCCCCAATTTTTCTAGTACCAATTGGCAAGGTATCTATTATTGCTATCAACTTTTGTTACAACTCGATCCTTCACCTTTTGTGGAGCTTAATCTAGCAGTAGCTTTGGGCTACGCTGAAAACCCAGGCGCAGGATTAAAAGCATTGCAGCGGATCAAAGGTTTAGAAAAAAATGCCCATTTCCATGCTGCTTTGGGTGAAACATACAAGCGACTTGGGCATTCAAAGCAAGCTAAAGAAAGTTATGAGCAAGCTTTGAAGTATGCCACCTTGCCCGCTGAGCAACAAGTTTTGCAAGAGAAACTGGCTGCACTTTGATCTTTTTTAGGTCTCTTTGTGTTCTTTCCCAAAACCTTTACTACAATGACCGTAGAGATTTGGTCGGACATCCTTTGTCCTTTTTGTTACATCGGTAAACGCCGCTTTGAAAATGCCTTGGCTCAATTCAACCCAGAGGAGCAAGTAGAAGTAATATGGCGTAGTTTTCAACTCAACCCGGGTTTGGTCAGCAATCCCGATCAAACCCTGGCACAGTCATTGGCCTACCAAAAAGGCTGGACTTTGACCCAGGCCGAACAAGCCATGAACCAGGTCAGTGAAATGGCTAAAACAGTGGGTTTGGATTACCGCATCAATGAGGCTAAAGTAGCTAACTCCCTTCAGGCCCACCGCCTCTTGCATTTCGCCAAGTCGCTTGGAGTACAAGACCAAGCCAAAGAAGCACTGTTTGCTGCGTATTTCTGCGAAAGCAAAAACATTGATGATCCAACAACGCTGGTAGGCATTGCCGAGTCGATTGGCCTGGACCCCATTCAGGCGCAAGCTGCAATTGATGATCCCGCAAAACAGCAATTGGTAGAAGAAGATTTGAACCTGGCCCGCCAATTTCAGATCAATGCAGTTCCTTTCTTTGTATTCAACCGTCAATACGCAGTATCGGGAGCACAAGAAAGCGCTACTTTTCTGAATGTCTTGCAACAAATCAGCACAGTCAAAGAAAGCGTTTGATCGGATTTCCCATGATTGGTCTAAATGGTATACATATATATAAGGTAGGAATGGAAAAAATACAAAAGATGGATTCCATGTACTTTTGCCAGGGATTAAAATTTTTTCCAACTTTTTTCAAAGCCACCTCACTTATGTATCTCATTGGTCTGCAAAGAATTGGATACTTAATATGATTACAAAGGGCAAGGTCAAGGGCTTTGTTTTGCATTTTTTTTGAAAAAAGACTTGCAAATCTGAAATGAGCTTGTACTTTTGCATCCGCTTTTGAAAGCAAGGGCACACAAGTGATGAATTCACAAATCGCTTGCGAATACAAAATGCAGTTTTAGAGAGAGGTTTTGAAAAAGACACTGGATCAAAAACGAAGCGCTAAAAAAAACTTCAAAAATTTTCTCAAAAATATTTGGAAGTTTAAAATGACTTAGCGTATCTTTGCAGCCGCTTTGGAAGAAAAGCACAAAATTGACATACCAAACTAAGTATTTGTCCTGGTAGAAATGCCACTTTCATGAGTAATATTGAAGTAAAAAAAACTTCAAAAGAACTTCAAAAAAAGTGTGACAAAAACTTGGTGGTAAAGTCAAAAACGCTGTATCTTTGCTGCCCCAAAAGAAAGGAAATGATTTGTAAAAATCACAGACCTTTCAGAAAGGAAAAGCCGAGAAAACGGCAAATAAGAAATGACAATTTTACCTTCTCGAAAGCGAGGATGTATTGATTGAAGAATAGGTTTAAAAGGAGAGGTGATGATGGAGTCTTGCGAGACGGAAGTTGCCAAACCTGAGGAATTAAACCAAAGAGTTC
>JAAFJY010000021.1 GCA_013299105.1 Chitinophagales bacterium | reverse complement strand
ACAATGTCAGCATCGCTGATATTTAGAGTAAGCATGGGTATTTCTGTTTTGCAATCTCAAAAATACTATGTTTACTCTTTTTTATATGTCTTTTGCACAAAACTTATTGTGGCCGAGTATAACTCCAACAGAGGTACTTGAACTCCTTCGATCCATCCCCATTTCTGATCGCGACCACCTCACTTTTTTGCAAAACCACAACGGTGGCTATTTTTTCAACAACGCTTTGCACTTATTTGGAATAGCGCCTCAGCATGGTTTTCATGACCTCCAACACATGAATGCTTTGATCAAAGAAGCCTACGGTAAACAGCTTCCAGGGTATTTTTTTGCAGAAGATGTTTTTGGCCATCTTTTCGCTTATCACAAAAAATCCGTCTTGCATTTCGATCTGGAAAGTGCTGAATTTACTACCCTGGCGGAGAGTTTTGACCAATTTCTCGCAATGATTCTAGCTGATGTCGATTTTTTCTGCGGACCAAAATTGATCGAACAACTTGATCCAAGCACTGTGGAAAGCTTGTCGGCAGGTTTTCGATTGGGGCCAAAGATGCCTTTTGTGCTTGGAGGAGCTTTTGATGCTAGCAATGTTGTGCTAAAACCTTACGATGAATACATCCGCTTTAATGCTGATTTTTCTAGGCAGATCGATGGTTTGCCTGATGGGACCAAGGTGAAGTTGATCTTCAAGTAAGACAAAGCAAGGTTGATAAGTAAGGGAACGTGAGTTCTGGATTTGCGAAGTTTGAAATTTAGACTTACGAGCCGTGTCACGCTTTAGCATGATGACGACTTACGATTTACGTAGGGGCTCGCTGGCAAGCTTTGAGGTAGCCTTAGCACTTGTTTGAACGCTTATGGATTTCTGAGAGGAAAATTCACAATTTTGCTTCTGCAAGACACTGCAAGTGTTTGAAAAACAACATTTTTCACCCAAAACTCACGTTAATTATTTAGTTCTCGCTGCACTAGCAGGCTAACAACTAACCATTAACCATTAACAACTAACCATTAAAACCACCAAAGGCCGCCACAGCGAACTGTAGCGGCCTTGGCATTCGTAACAAATCAATCTCCTAGAAATCGTTCAAAGAACGGCCCAGGAAGGTCAATACACAGCGGAAGCCGATGTATGACTTGGTAGTATCTTGGTATTCGTAGCTGCGGTTGCCGTTTTCGAGGAAGAACTTGATGTCTTTCCAAGAGCCGCCACGGATTACTTTGCGCTTGTTTTCTGCTGGCTCGTCGTCCTCGGCATCGTAGCGGATGTCGGGGTTGAGGTCATGCAAGAAAGAGTAGGCATTTTCGTAGTAAGCGGTGCTGGTCCACTCGGCAGCGTTGCCAGCCATGTTGTACAGGCCGTAATCGTTGGGGAAGTAAGCATCTGCGCGTACGGTGTAGAAACCGCCATCTTCTGGATAGTTGCCACGGCCAGGCTTGAAGTTGGCCAACAAGCAACCTTTTGCGTTGCGGATGTAAGGACCACCCCAAGGATAAGGCGCACGGTCTTTGCCACCACGGGCAGCATATTCCCATTCGTGTTCGTTGGGCAAGCGGTAGTTTTCGGTGCTGGTACCACCATCTTTGCGGTCCTTCTGGAACTCGTTGTACAACTGGGTACGCCAGAAAGAGAAGGCGTTGGCCATGTGCCAATCCACACCTACCACGGGGTAATCATCGAAAGCAGGGTGCCAGAAGTAGTTACGGGCGTAAGGCTCGTTGTAAGAGTAGGCGAAATCGCGCACCCAAACCAAGGTGTCAGGATAAACGCGTACGGTTTTCTTTTTGATGAATTCGCTGCGAGGAGAACGGCCGCGGTCGCTGGCGGCCTTTTTCCAGTCGTACCAAGAGTACTCGTAGTCCAGTTTGCGGACGTCGATACCCGTTTGGCCCGCAAAACGATCGTCGCCTTGGTAGAACATATCCTGGAGGCGCTCGTCCGACCAGTCGATCTCTTGTTCCCAGTCGATTTTGCCTTCGTCAGCCAAATCCTCATCGGTTTCGAGGAAGTGCTCCAGCAATTTGTGGGCTTGGTAATCACGGACCCACTCTACGAATTGGCGGTATTCGTTGTTGGTGATCTCGGTTTCATCCATGTAAAAACCCTGGATGGAAATCTGCTTGGGACGCTGTACAAATGTGTTGCTCACATCCTGGTCACTGGGACCGATCAGCAGGGTTCCCGATGGGATGTAAACCATGCCCAGGGGGTTGATGCCCTTCCAATCCGGGCGATCTTGCGAACCGATCAGTTCGCCAGATTCGGATCTGCCGCAGGAGCTGGCGATGATGACCAATACGCCCAACGAAAGCTTGAGGACGTGTGAAAGCTTGAGGATGTTTTTCATGTTAATACCCGAGTTTTCCTTCAGACTTTGGCGAAATGTTGTTTTGATTTGCTTGCTGGCACACGGAAATTGGGCTAAAACCAGCTTCTCAATCAAACGCGTTCCGCAAAAACCGCGTAAATATAGACCGTTTGAAACTTTTAAAAAAGCATTTCCTTTGTGAGAGTATGTTTAAAATTCTTTGTTTGCCGCAAAACGGCCCAATTTCGCTTTACCTTTCTAATAAGGTCTTTAAGAAAATGCTCATTATGCCCAGCATAATTCCACTTTTCCCACTACCTTTTTAAAAAGGGTTAGTCAAAATTCGCTTCGTTTCCCGACTAAGCCTCCAATATTTAAACAAACGCTGAGGAAGAAAAATTTTACCAAAAGCCAACACTTCTTGCTAAAACTTTGATGCTTCTGGTGCAATTTCGTACCCAAAACGCAAACTTTTGGAACCTTATTATGGACCACGCAAAAACTTTTTGCAAAACTGTGTTTCAGCAGCTCAAAGCGAACGAGGGTTGTAAATGATTTTGGGTGCTTTTCCACCCTTGCCAATCTCTTTGATCCGGTAGTTGAGCACGATTTCATGGGAACCATTGCTTACGGTGCGCAAAGAAGACAAGGTCAAATCATAAGCGTAGCCTACCGATAATTTTTCGTTGAGCTGGATGCCGCCCATCAAGGCCAGGGCGTCGATGCTGTTGGAATTGTAGCCGCGTAAGGAAGGCCCGGCAAAAAACTTATCGTTGTAGCGGGCAATCAGGCCCAAATCGGTTTGGGTTTGCACCAAATCGCTGCGGATAAACAAGGTAGGCTGCAAAGTGACCTTGCTGCTGAGGGGCAATTGGTACTGGGCATTGATGAAATAATTGCGTACCGTGCTCAGTTCCAGGCGATCCAGACCTACTGCTTGTGCCAAAACATTGCGAGCCGCAATGCCCACGCTGAGTTTTTCGCTTTGGTACCAGGCCCCCAGCTCGATCAAAGGCGCAGTACCATTTGTCAAAGCATTACCTAGTAAATTATCGCGGTGGTTGATCTGGTTTTCGAGGTAGTTGCCCTCTGGGGTGCGCACCCGGCTGCCATCCAAGCCCACTTGAGAAATGCCTGCGCTTGCACCCAAGGACAAGATGCCAGCCCCCATTTCCAACTGGTAATTGTAGGAAAGCAGGAGATTGGTCTGGGTTTGGACCCCAATCACGTCATTTTCGATTTTTAGGCCAAAGGCCGCTCGAAGCACTGGCACGGGCACTTGAAACAAGGCATACTGTGAACTCGGCGAGCCTTCCAGGTCCACCCATTGCCGCCGTAGGCCGCCCGTGGCCTCCACGGCCCCATTGATTCCGGCTGCCGCAGGGTTCCAGAGGTATGAATTGAACCCGTAGAAGCTGTATTGGGCAGGTTGTTGAGCCAAGAGGCTGCTACAAGTGCCGAGTATCAGCCAAAATAATAGTAGATGGGTTTTCTGCATAGCAGCTGTTTTCTGAACATACGATAGATGACATACGATATACGACATTTGATTTGCCAACATGCCGTTGACTTTGCCAGATGCGAGCCCAGTGACCTACCAAAATATTATTCTTCAATTCCCAATTTCTCCATTGCCTCTTCGAGATTTGAAAGGGGCAAATCACAAGCGTAATCGCGGCAAATGAAAATTCCGCCACGATCGCCTTTACCTGCCAACAAAGGGTAGGTTTCATCGGCCTCGGGTGCGCTCATCCACACGGTATTGGGCAAAAAGTAATTTTGCAAAGCCTTTCGCCAATTTTCTGCTGCTGGCCCCAACAAGGCAATTTCCCGCCCAGGGTACGCCATGTACAATAAGGCGTTGGCCCAACGGGCAAAAGACGAGGGGTAGCGCTCGATGCCTTCAATCATCTCGCCCAGCAAAGCTGCGGCGAGCGTGGTGTACTCAGCATTTCCAAGTAACAACCCAAGTTGGCGCAAGTTCATGGCCATCGTCGAATTTCCGGCGGGCAGGGCATTGTCGTACAACTCGATTTTACGCAAAACCAGGTCATTTTGGCTCTGGGAAGTAAAATAGAACAAATTGCGTTCCCGATCAAGAAAATTTGTGATGGTATGCGCACACAAGTCGGATGCCAGACTTAAATAACGCTTTTCCTGGGTGATCGAGAACACTTGCAGCAAGGCTTCGATCAGGTAAGCATAGTCGTCGAGGAAAGCGTCGTATTGGACTTGGTCTTTTCCAGCTACATATTTATAGGTATGGAAAAACGCACTGCTGTCGCCTTTGCGGAACTTGTTCAGCATGAATTCCAGGTTGCGCACCGCAGTTTGGCGGTATTTTTCCTCTCCCAAAGCCGTGTAAGCCCGTGCGTAAGCCGTACACATGAGGGCATTCCAGCTCAAAAGCACCTTGTCATCAAGGCCGGGGCGGATGCGGGTGGCGCGTTTTTGGAACAATTTTTCGCGCAAGGGGGCCAGTCGGGCCTCAACTTGTTCAGGGCTTTGGTCCATTTCCAGGGCAAATTGTTCGATTGGCACGGGGCTCCACAGGATGTTGTGGCCTTCCCAGTTGCCAGTGGGGCTTACGTTGTAAAAGGCGGAGAAAAGGGCTGCAGTCTCAGCATCCGGGGCTTGGGCGGCGATCTCGGCTGCGTCCCAGACGTAAAATTTGCCTTCTACGCCTTCCGAATCGGCATCGAGGGCGGAATAAAACTCGCCTTGGGGGCCAGTCATTTCGCGTTCCACCCAAGCCAGGCTTTCTTCCAGGGCTTTCTTGAACAGGGGGTGGCGGGTCTTTTTCCACACATCGGCCAAAAGGCCAATCAAGAGAGCATTGTCGTATAGCATTTTCTCAAAATGCGGCACCAACCACCCTGCATCGGTGGCATAGCGGGCGAAACCGCCGCCAAGTTGGTCGTAAATCCCCCCGCGTACCATGCGGTCGAGCGAAAAAACGACATGATCGAGGGCTTCCTGTTCGCCCGTATAATAATGGTACTCCAATAAAAACTGCAAAGCCATCGCCCCCGGAAACTTGGGTGCGCCGCCAAATCCACCGTTTTCGCGGTCAAAGTTGCGCTTCAGGTTTTGGTAGGCATTGTGCAAAACTACCGGATTGAGGGGATTTTGGCCCGGCAGGAGTTGTTCTTTTTTGCCCAAAAAATAATTGCTCGAATTGGCAATGGTGTCCACCAGGCGATTGGCCTGCTCTTCCACTTCTGTACGCCGATCCCGAAAAATTCCTGCAATGTGCTGCAACAACTGCGACCAGGAGGGCCGATTGAAAGCTGGCACGGGTGGGTAATAAGTCCCCGCCAAGAATGGCCGCCCATCGGGCAACAAAAAACAGTTCAAAGGCCAGCCCCCAGAGCCGCTGAGGATCACGCAGGCTTCCATGTAGATGTTGTCCACATCCGGGCGCTCCTCACGGTCCACCTTGATGTTGATGAAGTGTTCGTTCATGATGGCCGCCACGGCAGGGTCTTCAAACGACTCGCGTTCCATCACGTGGCACCAATGGCAGGTCGAATAACCGATACTGACGAGGATCGGCTTGTTTTCGGCGCGGGCGCGGTCAAAAGCTGCTGGTTTCCAGGCATACCAATCCACCGGGTTGTGGGCGTGCTGGAGGAGGTATGGACTTGTTTCGTGTTGGAGGTGGTTCATACTGGTTGAACAGTTGAAAAGTTGAAATGTTGAAGAGACCCTCACCCTGTCAGCCCAGCCATTAACCGAGCCAGCTCCAATCGCTCCACATCAATCAAATCCTGACCATAAGCCTCCGTAAATGCGTTGCGGTAACGATGGGTCTTGAGGTTGTAGTGCAGGGTCCAGGTGCCCCACCAAAGATCGTAGTGCCGATCGCCCACGCCGCCATAGCCTATGTCGATAAAGCCTTGGAGTTGGAAGTTTTTCAAAATAATATTAGGCAAACAGTAATCCCCGTGCAGCACGGCATCGCTTTGGGCCAGGTGCTTCATCGACTGGTATTTTTGCCAGGCGGCTGTTTTTCCTTCGGTCAAAATTTCGAGATCGCCGACGCTGCTGAAGCGTTTTTCGCTGATTTCGGCATCCATTTCGGCCATGCGATTGGGGAATGGACAGCCCAAGGTGGGTAAATCGTGCAGTTTGCGTAAACTTTGGCCAAAAACTTGGACTAGGCGTTCGGGATTTTGCAGGTGTTCGGCGGCAATGCCATCTTCACCCTCCAAAGCCTGGGTAATCAGGTAGTCTTTTTCAGCATCTTGTATATACAACGAGGCAGCAGGGGCAAGCTGCTGGGCGGCCAAAAATTTGTACATGGCTTCCTCTCGCGCCAAATTATGGAGCGCTGCGATTTTTAGAAAAAACGAGCCGCGTCCTTCGACCAGATAAGTTTGCGCGCTGGCTGAACAGGAGCTGTCATGTAATTGGGCACCCGACAGTATTTCGTGCAAAGCCAGCGGCAAGGTATCTAGCGGGAGTTCTACGGGCCGCTTTTGCATGGGTTATTCTTCCCCTTCGGCCATGTTGTGGAATACGTTTACCACGTCGTCGTCTTCTTCGAGTTTGTCGATCAGTTTGTCGAGTTCGGCGCGCTGGCTTTCGTCAAGTTTTTTGGTGGTGGTAGGATTGCGCTCAAACTCGGCGCTCAAGATTTCGAGGCCCTTGGCTTCTAATCCTTTTTGCATGGCACCAAAGTCAGTGAATCCACAGTAGATCACAATCTGCCCATCTTCCTCGAACAGTTCTTCGAGGCCATAATCGATCAAATCCAGTTCCAATTCCTCCATGTCAATCCCTTCTGCTTTGATTTTGAAAACGCAGTCGCGTGAAAAAATGAAGTTGAAGGTGCCTGAATTGGTCAATTCACCGCCGAATTTGCTGAAATAACTGCGCACATTCGCAACAGTACGGGTGGGGTTGTTGGTGGCGCATTCTACCACCACTGCAATTTTGTGTGGGCCATAGCCTTCGTACACGATTTCCTTGAAATCTTCGGCGTCTTTGCCGCTGGCTTTTTGGATAGCACGGTCGATGTTGTCCTTAGGAACGTTCATCGCACGGGCGTTCTGGATGGCAATACGCAACTTGGCGTTGGTTTCCGGATCTGGCCCGGCTTCTTTCACTGCGATCGTTACTTCGCGGTTAACGCGGGTAAAAGTTTTGGCCATGTTGGCCCAGCGCTTCATCTTGCGCTCCTTGCGAAATTCAAACGCGCGACCCATGTGTGAGTTTTATTTAGCGCAAACCTTGTAATATTCTTTGAAAAATATCCAACAAAGGATTTGCTTAGTTTTTGTTTAGTGTTAACAACAACTATAAGTGTGTAGCTGTTTTTTTGGCGGCACAAAATTACACGCTTTGTACCTAAGCAGAAAAGAATTTAGGAAAAAAGTGCATCGAAATGCTTTTTGTGCACTCAAAGTGGGCTTACAGGCCCTACCTTTGGGCTCTCAATTGAACCATATGGACTTTTCCCAAGCCTTGAGCGTGAGTGAAATTGCGGCTCAAATTGGCGCTGAAATCATCGGCGATGCCCAGCAAATGGTGAGCGGCATCAATGAAATACACCACGTGCGCCCTGGCGACATCACCTTTGTGGATGTAGCCAAGTATTTTGAAAAAGCGCTGCACTCGGCGGCTACGGTGGTGATCTTAAATGAACGAGTAGCTGCTCCAGTTGGAAAGACCCTTTTGCTGTGCAAAACTCCCTACCATGCCTACAATAGCCTGGTATTGGCCCAAAGGCCGCGTACTTTTCTGAACGCCCAAGTCCATCCGAGCGCGCAAATTGACTCTAGCGCAATCATTGAACACGGGGCCGTAATTGGCCCAAATGTGAGTATTGGCCCACGCAGCCTCATCCAGGCCAATGCTGTCATTTCGGAACATACGATCATTGGTGCTGATGTATGCGTACAGGCCGGAGCCTTGATTGGCAGCGAAGCTTTTTATTTCAAACGCACGGCGGAAGGCTTTGACAAGTGGCGCTCCGGGGGGCGTGTCGTGCTGGAAGATGGCGTGGACATTGGCCCAGCTTGTACCATTGCCAAAGGCGTTTCAAGCGACACAATAATTGGTGCAGGCAGTGTTTTGGATGCTCAGGTCCACATTGGGCATGATGTGAAAATAGGCAAGCGTTGTCTTTTTGCCGCCCAAGTAGGCATCGGCGGCAATACCAACATTGGCGATGAAGTGGTTTTGTACGGCCAGGTGGGCATTGCCCAAAACCTCAGTATCGGCGACAAAGTGGTGGTTTTGGCAAAATCTGGAGTCTCGAAAGACCTGGAAGCGGGCAAAACCTACTTCGGCTATCCGGCCCAAGAAGCCAGAACGGCCTACCGAGAGTTGGCGGCCTTGAGGAGCTTGCGGGGGAAATAAAAGTGTAGAAAAAAAGCAGTATCTTACCCCCAAATCTCATGCCATGAGTGTTAAATTTAGTTTCCAGCGTATCTTTTCGCCTGGATTTCGGATAGCCAACCACTTGTTTTTTTGGCTGGCCTATATGTTGTACTTCACTTTGGTGTATGGCAATATTCACGACGATTACTGGCGTGGCTTCATGGAAGTGTCTACGACTCTGCCAGTCAAGGTTACAGCTACTTACTTTACCTTGTATTATCTCATGCCGCGATTTTTTTATTCACGTAAATATTTCGGACTCATTGTACTGTTTACACTTTCGGTCATCGCTTTTGGTTATGCTGACCGTCTGTTGATGCACCAATTTTACGTGCCTACTTACATCCCGGATTATGACTATGCCAAGTATCCATTGCTAGATTTTGCCAAGGCCATCCAGCGGAGTAGTGTAATTTACCTGATTGTTTTCGCAGCAGTGGCGATCAAATTGCTTAAAAAGAACTACCAAAATGAGCAATTAGCTCAGGAATTAGGCCGTGAAAAACTGGACGCTGAACTGAAATTCCTCAAAGGGCAAATTCATCCTCACTTTTTGTTCAATACCCTCAATACGCTTTATTCTTTGACCCTGCAAAACTCGCCACGCAGCTCAGAAGTGGTCTTAAAATTGTCAAATTTTTTGGACTACATGCTCTACGAGTGCAATGTGGACATGGTAAGCTTGCGCAAGGAACTCACCCAAGTGCAAAACCTCATCGAATTGGAGCAGTTGCGCTACGGCAAACGCCTCGACATCAGCCTTAATGTCAATGGGGAAGTTGGGCAGTATCAAATCCCGCCGCTCTTGCTGTTGCCATTTGTGGAAAATAGTTTCAAACATGGGGTCAGCCAAAATATCGAAGACGCTTTTGTATCGATTGATGTGATTGTCAAAGATGAACAACTGACTTTGCGCGTTGAAAACAGCAAAGCGGAAGACAGCAAATTAGGCGAGCACACCAAAGGCATCGGTTTGCGCAATGTGCAACGCCGCCTTGACCTCCTTTACGCGGATCGTTATGAGTTGCAAATTTTTGACGATGAAGAGGAAATGTTCATGATTGTGTTGCGTTTGCCCTTGACCCCAGCTGGGGCCATCATTAAAGACAAAACTGTTCCTGTTGAATCTCCTGCGCTTCCTTTTGCAAATTCTGATCAGCAAGCGATCCAAGCTTGATTTACAATCTTACCACACCCCTGAATGGATGCATTCATCGATCGCCTGAGTGCTGCTTTGGCCAATCCGTTGCCTGGCCGCGAGGCACAATTCCTCATGGCGCACCCCAAGCGGTATCATGAAGTCACGGTTCCAGACAATGCCAAACTGGCTGCCGTTTTGACCCTTTTTGTGCCCAAAAATGGGGAATGGCAGGTGGTTTTCATCGAAAGGGTTTCCAGTAATGAACGTGACAAACACAAAGGGCAAATCAGTTTTCCAGGCGGAAAATTCGAAGAGGAAGACCAAAACACTGCCCAAACGGCCTTGCGCGAAACCGAAGAAGAAGTAGGCATCCTTGCCAAAGACGTAAAGTTGATCGGTGAACTAAGCGAGCTTTACATCCCCGTCAGCAATTTCCGGGTGCAGCCCCACGTAGGGGTTTTAGCATATGCGCCTACGTTTCGATTGCAGGTTTCTGAAGTCAGCCATGCTTTTGAGGTGCCTTTTTCACATTTTCTGGATCCTTCCATCCGCAAAGTCGCCACCATCCCACTGGGCAACAACCTCAGTTTGCCCGATACACCCTATTTTGACCTCAATGGCAAGGTGCTTTGGGGTGCCACCGCCATGATGATGAGCGAGTTGATCGCAGTGCTTGAGGAGTAAGTACGGTCAATTTTTATGGTATAAACGGGATAATTGGCGGGAATGGGGGTGAAAACCATCGTTTCCGCCAATTATAAGCTTATAACTGGCGGAAATAATGGTTTTTTCATACCTTTCCGACAAATTTGTTCCAAATGATAGAGCCAATTGCAGGAAGAAAGGAGGAAGTTTCAACGCTGGAAGCACTGAAAACCAGCAACAGATCGGCTTTTGTGGCTTTGTATGGCCGACGTCGGGTCGGCAAAACTTACTTGATTCGCAACGTTTACGAGGATGACTTTTCCTTTCAAGTCACGGGCTTGGCCAAAGCTGATACCAATGGCCAATTGGCAAACTTCTATGTAGCTTTACTGAAATACTTTCCAGGGCTTGAGGGCAAATCATCACCCCAAAATTGGTTTGAAAGTTTTTTGCTGCTGAGCAAATGCCTAGAAGAATCGTCCTTTGAGCGAAAAATTGTCTTTTTAGACGAATTACCCTGGTTCGATACAGCAAAATCCGGATTCATTTCAGCACTTGAGCACTTTTGGAATTCCTGGGCCAGTGCCCGTCGAGATGTGGTTTTGATCGTTTGCGGTTCTGCCGCCTCTTGGATGGTCAATAATTTAATCAATAACCACGGGGGCCTCCATAATCGGGTGACCCACCGGATGCGTTTACATCCTTTTACCCTGACTGAATGCGAAGAGTTCTTCAGGTTACGGTCCATTTCATTTGACCGCTACCAATTGGTACAATTATATATGGTACTGGGTGGGGTGCCATTTTACCTGGACCAAGTAAAAGGGGGACAAAGCGCTGCCCAGAATATTGAAAATTTGTGCTTTACGGAGGACGGGGTTTTGCGTAAAGAATTTGACAATCTATATCCTTCCTTGTTTAAAAAACCTGGCAAACACATTGCGATCATTGAAGCTTTGGCTCAAAAAAGCAAGGGATTGACTCGTCTTGAACTACTCGAATCAACCCAGCTTCCCGATGGAGGTAGCACTACCCGATTATTGAAAGAACTCGAAGAAAGTAGTTTCATCCGGCGCTATTCACCCTTTGGCGGAAAGGAAAACAATGCCATTTACCAGCTTTGCGATTTTTATTCCTTGTTTTACATCCGTTTCATCCGCCATGCCAGTGTTGATGACCAGGACCTTTGGATCACCAGCCTGGATCATCCCTCCATACGTGCCTGGAGCGGTTATGCTTTTGAGCAAGTATGTCTGGCCCACATTCCAGCCATTAAAAAAGCTTTGGGGATCCAGGGCGTAAGGACCCAAACTTCTGCCTGGATTGGTGGGGACGAACGAAGTAAAGCGCAAATTGACTTGGTAATTGATCGCCGTGATCACGTGATTAACCTTTGTGAAATGAAATTTTCACTTGATACCTATAAAATTGACAAAGATTATGCGGCATCTCTACGACGAAAGGTAGCTATTTTCAGAGAACAAACCGGAACCAAAAAATCCCTTTTCCTCACTATGATCACCACGTTTGGGGTGGAAAATAATGAGTACAAGGGCTCTGTAGTACAGAATGACTTGAATATGGACGTTTTGTTTGAATAAGGGCATGTTTAAAATTTTTTGTTTGCCACAAAACGGTCCAATTTCGACTACTCTTCGTTAGGAAAATGCTCATTATGCGCTGCATAACTCCGCTTTTCCTGCTACCTTTATTAAAAGGGTTAGTCAAAATTCGACTCGTTTTCTGCCTAAACCTCCAATATTTAAATACGCTCTAAGGGCCAACAGAAAAAATAACTTGTAATCGGTGCTTTGCCCCGCTTCGCGGGATAGGAACACAGATGAAACCGATATAACTGATTTTCACTGATTTCCAGCATGATGTTGACCACACTTAGCTCAAAATCGGCGGTGTCAATTTTTATAACTTATTCTTTCGCCATCCCTAAACCCTCAATTCAAATCATCGTCCCCAAACAGATCGTCGTCATCACTCAGCATATCGGCCAGGGTATCACGGAAAGTCATTTTGGCCTCCACCATGTCCTTGCTGATCATCTGGCATTCGGCCAGGCCATGCAGCACCAGTTCCATGTAGGTATAAAGATCGTCGCCAGATACGTTCAGGTGGCTTTCGACCAATTTGCGCAGGCCAGCTACTTTGTCAATGGCTTCTCGGAAATCTTTGTCGCTCATGTCATTGAGCAGGTTCACGCCATTGCCACCGCTGAACCAGGCACGAATGGTGCCGTAAGGATCGCGTTCCTGGCCTTTTCGCAGTTTGTCAGGGTCTGGGAAGTGACTCAGGAATAGCTTTTTGAAGGTTTTACCCATCAGGTTGATGGCCACCAGGTAAGGGCCTTCTTGTTCGCCTTCGTACACCAACTCCACTTTACCCGTCACCGCAGGCACTACGCCCCAGAAGTCGGTGAGGCGAGCCACGGTTTTCTTTTCGCGGTTGATGAGCAAGCGGCGCTCGGCAGTGCTGACCAAGTTTTCGTAACCCGAAATGGTCAAACGGGCAGAAACCCCACTTTTTGAATCCACGTATTCGCTTTCACGGGCTTCAAAAGCGATTTGTTCCAAGGCAATTTGCAGCAAATCGGGTACTTCGACAGCCTTGCGCTGCTCTGGCGTAAGATCGGCCTCTTGCTGCGTGATGCGGCGGGCAATCTCGATGGTTTTGGGGTAGTGGGTCAGGATTTGGCTTTCGATCCGGTCCTTGAGTGGGGTGATGATGCTGCCCCGGTTGGTGTAATCCTCAGGGTTGGCAGTGAACAAAAATTGGATGTCCAAAGGCAAACGCAGCTTGAAGCCCCGAATTTGAATGTCGCCTTCCTGCAAAATATTGAACAAGGATACTTGGATACGCGCTTGCAAGTCGGGCAACTCGTTGATCACAAAAATACAGCGGTGGGCACGCGGCACCAGGCCAAAGTGGATCACACGTTCATCGGAATAAGCCATTTTTTGGGTAGCCGCTTTGATGGGGTCCACATCGCCAATCAAGTCAGCCACGCTTACATCGGGTGTAGCCAGTTTTTCTACATATCGCTCGTCGCGGTGCATCCAGGTGATGGGGGTGTCGTCGCCCTTTTCTGCAATCAGGTCGATGGAGTAGCGAGAAATGGGTTCGAGCGGGTCGTCGTTGAGTTCGCTGCCAGCCACTACGGGGATGTATTCGTCCAACAAGTGGGTGAGCAAGCGCGCCAATCGAGTTTTGGCTTGTCCACGCAAACCCAACAACAAGATATTGTGGCGGGAAAGTACAGCCCTTTCAATATCGGGCAAAACCGTATCCTCGAAACCCAGGATGCCTGGGAAGATATTCTCTTTTTGCTGGAGCTTTTTGATCAGATTGGCGCGAAGTTCGTCTTTAACCGATTTGGGCTTATAACCGCTGGCTTTGAGCGCGCCCAGAGTAGCAATGGAGTTCATGCTGGCTGTGTGTATTTGCGTGGTTTGGGTTGTGTCCTTTGCTGGATACAGATTAGGAAAACGGTTGAGTAGGCAGATAGTTTTAAACGAAAGGGCTTTGGGTGAAAAAAAGTGGGAAATAAAATTGACCTGTGAATAATTCAACATTATATTTTCAAATTCTTGGTTGAAGGTGAAGACTTAGCCACGCAGTTTAGGGCCAAAAAAGATGATGGTTTTTCGTCAGCCGAACCTTCTTTTAGCGCGGATAGCCGGTGTAGCCTTCACAAAAAGAGGCGAAGGGCGGTGTGCTGAATTAAATCTCAGCAACACAGAAAAGCGGCCTTTGGGAGTCGAATTGTGAGCAGGGGAAGCTTTTACCACAAATAAATCATACCATTTCGCAACTTCGTTGCTCGTCCTAGACCAAGAAGCGGGCTCATTCCACCATTCTTTCAAATTCTGGTTTAAACAAAAAATTCATACTGGTAATGTTGCCAGTTCTTGTTTACATCGAGCATTTATGAAAAATTGATAAGTTTTGTTTTTTGATCCTTTAAGGAGCGTAAAAAAATAAGGTGAACGGATTTGGGGGGTAGTGAAAAAAGATAAGTGACTAACCGTAAGTAAGTTGTGTTCTTTTTTTGCTACCTCTCAAAAGTAAATAAGTCCATTTTATTTTAGCTCAAATACTTACTATACCAATTTATTTCGCACATGTTCATTATCTTTCGGAAAACCGTGCTAAACTTTTACAAACACATGTCAATGAAATCCATTCCTTCACTGCTTTGCTTTTTGCTCTTTTTTAGCCTTTGTCAAGCACAAGTGCTGCGCACCACCGGGAAAATTGTAGTCAACAGCCCTGAGCTGGCTCAAATCATTGATACCGACGCCAAAATAGAGGTTTTGGCCGAAGGGTTTCGTTGGAGTGAAGGGCCAGCCTGGGTAAAAGACGGCGGCTATCTGCTTTTCTCGGATGTACCCCAAAACAAAGTCTTCAAATGGAAAGACGGCCAAGGTCTAAGCGAGTTCTTGACCCCATCAGGGTACACGGGCCGCATGCCTTACAGCAACGAACCCGGCAGTAATGGCCTTTTGATCAACAACAAGGGAGAGCTCGTGAGCTGCGAACACGGCGACCGCCGCCTATCGGTCATGCCCCTACAAGGTGGGGGCAAACGCACCCTTACGGACCATTGCAAGGGCCAGCGTTTCAACAGCCCCAATGACGTGACCCAACACAGCAACGGCACTTATTACTTCACCGACCCACCCTACGGCCTGCCCAAATACGAGAAAGACCCCAGCCGAGAAACCAACGTATTTGGGGTGTATATGCTTGACACCAAAGGCAATACGAGCCTGGTGATCAAGGACTTGACCCGCCCCAATGGTGTGACCCTCTCGCCCGATCAAAAAACCTTATACGTAGCCCAAAGTGACCCCGACCAGCCGGTGATCATGGCTTATACATTGGATGGCAAAGGCCGCCCGACAGCTGGAAGGGTGTTTTATGACGCCAGCGCCTTGTTCAAAGAAAAGCTACCAGGCTTGCCTGATGGATTACGGACGGACGACCTGGGTAATGTCTTTTCGACGGGCCCCGGTGGCGTATTGATCATCTCCCCCCAGGGCAAACTCTTAGGCCGCATCGACACTGGCGAACCCACTGCAAACTGTGGCTGGGGAGATGCAGACGGCAAAACCCTGTACATGACCGCCAACAACCAGTTGATGCGGGTGCGGGTGAAGACGGGAGGGAAATAGAGTTGAAAAGTTTAGCGTTGACAGGTTGAAAAGAGCCACAAAAAAGACAGGGTTGCGGACCATTTGATCTGCAACCCGGTTTTTTGCGATAGAGAAAAAAGATGTTTTCGAGCTGTATTGAGCACTCAAAATGGCGACTTTTGGTGCTGCAATTGGCATGATTTAGCGTCCATCTTTTCGACTTTTCAACCCTTCAACTCCATTACGGATTCTGGATTTTTTTCTCTTCTTCGCGCATACCTTCTTTTAACTCGGTTTCGATGGTTGAACGGGCATTGTTGAATTCACGGATGCCCTTGCCAACGCCCCGCATCAGCTCAGGAATTTTCTTACCACCAAACAACAGCAGCACGGCACCGAAAATCAACAGGATCTCCGATCCGCCCAATGCAAAGATTAACAGCATATTTTCCATGACTGTTTTTTTTATTTTGATAAAAACTAAAGCTTGAGCACTTGTTTTCGGCGGTAAAAATCAGTCTTTACGCCTGGATAAAAAGCACCTTCGCTCCTGGTGTACCTTCAATGTCCTTCACCCGCTACTATTGAAACCTTTGAACCAAACACATGGTTCAAAAGCTAAACCATTAAGCAAGTCTGCTGATAAAAGACGCCTCTAAGGTACAAAGGTTTAAAGACTAACGCCAGAAAAAAAGACCAAAGCAGGCGTTTTTTAGGTGGAAAGGGGCAAATGGGCGGGTTTCAGCCCACAAAATACTCCACAGCCAAGCGGTATCCCTTCAAGCCCAGGCCCACAATGCTGCCTACACACTTGGCCCCCAGGTATGAATGGTGCCGAAACGCCTCGCGGGCGTGGATATTGGAAATGTGTACCTCAATCACGGGCGTGGTAATGGCCCCAATGGCGTCGGCAATGGCAATCGAAGTATGGGTATAAGCCCCAGCATTGATGATGATGCCCTCAAAAGTAAAGCCTACTTCGTGGATTTTATCAATCAAAGCGCCCTCGTGGTTGCTTTGAAAATAGTGCAAATTGACTTGCGGGTAAGCCGCTTTCAGGCTTTCGAAGTACTCCTCAAAGGTCTGCGAGCCATAGATGCTTGGTTCTCGCTTGCCAAGCAGGTTGAGGTTGGGTCCGTTGATGATGAGTAGGTTCATGTTTGGGTTAGAATGAATTACAGGATGAAAATTATACCTTTTCTAGCTTAAAAAAGTGTCCATTAAGGTGATCAAAATCATTATCGGTTGTAATCAGAGTAGCATTGCTGATAGCAGCTGTTGCCGCAATCCACAAATCATTTTTACCCATATTCCTCGCTGACAACCCTAAAGGTTTATCAGGTAATGTGCCTTGGCTGAAGTTATCAATTTCAGCGTATTTTTCTATCAATGGAAGGTAAGCAACATTAATTACAACTAACTTTTTCAGTATTGTTTCAATTAGCTCCAATCGTTTAATTCCCCATTTATTACGAATAGCTAATGACTTTATTTCGCCCATACTTACAATAGAGATCATTGGGCGATTCATTGGATCGAAAAGTCCAAATTTTTGCTCAATTTGTTCTTTTGCTTCCCCATTACGAAGCAGAAGGATCAAAACATTGGTATCCAATAAAATATTCATTTCGTCAGCATGGCCAGTAATTCTTCAACTGGCTCTTGAATGTTTATCTCATTGATCAGCCGATCAAATTCAGCTTTGTCAACAGGTTCATAGCCCTGTTGTTCAATAATTTCATCCAAATCAAACCTTGAGTTAACTGGTTTAAACAAATTCTGGAGTTCATCACTCGATCCCTCATCAAGGATTTCAATGCTTAGACAATCCTCAACATTATTCAAAGTCGATTCGTCCTCAAGACTAAGGATTTTATTGATAACCATCAATTTCCTGGCTTCTATGGTCATATTTGATGCATTTGATCTGCAAATTAGCTTTTTTCCAGCAAAAAGTCAATCAAGAATCTTCAAAACCGGCTCTCTAGATAAAATGGCAACATCGCCCGCCAGGTTGGCCAGTCATGGCGCATGTCAGGGCCCCAAATGTCGAGTTCGTGCGGAATGCCCTTGCTGTGCAGGATGCTCGAAAGGTTGCGGCTGGCCTCGGGATCTTCATAAGCCCCCGAACCGCTGAGCAAGTGGATATGGCCCGAAGAGCGCATCAAATTCAGCAAGTGCCCCTCCTGGATATTGGGCAAATAGTGACAAGGAGAGTTGAAATACACATCTTCATCGTAGTAGCCCTTGGTGTAAGCCGTTAGGTCGTAAACCCCTGACATGGCAATCACCCCCTGGAACAAATCGGGCCGCCGGAAATACAAATTGGCTGAATGCAAAGCCCCCAAAGAAGCACCCGACAAAATGATGGGAGTGTCTCCACTGGTGTGGGTGCGAATAAACGGGGCCACTTCATTTTCGACATAACTGTTGAATTGCTGGTGGCGGATGGCCTTGTGCCGAGGCTCCATGTGGTTGTTCAACCAAGCCTCAGAGTTGATGCTGTTGATGGAAAAAACCTTGAATTTGCCCGCGTCAATATGGGGTTGAATGGCGTCGATGAGGTGAAAACGCTCGTATTCGAGGTAGTCAGCAGCGGCAGTCGGCAACAACAAGAGGGCCGTTCCATAATGCCCGTACATGGCAATTTCCATGTGCTTGTTGAGACTGGGGCTGTACCATTGGTGAATTTCGCGGTGCATAGGCAACATAAATTTGTGCCTAAAGTAAGCTGAATAATTCAGGCCAGGTACATTTTGGGTGAAAAAGCTGAATTTTAGTAATGAGTCACAAATAAACCTTTCCAACTTGCAACTTCGTTGCTCCGCAGTAGCCACATGTTTTTTGCCCCGCTGACGCGGGATGGGAACACGGATGAAACGGATTCAACGGATTTTCACTGATTTCCAGCATGATGTTGACCCAGTTTAACTTAAAATTTGCCCTTGCCAATTTTATCTGCAATTTTAATCGCTTATTCTTTCGCCACCCCTTAATGCACTTGGTGCTGAAACTGGTTTGGTATTTTAATGTGAATGCTGAGTAAAAGAGCTTTTTTTTCAAGGATTCATTCCAGAAAACTGGCAATGACTCATAAATTTTAAATTTCAAAAATCTCAAACCGTGCAAATGAGAACCTAAAATAGGACAAATTTCCCCAGCGAGCCCCAAAATCATATGTTGTATGTCTTATGTTGTCTATCGTATGTCAAAAAAACATGCTGAACAAACCAGAACTCACGTTATTTTAACAAAAAAAACTTCGATCGGCTTTGGCTTAAAATCATGTAAATCCTTACTTTGTAAAAGTGGTGAAAGTTTATGCAAAAACCAGCTTGGCGCAAACCTTTTTGAGTTTGTGCAGGTTACAACATACAGCACCACAGGCACAGTGCCTACATTCCAAAATTCACCAGTATGTCTAATCCATTTCGCATTGAGAAAACCCTACCCTATCAGGGCCAAGACCAGGTTTATTATGACCTCAAAAGCGTAGAAGCAGCCACCGGAAAAGTGTCCAAACTGCCCTTTTCAATCCGCGTTTTATTGGAAAATGCCCTGCGCAACTACGATGGTTTTGCCATCACCGATGAGCACATCGACACCATCCTGAATTGGACACCAAAGCCAGTTGAAAAAGAAATCCCCTACATGCCCGCAAGGGTTCTGATGCAGGACTTCACCGGAGTGCCTGCGGTAGTGGATATTGCTTCAATCCGGGCCGAATATGCCCGTAAAGGTGGCGATCCTGAAAAAATCAACCCCCTCATCCCCGTAGATTTGGTGATCGACCACTCGGTGGTGATTGAATATTTTGGTACCGATTACGCCTACGACAAAAACGTTGACATCGAATACGAGCGCAACAGCGAGCGCTACCAATTGCTGAAATGGGCCCAAAAAGCCTTCCGCAACTTTACCGTTGTGCCCCCGGGCATGGGCATCTGCCACCAAGTCAACCTCGAGTACCTGGCCCAAGCGGTGATCGCCCGCGATGGCAAACTCTTTCCTGACACCCTAGTGGGTACCGACTCGCACACGCCAATGGTCAATGGGATTGGGGTGATTGGTTGGGGCGTAGGTGGCATCGAAGCAGAAGCTGCGCTGCTGGGCCAACCCTTGTTTTTCCTTTTGCCTGAGGTTATTGGCCTCAGATTGACGGGCAAACTCCAGCCAGGCACCACAGCTACCGACATGGTGTTGACCATCGCCAATTTGCTGCGTAAGTTTGGGGTGGTAAACAAGTTTGTGGAAGTTTTTGGTCCTGGCCTCGACAACCTTTCCGTGCCTGACCGCGCTACCATTGGCAACATGTCCCCTGAATTTGGTTGCACCGTTTCTTTCTTCCCCATCGACGGTCGTACCCTCGATTATATGCGCGCCTCCAACCGCCCCGCCGAACTGGTGGACCTGGTAGAACGCTATTGCAAGGCCAACCTGATGTGGCGCGAAAACGAAGACGCTATTCAGTACAGCCATGTCTTGGAACTAGACTTGAGCACCGTGCAGCCGACGCTGGCTGGCCCCAGTCGCCCACAAGACAAGGTACTGCTGAGTGACATCAAAAACTCCTTCAGCGGTATTCTGGACAAAACCTACCAGCGCAGTTACGTGCCCGCTGCCGAGCGCAAATCTGCACCACCCAACGGCACCCTGCGCACTACCGAGGTGAATGCTCCTGGCAGTAAGTATCCATTGGGCGATGGTTCGGTGGTCATTGCATCGATTACCAGTTGCACCAATACCTCCAACCCCGACGTGATGGTAGGCGCAGGTCTGCTGGCCCGCAAGGCCGTGGAGCGGGGTTTGAACACCAAACCCTGGGTAAAAACAAGCTTGGCACCCGGTTCAAAAGTAGTAACCGATTACTTGGTCCGGGCCGATGTGTTGGAATCACTGGAAGCTTTGAAATTCCACGTCGTGGGCTATGGTTGTACCACTTGCATTGGCAACTCGGGGCCTTTGAATCCACCCATTGCCAATGCCATCGACGAAAATGACCTGGTGGTGGCCTCCGTCCTGTCGGGCAACCGCAACTTTGAAGCCCGCATCCACAATCAGATCAAGTTGAACTACCTCATGTCGCCCATGCTGGTGGTGGCTTTTGCCTTGGCTGGCCGCGTGGACATCAACTTCGACGAAGAACCCGTGGGCTACGATCCCAATGACCAGCCCGTTTTCTTGAAAGACATTTGGCCCAGCACCGAAGAGATCAAAGCCACCGTAGGCCGCGTCACCAAGTCGGAAGACTACGCCAAAAACTACGGCGAAATCTTTGAGGGCAACGAGCAATGGCAGGAATTGACCGCCCCAACCGGACAGTTGTTCCAGTGGGACGAGTCTTCGACCTACATCAAGGAAGCCCCTTTCTTTCACAACCTGCCCACCGAGCTGCGCAAGATGGAGGACATCCGCGAGGCCAGAGCGATCCTGGTTTTGGGCGATTCCATTACCACCGACCACATTTCACCAGCTGGCAACTTCAAAGAAGGTACTCCGGCAGGAAAATACCTCAAAAGCCGGGGCGTGGAACCCGCTGACTTCAACTCATATGGCTCACGTCGGGGGCACGACGAGGTGATGATCCGGGGCACTTTTGCCAACGTGCGCATCAAAAACCGCCTGGCCAGCAAGGAAGGCGGCTTTACCACTTACCTGCCAACGGGTGAAGAAACCACGATTTTTGAAGCCGCGACCCAATACAAAGCCGCCAATATTCCTACTTTGATCTTGGCCGGCAAGGAATACGGCAGCGGTTCTTCCCGCGACTGGGCTGCCAAGGGCACTTTCCTCTTGGGCATCAAAACCGTGATCGCCGAAACCTATGAGCGCATCCACCGCAGCAACCTGGCGGGTATGGGTGTACTGCCACTCCAGTTCAAACCAGGTGAAAGCGCCATCAGCTTGGGCCTAAGCGGCAGCGAGGTCTTCGAAATCGCAGGCATTGAAGCGGGCCTGAAACCCAACCAGGATTTGACCGTGAAAGCCACCAAGGTAAGTGGAGAGACCATTGAATTCAAAGTCATTTGTCGTCTCGACAGCGAGATCGAAATCGAATACTACAAACACGGCGGCATTTTGCAATATGTGCTGCGCAAGTTTTTAGAAAAGAGAGCGTAAAAAAATAAGGTGGACAGGTTTGGGTTTAGTGAAAAAAGAAAAGCAACTGACTGGAAGGAAGTTGTGTTCTTTTTTTGCTAAACCTCAAAAACAAAGATATCCATCTTATTTTAGCTCAAATACAAAGATGTAAAGGTCGTCTTTTTAGACGTTCGTTGGCGAAGGGTGGCTTGTGTAGCCGCCCTTCTGTGTTTTTAACGCCCCTAATACTCAGAAACACAAGCTCACACCACATTCTGCGGCTCTCCTTTCAAAAACGCAGCCACATTCTCTACCGTAATCTCCATCAGGCGGATGCGCGATTCCTTGCTGGCCCAAGCTTGGTGCGGAGTGATGATGCAATTGTCGAGTCCAAACAGCGGGTGATCAGCCCTAGGCGGCTCGCCATCGAGCACATCAATGCCCGCAGCAGCGATGGTGCCGTGCAGCAGGGCTTCGCGCAAGGCGGGTTCGTTGACCAACTCTCCCCTACCCGTGTTGATCAACCAAGCGTTGGGTTTCATGGTTTTGAGCAAGTCGGTATTGATAATTTTACGGGTTTCGTCGGTCACCGGGGCGTGCAGACTGATCACATCGCTTTGGGCAAATAGCTCGGCTACTGATACAAAAGTTACGCCGGGTACCGGGCTGGGATTGCGGCGGGTGGCTAATATTTCCATGCCCAGGGCACGGCCAATCGTCGCTACTTGCTCGCCGATGCGTCCATAGCCAAAAATGCCCAATTTGCTACCCGCTAATTCGCGCAAAGGTTTTTTCCAATAACAAAAATGGGATTGCCCCGACCAATCGCCCGATTGTACACTTTGGTTGTGCAAACCCACCTGATTGCTCAATTCCAGGATCAGAGCAAAAACGTGTTGGGCTACCGATGCGCTGCTGTACCCCACCGCATTGCATACCGTGATGCCACGGGATTGGGTCGCGGCTACGTCGATGTTGTTGTAGCCAGTTGCAGTCACCACGATTTGGCGCAGCTTGGGCAAATGCTTCAGGTGCTCTTCCTGGATTTTTACTTTGTTGACCAGCAAAATGTCGGCATCCTTGGCGCGAAGCACCACATCGGCGTTGGGTGTGAAGTCATACAATTCCAGGGTGCCCAGTTTTTCCATCGCCTCCCAACTCAAGTCGCCAGGGTTGAGGGTGTGGGCATCGAGTGCTACGATTTTCATGTTTTTTGTGTCTTTTTTCAGCGCCACGTTTATTAAGTAACGGTTCAAAAATAAACCTTTCCAATTTTTAATTGCTAGTTGTCAACATCATGGTCAACGTCATGCTGGAAATCCGTGTAAATCCGCTTAATCCGTGTCATCCGTGTTCCAAAAATGGCCTCGCGCTGCGAGGCAACGCAGTTGCGATTTGGTAAGGATTATTCGTGGCTTGTCACTAAACTTCCAAAAGTTTGGTAAACGTACATTCCTCAGCATTTGAGTTGAGTCTGCTCTACATAGTGGACCTTACATCAAAGCGTCCAAAATCAAAACCCCGATCAATCCGCTGGTACCCACGAGGGTCTCCATGATGGTCCAGGTGCGAAAAGTATCGCCCAGGCTGAGGCCAAAATACTCCTTGAACATCCAAAAACCAGTGTCGTTCACATGGCTGCACATCAGGCTGCCCGCGCCGATTGAGAGGGCCATGAGTTCAGGTGAAACGCCAGGGTTTGCGGCCAAAATGGGTTGTACAATGCCCGCCGCAGTCAAGCCTGCTACGGTAGCCGAACCAATCGAAACCCGCACCAAAGTAGCCACCAACCAGCCCAAAACCAAAGGCGGGATCGGTGAACCTTCCACCAAGGCCGCGATGTCTTTGCCAATGCCTGAATCGACGAGCACTTGTTTGAATGCCCCACCCGCCGCGATAATCAGCAAAATCATGGTAGCGGCAGTGAGCGCAGAGGTGGATTTATTGACCAGGGTTTCAAAGCTTTTGGCGTAAGTTTCCTTGCTGCGAGGGGCTTTGCACAGTAATATCAAGCCCAACAGGGCACCAATCAGCATCGAAATAGACGGATCCCCAATGAATCTGAGGAAACCCAACAAGGAATTAATTTTTGCGGCAAGAACCGAGGAAATAACTGGTTTCAGAACACCAATGGATTTGAGGAAAACCAACAAGGAACTGCCTTCTTTCAATTGAAACTCGGCAATGGAAGCTACTGCCATCAGCAAAACGGGCGAAAGCGCCACAAAAAAACTGGTGAAAAAAGGCGGCAATTCGGCCTCTGATTTCATTTTTACATCCACCAGACCAGCGGGTGGATTGGCCTTGATTTTGCGGATAAATTCTGGGAAAATAATGCCTGCAATGAGCAAAGCTGGCATGGCCACCACGATTCCCAAAACCAAAGTACGCCCCACATCGGCGTTGAAAATTAGGCAAATGGCCGTAGGTCCAGGGTGCGGCGGCAAAAAACCATGCGTGACCGACAAGGCCGCCGCCATCGCAATGCCCAAATAAACCAAGGGCAGGCCAGTGCGTTCAGCCACTACAAACACCAATGGAATCAATACCACAAAACCCGCATTGTAAAACATGGCCAAACCCACTAAAAAAGCAGTGATGGCCAGGGCATATTTGGCCCTTTGAGCGCCAATGATTTTGATCAGGCTGTCGGAAATGCGCTGTGCAGCCCCGGTTTCAGCCAAGATGGCCCCCAGCATGACTCCAAACCCCAATACAAAAACCAAGCCGCCCAAGGTAGAGCCGATGCCATTTTGCAAAGACTTGGACAATTGATCCAAGGGCATCCCTTTGACCAAACCCACCATGATGGCAGTGATGGCCAAAGCAATGAATGCACTCAGCCTGACCACCGCGATCAGGCACAACAAAAAGGCAATGCTGCCCAGCAGGATGAGGATGGTTGACATGATAGTGAGGGTTTTCAGGTTTTGTTTCAGAGATTATTTCTTCTCGACCGCATGGCCGCCGAACTCATTGCGCAAGGCCGCCACAATTTTTCCCGCAAAAGTATCTTCTTGCAAAGAGCGTTGGCGCATGATCAATGACATCGCAATCACTGGGGTGGGCACGCCCAGGTCCAAGGCGGTTTCGAGGGTCCATTTGCCTTCGCCAGAGGAGTGCATTACGCCACGAATGCCATCCAGGTGCGGGTCTTTGGAAAAAGCATTGCCCGTCAATTCCATCAGCCAACCACGAATCACCGAGCCGCGATCCCAAAGCCGGGCTACTTGCTCGAAATCGTAGTCCATGCCCGATTTTTCCAAGACTTCAAAGCCCTCGGCAATGGCTTGCATCATGCCATATTCGATGCCATTGTGCACCATTTTAGCAAAATGCCCACTGCCAGCAGGGCCACAATGCAGGTAACCTTCAGGGATAGAGATGGCTTTGAACAAAGCTTCACAGCGTGCAAAAGCTTCTTTACTTCCACCCACCATCGTACAAGCCCCATTGCGAGCACCCGAAGTACCGCCCGAAGTACCACAATCGAGGTAATGGATTTGATGCTGGGCCACCAGTTCATGCCTACTCAGGCTTTCTTTGAAGTGCGAATTACCCCCGTCAATCAGCAAGTCATCGGCTTGTAAGTGAGGGAGGAGTTGATCGATCACTTGATCAACAGTAGGCCCAGCGGGCACCATCAGCCAAAGGTGACGTGGCGTGGGCAGGGCCGCACACAAGTCGGCCAGACTGGTGAATCCTTGAATTTGCTCTTCAGCAGTAATTTTGGCCACCGTTTCGGCGGATACGTCAAAAGCAAAGACCTCGAAGCCCCGGTCTCGCATGTTTAGGGCTAGGTTGTAGCCCATTTTGCCTAGGCCAATCAAGCCAATCTGCATGTTGTTGATGGTTTGCAGTTGAAAAAGAAAAATCTGTTGCTTCGCAAAATAAGGATTTGTCAGAAAGTATGTATGCCTGTTTGATTTTAGCATAAAAAAGCCTGGCCAATGGTACCAAAAGCACAAGCCCAGGTTTTTTTGTTAAATTTTTGACTTTTTGTATAAAACGCGAAATTCAGGAGTACATTTGCGCTCTAAGTTGAGGCGTTATGTTGCTTCAAAATTTTGACATATCGAAAACTTCGTAGAAGTTTCACGCTTGTAGTACTTGGTGGTACCCCATTTTTGAGAACTTCGTAGAAGTTTCACGTTATCGTTTCATATTGGTTTTCAGTGGCTTAAAGTGTATTTCGCAAAGTTCTCAATCGGTATCTCCCAATAGCGCTTTTCTTCGGAGAAGAGGGACGTTTGTAGCATGCGGTACCGAGAGCATGTAGGCACTTCGGATGAAGTGCGACGGTTAGTAGTGGGCAAAAAATAACTATTCATTTTACTTGAGCCAAAGGATCAGATAAGACACTTAAAATGAACCGTTTACTTATCTGATCCTTTGGCAAAATGAAGAACTTATTTTTTTATCGCCCCTTAGCCAGCATTTTTACATCAAAATCCCGTCGCTTTGGCTAACAAATGTCAAAGTTCTCCGAACTTTTGCTCGCCCGAAGATCGGTAGGGCATTTAGCATTTGGACGACGATTTATGCATTCAGAAAAGCTATGGGAATTTGAAAAAACTGATTTTTCATGCACTTTGAAGGATGCATTGAGAAGTTACGTATTTTGGAAAAGCATTGCCGAAACAATTGGATGCGTACCTTAGCAACACTATTTAACGTGAGACTTATCCGAACTCAGGCTTACTTAGCTTGACCTTGGCTACAAACGTGGCACTCTTCTGAAGTGTTTAGGATATGCGCTGAGTCACCCTGCTCAAATCATCAACCCCTCAACTTTTTGGGCCTCTTACCAAAAAAGAAAACCCCTGGCTTTCACCAGGGGTTTTACCGAGTAGATGGTTTTTTGGAGTTATTGAGGTTGGTAGTTTTCGCTTAGTATGTTTAGTCCACTTAGAGCCTTAACTGGAATCTGGTTTTAAGACGCCAATATTTGGCGAAGTCACGCTGAAAGCAATAAAAATTATGAAAATCGCTTTGATCGGCTATGGAAAAATGGGTAAAACCATTGATGCACTGGCACAAGCTGCTGGACATGAGGTAGTTCTGAAAATTGATTTGGACAACCAGCACGAATTCACCAAAGAACATTTGTCTAAAGCCGACGTAGCCATTGAGTTCAGTCGCCCAGAAACTGCTTTTTCCAACTTGCAAAAATGCCTGGAATTTGGCGTACCAGTGGTGGTAGGTACAACGGGTTGGCTGGAAAAAATGGACGAAGCCAAAGCCATTTGTGCGGCCAATGATGGAGCTTTGTTTTGGGCTTCCAATTTCAGCATTGGGGTCAATGTATTCTTTGCGGTCAACCGCTTTTTGGCCAAAATGATGAATACCCAGCCCCAGTACGAGGTGCGCATGGTCGAAACCCACCACACCCAAAAACTCGACGCGCCGAGTGGCACTGCCATCACCCTGGCCGAAGGCATTTTGGCCGAGATTTCGCGCAAAAATATTTGGGTAAACGCCCCGATTGAGCAAGCGTCGCAACTAAGCATCATCTCCGAGCGCGTGGACCCCGCGCCTGGCACCCATGAAATTTACTACGAATCGCCAATCGATACCATTGAAATTCGCCATACCGCCCATTCCCGCGAAGGCTTTGCGCAAGGGGCCATCCGTGCAGCCGAGTGGCTGGCGGGCAAAAAAGGGGTGTATGGAATGTCCGATTTGCTGGGATTTTGAGAATGTAATAGCCTGGTTTGAGGCGAAATTGTTGTAAAAACCGTAAGTTCTCAATCCTTAAATATCCGTTTCGCGTTACAAACTCGTGGAAGACGGTTCCGGTCAGAGACCGTGAACCAGCGTCCATTTAGCGTTGTGCTGGTGTCAAGTCTCCTGACCGACACCAGGCTGCTGCACGTTTCCAACGTGCTTTCGAGAACTCACTTTGGTAAACAATACGAGAAAATGGCACTTATAAAAACAGATTGAGAACTTACTAAAAACCAGGCAAACATTGCGGTGCGTCTAGCGTTTTAGTATTTGAGCTAAAATAAGGTAAACAACTTTGCCTTTGAGGTTTAGCAAAAAAAGAACACAACTTAGTGACAAGCCACGAATAAACCTTACCAAATCGCAACTGCGTTGCCCCGCTGCGCGAGGCTATTTTGAGAACACGGATAAAATTGGATTTGGGTGTGTTTGTTTGGGTGTGAGTGTGAGAAAATCCCGTTTTCAAGTGATCGGAGACAAAAGTAAAAGCACGAAGCTCCCACACCCGAACTCACACTTGCACACTCCACACCCATTCTTGCGGATTTCCAGCATGACGTTGACCATGATGTTGACAACTGGCAATCAAAAAACTTGGTAAGGTTTATTTTTGAACCGTTACTTACTTTCAGTCAGTTGCTTTTCTTTTTTCACTAAACCCAAACTCGTTTACCTTATTTTTTTACGCTCCCTTAATCCAAAACTGATTGATGAAAAACCTGATTTACTTCCTTTGCCTGGGCCTCTTGGCCTGTGACCGCAGCGATCCCCTGGACACCCGCAACTTCAATGTACAAGGCTTTTTAGACTGCCAAACCCAGGTGCAGTGGAATCCCGATGCCATCAAAAGTGTATTGCAGGGCGATTGGACCTGGGTATCGGCCAAGTGCAACAATACCTTTGACCCGGTGGCCAATCGTGGCCTCGTGCTGCGTTTCAGTGGCAACCAGGTGTCGGCTATTTTCAACAATCGAGTAATCAATACCTCTACTTTTCGACTCGAAACCGATCAAAATCTCTTCAAATTGGTCACCACTCCTGCAATGGAAGAAGCCCAGGGCCTTGTCTTGGTTTGCCTGGACGAGATGGTCTTGTACAATCCTGAACCTGGCGATTGCCACCATTACTTTGAGGAACGCTGAAAGGGATTTGGACCAGGAATAACAAACTGTTACTTGGGTACGCACCCTCAAGATAACCACTACGCCAGCTCTGCCAATTCCATCCAACGCATTTCTTTTTCCTCAATTTGGGTACCCAATTGGCTGATTTCCTGCGAAAACTTTTTGATTTCGTCGGTGCTCAGGTCGCTGCGGTTGAATTCATTGGCTACTTGGGCTTTTTTCTCCTCTAGTTTTTGAATTTCCTTTTCCAGGCGGTTCATTTCCTTGCGTTGGTCGAAGGTAAGTCCGGGTTTGGCTTCTTTTACTTCGGCCTTGGCTTTTTGTTGATCGGCGCGTTCGTTTCGTCGTTCTTCGCGTTCGCGTTCTTTCTGGATTTCGCGGTAATCGCTGTAAACACCATTGAAGTCGCGGATTTGGCCCTTGCCTTCAAAAACAAAAAGGTGCTCCACCACTTTGTCCATGAAATAGCGGTCGTGGGTTACGATGAGTACGCAACCAGGAAATTCCAGCAAAAACTCTTCCAAGACATTGAGTGTCAGGATGTCCAAATCATTGGTAGGTTCATCCAGGATCAGGAAGTTGGGGTTGCGCATCAGGATCATGAGCAGGAACAAGCGGCGCTTTTCGCCCCCGCTCAACTGCGAGACGTACACCTGCTGCTGCTTGCGGTTGAACATGAACCGTTCTAGCAATTGCGCGGCGCTGAGTTTCAATCCTTTTTCCAGGGGGATGTACTCGGCGATGTCCTGAATGGCGTCGATCACCCGTTTGTCCTCGCTGAGTTGGATCCCATCCTGGGTGTAATAGCCAAAAATGGTATTGTCGCCAATGACCACTTTACCCGTGTCGGTGCGGATTTCGCCAGTCAGCATTTTCAGGAAAGTGGTTTTACCCACGCCGTTGGGGCCTACAATGCCCACGCGTTCATAAGGGCGGAACTTGTAGCTGAGGTTTTCCACCATTTTCAGGTCCCCATAACTTTTGCTGACATTGTGTAATTCGAGTACTTTTTTGCCCAGCCGTTGGCCTTTGATGTCGATTTGCATCTCTTTTTCGACACGTACTCCCGATACTTTTTCATTCAGGTCTTCGTACGAATCTACGCGGGATTTGGCTTTGGTGCTGCGGGCTTTGGGCTGGCGGCGCACCCATTCGAGTTCTTTGTTGAGAAGTTTGCGGTCTTTATCGAGCTCAATGTTTTCGTTTTCAATACGCAAGGCTTTTTTCTCCAAAAAATCGCTGTAATTGCCGCTGTATTTGTGGATGTTGCCTCGGTCCAGTTCAAGGATTTGATCACAAACTCGCTCCAGGAAGTAGCGGTCGTGAGTCACCATCAACAAGGTAATATTGGGCAAAGCGAGGTATTCTTCCAGGTATTCGATCATGTCAAGATCGAGGTGGTTGGTAGGCTCATCCAGTACCAAGAACTCAGGCTCTTCCAGGATCAAACGCACCAGGGCCAGGCGTTTTTTCTGCCCACCTGAAAGGATAGCTACTTTTTGGTTGTAATTGTTCAGTCGAAATTTACTCAACAACTCTTTGACCTTGGCCTCCAGATCCCATGCCTTGAGGTCATCAAGCTTAGTCATTGCAGCTTGCAGGGCCTCGATTCTGTCCGGAAACAACAGGGCTTCTTCGTAATCTTTTACTGCTTTGAAGGCAGGATTATCGGCCTCCAAGGCCGCTTCCAATACGCTTTGTTGCGGATCAAAATCGGGGTCCTGGTGCAAGAACCCTACACGAACGTTGCGGGCCAAGAGTACGCGCGTGTTTTCACCCTCGGAGTTTTCTACCCCGGCTGCTACGCGCAAGAGCGTGGATTTGCCACTGCCGTTTTTGGCTACCAGCGCTACTTTTTGCCCTTTGGAGATAACCAGGTTGATATTTTGGAAAAGCACCTTTTCACCATAAGTCTTGGTGACATTTTCCAGGTTGAGATAGATCACTGCGTTTGGATTTTGGCGCAAAGGTACGTTATGTTTTCAGTAAAGTTTAAAATTCAGAAATCACAAACCTTGCAATCGAATACTAAAGTTAGTGACAAGCCACGAATAAACCTTACCAAATCGCAACTGCGTTGCCCCGCTGCGCGAGGCTATTTTGGGAACACGGATAAAATTGGGTTTGGGTGTGTTTGTTTGGGTGTGTTTGTGAGAAAATCCCGTTTTCAAGTAATCGGAGACAAAAGTAAAAGCACGAAGCTCCCACACCCGAACTCACACTTGCACACTCCACACCCATTCTTGCGGATTTCCAGCATGACGTTGGCCATGATGTTGACAACTGGCAATTAAAAAAATGGTAAGGTTTATTTTTGAACCGTTACTTACCTCAATACTTGTCAGCGAGACCCCAAATCATATATCGTATGTCGTCTATTGTCCATCGTATGTTAATAAACAAATTTCACAATTCCAGAACTCAGGATAGCTATTCAATCCATTCCCATCCGTCTAGCCCAGCGCCATACAACTCCTGCACCAGCCAAACAGCCCAGGAAATTGGCCAACATGTCGAATACATCAAGCTGGCGACCATAAAAATAGGCCTGTTGCATGAACTCCATCAATACACCATAGCAAGTGCAGAGCACAATGCTAAAAAGGAAGGGTTGAAATGCTTTTTTGTGAAAAGCCCAACAGGTAAAGGCTGTCAGGATGGCATAAACGCCGAAATGACCAATCTTGTCGGGTTGGAAAATCCCACGCGGAGGGATGCCAAATTGAGGGCCCGATGAGAGCCACAAGATGACTACAGCCCAGGCCAAAGGAAGAAGAAATCGCAACATGAAGAGAAGTTGCGATTGTGTTGATTTCACAATCGCAACTATTTTGTTTTAACGTGAATTATGAGCCAAGCCAGTTGCCTTTCAACAGCTTGCAGCTTTGAGCAAGTTTGCGATTGGAATTTACAAAATCGGAAGATCTTAACGCTGCAAACGCCTACCTAAGAAATCTCAGATCTACCCAGGGCATTCCCACTCATAACCCATAACTCATAACTGAACTATGGATTGACCAATGCCTCGTAAGCATCGGCGTCCATCAGGGCACTGAGCTCACTGGGCTCAGCCATTTTCACCTTGATGATCCAACCTTCACCATAAGGGTCGGTATTGACCAGTTCAGGCTGGTTTTTAAGTTTTGGATTGACTTCCACAACTTCACCACCGACGGGCATGTATAAATCGGAGGTGGTTTTTACGGCTTCTACTACGCCGAATACGTCGTTTTGCTCCAGTTCCATATCCACGGTGTCTACGTCGACATAGACGATGTCACCTAATTCGCTTTGAGCAAAATCAGTGATGCCGATCACGACTAAATCGTCTTCTTCGATCCGGACCCATTCGTGTTCCTTGGTGTATTGGAGCTCTTCAGGAAACTGCATTGGTACTATTTTGATAAGGCTAGTACGATAGTGCCAAAACATTTGGCGCTATCAAAAACATGAGAAAATCAAGATTATTGTTCAATGGATTTGGCCACTTGAGCCATGGCCCATTCAGTGGTCACAGATTTTGGACGTTCCAGTGGGAAGCCCAAGGCGCGCGACCAGCACAAAGCAGCGAGTACTCCCAAAGCGCGCGAAACGCCAAACAATACGGTGTAATAGCCATATTCTTTGAGGCCATAATGAACCAAGAGCGCACCAGAGTGGGCATCTACGTTGGGCCAGGGGTTTTTCACCTTGCCCAAAGCGCCCAAGATACCTGGAACCACATTGTAGACTTTCCAGACTACTTCCACTACATCGTCATGGCGGATGTATTCTTTGGCGAATTCCATCTGGGCGATGAAACGGGGGTCAGGCTGGCGCAAGACCGCGTGGCCATAGCCAGGTACCACTTGTCCTTTGGCCAAAGTAGCGTTGACATAATCGGCGATTTGCTCTTTGCTTGGAGCAGTGGTGCCAATTTCATCCAACATGTCAAAAATCCATTTGATTACCTCCTGGTTGGCCAAACCGTGCAGTGGACCAGCCAAGGCATTCATGCCCGCAGCAAACGTCAGGTAAGGGTCGCTCAGGGTTGAGCCAACCAAGTGGGTAGTATGTGCAGAAGCATTGCCCCCTTCGTGATCGGCGTGGATCGTAAGGTACAAGCGCATCAGGGCCTTGAAATCGGCATTGTCAAAACCCAGCATATGGGCGTAATTGCCAGACCAGTCTTCTTGCGGATTGGGCGCAATGTGCTGGTGATTGGCGTAAGTGCGGCGATAAATGTAAGCGGCAATCCTCGGCAAACGTGCAATGAGGTTCATGGTGTCCTCATAGGTTGCATCCCAGTACTCGTCTTTGGGAAAACCCTCATCATAACGACGGGCAAAAATGCTCTCGGTTTGCAGGGCATTGATCGCGATCGAGAATTGAGTCATGGCGTGGGTATGCTCAGGCAATGCATCGAGCGTACGGAAAACGTGTTCGGGCACATCACTGCGCTTGCGCCATTCTGCGGTCAACCATGCAACTTCTGCATCCGTGGGTATCTCGCCAACCAACATTAACCAAAACAAGGCTTCGGGCAAGGGTTGCTTGCCATCGGCTCCTTTGGGCAATTTTTCTTTCAATTCAGGGATGGACATATTGCGAAAACGAATCCCTTCCATGGCATCCAATTCCGAGGTTTCCCAGACCATCATCTTGATGTCGCGGGCTCCACCATAGACCTGACCAAGGGTTACGTCGTCAACAACCAGACCGCCATGCGACTTCAGCATGGCCTTGATTTCGGCTTTCAGGGCACTGGATTTTTCAAAAAATTTTTGCTTTAGGGCATCCATCCCAAAGAGGTGTTATGAGTGAGTTAAATTGGAGTTGAGTTTGTTCGTTGAAATGCTCACCTGGGTAAGGTCGACGTATTTCATCGCGCAAAATAAGGATTTTATAAGTGGCTATTGAAGCCAAAATCCTTTTTTTTAATGCCAAGGTGAATTTTAAGACTTAAAACCATGTTTCATACCTTAAATCCCGTTGCAGATGGCATCGAAATTTACAACGCCTTTCTGCCAATTCAGTTGAGTGGAACCAAAAATTTACTAAAAAAAGCACTTCTTCAGTACAAATCCAGGTATTTCCTAAACTCCTCTGCTCCTCTGCTCCTCTGCTAAAACATGCATCCCCATCCACTCGTAAACCAAGAGTAAACTTTCGCCTTGGTAATACCCATCTTCAGGTAAGCGAGCCAAGTGCAAGGACCAGATTTCCGCGTCTTTTCGCAACATATTATATAAGGTACGACTAACCTTTACAAATCGTTCTAAATCGTGAGTCAAAGGGATTTCGGGCGCGCCAATGGCCTTTAACATTGATTGAAAGCGGGCAAAATTGTAAAAACAATATTGATCTGGGTATTTCAGCGCCAGGTACAAAAACACCATTTGGTAGCCATCCTGGTGAAAATGACTGTCTTCTTTGCTTTTCGGGTGCTGCTCGCGGTAATCGGCCAGCAGTTCATCGCAATAAAAAATGAATCGGCCAGCTCGACCCTCTACTTTTAGCTGTTCGTCGAACAAGTGTTGAAACATCTGCCTGACAAAATCGGGCTGCATTTCCACAAACAGCAGCATCATGCGCTTAGGCTCGTAGTTTTCACGGTTCCAGAGGCGATTGGTTTTCTGGTTGGCCAGGCTGCGCTGGTACATACCTGCCATATCTTGGGATTCTAGGTTCCACTGGTCTTGAAAATTTTGCTGGGTTTCGTACAAATAGGCTTGACCACTGGCCTTGTCCGTGCTCAAATAAGCCTTGAATGCTTGCAAACTTTCCTGGATGAGGGCTAATTTCATTTTATCGGATCAATCTTTCAGTAAAAAGCGAACGATATTTCCCCATTCTTCCGCAGCGGAGGTATTGGGGCGGGTCCGTCCAGCGCGACGATACCAGTAGTCCGCATTCCAGAGGTCGCCTTCTTGCCAATGCAGATAGCCGTGTACCCAAGAGCCTGCGGGAGTTTCAATGTCTTGGGCAATGTCGTGGGCATGGTCCCAGTCTCCACGTTTTTCGTACCAAAGGGCGACCAGGAGGGGCGAGGCTCCTTGGGGCGCTTCCGCTAATTTTTCAAAAGTTTCAAAAGTCATGCCTAAATCAATTGAAACGACTGTTCAAAATCGGCGATCAAGTCTGCAATGGCTTCGATGCCTACCGATACGCGCAAAAGGTTTTCGGGGCTTTTGGGATTGGTGCCTTCTACCGAGCGGCGGTGCTCGATCAGGCTTTCGACTCCTCCCAAACTGGTTGCATGGGCAAAAATACGCAAGCTGCTGGCTAGTTTTAAGGTTTTTTGCTGGTCTCCTTTTACTTCGATGGACAACATACCGCCAAAGCCCCCCTGCATCTGCTCTTTTGCAATGGCATGACCAGGGTGAGATGACAAACCAGGAAAATATACCTTTTCGATTTTGGGATGCTGGTCCAGGTATTCGGCAAGCGTACTTGCGTTTTGCTGGTGTGCTTGCATTCGCAGTGGAAAAGTAGCCAGGCTGCGGCTCAATAGCCAGCAATCGAAAGGCGAAGGAACTGCTCCTCCCAAGCGCTGGATGTTGCGTAGTTTTTCGGCAATTGGGCCATTTAAACGATGCATCAGCGCTCCGCCTAAAACATCTGAGTGCCCCCCCAGGTACTTGGTAGTAGAATGCATCACCAAGTCAGCGCCCAAGGCCAAAGGCTGCTGGACCAAAGGGGTGGCCCAAGTGTTGTCGCAAGCCAAAAGGATGTCCTTGTTTTTAGTCAATTGAGCAATGGCGCTGATGTCACAAATTTTCAGCAGCGGATTTGAAGGCGTTTCCAGCCAAATCAGGCGGGTATTTGGGCCGATTGTTGCGGCCACTTGTTCCAAATTCGACATATCCACTTCGTCCCAGGCAATTTGCCATTGGGCCAGCACCAATTGCAACAAGGCACGGGTCCCGTGATAGCAGTCATCAGGGATCAGGAGGTGTGCTCCAGGCTCAAGTACGGCTTGAAAAACAGCCAAGGTGGCGGCTTGTCCGGAGGAAAAACTCAAGGCTTCGGCAGCATTTTCAAGCAGAGCCAGTTTTTTCTCCAAATTCAAACGGTTGGGATTGTCCAAACGAGAATAAACCATTGGGCCTGGTAGGCCATCCTCCGGTCGAACAAAGGTGGTGCTCAGGTGAATCGGTTCACGTACATCCGAAGTCTTTTCTCCGTCAGCAGTGGCATGAATCAATTGGGTTTGGAGCTGGTGCTGCTGCATAGCGCTTGATTTGCCCGAAAGTTAGGTAGAAATCTATACCTCATTTGATTGGGCTAAAAATAAATTTTGCTTTGCCCGAACCATTTCAAACCCACGCTGTTTAAAGTATAAATGATAGTAAAGCTATCAATTTAAAAAGTATGGTTGACAATCTCTCAATCCTTCAACAAAATACACCACGGTCTACCGCCGTGCCTCAGGTAGCGGTAGCTTACGGTGATGGCATTGGCCCTGAAATCATGCAGGCCGTGCTGGATATTCTCTCTGCCGCTGGTGCTGAATTGGAATACCGTCCCATTCAGGTTGGGAATGAGGCTTACAAGCAAGGGGTAAGTTCTGGTATCCCAGATTCTGCTTGGGATGTGCTTCGTGAGACCCGTATGCTACTCAAAGCACCAATTACAACCCCCCAGGGTGGTGGCTACAAAAGCTTGAATGTTACCATCCGTAAAACCCTTGGTTTGTACGCCAATGTACGTCCGGTCAAAGCATTTTCGCCTTTCGTTGAAAGCCGTTTCAGCAACTTGGACGTAGTGATTATTCGTGAAAACGAGGAGGATTTGTATGCAGGCATTGAGCACCAACAAACCGATGAGGTCGTACAGTGCCTCAAGTTGGTGAGCCGCCAAGGGTGTGAGCGCATCGTTCGCTATGCTTTTGAATATGCCCGCAACAATGGTCGCAAGAAGGTCACTTGTATGACCAAGGACAACATCATGAAACTGACCGACGGGCTTTTTCACCGTACATTCGATGAAGTAGCCCGCGAATATCCGGACATCGAGACCAACCATTTCATCATTGACATCGGCGCTGCGTTGCTCGCTGACCGTCCAGAGCAATTCGACGTTGTAGTGACCCTCAATTTGTATGGTGACATCATCTCTGATATTGTTGCCCAGGTAGCAGGTTCTGTTGGGTTGGCAGGTTCTGCTAACATTGGCGAGCGCTTTGCCTTGTTCGAGGCCATTCATGGCTCTGCCCCCGATATTGCTGGCAAAAATCTGGCCAACCCATCGGGTTTATTGCAAGCTGCTTGCATGATGCTCCTGCATTTGGGGCAGAGCAAAGTGGCCGAAAAAATACAAAACGCTTGGTTGCGCACCCTGGAAGATGGTATCCATACAGGTGATGTTGCTAGTGAAAATTTCACCCGAGCGAAAGTGGGTACCCGCGAGTTCGCACAAGCAGTCATTGATCGGCTGGGACAAATGCCTAGTAGCCTTGCATCAGTAAACTATCCTGCTTCGGCCAAGCCGATTCAAATTTCCATTTCCCAAACAATCAAAGGAATCAAACAACTGGTTGGGGTCGATATTTTTATACATTGGAATGAAGGCGATCGTAACCCCGACCAGTTAGGTTCCCTACTTGAGCCCCTCGCAGGTGAACGCTTGCAATTGAAAATGATCACTAATCGAGGGGTCAAAGTTTATCCAAATGGTTTTCCAGAGACTCATTGTACTGACAACTGGCGTTGCCGCTTTGTTTCGCAAAAATCAACGCTAAAGGTAGACAATGAGGACATGGATGACATCCAGCCGATCCGACACGCAGAGGTACTTGGGCTTCTGGCCCGCCTTGAAGCGGAAGGTATTGACTTCATCAAAATGGAAAACCTTTATGTAATCGACGGTAAACGCGCTTATTCGCTGGGACAAGGCGAATAAGGCTCAAAACTTGCATACTACGCTGTTTTTTGTTGGAGGGGCGGCCCGTAAAGGCAGCCCTTTTTTATTTAGCCTTTGGAACCTTTTTAGAACATCCTTACGGGCCATGAAACGCCATCCTTTGACTATTCCAGTTGACGCTGAAACTCAAATTCAGACTCCTTCTCACTTGTTGTAAAGGGAATCTTTTCTGGATAAAACTATTCTTCCTCCGTTTCCAAAGGTTCAGTTAGCATAGAATCTTGCCAATTTTCAATGACTTGGCTCACCTTTTCGAGTGGAATATCATTGAGCGCTGCAATATCCTCCGGTGACATGCCTAAACGATACAGTTGGGGTATAAATTTATGGAAAGCATGTTCTCTTTCTTCCTCCCGGCCTTCCTCCCGGCCCTCTTGGCGGCCTTCTTCGCGGCCTTGGCTTTTCAATTCTTCTTGGATTGCTTCTTCGATGCCCATAGGTTTGTCTGCTTTGGTGATTAATTTAAGCTCCTCTACAAAGTTATGCTGAATTTCTGGTTTTGTAAAGCCCACATACAAGGAAATAAATTGGATGATTTTCCGAATTTTGTCCTTGTCCACATTGCGTTTGAACAATCGTCGGATCAGGTCAAGTTTGATATGGGCCAGTAGGTTTTCATCTTCTGGTTTTTCCAAGTATTGCCAGGCTGCCTCCATGACAATTGCAAAGAGCTTGGTATTTAGTGCCAGTTCTTCTTTGGGATGATCAATCAATGAATAGGCATTGTATTCATAAATGTGAGTGGTTCCCATAAAGGAATGGTAGTAGCGCTTCTGGTGATACCTTCGGTTTTTATCAGTGAATATCGCCAGGGCAACTACCGGATGTTGATATTTTTCTGTACAACGGTAAGAAATTTCAAACATCCTGCGAGGAAAAAACTCATCTGGGTATCCCTGTACTTCAACATGAATCAGAAACCAAGCTTCTTCGCCATTGAGCAGCCAAACCCGGACCAGTTTGTCAGCATGTCGGATTGAACCTTCATTATCAGGCAGCAGTTTTTCCAGTTCAGAATCGAGAAATACAAAACCACGATCAAAATCAATTTGATCCGCATATTCTTCAAAGAAAAACCACAAAAAATCGGAAAACAAGTTTTCAATGATACCTTTCCACAAGGTGTCTTTTGAAATATTCATCTGCGTGTGAGTTAATGACAAAAAATGAGTGTCACAACTCTCGTAGACCATATTGAAATAACTGCAAAAAAAGGGTGACAGAAAAACGGTAGTCATTCAAATGTAATGCTGGCTTGCGCTGAGATTCCTTGAAATAGCCTTGCAAATCTCATGAACTAGCCTTACATCTGTAGCACTACCCAAAAATAAACCTTTCCAATTTTTTAATCGCTAGTTGTCAACATCATGGTCAACGTTATGCTGGAAATCCGTGTAAATCCGCGTCATCCGTGTGCTAAAAAAAGCCTCGCGCAGCGAGGCAACGAAGTTGCGATTTGGTAAGGTTTATTCGTGGCTTGCAACGTAGAATAAATTATTGGGAGAGCAGCCACAATGGATGGATCATCATCATGGCTATTTGTAGCATTTGAGCTAAAATAAGGTAAACAAATTTGCTTTTGGTGGTTAACAAAAAAAGAATGCAACTTACTTTCATCGAGTTGTTTATCTTTTTTCCCTAAACCGAAATTCGCTTACCTTATTTTTTACGCTCCTTTATGCTACAAAAGCCGATATTCTCTCTGATACCGATTAGTCCAAATCACTAATCTTGCGTACTACTTGGTACAAACGAGTATGCTCATTAACGTCCTCAGTGAAAGGATCGTGCTCCAAGTGATTGGCAGAAATGAGCTTTAGGGCAACGGTGCGATCGTTTTTACCTTGGATTTTCTGGACATATTTTACCCAAATGGAGCCATTTTGCTTCACTGCATAGATTTTGTTGTCCTTCACCTCGGCCATGCTTTGTACTTCCCGACAAACTACTACATCTCCATTGGAAATAAGCGGCTCCATTGAGTTGCCTTTGATCGGAAAAGCCACCAAACCATTTCCAGCTAAACCAGGGATATTGAAGTAGCTCAAATCCTCTTGCGCCCATCCGTCGCGGCCAGTCGTAGACCCAGCAAAAGCTTCAACGGTGGTAAAAAGAATGTTACCTTTTTTTGCCACCGCCTCTTCGTCCGCAGGTGTAGGACGTGGCAAGTCAAAACCGAACGGTGTACCCACTCCATCAATCAGGTAAGTTTCATTTACACCGTACTCGCGGCACAAGGTTCGTGCATGACGATAGTCGATACAACGCTTGTCATCGTCATTCAAAAATGCCCTAACGATATGGCCATAGGCGCGGTTACCCAGGATTTTGTCGGCAAAATCCCCGATCCCTTTTCCGCTTCGGTCGTTGGGAACGATGTCGCCGCGCTCAACGAGTAAGTCGAAGACTTTGCGAAAGCGATCGTTCAACTGAATCCGATCATCACGTATCATGTAAGTTGAATTTAATTGCTAATAAACCAAAGAAACGTTTACCCCGACAAGGTAAGCAAATAATTGTGTTAAACAAAATATTGGATGAAATTTTTTTACCCAACCACTTTTTTTTTCGTTTTTCCCAACAAAATGAAGCACTTTACAACAAAATGTGGATCAGCACGAAGGGAATCCTGAAAAAATGTCGCATGTTTCATACTTCTCCCTTATTTTTGAGCAGGCAAGAAATTGTTGCATCTTTGTGTACCTTATTAATATGGTTGTAGAGGTACAATTTCATGTGAGGGAAAACGACTGGCGTGTTTTGCTAGTCGTGTTTAAGAGCTTGTTTAAAGATTAGAGGCTTAGGCAGAAAACTAGTCAAATTTTGACTAATCGAGGCGAGAAAAGCGGAGTTATGGAGCGCATAATGAGCATTTTCCTAACGAAGAGTAGTCTAAATTGGGCAGTTTTATGGCAAGCAGATAATTTAAAACATGCTTTGAGGATAAAATGATCGAATGGCAGCCAAAAAGAAAAAAGGGGCAAGCGCCTTTAAATTCAGCGACGACGAAAGAGTACCTAAACTGGCAGGGGTGTTGATGTTATTCATCGCATTTTACTTGTTTATTGCTTTCACTTCGTATTTGTTTACTTGGAGTATTGACCAGGATAAAGTGTTGCGCTGGTCTTGGGAACTTTTATTAGACAGCCGCTTTGAAATGGCCAATTGGCTGGGTCGCCTGGGAGCGATCTTGTCTAACTTTTTCTTTTTTTATGGTTTTGGTCTACCTTCCTTCCTTGTAGTATACTTGCTCACGCTCATTGGCAGTGCATTTATCCGTAGGATTCCACTTTACCGTTTTGTCAACAAGATCCGCTATTCACTGATCCTGATGTTGTTCCTCTCAGTGTTATTAGAATTTCTTTTTGGGCGTTTTGGTTTTCCTTGGGGCGGCTCTTTTGGTGCCAATATCAATGAATGGCTGCACCGTTTTGTGGGTACCGTTGGGCAAATTATCCTTTTTGCTACGATCGCCTTTGCCTTGGTCGTATGGCGTTTCAACCCCGATTTTGATAACCTGACCTTGGGCCAGGCCATGACCGATGTATGGGGTTATTTCGACGATCTGGTCAAAGGAAAGCTATCTCGCCGGGGTAAAATGGGTGACTTACAAGAAGCACAAGCCCGACTGCGTCCAGGGACTCGCCCTCGTCCTCGCCCAGGACAATCGCCACTCGAAAGCCTAAGTGAAGACGAGGAAGATGAGGAGCCAATGATCAACGACCCCGTATTGGTCCCCCCCGATCTGCAACGACGGGTACCTCTTGAAGGCAGCCAACTGGCATTCGATGTGGCCCAGCGCAGCGCCCGCCCGCCAGTTGCCAGTAGCTCGGAATTGGAATTGGAAACGAACACTCCAATCGCCACCCCTCCATCCGTGGAAAAACCCCCTGCCATGGATTTACAGCCCGTGGAGTCATTGCAAGAAGAAAACCCAGATCACAGCGAACCTTACGACCCCACGCTTGAGCTTTCGTCATATGAGCATCCTGTCTTGGCCCTGCTCAATGATTATTCGGACCAAAAAATCGAAATCGACCGCGAAGAACTGGAATCGAATAAAGACCAGATCATCCAGACTTTGCTGCATTATAAGATCGAGATCACCAAAATCCGCGCCACCATCGGGCCTACGGTCACGTTGTATGAAATCATCCCGGCACCCGGCGTGCGCATTTCGCGGATCAAAAACCTGGAAGACGACATTGCCCTTAGCTTGTCCGCTTTGGGAATCCGTATCATCGCGCCCATCCCTGGCAAAGGCACCATCGGGATCGAAGTGCCCAACAAAAAGAAGCAGATGGTGTCGATGAAGGAAGTACTGATGCACGAAAAGTTCAAAAAAGCGAAAATGGACCTGCCCATTGCCTTGGGTAAAACCATCGCCAACGAAGTTTTTGTGGTGGACCTCGCTAAAATGCCCCACTTGCTGGTAGCAGGGGCTACCGGGCAGGGTAAATCGGTGGGGATAAACGCGATTTTGATGTCTTTGCTTTACAAAAAGCACCCTTCTCAGGTAAAACTGGTGCTGATCGACCCCAAAAAAGTAGAATTGTACCCTTATAGCCAGATCGAAAACCACTTCCTCGCCTTTTTGCCTGGACAGGATGAACCCATCATTACCGATACGACCAAGGTGATCCATACCCTCAATTCCTTGTGCATTGAGATGGACAACCGCTATGATTTACTCAAAAAAGCTTCGGCGCGCAATATCCGCGAATACAACGATAAGTTTGTACAACGCCGCCTTAACCCCAACAAAGGACACCGTTTCCTGCCCTTCATCGTGCTGGTAGTGGACGAGTTTGCGGACTTGATCATGACCGCAGGCAAGGAAATCGAATTGCCGATCGGGCGTTTGGCCCAGTTGGCGCGTGCAGTAGGCATCCACTTGATCATTGCTACCCAACGCCCCTCAGTCAACATCATCACGGGCGTGATCAAAGCCAACTTCCCGGCGCGGATTGGCTACAAAGTGACTTCTAAAGTAGATTCTCGCACCATTCTGGATGCAGGTGGAGCCGATCAACTCATCGGGCGCGGCGATATGCTCTTGTCGGTAGGCGGTGAAATGGTGCGCTTACAAGGTGCATTCATTGACACCCCTGAAGTGGAAAATGTGATCGAATTCATCGCCAAACAGCCTGGCTATCCAGAGCCATATCTACTACCAGAATTTTATGGAGACGATGGTCCGCCAAGCGGTGGCAACCTGAGTTTCAGCGAACTCGACGAAATGTTTGAAGACGCTGCGCGCCTGATCGTACAAAGCCAGCACGGTTCTACTTCCATGATCCAGCGCCGCCTGAAACTTGGCTACAACCGTGCAGGCCGCATCATGGACCAACTCGAAACGATGGGCGTAGTGGGCCCCAGCGAAGGGTCCAAAGCCCGCGAAGTGCTGATTTACGATGAAATGGAATTGGAAAAATACTTGGTGGAGTTGCGGGCTAAGAAATAGGCAAGCCCCTCTCGAAGTCCCGTTTTAATCAAACCCAAACATTTTTAGTGTCGAATGGCAGACCCAAACACATCTCTTTTTGACCGATTCAAAAGACAAGGGTACCAAGCGCGGCAAACCCAGACCTTTACGGATGTTTTCTTTCGCATCAGTTTTGACCAGTTTGGCGCTTACTTGGAAACGGTAGATAAAAAAGGCAAAGCCCTTGCCCCAAGCTACCTGAATTACGGCGGCGCGGTGCGCAATGTGCTGCGCACCTTGGAGCAAATTGACGCCAAAAACAGCTACGTCATCAATTGGGAGGTCCCCTCTGATCGCATTTACCTGGGTGCACATCCTTTTTTGCTAGAAGCCCTGCGGCCCTGCGATAACCTGATCGATGAACAAGGAGGCAAACTGAGTTTTGCCCCAAACATGGGCAATTTACGCCTGGAACTGCTGCCAGCTGTTGGCAAAACGGATTGGTACAAATCCCAGCTTTCGGTCATTTTTGACAACCAGGTTTTGGCCGAATTCAAAGTCCTTACCGAGCAATACATCATCAGTGGGCAAAGCCTGATCGAAATCATGCCGCTGGGCAACAACTTTTCAGCCATCCAATACTTCAACATTGAGGTGGATAAGCGCAATTTGCCGATGTTTTTGTCGCTGGCTTATTCCAACCTGGAAAACCTGGAATTGGTTTATGAAGATTACCGCCTCCTGCAAAGCCCGAACAAGATCAAAGCAGCACCTTGCCTGATTTTTGAACAAATTGACGAAAACAATTTCTTGTACTTGCGAGTAGGGCAAAACCTGCCAGAGTTAGATTTCAACGCGCTGGAGCAATTCGATTTGTATCGGTACGCCGAAATAAATGAACTAGAACGCAGCATCAGCATCCGCTACATCGACCAAGTGCCCACCGAAACCCTGAGCGATCAGGTGCTCAATACCATCAGCAAAACCGAGGGCAAGAAAAGCAAAGCGGCCAAGGCCGAAATCTTGCAAGACGGCAACCTGTTGGTCATTCCCGAAGAGGTCGCGGCCAATTTCATCTACCGTGAATTGCCCAATTTGCTGAATGAATACCTGATTTTTGGCGCAGAAAAGCTCAAAACCTACAAGATCAAAACCGCGCAGCCCAAGCTCGGTGTAAACCTCAGCCACGGCATCGACTTTTTTGAAGGCGACATCAGTCTGGGTTTTGAAGGGGAAAAAATGAACCTTTTTGACGTTATTTCCCAGTACAATAAGCAGCGTTACGTCTTGTTGAGCGACGGCAGCCATGCCTTGCTCAATGAAGATTACGTGCGCCGCCTGGAGCGTTTGTTCAAAAAGAAAGGCAAAAAAGCCCACTTGTCATTCTTTGACTTGCCGCTGGTCCAAGACTTGCTGCAAGAAGCCGCCGAAGAGAAGGTTTTTGTCAAATCGCGGCAGATTTTTGAAGGCTTCAACGACTTGGGCAAGCAAAAAATCAAACTCCCAAAAATCGAGGCCAAGTTGCGCCCTTACCAAGAGCAAGGTGTGAAATGGCTGAACTACCTGCACGATCAAAAGCTGAGCGGCTGCTTGGCCGATGACATGGGTTTGGGCAAAACCCTGCAAGCCATCACCCTTTTGGCCAAAATTTACCCCAGCGAAAAACTGCCGACCCTGATTGTGATGCCGCGCAGTTTGCTCTTCAACTGGGAAAAAGAAATCCAAAAATTCGCACCCCAACTCAGTACTTATACTTTTTATGGCCAAAGCCGCGATTACGAGGCGATCAAAACGGCCAACCTGATCTTTACGACTTATGCCACCATGCGCAATGAGATCGAAAAGCTCAAAGAACAGCAGTTTTACTACTTGATTCTCGACGAATCGCAGAACATCAAAAACCTCAACGCCCAGACCACCAAGGCCGCCCTTTTGCTGCGCAGCAAACACCGCCTGGCCCTGAGTGGTACGCCGATTGAGAACAACCTGAGCGAGTTGTACTCCTTGTTCAACTTCCTCAGCCCAGCCATGTTTGGTTCTTTTAACGAGTTCAACGCGGATTACCTGACCCCGATTCAAAAATTCAACGACAAGGACGCCACCCGTCAACTGCGGCAAAAAATTTACCCCTTCATTCTCCGGCGTTTGAAAAGGGACGTTTTGGCCGATTTGCCAGACAAAATCGAACAGACCTTGTACGTAGAAATGGGAGACGATCAAAAACGCCTCTACGAACAACGCCGCCAGTATTTTGCCGAAGCAATCGACATGCAGATCAAAGAAAAAGGCATCACTGGAGCGCAGTTTTTTATTTTCCAAGCCCTGAGCGAGTTGCGCCAAATTGCCACCATTCCCGAAAGCGTTAGCGAGGGCCGGGTGGAAAGTGCCAAATTGGAATTGCTCACCGAACAGCTGATGGATGCCTTGGCCAATGGCCACAAAGCCCTGGTTTTTGTGAACTTCCTGGCCGCGATCGAAAGCATCGGCAGCAAGCTCGACGAAGCGGGCGTTGGCTACCTTACCATGACTGGTGCCACCCGCGACCGCGAAGCCCTGGTGAATCGCTTCCAACAAGACCCCGATTGCCGGGTGTTCATCATGACCTTGAAAACGGGCGGAGTGGGCCTCAACCTCACCGCAGCCGATACGATTTTCATCTACGACCCCTGGTGGAACGTAGCCGCCGAAAACCAGGCCATCGACCGGGCACACCGCATTGGGCAGCAACACAAGGTGCTGGCCTACAAGCTGATCGCCCAAGGCAGCATCGAGGAAAAAATCTTGCAGTTGCAGCAAGTGAAAAAAGAAATGTTCGACAACATCATCTCTGCCGACGGGGCCTCATTGAAGTCCCTGACCGAGGCGGACATTAAACTTTTGTTGGGGAAATGAAACAGAGCAAGAAAGCATACGAAAGTTTAGCTTGGGAAGCATTGGGCCAAGCAGGTCGAAGTTATCAGCAGAAAACCCTTCGCCAAGTTGCAGTCAAGTTTTGCAAAAAACATGCAGCAATCATCAAACAAGAGCACTCGGCTGACTTTGATTTTGACCAGTGGGTGATTAAAAGTGGCTCACTCAGCCGAGAAAAGTTGGCTAATTTGTGTTTTTTACCCTTTAGTACCCGCAATTTGTACTACTTGTTTTTAGAGTCCTTACCTCCAACGATAAAAATAATCTGGGAACAATTGATTTGGGAAAATACCATAAAAATTAATGATGCAATAAAAGAGTATAAGATCAGTATTTTCGCCTCAGGTAAAGATCCTCTTCGCTCGTATTTTTATTACAGTGACATACGTGAGGAGTATCAACTTTTACTTAGTACTGATAGCTACTATGCTACCAGCATGGATAGTGCGCGATTTGTTTTGCCCTTTGGACTACGCAGCGTTATTGCCAAATACTACGATTTACCTGAATCAGCAAAACTGATTGGGATGCAAGAAGCACCAGCTACTGAATTCCAGTATCTGGATGCCGAAGCAAGTATCATGGCTGAGCTGCCCAGATTGTACACTTACTATAAACAAAAACAAATTGATTTTACCGTCAAAGAACGTCCAGCTGCTACTGGTTTGAGTAAGATTCATCGCAATTTGCAGTTGCGCGAGTTTTTTCCCGAAGCGTCTAAAAAACAGCACAAATTTCTACGCACCAATATCCTTGCTACCCTAATCTATCATTGGCCCCAAAAAACCTCTATTGACCAGGCTGCTACGATCCAGACTTATTTCAATAGCCTATTCAAAAATAAAACCTATACCGCAGCTGCCTTGCTCCCTGATTTGAAAGGCATGGGAAATGTCGATTTGTATTACCTCAATAAGGTCGAGGCGGCATTACTGGATTTGTTAGGAAAGCTACCTGGCGAGGCTTGGGTCGATATGAACCGAATCGAGCAACATACAAAGTTTCTGTTGATCAATTTGAAGGGGGTATCTCTTTCAATTGCCGATGAAAAACTTTATTTTGAGCTTGACATAGAAGAAAAGGCCCTTAAGCGGTACAACGAAGATAGAAAATACATCAATGATACGACTTACCGTCAAGCCATTGAATTACCCATTTTAAAAGGTGCCTTTTTCCTTTTTGCAGCAATGGGGCTTTGTGAATTGGCCTACGATGAGGTGAAAGGAGAAATTGGTGTCGATGCCTACTCGGCGTGGGATGGCTTGAAGGCGGTAAAAAGAACCCCTTTAGGAGATTACGTTTGCGGCCTGAGTAACAATTACGAGCTCCAAATTAGCTCCAAAGGTGGGATGACCCTCTCACCCGAAACCCTACTCATCACCATCGACGGCCCGGAGAGCGGCATGGCGGGCATTTTGGCCCCTTACGCCGAAAAAATCAGCCCCAACCGCTACCGCAGCGACAGCCAGATTTTCTTAAAAAACATCCGCTCCAAGTCTGAATTGGACAGCAAAATCATACTCTTCCGCCAACTGCTCAAAACCGAGCTGCCACCCAACTGGGAGCAGTTTCTCGTGGAGTTGCAGCAAAAAATGAATCCTTTTGAGAAGGCTGGTGAAATGAGTTTGTACAAAATCCCCGCTGCCAACAAGACCCTCATCCAGCTCATCGCCCAAGATCCGGTCTTGAAAAACCTGGTCATCAAAGCGGAGAACTACCATATCCTGGTGCCCAAGGCCAACAATGCAGCCTTCAAAAGGCGTTTGCAGGAATTTGGGTATTTGCTGACATAGGAGTTGAAAGTTGAAGGGTTGCAATGTTGAAAAGTGGGGCTTCGATTGTGATTTTAGAACCAGCTCTAAGCCTGTGGTCTGAAAGCCAAATCCTCAGTTTTAGACCTTGACGAAGCTCCTCACCAATACCGCTTTACCACCCAAGCAGGCCACATCTCTCCCCCAAACTGCCGGAAAAATTTCTCTACCGCAGGCAAATACGAACCTTCAAAATCAAAAAAATCAAATCGCCCACAAGCCGCTTGCAGCGCTTGCCAAAGCAAAGCCGCAACTGCCCCTGCATGGGCACTCGCCAAACGGCCGCTGGCCAGGTAGTACACGCATGTTTGGTCAAAAACCAGGTAAATGGCGGCTTGAGCCTGACCAGTTTCGGAATCTTTGGCTAGAAAAATACGACGGGCCTGGTGCTCGCTGAGGGCTTGGTCCAAGTTCTGGGACAAAGGCCGGGCTGTGTTGATCAATTTTCGGTTCAAGGTAGCTTCGTGGAGCTGGAAGAATGTCTCAAAGTCATCAGACTGCTGCAAGTGTAGTTTTTCCTGCGCCTGCCGGATGTTGTTGCGCAGCTCCGGGCTGAATTTTTCCCAAATTTGATCCACACTTTGCTTCAAATCCAGGCGGTAAGTGAAATCGACCAGCGTTTGAAACCCCGCTTGCTTGAAAGCCATACAAGGCGGCGCGTCGGGGTGCCATTTTTGTTGAAAACGAAAAGATTTTGGCACTTGCTTGGCCAAATCACCCAGTACTTCGGCGGTCCATTTTTGTCGGGCTACCGTTTTTAAATCGACTGGAAAATCGAGCCAGGGGCCGAGATAAGGGGTCATCGGCGGCAAATCATAAGCAGGGAAGCCCCATTTTGGCCGCATGACAAGAGGCATCGCACCACGTATTTGGCCATTGCCATCTAAAGACAAAGCCAGGTCCCAATCCTCGCCTGCCACTGCATCCAGGTACCGGGGCTGATGGAAAATAGGGAGACTTGGACAGTTTTCAGCCCAGGTCTGGTATTTTTTCTTCGGAGTGGGGTAAGACATATTTCAAACCATTGAGGATTCCAATGGACAGCCACCAATGGCGGAAATGCAAGATGTCCATGTTGAACATTTCGATCAAACCGTAAAACAGAAAAAAAGTGAGGCCCAACATCAAATTACTCACGTATTCATGTTCGTCGATGGGTTTTTCTCCGATTTCTTCAGTCACGTATTTTTCATGCGAACCGCTGGCAAAAGAAGTCAGCAAAACAATAAAAAGACCTATTCCAGCCAGCACCCCCCATTCGACCAGCACCCTCAGATAGGTGCAATGTGGCTCCAGGTAATCTTGTTCACGCGGGTACTTTTTTTGTTGCCACTTGACAAAGCCATCGTCTCCCAAGCCCCAAACCATGCTCTCCGGCAAGCATTGAAAGAGGCGTTTTTTCAAATCCCAATACTTGGTACTAAGGATTTGGAAAGACTCATTTTTCACCAACACTTGACTACCCACATATTCAGGCCGCTTGGACAATTCACTTGGCAAGGGAATAAAGTGAGTTAGGAACATGTAGCTGATAAAAACAACAAAAAATAGGAGCCAGGTTCTATTTTTAGCTAACGGCATCAAAACAATGGCCAACAAGACCGGGTACAATGATTTAGCTAAAGTAAAAAACGAGCCAAGGATTACGCCCATAAATATTTTCAAATTGGGAATTGGCCAGCGGGTTGTTACAAAAAAGACCAGCAATAAAACACTGGCCTGCAAAGAAGGTGTAGGAAAAAATCCTTTACTGCGCCAAACCTCCCCAATAAACGGCAGGTATTTGAGCTCGCGCAGGTCCAAAAAAGAAACAAAAGGGCTTACCAAGGCAATAACAATGCTCAAAATGCCCAAATCTCTAATACCTAAATACACAACATAATAATTGATCACCCCCAAGCGCAGCATCCGACTGCTCACAAAATAGATGCCTACCAGGTAAGCACTGGCGGCGATACCCAAGAAATGATCCTGCCGAAGATTGGCGATCAGCGCACCCAAAAATACCAACCCAACGCCTAGGTCGGTGCCATCAAAGCGCCACAATTCCTTGAATTTTTTCAAAAAATCGGGCAAAACGCTCAGGCTAAGGAGCACAAACAAGCCTTCGCTGATTTGCAACTGCGGCCCAAACTGCGGCGTATTGACCAGCGTGAGCAGGCAAAGTGAGGCCGTAAACAGGCGGAATAAAATAGCAATCATCGCAAAATCACAATTTTACCAAAACCCTGCTTGAAGTAAGCATCAGCCTCGCTTTGAAAGAGTTTGATGGACTTGCCCTCCTGGTCTCTGGCGTGAATGCGATAAAGATATACCCCATTGGCCAATAAATCGCCATAATCGTCGCGGCCATCCCACACAAAGTCAGATAAGTGGCTGCCAATGCGCAAGGTTCCAAACTCAGCCTGGCTCACATTGCGCACCACTTGGCCCGATACAGTCATGATTTGCATCGAAAACTGGCTGGGTTCATCGCGCCCAGTAAGGGTGTAGGCAAAACGACAAGACATGGTAAAGGGGTTGGGATAGGGCAAGATTTGGCTGATTGACTGCTCTTGAATGATCCGGAAATTGAGCTGGTAAGCGCCGCCGTTGGCCAAGTTGCCACTGGCGTCGCGGGCACGAACGACGAGGGTGTATTCGCCATCTTCCACAAAATCGGGCTGCCATTCCACCTTGGCCGGGCGGCCAGGGCCATCGGAAGGGAAAAACTGGGCATTGCCATTGCGAAATTGCAAGCGGATGGTCTTGCGGGAGGGCGTAAGTACACTCACTTCAAAAGCGCTGGTATCGCGCAGGAGCAAAAAGCGATTTTCGTCGTTGAGCTGGATATGGATCAAGGGATTGGGGGCCACAATGTCGCGGTTGAAAATGCGCAAACCATCAAAAGTGACATCGACCAAGGGCGCTTTCAAGTCGGTTTCGACCACAAAACCGAGTTGGCCCAGGTTGTTCCAGGTGTACAACTCCTGTGGTTTTTGCGATGGGTTGAGTTCTACGATCAGGCGGTAAGCCCCTTGAAAATTCTTTGTTTCAATCAATTCGCGCAGCAAAAAGGAGTCTTGGTAAGCAATGGCGGGGATTTTTCGTTCCCAATCTGTACGGTTATTGGCCGCATCCAGCAGGCTGAAACGCAGGCGGGTGGTATCCAGGCGACCTTGGCCAAAATTGTAGATCGGCAGGCGTAAAGTCAGAGACTCACCTTTTTGCAGGGTGTCTTTGGCTACCGTTTTGCTCAACTGAATGGCCCCATCGCCAAAACCTTCGTAGTGTACGCGCCAGTGTTGGAGCCAGCCCGGGCTGCGCTGGAGGCTATCGCTGAACTGGGCTTCGAGCTCCAGGTAAGGGTACAACTGGGCATCGACTTCACTGAGCGAGATGCTGTCTAGGGCGTCTTCCACTTCAAACAAGTCTTCCAGGAGTTGGTCTTCCACATTCCAACCTTTTACCAGGATTTTGATCCGGTCTTTTTGGCCGTCTAGCTTCAAGTTTTTGCGCAAGCCGTACCAAGTCTTGGCCGGGCCAATGCGTTGGGTCGTTTGCTGGCCATTGAGCAGGCGCTCAGGAATGCGGAAGGAAGCCAGCACTTTTTCTTTGACAGTGGTCGAAATCCTTTCGGCCAAAACCTGGTTTTCGTCTTTTACATAAGCAAAAATGTAAGGCAGGCTGCCTTGTTGGGCCATGATGCGCACTTGCTTGGCTCCTTGTTTTTCCAACACCCGGTACAAATTGGTGCCATACACGGTGGAATCTGCGGCCCAGAGCTCCGGGTTGAGCGAGCGTTCGGCGCGGAAAGCGGCAAAAATCAGCACCGTATGCCCCTTTGGTACCACATTTTCTAGGAAATTGACAATGTTGCGGCGCTGGGCAGGGGTGGCGGTGTAAAAACTGTGCGCCCAACGGTCGGCGTCGAGTTCACCGTATTCAAATTCCGATTTGTTGTACCAGGGCTGTCCGGTAACGGGGTCAAAAACCGCGATGCACAAGGCTTCGTAAAAATCGGTATAGATGGATCGGAAATACTGCTGGTTGTTGAGCAAAAAGCGGCTGATCTCGTTGCTGGTAACATTGTCAAAAGCGATCGACTCGGCGATTACCCCATTGAATTTGGTCTGAAAACCCAGGTTGTGGGTTGGCAACTGCAATTCCAGGCCCTTGAATTCATTGCCTTCAAACTGGAAAAAATGCGATTGGTTCCACCCCGGCGCAAAGTTATTTGACAACAAAAACGAAGCCTGCCGCCAAGCATTTTCATCGTTGCTGTTGCTGGGTCGAAAACGCCAATAGTAGCTGCGCTGGTTTTGCCAAAAATTACGCGGTGGGGCAAATTGCAACAAGCCCCCGCTCAAGGGCAAAGTGCGTCGCAGGATCGCCGGGCTGTTGAACAGGGCCGTAGTGTCGAGTTCCAGCATAAACTCCGGTCCATTGGCCTGTGGGTCGCTCACGGCACCATTGATGGTCAGGGCGTTGCCTTTGGGTCCCAGCGGGTTCACAATGCCCAAATCGGGTGGAAAAAGTGCCCGGTAATCATCTGCTGAGACCAGGAATTCGGTACCTTCCACTCCCCCACTCTGCTGCAGGCGGTTGTTGTTTTCGGCTTCGGGATTGGGTTCTTCTTTGATCTTGTTGGCCGGATCGACTTCGATCAAAATGCGGTTGCGGCCTACCGCAGTTTTGCCGCCCACAGGCAGTTTTACCCGCACTTCGGTATCGTAATTATTGGGCTTGAGGCGCAGTAGGATTTTGCTTTCGCTGTTGTCGGGCAAAATGCGGCGCAGGCTCACTTGCAGCGAATCACCGCTGTTCCAGCCCAGGTTGAGTACCTTGAAACTGACCTCGAACGAGTCCTGGTCCAACCTGGGCAAACCTGGTTCTACCTTCAGGCTGCTGAAATCGGGCGTAAAATCCGGGGCCTGGTAGAGGTTCATGCGCAGGGCTGGGTCGCCGTGGTAGCCCAGTTGTTCGCCCAGGCTGCGCAGCAGGAAATTGTCGTCGCGTTCCAGCACTTTACGGGCTTCCAGCATCGACTGGCCCAAGGTGCCAAGGAAGTTTTTACCACCAATTTGGGTGTAAAATTCTTTGAGAAAAAACTCCAGGGCCGCGTCGTTGGCAAAACCTGCCGTGGCCACATATGCAATGCCGCCCTTGCGAGGTTCCAGCACAAAACGCTCGCTGAGGCTTTGCTGTAAATCACAAGTTTTGCCCGTCAGACATCCCAACGAAAAAATGAGTGGGTAACGCCCTTGGGGCTCAAACAAATTGGGGTCATCGAGGCCAAAATCGGTCATGGCTACCCCGCCGTGCCCCAGAAAAGTCTTGATGGCCACCCCGGCATTGAGGCTGTTGATGACTTTATCTGACACTGTTTCCTGCACCGCTTCGGAACTTTCCTTGCTGACCGCCTGGATGCTGGCCCCGAAGCCACTTTGGCTCAAAGCCTGCCCCGCCCGATCAAGGCGGAAATTGAAAATGCCGATTTCACCTCCGCTGCCGCCCGCCATGTGCAGGGCCCTTTTGCGCCAGGCCAGGCTGGCCGCATCGCGTGGGGCCAATAGGCTGCGCTCGTAAGTGATGACTTTGTCGAGGTAGTTTTTGACTTGTGCGCCTTGGATCACCGCCAAACGGGCTACTGGAAAAAACGGCACCAACTGGCCCAAGGGCGAAAACAGCAAGTTGTCCGAGCCGGGCGAACCAAAAGTAGGAATCAATTGCTCGGCCCGGGCCCTGGGGTCACTACCACGCAGCAAGGGGTACTCCATGCCGTGGCCCAGCAAAAAAATATGGGGTGCCTGGCGGTTTTTGCGCAGCAAAGCACCCAGATTGCGCAAAGCTTGGGGGTGATCGGCCAATCCGTAACCCAAAACATCGTACAATTGAGTGACATCCACGATCTGTACCCGCCAGTTTCCTCCCGCTGGAGAGCTGCGGTATGTGGCGTATTCATTTACTTGGTCGCGGCCCGTGTCATCTCGGCGCAAATTGGGGTGGGTGATGATCAGGTAATTGGCGTTTAGGCTGCGGAAGTCTTCCATTTGCACCGTGCGGCCTTGGGTGAGCAGGGTGATGCCTCCTTCCTGGCCAGCGGCCCAAAGTTCAGGCGCATTGCTACCTACGGGCAGGCTGAAGCGAAAACCCGCAGCAGTTTTCTCAGGGATGAACCGCTGGAGGTTTTTGAGGTCATACAGCACCAAATTATTGACGGAATTGGGCAGGTCGCGCAGTTCCAACCAGCTAGCTTGGGCATTGGGCTCAAGCTCAAAATGGAAAAAATTGGCTCGATTGAAGCTGAAGTTGCCCGCGTAGCGAATTTCGGCGAAAGAAATGGCCAGGCGGCCTTCCCACTGGATTTGCATATTCGCACTTTGGGCGTTGGGGGCCAGGTTTTGGCTAAACAAGCGGGTTTCGTGCCAATGCAGGGTATCGCTCACTTCGAGTTGCCCGTTGCCGTCTTGCGGTGCCTCGGTCCTGCGGCTGCGCAAGCGAAAGGCGTTTTCGGGCTTGGAAGGGGCCAACAAGCGCACTTTGAGTTGGGCATTCACCCCGGCGTTGAGGTAGCCTGGCAGGTTGAGTTGGATTTGTCGGTTTTGCTGAAAATCAGCAGCATAACCCTCGCCTTGGTCATAATCGGAGTAAGTAACCAGGTCTTCAAAATCGTAAGTGGCGTTGTGGTGTTTGTCGGTAAAAACCAGCCTTTCGGTACGCCAGCCCCAGTTAAATGGCCGGGTATTGGGCCCAAAATCGTTGCTGTGATCGCGGTAGCGCAAAGTCGGCGCATTGGCTGGAGCGATGGTCAAAAAGTAAGTCGCGGTATCGCTGACCAGGCTGAAGTAAGGGTTCAGTTGTTCGACATCGGGCTTTAGGTACAGGAAGCGGTCCATTTCCCCTTGGTTTTTGTGCCCTACGAACTCTAGGTAATCGTCGGTGCCCAAAACCGCATCGCCCGATGACACATAGATCGGCACCTCCTGCCCCCGACAAAAAAGCTGGTAGCGATTGCCCACTTGCCCACCCAGGTTCAATTGGCCCAAAGTGCTGGACGGAATGCGATAAATGCCGTCCTTGCCAACTTTGAACGCCGCATAAGTTTGGTTGAAACGGATCCATTCGTGGCCGTACAAGGTGTCGCGTCCCTGGGGCATTTGGCCCCAAAGGCTGCCGATGCAGGCACAAAAAAGTAAACTTGTAAGTATGGCTCGGTTCATGGGGCAAATTTAATTGACATACGATAGACGACATACGAGATACGACATATGATTTAGTGGGCTCGCAATTCAGCTATCGGTGAATCTTTGGTTTTAGCCAACCGGATTAAGCATTGAGGATCACATTTGTCGTTGATGTCACAAATCACATGTTGAAAAGTTGGGGTCGGCGTTTCATACTAAAAACGAAAATCCCCCTCAACTATTTAAAAAAGCTGTACTTTGGCTTCAAACGACAAAATTGCAACAATTAGCCTGGATGTACAACTTTCGGGCGGCAACCTAGCAAACAAAGCCTATGTTTTTCCCAATTGGCGACGACAACATCAAAGGCGGGCACTTCCCCCTGATGAGCTATGCCCTGCTGATCATCAACATTGCTGTGTTTTTCCTGGAACTGACCCAGGGCGAAGGCATCAATGACTTCATCAACACTTACGGCTCTATCCCGGCGGAAATCACCAGCGGGCGTGACTTGTTCACCCTGTTTACCAGTATGTTTTTGCATGGCGGCATTGCGCACATTGTGGGCAACATGCTCTTCCTCTGGATTTTTGCCGACAACATCGAGGCGGTCATCGGCAGTTTTCGTTTCTTGGTTTTTTACTTACTAGGTGGCTTGGTGGCCCACGCGGCGCATATTTTTTTCAATTTTCACAGCGAAATTCCCACCGTGGGGGCCAGCGGGGCCATTGCGGCGGTGATGGGGGCCTATGTGGTCATGTTTCCGACCTCCCGGATCAAGGTTTTGTTTTTGGTTTTTCCGTTTTACGTCTCTGCCTTCGTATTTTTGGGTTTTTGGATCGTTTCGCAATTCAGTTCTGGCCTGGGCAGCCTGCAAGCTCAAACCGCTGAAACTGCCGGAGTGGCGTATTGGGCGCACATCGGTGGCTTTGTATTTGGGTTTGTGATGGGCCTGCGGTATCGCGGCGAGCACCAAAGGATGCTCAAAAAGGGGTATCGGGAGGAGGATTTGGTGTAATGGTTAGTGGTTAATTTACAGCAATTCCCACTTTGGAGTATATTTTATTGACAATTAGAAAATTGTGAAGAAAGAGTAGAACATTGGACAGCAAAAACACAAATTCTGGACGCTTAAATGAGCAAGTTGTGTTCAAAAGGCGACTGCGCCAAGTTAAAAATAGAGCGGTGCGCTGGTAAAAGTCTACAGACTTGTACTACTATTTACACGTCTCTGACGTTTGACAAATTTTTAATAAAAATTTGATTATCAATATATTGCATAAAAGTCGTCAAATCTCCTTCATGCGTCACAGACGCAAATATAGCCGTACAGGTCCGGAGACTTGTACGAGCGGCGCTCTTTCTATTTTGAGACAAAAATCAAAAGCACCAGTTTTAATAAACACAAAATCAATGGATTACGCCCAAAGCGGGAATTGCTGGGAAAACTTACCTTTTTGCTTAACTTAAAAGCAATTTGGGTTGCCTTACGTTAGCTCAAATACCAAAGCTATTTCCGAGCAAGTCAGACAAAAAAATCAGTGTCCCTAAGCCAAAAAACTCCCTATCTTATCCCAGTTTTTCACCAAAAAACAACTCCGCCCAATGCGCCTTTTCGCACTGCCCATCGCCTTATTGGCCCTGACTTGGCTTTTTCAAAGCAGCTCCAGCGCCCCCAAACCACCCAATGTGGTCATTTTTTACATGGACGACCTGGGTTATGGCGACCTTAGTTGCTATGGGGCTATGCAATACCGCACCCCTGCCCTCGACAAAATGGCCGCCGAGGGCTTGCGTTTTACCAGTTTCCTTTCGGCGCAAGCGGTGTGTACGGCTTCGCGGGCTGGCTTGCTTACGGGCTGTTATCCCAATCGGATTGGGATGATCGGGGCATTGTTTCCCAATAGCCCCATCGGAATCAATGCCGATGAACAAACCCTGGCCGAATTGTTCAAGGCCAAAAATTACCGGACTGGCATTTTTGGCAAGTGGCACCTGGGCGACAAGCCCGCTTTTTTGCCCCTCCAGCACGGCTTCGATGAATACTTTGGCATCCCCTATTCCAACGACATGTGGCCCGTGTGGTACGATGGCAAACCTGCGGTGGAAGGGCAAAACAGATCCCAATTGCCACCGCTGCCCTTGATTGATGGCAACCAAAAAGTAGCAGAAGTCAAAACCCTGGCCGAACAAGGCCAACTCACCAAGCAACTGACCCAACGAGCGCTTAGTTTCATCCAAAAAAACAAAAAACAGCCTTTTTTCCTCTATTTTCCCAATCCCATGCCACATGTGCCGATTGCGGTGTCCGAAAATTTTGAGCAAAAAACCAAACAAGGCTTGTATGCCGACCTGATGCAGGAAATCGACTGGTCAGTAGCTGAAGTGCTGCGGACTTTGAAGGAACAAGGACTCGAAAAGAACACCCTGGTCATTTTCACCAGCGACAACGGTCCTTGGTCCAATTTTGGCAACCACGCGGGCTCCTCAGGTGGCTTTCGCGAGGGCAAGGGCACGACCTTTGAGGGTGGCCACCGGGTGCCTTGCATCATGCGCTGGCCTGGGGTCATTCCGGCGGGGCTTGTGTGCAACCAGTTGTCTTCTTCGATCGACTTGTTGCCTACACTGGCCTCGCTTTGCAACTTGGATTTGCCGAGCAAAAAAATCGACGGGGTAAATCTCCTGCCCTTGCTCAAAGGGAATTTGGACCAACAACCCCGGCGCTACTTTTATTATTATTACCGCAAAAACCACCTCCAGGCAGTACGGCGGGACCACTGGAAACTGGTATTGCCCCACGAAGGCCGTTCCTACCTCAACCAGGCACCCGGCGTCGATGGTTTCCCCGGCAAAGCGCCTGAAAACATCCAATTTCCGATGGCCCTATACGATTTGAGAAGAGACCCATCTGAAGCCTATGATGTGCAGCAATACAATCCCCTGATTGTAGAAGAATTGCTGAAGGTAGCCGAAGCAGCAAGGGCCGATTTGGGCGATGAAATCACGAAAAGGCAGGGCACGGGTACGCGACCTGCGGGGAAGGTGGAGTGATATTTACTGCAAAGTCGTGTGTGAAATAATTGAGTGGTATTGTTGACATACGATAGACGACATAGGATAAAAAATTTTGAAAATGCTCTAAGCAGAGCTTCTCAAAACTTGCCTGAACGCATCCCGATACCCAGCTTCGCAAGATGCAAAAGCTTTGTAGATGTAGAAAACGGTGGACTAAGCATTTACCAACTCCTGGCTTCGCAAGAAGCCTAAGATTTATCTCCTCAACTCAATAAATTATAAGCTAGCCAAGACGCTAAATAAGCCAGTGCAGTCATGAAAGTAAACTGCACCAGGGGCCATTTCCAACTCTTGGTTTCGCGGCGCACCACGGCCAAGGTGCTCATGCACTGCATGGCAAACACATAGAACAACAACAGGGAGAGCGAAGTGGCTGCATTGTACACTTTCTGCCCAGTGATGGGATTTTTTTGCTTGGCCATGCGCTCGCGCACCGAATATTCGTCGCTCTGGTGGCCGATGCTATAGATGGTGGCCATGGTAGCTACAAAAACCTCGCGGGCAGCGAAGGAGGTGATCAGGGCAATGCCAATTTTCCAGTCAAAGCCCAACGGCTTGATGGCCGGCTCAATGGCCTTGCCCAAGAGACCTGCGTAGGAAGCTTCCATGCGGCTGGCAGCTACCAGGTCTTCCGTGGCGTCTTCGTCGAGTTGTTCGGTTTTGGCTTGCACCAGGGCAGCCTCTTCGGCTTTTTGCATGGCCTGGCCAGGGCCAAAAGAGGCCAAAACCCACAAAACCAGGGAAATGATCAGGATGATACGCCCAGCTTCGATCAAGAAAGTTTTCACTTTTTCCCACACCGTGAGCCATACATTGCGCATCACTGGCCAGCGGTAAGGGGGCATTTCGAGCATCAAGTAACTCACTTCGTTGGTTTTGAGCACCAACTTGAGCACAAAGGCCGCCAATAAGGCCGCCACAATGCCCAACAAGTACAAGCCCATAAAGGCCCAGGCTTGCAGGCTGAACCATCCCCATTTTTGGGCAGGCACCACAAAACCAATCAAAACAGTGTAAACCGGAATCCGCGCCGAACAAGAAATAAAAGGCGTGACCAAAATGGTGATCAAACGCTCTTTCCAATTGCCGATGGTACGGGTGCTCATAATGGCCGGAATGGCACAAGCGCCACCCGAAATGAGCGCCACCACACTGCGGCCATTGAGCCCAAAAACCTGCATCACGCGGTCGAACATGAACGCCGCACGGGCCATGTAGCCCACCTCTTCTAGCAGTGAAATGAGGAAGAACAAGATCGCAATTTGGGGCACAAACACCACAATGCCTCCCAAGCCCGCAATGAAACCATCGACCAGCAAATCAGTAAACATACTGGAGCCAAGGATATAACGGCACCATTGCCCCATCTGGCCAAAGGTGTCTTCAATCAAAGTCATGGGATACTCGGCCCAGGCAAACAAGGACTGAAAAACCAGGAGCATGATGCTGAAAAAAATCAAAGGGCCGAAAGTGCGATTGGTCAGCACCCGGTCCAGGCGCTCGGTGAAACTCAAGCCCCCACTGCGGCCTTGCATTTTGCTTTCGGCCACCATCGGCGTGAATTTGCCGTAGCGCTGCATGGTTTCGTGTACCTGCATTTGGAGGTCCTGAAAGCCCGTGTTGGTGCTTGCTTTTGCGATTTTGGCTTTTTCTTCGACACCTAAATAGGGCAGCCAGTTTTGGTGATGCGCCAGCAGAAGCAGCTGGTAGGGTAAATACGCTGGAAAATCAGGCTGCAATGCCGCAATCAGCTGTTTTTCTTCATTACTGGGCTGGTAAAAATTTCCTGCTGGAGCTTGTTTTTTGAGCAACAAGTTCGCCAAACCAAGTTTTAAGTCATCCATGCCCAAACCAGTACGACCGCTGATGAAGACAACGGGCACGCCCAATTTTCGCTCCAAAGCCTGGAGGTCGTATTGCAAGCCATCCTGCTCCGCCAAGTCTCGCATGTTGAGGGCCAACAAGATGGGTATATTCAGATCGCGCAGTTGGGTAAACAAGAGCAAGTGTTTTTCCAACTTGGTTACATCTGCTACATATAATATGGCGTCAGGAAAATTTTCGTCGTGGGGATGCGAGAGGGTTTGCACCACCAGTTTTTCGTCCTTCGACGTTGGGTACAGGCTATAGGTGCCAGGGAAATCGACCAGTTCGGCTGCTGTTTCGAGGCCAAGGTCCAAGTCTCCCGATTTTTTATCGACCGTTACGCCAGGGAAGTTGCCAACTTTTTGCTGCAAACCCGTAAGTTGGTTAAAAACGGAGGTTTTACCGCTATTGGGGTTGCCAATCAGCGCAATGATCGGTTTCGATCCGGTGGTTCGGGCAGCTTCCAATGGTCAGGACGATAAGAGAAGGTTGATAAACTGAAGCATTAAGTATTTGAGCCAAACAAGGTGAAACCCCATTTTTTTGAGGTTTAGTAGAAAAAGAACACCACTTCCTTTCAGTCTGTTGCTTATCTTTTTTCACTAAGCCAAAATGGCCTACCTTAACTTCTTTGCGCTCTCTAAGAACGCAAAACGATGCATTTGGCCTCGGCTTCACGCAAGGCCACCAAAATATTGTCTGCTTTGACATAACATCCACCACCAAAGGGTGCTTTGCGGATCAACTCAATCTCGGTGCCAGGCAAAATACCCATTGCCAAGAGCTTGCACGCCATGCAAGTGTCTTTGAAGTGGGATACTTGAGATTTGTACCCTACTTTCGCTGTGCTCAGCAATTTTTCTGAAGGATGGACTGTTGCGACCAAAGCAATTTTATTTTGATTTAATCTAATTAACAACGCGGTGCGAAAATAGATCGTTTTTAGGTCTTGTACTAGTAATTTTTTTTTTGCCTTGAAAAATACCTAACAGATAGGAGGCAATACCTAATGCTAGGTAGTCAAAGAAAGTGAAAAACTTGAACCAGAACCAGCGCCAGCAGGCAAAATACATAACGAAATTGCAGTGAACTGTAATTTCTTGGCACTTTTTACAACTAAGTAGTACAGCAAAGGCACTCAAAACGCTGAATGCACTATATTTGACCGTTTTTTTGCCCGATCGGATTCAGGTAAAAAAGGTAAGTAACTGACAACTAGGCGACTTGCCCTAATCACAACCATCTAATATGCTTTGGTTTTTCATTATTGCATACCTTGTTCTGAGTGTAGGACTATACTTCGTTTTCCCAAAATGTGGTGAAGAGGGCTGGAAAGGCTTGGTTCCAGGATTGAATTTTGCAGTTTTAGCCAAAATCGTGGGGCGCAAGCCATTGTATGCTTTGTGGATGCTCGTTCCGATTGTCAATATTTTCATCTACTCTGGTTTGGCTATTGACCTGGTTCGATCTTTTGGTCACCTGAAGTTTTGGCAAAGTGTGTTGGCCGTCCTCTTCACGCCGTTCTACGCCGTGTACTTGGGTACCAATCAAAAAGCACAATTTGAGGGAGCCATTCTGCCCAAAGAGCATGAATATCGCAACCAGTTGGAAGAAGCACACAAGAGCAAAAACGAGCGCAAGCTCAAAAAATTGATGGACGAAAACCCGTATAAAAAATCGGGTTTGCGCGAATGGGCTGAAGCCATCATTTTTGCGGTTTTTGCTGCTGCTTTCATCCGCATGTTTTTGATCGAAGCTTACGTAATCCCCACTTCATCAATGGAAGGGTCCTTGATGGTGGGCGACTTTTTGTTTGTGAGCAAACCAAGTTACGGCCTGCGCTTGCCTCAAACGGTGGCTATGATCCCGTTGCTGCACAACCGGGTACCTGTGGTCGGCGGCGAATCTTACCTGGAAAAACCCTCGCTTAAGTACCAACGCTTGAAGGCATTGGAGGCCATCGACCACAATGATCCAGTGGTATTCAACTACCCAGAGGGTGACAGCGTGTATGTTTTTCCGGATCGAACCTGGAGCATCCATGATTTTCGCAGGCAAAGTGTGCCGCCAGTTGCTGCCGGGGCCATTGCCAGCGGCATCAGCAAAATGGTGACCCGCCCGGTGGACAAAATGGACCACTACATCAAACGCTGCATTGGTTTGCCCGGCGATTCCCTAGCGATCCGCAATCGCCAGGTGTACATCAATGGCCAAAAAGCATCCAACCCCAAAAACCTGCAATTCCGCTACCGGATTACCAATCCCAATAATGCCCCACTGAATCCCAAAGCCCTGTCCAACCTTGGGGTTTCGGAAGAAGATCTCAGCAATCCAGGCCTGATTGTGCTCACCAACGAGCAGCGCGATAAAATCAAGGCCCTGGATCCCAATATCAACTTGGAAATTGCCGATGGTACCCAGTTGATCCTAGCCAATGGTGAGCCGCTGTACAAAGCTGGCAGTTTCTTCCCTTACGATGCGGAGCATTTCAAGTTCACGCCCGACAACTATGGCCCAATTTATATTCCTAAAAAAGGGGCTACCATCCAGCTCAAGCCCGAATCCATTGCCCTGTACCGCCGGATCATTTCCAAGTATGAAGGCAACAAATTTAGCGAACGCAATGGTGAATACTACATCAATGGCAAAAAGACCAGTTCATACACTTTCAAGCAGAACTACTACTGGATGATGGGCGACAACCGCCACAACTCTGAAGATTCGCGCTTTTGGGGCTATGTACCTGAAGACCACATTGTGGGTAAACCCGTGCTGATCTGGTTCTCGCTCAAAGAAGGCAAACTGTCGAAAGGCATCAACTTCAAGCGAATATTCAAATTTGCCGGCAATAAATAAGAGGTAAGCCACGGATTAGGGTTGTCGCTTTGCTTGCCTCGCTCGGCGAGGCTATTTCTAGCACACGGATTACACTGATTTCCACGGATTTCCAACGTGACTTTGACCGTGATGTTGACAAACACTTACTGAGGCGTAATGTTAAAATTACAAAAAAGGCTTCTCTTAGCAACAGGGGAGCCTTTTTTGCGGACTCTCTCCTCAACTTCTCACCCCCTCAACAGCTCAACTAAATGGACTATCAGCTACTTATGGCCTGCTTGGCCGCGCTCCTGGCTGGTTTTGTCGACGCAGTAGTTGGCGGCGGTGGCTTGGTGCAAGCGCCAGCCCTTTTCATCCTCTACCCCCAGCTCAGGGTACCACAAGTCATTGGCACCAATCGCTTTTCGTCCTTTATGGGCACTGCGGTAGCAGCATATCAATATGCCAAAATCGTAAAAGTCCCCTGGAAAGTGGTCTTGTTCAGTGCGGCTGGAGCGGCTCTGATGTCGTTTTTGGGGGCACGCTTTTCCAGTATGATGAGCAGTGAGTTGCTCAAGCCCATTATCCTGGTGCTGATGCTGGGCATCGCCCTGTACACTTTTTTCAAAAAGGACCTGGGGCAAGAAGAAAAGCTAAAAGTGCAAGCTCCACTTTGGGGGTTGATCATTGGCATGGCCTGCGGTTTTTACAACGGTTTTGTAGGTCCTGGCACGGGCAGTTTACTGGTATTTGGCTTTGTGAGTGTGGTGGGTTACAATTTTTTGAGCGGCTCGGCCATTTCCAAGTTCATCAATGTGGTCGCCGATGTGGCTTCTTTGGTATTTTTCATCCTCAATGGTTTTGTGTTGTTCAAACTCGCCATCCCGATGATGCTCTGCAACATGCTGGGCTCGTTTTTGGGCAGTAGAATGGCCATTTTGCGGGGCAATTCCTTTGTGAGGCGCTTCTTTTTGGTGGTGATTTTGGCCTTGTTGGCGCGCTTTGCTTGGGATGTGTTTTTTAAGTTGTGGGGATGAGAAGAGAGGCCGCTAGTGGTATGAATACAAATAATCCCTAAATTCCGAGGTCATTTGGCTTCGTAGCAAAGCACGAGGAGGGAAAACAGTGGACTATTTGACCGACAAGCAACACAGCTATGGAAACAAAGAAGCTGCGAAACTCGGGGCGTAATTAAAATTTGGACCACTAGGGAGCCTTTCGACCTATCCTTCAAATCCTAAACGCTGTAAACTTGGGAGAAAAGTGGCCTATTATTTGAGCTAAAATAAAATGGACGGATTTGCTTTTGAGGGTTAGTGACAAGCCACGAAGAAACCTTACCAAATCACAACTGCGGACTTTATAGATTATGCCTCGCTCATGCGAGGCCGTTTTTAGCACGCGGATGACGCGGATTTTCGCGGATTTCCAGCATGAAGTTGACCGTTACGTTGACATGCATGCGTCTCAAAAACTGGAAAGGTTTATTTTTGAACCGTTACTTAGCAAAATAAAGAACACAGCTTCCTTCCAGTCAGTTGATTTTATTTTTTCACTAAACCCAAATGCGTCCACCTTATTTTTTTACGCTCCCCTAACAATCAAGCAAGAATTTTTTGTCTCAACCAGAATTTTCAGCATTACAGAATTACCAGAATTCCTTGCTCAACATTGACCAAGTCAGCATTTGAAAGAATGTTCAGAATTGGCCCGCTCTACCGCCTGCTCGTTTACTTGTTTTAAGGTCATTTAACCCGATCACCTTCAGTTTGATGCCATCAACTTCCATTTCAAGCTTGTTTTCGAAGCTGGACTCGAAATCTACGCCAGAAATCGACATTGCCAGATCGATGCGAACCGGAGGATAGTCCAATTGAAAAACCTTCTCCGCATCAAGAAAATCTTCTTTGCCCAGGCCAGGCGGGCGCAATATGGTTGGGATTGCCAGAAGGCGCAATGCCTTGGGTTGCTAAAGTGACCTTGCGAAAGGCAGCTCTGTCCATTCTTAGTGTGGATGTATCCATGAATTATTCAAGCTCATCGTGTCGAATATACAAAAATCCTCACAGAAGATCAATCCCCCATCTCCCAAACTTCGCACGCTTAATTTCCTTTTACCCCCCTCCAACACTTTCCGCCCCCAAAAATCCCAAAAAGCCTATCTTCGCAGCATATTTTTACCACAAGAACCACGATATTTTTCGCATGAAACGAATTTTGCTGTTTTTGATCCCCGCTTTGGTAACGGTTGGCCTGGATCGCTATTCCAAAATCCTGGCGGTGGAAATGCTGCGCAATCGCCCTCCACAGTCTTTTTTGAACGATATGTTTCGCCTGGTTTATGCCGAAAACACGGGGGCTTTTTTGAGCCTGGGTTCGGGTATGGACGAAAAACTGCGTTATTGGGTCTTGGCCATCATTCCGGTAGTGGTGTTGTTGGTCATCGCCTGGCAGGCTTTGACCAGTAAGAACATGCCGAACATGCAAACCCTGGCATTTGGCTTCATCCTGGGCGGTGGCTTGAGCAATATTTACGACCGGATCACCATTGGCAAGGTGGTCGATTTCATGAACTTGGGAATCGGTGACCTGCGCACGGGCATTTTCAATGTGGCCGATATGGCAATCATGTTGGGCTTGTTCATGATGCTGCCGTTTTTGTTCCGCCGCACACCCGGTAGCGAAGCACCCGCTACTGAAGCCGTAAGCGCAGACCACCTTGCGGATACTGCGGCAAGTGATCAAAACCCCGCGCCAGAAGCACCAAAAAGCGAAGAATAAGAGCGTGTTTAAATATTGGAGGTTTAGTCAGAAAACGAGTCAAATTTTGGCCAACCCTTTTAAGAAAGGTAGCAGGAAAAGCGAAGTTATGCAGCGCATAATCAGCATTTTCTTAACTAAGAGTGGGCGAAATTGAGCCGTTTTATGGCAAACAAAAAATTTTAGACATGCTTTAAGGTCAAATTTGCAGTTTACAGCAATTTTTCGCAGTTTTTATTGCAAAATCTCGCAATTTCATGCAATATTTGTGTAGATCCGTACCACATCACCATCTTTAGCCCTTACACTCATGAGTTCACAACTCTCGCCCGAATTGATCCTGGCCCTAATTGCGGCCTATTTCACCATGCTGATCACCGTTTCGTACTTCACGGGGCGCAATGCCAGCAATGAAGGTTTTTTCCTGGCAGGACGCAATTCTCCCTGGATTGTAGTGGCCATTGGCATGATTGGCACCTCAATTTCGGGGGTGACCTTCATTTCCATTCCGGGAGTTGTAGGCACGGGGGGCACTAACCAGGCTTTCTCGTACATGCAGGTGGTGATGGGCTACTTGCTGGGGTACCTGGTCATTGGCACGGTGCTGATGCCCCTGTATTACCGCATGAACCTGGTGTCGATTTACACTTATTTGGAAGAGCGTTTCGGCGTGACAGCTTACAAAACTGGGGCTTTTTACTTCCTGCTTTCGCGCAGCATTGGCTCTTCGTTTCGCCTGTACTTGGCTGCGGCCATCGTACACCAGTTTGTAACCAGCCATTTTGGGATTCCCTTCATTGCTACGGTGGCCATTACGATTGGGTTGATTTGGGTTTATACTTACAAAGGAGGAATTCAAACCATCATTTGGACCGATACTTTACAGACTTTGTTTTTGTTGGCGGCCTTGGTACTAAGCGTCATTTCGATCAGTCAAGCCCTGAATCTTGGCATTGGCGACATCATCCCTACCATTCGCAACAGCGATTATTCGCAATTGTTTTTCTTCAAAAATGGTTTCGCAGACCCCAATAACTTCTTCAAACAGTTCATCAGCGGAGCCTTGATTGCCATTGCCATGACTGGCCTCGACCAGGACTTGATGCAAAAAAACCTCTCTTGTCGCACCATCGGCGACGCCCAAAAGAACATGTTCGTGTTCAGCATCATCCTGATTTTTATCAACTTGTTGTTCCTGGCCTTGGGGGCCATGCTGTACATCTATGCGGCCAAAGAAGGGGTAGAACTGCCCACCAAAGCCAATGGCAGCATCAACGGCGACTTGGTTTATCCAACTTTGGCTTTGACCAAAATGTCGGTTTGGACCGGGGTACTGTTCATCTTGGGCATCATTGCTTGTACTTATGCCAGCGCCGACTCAGCCCTCACCGCCTTGACGACTTCCTTTTGCATTGACTTTTTGAACTTCAACAAGTCCCAAAAAAGCGAAAAAGAAAAAGAACGCATCCGCATCTGGACCCACCTGGGCTTTTCGGTGTTGACGCTCTTTCAGATCATCATGTTCAGGTACATCAACAACGAATCGGTGATCAGCGAGTTGTTTCGCTACGCGGGCTACACCTATGGGCCACTTTTGGGCTTGTTCACCTTTGGCATCCTGACCAAACGGAAAATCAATGACCGCCTTTCCATCGCGGTGTGCATCATCGCCCCAGTACTGGCCTTTTTCATCGACATGTGGGCCAAACAGATGAATTTCACCATCAGCTTCATGATCATCGGCGTGAATGGCCTGATCACCATGCTGGGGCTGTGGATCATTTCTATTGGGAAAGGGAGGGTTAATGGTTAGTTGTTAATGGTTAGTTGTTAATGGTTAATGGTTAGTTCTTCATATCGAATCCATAACTCATAATTCATAACTCGTAATTCATAATTCATAACCAAGCTTCGTTTTTCCCAAAACAAAAAAGGCCTTCTCGTAATGAGAAGACCTTTTTTTGTTTGCGCCTCAGGTTGGGCTCGAACCAACGACCTACGGATTAACAGTCCGCCGCTCTAACCGGCTGAGCTACTAAGGCGTATTCCGGTTGGCAATTATTTAAATTGCGAGTGCAAATGTATGCCGTTAGGGAATATTGTGCAATATTTGCGGCGAATTTTTTTCAAAAAAATCAATAAAAAAAGTGCTGGACGCTGGTTCAGATTTACTTTTTTGCTTTAAATCGCTGTTAAACATGAGTTTACTTGCTGTGGGCACGGTTGCCTTTGATGACATTGAAACCCCCTTTGGTCGCGCCGAAATGGCCATTGGCGGCGCAGCTACTTATATTACCATCGCTGCTTCCCATTTTTTGAATGACATCCGCCTGGTTTCGGTCATTGGTGACGATTATCCGCAGGACATGCTGGACTATTTCATAGGCCGGGGTATCGACATAGCGGGCTTACAAGTGAAAGCAGGCGAAAAATCCTTCTTCTGGGCGGGTCGCTACCACGACAACATGAACTCGCGCGATACCCTGGACACACAATTGAACGTCTTGGCCGATTTTGACCCCGTGTTGCCTGACAGCTTCAAAGACAGCGAATTTCTAATGCTCGGCAACCTCACCCCAGCCGTGCAAAAAAAGACCCTCCAGCAACTCAAGCAGCGCCCCAAACTCATCGCCCTCGACACCATGAACTTTTGGATGGACGTAGCCCTCGAAGAACTCATGGAGGTTTTGACCATGATCGACGTTCTGATCATCAACGACGAAGAAGCCCGGCAGCTTTCGGGTGAGCATTCTTTGCTCAAAGCCGCCAAAAAAATCCACACTTTTGGCCCAAAATACCTGGTCATCAAAAAAGGAGAACACGGCGCGCTTTTGTTCGAGGATGACCGGCTCTTTTTTGCCCCTGCGTTGCCCTTGCAAGAAGTGATCGACCCCACTGGCGCAGGCGATACGTTTGCTGGCGGGTTTATGGGCTACATGGCCAAAACTGGCGACACCTCCTTCGAAAACATGAAGCGGGGCATCATCTATGGTTCAGCGATGGCTTCATTTTGTGTAGAAAAATTCAGCATCGAAGCCCTGAAAGGCCTGGACAGCAACCAGATCAATGACCGCGTTCAGCGCTTCGTGGAGCTGGTGAATTTCGATTTGGTGGTGGAGATTTAAGCCGCTGTAACAAAAGTTAAGTAACGAGCCACGAATAAACCTTTCCAAATCGCAACTGCGTACTTTATAGATGATGCCCTCGCTCACGCGAGGCCATTTTTAGCACGCGGATGACGCGGATTTACACGGATTTCCAGCATGACGTTGCATGACGTTGACCATGATGTTGACCACTAGCAATCTCAAAAATTGGAAAGGTTTATTTTTGAACCTTTACTAAAAAGAAAGGGCCTTTGATCACTTTGAAATCAAAGGCCCTTTCTTTTTACCAGTTGCTTACATCTGAAAATGATGGTCGGCAGCGATGGGTGGAGGGATGTTTTCATCGTCCAGCATTTGCCGCAGGTCAATTTCGATCCCGCGTGAAATCGTGGTGATGGGAATGTCATTGTACGAGCCCTCGAAAGGATTTTCTGAATAGTCTCCAATTTTTTCCATCAAAAAGAATACCCAGATCAGCAGGGCAGAAAGCGGTACAACTGCCCAGATTTCATGGGTTTCGTTTTCACCGTACACATTCAAAAGGCCGAAAGGAATGGCCAGGGAAAAAAGCACTGTTTGCCACAAAGCCGCTGAAGCGTATTGGCGAGGAAAAGGGAAGTTTTTGATCCGTTCGCTGCGCCCCTGCTCATCGTACAAGGCCGATAGGAGCTTGTGCAATTCCATGTGCCGCCAATCGTTGAAGTAAGCCTGGTCGTGCAAATTCCGCAAATCCCGCCCTTGGTGCAGCATGATCTGGGCCGCGATATTGGTTTTTTTCATCACTTTTTGCACCTCCTCTGCCGACAAATAAGTGCTCAGTTCTTCTTCCAGGTGATCGAAGCACTTGTCAGAAGTTTCTGGAAAATAGATGCCTTTGATCCTCTCCTGCAAGTGCTCCCATTCACGTGGGAGCCGCAATTGGTAACGCAGAGCGGTCATCCAGGCAATGTGGCGATAAATCAAGCGCTTTTTGACCTCTTTTTCATTTTCACCCTGTACAAAAGATACTACTGCCATGCCAAAAGTGCGGCTGCTGTTGACAATCCCGCCCCAGATTTTGCGGGCTTCCCAGGTGCGGTCGTAACTGGCGTTGTTTTTAAACCCCAGGTAAAAAGCCACCGCAATCCCCATCACACTGATCGGTTGCCAAGGCAGGGAGAGGTCGAGATTGAAGTGTTTTTTGCCAAAATGCTGGGTCAAAACCACGATTAGGGCATAAGCCATGCCCAGGTAGAAGGGTTTTCGGGACCACTTAAAGGTCAGCCAAAACCCGTAGTTGCGTTTAGTGTACATAAAAATAGGTGTGGAGTGTGTAAGTGTGCGTTCGGGTGTGGGGCTTCGAGCTTAAACTTTTGTCTCCAATTGAAAACGAGGTTTCTTCACACTCAAACCCAAACAAGCACACCCAAATCCGATTTTATCCGTGTTCCAATCCCGCGCTGTGTCACGCGCTACGTGAAAGTGGGGCAAAGCATTTGCCAATTTTACAAATTATTTTTCTGTGGGCCTTAGGTGCTCAAAGTGGGAATTTACCTAACAAACTTTCGCGCTCGTTGCTGCTCAAGTCGATCACATCAAATCGTTTGGTGGCCGTAAACGAGCCCATGTCACTATCGCTGTTGATCAAAATGGCTCCAACCAGGATGACATAACGGCAATTGTACTTGGTTTTGTCCACCAACTCATTGATGCGGGCATCGATGGCCTCGTAAATGACTTCGGTGGCCTCATGCAAGGGGTACTCGGTAGCAAGGATGCGGGCTTCCTGTTTCAGTAAAATTTGCTCGATGGTATTCATCTGGTAATCCAGCTCGGTGACATTACCAGGTACAATTTGCTTGTTGAGCAATTTGTTGAGTGCACCTTTGGCCGCACCGCAGCAACCAGAGCGGTGCGATTGGCCAATGCGGGAGATTTCGCCGAGGGTTCCATCTTTGGAGATGCCAATGTGGGGGCCGTAGTAGACAAAAACAGCCCCATCGTCGGGCACATGACTGGCAAAAGCTCCCATGCCCGTGAGGCCCGTGAAGGGAAACCCGTCCAGGCCGCCCATGTTGAAAGGCCCCAAAAACTCGTGCGCACGCGAAGGATATTGGATGCTGTTCACGTCGTCGCTGCAAATGCTGTCGGCGTGCATGACCTGACCAGGTTCAAGGTCCAGATAGCCTTCTACTACGTCAATGAGGCGATTGACGCTGTCCACAGTAGTGCTGGCGTTGGGGTAAAAGCGCTGGATGATGGCCAGCTTCTCTCTTTTTTTCATGACTACGCTATCTTTGAAGGGTTGAAAATGGGTTTTGGGTAAAGATAGCGTGAGGGTTTGGATAAAAGAAGGCGTAGAACTTAGACTTTATATTTGATCAACATAAAAAGTGTCTTCAAGATTTTCAAATGTATCTTGAAGGCACTTTTGGGTAGGCTACTGATTTACCATACCGAATTCATTGATGTGTTGGAAGCATTTCGGCCTGCCGCAACCGTAGGAAAGTTTAGTCCAAGCAGTACCTTCCTTGCCCTCTAGGAAAGTCCCCTGCTCAGTTTTTTGAATGACAAACAAAAAATGGGCGTATCGAATATCCCTTGAGGGCATTTTCTCATCTAAATAGCTCACTAATCCAAATTGGTCGATTTTCTGTGGTTGATATGCCAGCAATCCCCCACAAGCCCCCATTAACCATTAACAATTAACCACTAACCATTAACAACTAACCATTAACAACTAACCATTAACCACTAACCATTAACAACTAACCATTAAATTTTCCACCCCAAGCTCAATCCTCCATACCAATTCCTGGGCAAGCCGGGATAAAAATACCGGGGCAGGGCTGTACCCACTCCCAGGGCATTGACTTGGGTCATGCCCGCATATTTTTCATCCAGCAGGTTTTGCAGGCCCAAAAAGGCATCCAGGCTCAGGGATTTGCCCAGGGTTTTGCGCCAACCGCTGCGCAGGTTAAGTACACCATAAGCGTCGTTGAAGACCTTGTTGGCATCGTTGATGGGGTAACGATCCACCCATTCGTAGCCCAGGTGGGCGTAAAAACCCAGGCTCAAATTGCCTTCCAATCCCATTGTCAGGTGATGTGGCGGAGCGCCAGTGAGGGCATTACCTGAAAAATTGTTGTTGCCGTCCACGAATTCCAGGAAAGTATAGTCAGCATAGCTGTAGCTCAAATAAACCCGATAAGCCCCTTTTTTGCCTTGATTGGCCCAGTTGAGGCCCAATTCCAGGCCATCGTGCCGGGTTTTGCCCGCGTTGATGCCGACGAAAGCGTCTTCAGCGGTGCGGCGGGCCACCAACAAGTCGCGGATGCTCATGCGATAGATCGACAACTCGTAACTCAGTTTGCCACCCAAGTAAGCCCCCCGGCTGCCGATTTCAAAGTTCCAGCCTTGTTCGGGGCGGATTTCGGGGTTGATCTGGCCACTGGGCAAGAGGGTTTCTTCCAAGGTTGGCGAAGCAAAACCGTGTGACAATGTTACAAAAAACATCAACTGCTTGGGCAGTTTGTAGCCCAAGCTCAAGCGCGGCGATAAAACCGGGTCAAACTCCCGTTGCCCGCTCAAGTCACGCCGATCACGGGGGAACAAGTCACTCAATTGATAACGAGTTTGGTTGAGGTTGAGCCCCGTCGAGAGAAACCAACGGCTGCTCAGGTCCCAGTTCCCTTCCGCAAAAAGGTTGTAGTAGCGCCGCAATTCCTGGTTGTCGCTGAGTAGGGTATCAAGTGTGCCTACTTTGGTGGCATTGGTTTGCCAGTTGTAGCGCTCGTTGAAGTATTCGAGGCCCACTTGCAGGTTGGGGCGGCGGCGTTCGCGATTTTGGCGGTATTCGAGCAGGGCGCGCAGGCCGTCGGCGGTACTGTTTTCGCGCAGGATGTTGAAGGGCCGCGATTCGTAATTGCTGCGGGAGGTGGTGAACAGGCTCACTACACTGCTCAGTTGGCGATTGCCGGACCATTCCTTGAGCAGCAGACGGTGTGACAAACCTGCGATGGTTTTGTCATAATCTTCAAAACCCTTGACCCTGGCCCAATTGGCGGCAGCGATACTGGGGTTTTTCTCATAATCGGTCCGATTGATTGAACTGGGGATGAAGCCTTTCAAGCCCACTTGGTTGACAAACAGGCTAAAAACCTGGCGTTTCCCGGCCTTGACCTGCCCAATGGCCGCAAAACCAGCCCGGTCGTAGCGGTTGTTGGCGCGGTAGCCGTCGCTGTGGTTGCGGTTGTAATTGAGCAAAAGTGAAGTCGTTTCGTCCCGATAATTGACTTGGGTCACATAGCGTTCAGTGCCATAACTGCCCACTTGGGCGCTTTGTTGCACTTGCATTTGGCGATCGCTGCTCCATGTTTCGGGCATACTTTGCAGGTGAACCACCCCGCCCAAAGCTGCACCATAAGTACTGGCGCTGGGCCCTTTCCATATTTCTACGTTTTGCAAGAGGCTCAGGTCGATGTCTTCCAGGCTGGTTTCGCCTACCCCACTGGTCAGGGGGATTTCGTCGAGGTAGGCGCGGATTTTGGCGGTGCCAAAAGGCGAGCGATTGCCGATGCCACGAATGGTGATGCGGTTGGTACTCAAAGTCCCACTTTGCATGTACACCCCAGGCACGCGGTTGAAAGCATTGGCGATGTTGAGGGCATCGTCGCGGCGCAAGGCTTCGTAAGTGATGCGGGTGATGGTGGCAGGCGCACGCAAATAAACGCTGGCTTCCCGACTGGAACGGGCGGTGTATTCAGGCAAGGCCAACTGTTCTTCTTGCAACTGTATTTCCACCCAAGATTCGTCGCCTTGGATGGGGGTCAATTGAGTGGCATAGCCCAGGAGGCTGATTTGTAAGGTATCAGAAGCACTCAACAGGCTGAAAAAACCCTTTTCGTCGGTGCTGGTGCCATTGTTTTGGCCCTGCGCCTTGATGCTGACATTGGCCAATGCACGCTTATCAAGGGCATCGCGCACCACTCCACTGACGCTGACCTGGGCAAAAACTGTATTAAAAACACAGCAAAAAAAGAAAAAACCCAAAAACCTGAGAGATTGAGACATAACAGACAATTTAATTCGCCCAAGCAAGGGCGAAAGCCCGCACAAAATGCAAAAAAATCAGCTTTAGAGGAGTTTTCAGGCTTGTCAGTTAGCAAATTTACACGCTGTGCCTATTTTCATAAATGACAAATCTGTGACATTTTGAAAAAAACAGCATCTTAATTCTTGTAATGTTCAAAATGTGCCTATATTTGATCTGTCATTCAAAAATGAATATAAGAACACTACTTTTTACCTTTCGACACTACAAAATCACAAAATTCCTTTTGCTCATTGGAAGCACTGAATCCACCCTAATCACCAAAGTTTTTTTCAAGCTAAAGAATTTAAACGAGTCTCTCCCATTCGATTTTTCCAGGTAAAAACAGAAAGGAGTACCTGTTCAGAACAAGCATTTTTTCAGCCGTTCATCAAAGAGCAGGTGATTTCTATGCCGTGTCTTCGCTAGCATACGCTGGCTTGAGGACCATTTACCTGTTTCTCAAATTGGTAATTCTAGTTCTAACCAATCATACGTCAGCCCGCGAGTTTCGTGGGCTGTCTTTGTGTTATGACAAATGGAAGGCCGTACCACAAACAAAAACAGCCCGCTGGTTTCGCGAGCTGTTTTTGTTTTTCCTTAAACCGAAAAAGCGGTTTCTCCGAATCACATGGCCAAATCAAAAGAATACTTCACCCTTTCAATCAACGGGTACATGATCTTGGGATCCTTGGGATAAGGAATCTCATTTTTAAGGATAATGTCCACGTCAATCGTTTCAGGAGCAGTTTTGTCAGCACTATCAAACGTCACTTTGATCTTGGCTTTTTCGCCCGGATTGATCGGTTTGTGCTCAAAATCAGTGGTGGTACATTCACAAGCTGAAATCAAGTCAATTTCAGCGGGCACTTCGCCTTGATTGGTGAATTCAAATTCAAACTCTCGCTTTTCCCCTTTTTTCACTTTGCCCAGATTGATCTCGCGGGTATTGAAAACGAGGATCGGTTTTTTGAACAAATGCAGGTCTTTGCGGTCGTAAAGGGCCGAAAGCTTGTGGATTTCTGCTGCTCCTTCCAACTTATAATTGAACTGCAATTCCTCCCGGATCGGGTGGAAGTTTTTGGGGTCCTTGGCAAAAGGGATTTTATTTTTCAAGACCACCGTCAGTTCGATCATTTGCTCTGCGGGGTGGGCTTTGCTGTCAAAAATGATTTTGATTACCCCTTTGCCGCCCGGACGGATGGCATTTTTGGGAAAATCAGCGCTTACACAGTCGCAAGTGGAGATAAAGTCGATGGTCAAAGCCTGGTTTCCCCGGTTAACGAAAGGATAAGAGAAGCTGATTTTCTCACCTTCTTTGATTGTGCCAAGGTCGATAGCACGCTGGGTGAACTGCATGACTGGCTTGCGGTAGCGCTTCAGGTCTTCACGCTTATAGAGGTTGGACCAAGGACTGAGTGTATCGCGGGGTGGCAATGCAACGGGAGTTACACCTGGCAGGCGGTTGCGGTTGGGCGCGGGCTTGGTGCCTTGGGTAGCGGGCTTTTTGCGCACTTCTACCCTTTTGACAGTAATGCTTTTGGGTCCTTTTACGATCTTGAACTCGGTACGACGATTGAGCTGGTGGGCTTCTTCCTGCTGTTCTTTGCTGGCCAGGTTGTCGATGAATTCGCGGGTGAGAGTGTCACCCATTTTCATGAACAGGTTTTCAGCGGCCATTTTTTCACTAACGGGTTTAGGTTTGGACTCACCATATCCTTGGGCCAAAATGCGCGAAGTGGCGATGCCTTTGTTCACCAACCAACGGCGGGCCGACTCGGCGCGGCGCTGTGAAAGGTCTTGGTTGTACTTGTCGATGCCCCGGTAATCGGTGTGCGAACCGAGTTCGATCACCATATCGGGGTATTTTTTCATCAAATCCAATACGAGCTGTAAGTCGGGCTCGGCTTCGGGTTTGATGTCGGCTTTGTCGTATTCGTACACGATGTTTTCGAGTACAAAGGCCTGCTCGATGGAGATGGTGTCTAATCCAGAGTCTTCCACCACCTTGGTAGTGGGCAGGGGTTTGAGGAAAAAGCGCTGCTCAAAGACCTTAGTTTCCTTCAGATTATTGGTGCTTACCTGGGCGCTGTCGGGGTAATAACCCGGTACGTTGACCTTGATTTTGTAGGTTTTATCCAGGTTCAAGCCAAAGTCAAAGCGGTTGCCCGTAGCATTGTTTTTGAGCTCAATCGGTTGAACGCCTGCTACCGTTACCCCCGACAAATCAGTGGTACCCCCTTTGAGGGCTACTGGTTTTTTGCCATTGTCAAAAATACCTACCACCAAATCAGCTTTAATTCGTGGTACTTCAAACTCGTAGATGTCGTCGCAGCAGGTTTTACTGCGCACCGAGCGCCCGTCGGGGCGGTTGGAGGTAAAAAACCCGCGATACCCATCGGGACTGAGCGTGAAATATTGATCGTCTTGGCTGGTGTTGTAGCCCCCGGCGAGGTTGCGGGGTTCGCTCCAGACTTGGCCATTCCATACCGAGAAGAAAATGTCTTGCCCACCATAGCCAGGGTGGCCGCTGGAGCTGAAATACATGGTGCCATTGTAATAAAATGGTGTAATCTCGTCGGCAGGGGTATTGATTTTTGGCCCCAGGTTGACGGGGTCAGCGTAAGTACCCTCGCCTTTGTAGGTGGCGTAGTACAGGTCAAAACCGCCTTGTCCGCCAGCCATGTTGGCGCTGAAAAACAATACTTCTTTGCCAAAAAGCTCTCCTACTACGGGGTGCAGCGCGATGAAATCACCGTTTACACCCACACATTCTTGGGGTCCGGTCCATGCGCCGTCGCCACCAGTGCTCATGTAAATTTTACTGCTGATCAACTCATTGCCTTCACCCAGCGTTCCGCGGGTCAGGTACATGCGGTTGCCATCAGGAGCAAAAGAAACGAAGCTATTCTGAAACCCTTCGCGGTTGATTTTTTCGTCTAGGGGTTCTGGTTTGCCCCAGCCCTTGTCGTTTTTGCGAACCTGGTAGATTTTGGCCGATTTTTCCTCGGCGGTATCGTTGGAAATATATACTTCGTCGGTGTCAAAACCCACATAATACAAACTACCATCGCGTGCAGGTGCAGGCGAGTATTCGCTGAAGGCTCGACTCACCGTTTTCCCAAGGGCGGTTGGAGCCACTTTGGGCTTGGCCTTGGATTGGGCCAACTCGCAACCTGTTGCTTCATAGCCCGCCAGCTCTTTGATTTTTTCGTCGGTGGTATTGGCAATGACTTTTTGGAATTCCGCAGCAGCAGTTTCGTAGTCGCCATTCATTTTCAGGGCGCGTGCGTAGTTGAAACGCTCCGATTCGAATTTTTTCTCCTTGTCTTTGCGAAACATGCGGCCGTAATAACGCACAGCCTTGGTATAATCTCGCAATTTGAAATTCATCTCGGCCAGCATGGGCACAAGGGCTTCGTCCTCTTGGTCTTCGTAGGCTTTTTCCAAAAGGGTCACGGCCTGGTAATAATCTTTTACGGCCATTTTTTCATAGGCTGCTTCCAGGTTGGATTCCCGGGAAGACTTGCGCAAGGGCTGTGCGGTAAGTGCGCTCACACTGGCCGTTACCAACAGCATCAATAAGCAGCTTCTCATGGCAAAAAGGCTATTTTTCATAAGTAAAAGTTCCACTGAACAACAGGACGAATATTTTTATTCAAAAACGAGGGCCTGAATTCTCTTCAACATTTCAACCCTTCAACTTTTAAACTCCAATTACAAGCGAGGGCAAAGCACCGCCGGCGGCACATTGGGTTTCTTGTACAGCTTGATGATGTAATTGGCCGCCAATTCAAAACCGCCCCGCAGGCCCAATTGGGAAGTAGTCAGGTCCCAGCTTGCGCCGACTTGTAGGTCTTGAATCCTGGCTCCTCCCAAGAGGATAAAAGCATCCGCTGCCCGGTAACCCAAGCCCCCAGTGAATTTTATCTTGGAATCCCACTGGTACCCCGCCTGGAATTGAGGCACGATTTCGGTGGTACTGCCCAAAGATTGGAACAACAAAGAAGGCGAAATGCTGATTTTGTCGGTGATTTTTCGATCGTAAGTGCCATGCAAAGTAATGCGCATGGGCAAACGGGTGTCGATTCCACCAACAGGCTGTGCGTTGCGGCCACGGGGCTCGAAAAGTCCCGTCAAAGGACGATTGAGGTTGTGCGCTGCCAGGCCAATTTCCATCTTGTCGGTTTTGTTGATCGCTACCCGGTACATCAAGCCCACTGAAATAGACTTGTAACCCTGGCCTTGGGCCACATCCTGGTTGCGGTTGTTGCCGCCTTGGCTTCCGCCGCCCAAGCCATTGATCAAGGTACGGTCGGCACCAGAAGGCAGGCCGCCGCCGCCCAACAAAACCGAAGTTTCATCCTCGAATCGAAGACTATCTCTTTTGATGCTGCGCTGAAAAGTACCGTAACTGCCGCCCAGGGTCAGGACTTGGGTGCCTTTTTTATCGAGCGCCAGGTGGTATGCGGCATTGATCACTCCACCCGCTGACTGGCCCAAACCAGCGACCCCCGAACGGTCACCATGAAAGTAAAAACCGACCCCGACCCAGTCACCCCATTTTTTGCGCAAGCCCCTAACGATGGGTGCATCCACAAAAAACGAACGCGTAACATAATCTTTTGGCAAAAACAACCATTGGTCGCGAAAAGTACCGCCGATGCGGGCAGTGCCGTAAAAAGCACCCGCCTGCGCTGGATTGAGGTACAAGGGGGCCATGTTGTATTGTGAAAAGTGAACGTCCTGCGCCTCGGCCAACACACTCAGCAGTAAACAAGGCAACAATAGCAGTCGGTAAATTTTGACCATACTTTGATGTTTTTTTTTCGGGTTGAGGGCTTGAGAAATTGAGGGCTTGAGCAGAGGGTCACGTTTAGTTTACAACTCCACTCCTAAACTTTCCTCAACTACTCAACTGTGCAAGACGCTCTAATCAGCGACGTAAGTTAGGAGTTAATGGCAGTTTCCACAACAAAAAACGCCAAATCCTGACTTTATTGGTTAGCCAAGGGCAAGGTTTCCCAGATTTTTTCTGGGGAGATGTCGTGCATACAACGAAAATGGCCTTGCGGGCATTGCCCAAAACCAATCTTGGAGCAGGGGCGACAGGCCAAATCTGCTACTTCCACGTTGGTGGCGGGCGCTGAACCTTGAGGCAAATACGGGTACATGCCAAAAGCTGGCACTGTATTGCCCCATACCACAGTGATGGGTTTTTGCAAGGCAGCCGCCATATGCATCAGACCTGTATCGTGGCTGATGACGTGCTCGCTTTGGCGCAACAAAGAGGCCGATTGGTGCAAATTGAATTTTCCACAAGTATTGAGCACATGAGCGCCTGCCAAAGTTGCAATTTCATCCCCAGCCTGGGCGTCATCAGGGCCGCCTAACAAGAGAATGGGCCTGGGGATATTGCGACACACCTCTGCAATGCGCTCAGCGGGCATCCGCTTGGTGGCATGGGCCGCGCCGATGACGTAAGCAAGGTATTTTCCAGCCAAAACCTGATTTTTTAGCTCCACAGACAAGGCGTCCAAACCTGGTATTTCGGCCAAATCCACTTCTTGGGCCAGGGGGATGAAATAGTCGAGCCCTTCGCCGTCGTTTTTTACTCCCAAGTGCAGAACAGTGGCCAAATAACGGTCCACAATGTGTATTTTGGGCAAAACATTCTTTTTGAAACGCACCAAAAGCCATTTTTGCCAATTCAGTTTGTCAAAAGCACGGGCCGGGCGGCGCAGGGCTAGTTTGACCATCAAGCTGCGCAGGTTGTGGTGCAAATCGCAAACAAAGTCAAATTTTTCGGCCTGGAGTTGGGGCAATACTTCGCCTAGTTTTTTTTCAAAAAACCACACCTTGTCCACGTTAGGATTGGCCTCCAAGATGCCACGAAAAGATTTTTTGGTCAAAAAATGGACTTCAGCCCCCAGCTGTTTTTTCAAAACCCGCATCACTGGCGTGGTCAAAACGATGTCGCCGATGGAGGAGAAACGGATGACCAGAACTTTGAAAGGAGTGCTTTGCGACATGGATCAATTGATGATTGCGGGGCAAAGATCGGGTTTTTATGCTTGTGGAGAATGGTTTTTTATGCCCTATCTTTGTGTGATTAAAATCCATCACTGTGATCAAACGCATCGTAAGGCTGCAATTCAAAACGGAACATGTGCCCGCTTTTCTGGCCATTTTTGAAGAAAGCAAAAACAAAATTCGGCATTTCCCCGGTTGCCAGCACCTAGAATTGCTCCAGGAAGCAGGCCAGGAAGCCATTTTTTGTACCTTTAGCCGCTGGGACAGCCTCGAAGCGCTCGAAAACTACCGGCACTCGGAACTTTTCATCGGCACCTGGGCCAGAACCAAGGTCTTGTTCTCTGACAAACCGCAAGCCTGGAGTTTTGAGGAGATAAGCCATTCAGAAGATTAAAAAGCCCTGAAAGGGCGCGATATGTCAGCATAGGGTGCAGCCCTATGAAAAGTGATACGTCAACATAGGGTGTACCCCCATGAACAACAACATGAAAAAGTTAGCATTAGCAGATTACACCATCTACCTGGGGCCTTGGGAGCAGGCCTGGCCGGAGTTCATCCAAGGCCGCAAGTACTCGCAATATTTTGTGTTGGCCGATGAAAACACGGCCCAGTACTGTCTGCCGCGACTGGCCCAATCGGGTTTTTTACCGGAATACACCCTGATCCAAATCCCAGCTGGAGAGCAGCACAAACACATCGGGACCTGTACCCAAATCTGGCAACAAATGCTCGACGCAGGCAGCGACCGCAAGGCCCTGCTCATCAACTTGGGCGGCGGGGTGATCGGCGACATGGGTGGGTTTTGTGCAGGAACTTATAAGCGGGGTATTGATTTTGTACAAATCCCCACTACCCTGCTCTCTCAGGTTGACGCATCCATCGGCGGTAAGTTGGGCATCGACTTTGGACAGGTCAAAAACAGCATCGGCCTTTTTGGCAATCCGCAGGCAGTGTTTGTGGACACTACTTTTCTGCAAACCTTGCCTGCACGAGAAGTACGCAGTGGTTTCGCCGAAATCATCAAGCACAGCCTGATCGCCGATGGAGCCCAGTGGGAAGCCATCAAAAAAGTCCAGGATTGGCGCAATTTGGATTGGAATGGGTTCATCGGCCCTTCCCTGCGCATCAAACAGCGGGTGGTCGAAGCTGATCCATTTGAACGCGGCTTGCGCAAGGCCCTAAATTTTGGCCATACCATCGGCCACGCAGTTGAAGGCCACGCCCTCGAAACCGACAGCCCCCTGCTGCACGGCGAAGCCATCGCCATCGGCATGGTTTGCGAAGCTTTTTTGTCCAGAAAAAAAACTGGGCTCAGCTCAAACGATTTGGCCGAGATCACGCGTTTTTTCCTACATATATATGGTACCGTTGCTTTGGATCGCGCCAATTATGCTGAATACCTGCGCCTGATGGGCAACGACAAGAAAAACGAGGGCAGCGCCATCAATTTTGCACTGATCGGCCCGCCTGGCGAGGTACACATCAACCAGACGGCAGTAGCCGAGGAAATCATCGAATCGCTGGATTATTACCGCGAAGAGGCAGAGATGTGGGAAAAACTGGCTTGATTTGAGGAGAAGGAGTATATTTGTAAAGTGATTTTGAGGTTTAGTCTTGGTTAAAAAAAACTTCTCTATTTTAGGGTGCCAGGTGCCACTGAAATCGTGAACTTAATTTTTGACCGTTACTTACGAAGCTTGTTTTTTGACTTACGACTTACGAGTGACGACTTACGACTTACGAAGTAGGGCTCGCTGGCAAGTCTTGTGGATAGGCAAAACTGTAGGGTTACGACTTGAAACTCGTCTGATTTCCCAATTATGGTCAACATCCCTGAATTCACAAAAGCACCCCAATCTCATTATTCTAGCTCCTCTTCTCAACTCCTCAACTTCTCAACCCCTAAACTTTCAAAACTCAAAACTCAATGTTAAGGCTAATCAGGGAATTTCTGTACAGTGGCACCGACAACCAAAACTACTTGAGCGTCATCAAATGGATCTGGCGCATTGTGGGCTACGGCACCTTGGGGGTCTTGTTGTTGTTTTTGATCTTATCCTTTACCAACCTGCCTTCGGTCAAGCAGTTGGAAAACCCGCGCAGCGACTTGGCTTCGCAGATTTTTGCTGAAAACGGCGACGTTTTGGGCGTTTATTACTCCGAAAACCGGGTACCCATCACTTACGATTCGCTGTCGCCACACTTGGTTCATGCCCTGATTGCCACCGAAGACCTGCGCTATTACGAGCACGCAGGCATCGACTTTGAAGCCCTAGGACGGGTGGCTATAAAGACGGTATTGTTGGGCGACCAGAGTTCTGGTGGAGCCAGTACCATTACCCAGCAGTTAGCCAAATTATTGTTTACCAAAAAACCAGGGTCGAAATTGGTGCGCGTGATGCAAAAACTAAAGGAGTGGATCATCGCCGTACGCCTGGAACGCAAATACACCAAAGAAGAGATCATGGCCATGTACCTCAACAAGGCCGATTTTGTAAACAATGCTTTCGGCATCAAAGCCGCCGCTTCGACTTATTTTCAGAAAAAACCCCGCGACCTGGAAGTACACGAAGCAGCCATGCTGATCGGGATGCTCCAAAACCCATCCCGGTTCAACCCGCTGCGCCACCCTGAACGCTGCACCAAACGCCGTGAAATCGTACTGAATCAAATGGTCAAAGCGGGTTACCTGACCAATACCGCTTATGACGATTACCGCTTGCGCGACCTCGACATTCGATTTAGTCGCCAAACCCACATTGACGGCATTGCCACTTATTTTCGCGAGTCCTTGAAAAAAGACCTGCGCTTCATTTTGAACCAAAAAGAACACCTGCGCCCCGACGGTACCCCTTACGACATTTACCGCGATGGCCTGCGTATTTATACCACCATCGAGCCTGAAGTGCAACGCATGGCTGAACAAGCAATGGTCAAGCACATGTCGAGTGTACAAAAAGCCTTTTGGCGCGAATGGGCGGGCAAAGATCCCTGGACTTTCAGCAGCAAGGGCGAAAACAACATCCCCAGCCCGGAGCGTAGGCAGGAAGAGCTCAATTACAGCGTTCGCAGCACCAATCGCTATCAATTTTTACGCGATCGTTACCTCAATGACGTATTGTTAGTCCTGGAATCCCGCTTTCCCGACATGAAGTTCAGCGAAGACGACCGCGAAATCGAGCGCATGTACAACGACAACCGCCAGTCGGGTTACATTGAAAAACTGGTGGCCAATGGTCGCATCGGTGCCAGCCAGGCCGCCCAGTATCGCCGGGTGATGAATAGTTCAGAGTTCAGTACCTTGATGACCCAATGGGAATTGTTGCAACGTGCTACCAAGGATGAATTCCGCCGCCCGGTAAGGATGCGGGTTTTCACTTATGATCCGCGCACGAATTTCGAGAAAGACACCACCATGTCGCCCCTCGATTCGATTCGCTACCACCGCATGCACCTGCAAACGGGCATGTTGGCTGTGGATCCCCGCAGCGGGCACATCAAAGCCTGGGTGGGGGGAATCAACTACAAGTACTTCCAGTTTGACCACATCCGCAACAGCCGCCAGGTGGGCTCCACTTTCAAGCCTTTTGTGTATGCGGCAGCCATTGCCCAAATGGGGCTTTCGCCCTGTTATACGGTACACGATGTGCAACAAACCATTTACCCTGGAGAAGGCGATTTTGGCTTGTCGGCCAACTGGAGCCCGCGCAACTTCAACAATGAATATTCGGGGGCTTCGATCAACATGCGCGAGGGCTTACGCAAGTCCAAGAACTCGGTTTCGGTCAAGTTGGTCAAAGAACTCGGCAGTACCCGCGACATCCGCACCCTGATCCACGAAATGGGGATCGACAGCAGCGCACGTTATGCCAACGGAGAATACCGCGTGCCCAAAAGCCCCGCCATTTGTCTGGGCGCTGCGGACCTGAGCGTGTGGGAAATGACCGGAGCCTTTGCCACTTTTGCCAACAATGGCGTACATGCCCACCCCCTAGTGATCAAGCGCATTGAGGACAAAAACGGCAAAATCATCTACGAAGGCATCCCCAACGAAGACATGGCCATCAATCCCAACCCCAACTACGTGATGGTGGACATGTTGCGCTACGCAGCCGGAGTAAAAAACCTGAAAAGCGACGTAGGCGGTAAAACTGGCACCACCAACGACTTTGTGGACGGCTGGTTCATGGGCATTACGCCTACTTTGGTAGTGGGCACTTGGGTAGGCGGCGAAGATCGTTGGATCCACTTCCGCAGCTCGGCCAATGGGCAAGGTGCAAGGATGGCCAAGCCCATGTTCCTGGAGTTTTTGCGCCTGCTCGAGGGCAATCCACGTTCGGGCTACGATCCCAATCCCCGCTTTTTCCGCCCGCCCGGCGATTTGGGCATCGAACTGGATTGTGGCAAGTACCAAAAAGGGGCCATCGACTACAATGGAGGTCCGGCGCGGGATAGTACTGGTAAAAAGGAGGACCAGTTTGGGGATGAGTTTTAGGGTTTAGTTGAAAGGTTGAAATGTTGAAGGGTTGAAAAGAGGGTTTGAATTGGGAGTCAAAACCACTAATTGCTTTTTGGGCTTAAAAAATAGGCTTGTTTGCAATCAGGTCCAATGCTTTGCGAATTGCTGTTTATTTTCACCCAAAATAAGCTAGTTATGCAAAAATTGATCATCCTGGGGATTGTATTGGTGTATTCAGGCGCGCTTTTAGCCCAAACCATGGACTTCGAAAAGTACGATCCGCCCTCCTCCTTGGTGGTACCGGAGCATCCCACTCGCTCTTCAAAGTACCCCTTTCTGGACGTACACAGCCACCACTGGAACATGGCCACCCAAGACCTCAACCAACTGATCCGGGAAATGGACTCGCTCAACATGGGCGTGTGCGTCAATCTCAGCGGACGGGGCGGGGCGGCCTTGAAAGCCATCACCGACAACATCAAAAAGTACAATGTTGACAACCGCATCGTGGTGTTCACCAACATCAACCTGCGCAGCATCGACGATCCCGATTATACGGTCAATACCGTCAAGCAACTCGAATTCGACGTGGCCAATGGTGCCCGGGGCCTGAAGATTTTCAAAAGCCAGGGCATGCAGGACAAAGACAGCAAAGGCAATCGGGTGCGCATCAACGACCCCCGCCTCGACCCCGTATGGGCCAAATGTGGCGAGTTGGGCATTCCCATCCTCATCCACGCCGCCGATGTGCCGCAGTTTTGGGAGCCGATGGACGAAAACAACGAGCGCTGGCTGGAGCTAAAAACCCACCCCGGCCGCAAACGCAGCGATACCGATCCTGCGCCTTTTGAAACCATCATCGCCGAAGAGCACGACATTTTCAAGAAGCACCCCAAGACCACTTTCATCAATGCGCACTTTGGTTGGTACGCCAGCAACCTGGGTAAATTGGGCCAACTGCTCGATGAAATGCCGAATATGTACGTGGAATTTGGCGCAGTGATCGCCGAATTGGGCCGCCAGCCCCGCACCGCAGCCGCTTTTTTTGAAAAATACCAAAATCGCATCCTGTTTGGCAAGGACGCTTACCACCCTGAGGAATACCCCACGTATTTCAGGGTATTGGAAACTGCCGACGAATACTTCCCTTACCACAAGCGTTACCACGCTTTTTGGCGCATGTACGGCATGAACCTACCCGATTCAATTTTGAAGAAAGTGTATTACGAAAATGCCCTGAAGATCCTGCCGAGGATGGACCGGAAGGTGTTTGAACGGAAATATACGAAGTAGTTGAAAGGTTTAGGGTTGAAATGTTGAAGAGAACCAACAGTACTTGAGACTGATTGGCTCTCTTCAACATTTCAACATTTCACCTCCACTACAATTCCACCCGCGCCATCTTGGGTGCGAACAGGTGCATGATGCCCCAAGCCAGCAGATAAGCCACGCTGCAAATGATGAAAAGGATATTGTAGCCCGTGGTCAATTGGTCCAGGGCTTTGTAGTGATCCAGGAGTTTGCCTACTACAACCGGAAACAAAATCCCCCCTACTGAGCCTGCCATACCGCCGATACCCACCACCGAGCTCACTGCTCGCTTGGGAAACATATCAGAAGCTGTGGTGAAAATATTGGCACTCCAAGCCTGGTGTGCGGCCATGGCCAAACCAATCAGGGCCACAGCCTGCCAAATATCAGTAGCGAATCGAGCCGTGAAAATTGGTACAACCAACAACGCAAAAAACAACATTGCGGTTTTACGAGCCCGAAATACTGGCCAACCTTTTTGGATGAACCAAGACGACAAGTACCCTCCCCCTACACTGCCAACAGTAGCGATGGTATAGACCACGACCAAGGGCAAGCTGGGTTTTTTCAGGTCAATGTTAAAGGTAGTTGAGAAATAGGAAGGCAGCCAAAACAAGAAGAACCACCAGATTGGGTCAGTCAGCATTTTGCCAAAAATAAAAGCCCAGGTCTGGGGGATGCGGAAGAGTTGGCCCCAACTTACTTTTTGGCCATTGTCTTCGCCAGCCTCCTCTGCATCGCTGTGGATCAGGTCATACTCTGCTTTGCTCAGGCGCTTTTGCTGGGCTGGCTTTTCGTAGTACAGTTGCCAAAAGATTAACCAAATGAAACCCACTGCCCCTACAATGATGAAGGCTTCCTTCCAACCATAATGGCCCAAAATCCAGGGTACCATGACCGGGGCGATGAGGGCTCCCATGTTGGTGCCAGCATTGAAGATGCCCGTGGCTAAAGCGCGCTCTTTTTTGGGGAACCACTCTGCTACTGCCTTGATCGCAGCTGGGAAGTTACCTGCTTCTCCTAAACCCAAAAGGGCCCGCATGACCATAAATGATCCGGTCGAATTGGCTAAACCGTGCAAAATCGCCGCAAAGCTCCACCAAATCAATGAAACTGCATAGCCCACTTTTACCCCGATGATGTCGATGATGCGCCCAAAAACCAGCAAAGCCAGGGCGTAAGAGGCCGTAAAACACATCACGATGTTGCTGTAATCGGTTTCGGTCCACTGGAACTCGGCTTCCAAAGTGGGTTTCAGCAAGCCGATGATTTGCCGATCAAGGTAGTTAATGGTGGTTGCAAAAAACAACAGTGCCACCACCGTCCAGCGGTATTTTCCAATGGATTGGCTCATGTAGGAAGAATGAAAGGTATAAAAATGATGGGCAAGCGAAGGGTCGCTTCTGATAAAGGACTGATAAAAAGCGGACAAGCCTTACAAGCCCGCCTGAATATTTTTTACCAAGGCCAACAAAGCAGCCATTTCCTGCGCAATTTGGGCCGTACTTTTCTGATTGGCGTCTTTGAACAACTGCGAACCCATGCCCACATACTTCGCCCCAGCCGAAAACCAGGACCGCAAATTGGCCTCATTGGGCTCCACCCCACCCGTGACCATGATCTTGGCCTTGGGCATGGGTGCCAGCACAGCTTTGACGTACCCAGGACCTACCGCATTGCCAGGAAAAAGCTTGACGATCTCAGCACCAGCTTTAATAGCGGCATAAATTTCAGTGGGAGTCAAGGTGCCAGGCATCCAATCCACGCCATATTCTCGGCACACCTCACCTACCGAGGGCGTCATCACGGGCTGGATGATAAAATCAGCGCCTACATCCAAAAATCGGCGGGCCTCTGTTGGTTCAAAAATAGTGCCGATGCCCAAAGCCAGGTCCGGGCAGTCTCTTTCCACCATTTTCGCCAAAACTTTAAAAATATCGAAAGCCTTGGCGCTGCGGTTGGTGAATTCAAATACACGGACCCCACCTTCGTAGGCCGCACTCAACATGCGCAACACAAAAGCTTCATCGTCGCCAGAAAGCAGAGGGACCACTGGTACTGCATCCAATTTTTGGTGAAGGGCGGCGGGTGAAAAACGTGACATTTTGTTTAGTTGTTTAGTTGAGAAGTTGAGAAGAAGGGACTTGATTCAAAGCATAAGAGATTACAGCAATTCCCACTTTGTTAATTAAGTAGAAGCAAAAGAGCAGATTATGCGAATGTGGCAAAATCCTGAATGTGACAAAAGGGAGTGATTGGGCTGTAAAAATGCCATTTCTTGTCCAAAATTTGTGTTAAAAGAGGTTTCATCTGCTCAAAAGGGAGAGGTGCGCTGGTAAAAGTCTCCAGACTTGTACCATTATTTACACGTCTTCGACGTTTGGCAAATTTTTTATTAAAAATTTGACCATCAATGCATCAGATAGAAGTCACCAATTCTCCTTAATGCGTCAGAGACGCAGACATAGCCGTACAAGTCTGGAGACTTGTACGAGCAACATCCTCTCTATTTGGAGACAAAAACTAAAGATTTTAGCTTCAATGGGCATAAAAATCAACAGATTATGTCCAAACCGGGAATTGTTGAAGAAATTAGCTACAAATTACATTTCATCCAGGCTGAAAAGGATTAAATGTACTCAAATTCGTACATAAAACCGAAATCACATCCTGCATCGTGTAACCCTGGACTTCAGTCCGGGGGCAAAAAGTACCCCTTGATTCACATCCAGCATCTATCCGGCAGTTGCATCACAGGGGCTTACAAAACCTCACCGCAAAAGCCGCCCACTGGTCTCGCCAGCCATGACTGCTTCCACTTCCGCCACATTGCCCAAGAAAAAATCCCCTGGCACGAGGTGCTTCAAGGCCGAGGCGACGGTGGCAAAGTGCAAAGCCTGTGCCTGGTTTTCATCAAAATGGTGCAAACCAAATACATAAGCACCAATGAAAGCGTCTCCCCCACCGATGCGGTCCACGATTGGGTTGATCTCGTAAGTAGGCGTTTCCAGCAAACCTTCGTGGGTGTAGGCCAAGCCAGTCAGGCGGTTGTGGTTGGCACTGAGGGTATCGCGACGAGTAGCCAGAATGGTATTGAGCATCGAAAAACGCTCCAGCATTTGCTGCGCCATGTCTTCAAAAGAACTGCTTTTGATGCCAAAAATGTCCTCCGCGTCGCCTTGGGTACACACCAGCGTATCGCAAAGCTCCACCAGAGCGGGCATTACTTCCTGTGCGGTATTGCCGTAGCGCCAGAGGTTGCGGCGGTAGTTCACATCGGCACTCACCCGGAGTCCCATTTCTTTGGCAGTGACGATAGCCTCTTGACAAGCACTTGCTGCATTGGCCGAAATGGCCGGGGTAATCCCGGTCCAATGAAACCAATGGGCACCCTGGAAGATTTTTTTCCAATCAAACCAAGCAGGCTCCAAGTTGGCAAAAGCCGAATCAAAGCGGTCGTAAACAATGCGCGAAGGCCGCATCCCCGCCCCTACTTCGAGAAAGTACAAGCCCAGGCGCTCACCCCGCAGTGGTGTGTTTTCAAAACCAACACCGTATTTTTGGTAAAAACCACGGGCCGCTTTGCCTAGGTCGTTGTCGGGAAAACAAGTAACATGCTCGGCCGCCAGCCCCAGTTGGGCCGCTGCCACCGACACATTCGCCTCGCCACCACCATAAGTGACTTCCAACTGCTCGGCTTGTACAAATCTTGCATGGCCAGGCACCGCCAAGCGCATCATGATTTCACCAAAGGTTACAATCTTCCTCATGGGCTAAAATCCAAAGTAGGTTTTGGCATTGTAATAGCAAATGTCTTGAACCATTTTACCAATCCATTCGTAATCGCGGGGCAATTCACCGTTTTCGATGTCCTGGCCCAATAAGTTACACAAAATGCGACGAAAATACTCGTGACGCGGAAAAGACAAAAAGCTACGCGAATCGGTAAGCATACCTACAAACTGGCTCAATAGGCCCATGTTTGAGAGGGTGTTGAGCTGCTTTTCCATGCCGTCTTTCTGGTCCAGGAACCACCATCCCGAGCCCCATTGCACCTTGCCCGCCACCGTGCCGTCGTTGAAATTGCCCGCCATGGTGGCCATCAGCTCGTTGTCGCGGGGGTTGAGGTTGTACAGGATGGTTTTGGCCAATTGGTTGTTTTTGTCCAGGCGATCAAGGAACTTTGACAAGGCGCGTCCCTGTTCAAAATCGCCAATTGAATCCCAACCTGTATCGGGGCCGAGGGTACGCAAGGCACGGGTATTGTTGTTGCGCAATGCACCGAGATGGTACTGCTGCACCCAGCCTTTTTCCCAATCCCAAATGCCAAAATACACCAACATTCCGGATTTGAATTGCAAAATTTCAGCCTGACTCAAAGTCGTACCGCTGCGAATTTTACCAAAAATAGCCCTCAAGTCAGCCTCCGTATAGTCTTCGGCATAAATCTGCTCCAGGCCATGATCCGATACCTTGCAGCCCATAAGGGCAAAAAAATCGTGGCGTTGTTTCAAGCCCTCCAAGTATGCATCAAAATCCTTGAACTGGGTATTGCATACTTGCTCCAAGCGGTCGACATAAGCATTAAAGGTCGCAGGATGGTCCACGTTCATGGCTTTGTCGGGGCGAAAAGCTGGCAACACCAGGATATCGCTGCCCTGCAAAGCGTGGTGGTGCGCTAGGTTGTCACAGGGGTCGTCGGTAGTGCAAAGGGCTTTTACGTGCATTTCTCGCAGCAAGTTCATGGCTGAAAACGCTGGCATTTGCAGTTGCTCGGTAGCCCGGTCATAGATTTCATCTGCGGTTTCAGCATTAAGCAGTTCATGGATGTCAAAATAGCGCTGCAACTCCAGGTGGGTCCAGTGGTACAGCGGATTGCGCATGGTATAAGGCACGGTTTCTGCCCATTTCCTGAACTTCTCGCGATCCACTTGAGTGCCTGTGCAATAGGATTCATCCACGCCATTGGCCCGCATGGCTCTCCACTTGTAATGGTCCCCGTACAGCCAGATTTGAGTCAGGTTTTTAAACTGCTTGTCGGCGGCCATTTCATCGGGTGGCAAGTGGTTGTGATAATCGATGATTGGCATGTCCTTGGCGTACTGGTGGTACAGGATGCGCGCCGACTCCGATTGCAACAAAAAATCTTCGCTCAAAAAGCTGATCGCGGTTTCGATACTAGGCATGGGTATGTACTTATTTCAGGATTGCTCGGACAAGTTGAAAGGTTGAAGTGTGAAAGGTTGAAGGGAAGGGCCCTGCTACAGATTCAATACCTTTGCGTTTGAGGCTATGCATTCCTGTGTTTATGGCAAAATAGTTGTCACAAGTCAAAGTGAAACCCCTCGTTTCCAAGGGATGAAGTCATCTTGCCCGAATCGCATGGCGGCTACTGCTTCACCACTGGCCACCCGAATCACGTAATGTAGCAAGCGGCGGCCTACTTCCGCAATACTTTCATCGCCAGAGATGATGCTGCCAGCGTCGAAGTCGATGATGTCGGGCATCCGTTGAGCCAAGGCCGTACTCGTCGAAACTTTGATCACGGGTGCGATAGGATTGCCCGTAGGGGTGCCCAGCCCAGTGGTAAACACGACCACATTTGCACCTGAAGCGACCTCGGCAGTGGTGGATTCTACATCATTACCAGGTGTACACAAAAGCGTCAGGCCTGGTTTACGCACAGGCTCAGGGTAGTCCAATACGTCCATTACGGGTGAGATGCCGCCTTTTTTGGCCGCTCCTGCCGATTTGATGGCGTCTGTAATCAGGCCATCACGAATATTGCCTGGCGATGGGTTCATGTCAAAACCTGAACCAACGGCTTCGGCCCTTTGGCTATAAGCGTGCATCAGTTCGGCAAAGCGTTGGGCAGTTTTTTCATCTACGCAGCGGTCTGAAAGTTCTTGTTCCACCCCACACAACTCAGGGAATTCGGACAAAACCACTGAAGCCCCCAGCGTGGCCAATAAATCAGAAGTGTAACCCAATGCTGGATTGGCAGAAATGCCCGAAAACCCATCCGATCCACCGCATTCAAGCCCCAATACCAGCTTGCTCAAGGGGGCTGGCTGGCGGCTCAGTTGATTGGCTTCGATCAGGCCCGCGAAGGTTTGCTTCAAGGCTTGGCTGATGATTTCGTGCTCAGTGCCGAGTTGTTGCTGATCAAAAACATAGAGCGGCTTTTCGAAATTGGGGTCCCGTTTGGCAATTTCCTCCTTGAGCATGGATACCTGTGCGTGCTGGCAACCCAGGCTCAAAACCGTTGCACCAGCTACATTGGGATGCGTGACATAGCCTGCCAAAAGGCCACAAAGGGCTTGTGCGTCTTGTCGGGTACCACCACAACCACCATCGTGGGTCAGGAATTTCACCCCATCCACATTGGGAAAAAGGCGGTCTGGGCCATTGGCGATGGCCACTTCTTCAGCGAGGTCGGTTTGCAAAATCTCCTGCACACTGCGACCTGCCCGGTAGAGTTGTACGAGTTCGCGGGTTTGTTGCTGGTAGGAGTGTTGGCGGCCATAGCCGAGGTCTTCGACTAGGGCTTCGCGCAGTACTTCCAGGTTGCGGTTTTCGCAAAATACCATGGGGATAACGATCCAGTAATTGGCGGTTCCCACCTTGCCATCAGGACGGTGGTAGCCCATGAAGTGCAGCCCCTTGAATTCATCGACATTGGGTTGGTTCCAGTCCAGCTTACGTTCCCGCATTTGGTAAGTGCTGCTTGCATGTTTCAGGTTGGCGGTGGTGATCAGGCCTCCCCGAAAAATGGGAGATTGGGCTTTGCCGACCAGCACCCCGTACATGATGATTTCATCACCTGTTTCGAGGTCGGTGGTCACAAATTTGTGTTTGGCAGGGATATTCTCTAGTAAATCGTATTGCTCACCTTCAAAACCGATGGTTTCACCTGCCTCCAAATCGCGCAAAGCCACGATGACGTTATCGCTGGGATGTACTTTTAATACACTTTTTTTCATGATCCTAAGTGCTTGTATTGGCGTTTGAACCCGCCCTCCCGCGAAAATAAGCCAAACTCGCCAAAACTCCTGCCCTTTGAACGTGTACAAGATTTTCGACAATTACGCTTGCAAAACCAGGCAATTCGTTCAAATCACGATCCCAAATGGCTTTTTCGGCCAAAATCCGCGCCACCCAATCGCGCAGCGATAAGTCTAAGGACTGCAAACCATAAAAAAAGGCCGCATGGTCATCTCTGATGGGGTAAACGCCCTGATCAGTGCACCCAAAATATTGTCCGTTTTCGCTGAAAATGGAGCGCATGAACTGCAAGTAAGCCGCAAAACCAAAGGCCATCAGCGGCGGTACCGACCCGAACTTGCGATGGTGTTCCAAAATGAGTGGCAGGTTGCGCAAGTTCATTTTGGAGCTGTATTGCAAGGTGATATTGATCCAAAAATGCTGCAAATGAGGATTGCGGAAACGATCCAGCACCTCATTGGCGTACATCCTGGCTTGTTCCAGGTCTATTGGATAAGGGATGCATTGGGCGATTTCTTCCAATGCCAAATCTTCGATATAGGTGCTCAAAAGAGGGGCTGCCATGCCTTCTTTCACGGTTGGAATGCCTGATAATACCGCAATTCCACTGGCAAAAGTATGCACGCCATTGAGCAGGCGCAACTTCAACTCGCGGTACAATTCAATATTGGGAGCAATGACCACACCTGGATTTACAGCCGCAAAAGACAAAATTTCTTTGAGGTCCTCATCCCCTTCGATCGCCCAAAGATTGTAGGCCTCAGCTACACACAGCAGACCATCGTGGTAGCCCAGTTGGGCCTCCAATTGACTTACTTGCTCAGCATCAGGTCGGCCCGGCACGATTCGGTCCACCAGGGAATTGCAAAAACGATTGGCGCTTTGCAGCCAGTTGATGAAGTCGGGCCCCAGTTGATTGTATGCGGCTAGTTCATGTACGATGTTGCGCAGTTTATCCCCGTTATCCAGGATCAACTCAGTAGGAATAATCACCAAGCCATGTTGAATATCCGATCCCAAAGCCTGGTACCGGGCCCACAACACGGCCAATAATTTAGCAGGAAACGAATCGGGGACTCGACCCTGGATTTTTTCCAAATTCAATTGAATTCCGACTTCAGTGGTATTGGAGAGGATGATTTCGAGTGCGGGGCTGGAAGCGATTGCTAAAATCTCCTCCCATTGGGTTGGTGCAGCCAAAACCCTGGAAATGGAGCTGCAACAAATATCTTCGGAAATTTTTTCACCATTTTTCACCCCTCGCACGCAAAGGGTGTAAAGATTGTCTAGTTTACTGAATTCCTTGGTATCAGAGCCCGTGGATTTTACAACAGCGATGCTACCCTGGAAAACACCCGCTTGATTAGCGTTTTGAACATAATAGTCGGGCAACCCGCGCAACAAAACACCAGTGCCGAATTGCAAAACCTTTTCAGGATACACCGCTCCAAAAGGGCCAGGCAGACCTTTGGAGGCTAGAATTTCATGTGACAATGTTTCCATTCCGCTTTTTCGAGGTAAATATGCTTATCTCGAAAAAGACGCTAGACCTTTGCAGTTCCCCTGAACAATGCAAGGGAATTAATTTGGGCCAGTACTCATATTCCCACAATTTTTGACTTCCAACATGATGGTATTGGACCGATAAGTCGCAACATTGCGGAAGGTGGTCTTGTCGATGAAGCTAATGACAACATATACCCGGTAGTTGCCATCCCAAGGAATAGGTACTTTTCGTGCAGACACAGGTGTGTCCCAAATCTTATCGGCTTTTGGATGCAAAGCATACCACTGGTACACGATGCCGACATTGGGTGGGGGTACAAAACTGGGAAATTTAATCACGCCTACATTCGCTACATCACTATTCGTGAAACCACAGCAAAGTGCATTGGGATTATTGCAGGCGATTACAAATTCACCTTGGGCACGGCTGTAATTAAAAACAGCCAGCAAAAAAAACAGTCCTAAAAGTAGTTTTCTCATGGTCATAAATTTGCCGCTCACAAGCGAGTATGGGGTTAAAACATAAATAGGGCTGCACCTTGTCGAAAGGACATGGTTCGCAGTGTGTCGTACACCGTACTTATTTTGTCATGAGCTGACGTCTTATTATGACGCATTTTTTGCTGAAAGATACAGGAGGGATGTGCTCTCAGCAGGTCGTGATAAGCAGGAATACGTGTACAGTTGCCTTTCAGTTTGTGAGACATCGAAAGATGATTTTACAAACGTTCGGGCAACAGCTTTGGATTTACTGTTTCCTGGAAATCGTTGCAAAACCTTTTGTAATTCCTTATGACCTAATCAATAACAGGATAAACAGCACCAAGTGGGTTACTGTTCGCAATGACAAAATTGTGACCTTTTATCGAGAAATACAAATCCTGTTCCACAAAAGTTTGAGAATGCAAGCTATTTAACATTATACGGTAGGTACAAAGCCTTGAAGTTGGGGCGTAAAGGTTGAAAAAGAGCAAGTCCTCAATCCACTGAAAATCCGTTTACGCGTTACAAACGCGTGTAAGATGGTTCCGATCAGAGACCTGGAACCAGCGTCAATGTAGCGTTGTGCTGGTGTTGGGTCTCCTGACCGACACCGGGCTTGCGCACGTTTGTAACGTGCTTACGAGAACTTGCCATTGTTGCCTATACAAAGACAGGGTTTTCTCATAAAAAAACGCTACTTAGGTTAATAATTTCATAATCAGATAATTAAAAGGGAAAACATGGATTGATGCATCGCAGCTCACGCAGAGCATGGCACGATACGCAGCTCGCACATCGGCTAGAGACCCTGGATTAAGACTATTGATATGTCACGGAAAGCCATTATTCGATGCCTAAATCTTTATAAACAATTGTTTTATTAGGCTAAAGAGCAGCATAGCTGCGCCATGTCAATTCCAAGTTTTATGAGAAAGCCCTTTATACAAAGAAAGATTACTTGCTGAAATGCGGATCGAGAACTTACGAAAAGGAAGCGGTTCAGTTGAACATTTGATGGGCGTGGCTTCGAATTACTGAAAACTTATCCTTTGGGAACGTAAAAAATAAAGCGGAGGGATTTGGGTTTAGCGAAAAAAGATAAACAACTGGATGAAACAAAGTTGTGTTCTTTTTTTGCTAAACCCCAAAAGCAAACCTGTTCACTTTATTTTTGCTCAAATACTTAGTAGTTTGTTTTTTAAGTTCGCTAAACCATCGTAAATGAGTTTTTGCATTAAAGAGGTAAGTACGTCAGCCCTTTTGCCAGTTCAGCTCCGCCAATCAGTAGGGGAGATAATTACGAAAACTTAAAAAACGCTGTACTTAGTAGTTTGTTTTTTAAGTTCGCTAAACCATCGTAAATAAGTTTTTGCAATAAAGAGGTAAGCACGTCAACCCTTTTGCTGATTCACCTTCGCCAATCAATAGGGAAGATAATTACGAGAACTTAAATAACGCTGTACTTAGGTTCTCACCATTATTCTATTTTCACAAAAGTTACTTCTACCCCAACGGAAGCATCACCAGCCGCACTCATGTTTTGTTGGCCTTTGATTTCGTAACCACGGGTTGGTTGGTAGCGCAGGTTTTGCTGGGCATCGGCGATGATGCTTTTCAGGCGATTTTCGATGCGAATATCGCTCACCTGCCCCTCGTTGAACTGGATTATGACTTCGCGGGTTTTAAGATGTTCATCCAAGGCTTTGTAAACGATTTTTTGGATTTTGCCCGCTACCAAGCTGGTATCACCGCTGTACTTGTCGCGCCAAGAGAGCTTGTTGATGTCAGAATTTACAAATACTTCCAATTCTTTGGCGTAATTGAAAACCTGGGGGTTCGTTTCATCCTTTTCCTGATTGAACTGTACTTTTTTTACCCCCACAACTTTAGTATTGCCAAGTCGGTAGATTTCAGCCTCGAAAAATTTTTTCAGGTTAAAAAAGAAGGCATCCTCCTGCTCACTAGCGTTGGTGGATGCACCTGATTGGCAAGCAGAGAGGCTCAAACCCAAGAAAATAAGCGCCAGCGGCGCAAAGGAAAAACGCATAAAAATGTGTTATGGTGGCAAATAAGCTTTAAGTATTTGAGCTAAAATAAGGTGGACACATTCGCTTTTGAGACTTAGCAAAAAAAGAACACAACTTCCTTTCATCCAGTTGCTTAAACTGGTAGTGACCTTTTTTCGCTAAACCCAAATCCCTCCAACTTATTTTTTTACACTCCCTAAAGTGCCGCTTTATGGATTAAAAAGAGGAAACGACTCCACAAACGAGCATATCCCTCTTCTCAATTTCTCAACTTACAACCAACACTTCACCTGTCATTTCGGTTGGCTTGGGCACACCCAACAAGCTCAAAATGGTAGGGGCAATGTCTCCCAATTTTCCACTTTTTACTTGGCGTTCAGTTGCATTTTCGGCAACGTAAATTATCGGTACGGGATTTTTGGTATGGGCGGTATTAGGCGTCCCGTCTTCGTTGATCATGTAATCCGAGTTGCCGTGGTCAGCGATGAGCAGGATTTGATAGTGGTGCTCCAGGGCCAAAGGCACCAGTTGGCTTAAGCATTTGTCTACGGTTTCAGCGGCAATCATTGCGGCTGAGAATACCCCGGTATGCCCTACCATATCCGTATTGGCGAAATTGAGTACGATGAAGTCAGGTTGATTGGCCTTGATGTCGCCAATTACCGAATCGGCGATGCCCTGGGCGCTCATTTGGGGCTGCAAGTCGTAAGTAGCTACTTTGGGAGAAGGGCTTAGGAATCGGCGTTCGCCTTCGAATGGTTCCTCACGGCCACCGCTGAAAAAGAAGGTTACGTGCGGGTATTTTTCGGTTTCGGCAGCACGAACCTGTGTTTTCCCAGCTTTGGCCAATACTTCACCCAGGGTATTGCTCAGGTTATCGCTTTGAAAAATGACCGCTACGTTTTTGTAGTTTTCATCGTAATTGGTCATCGTGGCGTAGTGCAAGTTCAGGTGTTTCATGCCAAAATCAGGAAAATCTTCCTGGGTCAGCACCTGCGAAATCTCCCTTGGACGATCAGTCCGGAAATTGAAACAAACCAAAGCATCGCCATGTTGAATGGTTACAGGTGACTGGCCCACTACGATCGGTTTGATGAATTCATCAGTTTCTCCAGCTTCATAGCGGTCTTTGAGGGTAGCCAGAATATCGTCGCTGTGCACCCCCTCGCCTTTCACCATCAGGTCATAGGCTAGTTTCACCCTTTCCCATCGTTTGTCGCGGTCCATTGCGTAGTAGCGACCTACCACACTCACCAATTTTGCGGAAGTGCCTTCAAGGTGCTGCAACAAGTCTTTGAAAAAGCCCAAACCACTTTTAGGGTCACAGTCGCGGCCATCAGTAAAGGCGTGGATGTATACTTTTGACAAGCCCTGCGCTTGGGCAATGTCCACCAGGGCTTTGAGGTGATTGATGTGCGAATGCACCCCACCATCGGACACCAGGCCCATCAAGTGCAAGGCTTTGTCATTGGTTTTGGCGTACTGCATGGTTTCCAGTAAAACGGGGTTTTGGTGCAGTTCTTTTTCGCGAACAGCCTTGTTGATGCGGGCCAATTCCTGGTAAACTACGCGCCCCGCACCGATGTTGAGGTGGCCTACTTCCGAGTTGCCCATTTGGCCATCGGGCAAGCCCACTTCTTCACCAAAAGTGGTGAGCGTAGCATAGGGATATTTTTGACAAAGGCTGTCCATGTAGGGGGTATTAGCCTGGGCAATGGCATCAGCAGCGGGCACTTGTCCCAATCCCCAGCCGTCCAGGATGGCCAGCAATACGCGTTTGTTTGACATGATGGTTATTGTGTTTGGGTTAACTGTTGCTACACTAATACGTTAATCAGTATGGCATAGGGAGCATAAAAAATAAAGTAAACGAGTTTGGGTTTAGTGAAAAAAGAAAAGCAACCGGATGAAAGGAAGTTGTATTCTTTTTAGCTCAACCTCAAAAGCAAAGTTGTCTACCTTATATTAGCTCAGGTACATAGTTTCTTCTGGTTGAGCAGCCGCGAATTTAAGATATCCTGCGTAAAAGACGCCATCTGGCTAAAACTTAAATTCAAGTCTCAAAGCAATGATTCAGAAAGCCTTAGCGTTTGACGTTATAATTCACGCGATTTTTTGTTACCCTAAAAAGAAATTGCGTCTTAAATTGGAAGCGTATCGATCAAAAAATGTTACGTTTTTGTCGCCGGGCCTCAGTTAAACCGTAAGAAAATCCAAAACCGGCGATGTTAAATCAAATCGAAGCAACATGAAAAGTCTTTTGTTCTTGCTGGTTTTCTTGCCCTTATTCAACGAACAAGTGGCACTCGATGGCATCACCAAAGCCATCGGTACTGGCAACGTTTCTGCCCTTGAACCCTACCTTGACAATGCCGTTGAAATTGCCATCCTCGACCAGGAGCAGGTGTATGCCAAAGCGCAAGCTGTAACAGTACTGAAATCGTTTTTTGCCAAAAACAAACCTCAAAGTTTCAACCAGATGCACCAAGGCCAGTCGAAAGGCAAAGAAGCCATCTACAGCATCTGCACCCTCAGCACTGCTGGTGGTTCCTACCGGGTTTACATCTACGTAAAAGTAGAAGGTGACAAACAAATGGTACAGGAAATTCGATTCGATAAAGAATAACTTTAGTTGAAAAGTTGAAGAGATGCAGGCAGCGCTAGGGGTTTTTGTTCTTGCTTCAACTGTACTTTCAATCAAAGCCAAATAAACTTGGGCCAGGCATAAAAATTTTATGCCTGGCCCAAGTTTTTCAACGCCCTTCTTCCCTACTCTTCAGCTTCCGTAAGTCTTTTGTCGTCAAATCATCGTTTTTTACACTCAGGCTAAACTCCGTTTCAGTATAAAGCCTACCTTTGTCTAAACTAGCCTCGGTCCCTTTATTTGATCATTTCAACGTCCGTATTCGATCATGCAAAATGAATTGCGCAACAGGCTGGAAAACTGGCCAGTGATTTTTCAGGCTTATGCTCAAGCCGATACCCGCAAGGCGGTCATTCAAATCATCAACTCATTTGGCCCTTTTCTGGCAATTTGGGCCATCATGTATTGGACTACCTTCTATTCGTACCTACTTACATTTGCCTTGGCTGGTATCAATGCTTTCTTTTTGGTACGAATTTTCATCATCCAACATGACTGTGGGCACCGTTCTTTCCTAAAATCTCAGACTGGCAACAAAATCATCGGCTGGATTTGTAGTTTTTTCAGCACCCTGCCTTATACCTACTGGGCAGGGGTACACAATTTCCACCACGGCCACAGTGGTCAGTTGGAAGTTGACATTCGCGACATCGGCGACCTCAAAACCTTGACTGTCAAGGAATTTAGAGAAGCTTCTCCACTGCGCCGTTTGCGCTATCGCATTTTCCGCATGCCTTTGATCACTTTTGTGGGAGCTCCTGCGATTTACTTGGGTCTTTACAACCGCATTCCCTTGGTAGGATTTAAAGGTTGGCAGAAAATTCACCGCCAGTTTCACCTCAACAACTTTGCCCTCTTGGCTTTTTACCTATTACTGGGTTGGCTTTTGGGCTGGCAGCGTTTTTTCTTTATTCAACTGTCCATTGTATTCTTGTTTGGGGTCATTGCCATGTGGTTTTTTTATGTTCAGCACCAGCATGAAGGAACCTATAAAGAGTGGAAAGACCGTTGGGAGTACATGATTGCCGCTGTGCAAGGTAGTACTTATTACAAGTTACCGCGCTTTTTGCAGTGGTTGACTGGCAACATCGGCTTTCACCACATTCACCACCTCAACTCCAAAATCCCCAATTACAACCTGGAACGGGCGGCCAAAGAGAATGAGTACCTGGACCAATTCGTGACCACCGTTACGTTTTTTGAAAGCTTCAAATACATCAAGCACAAACTTTGGTGCGAAGACACCCGCCGCATGATTTCCTTCCGTGAATTTTATCAAAGGGAGAAGAACAACCATGTTGGCGATTAGTATAATAGCAACACGTAACTATACAAGCGACTGGATAGTTACTGCAATACTTCAATCATGGCTTTGTCCAAAAAAATCAAAATCGGAAATCTGCTATTGGGGATCATGTTCACCCTTTTTGCCATCGTACAGTACAACGATCCAGACCCTATTCGCTGGATACTTTTGTATAGCGTAGCAGCTATTTCCTGCTTCTTGTTTTCGCGTGGCGTCGGTATCCCAATTCTAGATTATGCCGGCGTCGCGATCTGCCTCTTTGGATTAGTGCGACTTTTACCCAAACTAATCGAATGGATAAAAATGGGCATGCCCAACATTGCTGGGTCCATGAAGGCCGAAACGCCTTACATTGAGTTTACCCGCGAGTTTTTGGGCTTATTGTTGGCTGGACTGGTGTTTTTTTGGCACACCTGGTACTTTATCCGGCATTTGAGACGGCGGGGAGTATTGCGATGATAATTAGACTTTATGGCCAATTTCATTGGCCATAAAGTCTAATTATTCAACCTGAACACGCCTCCGTGTTCAAGTACTTCTTGGGGCTGACCAATTTCATTTGCAGTTTTTACAAAATCTGCAGGATCTGCGGTGTTGAAACCAAACATGTCATAGTGACAAGGGATCACCCAATCTGCGCCAATGGCTTTGCCCAGTTCAGCAGCCTCACGGCAATTGAGGTTACCTGCCACCCTACGGCTGGGATCGTTGCCGTTGATGGGTAAAAGGGCCAAGTCAATGTCAAAGGGTTTTAGCGTCTCTACCATGCCCTCGTACCAAAGCGTATCGCCGCTGTGGTAAATTTTCCAAGGTCCTACTTCGATCACGTAACCCAAATACAGGTGATTGCCCTTTTCGTCGCGCTCCAATTGGTTGTGCGCAGCAGGTACCGCATGTAGCGTAAAAACACCCACCTGTACCGATTGCCCGGCATTGAGGCCTGTAGGAAAATCGTCATCGCAAGCCACCCGCTTGGCCACAAACTGGCGATTGGCCTCCGGAATGATGAAACTGATGCCCGGATTGTGCTCCAAAATGGGCTTCAACGTATCGGCACAAAGGTGATCGGTGTGGTTGTGGCTGGACGTGACAAGTTCAATACCTGACAACAAATGAGGGTCTAACACTTGCTCTGACATGCGCACATGTGGCTTATCTGTTGCAGCATATTTGATGCTCAGGGAGTCGGATAAATAAGGATCAATCAGAGCCCGATGCCCGTTCCACTGGATGAGGTAACCACTCTGGCCCAACCACCATAATTGCAATTCATTTTTTACCAAACGCAATTGGTCCATTTCGGCTACTAGGGCCTTGTCTTTCAAACGAGCAGGGATCAAGCTCATGCACTTGGATTTGTAAATGTTGTCGATGTGAGTCGGCAAAGATGAGTACTAGCCTTGTATTTGCAAAATCACTGCTTGAAATTTCACTCAAAAAAAGCTTCTCCGCCGATTTTCTGACCCTACTCGTCGGAATCAACTTTACAAAAGTTCCTTTTTTATTTATCTTTGAACAACTTAAAACCTTGTTGGAATAGGATTACACTTATTCCACCATCAAAAACTCCAAAATCCAAAGCTCGATGGGATTTTTAAACGACATGAAAAAACTGCTCTTTGGAGCAAGTTCTGTAACCAAATCAGCTGCCGATAAAGTAGTAGAAGGTGCCAAAGACGTTGGCGAGGATTTGCGAAATAAAGCGGAAGACCTTTTTGACGACGCCATGAGTGCAGTTGAGAAAGTGGGATCAACAGTGATCGACAAAGCAAAGGACATGACTGGCATGCAGGACAAACCTTTAGACACACCAATCGAAACCCCGGCTCCTACCCCGCCCCCTGTGGCGAGTACGCCGAGCACGCCAAGTACTCCTCCCCCCGCTGACTTGGGCGCGAGGGTCAATGATTTGCTCGATTCGAGTCCCGCACCTGAAACTACTGCCCCACCTAAAGCAATTGTCAGTGAGGGCCCACTCAATTTTGACAGTTTGGATCAAAACCCTGATACAGAACCTTCTACAGCCAGTAAGGTCGGCTCCAAAGTATTGGACAGCACCCTAGAGGCAGGCAAAAAAGTAGAAGACCTGGCCGCTCAAGCTGGGGAAAAAATCCTGGACGCAGGCGAAGTGCTCATGGATAAAATGAAAGGAGTAGCGGAAAACATCGGCGGTGCCGTGATCGACAAGGGTGGGCAAATCTGGGACAGGGTCAAAGAAATGCAAGGTGAAATGATCACCAAAACCGATGAATTGCATGAAAAGGCAAAAGCCGAAGCCGCCAAAGAAACAGGCACCAATCAAATCGAAGACCTGATCAAAAAAGCCCAGGAAATGGGTGAAAAAATCGAGGAGAAAGCCCGCGACAAAGACCGCACTTTCCTGGATTCGATGGAGGATGCCAAGAAAAACACCCTCGAAAAACACGACGATTTCTTCTCCAAAGCCCAACGCTATGCCGATGGCGACCACGGCGCTTTCTCCAAAGAGCCTACCATCTCTAAAGACCCCAACTACAAGCCCGCCGACAAAGGTACCAGCAACAAGGGCCTGAGCGATGCCGACGGCGATGGCAATGACTTGATTGATGACGCGATCATTGATGAAGGACAGTAATAGTTGAGAAGTTGAGAAGTTGAGGAGAGAGTGCTCGAAACCGAAGCGCTGGCAGGGTAAGTTTGTCAGCGCTTTGGTATTGATATCATAGTAAAAGCTTAGTTTTTACCATCAATGTGCTTCAAAATAGGGTTTAGAACTATTAACTTGGAACATTACCCTTTCATGGTAGACTCAAAATGGCTTCCAATTTTGCCCGAAGCTCGTCTTCATTGGGCAGGTAGAGCTGGTACTTGGAGACGAAGAGTTGGCTACTCATTCCATACGTGGCAAATTCAACAAGTAACTCATCTTTATGGCGCGTTAAAATGATGCCTATGGGCGGGCTATCGCCTTCAAAATATTCCTCTTTAGCAAAATAACCGAGGTACATATTCATTTGTCCAATATCCTGATGTTTTACTTTGTTGATTTTGAGGTCCATCAAAACGAAACACCTCAGGTAACGGTGATAAAAAACCAAATCTACCCGATGATGCTCATTGGTCAACTGTAATGCGATATTGACGACCAACAAAAGTGAATCCTTTGCCTAGTTCCAGTAAAAAAGCCTGTAAATTATCTAGCAACCGGGTTTCTAGGTCTTTTTCTGAAACATGATATGGCTCGGGAATTTTCAAAAACTCTAATACATAAGGGTCGCGCAAGATGTCTTCCGGTGTTTCGCTTAGTTTACCTTTTTCAGCCAGTTTGAGTACACCAGTTTTGTCTTGTGAGGCTGCCAAACGAAGGAAAAGCGCACTATCTTTCTGGCGTTTGAGTTCCCGCAATGTCCACTTTTCCAAAATAGCCTGTTTTTCGTAAAAACTGCGCTCTAGATCACGTTAAATATACACAATTTCCACGTAGTGCCCCCAAGTCAATTGGTCAGACAAAAGTGTTATACTAGGGTAACGCATATAACATAATCTCATGGAAATCAAATTCGTGCGACTAAACCCACGCCCCAATTGGTCAGACAAGTCCTTGGATAATAGTTCCAAAATTTTGGAACCATATACCGATTTTTCATGACCATGCTGCTCAAACTCTACGATATGTTGGCCGATGGACCAATACGTCAACAGCATGTGATGCCGTGATGCCCGCACCGCATTGATCCGACCAGATTGCCAGGTTTTGGTGAGTATAGGTGGGCATGTTTGGTTTTTCATGCAATTGAAGAAGTAAAAAATGCTTATTTTCGATGTTCACCAAGCACCAAATCTCTATGCGCAACTTTGTTTCTTTGCTGATGATATTGTCCATTGCTGCATGTTCAAAAACCAGCAAATCACTTTATACCGAACCACACCGCCCGCAATTCCATTTTACACCCGCCCAAAACTGGATGAACGACCCCAATGGATTGGTCTATTACGAGGGCGAATACCATTTGTTTTACCAATACCACCCCTTCAGCAACGTATGGGGCCCCATGCACTGGGGCCATGCCGTGAGCAAAGATTTGGTGCATTGGCAACACTTGCCCATTGCCCTAGAACCCGACAAATTGGGCACGATTTTTTCAGGTAGTGCGGCCATTGATTGGAAAAATACCAGTGGTTTTGGCAAAAATGGAGTACCGCCGATGGTGGCCATGTTTACCTATCACGATGCAGAAGGAGAAAAAAAAGGACGCGATGATTTTCAAACCCAAGGAATCGCCTACAGCCTCGACAAAGGCCGTACCTGGACCAAGTACAGCGGCAATCCCGTTTTGCCCAATGCAGGGGTACGGGATTTTCGCGACCCCAAAATCCTTTGGGATGCAGAACGGGCACAGTGGCTGCTCGTACTTGCAGCGCAGCAACAGCTAAAACTATACACCTCGCCTGACCTCAAAAACTGGACCTGGATCCAAGACTTTGGCGCTGAGTGGGGGAATCACCGGGGGGTATGGGAATGCCCCGATTTTTTTCCCATGAAAGTAGCAGGCAGTGAGCAAACCAAATGGGTGCTTTTGGAAAATTTTAATCCAGGCATGCCCAACGGGGGCTCAGGCTGCCAATATTTCATCGGTGATTTTGATGGTAAACAGTTTGTGCTGGATGCCGATTTTCGTTTCAGTGTAGCCAATGGGCGTGGCATGTACCTTGATCATGGCCGCGACAATTATGCTGGCGTAACTTGGTCTGATGTACCCGCACAAGATGGCCGCAGGCTATTGATTGGCTGGATGAGCAATTGGGATTACGCCACCAAAGTGCCTACCGAAGCATGGCGCAGCGCCAATACCCTACCCCGGCAACTGACTTTGCGCAACACCGCCTTTGGCTTGCGCCTGTTTACCCACCCGATCGTGGAATTGGAAAAACTACGTGAAGGCGGGCAAGTCTTGCGCCCCGAAAAACTGCGCCCAGGCCCAGTGGTCAACAATTTCGCACCCAGCCAAATGGAGTTGATTCTGGAATTTGAACTACCAGAAAGAGGCGAGGCAGATTTTGGCCTGGAATTGCTCAACGCCCAAGGCGAACGCTATCGCCTGGGTTACAGCAGCCGCATCAACTCCTTTTACAGCGACCGTCGCCAAGCTGGACAAACCCAATTCACCGACAATTTTGCGAAAGACCGCCACTACGCCCCTCGCCCGGACAATGTCCGCAAAATGCAGTGGCATGTGTTTCTTGACCACGCCTCAATGGAGATTTTTGCCGACGATGGCCGTACAGTCATGACCGAAATCTTTTTCCCCAGCACCCCATTCAGCGCCATCCAATGGTTTGTCAACGAAGGCGAAGTGCAATTGAAAAACGGACAAATCTACGCCCTCAAATCCATATGGAGAAAATAATGCTCGATCACCCAGCCCTGAAAGGGCGAGGTATGTCAGCGATGGTTAACGCCTTACGAAAAAAGGCGACACCCGATGGGCATCGCCTTTTTTTTTCACGCCGATGAAGTAACTTTAGAAAAACTTCGAGCGGCTATCCTTGATCTTCGCAGCACGCTTAAGTGCTGGCATGAAGAAGTTGCCTACTTGCATGCGCATATTGGCACCAAGGGTCTTTTTCAGGTTTTCCAAGTCACCGCCTACCGCTGGAGTAGTTTTAGTGACTGCCTTGATCACGTATACGCCTGAAGTGCCGATTACTGGCTGAGAAGTCTGACCGGTATTCAATTTGAATGCGTAACCGTTGAAACGAGGCTCCACACCGATGTTGTTTGGCAGGAAAGTCTGGTTGAAACGGGTGTTGGTCAACGTGTCCACTTTAACGTTGTAAGCACCAGCAGCAGCTTCCAGACCTTTGCCTTTCAGCTTGCTGGCGATCAGCTCACCTTTTTTGCGGTTGGTCACCAGGGTTTGCAGTTCTTCTTTCAGCTGGTCAGCAGTAGCATAACCTGGCTTGAATACGGTTTTCAAAGCCGCCAAAACGTACTTGCTGTCGTAGAACTCAGTATTGTTTTGGTAAGTATAAATGTCTTTTGACACTTGGCCAGGCTTGGCAGTGTAAGCCCACTTGATGATGTCGCGAGAAGTTTGGGTGCCAGCCAAAGCGCCCAATACATAATCACCCGCGCCAACTGCTGGAGAGGTTTCAAAGGTTGCGCCTTTTACTTTCTTGGCGGCGGCGGTGAATTTGTCTAAGTTACCATTGTTGGCGTTCAGGAAGCGCTGGGCTTCTTCGTAGCGGGCAGTTTGGGTTGCTTTGCTAGGTACGATCGCCTGGCCAATGTAGGCTACTTTGATGCCCGTATCTTTGCCCGCTTTTTTTGCGGTTACTTCCACCAAGTGCATCCCAAACTGGGTTTCTACGAGGTAAAGTTTACCCGTTTCAGCTTGGAAGAAGATCAAGTCGTTGAAAGGCTTGACCATGCCATTCATGCCAGCAAAGCCCAAGTCACCACCTTTTTCGGCGGTTCCATCCTGGCCAAAACGGCGTGCCATCGCATCAAAAGTGGTTTTACCCGTTTCGATCTGGGTTTTAATGCTGTCTAAACGCTGGCGAGCAATATTCATCGGGGTAGTTGCACTAGGGGAGATCAAAATGTGGCGAGAGCGCACACTATCAGGAATGACCTGGCGGCCCAAAACCTTGGCTGCACGGTAAAAACCATTGTCGATGTAAGGACCATATGTTGCGCCCACAGGCAAGCCAAAAATGCTGTCGGCAAAAGCGGGCGTAAGGCCTTCTTTTTTCACATAAGCCCCGTCAATGGTACCCAGATTTGTTTCAACAAATAAGGTGTCGTTGGCTGCTGTTCTCCATTCGCGGGCCAAACCAGCGATTTTACTGCGATGTTCCGCAGAGTCTTTTTTGGTAGGTAAAACATCGAAAGCCAGGTAAGATACTTTGCGGGCTTCGTTGATGAATTTAAATTGGCCTTTGTTTTCCTTCAGGTAGTTTTCGTAATCTTCGTCAGAAATGGATACTTCTGAGTTGTCTACGGCGTCGAAAGGAACACGCACGTAAGCCAGGTTCATCATGGTAGCGCTTTCCTTTTGGCTGATCTCAGCTACCCAGCCTGGCATGTACATGCCCTTGGAAACGAGGTTCAACATTTTGGTTTGCAAGCGATCCTTGATGATTTCGCGCTCCTGGATGGCCCAGTATGAGCGCAGTTCAGGGGTTGCGGTATTGCCAGTGATCTGCTGCTTAATGCCATTCAGCTGCTCACGGTTCAGCATTTGAGTACTGGGATCTACGAAACGCTGCTGGATGATCGGGCTGACTTCCTGACCAAACTGGAGGTCCATCAACTCTTCTTTGCTTACGCCCAAACCGAGGCGTTCAGCTTCCTGATCAACCAGGGCTTTTTCTACAAAGTAATCCCAAACGGCACTGCGCTGGGCATTGGGATCCCCTGCGCTATTGGCATACAAGATACCGAGGGTCTTGTTGAACTCGTTGTAATCCACTTTTTGGCCGTTGACCTTGCCAATGGCGGGCTGCATACTGCCAAAGAGGCTGGTTTGTCCTACCGTCATATCTTGTAGGATAAACCCAATCAGACCCAAGGCAATCAACACCACGAGAACCCAAGCGCCATTTTTTCGAATTGTACTAATCAGAGCCATTGCTTCAAACTACTTTATTAACGTGTATGTCCAGGAATTCATCCCTTATCGCATGTACAAACATGCTTCTATTTTGCAAAACCACCTGAAAAAGAATTACATCGGTTTTGACAAAGATAGTCTAAGGGCGTGCAAAAATACGTTTTCCCATCAAAATTGGAAATCAAAGGCAAAAAAAGTTTATCAAAGGTTCTTTTCCACGCCTTCAGTGCCATGACCTGGTGCAACACGGAGGGGGTAATATGCCATTGTCAGGAGCGATTTTTTTTGCCTAAACCAGAATTTTGTCTAAACCCTGAAAACTTCGGAGAAAGGCGATCACAATAATCAAGCTAGGTATTTTTTGTCTAAACCAGAATTCTCAGAATGGGAGAATTACAGAATTACTTGTATGACGTTGACCAAACTAGAATTTGAAAGAATTGGCAGAATTGGCCAGCTTTGTGGTCATAAACGCCTCATTTTCAAAATGAAAATCACAAAATTCGTAAGTTCTCAATCCTTAAATATCCGTTTACGCGTTACAAACGCGTGGAAGACGGTTCCGGTCAGAGACCGTGAACCAGCGTCCATTTAGCGTTGTGCTGGTGTCAGGTCTCCTGACCGACACCGGGCATTTGCACGTTTGCAACGTGCTTACGAGTACTTTCTTTTGTAACCTTAGCCAGCGTAAGGTCCTTGTAAAACACGGATTGAGAACTTACCAAAATTCTCAGCTGCAGAAACTTCTCCGAAGTTTTCAGAAAACCAGAATTTTCACAATTACAGAATTTCCTGCGTGATGTTGACCTATTGAGAATTTCGCAGCATTTTTAGAATTGGACTGGTGCGCAGTCTTGGGCGCATCATGTTCATTAGAAAAACACCCATTAGACATTTTCAGGTTTACACACTTCTTAAACTTGTGCTCCCCCATTTTCAACTCCTTTGCTTCTAAAGTTTCACGCTATTGCTTCTCATTGGGCAAACAAGCACCCAACATGCGATACAAGCTATCAATGGGTGCAACAGTGCGGCCTATTTGCTTGCCCCACGTGTGTTTTTGGGCCTTTTCACTGGTTTTGTACACAATGTAATAGTAGATATTATCGGGCTCTCCTTCACCAATTTCACGCCAAGGTATGAAGCGAGCTTTTTCAAAACACGCTTTGGCTTCCCTTTTTTTCACCATTTCCAGCTCTTTCAATTCGCCTCCAATGCGTGCGCGGTGAAACAACTGCCCGTTTTCCAGCAACACATACTCCTGTACCTGCCCGGTAAAGCCGCCACCGCTGCCAAATGTGATGGTTTCAGCGGGTAGTTGATCGGCTTTTACTTTTTTTGATTTGCAACCCAGCAAACTGAGCAAAAGCAACATTACCGTGCAGAGGTAGCGGAGCATGGGCTTATTTTCCTTTGATTTCTGAATAAAAACTGCCCTCTCGATACTCTTCCAACACATGCCGAACCGTAGCTGTCAGGTTTTTTGGCAGGTTATCGAGAAAAAACCACTCCGTTTTTTTGAACTTACGAGGCTCTTTGGCTTTGAGCTTACCTTCCCACTCAAAAGCTTTAAAGTATAACACAATGCGTTGCTGGTCTTTTTTGAGTTTGTGCAAAACGTGAACGAGATGCAAGTCTTCAGGTTTAAGCACCAGACCAGCCTCTTCTTTACTTTCACGAATCAAGGATTCGCGGGCAGTTTCAAATGACTCTACCGTTCCCCCCACCATTGTATAGTTACCACCGTTGGGCTTGGTCTGGCGCAGCAGCAGGATTTGCCCTTTGTGGTAAAGGATCAGGCGAGCCTTGACGGTGATTTTACTTGAGATCATGTTTTTACTTTGACTTTAAAGCTGGTTCTGCGTCAAATATAGGTCCAAGCCCGGTTATTTGGTGGATTGATGATTTTTTTTTTCGTTCATGTCAAATTGTAAGAGGAGCTTTGGGCGAAACAAAATTGAACCGGGCTTGCATCACGCCAATTTAACAAGGGTTTTTAGGAAGTCTTGAAAAATTGTAGCAGCAGGGTAAAAACCTGAGTAATAAAAGTTCTAGGCTTCGATGATTTACATTTAACCCACTGAAAATCATTTTTTCCCTATCTTTGACCAGATTTTGGAGTATGAATCAATTTTATTTTTGCAGCAAGCGAACTGGCCAGCCTCGGCTGGTGTTTTTCTCCCCCGCAAGCATGTCCCATGAGCGCTAAACGAAAGCCGTCAACCTTAACCAACGTAAAACCATCTAGCGCTATGCACGTTGACAATGTTCTCGCTACGATTGGCAACACACCGCTGATTCACCTTCAGCGCGCTGCCGCCCATTTGCCCTGCAAAGTTTTCGCCAAAGTTGAGTCTTTCAATCCCGGCCACAGCGCCAAGGACCGCATTGCGCTGTACATGATTGAACAAGCGGAACGAAGTGGCCACTTGCGCCCAGGCGGAACCATCATCGAAGCGACATCCGGCAACACAGGTTTCAGCATCGCGATGATCAGCGCGATCAAGGGCTACCGCTGCATCCTGACCTTGACCAGTAAGGCTTCGCAAGAAAAAATTTCGCTACTCAAGTCAATGGGAGCGGAAGTAGTCGTTTGCCCGGTTGAAGTTGACCCAGAAGATCCTCGCTCCTACTACTCTGTGGCACACCGCATGTCGGAAGACATTCCCAATTCTTTTTACCTCGCCCAAAACTTCAATGGCGACAATGCAGAGGCCCATTACCGCAGCACCGGCCCCGAAATTTGGGCCCAAACCCAAGGTAAAATCACCCATTACGTATGCTGTGCGGGTACGGGAGGCACCCTTTCAGGAACTGCGCGTTTTTTGAAAGAGCAAAATCCCGCCATTCAGATCATCGGCGTAGATGCGTACGGTTCGGTGTTGACTAAGTTTTGGGAAACCGGGGAATACGATCCCAACGAAATCAAACCATATAAAGTGGAGGGCTTAGGGAAAAATATCATCCCCCACAACATGGCCTTTGAATTGGTGGACCAGTTCATCAAAGTCACCGACAAGGACAGCGCCGTAGTGGCCCGCGAACTGGCCCGCAAAGAAGCCCTAATGATGGGTTATTCCAGTGGTTCGGCCTTGCAAGCGGTTTTCCAAATTGCCGATCAACTCAGCAAAGACGATGTAGTGGTGGTTTTGTTCAGCGACCACGGCTCGCGTTACCTGGGCAAAATATACAACGATGAGTGGATGTACGACCAAGGCTGGTTGGAAACGCCACAAGCCATGATCCCAGATGTAAAAGGTGAACAAGCTCCTCAACCCGAGCAAATCATGCCTTCACAGGCTTCGTACACCTACATGATCAGTTACGAAGCGCTGGTGGATCGCTACAAAAAATATTACCGCACTTACCGGATGAAATACCGCAAGTACATCCGACAAACCAGGCAGAATTTGGGACTGTGATGGGTTTCAGGTTGATGTGTGTCACGTTAAAGTTTGAGTAAAATCAAACTTTTTTCTGCCTCATAAACTTGAATCTCTAACTAAAAAGAGCCTACTTTTGCCAAATAATTCAACACAAGCATGGAAGCTACACCAAAAAAAGCATACTTATCCAACGATAATGTTTCGCCCGTTTTGTTCCAAAACAAGTGGCTGGACAAGTTGACGCGGACTCACATCGCCGTTCCGGTGAGTTTGTTTTTCATATATTCCGCTGGTCTTTTGTATTACACCCAAACCAGTACTGACCTCGGCTTGCCAGTGACCATCGCACTCTTCTTGGGAGGGCTGTTGTTGTTCACGTTTGTGGAATACCACGTTCACAAAGGGGTCTATCACATGGAGCCCTCTACTGAGCGCAAGGCCAAGATTCAATACACCATGCACGGTATTCACCACGATTATCCCAAAGACAAGCAGCGCCTGGCCATGCCGCCTGCCATGTCGGTGTTGGTCGCTACCATTTTGCTGGTGATTTTCCGGGTGATTTTGGGCAAGTTTGCATTTGCCGTGCTGGCTGGTTTTCTGATTGGTTATGCCATGTACCTGATCGTACACTATATGGTACATATTTTCCGCCCACCGAACAATATCATCAAAGCCCTTTGGGTCAACCACTCGATCCACCATTACAGCCCCGAAGAGGTGATGTTTGGCGTATCTTCTCCACTGTGGGACTATATATACGGCACTACTCCGAAGAGAAGAGGCATTGATGTGACCGAGGTGAAGGTGGAGAGCAACCTGTGAATTGAGAGTTTGAGGAAGTTGAGCGGAAAAAAGGCAGCCTGGGGTGATCGGGCTGCCTTTTTTGATGCTGACTGGTTGTTTTCAATACTATTTCACCCAAAAGGGGAAACCAACTACAAAAGGGTATTGAAATCGAGGCCTATTGATTGGCTGAAAGAAGGATTTTGTTGGTCTTCACCATTTTCCAGGGAATACTTTCTCCATTGCTTGCTGTCGTAATTGTAAACAAAACCCTCGGGTACATTGTATTCGATCATCAACTGCTTTATTTTTTCAAAATCGCGACGTGCACCCGTATTGCCACTGATTTCAATGATGACCTGGTTCAATTTTCTTTCATTGTCAAACAACAGAATATCTGGAGTAGGGCTGGTTTGACTTTCATCGATCATGGTTTCAGGCAAGGGCTCGAAAGAAATGGTTTTGTCAATGTAGTAAAGCATCCCTAACCGCATCATCAATTGCCCGATGATGCGCTGGTGAATTTTTGGGGCGTTGACTCCCATAATGATCGTGTTTTCAGTCATAACTAATTGCTTTGCTGACAAAAATACGGGCATTTTTATGGACTTCAAAACGAAAGTTACCACATTTGTACTTATTTGACCGTCTATCTTGGTGCAAACATTATCTCCAACACCTTAATCGGCCGCAAACGGGCGGGGCAATTGCCTTTTGCAGGTTCAGCTCTCAAGCGTACTTTGACTAGGAAATTCATATCTACCCGGTTAAGAAAATCTTGAAACTCCGCTGGCAGTTCTTCTACAAGATGTGGTTTGCCCTCAATTTTTACGGTGTATCGGCAACAAGGACAACCCCGTTCATCCGCTTCCAAAAGAGTATCCACCCAGCGTTGATCTTGCAATGCTTCATCAGGAGTACAGCCCAGAAGAAGTGTGGTTACAATAAAAAGCAGGTTCTTGAGCAGCTTCATATTTCAAGCGTACTTTCAAGGGGTAACCATAATATATAATGTTCAATAAGTTTTGGAAAGACTCCGGAAACTGCTTCGCCAAGTAACGTTTACCCTTGATTTCGACAATATACCCCCCACAGCACGAGCAACGTCGGGAGTCAAAGCCAGTTACTTTGGCATTGACCCAAGTTGGGGGTCTGGTTCTTCTATGATTTAGGGCTCCAGCTCTTCCGTTTTGCAGGCCGCAAAGGCCAAAAGCGAGATTAAAAGCAGGTTTTTTAGCAGTTTCATATCAAGAATTTTTAAACGTTCAACATATCATGGTCGAACCTCAATCTCCAGCACCTTGATCAAGTCAAAATTTGTTGGGCAAGGACCTTTCAGCTCTTCCGCCTTGACCCGCACTTTCAAAGGAAAGGCTACATCCGCAGTATTCAGGAAGTTTTGAAATTGCGCGGGCAGTTGCTGTACTAAACGGCGTTTGCCTTTGATTTCGATAAAATATCCCCCGCAGCATGGGCAAAGGCGAGCATCAAAGCCAGTTACTTCGGCATTGATCCATTCTTGTTGTTCGAGTGGCTCATCCACTTTGCAGGCAAACAAGGCCAATGTAGCGAGTAAAAGCAGGTTTTTGAGCAGTTTCATGGGTGATTAAACTTTAAATGGTGAAAATAAATGGCTATCGAGCCTCAATTTCCAGGGCTTTGATTGTATTGGCGCTGAAGCATCCTCCTTTCAAGACTTCCCATTTCAGCCTTACTTTGAAGGGGTAATCCACCTCCGCAGGCCTATTTGAATTCAGGAAATCTTCTGGCACTTCGTGAAGCAAATATTCTTTGCCTTTGATTTCAATCCAATAGATGCCACAACAACCACAATAACGACCGTCGAAACCAGTAATGACCGCCTTTTCCCAGCCTTGGCTTCCCAACACTTCGTCTTGCTCACAAGCAAAGATGGCCAAAGTGGCAAGTAAAAGCAGGTTGTTGAGCAGTTTCATGGGTAATGTTTTGAGTTAAGACAGGATCGAAGCCTCTGAGCGTTGGCATTTTCGCCTGTCTTTTTCAGTACCGTTAGCCGTCTATCATCCTGCATTTTACACTTTACCCAAAAATTACCGCTGCAAAACTTTGCCCTGCCTTGCTTTGGCTTATATTTGTTTTTGGTTTTGAAAAAACACAGCCATGAACTTCGAATAGATACTGATTGGACCTTAATACCCATTCAATATCCTAAACTAAAACCACATTCCCATTGCATATCCATTTCCACATGAGAAAAATTGCCATCCTTTGCCTATTCAGCCTGCTCGTACTCAACGCCTGCAAAGACAAAAAAGTCAAAATTGATCCAGACAACAATGTCGTCTTGCGCCAAGAAAACGAGCCCGCCCGCCTCAACCCGATCATGGGCACGCAGGCCTACGAGAGCGAAATCTCGGACATGGCCAACATGTACCTGATGAGCTACGACGAAAACAGTGTGCTTCAACCCGCCCTCGTCAAAGCAGAGCCCACCCGCAAAACCAATGCCGATGGCAGCTTGAGTCTAGACTTCGAAATGCTGGACGAAGCCACTTGGGACGACGGCAGTCCCGTGACAGGCAACGACTACCTCTTCACCATCAAAGCCATCATGAATCCGCTGGTCGATGCAGCTAATTTCCGCTCCTATTTAGCGGACATTGCCAACGTGGAAGTGGACCAAATCAACCCAAAGAAATTTACCATCGTACTTTCGGAAAACAACGTTTTTGCTGTGGAACTGGTCACCAATGCCGCGCCAGTTCTCCAAAAATCACTGCTGGATCCCCAAGGATGGATGGATAAAATCGAACTGAGCGAGCTCGTCGACCCTGCTAAAGCCGAGGTCCTGGCCAATTCCAACCCCAACCTAAAAAAACTGGCCGATGCCTTCAATGGTGACCAATACAACCGTAACCCCAAGTACATCAATGGCTGCGGTGAGTACCGGATCGAGTCTTGGGAAGCTGGCAAAAAGATCGTTTTGCGCAAAAAGGAAAACTGGTGGGGCCGAAAATTCCCGGATTGGAACAGTTTCCCGAATACTATTACTTACCTTCCAATTCCTGACCCGGCAGCTTCGCTGGCTGCCCTGAAAAACCAGGAAATCGATGCCATGACCCACATCGCACCAGCCGATTTTATGAATTTAAAGAAAGACCAGGGCTTTTTAAAAAATTTCTCCTTGCACAATTCTAGCGCAGGTATTTACTATTTCATCGCATTGAACAGCAAACGGCCTCAATTGGCCGATAAAAAAGTACGCCAGGCCATTGCCCACATTGTGAATGTAAAAGAAATCATTGACAGCGTGTATGGTGGTTTTGGTACCCGCATCGTGAATCCCTTGGACCCCTCGTTCCCGGAGTATAACAACCAACTGAAACCAGTGCCTTACGATGTCGAAAAAGCAAAAAACTTGTTGAAAGAAGCCGGTTGGGCCGATAGCAACAAAGACGGCTTTGTGGACAAAGTGATAGATGGCAAAAAAGTGGAGTTGAGCGTCAAGTTCCTTTTCAATAATGCCAAAGAAACTTCTCAAACCATCGCCTTGCTCCTCCAAGACCACGCAAAAAAAGCTGGCATTGATCTGCAACCAATAAGCATGGACCCACAACAAGTGATGTCCCAATGGAAGGCAAAAGACTATGACATGCTCTCCGCAGGTCGCAGCATGGGAACCATTTGGAACCCCAAGCACCACTACTATGCAGGCAGCGAAGACAGCGACAACCGCAGTGGGTTTGGCAACGCTGAAACCAATGCCCTGATCGACAAAATTGCGACCACCTGGGACGAGTCCGCCCGCAACAAATTGTACCACCAATTTCAAAAAACCCTGCAAGACGAAGTATCAGAAATCATGCTTTTCACCCCCAACGATTGCGTGGCCATCAGCAACAAATACGATACCAAGCCCATCCCCAACCCTCCTGGCTACAATGTGGGCGATTTTAAGCTGAAGAAAAGAAAATGAGTTGAGGAGTTGAGTCCCATAAACATTGCCCATGATCTGGAGCTACCTTTTTCGCCGTTTGCTGGTGATTATCCCCAGCTTGCTGCTCATTATGGCCTTGGTGTTTGGCCTCAGTCGCCTGTTGCCTGAGGACCCGGTGGCCGCATTGGCAGGGCTCAACAACGAGGACAACACCCTCGATGAGCAGAGTCGTGAGCAGGCTTACCGTCAAAAAGCAGCCATTTTGGGCATGGACAAACCCGCTTTTTACTTCAACTTTCAGCCCGCTGCGTACCCCGATACTTTGTACAGAATCCCCTTCAAGGAGCGCCGCAAGACCTTACTGGCGCTACTCGATCAAAGTGGCAACTGGCCTGCAACGATGGCTTACTACCGCACTGTTTTGGACCTCAAAGCCGCACTGCGCCACGCGCCCGATACTTTGGCAGTGGAGCAAAAGGCCAAAATCCTAGACATCGCCAATGCCTTGCAATACAACAGCGAAAAAGGCGAAATCGAAAAGCAGTTACAAGGTTTACAAGCTGTAAAAATCAATGATTCGGCCTTGAAGCCCTACCTCGCCAATGCGACAAATAACTTACAAAAAGCCCATCAATATTGGCTCGCTAACCCCAAACAAGGGCTTTTGTACCAACCCAGTTTGCGCTGGCAGGGCTTCGACAACCAGTTTCACGATTGGCTCAAAAATGCGCTGAAGGGCAATTTGGGCACTTCCAATATCGACAGTCAGCCAGTGTGGGACAAAATTTCCCAGGGCTTGCGCTGGACTTTGCCTTTGGGCCTCACATCCTTGCTGCTCAGTTACTTGCTGGGCATCCCACTGGGAGTGATGGCGGCACGGCGGCGCGGTTCTCGTTTTGACCGGATTTTGAACAGCACTTTGTTTTTGTTGGCCGCCTTGCCTTCCTTTTGGTTGGCGATGGTGCTCTTGTTGGTGTTCACCAACCCCAATTTGGGCCTCAATTTTGTGTCGATCACCGCCCTCAATTATCTTTCGAACGATGCCAGTTGGGGCGAATGGTTCGACAAAGCCCTGCCCAATCTGCTGCTGCCCGTTTTGTGCACGACTTATCCTTTGCTCATCGTTAAAGTCATGCAAATGCGCTCCTCGATGAGTCAAGAGCTCGACAGCGAATATGTGCGCACTGCCAGGGCCAAGGGTCTGTCCGAAAAAACGGTGGTGTGGAAACACGCTTTTCGCAATGCCTTGTTCCCTCAAATCACCCTTTTTGCCAACTTGCTGCCACACATCATCGCGGGATCGGTGATCGTCGAAAACATTTTCAACGTACCCGGAATGGGCAATCTGCTGTTCGAATCTTTGGGGGTGCAGGATTGGCCTGTGGTGTTTGGCATTTTGATTTTTTCGGCCTTGCTGACCATGCTGGGTGTGTTGATTGCCGATTTGCTCTACGCTTGGGTTGACCCCCGCGTCAATTTGGAAGAAACTAAAACCACCGCATGAAAGCAGCACTATGGGAAAGGTTTTGGCAAAAAAAAGCCACGCGTAGGGCTTGGACTGGCTTGAAGGTTTTTTTGTTTTTGGCTTTGTTGGCTCCTTTATTGGCCAACGAGCGCCCTTTGGTTTGCAAAATCGAGAAACAGACTTATTGGCCCCTTTTCCGGGGCATGCTTTGCGATTGGAACTTGGCTTCCTGGTCCGATGCCCTGCTACCACCAACCGATTGGGCCGAGAAAAAATACGATTGGGCCTTGTATACCCTCATCCCTTACTCGCCTGGAACTATTGACCGTGCCGCTTTGGGGGCCAAAAGCCCACTTGAGCCGCAACAAGTCAAAACTGCCCAGTTTCGGCATTGGCTGGGCACCGATCTGAGCGGGCGAGACCTCACGGCGGGGCTCCTGCATGGAGCACGCACTGCTATGCTGGTAGGACTGGTATCTATGCTGGTGGCTGGTTTCCTGGGCTTGTTGCTGGGTGGCTTGGCGGGGTATTATGGCGATACGGGCTTGCGCATCAGCAGGGCGCAATTGCTCTTGGGGCTTTTGTTTTTGCCCTTGGCCATTTTTTATGGTTTTTTGGTGCCCTATTCAAGTGGGGGCATGGCATGGCGAATTTTGGTTTTTCTTACCTTATTGATATGTGGCTGGCTGTTGGGGCGGGTTTTGAAAAGAATCGGCGGGGCGGGGCCAGAGCGGGCTTTCCCCATCGACAGCCTGGTACTTCGGGTCATTGAAATCCTCGACACTATTCCCGACTTGATCCTGATCATGGCCATTGCGGCGACTTTGAAGGAGCCGAGCGTTTATTACATCATGGCCGTAGTGGGCCTGATCAACTGGACCCGCATTGCGCGCTTTGTGCGGGCTGAGTTTTTACGGATCAAAAGCCTGACTTACATTGACGCGGCCAAAGTTTTGGGGTTCAGCGAGCTGCGCATCATTTGGCGACACGCCATGCCCAACGCTTTGGGGCCTTTTTTGGTGAGCCTTGCGCTAGGCATCGCCGCCGCAATTTTGCTGGAAAGCACCATTTCAATCTTAGGTCTTGGGGTACGCGCCGATCAGGTAACTTGGGGCAGCATCATGGCCCAACTCCTGGGCAAGCACGACTTAGACTGGTGGCTGGCCTTGTTCCCAGGTTTGGCGATTTTTTTGACGGTTTTGTTGTTCAATACCTTGGGAAAGGGAGTTAGAGAGGCTTTGGGGGAGTGACCGGGATGTTAAAAGTCATGTAAGCCTTTCAAACTTAAGCTCGGAAAACCAACTACGCATCCTTTCACAAATCTCCCCAGTGGCCCCATACTTCGTAGCTCATCAATCATCAATCGTACTTCAAAAAATCAACGTCATGAAAGCCTCTCAAACTTAAAAAATCCAACCCGGAAAAACGAAAACCAAAAATCCACCCAAAAATCTTATGAGCTAGCCCCCTTCTTCGTACTTCATCGAACATCAATCGTACTTCAAAAAAGTCAACGTCAAATAAGCCTCCTTCTCCTCAGCCCAGCATCTCCAGCCCAGCCGAGGTACCAATTCTTTTGGCACCAGCTTGCACCAATGCTTCAGCGGCTTCACGGCTACGAATGCCCCCGGAGGCTTTTACCGGGATTTTGTTGTTCAGGAGTTTGACCAATTTTTGCACCAATTCGACTGTGGCCCCTTCTTGAAATCCGGTTGAAGTTTTTACGAAATCGGGTTTGGTTGCAAGCAAAATGTCGGCTACTTTTTTCAGTTCTTCATCGTTTAGTAAACTGGCTTCGATAATGATTTTGATTTTTTTACCCCTCATTTGAGCGGCCATCAACATGCTGCTGATGTCATTTTCAACGTAATTCCACTGCTTGCTCTTGACGGCACAGATATTGATTACTGCATCAATTTCATCGGCCCCTTCATCAACGGCGCGCTTTATTTCTTCAACTTTTGCAGCAGTAGCAGCATACCCCATAGGAAAACCTACCACTGTTGCTACAGCGGGCCGGGGAGATACATTGTCAAATATTTTGACTGCTTCGGCTACGTAGAAAGGCGGAATGCACACAGCTTTGAACTTGTACTCAATAGCTTCAGAGCAAAGCTTGCGGATATCATCAAGCGTTGCGTCTGATTTGAGTAGCGTGTGATCGATCAATTGGGTCAGTGACATGTCCAAGGGCATTATTAATTTGTTGGTTACCAGCTAAATAGGTTTAGTATTTTGCAAAAAAACATCAACTATAGCAATCAAACCGGGCGAAATATAGGGCAATTACTCATTTAATCACAGAGTTTTAACATTTAATTTACCCTTTCTTATTTACGTAGAAAGTTAAAAAGTGTTAACCCGCCAACCTCAGTTTTTTAGCTACTGTCTGAATAGGAAGAATTTTGCATCACATTCCCAAACTTAAAAACACCACATCTATGAAAATGCAAAGTAGTTTGTTATCCTCACTTTTCTTGCTCCTTTTGCTCAATGCTTGCAAGGTAGAAGGCCCCAGCCCTGATGGCAGTACCAAAATTGACGATAGCTTCGCCCAAGGATTGGCAGGCTGGAAAGCAGGGTTTTCTGACCACCCCAAGCTGAACAACAAACAGGACTCGAGCCTGTACGAATTGGGTGCCAAATGGGCCAAACTTCCCAGCGAAATCAGTGGAGAACAACAAGGTGGTTTTGAAATAAAGGGCCACAACCGCAGCGATGATTTGTTTATGTTCATCACTAAAAAAGTCACCAATCTTCGACCCAACACTACTTACCAGGTGCAAATGGAATTGGTGATGGCATCTGACGCCATAAAAGGCTCGGTGGGTATCGGCGGCTCCCCTGCGGAGTCGGTGTACGTCAAGACTGGTGCATTTGACCAGGAACCAAAGCCAGTTTTGAACACTGTCGATTGGCGCATGAACCTAGACAAAGGCGAGCAATCTCAAAGCGGCCAACACATGAAAGTGATTGGAGACCTGGTCAATGGCGGCACACAAGAGAAATACCGGGTTTTCAGCCGCAAACTGAGCTCTGCCCTGGAAATCAAGACGAATGCCCAGGGTGAATTGTGGTTGATTGCGGGCTCCGATTCTGGCTATGAAGGATTGACTAAACTTTATTACCTGAGGGTCAAAGCTGATTTGAAGGTAAGGGAATAAGGGCCTTGGGAGGTCCGTTTTTTTCGACCATCTCCTTCCACAATCTATCCGCAATTAATAGGCAAAAGGGGTAAGACCAAGGTGTTTTACCCCTTTTCTGCTTTCCAAACGTCTCTTTTTCTTAAATTTTTCTTAAAGACTAAACCCCTGCTCGATTTTTCCATCAAAGCTTACAATACTACAAGATTAAAATCACTATGGAAAAAATCAGGCACTTGTACTGGCGGGCGGGCTTTGGACTAAGCCCCGATGAATGGCGAGAGCGGCGGAACTGGCCCATCGAAAAAGCCATCGAGGAGTTATTCGATCAGGCTAGTCGGGCAAAAAATTCGCTTTTGAACGCGGCACCTCCCGCCCGCGACGAAGGGGGCTTGGCCCAAATGCTCGAAAAAGAGCGCGCAGTAATGTTTCAACAAAACCACGCTTGGGTGAGTCGCATGAGTGCTAGCAACGAAAGCGCCCTGCTGGAGCAAATGTGCTTGTTTTGGCACGGCCACTTTGCTTGTCGTATCCTCATCGGCAAATTGGGCGTGCAGTACATGAACGCCTTGCGCCAACATGGGCTGGGTAATTTCCGTGACTTGCTGCTGGCCGTTTCTCAAACCCCAGCCATGATCCGTTACCTAAACAACCAACAGAATCGCAAAGGACGGCCCAATGAGAATTTTGCCCGCGAATTGCTTGAGTTGTTCACGATGGGACGCGGAAATTACCAGGAAAAGGACATCAAGGAAGCCGCCAGGGCTTTCACGGGCTGGAACAGCACTTTTTTGGGAGACTTTGAGTTCCGCGAAATGTGGCACGACGAAGGCAGCAAGACTTTCCTGGGCAAAACTGGCCCCTTCAAAGGAGAGGACATCATCGACATCATCTTGCAACAGCCGGCAACGGCGTCTTTTCTGGTCAGAAAAATTTATCGCTATTTTGTCAAAGAACAAATTGACGAAGTACTGGCGGCGCAACTGAGCCAGGGTTTTCGCCAGTCCAATTATGACATTGGCAAGTTGATGCGACAAATTTTCAGCAGCGTCTGGTTTTATGCCCCGAATAACCTGGGAAAACGCATCAAATCACCCGTGCAGTTCATGGCGGGCTTGATGCGCAGTGCAAAAATGGGTTTCCTACAGCCCGGCCCCGTTTTGTTCATGCAGCGCTCCTTGGGCCAAATCCTTTTCAACCCACCAAATGTAGCTGGATGGCCGGGCGGCAAAACCTGGATCGACAACTCGACGCTGACCTTGCGCCTCAATTTGCCTGCATTTTTGCTCAACAGTGAAGAAGTAGGCTTGCGTACCAAAGGCGAATTTGAAGACGAAGGCCGTGAAATGGGTGCCCAAAAATTGGCCAACACCCACGATTTGACGCCCTTGTACCAGTTAATCAAAAGTTCAAAACCCGTCGAAATGGTGCAGGAATTGGCCGATTACCTGCTGCTGGTCAAACCTGCCTTTGGCCTGGAAAACCTTTGCAAAGACCTGCCGGGTGCCGATCGCAATGCCCAAATCCGCAGCCTGGCTATGCGCCTGATGACTTTACCCGAATACCAAATGTGTTAAGAGGATGTTTAAATTTAGAATTGAAGTCAAAAATGAGCCAGTTTTCGGCCAGTCGAGGCGCAAAAAGCGGAGTTATGCAGCGCATAATGAGCATTTTTGTAACGAAGAATGGGCGGAAAGGGGTCATTTTGGGCCAAGAAAAAATTTTTAAACATACTCTAAACTCAATCACCATGAAAAGAAGAAAATTTCTCCAGCAATCGGCCTTGGCGAGTACCGCCTGGTTGGTTCCAGCTTTCTTGCAGGGTGCCGAATTTGGCCCCTTGACTACTCGCCGCAATGGTAAAATCCTGGTGGTCATTCAGTGCTCCGGCGGCAACGACGGCTTGAATACAATTGTGCCCTACCAAGACGATCTTTATTACAAAAACCGCCCTTCTTTGTCCATTGCCAAAAACGAGGTTTTAAAAATCAACGACAATTTGGGCTTTAATCCTGCGCTACAAGCCATGCAGGGTTTATACGACCAGGGTTTGCTGAGCATCATCAACAATGTGGGCTACCCCAATCCCGATCGTTCACATTTTCGCTCAACAGACATTTGGCATACCGCCAGCGATGCTTCGGAATATTGGAAAACAGGTTGGCTGGGGCGCTACCTCGATAGCCAATGTGCGGGTTGCCAAAACCCCTACCACGCCATTGAAGTGGATGACACCCTAAGCTTGGCCCTCAAAGGCGAAAAACGCAGGGGGTTTGCGATGAGCGATCCCGAACGCCTGAAAAAACAGACCAACAATGGCTTTTTGCAACAACTGAGCCAGGCTCCCGTGCAACCGCAAGAGGAAAATGTGGCTTACTTGTACAAAACCTTGATCGACACCCAATCTTCGGCCAAATACCTGGCTGAGCAGGCCAAAACCTACCGCAGCAGCGTCACTTACCCAGCGTCTGATTTGGGCCGCGATCTGAAACTGATCTCCCAACTGATCATGGCCGATACCGATACCAAGGTGTATTATGCCTCCATCACGGGTTTTGACACCCATGCCAATCAGAAAGGCCGCCAGGATCGCCTACTCAAAATGTATGCAGAAGCGGTGCAAGCCTTTGTGAAAGACTTGCAGCAAAACAAGCTCATGGACGAGGTTTTGATCCTTACTTTCTCGGAGTTCGGCAGGCGGGTCAAGCAAAATGGCAGCGGCGGTACCGACCATGGCACGGCCAACAACGCCTGGTTGATCGGTGGTAAATTACAAAAACCAGGTTTTTTCAACTCCGGCCCTAACTTGCAAAACCTAGATGAGGGTGACCTCCGCTACGAGATTGATTTCCGCGACTTGTATGCTGATTTGCTACAAAAATGGCTGGAGGCCTCGGTAAAAGATACCTTGGGAAGGGATTTCAAGGGTTTAGGAATGATTTGAATGGAGTTATGAATTATGGGTTATGAATTATGAGTTATGAGTGGGGGCTCGTTGGCAGATTTTTAGGTTGTTTGAGTATTTGTTTGTGCGGTTTGGATTTTTTTGCACTGAATTTTGTGTGTTGGTCATGCTGCAAATGTTTGAAATACTGCGTTTTCATTCATAACTCGCTATGTATTGAAAGCCCGCTGTCTAGATCAAACGAATGGGCAGCGGGCCTTCTCTTCAACTCGTCAACATTTCAACATGTCAACTTCATTGTTTCTCCAATATTCCCTTCAGTTGATTCAGTGACTTTTCGTACTCGTCGCCGATCATTTTGTCCATGCTGAAAACCAGGCCCATCAGATTCATCGGGTAACTCATTTTGCCGCTCATGCCCCATTTCACCACCGTTTGCGTATCAGCAACTGTAGCAGTAGTAAGGTAAGCGGGTGAAACCGAGGAAAAAGCGCCTTTGAAACGCAGTTCGGCATCGATACGCTCACCCTCGGTGATCTTAGTGATCTCCTGTTCCCCGTTGCCCATCATGTCGCTTTCCCAGATAGATATGGAGCCAACTTCACCATCCTGCCCTTCAAAGCGCATTTTCATTTTGGGATCGGATTGAGTCCAAGTGCTCCAGTTGTTTTGGTTTTTCAAGGATCTTAGGTAGGCAAAAACCTCGACTTTGGGTTTATTGATCGTGACTTGGCGCTCCACCGCAAAGTCTTTTTTGACAAAAAGGGCCACAATTAATAAAAGGGCAATCAAGCCTGCAATGGCCAATAGGATTCTCTTCAGTGTTTTCATCGAACGCTGTTTTTGAAGTTGAAAAAGATTCAAAAACAAAATTAACCAAATTAAAAATAAAAACAAAAATTTTATTTTTAAACAAAAAACATACATTTAATTACATTGTTATTGTATCGCACTGTAAAAAAGCAGTTCGTCCTTAAATCCGATTTTTTCCCATTTCTTTCTTTCATTTTGCCCAAAAATCCATTGCTATGAAAACCATTGGCGCATTTGTATTGGCAAGTTTTGGCCTTTTTTCCACCCTTCAGGCCCAATACGGCAATAGTAACAAGGACCTCGAACAATTAAAAGCCCTCAACAAGCAATTCATCAACAACTACCGAACCAGTGATACGGTGGCGCATAGTCGCCTCATCCACCCCGACTTTGTGTGCATCGAAAGCTCGGGCCGCATCATTGGTCGCAAAGAATACCTGGCTACTTGGGGCATGGGCCCTGAATACGTTGCGTTCGATTACGAAGACGAAAAAATCCGCATTTTTGGCAACATGGCCCTGGTGCGCTCCAAAAATACCTACACCATCAAAACTGGCGACAAGACCATTTCGGGTGCTACCATTTATACAGATACCTATGTGAAGGAAAAGGGCAAGTGGTTGTGTGTACAGGCGCAAATTACGGGGGTGCGGGACTACAAGAAATAAGCCTATTTTGTGGGTAAAAAATGAGCATGTCCAAGGCCCAAACCATTGATGAGTATATTCAAGCCTGCCCTGTGGAGCAGCAAGTCCAGTTGCAACAATTGCGCCAAATCATCCTGAATGCCGCACCAGCGGCTACTGAAAAAATCAGTTATGGCATGCCAGGGTTTGAGTTGCATGGCAAGTTGGTCTGGTTTGCAGCCAACAAAAACCACATTGGCTTTTACCCGGTCTACGATGCGGAGCATTTAGAACCAGAACTGGCTGCCTATCGTGACAAAAGGACAAAGGACTCGCTGCATTTCAAGTATGATCAAGCGTTGCCTGTAGAGTTGATCACCAAAATCGTACAATTTAAGGTAGCGCGAAATTTGGAGGCACTTGCCAAGAAATGACCATGATTCAAGCCCTAGTCCCCTCTTTTCAACATTTCAACCCCTCAACTTTTCAACTACAAGCCGTACTTCTCCAGACGCCGATACAAAGACGCCCTGGTCAGGCCCAGTTCCTTGGCGGCTTCGCTGATGTTACCCTGGTGTTTTTTGATGGCCTTCATGATGGTATCTTTTTCCAGGTCTTCGAGGTTCATGGAGGAAGCTGCGTTGAGCACTTCGCTCTCCTCGCTACCTCCGCTGAGCAGGAAGTCATCGGGTTGCAATAACCCTTCTCGGGCCATGATTACGGCCCGCTCCATGGCGTGCTGTAGTTCGCGCACATTACCGGGCCAAGGGTAGGCCAAGAGTGCTTTTTTCAAACTGGCACTGAACCCCGGTATGGCGCGATTGTATTTTTTGTTGTAAACGTATAAAAAATGCTCCGCCAAAAGTAAAATATCCTCGGCTCGCTCGCGCAGTGAAGGCAGCGTGATTTCGATGGTGTTGATGCGGTACAGCAAGTCCTGGCGAAAGCTACGGTCTTTGACCATTTCATAAAGTGGCATGTTGGTAGCCGAAATAACCCGCACATCGAGCAGGCGAGCTTGGTTAGACCCCACCCGAATGACTTGTCGATTTTGCAAAACCGACAGCATTTTGGCCTGCATCGCCAGAGACAAGTTGCCGATTTCGTCGAGAAAAATACTGCCATTGTTAGCGGCTTCGAAGCGACCAGGGCGGTCGTCTTTGGCATCAGTAAATGCCCCTTTGACGTGACCAAACAACTCAGACTCAAACAAACTTTCGGTAATGGCACCCAAATCTACTTTCACAAAATTTTGAGCCTTGCGCTGCGATTGTTGGTGGATGGCCTGTGCTACCAGCTCTTTGCCCGTGCCATTTTCGCCCAGGATCAGCACATTAGCATCGGTTTTGGCCACCCGACTGATGGTCTCAAACACCTTGCGCATGGCCGAGCTGTTGCCCAAAATTTCGGGGATCGAATCGTTGTGAGCCAAAGCCAGACCCTTTTGCTTGGCTTTCAACTCATCATTTTCAACCCTTGAAGCCCGCAACTTCATGGCTGAAAGCATAGTGGCCAGTAATTTTTCATTTTCCCAGGGCTTAAGCACGAAATCGGTCGCACCACCTTTGATCGCCTGCACCGCCATTTCTACATCGCCATAAGCCGTGATGAGAATCACCACCGCCGCCGGGTCGATCTCTAGAATTCGCCCCAACCAAAAAAAGCCTTCCTTGCCGCTGCTGCGGTCTTTGGTAAAATTCATGTCGAGCAAAATGACATCATAGCGCATGTTGTTCAACAAGTTGGGGATGTTCTCCGGGTTTCGCTCTGTATCGACCTGGATGAAGTGACGCTTCAAAAACAGTTTCGCAGCGGTAAGTACGCCCGCGTTATCATCCACTACCAATACTGCGCCAGGATACAAGTCGTTTTTTTCCATTTGTTCAATACTATCGGATTATACAGGGAACAAAGCAAAAGGTGTTCCAAAATGAACACTTGCCTTTATTTTATGCCAAGGTCCCGAAATACAAGGTATTTGAGTTGCCATGATACTATTTTTTTGCTACAGCATCTAAAAAAAGTGTCCAAAATCGGACAATGGTGTGCGATTTTGAGACTTTGACTGGTTCAGCCTTAAAAATGCCATTCAGCACCCACATACAGTTATTCCAGACAAAAACCTCCATTCATCGCCATTTTCCAACGTTCGTAGATAAATTTCCTACTTACGTAAAAAAAATTGGACTGCTTAACGAATTGATAACACTTTTGTACGACCTGAGTTAAACTGCCTTTTGAAGGATTACCACAATCACCTGACACATGAAAAAGACATTGACCATTCTGAGCAGCCTTTTTTTAGGAGCGACTTTAAGCTTACAGGCTGCTGATGTAAAAGTGGGCGAAAACGTCCACCTACAAGAACCCAGCGCTGGCAACATTTATGTCGCTGCGGGCAAACTCCACGCCCAAGGAGAAGTAAAAGGTGACCTCGTAGGTGCCAGCGGCGAAATGACCGTCAACTCCAACATCGGACAAGACGCCCTACTGGCTGGTGGCAAGGTTTATTTCAATGCCGAAAGCAATGGCGATGTGCGCATCGTTGGTGGCGAGGTCACTGTCAACAAGAGCATCAAAGGTGACTTGACCGTCACTGGTGGTGAAGTTCGCATCGCCGATGGTGTAGTCATTGGCGGCGACCTGATACTGGCAGGTGGCAAAGTCACTTTTTTTGGCAAAGTCATGGGCAATGTACACATCGCAGGCGGCAAGTTGAACCTGGAAGGCGAGGTGCAAGGCAATCTGATTTCCAAATCGGGCTACTTGTACATCAATGGCCCCATCAACGGTACCAGCAATATTGCCGCCGAACGCTTCGAATTGGGCAGCAAGGCCTTTTTTGGCAGCGCGGTGCAATATTGGGCCAAAAAACGCCCCGATTTCAGTGGCAAAACCGGAGCAGGAGTCAATGTGGTGTTCAACCGCCACCTCAAGCCGGGTTGGGCTGATGCTGAGCACAAGTTTTACGACGCTGCTCACAAAATGCAACGCGGCTATTCAGTAATCCGCATTTTCAGCGGCTTGCTGATGGTGCTGCTTTTGATTGCCTTTGGCGATAAGTTCTTTAGCCGCTATGCGGGTCAGGCCAAAAGCAACCTGGGGCCTTCCCTGGGCTTGGGCTTGATGCTGATGATCGGTTTGCCTTTGCTCTCTGGTTTGGCATTCCTTACCGTGATCGGTATTCCGGTGGGCATGATTGGCTTCGGGGTATATGGAATCATGATGAGCATGACGGCTGCCCTGCCAGCTGTAATTGGAGCCTACGAATGGCGCAAACTCCGCAAGGAAAACTGGACCCGTGGCGGCATAACGCTGGTAGCTTTGGGCATCTTTTTGGTCTTGCGTTTTGTATCCAATTTCTCCTTCTTCGGCGGCATCATCAATTTTGTCGCAGCAACACTTGCCTTCGGTTACATCTACCTGATCATCCGTAAGAAAATTCAACCCAGCGCAGTGAGCGACAAAGATGACAATGAACCCGATGGTGGGGACTTGGTGTAAGAGTTGAAGCGTTAGGGTTGAAATGTTGAAAAGAGGGGATGCCCGAAAACCTCAAGCAGCACTCGAAGCTCATCTTTTCAACCCTTCAACATTTAACCGTTCAACTCACATAAAGATATTCTCTGTTTTTTAGGAAATCACTCGACTATGTTTTTTCCGCCGCTCATTGGATTCGTCCAGTGGGCGGCGGTTTTTTTGGCATTTGCCGTCAAAAAGTAGTCCAATGTCGTGGTAGTTTGTAAGAAAAAGGATTATTGATTACATTGGTGCTAATAAATCCATATTCAAACATGAAACGTCGCGATTTTCTGCATCAGATGGGCTACACTGCCGCTGGCTTGGCATTGGCCCCCGCCGCCCTTGACCTGGAGGCATTGCGCAAGCCTTGGTTCGAAATCTCACTGGCCGAGTGGTCTTTGCACAAGACCCTTTTTGCCAATAAAATGACCAACCTCGACTTTCCGGTACGCGCCCGCAAAGACTTTGGCATTGGGGTAGTGGAGTATGTCAACTCCTTTTTCAAAGACAAAGCCAAAGACACTACCTACCTCAACGAGTTGTTGATGCGTTGCAAAGACAACAATGTAAAAAACCACCTGATCATGATCGACGGTGAAGGTGACCTCGGCTCCACCGATGATGCCATGCGCATGAAAGCCGTGGACAACCACAAACCCTGGATCGAGTGTGCCAAGTACCTGGGTTGCACCACCATCCGGGTCAACGCCGCTGGCCGGGGTACTGCCGCTGAAGTAGGCAAAGCCGCCATAGATGGTTTGAGCCGCGTGGGCGAATACGGTGCGTCAATGGGCATCAATGTAGTGGTCGAAAACCACGGCAGCTACTCCTCGAATGGCAAATGGCTGGCCGATGTGATGAAAGAAGTAGGCAAGTCGAATGTAGGTACTCTGCCCGATTTTGGTAATTTCTGCATGCGCTACAAGCCCAACTACGCTGGCTGTGAAGAATCTTACGACCGCTACCTGGGCGTCGAGCAATTGATGCCTTATGCCAAGGCCGTGAGCGCCAAAAGCCACGCGTTCGATGCCAAAGGCAACGAATCGGAAATTGACTACCCACGCATCATGGAAATTGTGAAGAAAAAAGGCTTCCGTGGCTATGTGGGCATCGAGTACGAAGGCAATGTGTTATCGGAAGACGAAGGCATCATGGCTACCAAGCGTTTGTTGGAAAAAATCCAGCGCACGATGTGAGGCATAGCTGCCACGGGTTATTTATCTGTCCCGCTGCGCGGTACTTTATGGGAACACGGATGAAACGGATATAACGGGTTTTCACGGATTTACCCTCCTATTCAAATTGAAAATGAGGGTTGTCCGCTCTGTCCTGTCTGTTTTCTTTGATCATAAAACGGATGAGAGGGGAGGTCTTTGACCTGCTGTTCATCCGTTTTTTCTTTTTAGCGAAAGTAGAAGTTATACATGAATGAGCGGGAAGTTTACGTTTCACTAAAAAGGAACTATCCTATGTCAGCATTTTATTTCACTTCCACAATTCGACTCACCCAATGGGCCTTTTTCGTTCTAGCTATTTTTGTGCTGAAAGGGTCTCTTTTCGCACAAAATCGTTTCGTGATCGTTGCCGACAAAGATGGCTTTGTGAACCTGCGTAAAGAACCCCAAATCGGGAATAATGTGCTGATGCGACTGGATAATGGCGAATTGCTGTATGCGACTGGCTTGCAGGGCGATTGGTGTCAGGTGCGCGGCGAAAAAGACGGACAAGCCATCAGCAGGCTACATTTTCAAAGATCGGCTCAAAGAAATTACAGCTTTTGAAAGCATTCAGCCCCGAGACCAATCCGATCATCAAATGGTCTTCCACCGGGGGAGTATAGTAGTCGAAATCAATACTGCCCGTTTTGACCGCAAACAAGCCCAAATCAAGTATGATCCGAAAAATCCAGACCGGGTGATTGAGATCAATGGCTCCAAGCCCTTGGGAAATGAAGAGGGAGTACCAGGCTCCATGATTAGTTCCATCAAAGTAAGGATTGGGTCCAAATCTTTAGAAACCCCGCCCGCCGCTTTCAATCACTTGTACGACCACTGGAGTGAGTTTACACTGGTGTATTACAATCCAGCTAGCGATGCGCTATACATTTACATCACGGAGGACTTCGAGCCAAATAACTACGCAGCATGTTGGGTAGTTCAAAGGGGGGCGTATAAACAGCGCCTGGTTTATACGCCTTAGTGTTTGTGGAGTATTGAGCATCCTGTGAAGCTAAGGAGCCCTTCAGGGCGAGTACCGCCAATTTGCTCCATTTGTAAATGATTCACACATCAACATCAAAGTTGTAGACCCAACAGGTAGCGCAGTTGCCAACTCCATTTTGGGTATTCTGCAATTTCTGGAAACTTCGGGGAAGTTTCTGTATCTGCGGTTTTTGTCATAAATATGATTGCAAGCATGACATTGACTGACCAACGTTAGGGACCTACGGCCCCGCTAAACGTGATGTTGACTTTTATGCTACCGACGTTTGGGGCCTACAGCCCTACCGTTCCCGCACAAAATGTACGCAAACAATGTTGTATGTGAAAAAAATCATTTTGCAGCATGGAAAAGCGATTCAACCCATTAAATGCCTCATCGTTTAAGCCCGTAACT
>JAAFJY010000020.1 GCA_013299105.1 Chitinophagales bacterium | reverse complement strand
TATCCCGAAAACGTGGAGAAGCTGTTCATGCTTCGAGCAACTTGCTTGGCTAAACGATGGGGAATCTTCATGGATAATTTCTGCAAATTATCCTTCATTTAGTGGGGGACAAATGGAAACTGCACCCGCGGGAATCCTATTTTTATGAATCCGAAGTAGAGTTCCAAAAAGCTTTGTTTACCTTGAAAAATGGAGAAAAAATCAAGGGCGGTGAAAATTTTTTGGAAGATTTTTTTCTACTGCACGATTTATGCAGTGGGAGGGGGTAGATTTGGAGTGTTAACCAATTCATTCTTTAACAAAACCAATTTGTCATGAAGTTCGAGAGTTTATCAATGGAGAAATTTGCAAAGGCAAAAATCCAAAATTTTAATCTAATTAAAGGAGGGACTTGTTCTGTACCAAATGGGGGGTCCTCTTGTTCAACAGGCGGAGGAAGTAAGACTATACTCACCCAAAACGGTTACCTTACCTACACTTGGACAAGTGACACTGATATTTACGATTCAGGAGGTTTCATTACTGTAACAGACGATAATGGAGTCTGGGGTATCCAATGATTTTGTGAGAATCTAATTCAGTATTCAACCCATGTATGATTGGATTTTGGTCAAATTTCAACTCAAATTTTTTAATGCCTAAATATTGTTAGGCCGTAAATTTCAGTGTTGTGTTTGATCAAAATCTATCATTGTTAATTGTGCACTTTTAATTTTTGAAGCTTCACTAATTCTGCAGGCAACTTAAGAGATAATACATGATAAAAAGATATTCTAATTCTCATCATTCAAACTTGTTAAGGGAGAGTTGGAGTTCTATTTTAGCATATTTTCTCTATTCTACTTTCTGTCAAAGAATACATGTTTTCAATATGGAAAAGTGCACCATTCACAAGACCTAACAATAATCTGAAGGGCTTTTTTTAGCATCTTAAACTTTTAAACATGCAAACACTTAATTCAAGGATTAAAAAAATATCGTCATTTACTTTGATGATGATTTTTAATATCAGTGTTTTTTTATTATGTTTATTGTCTTTTTTCAAAATAAACGCCCAAGGTATAAATAATGATTTATTAAATTATAATTTATTGATAAATAAGGCAGAAAAAAAATATATGGAAGGTGATAGTAAAAGTGCGTTATTAACTTATAAAAAAGCGTTTAGAATTATAGATGGTTTTACTATTGACAGATGCAATGCTTTGAAATTAGCAACTAAGTTAGAAGAAAAATCGATAAAGAATGATTGCTTAGCTTTTTTTCATAAAAACGGAGCATGTAAAGAATTTTTTGAACAGTTTAATGGCATGAAAATACAAAAATTTAATCGCAAAACACCCCCGACTGTAAACCAAAAGGTTTTAAAAATAGTTGACTCATTATTCACTATAGATCAGAACGTAAGAAAAGATAGGAGCAACCCATCGAAAATAAGAGAAGCTGATAGTTCTAATTTTGAATGTTTTAAATCGATTATTAGTAAATTTGGATTTCCTAGCGAGAAAACAATTGGAGTTGTATGTTCAGGCGATAAAAAGAAAATTCTAGTAATCGACTTTAGAAGGCATTCACTATTGTTACATTTTAGCCAAGCACGATTTGATGGAATACAAGATATTTTATTTAAGGCGCTGACCAATGGAAGCTTAAAGCCAATTGAATATGCTCACTACTTCTCGTTTATTGATAATACCATTTATGTAACAGAACCTGTTGCTGTAATTGATGATAAAAAATACATGATACTAAGTGAAGAATCTTTGGAGAAGATAAACAAATCTAGAGCCGAAATAGGTTTATTCTCTGTTCAAGATCACATAGAAAGGATATTATTCAAAGAGAATAATCCAAATGAAGAGTTTATTATGTTGTTGTTTCCAGGTGTCATGAACTTCATGAATGCTCCTGTACAGCTCAAAGAAGAATTGAAAAAAAAATTTGTAGAAATAAAAAAACAACCCTAATATGGTATTCATTTTATCTGATGCGGCTGATGTCACCACTAACTTTGTTATTGATTGGTTATCTCACTTTGATTCTGATTTTATTCGATTCAATAGAGAAGACCAGTTGTTTGCAGTAAACATCAAATTTGGGGACTCAAATGATATGTCAATGTTTTTGATTGATAATGAAAAGTTTGTTGAAATTGAATTAAATAGTGTTAAATCATTTTGGTACCGAAGAGGCGATTTTATGATTGGGCATCCAGTCAGTAAAGAACTGAAAAAGTACCAACATATATTATCTAAAGAATGGAGTTGCGTAAAAGAATATTTGCATTTCATGCTTGAACAGAAAAAATCATTGGGTTCTTTTTTTAAGGAGCACATGCATAATAAATTGATTACATTGCAAAAGGCCAAAGATATTGGTTTGTTAATCCCACAAACAGCAGTTTTATCAAATAAAGAAGGCATCGGTGAATCAAAACTTATTACAAAATCAATTGGAAATATATTTATGATTCAATATAATGGTATGTTTCAGAGCGTTGGCACCCAAAGAGTCGAACAAAGAAACCTTGATGATCTTGGTGACTGGTTTTTTCCCACTCTTTTTCAAAATGAGGTTGAAAAAGAATTTGAAGCCAGGATATTTTTTATAAATGATGAATATTACGCTATGGCGATTTTTTCTCAATTGGATGACACTACAAGTTTGGATTTTAGGAATTATAACATGGCAAAGCCAAATCGAGTAGTTCCGTATTCTTTACCGAATGATGTAAAAAATAAGCTCCAAGCCCTTATGCAAGAATTGGACTTGAATACAGGGTCCATTGATATGATCGTCACACCTGAGGGTGATCATGTTTTTCTAGAGGTTAATCCTACCGGGCAATTTGGATGGGTTTCCCATAATTGTAACTATTTTATTGAAAAAAGGATTGCTTCTTGGTTATCCGAAAAAAGTTGAAGTTATGAAAAAGCGTCAAATGTTCACAAAAGATGAGTTGAAAATACTTCCAGTGGGTTTTCAATTCTTCGATCATGTTCCTAAGGCTATTAGGAAAGTTGAAATTGACACAAGCATTAAAGGGCTTGTCAAACCACTAGTAAGAATGAATTTCTACTCTAGTGACAAGTGCACAGTGTTTAAATTTCATAAACCTATTTCAAAAATTGTTAAACCAAATAACGATGAAAAAAATTAAATTCTTTGAATGCTGCCATTTTGTCAAAGGAGTAAATCGAGCAATAATTTGTGATTTACAGAGAGGTCAATACATCTTTGTACCTTTAGCACTTGTCGAGCTTTTCACTCAATTTGACAAATATTCAGTTGAAGAAATAAAAAAGAATTTCCCAGTATCTGATCATGAATATATTGACGAATATCTTGATTTTCTGGTGAAAGAGGAATTTATTTTTTTTACAAATACACCTGACTTATTCCCACGAATATCAACTGAATGGGATGAGCCTTATGTTATCTCAAACATGATTGTTGATATAGACAAAATTGATCACCCTTGGGATAAAATAATGGAGACTATTACAAGTTTAGGGTGTCGTCATTTACAAATAAGGTGTTTTTCAGTGAAAAAAATTGAATACTTGGTTAAGATATTATATGTCTTCTTTGAATCAAGAATTGCCTCAATTGAATTGATAGTTAAATGGGATGGCATGTTAGGGGAGAAAGATATTATTGAGCTTTTTGAATCTTCCCAAAGACTTTTTACTCTGATTATTCACTCATGCAAAGACAATGCTGTGCTGGAATCGTCCAGAAAAAAGTACGGTAATATTCAGTTGACAAAACAAGTGATCGATTCCTCTTCTCATTGTGGTATTATTTCTCAGGATTTGTTTTCTATAAACAATGGTACATATTTTGAAAGTGTAAATTATAATTCATGCTTGAATAGAAAAATATCAATTGATGTGAATGGGGATTTGAAGAATTGTCCTTCTATGATGCAGTCTTTTGGAAATATTAATGAGGTGAGCATACAAGAAGCTCTAGGTAAACAAGATTTTAAAAAATATTGGCACATTAAAAAAGACGATATTGAAGTGTGTAAAAAATGCGAATTTAAATATATATGTACTGATTGCCGAGCATATATAGAGAATCCCAAAGACATTTATTCAAAACCACTAAAATGCGGGTACAACCCACAAACTTGCGAATGGGAAGAGTGGAGCACTAACCCGCTCAAACAAAAAGCAATTGAATACTATGGGTTACAATCAATTTTGTGACTGAATCACAGCGGTCTCAAGAATTAAAACCACTGAGATGGGAAGTTGTCTTCATCTTGGGAATGGCATCCCCCTCAAAACAACCTCTTCCGCTGAAAATACCACACCAAAAACAAGCTGATGAACAAAGCCAAAAGGATAATGAAGTAAACCGTATTCTTGCTTTCCTGAAAGGGTAGGGGCACATTCATCCCAAAAACACTGGCAATCAAGGTGGGTACTGCCAGGAAGATCGTCACCAAAGTCAGGCGGTGGATGGTGACGTTCATGTTGTTGGAAATGATGGAAGCGTAAGTATCCATCGTACCGCTGAGGATGTTGCTGTACACGTTCGACATTTCCAGCGCCTGGCCGTTGTCGATGATGATGCCCTCGAAAATGTCGTCTTTTTCCTCGTCTTCTCGCAAACCCAGGAAATCGGTCCTTTTCATTTTGAGGTTCAGCAGGTCGTTCGCGCTGAGGGAGTTCACGAAATAGACCAGGCTTTTTTCGATGCTCAAGAGTTGTTGCAACTCCTTGTTGCGGCTGGAGTGGTAAAGCTCTTGTTCGATCAGGTTGCGTTTGAGGTCCAGTTTTTTCAGGCAACTCAAGAAGCGATAGACGTTTTGCTCCAAAATTTGTAAAACAAACATGGTTGTGTCCGCAGGGTCAAAGTTTTTGACCTTGTTGTCCAGGAAACGCTGCAAAACGGGATTTTCGTCGATCGCAGTGATGGTGATGAGGTGTTCATCGGCCAGAATTACCCCCACAGGCACGGTGATGTAGATGGCATCATTTTTCTCTTCACTGGGATTGAGCACGGGGGTATTGATTAGAATGAGCCTGGCTTCTTCTTCAAGTTCATAGCGAGAACGCTCATCGATGTCCAATGAATCGGTGAGAAAATCGGGTGGCACGTCGAAGTTTTGTGCTACTTCGTCCAATTCCTCTTGGTTGAATGGTGGCGATATGTTCACCCAACAACCTGGTTCAGGTTGCTCCAACTCTTTCAGCCTTCCTTCCACTTTCAGATAATACCTAACCATGATGATGCTGTGGCCTCTTGGATGAACGCTGCAAACATACAAAGCAGGGACGAGAAAACCTTACTTTTACTTTTTTTGACGGATTTGTTGGATAAAAGTCTCATAAAGCGCCAAATCGGAAATTTGCGCTTCAGGGGCCCATTGTAGCCGATAACCACAGCTCAACAAATAGTAATCCATCACGATATCCGCTTGTTGTTCAAGGTTGTAATCTCTCAATTGTTGGCTTTTTCGCAATGCTTGGAGGCCGCCATAATTGTACCCTTCTTTGCTGAATTGCGCCCGCAGCGCTCTCGGAATATAAGCAGCACCTTGTTGTTGGTATTGCCAAATGTGTACCAATTCATGAACCAATAAGGCCGCAGAAACGGGCTTGTAAGCATTTATCGAAAAGCCACTGACGTAAACCACCCCACTGCGCGTAGGCCCCAAGTAGGCTTTTTCATCGATCAAAACCAAGTTTTGTCGAATCGAATGTCCAAAAACAAGACTTGCGAGTTTTTGCTCTTCAGGGTTCAAGTGCCGTGAGCGAAACTTGGCAATGCCACCCGCAATGTCCCAGAGGTCGAGTATGAAAAATAAATCACTCAACAAGAAAATGAAATCTTGTAACCAAGGGATTGCTTGGTAAACCTGCGGTACAAGCAGATGCCGTCCCAAGCGAGTAAAACGCTGCGGATAGTCCATGATGGCGTAACTCAAGCGCAAAAACGGATAAAAAAACCTGTGCCGCATGACTCAATTGAAACGAATCGCCTTGACTGGGCTGATCCGGCTGACGAGGTACGAAGGGATGATCAAGAACAGGAGCGTCAACAATAGAGTGCCTACATTTAGCAGGATAATCATGCTCCAATTGAGTGAAATTGGGGCATAAGACAGATAGTAATTGGCTTCTTCGAGGCGAATGACCTTGCCGTATTTTTGGATCAAACACAAGCCGATGCCGATCAAATTACCCCAAAACAAACCTCTGAGGATGATGGAAGAAGCGTAGTAGAGAAAAATTTTGCGAATGCCCCAATTGCTGGCTCCCAGGCTTTTCAAAGCGCCAATCATATAAGTACGCTCCAGAATCAGAATCAGCAAAGCAGTGATCATGTTGATGATGGCCACTACCGCCATCAGGCTCAGGATGACGACTTCATTGACATCCTGCAAGTCCAACCATTCAAAAATTTCGGGAAATTTTTGACGAATGGTTTCTGCATACAACTCCGTTGGGATGTGTTCGTAATAAATCTTTTCGGTGAGGGGCTTCAAGTCGCGAATATCGTCGAGAAAGACCTCAAAACCTGCTACCTGGTTTTCTTTCCAGCCCAGCAATTGCTGAATTTTGCGGATGTCAACCAGGGCGAACTGTCGATCGTATTCCTCCAAACCAGTTTTGTAAATGCCACAAATTTTGAAACTGCGCTTGAGTTGCTCCCCGTTTTCTACAAAATGGATGCGAAAAGCATCTCCCACACCTACTTTCAGACGGATAGCCGTTTGGCGAGAAATGAGAATTTGATTGGAAGCCGCAGTGTCTTTGAACTGAATGGGCTTGCCTTCGACCAGGTATTGTTGTAAAAACTCCCAGTCAAAATCTTTGCCAATGCCTTTTAAAACAATGCCTTCGATTTCGTCTTTGGCTTTGATGATGCCTGCCTTTAAAGCAAAAACCTGAATGTGGCGCACGCCACCTTGGGTCCTTTTGGTTTTTTCGTACTTGAAACCCAAAAAAGAAGTAGGCTCGTAGTACTCAACTGGGCCTAATTTTTCCAGCGAGGGGTAAAAATCTTGTTTGATGTCCACCGAACTGCTTTCCAATAGATTTTGGTAAACATTGGCCGCAGTGATGTGGATATGCCCCCAAAAGCCAAAGATCTTCGAACTGATTTCTTGCTTGAAACCAGTGATCAGGGAATTGGCGCAAATCATGACCGTGATGCTCAGGGCAATCGCCACCACCGCAATCCGAATGATCAGGCGGGCAAAAGAATGCTCTCCTTCAGCTGCTACTTTTCTGGCAATAAAGAATGGATAATTCATGCACCAAAGTTAGTAAAGAATAGTAGCAAAACGCTGGACTCAGGAATTACAGCTTAAAAAAACCACAGATCACTGTTCAAAATAAGCATTTTTCTATTAAAATTCGTGGCAGTGCTTGTTGGGTAAATTTTTTTCTTTACTTTACGCATGTCACTTTTCCCAAAAAATCAACTTGGGGGTTTTGCTCAACCAAACACTGAGACCTTGCAAGAAAGTTACATTAAATTCTACTCGCATCGGATTGGCCGCGAATTGGAGTTGCTGAGATATGGACATTGGGGCTATCCGATTCTTTTGTTCCCCACCTCAATGGGGCGTTTTTTCGAAAACAAAGATTTCAAGCTGATCGAGTCGGTTCAATGGTTCGTGGACACTGGAAAGATCAAACTTTACTGTATCGACAGCATTGACAACGACAGTTTTTATGCCAAACACTTGCATCCGAGTGTGCGCATCTATAACCACATTTGCTACGACCGCATGCTCAATGAAGAACTGGTCCCTTGGATTCAGAATGAATGCGGTGTGGATAAAATCGGCGTGGCAGGTTGTAGTTTTGGCGGCTACCAGGCGCTCAATTTTGCGTTCAAGCACCCTGAAAAAGTAGCTTACCTCTTTAGCATGGGTGGCGCTTTTGACATCAAAGGGCACTTGAATGGCTATTACGATGAGAATGTCTTTTTCAACAACCCGCCCGATTTTATGCCAGATGCGCACAATGATCACTTCTACCACATGAAGATCGTATTGGGTACGGGAGAGCATGATTTTTGCCGGGGCGACAATGAGTGGATGTCGCAAATTTTGCACCGAAAGGGCATTAACCACTGGTTGGACGTTAGGCCTTATGCCAACCACGACTGGCCAGTATGGCGAGGAATGTTTCCGGATTATGTTTCCAGGATTTGAGCAAAACCGCATGGTATTGCTTACCGCCTAGAAATTTTTGTCCATAACCAAATAATTGAAAACAAGTTTTTTATGAAAAAAATTGGCATCCTTTTTGGACGTGAAAACACTTTCCCCTGGGCCTTCATCGAACGGGTTAACCAAAAAGAAGGCAAAGACATCGTGGCTGAACCCGTAAGCATTGAAAAAGTGGAGCAGGCCGATCCCACCGAGTATGCAGTCATCATCGACCGCATTTCACAAGATGTGCCTTTTTACCGGGCATATTTGAAAAATGCGGCCCTGTGTGGCACTGCGGTGATCAACAATCCGTTCTGGTGGAGCGCCGACGAAAAGTTTTTCAACAACTGTTTGGCCTTAAAAGTGGGCGTTCCCGTGCCCAATACGGTGCTTTTGCCTTCTTACGAACGTCCTGATGACACCACTGAAGAATCGTTCCGGAACCTGAAAATGATGGACTGGAATTACATCTTCAAGTACATTGGTTTTCCAGCTTATATGAAACCTCACTCAGGTGGTGGTTGGAAAAGTGTGTACAAGGTAGAAAGCCCTGATGACCTTTGGGTCAAACACGCTGAAACCGAACAACTGGTGATGATGCTCCAGGAAGAAATTGTTTTTGACGATTATTTCCGTTGCTATTGCATTGGCCAAAAGTATGTACACATCATGCCTTATGAGCCACGCAATCCGCACCATTTGCGCTACGACTCGCAGCTCAAAGCGACGGGACCTGCTGCAAAAAAGCTGCTCGACACCGTACACGACTATGTGATGCGCCTCAACCTGGCCTTGGGCTACGATTTCAATACCGTTGAATTTGCGGTACGGGACGGGGTGCCGATTGCCATCGACTTTTGCAATCCTGCTCCTGATGCCGAATTGACCTCGGTAGGCCAGGCCAATTTTGACTGGGTAGTGGAAGCCGCTGCCAATATGGCCATCGAAAAAGCCAAAGCCCACAAAGCTGGACAAATGAACCTGACCTGGGGAACGTTTACCCAAGCTGGTGTCACGGGCGACATGTCGGTGATGGGCGGAGTTGCCAAAGCCAAGAAGGCGAAAAAGTGAGTTGTACATCAATGAACGTGCGAGAAATAAATTGGACAAAAGCTTAAACCATCAAGTAGTTGAAACGCTTTGACCCACATTTGTGCCCTTTTTGATGCAACTTATGGATAGATTTTAGATGGAAGAAGGGAGGCTTTCCACCCCGGACTGAAGTCCAGGGTTACACGATTAAAGATGGGTTTTGGTACCTGAATTCCTTATTCTGGCTATCAAAATTGGAAAACCGAAATCCGGCCTACCTCAAAACCCTCCTAGAGAGCCCTTCCTTCGTAAGTCGTAAATCGTCATTTGTAAGTCGTAAGTCAAAAAACAGGATTCTAAGCTGAAATCAACCAATTGTTTCACGCACTTTACCAAGTTAAAACCCAAAATTTATGGATCTCTCCTGTTTCACCCTCGGAATTGAAGAAGAATTTCAGACCATTGACCCACAAACCCGCGAGTTGCGCTCACACATGTCGCGCATCGTGGACGAAGGCCAGGTGAAGTTGCAAGAACAAGTGAAGGCGGAAATGCACCAGGCGGTGGTGGAAGTCGGGACGGTGATCTGTAAAAACATCCAGGAAGCCCGTGAGGATGTGGTCAACCTGCGCCGGTATGTGATCGAAATTGCCGATCGGGTGGGCCTGAAAATTGTGTCGGCAGGTACGCATCCCTTTTCACATTGGGCGGACCAACCGATTACTCCCAACCCACGCTATGATCAGATCATCGAAGAGTTGCAGGAAGCTGCCCGCTCAAACCTGATTTTTGGCTTGCATGTGCACGTGGGCATCCCTAGTCGAGAGGTTGGGGTGCACATCATGAACGTGGCGCGGTATTTTCTGCCGCACGTATTTGCCTTATCCACGAATTCTCCTTTTTGGGAGGGCCGCAATACTGGTTACAAGTCATTTCGGACCAAGGTGTTTGACAAATTTCCGCGGACGGGTTTGCCGGAACATTTCAACAGCGCAGAGGATTACGATAGCTTTTTGCAATTGCTGATCAAAACGGGTTGCATCGACAACGGCAAGAAAATTTGGTGGGATTTGCGCTTGCATCCATTTTTTGACACCGTAGAATTCCGGATTTGTGATGCCCAATTGCGGGTCGATGAAACCATTGCCTTGGCAGCAGTAATGCAAGCCATTGTGGTGAAGTTGTACAAGCTGATGTCCAGCAACCTGAGCTTCCGCATGTACCGCCGCCCTTTGATCAATGAAAACAAATGGCGAGCCGCACGCTATGGAATCGACGGCAAGTTGATCGATTTTGGCAAACAAATCGAACTGCCGGCCCGTGATTTGATCAAGGAATTGCTTGAGTTCATTGACGATGTAGTGGATGAACTTGGCAGCCGAAAAGAAGTAGAGTACATCTACAAAATGCTCGAAAAAGGTACGGGGGCCGACCGCCAACTCGAAGTGTACAACAAAACCAAAGACTACAAGTCGGTGGTGGACTTCATGATTGGTGAAACGGCTTATGGTTTGTGGGACTGATGCCTTGGATTGTCGCCTAAGGTTCTAAGTATTTGAGCTAAAATAAGGTAAACAAATTTGCTTTTGAGGTTTAGCAAAAAAAGAACACAACTTCCTTTCAGTCAGTTGCTTATCTTTTTTCACTAAACCCAAATCCGTTTACCTTATTTTTTTACGCTCCCTAAAACTGGTTTCTTCTGAACTAAATTCTGAGCTATTTCTGCTAACTTTGCTGCTTGAAGACCCAATTGGCTGAATTTTTTTAGCCCGCCTTAAACCCAGACCGCACAAATTCTATTTAAGAAAAACTTAGGATTACAATGGATCAAACATTGAATCCGAACTTTTCTGACAAAAACAGCAATGATGAAAGATCGGCTTAAGATTGCAGTGCTGGACATGTACGACAATTGGTCGAACGAAGGAATGCGCTGCATCAAACAGCTCATTACCCGTTTCTTGGACCAAGATGGCATCAAAGGTGAATACCACATTTACAATGTTCGCGCCAATGCGGAAGTGCCAGGGCTAGAGTACGATATTTACTTGTCCAGTGGTGGCCCAGGTAGCCCTTTGGCACTAGGTGAAGCCTGGGAAGACAAGTATTTCGCGTTTATTGATGCTTTGTTTGCGCACAACCAAAATGCAAATAAAAAGAAGTACCTGTTTTTGATCTGCCATTCCTATCAAATGGTCAGCCGCCATTTGGGCTTGGGTTCGATAGAAAAGCGCATGTCCACTTCTTTTGGTGTAATGCCAATGCACCGCCTGGAGGATGGGCAAGACGAACTGTTTTTTCAAGGACTTGACGATCCTTTTTATGCGGTTGATTCTCGTGATTATCAATTGATTAAACCCAATTGGGAGCGATTTGAAGAGCTGGGTGCCAAAGCCTTGTGTATCGAAAAAGAACGTCCGCATGTCCCGCTCGAACGGGCCATTATGGCGATTCGCTTCTCTGACGAAGTATTTGGAACGCAATTCCACCCAGAGGCAGATTCTTCGGGGATGTTGCGCTACTACCTTATGCCCGAAAAACGGAAATTGGTCATCGAAAACTTCGGTGAGCACAAGTACTATGAAATGATTGACCGCCTGGACGATCCCGACAAGATCATGTTGACCGAATCGGTGATCATCCCACAATTTTTACAACACGCCGCAGAACAACTGGTGGGTGTTATCGCGTAACTGTTTGCCCATCCAATTTTGACAGCGGCAAAAGGGGCTTTACTATCCTTTTGCCGCTGTTTGTTTTTTACCAAACCCAAATTATCTGAACCAATGATTCCTGAAATCCGTCAACAGTACAATGCGCAATTCAGTGAAAAAGCTTACCAGGATTTTCTGGAGGACATGAAGGCTGAGTTTCCAGGACAGCTCGATTTTAGGGTGGCGGAAACACCCGTTTTTGTGCCTAAATTGCTCAAGGACAAACTGATTCGAGCTGGCGAAGACATCATTGACGTGCTCATCCAGCCCGATTTTATGGCCAAAACCCAGAGGGCTATTCCCGCTGACCAATTGGCACCACATGAAGAGTCTCGTTGCGCGTTGTTGACCCTTGATTTTGCGGTGTGCAAGGATGAGAAAGGCGAATTGAGCCCACAACTCATCGAAATGCAGGCTTTTGCCACTTTGTATTGCTACCAGGCCTATTTGGGTAAAAAATACAAGGAGCATTTTTTTTGTCCAGCGGGGTACAGTGAATTTTTAAACGGCTTGAACTTGGAAAGCTACCTGGCTGAATTAAAAAAATTGTTCATCGGGGATGCCAAATTGGAAGAAGTCATTCTTTTGGAAATTTATCCAGAACAGCAGAAAACCCGCATCGACTTTGCCCTGACCAAGCATTTTCTTGGCATCGAAACGGTATGCCTGACCAAGGTCATCAAAGAAGGACGTAACTTGTTTTACGAAAAAGAAGGCCGCAAAATCCCCATCCGCCGCATCTACAACCGGGTGATTGTTGATGACTTGAATAATTTTCCCGATTTGAAAACCAATTTCAACTTGTACGACGATGTGGACGTTACTTGGATCGCCCATCCGAATTGGTTTTTCAGGGCAAGTAAGTTCACTTTGCCCTTGCTTTCTAGTGATTTTGTGCCCAAAAGTTACTTTTTGCACGAATTGAGTACTTACCCAAGTGACCTGGAAAATTATGTACTCAAGCCTTTGTTTTCATTCGCGGGCAGCGGAGTGAAAATCAACATTACCAAAGCAGACTTGGATGCGATTACGGACAAAGAAAACTACCTTCTCCAAAGAAAAGTCCAATATGAGCCCGTGGTAAGCTCACTAACAGGCGGGGTAAAACTCGAAATTCGCCTGATGTACATTTGGCATGAAGATGAGGCCCGCCCTAGGCTGTTGACCAATCTGGCCCGCTTGAGCCGTGGCGAAATGATTGGAGTACGTTTCAATAAGGATTTTGACTGGGTAGGTGGTACTGTATGTTTTATGGAAGAAGGGTAAAGAACCCAACTCAGATACTTAAACGGTAAAGCTATTTCCATTTTCAAAACTTGTCTTACCTTTGCAGGCCAAGTCCTGTTTATTGTGGTGATAGCATCCTGCAATACAGGTCAATTAACTAGGTATGGGTTGGTTTAAACGACTAAAAGACGGGATTCAAACAGCCTCCCGCAATAAAAAAGAAGCGCCAGAGGGCCTTTGGCACCAGTGTCCACGCTGCAAAGAAGCCAGTACGATGAAAGAACTACGGGCCAGCTTTCACAAGTGCCCCAAGTGCAACTTTCACAACCGCATTGGCGCGTTCGATTATTTTGAGTTGATTTATGATGAAGAGCAATTTGCATTGCTCTTTGAGGAATTGCGCTCAAAAGACGTTTTGAACTTTGTGGACCTCAAACCTTACCCTGATCGTTTGACGGAAGCTTACAAAAAGAACAAAGTAAGTGACGCGATAACGGTTGCCGTTGGCGCAGTAGATGGTGAAGGATTGGTTGTGGCAGCGATGGACTTCAAATTCATCGGAGGCTCAATGGGTTCGGTGGTAGGCGAGCGCATCAGCAAGGCCATCGACTATTGCATTGAACAGCGTTTGCCTTTGCTGATTATTTCCAAAACGGGCGGAGCACGCATGATGGAAGCCGCCTTTTCGCTGATGCAAATGGCCAAAACATCCGCCAAATTGACTCGCCTGGCCAAGGCTAAATTGCCTTTCTTTTCCTTGTTGACGGATCCTACTACGGGTGGCGTGACTGCTTCCTTTGCGATGTTGGGCGACGTGAACTTTGCCGAGCCGGAGGCCCTGATTGGCTTTGCTGGTCCCAGGGTGATCAAAGAGACCATTAAGAAGGAATTACCTGAAGGTTTCCAAACTTCAGAATTCTTGTTAGAGCACGGGTTCCTGGATTTCATCATCGATCGAAAAGATTTAAAAACCCGCCTCTCGGAGATGATTGTACTGTTCAAACACGCTCAGGTAGGGGTGTGAAAATAGTTAGAATGATGAGTTATTAGAGGGGGCTCCTTGACAAGATTTGAGGGGATTTGAGTTCCTGATTGCGAGGTGATTTACCCCTAGTCTATGTCAAAATAGATTTTCCGAACCGAACATGCGCTGTTTATAACTCCGCAAGATCCGGGTCGAGTACCGCAAGTTTCGGGTTGAATTCCAAGCGCATGAGGGCTTGTTTTGTGGCAACAAAAAACAGCACTCATGCGCTTTCTATTTTTACTATTTTTCGTTCCTGTCGCCAGCTATGCGCAGGAAACTTTTGCACCAGCTGCAAAACCCTTGCAAGTTTCTGTTTCCAACAGTAAACAAACCGCCTTGCGATTGGATGGTAAACTGGATGAAACTGATTGGAGCCGTGCCCAGGAAGCCAGCCAATTTGTGCAGGTAGAGCCCAATCAAGGCCAAAAATCCAGCTTTAAAACCACCGTTAAAATCTTGGCTGGAGCCAAAAACCTCTATTTGGGTGTTACTTGCTACGATACCATAGGCAAAAAAATGTACCGCACGCCCGACCTCAAGCGCGATTTTGCCTGGCGCTCATTTGACATGGTAGCTATCGGGATCGATGGTTTTCGTGATCGGCGGAATAGCATGACTTTTGCTACCAACGCTTATGGCGCACAGAAAGATTACCTCAGTTTTGATGACCTCCTGTTTGATGGAGATTGGAATGGCCTATGGAGCGTGAGAACGACCCGTACCGATTCGAATTGGGTGGCTGAATTTTCGATCCCTTGGAAAACACTGCGCTATGCTCCAAGTGACTCGATCCAAAATTGGGGCTTAAACCTTTTGCGCTTGCGCCGCAACTCCAATGAAATATCGGCATGGTCGCCTTATCCCAGGGTCTTCGGTTTCAATCGCATGGATTATGCGGGGGAATTGACGGGTGTGCTGCCGCCTAAGTCTGGGGCCAATGTGCAAGTCAATCCCTACACTTTGTTTATTCATCAAAAAACGCACAATAAGGCGGTCGAAAGCCAACTCAAGGCCGGGCTTGAGCTCAAGTGGGCAATCAATCAAAACAGTGTGCTTGACCTGACTTACAATACCGATTTCGCCCAAACCGATGCCGATATCCAGGTCAATAACCTGAGCCGCTTCTCGGTCTTTTTTCCTGAAAAGCGCCAATTTTTCCTAGAAAATGGTTCTCTATTTGCCGCTAATCTCGAACCCGATGGTCGCGACAATTCAGGTGGAGATATGATAATTCAGCCTTTTTTCAGCCGTAGAATTGGTTTGGACCGGGCAGGGAATCCCATCCCAATCGACTTTGGCGCACGCTACATCAATCGTAGTATCCGACAAAGTGTTGGGGGAATGTTGATCAAGCAACATGATAGTGACAACAGCCCCGCTACAACTTTTGGGGTAGCCCGCTACAGTCGTTTTGTGGGCAAACAAAACCGCATTGGTGGTATGGTGGTAATGAATGCCAAGAGCTCATTGGGTGAAAAAACTGGCTACACGAACTTGGTGGGCATGTTAGATGGTTTTTTCCGGCTTTCCGCAGCCAAAACCCTGGATTTCATGGTCACGCCATCGGCCAACACCAATGGCAGCGGTCGAGGTCTGAGCAGTTTTGTCAGGTATTTGTACAACACCAATCAACTCAAATTTTGGTGGGTGCAGTCAATGGTTAGCAAAGATTATAGCCCTGAAACGGGTTTTGTTTCTCGCAATGACGTTTTAGGGACCAATGCAGGCGCTTATGTTTACGTGCGGGATGAAAAATTCCCCAAAGTATTGCGGGCATTTGAACCCGCCATTTTTACAGGTTTTTATCACCAGTTGAGCACCCAGAAATTGATCGAACGCAATATTTCACTCATTCCAGTGGGTGTGAATTTGCAGAGTGGTGCATTATTCCAGGTGACGGTCAACCATTCTTACCAGGTGTTGGGTGAAGTTTTCAGCCCACTTGGCGTAAAAATTGGAGCTGGAAACTATGATTACCTGCGTTTTGGTGCGGTATTGGCCAACAACCCTTCGCGTCGGGTCACTTATCGGGTTAAACATGAATGGGGTAATTTTTTTGATGGACAACTGCAAACCAGCGATTTGCAATTGGGCTTCAACCCCATTCCGAATCTTGCGTTTCGTTTTCGATTTACGTCCAACCAATTTAAAAACGTTGGTATTGCTCAAGCCGACACCCGAATCAATCTGCTCAATTTGGAGTCACGCATAGCGCTCAACCCTCGTGTTCAATTGGTAGGATTGTTTCAGCACAATACGCAGAACAATATTAATGCCTACAACATTCGATTTGCCTGGGAATACAAGCCTTTGTCGTTCATCTATCTGATTTGGAACAATCGCAGTTTTGAAAACCTGAATGCCAGCGGCGCTTCAATCAGGAACGCCGACGACGCTATTTTCAGTAAGATTTCCTGGTTGAAGCAGTTTTGAAGCATTTTTAGATCCGATTTTCAGAAGGGGTTGTCAAGGGCCCCTTTCATTTTTACTTCAATGGCCGATCCTTCGGCGAGCATGACCGATTTTGGCTTTTCTTGGTTCAAAAAAGCAAAATCAGGGCCGTATAATTGGCCAAAGTCGATGGAAATATGGGAAGAAATGAGCGGATAAACTTCCCAGCGCGGGTGAACAACCTCATATTCTGAGGTTTGTTTACCCCGTTTGGTATAGCCCCAATAATGTTCAGTAATGAATTCTGCTTCGCTTCCTATCTCAATCGCTTGAGCTCTCAGTCCTGCTTTGACGCTCAACTCGTGCCATTTATTTTTTTCCCAGGTATAAGTAATGTTTTGACTATCCGTTTCAGCTAACCATTCATGCCGCATGGGCATGGTGGCGTAATGTTCGCCGTACAAAGTATTGGCTACCAAAGTGATGGCGTGACGAGGTACAATTTCTTTGATGAAAACCGCCCCACGCCGCCATTGATCGCCGTCGAACCTGCGCACATAAAAACGCAGGTTGACTTCTTCAAAATCGCGGTGAAAAGGAATGGGTATGCCTAAAACTCGGGTGTTCAAAAACATGAAACCTACCATACTTACATAGCAGGTGTTGTCCCAAAAATCGAGCTCAGTACCAGCTGGTAAGTAGGGTAGGAGCAGCGCAGGCTCTACTGCATAATTGGCTAAAATGAGTTTGCGCCACTCGGCTTTCAGGAATGTACTGGCCATGTTTATAAGTATTTAAGCTAAAATAAGGCGGACAGATTTGCACTTGAGGTTTAGCAAAAAAAGAAGACAACTTCCTTTCATCCAGTTGCTTTTCTTTTTTCACTAAACCCAAATCCGCCCACCTCATTTTTTACGCTCTCTAAGCGATTTTCAAGGAAGTCATGCTCAAAGAACCCGCCATGAGTTTGTCGTTGAAAAGGGTGATTGCTTCTCCTTTTTCTTGCAAGCCCAGGGTATAGAGCAAAGGGTAGTAGTGATCGGGCGTTGGAATGGCTAGTTGAGCTGCCTGGCCTAATTCATGGTAATTGCACAAAGCTTGGTAATTGCCTTCCAGCAACAATTCATTGATCTTTTCGCGGGCTTCGATCGCCCAGTCGTAGCCGTAATCGTCGCGGTTGAAATTTTGAAAATCTACCAAGCGCAAATTGTGGATGATGTTGCCGCTGCCGATAATCAACACCCCTTTTTTTCGTAGACTTTGCAGTTTCTTGCCCAGTTCAAAATGATAAGTGCCGTGCTGTCCATAATCGATACTCATTTGAAAAACTGGTACATCGGCCAAAGGGAACAAGTGCTTGACCACACTCCAGGCACCATGATCCAGGCCCCAATGATGATCTAATTCCGCCTCGAGGGGTTGTAGCAAATCACGGGTTTCGGCGGCCAGGGCCGGAGCACCTGGTGCCGGGTATTGCACCTCGTACAGGGCTTGCGGAAAGCCGCCAAAATCATGGATCGTTTCGGGTTTTTCCACCGCGCTGACCTTGGTGCCGCGGGTAAGCCAATGCGCCGAAATACAGAGAATAGCCTTGGGTTTTTCGAGTTTACCCGCCAGATCCTTGAAACCCTGTACAAATTGGTTGTCTTCGATGGCATTCATCGGGCTGCCGTGCCCCAAAAACAAGGCAGGCATGGCAGCAGAATTGGGTTGATTGTCAATCCAATTCTGCAAAGTGTTGAGTTCCATAACAAATGGTGCCAAACTACTGGCGGCAAGGGTTTTGATAAAATCACTGCGCTTCATGATCCAAGAACAGTTCAGTTTCCTTGTTTGTTGAACCTGATTTATTCTCCAACCACTTGTAAGGGCTTTGCAACCCTAATTCCATCGGCCATGATAATCACCCAATAAGCGCCTTTTGGCAAGCCTTTCAAGTCTAGTTCTTGCAACACATTTTGTGCCTTGCCCAAATTCAACTGGCGCACGTTTTGACCAATGCCATTGTGGATGTACACCTCAATATTGCGGGATTGGTCTAATTTCAAATCCAAAACCGCATGCTGTTTGGCTGGATTGGGAAAAACGCCAATTTGACTGGCCAGTAAGTCCTGTTCCTGGGTGCCTGTGATCACGTTGCCCGTCACTTGGAGGTTGGCAAAACTTACATCGGAACAACCGTCAGGGCTGGTTACAGCCAGTGCCACCTGGTAAGTGCCAGGGGCCCGGTAAACCTGGGCTGCATTGCGTTCGGTGCTGCTTTGGCCGTCGCCAAACTCCCAGCGGATTTGGTTGGCGTTACTAACGCTGCCTGGCGAAAAATTGGCTGGGGTACCCGTTACCACGTTATTGGGTACGGTGAATTGTGAAATTGGGTTGCTTGTACTTGGTTTGGTATCAATGAACACTGGCGTGCGACCACAGGGATAGCCATATTCGATTTCCCAGTTGTAGAAATAAGGGTATTGGTTGAATTTTTTGGTGTTGTTTGCTTCTTTGATCACCATCACTTCGGCAATGTTGTAAGGAAAACCACCATCGACAGTTTCCGCAACTGTCATTCCGCCTCCCCTTGAAAGTTCCAAAACCTGGTTGTCACCAGGGATGACGTTGAAGTTTAAAGTTACTTTTTGCTCTCCTGTACGACTGATGTTGATCAGGCGCTGTTGGGCTACCGAGCCAGGTGCACCACGCAAGTTGATGATCCGCAAACCTGTAGTGGTAGGGTAAATGGTCACAGTTTTGATCACAAAAGGATAATAAGCGTCAAAAACCAGGCCACCTAACGAGTCGCTGGCAAAAGTCTCTTTGGCCCCCACTGGCGTTTTCATGCCCGTAGTTTCATTAAAGGACAAGTCGGCATAAAAAGTGGTGTCGCGGTTCAACGGCCCAGTATGCAGGGTATTTCCTGAGGCAATCAAGCGTCCACCCACGTTCTTGTCATACCAGCGTACACTTCCGCTGGTGTTGTGCGAAGCCCTTAAAAAAGCCCGGCTACCTACACAAATGTTACTCGAAGTGGTGTTGGCAATGGGCAATTGAGGGGTAGAAGTAACTGTCATGGCTGTCTTGATGCGGTTGTTCAGCGGCCTGCCATCGTTTTGACCATTGGGGTTGCGCAGTTCTACTTCCATTGTAAAGCGGCCAAGTGGAGCTACAAAAGCAGGAACATTAAAAGATGTCAGCCTACCTGGAGCCAGTTTACCGTCCCAGCGTGCGGTAGTGAAAGCACCAGAAGAACCCTCCTGGCGAGCCACAATTTCCATACTACGCAAAGTGTCTGTACCTGCATTTTCAAAAGTAACTTCGATGTAAGCTTTGCTGTCGCAACTGAATATGCGTGGCTTGGTCTGCACATTGATCACATCATTGGTAGGGCGGCTGGGGGCTACCGGTCGGTTGCCTTGGCTCACCAGCAAGTTGTAAGCTGCGCCGATATTGATCAATCCCTTGCCGTAGGTGTTGTCTTCGCCCAGATCACCAAGGTCGGTGGCCGAGTTGTACAAAGCCAAGGCCAAAGTACGCCCGGGTAGGGTAGGGAAGGCCTCTTTGAGCAAAAGAATGGCCCCAGTCACATATGGTGCTGAAAAAGAAGTGCCGTCAATGGTGGTGTAGGCACCGTTCAAACTAGTTGTGCGCACACGCTCGCCGGGTGCCACCACTTCAGGTTTGATCAATAAACTGCCGTCACGGCCACAAATGGTCGGACCGCGCGAAGAGAAATCTGAAATTGGAAAAGAAGGGCTATTGGCATTGATTGATCCTACCGACATGGGCACTACGAGATCTAAGTTCATGGCCGAGGGCAGGTTGATCGTTGAGGCATTCGGTCCACTGTTTCCTGCCGAAAACACCACGGCTACCCCAGCAAAATCTAAATTCTGAATGATGGTACGGAAAATACTCCGGCAGTCCTCGACGTTACGGCCCCGGCCATACGAGTTGTTGACCACATCGGGGATGTCGCTAGTGGTTGCGGCATTGCCATCGGGGTTGAGTGCCCATTGCAAAACATCTGCAGCATCGGCATTTGAGCCCGCCAAGGGGCAAAGGGTGCCATCGGGGTTGCGAAAATTGGTCGGACCTCCAATCCATTGCGCATTAAAAGCTACGCCGACCGTATCGCGGGTCAAGCGGTCTAGGCCCAAAACACAACCTGCTACTGCGGTACCGTGGTCGCCGCACAAGTCGCCGATGATGGGGCTGAAATAAGTGGCGTTGCGAGCACCAGTGTTGTATGCGAATTGGGTACGCAAGGCTGGGTGCTCATGCTCTTGGCCCGAGTCCACGATCAACGTTTTGCGGCCATATCCGGTGTATCCCAGGCGCCACAGGGCCCGTGCATTGATGGCCGCCAAACCTGGTTCGATGCCACCGGGCGTAAGTAGCGGTGGTGGCGTTGCATGGCGAGTTCCCTGTTCAATCATCAGCTCAGGGGCCAATTCAATCCATTCTACATCGGGATGATTACTCACTGCAGTTAAAAATGAAAGATTGCCTTCTGCTGCGATAGCATTGGCGATCCAATAACCGCGGATGGTGTTTGGAATGACCCCAGGTAGGGATTTCATCCATTCTAAAATCCTAGGCTGAGACTTTGCAGCTTGCGCCTCCAGGGCTTCTACAAAGGCTTGAATTTTGGCTTCATGACTGCCTTGCGCTCTCAATTCACTTTTGCTCCATTGGGCCAAATCCAATTGTTTCTTCAAACTAATGATTAGTTTGAAGCGAGAATTGGCTTGGGCTTTGGGCAACTGTTCCAAAATTTCAGAAGAAAGGTAAGCTTCTTGCAAGGTCGATTGGCCATGAGCCAAATTCAGACACACTAGGAGGAACGTGAAAAACGCTGCTTGTAGCTTTGATGACATGGTATTACTATCGTTAGCTTCGAAAGATTAGAATGGGGAGCAAGTTACAAACTCCGCCAAACACACAGTGTATTAACCGCGAAATTCGCTAAATGTAATGGCATGGCGCTTGTTTTGTGCATATTTGTCAGGAATACTACAAGCTCCAGGACCCAAATGCTGATAAGTGTACCGCCTTTGGGGGAGAATGTCTCGCCATTTGGGGTGGGCAAACTTGGCTACCAAGCCCTTGACTAGTTTTTTTCATTGTGGGACAGTAAAATCGGTTTGGGTTAAAGCCATTCGTTGAGGGTTGCTAGGTTTTTCCACCCCGTGTTTACTGAACCACTTAGAAAAAAGTCAGTACCGTTTCCAATTGGCCGAGACGAAAGATTCAGCGCGAAGCCCACACCCAAACGCACACTTTCACGCCAACACCCATTCTTGCGGATTTCCAGCATGACGTAGACCATGATGTTGTCAACTTGGCAGATCAGCAATCCTAAAAATTGGAAAGGTTTATTTTTGAACCGTTACTTACTGAAAACTTCGGAGAAGTTTCCGCAGCTGAGAATTTCGTAATTTTCATGGTGAATATGAAGCGTTTATGACCGCGAAGCGGCCAATTCTCTAATTCTTTCAAATTCTAGTTTTGACAAAATTGGTCAACGTCACGCAAGAAATTCTGTAATCCTGCAAATTCTGGTTTAGACAAAAAAGTCTCGCTTGATAATCGAGATCGCTTTTCTCCGAAGTTTTCAGTACTTCCTTAAGTTTTAATTTTTTCACATGCCCAAGTTGTACATTTAGATTTCAAAAAGACAGCAACGGTCAGGCTTTTACCAAAAAGAGTTATTTTGTGTAAACATGATGAAGGTCGTTACGGTTAAGTGTTAGCTTAGCCTTTACCAATTATTTGAACATGGATTTTGGAAAACTCCAAGACATCTCGAAAGTAGATTTTAGCCTACCGCCTAGTCCGACGGAAACGAAAGCTTGTTTGGCCCGTTTCACCAATCATAAGCAACTCAAGGTCTATGTTGGCTGTACGGGGTGGTCGATGAAAGAATGGGTCGGCACGGTGTATCCACCCAAGACCAAAGCCAATGATTTTTTGAAAGCTTACGGTCAACAATTCAATACCATTGAACTGAATACAACACATTATCGGGTTCCAGATCTAGCCACTGTTGCACGTTGGAAATCCGAAACGCCTGTTGATTTTCGGTTTTGCCCTAAAATGCCACAAATCCTCAGCCACAGCCGTGATTTAGGCGTTTTACACCCTCAATTGTATGCTTTTTGTGAGTGTATTATGGCGTTGGGTGAACGAAATGGAGCTTGTTTTTTGCAGTTGCCACCTTATTTTGACCTGGAAAAATGGCCTGTTTTGCAACGCTTTTTAGAGGCTTGGCCCAAGGAAATCCCCTTGGCAGTCGAATTTCGCCACGCGTCTTGGTTTGCCAATCAAGAGGAACCGGGACTTGTCGCCTTTGCTAATCTGGAAAAAATGAACATAGGCACTGTGATCGCTGATGTAGCTGGCCGCCGGGATGTGTTGCACCAGCGCCTGACGAGTAATTATGTTTTGATCCGCTTTGTGGGCAACGGCCTGCATTCCAGCGATTATTTACGGATTGATGAATGGGTAAATTGCCTGCTCGAATGGCACCAGCAAGGGCTCGACAGCGTGTATTTTTTCACCCATGAACCAGATAATTTGCTGGCTCCGCAATTAGCAGCTTATTTGTGCGAAAAAATGAGTGCGTTTGAACAAGTTGTCTTGCGAGGGCCAAACTTGGAGGCGAAAATTGATCCTTCACCTGGCGAACAGATGAGTTTGTTTTGAGCAAAAATTACGCTACTTTTCCGTTTCAAATCACCAAACCCATGCTTGACGAAATCCTTCCTCCAGAGGAACAAAAAGTAAAATACGCGGTCTGTGACATCGACGGCGTTTTGCGCGGCAAAGTCATCAACCGCTCCAAATTGGAAAAAACCCTGAACAGTGGCCTTGGCTTCTGCAATGTGATTTTTGGCTGGGATAGCAGTGACGTCTGTTATGACAATTCTAAAATCAGCGGTTGGCATACTGGCTATCCCGATGCGATGGCAAGAGTGGATTTAAATACGCTAAGGCGGGTGCCTTGGGACAATGATTTACCTTTTTTCCTCGCCGACTTTGCAGGTGATCCCCAGGTAGCCTCTGCTTGCCCAAGAACACTGCTGCGCAAAATTGAGGAACAATGCAGCGCGATGGGCTTTTTGGCCAAGTTTGCACTCGAATATGAGTGGTTCAACTTCATGGATTCCGCCCATAGCCTCCAAGACCGTGGTTTCGTGAACCCGATCCCTTTGACACCGGGCATGTTTGGCTATTCATTGACCAGACCGAACCAGTACAGCCACTATTTTAATGAGCTTTTCGATAATTTGCTGCGTTTTGAAGTACCTATTGAAGGTTTGCACACCGAAACTGGCCCCGGCGTTTACGAAGCCAGCCTGGTCCACAGCACCACTTTGGAGGCTGCCGACCGAGCAGTTTTGTTCAAGAATGCGGTCAAAGAAATTGCCCAACGCAGTGGCATCATGGCCTCCTTCATGGCCAAATGGAACGATCAATTGCCTGGTTGTGGTGGCCATATTCACCAAAATCTCTGGTCGGATGATGGGGAGCAAAACCTTTTCCTGGACGCCAATGAGCCCAATGGCATGAGCACTTTGATGCAGCATTACATCGCAGGTCAACTACACTGCCTGCCACACATCATGCCCATGTATGCACCTACAGTCAACAGCTACAAGCGCTTGGTGAAGGGTTCTTGGGCCGCAGTTTCAGTGAGTTGGGGCATCGAAAACCGGACCGCTGCCTTACGGGTGATTCCCAATCCAGCGTTTTCCATGCGTTTGGAGACCAGGATACCAGGGGCTGATGCCAATCCTTACCTGGCCATTGCGGCTAGCTTGGCCTCTGGCTTGTATGGGATCAAAAACAAATTGAAGTTGGAGTTGCCAGCAATTCAAGGAAATGCTTACGAGCAAGAACATGCTACTCCCTTGCCCAGCAGCCTGTTGGAAGCCACCCAGGCCATGAGGGTGTCGGGACTCGGTGACGAGCTATTTGGCGCAGATTTTTGTGATCATTTCCTGCTTACCCGCGAATGGGAGTGGGAGCAGTACAGTCGGGCGGTCACCGATTGGGAGCGGAAACGCTATTTTGAGATTATTTGAGCTAGCGTAAAAGCTTCCCTTTTTCGTAAGTTCTCAATCCGTGTTTTACCAGGACCTTACGCTGGCTAAGGTTTCAAAGGAAAGTACTCGTAAGCACGTTGCAAACGTGCAAATGCCCGGTGTCGGTCAGGAGACCTGACACCAGCACAACACTCAATGGACGCTGGTTCACGGTCTCTGACCGGAACCATCTTCCACGCGTTTGTAACGCGTAAACGGATATTTAAGGATTGAGAACTTACCCTTTTTCAAGATAAAGAATTGAGCCTTAACGTTTACCAAACTTTGGAAGTTTAGCAAATGTCAAGGCTCAAACCTCACTCATCGATCAAACCCCGACCATCTTTTTGGATTTTCCCGTCGTTTTCCAGTTGCTTGAGCAAGCGGTCAAGGATGCCGTTTATGAAGTCTTTGCTCTTATCGGTGCTGTAGTTTTTGGCGATCTCTACAAACTCATTCAAGGACACTTTGGGTGGGATGGAGGTAAAAGTCATCAATTCTACTAGGGCCATTTTGATCAAAATCATGTCGATGGCTGCTACACGCTCTGCATCCCAGTTTTTGAGAGCAGGTTCGATAATTTTCAGCAGCTCTTCGTCCTCATCGTGGACTTTGCGCATCAGAACTTCGCCAAAATCAACTGTTGTTTCTTTGTTGGGGCGGTAAGCCTCATAAAAATGCATCGGAACAGGCAGGGCCTTGATGGTTTTTTTCATGGACCCAACGATCAATGATTCGTCATCGGGCCAGTGAGGGAACATATCCTCGTTTAATTCTTCGTACAACTCAGTAGCTGAATACTGGCGATACAACGTAAGCAGTATTTCCAAGTGTTCTTCTTGGCTGTTTTCAGCTTTCTTGAGGTAAGCCAGGTACTCTTCCTTTTTGGCAAATTCCAAATAAAATGTGCGCACATGGTCCTTGTCGATAGACTCCTCGAGTTTGAAATGCTTGAAAAGGGTGGATAGGGGGCCGTTCTTGCGTAGCGATTCCAAAAGTGAGTTTTCGGCTAGTTTGGATGTGAATACCTTATCTTCTTCGGTAGGACGGATTTTGGCTTTGCGGTCAGCCTTATCTTGAATGGCATATTCAGCCACCCGTATAAAGTAAAGCAGGTTGAATAAGTACAATTCAAACGATTGGCTCACTTGCTCCCGGTACAATTTCAAAGCTTCATCAAATTTCAGCTCCTTGTCGCGACCCAGGGCGTACAGCATCTGCATGACTTTTATGCGGACGTTTCTACGGCTTAACATACCTCAATTTCAGTTTGGCCAAATTCGGCGATGCAAAGTAAGCGAAAAGTGCGTCGTCTTGGAAACAAAGCTGTAAAAAAAATGCATCTGACAAGATATAAACCCCATCAGATGCATTTCTGAAGCTTTTTGAAAACACCTTGTAGGCGCGGGTGGGCTCTAAAACAGTTCCTTGGGGAAATCAATTACATTAGTTCAAGGAGCTTTCAACCCAATACATTTCTACTTCGCCCTTGTTTTTGGCAGCAATTTTGCCCCGAGGCGTACAGTTGAACTGGCTTTTCACCAAATCGAAAGTTGAGCCAGAAATATTGACCTTGCCTGGCTCGCCATTTGACTCGATGCGGGCGGCAACATTGACTGTATCGCCCCAAATGTCGAAGGCAAATTTTTTCTCACCCACCACCCCCGCGATCACCGACCCCGTATGTACGCCAAGCCTTGCCTCAAAGAAGTAGCGACCTTGTAATTTCCTCTCCTTTTTGTAATCTTCCAAAAAGGTCTGCATGGCAAGTGCTGCTTTGACTACTTGTTCGGCAGTGGCTTTGGAATCGTCGGGCACTCCACCTACACACATGTAGGCATCACCGATGGTTTTGATTTTCTCAAGTCCATATTGCCCCACAATGCGGTCAAAGGCCTTAAAACAATAGTCCAATTCTGCAATAAGCTGTTCGGGGCCCAATATCTCAGCAGCATGGGTGAAATTTTGGAAATCGGCGAACAAAACAGTGGCTTCGCGGTATTGCTTGCTTTTGGCTACGCCCCGATTTTTGAGCTCCTCGGCAATCGCAGCGGGTAAAATATTGAGCAAAAGACTCTCTGAACGTTCGCGCTCAGCTTGAATGATTTTGTTCTTTTCCTCCAGCACATGGTTGTTTTTGCGCATGTTGAGGTAGCGATTGCCAATGCCAATGCCGATTAGAATGACCAATCCCATGGCCAACATCATTAAATTGCGTTCGCTTTTTTGCAAAGCCAATTCCGACTCTTTTTCCTTCAATTCTGATGTATGAGTGGCCAAGGTCATCGAATCCAAAGTCTTGAGATAGGACAAAGAATCTACCATCTTTTTTTGCTGCAAAAGCGACAAAGCATATTTAGCTTCGCGCTCCGACATGGCAGTGATGGCTTGCTGTTGGCTATTGATGATGTCAAAAAGCTTGTTACGCTCTTTGCCCATCATGGCCAACTGCTGTTGGGTACTTTGCTTGCCCGATAATTCTGTGCTGAGTTTTTCCAGTCGCTCATTCAGCATTTGAGTTTCTTCTTTCAACCCAATTTTGGGCAAACTAGGTGCCTCGGCAACGATCGGCGCACTTGGCAAGGTCGTAGTTTCTGGTTTGAGCAAAACATGAAGTTGTTTTTCGTAGCGCAAAGCCTCCTTTTCCCGGCCTTTTTCTTGGGCAATGGCAATCAGTAACTCCAGGTTTTGTTTTTGTAAATCAGCATAGTTTTTCATGGAGGCAAACTGCAAACTCTTTTCAAAGGCGTTAGCGGCATCATGGCGCTTTTTTCCACCCATGCCATAATAGGCTTTGCCACGGATGAATTGAGCGAGCGCCTGGTAGCGAAAGTCGTACAATCCTTCGGCTTGCGCCAAGGCTTCTTCGCTCTTTGATAATGCTTCAGAAAATTGACCTTGATCCAAGAGGTTGTTTGCTTCCGTCAAAGTTTGTTGAAAAACTTCACGTTTGTTGGTAGGATTTTGGGCATTGATGTGGGTAAGGGCAAACATCAATAACACCAAGAGCAAGCACTTTTTCATCACGTTGATGGGTTTTCGAAGTGGGCAAAAAAAAACCTTACCTGGATAAACACATACTGGCTTTGTGTGTCGAACAACATGCACAAATATACGTCAATAAGATTCAATTTGTTGCACATCGTTCGACGAAAGGTATGGATTGCTTACTAAAAGTGCTATTGTTTTGAGTAAATGGTCGATTAAGGCAGCATTGCACCCACAATTGGCAAGCTTTTACGCTCTTTCCAAAGGATCAGTATACAAGCAAAGAATACGATCAAAGCCAAATAAAACACTTTGCCATGATCCCCATTCACCTCTATCCCCAAAATAAAGAGGTGAAAGAAAATTGCACCACTGATGGTGCCCAAACCCAATAGTGCCCCAATGCCAGTAGTACGAGGAATGAGCAATAAAATGGCGGTGATCAACTCTGCAACGCCTACTCCGATGCGGCCCCAAGGCTCCATCCCTAGTTTACTGAAGATGTAAACGCTGTCAGGATGGGCGGTAAACTTAAAATACAGGGTTTGCAGAAAGATAATGGCAGTGATCCAAGCTGCGATACGAGAAATTTGGATTTTTGACATAAAGGTTTGGTGTTTGATTAATTGATGGCACAAATTTCCGGTTAATTACCCCTTTGAAATGTTTCCCAGATTACATTTTGAGCACCTTGAACGTTGTGATGCGGACAAAAAAACATCAAAGGTGAGCATCAAAGACCAGGCTACCCGCGATTGAATCCAGGTATTCTTCTTCAAAAAACACTCCGATTCCAGCAACATCGTCTACTTTTACCAGCCCATCCACCAGCAAGACAACGCCACCTTTAACTGGGTCATCGGCTAGCATATAGGGGCTGTCAAGGTCAAAACGCTGCACACTGGGAAATGCCAGGGCAAAATGGGCAAAAGCACTGATGCCTACCCGGCTTTCGGAAAAGCACCCAATTTGACAGCGCATGCCTGCGGCTTCAGCCAAGTGAGCGATTTTGCGAGCATGGTGGATCCCGCCTGCTTTTGACAACTTGATATTGAGAAAATCACAAGCGCCCAATTTGATCAGGCGCAGGGCGTCGAAATGGTCAAATACCGATTCGTCGGCCATGATCGGGATGGGGCTTTGTGCCCTTAAATGCGGCAGATCGGTGTAAGCGTTTTTGGAAATCGGCTCTTCGCAGTATTCAATGTCGTACGCAGCAATAGCTTTCAATGTTTGCGCGGCTACGTTGAGACTCCATCCTTGGTTGGCGTCTACGCGCAAGGGGATGTCTGGCCCTACAGCGCTGCGAATGGCCTTTACCCGTGCTAAATCATCGGCCACATTGGTGCCCAGTTTAATTTTGATGGCATAAAAGCCCTCGTTTTTAAAAGCCAGGGCTTGCGCCGCCATTTTCTCAGGCGTGCTGATGCCAACGGTCATGTCGGTACGCAAGGCTTTTTTGTTGTCGCCACCCAAATATTGGTACAATGGCAGGCCCAAAATCCGGCTGACCAGGTCGAACAAGGCCAAGTCAAAGGCGCTTTTGATGCAGCGCTGCCCCACAATCGCCCGGTCCATTGCTTGAACGGCTGCGTCAACCTCCAGTGGATTTTTACCCATCAAGGCTTGCGCGAGCAGAGGAGCTACGGCCAGGCAAGTCGCTTGGCTTTCGCCTGCGATGCTGCGGTAAGGGCTGCATTCGCCGTACCCAATTTGCCCGTTGGCGGCGGTGATGCGTACCAAAACGTTCTCCGCGTGGGTGATCGTTTCCCTGGAAATCACAAAGGGATATTTGAGGGCAATGTTCAGGGGAAAAACTTCGACACAGGCAATTTGGGTTTGATTTTGGCGCATGATGAGTCATTTTGCCCGCAATTTTCAAAAATTCCCCCTCTTTTTATCCATTTCGCGTGGAAATTGCCGTTAGCTTTGCGGTTTGTGAACAAGATGGTACTTGATATAAAAGACATGAGTCACGCTTAGTCAACGTCATATTGGAAATCCGTGAAAATCCGTTTCATCCGTTTCATCCGTGTTCCAACCCAATCCTCGCGCAGCGAGGTAAAAAATACAATCCGTTCGCAGTCTATCCATCGTAACAGAGTCTATCTATGTCGGTCGAAGTAGCCCAACTTACCAAAACATACGGCGCACAAAATGCGATTCACGAATTGAGTTTTTCGGCCAAAAAGGGCGAAATCCTCGGTTTTCTCGGTCCCAACGGTGCCGGGAAAACCACCACCATGAAAATCATCACGGGCTACATCCCCCAAACGGCGGGCAATGCCAAGGTGTGTGGTTTTGATGTTGAAAAAGAGCCACTGGAAGTACGCAAACGCATTGGCTACTTGCCTGAACACAATCCCCTGTACAAAGAAATGTACGTGCGGGAATACCTGGAGTTTGTAGCTAGCCTGCACAAAACACCCCGCGCCCGCCAACGGGTGGCCGAAATGATCGACATGACGGGCCTGGAACGCGAGCAGCACAAGCCCATCGCCGCCTTGTCCAAAGGTTACCGTCAAAGGGTGGGCCTGGCCCAGGCCATGCTGCACGATCCAGAAGTGCTGATCCTCGACGAACCCACCACGGGCCTGGACCCTAACCAATTGGCCGAAATTCGCAACCTAATCAAAAAACTGGGGGCCGAGAAAACTTTGATTTTTTCTACCCACATCATGCAAGAGGTACAAGCCATTTGCAACCGGGTTTTGATCATCAATCGGGGGAAAATTGTGGCTGATGATCCCATTGACCAACTCAGCGCCCGGATCGCAGGCGAATCACAAGTGACCGTGGAATTTGCCCAAGGCACCCAAGCCGCTTTGCTGCAAAATATCAAAGGAGTAAAAAGTGTGCGTTCACTTGGCCAACAACGCTGGCAACTCAGCGCCGACACCAAAGCCGATGTGAGGCCTGAAGTGTTTCAGTTTGCCGTAGCGCAGGGCCTCACTTTGCTCGAAATGCACAAAGAGACCATTAGTGTGGAAGACGTTTTTCAAAAATTGACCAATCAGGGATGAAAAAGAGTCCTCAACTTTTATTGATTTTGGCCTTACTGCCATTTGGGGTCTGGGCTCAAAAACACGTGGACAACAAGTACGCCTTCAAAGATGGTATTTACTACAACCTGAGGGAATTTCAACGAGACCAGCCCAGCACGGCAATGATTGCAGTCGAGTTTTCGGCAGTGGTCAGTGAAGAGAAAAAATTGGTGCAAGTAGCTTGGATTCGCCACAAAAACGGTGATACCATAAGAATGGATCATATCTGGGGACTTTGCTGGCGTGGAAGGCCCTATATTCGTATCCACCCGGACAGTGTGAGTCGCCGCATGGCCATCTTTACCGAATTGCAGATTGTGGGCAATATTTGCTTGTTCAACTATGAAACGGAAGAAGGCCACGACGTCGAATTCAAAGCTTACAACCCTCTCAGCGGTTTACCTTTTCGCAAATCAACCGAAAAACGCTTCAAAACTGTGCTGCGTGAGCGCATGTTGCGCCTGAGGACGGGAGAAATTGGCGTTTTTGACCAAAATACCGTGGTGAATTGGACCCATGACCTGCCCGAATTGAGCAAAGCAGTACAAAGCCTGCCCCACGAGCGCGCCAAAGAACTGCTGCCCCGCATGGTCATCACCTACAACGAACGCAAACCCTATTTTTTGCAACTTTAATGGCACCCAATCAAGTATGTTGACGATTTTTCGCAAAGAAATAAACGCTTTTTTTAGCTCACCCATTGGCTACATCGCCATTGGGGTTTTCTTGGTCATTTTGGGCCTTTTTGTCTTCTTTTTTCCCGATTCGAGCATCCTGGAGTACAATTATGCCACCCTGGCCCCGCTTTTTGATACGGCTCCATTGGTGTTCCTGTTTCTTATCCCAGCGGTGACCATGCGCATGTTCGCCGAAGAACAGCAAAATGGGACCATCGAGTTTTTGGCCACCAAGCCCCTGCGCGAAATGGACATCATCCTGGGCAAGTACCTGGCGGCCTTAACTTTGGTTTTGTTTTCACTGATTCCTACCTTATTGTATTGGTACACGGCTTATCAATTGGGCTCGCCCAAGGGCAACCTCGATGCGGGAGCGATCATTGGGTCTTACCTGGGCTTGTTCTTGCTGGCGGGTATTTTTACGGCGGTAGGTATTTTTGCTTCTTCTTTGAGCAGCAATCAAATTCTGGCTTTTTTGCTGGCTACTTTTCTGTGTTTTTTGCTGTACTACGGTTTTTTCTACTTTAGCCGCCTGCCCGTTTTTGTGGGACGCTGGGATGATTTGATCCAAAAACTCGGCATTGACTACCACTACAACTCGATCAGCCGGGGCTTGATTGACAGCCGCGACATGGTTTATTTCGGGAGTGTGACCGCCTTGTTTTTGATGATGACCCTGGTGTCGCTCGAACGTCGCAAATGGTAATCCGCCCAAAAGATTCAATCATGCAACGTACAAAAAAAGCCCAATCGCTGATCCAACTGGCCTTGTTTGCCGGGATCGTGGTTTTTCTCAATATTTTGGCCAATGCCCGCCTGGGAGATCGCTCTTTGTATGGAGCCTTCGACCTGAGCGAGGACAAGCGTTTTACCCTCACTGCGGGCACGAAAAAGCTGCTGACTGAGCTCGACGAGGTGGTCTATGTCAAAATCCTGCTCGATGGCGAACTGCCTGCACCGCTCAAGCGCCTGCGCAGCGCTACCCAGGATATGCTCGATGATTTTCGGGCGCGTTCTACTTATATCGACTACGACTTTGAAAACCCCAGCCAGGGTTCCACCCAGGAGGTCAATGCGCGCATGGAAAACCTACGCAAAGAGCAGATTTTCCCCATGACTTTCACGGTGGTGAAAAAAGGCAACCGCGAGGACAAGACCATTTACCCCTTTGCAGTAGTCAATTACAAGGGCCGCAGCATGCCCGTGAATTTGATGGAAAACCAAATTCCCGGTGAATCGGACGAGGTAGCTCTGAACAATGCGGTATCGCTGCTGGAATACAAACTGGCCAACGCCATCCAAAAACTCCAGGAACCCAGCAAGCCCAATATCGTCTTCATTGATGGCCACGGAGAGTTACCAGTGCAGGAAATCGCCGACTTTGAACGCGCTCTGCGCAGCTCCTACAACACTGGCCGCCTGGTGCTCGACAGCGTATTGAACATCGACTCCCAAATTTCGGCACTGGTGATTGCCAAGCCCTTGCGTCCTTTTTCGGAGCAAGACAAGTTTAAAATCGACCAATACATCATGAATGGCGGTAAAGTGCTCTGGATGCTCGACATGGTGCGCATGGACCTGGACAGCTTGCGCCGCAGCCCGGAATACCTGCCCCCGCCTTACGAACTCAACCTGGAAGACCTCCTGTTTCGCTACGGCGTAAGGCTCCAACCCAACCTGGTGCTGGACTTGCAGTGTACGCCCATTTTTGTGGCTACCGGGCAGCAGGGCTCGCAGCAACAGCAACAGCCCATTCCTTTTCCTTACCATATTTTGGGCTTGGCCAGTCCGGCGCATCCAGTGTCCAAGGCAGTGGGGCCAGTGAGTTTGCAATTTGCCAGCAGCATCGACACCATTCGTACCAAAACTCCGGTACAGAAAACCGTCATCTTGCACACTTCGCCCCGTACCCGGGTGCAATACCTGCCCGTGCGCATGGGCCTGGAGTTTTTGCGCTACATCGACGAAAAGAAGTTTGACAAAGGCATCCTGCCCCTGGGCGTGGCGCTGGAAGGCGAGTTCAGCTCAATGTACGAAAACCGCTTGAGTGAAAACATGGCCCAGGGTATGCAAAAACTGGGCTTGCAATACAAATCGCGCAGCCCCCGCACCCGCCAGATCGTAATTGCGGACGGCGACGTGGGCCACAACAAGTACTTGCGCAGCCGCGACCAGGTAGTGCCGTTGGGCTACAGCCAGGTCGAAAACCGTTTTTACGCCAATCGCACCCTGCTGCTCAACGCCGTAGAATTCCTGTTGGACCAAAACGGCATCATTGCGGCCAGGGGCAAAAACGTGCAATTGCGCCTCTTGGATACCGCCAAAGCCCAATCTGAAAAAGGCCAATGGCAATTGTTGAACCTTGGTTTGCCTGTTTTGCTGTTGCTCTTGTTCGCTTTTGGGTATGGGAAGTGGAGACGGTGGCGGTATGGGAGGGCGTGAGATTGATTTGCTTTTTTGTGAAGCTATTTTAGGACAAGTCAAGGACAAGATGCCCTTGATCCTTACAAGCAAATACAAAACACAAAGGCCGCGCTAACGAAGCACGGCCTTTGTGTTTTGTTCCTAGTGGTACGAATTACAAATACCCCCTAGGTTGCAGGCAGGCTATTTGGCTTTGTAGCAAGGCGAGAGGAGGGAAAATAGTGGACTATTTGACCGACGAACAATGCAGCTACGGAGACAAAGAGCCCCTGGAACTTGGGGCAGATTTACAATTTGGACCACTAGGTTTGTTTATAGCCCTCAATGTGCAGCAGGCACCTTGCTGCGATCAATCGTTACAATATTTTCATTGAAGTAATCACGCTCGATCAAGCCGTCGCGCATGCGCACGATGCGGTGGGCATGGTTGGCAATATCGGGTTCGTGGGTAACCAGGATGATGGTATTGCCTGCCTTGTGGATTTCTTCAAACAAGGCCATGATTTCGTAAGAAGTGGTGGTGTCGAGGTTCCCTGTAGGTTCGTCGGCCAGGATGATTGAAGGGTCGTTGACCAAAGCCCTGGCGATGGCCACGCGCTGGCGCTGTCCACCCGACAACTCATTGGGTTTGTGGTCCACGCGGTCGCCAAGCCCTACGGCTTTGAGGATTTCTTCGGCTTTTTCAAGGCGCTTCGATTTGCTGATGCCCGCATAGACCAAGGGCAAAGCCACGTTTTCCAGCGCTGAAAGGCGGGGCAGTAGGTTAAAGGTTTGAAAAACGAAGCCAATTTCCTTGTTGCGCACCTCGGCCAATTCGGCGTCGCTCATTTTGCCCACACTCTGCTCATTGAGGATGAACTCGCCCTCAGAAGGTGAATCCAGGCAGCCCAGGATGTTCATGAACGTAGACTTGCCAGAACCCGAAGGTCCCATCAGTGCAACGTATTCGTTTTTATTGATGTCAAGGCTTACACTTTTGAGCGCGTTCACCTGGTTGTCGCCCATGATGTAAGTCTTGCGCAAATCACGTACTGAAATAATGGGTACTGCCATGATATTTTACTATGGTTATAAGTCAATCACTTTGGGGACTTTGAAGAAAGTTCCGTCTTGATCTGGTGCATTTTTTAAAGCTGCTTCTCGTTCAACCTGGTGTTTCACTTCGTCTTCCCGCCATACGTTTACTGCTTCGTTCATGTAAACCAGCGGTTCGACTTGGGTGGTGTCCAGTTCCTGGAGTTTTTCAACCATGTCCAGGATGTTGGTAAGATCGCTTTGCAAGCTGAGGCGCTCTTGTTCGGAGAGCTCCAGTCTTGCCAAATGTTCCAGCCGTGAAATTAAGTCGGTATTAACGGTCATGTCTGATTTATTAGATGAGTTGCGGGATTTGTTCGCTGAAAATCGGTTTTCCAGCCCCCTTCTCTCCGAAAAACAGGACAAAAGTATGCATTTGAACAGAAAAATGGACGGATTGTTTTTTCCTTTTGAAGGACTTAGGCTTTTATTTCACCTTGGCTTGGATTTGTTTTAAGTTGTTCAATTTTCGGCTTTTTGCCTATCTTTGCAAGTCCGTAAGCAAATGGAGTTTCCTGCTTACCCGCCCTGACCCGAACTCAAACACATCATCACATGACTATCGAACATGGTCGTATGCAGCTATCCAATGGTATCGACCCTTTAGAACTGGTTCAAAAATATGGTGCACCATTATACGTGTACGACGCTGCCGTGATTGAAAGGCAGTACAAACGCCTGCACAGTGCCTTCAAAGTCAAAAGCCTAAGGCTGAACTTTGCCTGCAAAGCTTTGACCAATGTATCAGTGCTGCGGCTGATGAAAAAACTGGGCAGTGGACTCGATACCGTATCCGTCCAGGAGGTGCAGATGGGGCTGATGGCGGGTTTTGCACCCCAGGAAATCATGTTTACCCCCAGTGGCGTGAGCATGGCCGAAATGGAAGCTGCCGTCAACCTGGGGGTTCGCATCAATGTGGACAACCTGCCCATGTTGGAGCAGTTTGGTTTGAAATTCCCCCATATTCCTGTTTGCATCCGCGTCAATCCGCACATCATGGCGGGGGGGAATTTGCAGACTTCGGTAGGGCACGTTGATTCCAAATTTGGCATTTCGGTGCATCAATTGCCCCTGGTCAAAAGAATCATGGACAATACCGGGCTGAAAATGGAGGGCATCCACATGCACACAGGGTCAGACATCCTGCAGTCGGAAGCTTTCATGGCGGGTACCGAATTGCTGCTCAATGCCGCAAAGGACTATCCTGATCTGAGTTTTGTCAACTTGGGATCTGGCTTTAAAGTGCCCTACAAGCCCAACGACGTAGAAACTGACATCGAAGAGCTGGGCGAGAAAATCAGCACCCGCTTCAAGGCTTTTTGCAAGGCTTATGGGCGCGAGTTGACCTTGGTTTTTGAACCAGGTAAGTTTTTGGTCAGCGAAGCAGGCAGTTTTTTGGTGAGGGTAAATGCCGTCAAACAGACCACGTCCACCGTATTTGCTTGCGTGGATTCGGGTTTCAACCACTTGATCCGCCCCATGTTCTATGGCTCTTACCATAAAATCAGCAATTTGTCGAATCCCCAAGGCAAAATGCAACACTATAACATAGTAGGCTACATTTGCGAAACCGATACATTTGCCACCAATCGTGCGCTCAGCGAAGTACATGAGGGCGACATTCTGTGTTTTCACAACGCCGGAGCCTATTGTTTCTCGATGGCCAACAATTACAACTCTCGCTTGTTGCCCGCTGAAGTTTTGATTTACCAAGGAAAAGATCACTTGATTCGGGAACGCCAGACCCTGGATGACTTGTTGAGAAATCAGGTGCAAATTGAAATTTAGTTGAAGAGTTGAAATGTTGAAGGGTTGAAAAGCAAGCAACCCCTCACATCACTACAGTCCCAAACAAATACACCACATGCTTTCAACGCGCTATACACCACAAGAAGTAGAGTCCAAATGGACTGAATATTGGAATGGCCACCGCCTTTTTCATTCCGTGCCGGATGAACGTGAGCCATACAGCATCGTCATCCCGCCACCCAACGTGACGGGGGTGCTGCACATGGGGCACATGCTCAACAACACCATCCAGGACATCCTGATCCGCAAGGCCCGCCTGGAGGGCAAAAACGCCTGTTGGGTGCCTGGTACCGACCATGCTTCAATCGCAACGGAAGCCAAAGTGGTGAAATTGTTGCGTGAAAAAGGCATCCGCAAGGTTGACATCAGCCGGGAGGCGTTTTTGCAGCACGCTTTTGACTGGAAAGACAAATACGGTGGCATCATCCTAGACCAACTCAAGCGCCTGGGGGCTTCCTGCGATTGGGAGCGCACTCGCTTCACGATGGAGCCAAAGCTCTCGGCTGCGGTGATCCGGGTATTTGTGGATTTGTACCAAAAAGGCCGCATTTACCGGGGCCTGCGCATGACCAACTGGGACCCCGAAGCCAAAACGGTACTTTCCAACGAAGAAGTCATTTACCAGGAAAGCAATTCCCAGCTTTTCCACATCTGCTATAACCTGGAGGGCGACCCCAGCCAGGGCATCGTGATCGCTACCCAGCGCCCAGAGACCATCATGGCCGACGTAGCCATTGCCGTACACCCTGACGACGAACGCTACACGGCTTGGATAGGTAAAAAAGTGTTGATTCCGCTGATCGACCGCGCCATTCCGATCATTGCCGACAGCTATGTGGACCGTGAATTCGGCACCGCAGCCCTGAAAATCACCCCGGCCCACGACCAAAACGACTACGAAGTAGGCCAAAGGCATCAATTGCCCGTCATCGACATCCTCAACGACGATGGGACCTTGAACGCACAAGCGCAGATTTTGGTAGGTGAGGATCGGTTTGCCGCCCGCAAGAAAATCCGCAAAATGCTGGAAGAAGCCGGGAATTTGGTCAAAATAGAAGACTACCGCACCAAGATCGGCCATTCGGAGCGCACCAACGCGGTAGTGGAACCCCGTTTGACTTTGCAGTGGTTTGTGGACATGAAAAAATTCTCCGCCTCGGCCCTTGAAGCCGTGCGCAGTGGCGAAGTGAAATTCCACCCGGAGAATTTTTTCAACATGTACCACTCTTGGTTGAACGAAGACAATGTACGTGACTGGTGCATCTCGCGCCAATTGTGGTGGGGCCAACGTGTACCCGCCTGGTACTTACAAAGTGAGAAATTTGGCGATGAAACCCAGATTTTTGTAGCCGACACCGCCGCAGAGGCCCTGGCGCAAGCCCAAAAAGCCACTGGCAACAGCAGCCTGACCCTGGCCGATCTGAGGCAGGATGAAGACGTGGTGGATACCTGGTTCAGCTCTTGGTTGTGGCCTATCTCTGTGTTCGATGGCTTTGAAAACCAGGAAGAACTGGCTTATTACTACCCAACCAGCACCCTGGTAACGGGCTGGGACATCATGTTCTTTTGGGTAGCGCGCATGATCATGTCGGGCTACGAGTGGGGCCCTGAGCTGATGCCCGAAGTGGTAAAAAGCAAAGGTGCTATGCCTTTCAAAGATGTCTATTTCACGGGCATGGTGCGCGACAACCAGCGCCGGAAGATGAGCAAATCACTTGGCAACTCGCCAGAAGCGCTGGAGTTAATCGACGTTTATGGTGCGGATGGCGTGCGTTTTGGCATGTTGTCGAGTGCCGCTGCGGGCAACGACATTATTTTCGACGCGCCCTTCGACAAGGAAACCAAGCAAATCATCAACGAAAGCAAGTTGTGCGAGCAAGGCCGCAATTTTTGCAACAAACTCTGGAACGCCCTGCGCTTGGTCAAAGGTTGGGAAGTAAAGCCTGGCGAACCCGATGCGGTAAGCCAATTGGCCATCGAATGGATGGAAAATCGCCTGAATGAGACTTTGCAACAAGTAGGGGTTTTATTCAAAGAATTCCGCTTGTCTGAGGCCCTGATCACCTTGTACAAGTTTATCTGGGACGACTTCTGCTCCTGGTACCTGGAAATGATCAAGCCTGCCTACGGCGAACCGATCGAGAACGGCACTTTGCAAGCCAGTATTTCACTTTTTGAGCGCATGATGGTGATGTTGCACCCCTTCATGCCTTTCGTGACTGAGGAAATTTGGCACCAATTGGTCGAGCGCCAAGATGGACAGGCCTGTGCAATCAGCAAGTACCCCCAAGCGCAAGCTTTTGACGCCAGTTTCTTGCAGCGGGTAGAGTTGGCTAAGGCTGTGGTTTCCGGCATCCGCGATGTGCGCAACAACAACGGCTTGAAGCAAAAAGACCCGCTCGTGGTTTTTGCGCAGGACTCAAATGCGGTACAAGCTTTGTTGTCAGCACCTGGCATCAAACACATGTTGGTGAAAATGGGCGTGTTGGAGTCTTTGACCATTACCAACGAAGAGGTCAACAACGGCGTAGCCTTCCTGGCGGGCAATGACAAATTCTACGTGGAATTAGAGCAACAAATCGACGTGGAAGAGGAGCGCAAGCGCTTGCAAAAGGAATTGGAATACTACCAGGGCTTCACCAAATCGGTGATGGGCAAGCTCTCCAACGAGCGCTTTGTTAACAATGCCCCTGCTGATGTTGTTGCGATGGAAAGGAAAAAATTGGCCGATGGCGAGACCAAAATGAAAAATTTGGAGTCTGAATTGGCCAAATTGAATTGATTTAGCCACTAAATTCGAAGATTCAGTCCGCTGCGCGGCCTAGGGTTGGGAACACAGATGAAACGGATAAAACGGGTATTCACGGATTTCCAGCACGACGTTGACTCTAAGCCCATTTCACATGGCAAATAATCAAATGGGGAGGTGAAAATTTGTTTCATTTCCCCATTTTTCAAACCTACAAAAGATGCGCTTTATCCTGTTTTTTGCCTTGTTTCTGGGCGTCTCAAGCCTCGCCCAAGCTGAAACCATGCCTGTTGACAGCACCTGGAAAGCCTACACCGGGGTTTACAAACTCGCGGCCAATGGCATGATCGACACCTATACTGTGACTTACGAAGATGGCAAGCTCTTCGGCCAAGCCAATGGTTACGACAAAACCCAACTCAGCCCCCAAGCCGAGCCCCGTACTTTTGTGAGCGGCTATGGCTCAATGGTCATTTTCATGTACAGCGCGGAAAAGAAAATGATCGATCAGGTGAAGTTGGTGGTGCAAGGGAATGAGGTAATGGGAGTTAGGGAGTGAATACGAGTTTTTACAAAGGTTCAAATTGGGTTTCAAGTTGAAAAAAGCTTGGAGTGACTAGACCTGACTTAGGTCCTTGAAGCTTAGTTTCCAGAAAGAGGTTTGGGATTATGATGCCTGCTGATCACAAGACTCATTTTAATCACCACTCGGAACCCAATAAGAGGCTTGACAAAAACTCCAAAAACATGTTGTGTTTATGAGCAAAATACCCGACTACGTTATTTTTGGTATTGACTCAAGCGGAAATCCAATCGATTATGGTTTTGTACGAACCGTAACTGACGATAATGAGTTGATTGAGCTGCTAAATTTGAGGTTAAAGGTCTTCTTTGTGAACCAAGTTCAACCACTCCAAGACGCTAAATCACCTTTCCCCTTAACAATTATGACTTGTGTTGGAATCGAAACATTAGGAGAGATATTTGTTAAAAGAAAAGAAGGCGATCAATCATTTCGATTTGTTGAGACTTTAAAACAAATGCATCAGAAGTTTAGCCACAAGCCAAATGGAAAATTCAAACAAAAACTCAAAGAAATATGGCTAGAAAAGGAGTTAAGCAACTTGGATAGTTTTGCTAAAATCACCTACAAATTTTTTCGAAATACAATGATGCATGGCTACCAAGGGAAAGGAGTTTTTCTATCATATGAGGACACGGTTAACATTGAAATAAATGATGAGCTTGCATTTATTAAGTTAAATCCTGATTGGTTCTGGAATAGATTCAAAGAATATTACGAGAAGCTATTTACCATGGTCAAACTTGCCCAAACAAATAATCCTGAAAAGCAAAATTGTATTCAGTACATTAAGAATAATCTTCTCGAATAGTAATATAATCCTTATCCCATGACCACCCACCTAAAATCCTTCCTAAGCACTTATGCCAAGCTATCCGAGCCCGAATTGGAGGCCATTGCCTGTCAATTCGGCCTCAAAAAGGCCAAAAAGAATACATTTTTACTGAAAGAAGGAGAGACCTGCAAAGACCTGATTTTTGTAGAAAAAGGCTGTTTGCGCTTGTTTTTCACCAAAGACGAGGTTGAAACATCGGTTTGGTTTGCCTTCCCTTATTCCTCCGCAATCGAAATTTACAGCTTCATCAGTGAGGCGCCTACCAACTATTTTCTCCAAGCGATTGAAGACAGCGAAATTTATTTCCTGTCCAAAACCCAGTTGAATAAGCTTTACCAAACCCAGTCCAAAATGCAGGAAATGATGCGCAATTTTTGGGAAGACGTCATCCTCAACCTCCTGAAAAAATTTACCGCCTTACAAACTGATTCAGCCGAAAACCGCTACCTGGATTTGTTGCAAACGCCTACTTATTTGGCCAAGATTCCACAAAAATACCTGGCCTCTTTCATTGGTGTAACCCCTACTTCGTTCAGCAGGATCAGGAGAAAAGTTGCCATCAAGCATAAATCAAAATAACATAAGTTTTCAGCTACAGAAACTTCTCCTAAATTTTTACTAGGCTATCTTTGCCCAAAAAAAGCAAGGATGTACGAATTGTTGGCAAGAATGCAAAAAGCCTTGGCGGAAAGAGCTGAAAACGATTCCTTGCGGGTTTTGCGTTTGCCCAACCCTGATTTGATTGATTTTTACAGCAACGATTACCTGGGCTTGTCCAAAAACCCAAGGGTCCTGGAGGCCAGCATCTATGCAATTCGCACCGGCGGAGAATTTGGGGCAGGGGCTTCTCGCCTGATCAGCGGCCACCGGGCTGCGACGGAGCAATTTGAACAGTTTTTGGCCGAGTTCCATGAGGTAGAAAGTGCCTTGTTTTTCAACTCTGGATATGCAGCCAACCAAGGCTTGATTTCTTGCATGGCTACTCGCCACGATACCATATTGTATGACGAGTTGATCCATGCTTCGCTGCGTGAGGGTTTGGCTTTGTCAAATGCGGCCCACTTTTCTTTTCGCCACAACGATTTGGAGCACTTGAATCAACGTTTGCGGCGTGCCCAAGGCCAGGCTTTCATCATCAGCGAGAGCGTTTTTTCGATGGATGGCGACGAAGCTCCTCTGCTTAAAATGGTCGAATTGGCTGAGAAATATGGAGCAGCCCTGGTCATCGACGAGGCCCATGCACTCGGCGTTTTGGGGCCAAAAGGGGAGGGCTTGGTGCAGGAATTGGGCCTCCAAGAGCGCATCTGGGCGCGCATCCCCACTTTTGGCAAGGCCTTGGGCGGACATGGCGCGGCGGTTTTGGGACCAAAGTATTTGCGGGATTACCTCATCAATTTCAGCAAGCCCCTGATTTACACCACCGCAGCACCTGCGCATGTGGCCACAACACTATTGGCCGCTTATCAAATCATGCTCCAGGAAAACAAGATTGCCGCCTTGCAAGAAAACATCCGACACTTTAGGGAAAAACTTGGCTATAAGCTTGCTCCACATTTCATCCCCAGCCGCAGCGCCATTCAAAGCTTGCTTTGGCCAGGAAATTCGGCAGTTCGAGAACTCTCCAAGGCTTTAAGCGTTGAGGGCATTGGGGTGTGGCCAATTTTACACCCCACCGTCCCCAAAGGGCAGGAGCGTTTGCGCATTTGTTTGCACGCTTACAACAGCCATGAGGAAATCGATTCATTGATCAATTGCCTGGAGAAATATGTCTAAAACTAAAGTAATTTTTGTCACTGGTATCGGCACGGAAGTCGGCAAAACCGTGATTTCTGCTTTGTTGGCAGCTGCTTTGAAAGCCGATTATTGGAAACCTGTGCAATCCGGTGATTTGCACGAAACCGATTCGATGAAAGTAGCCCGCTTTGCTGGTAACTTTTTGGGAAAAGTACACCCGGAGCGTCATCGGCTCAATGCGCCCTTGTCGCCCCACGCCGCTGCAGCCTTGGACGGCGTTCAAATCAGCATCAGCGATTTTGTGATTCCAGCTACCAAAAACGAATACCTGCTGATTGAAGGCGCTGGAGGTTTGCACGTGCCCCTAAACGATAAACACACTTTGATCGAATTGATTCAGCACCTACAAGTGCCTGTGGTCCTGGTATCCCGGCATTATTTGGGCAGCATCAACCATACTTTGCTTAGCATCGAAGCCTTGCGCAATCGGCAGATCTCCATTGCCGGGGTCATATTCAACGGTCCTAAAACGCCTGCTACCGAAAAAGCTATTCTCGAAATTGGCCACGTACATGCTTGGCTCCAGGTAGATGAGATCGCCGATTTGAGCCCAGCAAATTTCGGGGAATTGGTAGAAAGACATGGACCCATTATTCGTGAAAAAGCGAAAGAGTGGTTTGAATTACGCGAAATGTGAGTACCAAGACCAATAAACTTCCTTTTGTAAATTTTCCTTTCCTCTGCTTAAAAATGAAGCAAAAAATTTGTACATTGCGCGCTTTGAGCCCGAGCGAGGCAAGAACCCCCTTCATTCGGACTTATTCAGGCCATTTCTACTGACTAATCACAGAACATGAGCAATTTTTCGATAGATCAATTCGAACGTTTCATTCACCCCACTATTTTAGAACGTGGCAAAGCATTGCATGATACTGGTGCAGTTGTCAAGTTAAAACCCAAAAAAAGCGGCGGCTGGAAGGCCAAAGTTGAGAACGGCAAGCACGTTACCTACGATGTGGAAGTAGAAATGGACGGACAAATGATCCAGTACTCAGAATGCGATTGCCCTTACGATGCTGGCGATATTTGTAAACACCAGGTAGCAGTATTTTTTGAAATTCGCGAAGAGCTGGCCTTGGGACAGCACTTTCCAACAGAGATTATTAGCGAGAACAAGGATATTGACCAGTTGTACAAAAAATACCTGCAATATCCGCTCGAATTGCAGCGAATTGTCAAAATCCTGGCGCTGAACTACGAGCCTTTGATGGCGAACAAGTTGTTCAACATCTACGCGGATGTCACCTTTAAACCCAGCGTGCCCAGCGTACCGCCTCGAACCCAATCCCCAATTTTAGAGACTCTGCGAAAAGATGGTTTTTTAGAAAAAGATTCAAAAGGCAGAATTCACCTGAGGCAAGACTTTTCAGATATTTTAGCTCAAAACACTTTCCGCAAAGACCCCGATTTGGCTGCTATTTCGGTCTCTGTACGCCGTTTTGCGGAATCCGAATGGTGGTTGGGTGAAAAAGACCGGGCCATTCGAGCCGGAAGAGACGCACGCATCGCTTTCTACAACAATGAAACCCCCGTTTTTATTCAAAAATTCATCCAATTCGCCGAATCACAGGCCACAAAAAACCCTTTTGATCCTTTTTTACCTAAAAATTACGACAAAGCTGCCTTAATGGAAATTCCAGGGCCCATTCGCATCTTTTTGCTTAGGACTTTCATCAATACCCAACTGGTTTTATTGCAACCTTGGAATGATTACTGCGAAAACCTTTGCAAGGATACGGATGTTTTTTTGGCCCATGATGAGCAGGAAATGCTCACACGAACCCTGGGCATCTTGGCTGGCTTGGCCAATAAGCCGGGGCCATCACCTGAAAAAATGGGGCCTATTAACCTCGCTTTCTTCAACGGATGGAACCAATTGCAGCAAAACAACCCAAGGGCAGCCAAGGAAAGTTTTGAACTGGCTTTGAAAACCCTCCGATCTCAGGCTCGCAATCCCAAGTTGCTTTTACCCGGATTTGCAGCTGTTTTGCACCTGATCTCACAATTGGCAGAAGGGGAAGTGGGGCAATACCCGAAATTGAGGGACCAAATCAAGCGCCAGATCAAACAAGCTGACAACCTGGTTCACACTTACGCCTATTTCGACCAGGTCATCATGGCGCAAATGAACCAAAGGCAGGAAGCAAAAGCTACAATGCGAAATGGCGTAACTCCCAACCATTTGAACGAAGCCTTTTTCTACCTTAGCCTTTTCTGGATAGACGAAACCCTGATTGAACCCATCAAGTTGATCAGTTTTGCTAGTAAAATTGAGAAAAATGGCTTCAAGTACCTGGCCGGAGAAATGTACGCCATCCTGGCCCGTTTGGAGCCTGGTAACGACGATTGGCAAAATAAACGGCTGCAAAGCGGGGTGAAATTTCCACTGGTCGATGTTTTTGCCAAAGTCGAAAACTGGCAAGGAGCTTTGAATGCCATGCTCAATATTGGTGGGTCTAAAAAGACAAGTAATGCTACAGAAGGCAGTACTCGCTTAATTTGGTTGGTGAATTTTGACAACTCAAGTATTCAGCCAAAAGAACAAACGATGGGCAAAAAGGGCTGGACCAGTGGCCGCAATGTGAGTATACAACGCCTGATGGACAATGAGCTCGCTTGCATGACCGACCAAGACCGGCGTGCAGTAGCTGGCTCTGTCGCATCTGATCGCTACAGCGGCTGGAGTAGCCAAAGTTATTACCTGGACACCGACACGTTGTTTCCAAAACTGGTGGGACACCCCTTGTTGTTTTTGATGAAATCACCTGAGGTTGCCGTGCAGTTATTGGAAGAAAAGCCTCGCCTGATGGTTAAAAATAGCAAAGGCGGGTATGAAGTCTCTTTGTCACACACGGCTTCAGGAGTGGGCTATTTGATTCAAAAGGAATCGCCTACGCGTTACAAACTGATTCAATTCAGCGAAGAAATCGCCCAATTGATAAAGGCCATTGACGGCAAATCGCTGTTCATCCCGGAACAGGGCCAGGGCCAACTCAAGTCTGTTCTTGAAAACCTGACCCAATACATCGATGTAGAAACTGGTGCCAGTGAACTAGCAGGCAATGCGCGTGAGGTTCAGGCGGATGCCCGAATTTGTGTTCACCTCCTACCTGTTGGAGACGGTTTTCACCTCGAAACTTACTCCAAACCCTTGGTCATTGAGCCCCCATATTGCAAGCCAGGCAAGGGCGAAGCCATCGTTTTCGGAAGCCTTGAAGGTGAAAAAGTTCGGGCTGAACGCAATTTAAAGGATGAGAAAAAGAACCTCGATACTTTGCTATCACAGCTGAGTATTTTGGAAAAAATCAAGCCTGTTGAAGGAGTCTATCAACTAGACTCAGCTGAACTTTGCCTGGAACTACTGATGCAACTCAACCCTTTGGTGCAAGAGAACAGCATCATTCTCGAATGGCCCAAAGGGGAGAAAATGCGCATAGCCAAAGTAGCGGGCATCAACCAGTTTTCGCTGCGCATCAACGCTAAGCAAGACTGGTTCGAGGTAAATGGCCAGTTGCAGGTCGACGAAAATCTGGTGATTGACATGCGTCAACTGATCGAGCTGTCGCAAAAACAGCAAAGCCAGTTCATCGAGCTCAGCCCGGGTAAGTTTTTAGCCCTGACCGAAGAATTTCGCCGCAAACTGAAGGAGATCAACGCCATCATGTCGCTGCAAAAAGATGGTTCTTTCCAATTGCACCCCTTGGCAGCACCTGCGCTTGATGAGTTTAGTTCTTTTTTAGATAATGTAGAAATCGACCAGCGTTTTCGTGAGTCGATTGCCAAAATGAAAGAGGCTTTTGGTAAAAAATATGTTTTGCCAAAAAACTTCAAAGCTGATTTAAGGCCTTACCAAAATGAAGGTTTTCAATGGCTCTGTCGCTTGGCCGACTGGGGTGTCGGTGCCTGTTTGGCAGATGACATGGGCTTGGGCAAAACCGTTCAAGCTTTGGCGCTCGTGCAAAAGCGATCGGTAGATGGACCGACTTTAGTAGTTGCACCTGCTTCGGTTTGTCGAAATTGGGTCAAGGAAATTGATCGGTTTACCCCTAAATTGAAGGCTATTCTCTTTGGCGAAGGAGACCGTGCAGGCATGATCGACAAAGCTGGCCCTGGCGAAGTGGTAATCACTACCTATGACCTGATGACCCGCGAAGCCGACCATTTTACCAAGAAAGTCTTTTCGACCATCATCCTTGACGAAGCGCAGGCAATCAAAAACCGCAGCACGAAGCGCTCCGAAACAGCCATGAAACTCCAAGGTGGATTCAAGCTGATCACCACTGGTACTCCGCTCGAAAACCACTTGGGGGAACTCTGGAACCTGTTTCAATTCATCAACCCCGGCTTGTTGGGCTCTAGCGAGGGGTTCAACGATCGTTTTGCCGTCCCCATCGAACGCTTTCAGGATGATATACGCCGGGATCAATTGCGCCGCTTGATCCAACCTTTTATGTTGCGCCGCCGCAAAAATGAGGTATTGAAGGATTTGCCCGAGAAAACCGAAATCGTGCTTAGTGTCGAGCTGAGCGAGGAAGAGAGGGCATTTTACGAGGCTATTCGTCGCAAAGCGTTAGAGGACTTGGCCAAAAGCAAGGATGACAACTCTGGCGCGAGACACCTCCGCATCTTAGCGGAAATCATGCGGATGCGCCGTGCTGCATGTCACCCAGGCATGGTTGACGCTGCTTTGAAGAAAACGAGTAGCGCCAAATTGCGCCTTTTTGCCGAAGTAGTAGAAGAATTGCTAGAAAATGGCCACAAGGCACTGGTATTCAGTCAGTTTGTAGGGCATTTGGAATTATTGGAGGCGCATTTGAAAGCACAAAAAATTTCTTATCAATACTTGGATGGGTCTACACCACTCAAAACCCGTCAAAACCGTATTGATGCATTCCAGGCTGGCGAAGGCGATTTATTTCTGATCAGCCTCAAAGCGGGTGGAGTAGGACTCAACCTCACCGCTGCCGACTATGTTATTCACATGGACCCCTGGTGGAACCCCGCAGTGGAAGACCAGGCTACGGACCGTGCGCACCGTATCGGGCAAGAAAAACCAGTGACGGTATACCGCATCGTAGCACAGGATACCATCGAGGAGAAAATCATCAAGTTGCACGATACCAAACGGGACCTCGCGGATTCCCTACTGTCGGGCACTGAAATGAGCGCTCGTTTGTCGGCTGATGAGCTGCTGGAATTGATCCAGCAGCGATAATGGCAACGAACGGTCGTTTTATTGGCACTTGTAATCAAAAATGCAAAAACATGAGAATCGTCCCTATTCTATTCTTATTCTTGGGTTTATTCAGCTTCTCCTGCGAAGACAACAGCGATGACAACACAAGTAGTGGCACACCGCCCGCTGCTGGGCTGTGGCAAATCCACTATTTTGATTCCAACAAGAAGGATGAAACCTCCAAGTACAAGGGCTACACTTTTGAGTTCAAAAGCAATGGAGATTTCATCGCCACCAAAGCCACTGTAATTACCAAGGGCACTTGGTCGACTAACTGCGACAACAGCAAGAACAAGCTTTGTATCAGTTTCCCTAGCAATGTTAGCAGTGAATTGGGAGAGCTCAGCGAAGATTGGATACTGATCAAAAACGAAAGTGATTTCATCCACCTGGAAGACTTGAACAGCAAGGGGGAAAAAACGACCGTACACCTTTTGAAATAGTAGCATGAATATTTGGGATCCAAAGCGCATCAGGGCTGAATTTCCTATTTTCCAGCATCATCCCGATCTCATTTACCTGGACAATGCGGCTACAACTCAAAAACCCCGCTCAGTACTCGATGCCGAGCGGGATTTTTACGAACGAAACTATGCTAACGTACACCGGGGCATTTACCCCTTGGCTGCTCGTGCAACCCAGCTTTATGAAGCAAGCCGCCAGAAAGTAGCCGAATTCATCAATGCCCCCAAAATAGAAGACATCGTATTCACTCGCGGGAGTACGGAGGGTATAAACTTGATTGCACAATCTTTTTTGGGACCAACTTTGCAAGCAGGTGATGACATACTGGTGAGTGGTCTGGAGCACCATTCTAATCTTTTACCTTGGCAGGCCATTTGCCAGTCCAGAGGGGCTCATTTGCACATCATTCCATTTTTTGAAGACGGAACTCTTGACCTTCAATACCTGGACAAAAACCTAGGATCCAAGACCAAACTTTTGGCTTTATCGCACATTTCCAATTCACTGGGCACGGTCAATCCAGTGGCTGAAATACTTACAATGGCCAAAGCAAAAGGCGTACCAGTAGTGCTAGATGCTGCCCAAAGTATCGCCACACACTCCATTGACGTGCAAGCCTGGGACCTCGATTTTCTGGTTTTTTCTGCCCACAAAATGTACGGCCCCAGCGGCATCGGTGTTTTGTACGGTAAAAGTGAACACCTCAAGAAAATGCCTCCTTACCAACTAGGCGGCGAGATGATTCGCGATGTGACTTATGAGAAAAGCCTTTATGCTGCCCCACCAAAAAGATTTGAAGCAGGTACCCCTAATGCTGCTGGAGCCATTGGACTAGCTGCGGCCATTGATTTTTTACAAAAATTGGATCGAAAAGCCATTTTCGAGCAACAAAAAATTTTGCTGAATTATGCCACACAGGCTTTAATGGACATTCCAGGATTAGAAATTTATGGCCAAGCACCTGAAAAAAGTGGTATCATCTCCTTTGCCCTAGAAGGCATTCATCCGCACGACTCGGCTACTCTGTTGGGAGAAAAAGAGATTTGTATTCGTGCAGGCCAACATTGCACCCAACCCGTAATGGATTTTTACGACATACCCGGCACTTTGCGCGTTTCTTTTGCCATGTATAACCATGAAGCTGAAATTGATGAATTGATCCAAGGAATCGCCTTTGCCAAGCAAAAGTTAGGTGCGATTTAGTAGTCAGTATTGTATAATTGGAGTACTTAGCTTATCTTTAGGCTTTGTTTTGAGATTACCATTAAGACCTTTTTACACCACCTTCCACTAACGTATAGTTCGGAAGGGCATGAGGTGTGCATTTTTCATTTTATTCTCGCTGTTTTCTTTCTTTTGCCATGCTCAGCATGGTGAAAATTCCTATGCAATTTTGGAAAGCAAACTTGCTGATCAAGACAACAACCAGGGCTCAGAACTGCAATACCAAGTCGAAAATCTCCAATATTTGCGCCTACGCCCTTTGGCCATTAACCAATGTAGCGAAGCCGAAATGCGACAAAGCGGCTTGTTTAGTGATTTTCATATCCTGCATTTCCTAGGTTATCGCAAAGCGATGGGGGCATTTACGGCCTTGTATGAATTGCAAGCCATCCCTGGTTTCGATCCTGATTTTTGTAAAAGCATCCTACCTTTCTTGCGGCTCAACCGCAGCCTCGATGACTTGAAAATGGGGTTTGGCAACATGTTTACCCAGGCTGATCACAAAATTCAGGTCCGGTTCAGCGAAGTTTTGCAAAAACAAGCAGGTTTTACCAAAACAAGCAACCCATTTTGGGGTGACCCATCGCATTTGTCGTGGCGTTATCGCCTTAGTTATGGCAACAAATTGAGCATGGGCATTTGTGCTGAAAAAGATCCGGGCGAGGTCTTGTTCAAAGGCCCGCAAGGCAAAGGATTTGATTTTTACTCTGGACATATTTATGTGCAAGGCTTGAGACCTTGGTTGAAAGCCCTGGCTTTGGGCAATTTTCAAGCCAGCATGGGGCAAGGGCTTTTGTATTACGGTGGTTTTGGTTTTGGAAAAAGTGCCGCCAGTACCCAAATCCGACAAGATGCTGTTAATTTAAGGCCGCATACTTCAACTGCTGAGACTGCTTTCCTCAGTGGGGCAGGAATCAATTTAGCTTTTGGCAAAAACTGGGAAATCAGTACTTTCTACTCCAAACGTCAGCGCGACGCCAATGCCAGCGGCACGGGTTTTTCCTCTTTTTACGAAACGGGTCTGCACCGCAATCAGCGAGAAATAGATAAGAAAATAGGAGTAAAGCACCAGGTTATGGGTTTTACAGGCACTTTCCGCGCACAACAGTTTCGGATTTCGGCCAATGTTTTGCGTCAAAATTTTGACAAACCTTGGGTTCGCAAGGCAACCAATTACAACCAATTTTATTTCCAGGGCCAAGACTTGCTGAACATGAGTCTGGATTATGCCAAAAACTGGCGCAGCTTGCAGTTTTTTGGCGAAAGCGCCTGGTCGCAAAATGGTGCCATTGCCAACGTGCATGGTGTGATGAGCCCACTGGGCAAAAAACAAGACCTCGTTTTTGCCCTGCGTTTTTACCCCGAAAAATACCAAGCCCTCGGTGCAGCGCCTTTCGGAGAGGGCAGTGAGGGGCAAAATGAAAAGGGTTTTTACCTGGGCTATGAGCAAAAGATCGGACAGCGTTGGTCCCTTTCAAGCTACCTGGATTATTGGCGGCATCCAGGGCCAAAATACCGTGTCGACGAAAGTTCGCATGGCTCGGAAGGGCGTTTTCGCTTGAGCTACAAACAACGCCGGAAGTGGGATTTTTACTGGGAAATGCGCCTGAAAAATCGACAAGAAAACCCCGATAAAGGTGAATCCAGCACGGCAAAGCTGGTGGGAACCCATTGGTTTCAAACTCGCCTGCACGCCGGACGTTTGCTCAAACACGGTTGGGAATGGCGAGCCAGGATTGATTTTGGCACCTGGCACAAAGGCAATACCGATGCCCAAGTCGGTTATGATATGCTTTTTGATCTTTTGTATCGCCCCATCGCCAAGCCTTTTTCTTTCACCACCCGCTTGGCTTATCACCATACCCCTAGCTACGACGTACGCTTTTATCACTACGAAAACGACATGCTTGGGGCGTTTTCAATTCCGCCATATTACCACGAAGGTTTGAGGGCTTATTTCAATTTACGCTACAAACCTTGGCAAAAATTAGTACTCGAGGGCCGGATATCGCACATCACCTTGTTTAGCCAAGCGCAGGTAGGATCAGGTGATGAAGCGACTAAGGGGCCGCAAAAGTCAGAACTTGGCTTACAGGTGTCTTGGAGTTTTTGATAAGGGAGCGTAAAAAAGGTCCTGAACAACTAAAGTATACTAAAAGCAATGCGTATTTTAGAACTAATTTTTGAAACACAAAAGAATCCTTTTGATGCTGTATCAACTCTTCTTGGGTTTGATGTGATCTAAAGTATATTTAATTTTTTTGTCTAAACCAGAATTTTCAGAATTACAGAATTACTTGCGTGCCGTTGACCAATTCTTTCTAAACAAGAATTTGAAAGAATTAGAGAATGAGACCTGCTTCGCAGGTCGCCTACATCACGATCAACGAGGCTAATAGTCCCCAGATTTAGGCTCAAACCAAAGGGGGATTGCTTCCGGAGTGGGACTCAAAAATCACAAATGGGTTGATAATCATGCTAGTTCAGCATACCATGTTCGTACAGTAGCTAAAAAAATAAGGCGGACGGAGGTGCTTGTGCAGACCAAATGTTCGGAGCACCAGAACATTGCCGGTTAAAAACAGTAGAAAAGGTATTGTTTTGGACGGAAATAAGCACGTTTACCTAAAATTTAAAAAAAAGTGAGCCATTTTTTTGGATTCAATGTTAATTCAATGTAAATTTATTCTTAAATAGGTGTGAATCTTGCGCAGCAAGGTTCAATTGTGGGACAAGTATAATATTGTATGTGCAGTGAAGAAAAGAATCGTTTTGATGCTGGTTATGGTGTTTTCGTCTTTCACCGTCCTCACTTTGGTGGGGCAAAGTAAAGTCGCATATCTTAATGCGGATAAGGTAAAGCTAAGTAAAGAAAGGGCTGCTAAAAACACGATAAGTGTGCCTTACAAAATAGTAGGAGGCCATTTTATGGTTGAAGCAGATTTGAACCGAGAGAGAGGTTTGTTTATTTTAGATACAGGAGCACCTTCTTTGGTTATTAATCAAAACGTTTTAGAAAAAAAACTTGAAGGGGCGGGCGTAAATGATAATTTTTTTGCAGCTGAAACCACTGTTGAGCTTTTTCGCTGGCGCAACGAAGAGTGGAAAAAATTACCTGCACTGGCCATTGATCTCCAACACCTGGAAAAAAACAACAAGGAACGCATTCTTGGCTTGATTGGTTATGATTTAATCAGACAGAGTGAATTGATTTTTGACACCAGAAACAGACAATTACTTATTTCGACAGGAACGGATGAACCTAAGATCGCAGGTTTGGCCCCTGATTCACAATTCCCGCTGCTCATTCGAGGTCATCTGCCTCTTGTTGAATTAAAGATTGGGGGACAAATTTTCCGTTTTGGGGTTGATACTGGTGCTGAATCCAATTTGCTGGATCAAAAGTGTTTAGAAAAACTGGATGCATCCCTTTACCGAGAAGTAGGAATTGATCGCGTAACAGGCGTGGATGCAAAAGTACGATCTTGCAAAGTGATGCAAATTTCAGAACTTGAACTGGGAGGTAAGGCAAATTTCACTATCATGGATTTGTCTCATCTCGATAAATTTCAAGATTTCAAAATTGATGGCTTGATTGGAAGTGATTTGCTCAATCAGTTCATTTTTTCGATTAATTACCGCAAGCGGCAATTAAATATCTGGAATGGTGTAAGCTTGAAATAAGTTGACGTTAAAAATCAATCGCAATGGCATTAAAAACCAACAAAAGGTTCGAATTAGAGACGAAGTGCAATCGCAACTTCTGCGAGGAATTCAAAAAAAGGAAGGGCAAACCCCAAGCTACTCTCATTTTGATTTCGTGATTGAACCCAAAACTTTTGAGTTTTAATATAACTTGCTGTTGTCAAATCCTGGTTTCCGCCCCATCTCTCACTTTCAAGGCGCTGCCAATACGCCAGATCAGCCACACACAAATCATCATACTTATGGCTACCACGATGCCCAATAAGGGGTAATTCTCCAAATGTCCATTAGGGCTTTCCTTGATGATCATGCCTGCAATTGAAGCTGCAATGCCTCCTGAAATTTGTGAAACCGAAGAGTTGATGCCCATGAATGCACCCCGGTCGGCAGGAGAGGGGACTTTGCTGCTCAACGCTGAAGAGGAAATCATGCGCCCAGTGAGCCCTACAAACAAAACCGCATTCATGATGATCAAAATCCAAAGTGGGGTGACGCCCAGATTGCAATAAATCAACACCATGATCATGCTCAAAATAGTACCCGCTGTAAATATGAAAACTGAGCCCAATTTATCCGTGTAGCGGCCAATTAAAGGGCCTGCGATCATCGAGCAAATGCCTGTAACCAAGTAAATAGTAGGCAAATCATCCATCGTGATACCTAAGTTGTTGACCGCATAAGCACTTCCAAAAGGCATCAGCATAAACCCACCAGTTGCCAACAAAGTCGTAGCGGTAAAGGCCCTCAAGTAAAAGGGTGTGCTAAGTGTTTTCCTCAAATGAATAAAAGCAGAATCGTTTTTTTGCAAGGCCAAATGGGCAGTTACGGGCTGCATTTTTAGGATGATCAGGATAAAAACCAAGACACCCAAACCCACAATGAGTAAAAAAGGCGCATGCCAGTCCCACAAATTGGCCAAGTACAAGCCAATAGGTAAGCCCAAAACCTGGCTCACCGCAAAGGACATTTGAACCGTTCCCATCACCCTTCCGCGTTTTTCAACCTCAAACAAGTCGGTGATGATGGCAAAAGCAATGGAACCCACCACACCACCAAAAATACCTGTGACGATGCGGGCCAAAAGTAGAAAAATATAGGAATTGGCAATGCCACAAAGCAGGGTGCCCAATAAAAAGCCTGCGAGAAAAAAGAGCAAGATTTTTTTGCGGTCAAAACTGTCGGCAAAGCCAGCCGCCAGCAAGCCCGAAATGCCCGCGCTAAAGGCATAAGCCGATACCACAAAACCAAACTGTTGAGGGCTGATGTCAAGTGCTGGCATCAGCACCGCACCCAAAGGGGACAAGACCATGAAATCGAGGATAATCAAGAATTGCATGGCTGCAAGGGCAATCATCAGAAAAACCTGGTAGGGTGTAAACTTGGCATTGGAATCGGACATAAAGGCTGTTTTTTGTTGGCAGGTAGAAACGTTGTTTTGTTGATTTGGTACTCTTTTCCAGCGGGACAAGGTAGAGACAAAATCGCGGGGAAGTGTGTTTTTGACAAAAAATGTTTGTATTGGTCGATAAAAATTAAGTATCTTCTGAAAACTTTGGAGAAATTTCTGCAATTGGGAATTTTGTGATTTTCAAGATGAAGATGAAGCGTTTCAGACCGCGAAGCGGGCCAATTCTGAAAATTCTTTCAAATTCTAGTTTAGAAAAAATTGGTCAACATCACACAAGAAATTCTGTAATTCTGTAATCCTGAAAATTCTGGCTTAGACAAAAAAAGTCTTGCTTGATTGTTGAGACCGCCTTTCTCCGAAGTTTTTAGCCTCGTGAATTTTGTTGCAAAAAAGGCTCGACTTAGAACAAAACGCCTCCTTCCGCATGTTTCTCTTGTCTAATCCTTTTCATTCAACTTTACCAAAGCGATGACACGACCCATCCAATCCGAATACGATCCCAGCTACCAAAAATACGTTGAGCTAGTGCCCGAAGGTGATTTTCTCCAACTCCTGGACCAGAATACCGCTGAAACCCTTCAATTTTTCAAAAACATCGACCCATCCAAGCAAGATTACCGCTATGCCGAAGGCAAATGGACCATCAAAGACGTTTTTCTGCACATTATTGATACAGAAAGGGGTTATGCATTCCGCGCCATTTGCTGCGTCAGGGGCGATGACCAAACACCCCTCTGGCCCCTGCCCGAAGATGTTTTTGCGGCCAATGTTGATACCAGCTTGCGTACAATGGAGGATTTGATGGAGGAATTCAAGGCAGTACGACTGAGTTTCCGAAAAATCTTTGAGACCAATCCAGTTGAAAAATTCAGCTTTTTAGGCAATGGTTATCAGCACAAAATTTCAGGCCGGGCGCTTGGCTATATTGGCCTTGGGCACGTTTTACACCATGTTAATGTGGTGAGGGAGCGGTATTTGTGAGTGCCAGGTCAATTCCTAAGGCCAAATGGCGGCGTCCAGTTCTTTTTATCCATGATCGTTTTCACCTCAGCGTAAGAAAGCGGATAAAAATCGTGGCAATCAACCCCAATGTCGAAGGATAAAGCTTTGTCGTCATCGGGCAAACTGGCGTGTGAATGGCCGTACAAATGCCAGGCTCCATAATGGCTGGCATTCCAAACCCGCATGGCATAATGGAACAACACGAGATGCCTTTGGCCCCTGCTTGCATCAGCATCTGCAAGGGTCAGTTCGTAATAATCCTTGATCCATTCAAAGCAATCCGGGCAGTCTTGAGCTGCGCTTTCATGGTTGCCGTTGATCAGGTGTATTTTGCCATTGAGTTGTTGTCTGATTTCCCGGAGTTTATTGGTTGAGCACAAGGCAAAGTCGCCCAAGTGAAAAACATGGTCGTTGTTGCCCACTTTTTCATTCCATCGCTTGATCATTTCGGCATCCATTTCCTGCACATCAGCAAAGGGGCGCTTGGAATATTCGATGATGTTTTTGTGTCCAAAATGGTGGTCGGAGGTAAACCAAACCTGAGTTGTGTTCATGATGAGTGAATTTTCCCGCGCACAACAAGAAAGGTGCAAGATTAGTTCCTGCCCCTTTCTTTTGTAATATAGTATGAATGCAGCGAAAAAAGGATATGCAATCGTGAAAACGAACAGCTAAAACGCCCCCAAATCCTGCTAGCGAGCCCCTCAAATCATATATCGTATTTCGTCTATCGTATCTCGTATGTTACTCTACTGCTCCTCAATCCAAACCTCACTACACAGCCCCGACTCCAACAAATTCACTTGCGCCCAAGGCTCCATCCAGGCATTCGGGGCCTTCGTGATGTTGGACTTGGTACGCCGATAAGCTTTCGGCAATTTGGCGTCGCCCACCATGCGATTGTTGAGGGTATTGGCCACTTCGACCACCAGGTAATTGGTCCCGGGCCGCAAAAAGGAGGTGATTTCGTAGCGAAAAGGTGGAAAACAGCGCTCGCCCAAATGATGGCCGTTGAGCCACACATCGGCAATTTCGTATACCTGCCCCAGGTTGAGGTACTGCCTTTGAGCACTCGCGCCCGACCATTCAAAGCTCTTGTAGTAAGCCGCCACCCCTGAAAAATGCTGAATCGTAGTATCCGAGTGAGTGGACCAAGATTGCAATTGGGGCAAAATCACCCGATCCGGAGCACCCCAGCCAAAGGGGAAACGCAATTCCCAAGGTCCGTCCAAGGTTTTCGCTTTTTTGAAAAGAGCCTGATTGTCCGTAGCCTTTGCGAGGGAGGTTTGTCCTTGAAAAACCACAAAAAAGGATTCCTGCGGCTCTAGTTCCAGGGAAAAACTACTGCCACTGGCCTCGGTCTTTGCGTTTTTCAAGTCATAAACTTGTCCATCTACGGCGCTCCAGATTTGTGGTACGCCTTTTTTTGAGCGAAAATACAAAGTGGCTTTGCCTGCGGTTTTGCGGGTGTTGCGCACGAAATAGATGTCCGCGTTTTCTGTTTGGCGGTGGATGAAGTCAAAAGCAACGCTGGAGCTGTCTTTGGCCTCAAAATCAGGGCCAATGCCTTTTTCCATCAGTACCTTGCGCAGGGTTTTACCCCATACGATTTTGCCTTGACCGTACTTGTTTTCCTGAACCCTTACACTGTCGCAAGCACCCCAGAGCTGATTGGCCAAGATTTTGATCATTTTTTCTTCCTCGGCCTGGTTTATTAAGCCAAAACCGCGATTGGGTTTGCTTCCCACTACGGTGGCTCCGGCCTTTACCAGCGCTTCTATTTTTTGCAAAACCGCCAAGTTGACCCGCAAGTCATTAGGCAAAACCAATATTTCATAGGTTTGGTCATGTGGCAGGGTGATTTTGCCATCCTGTACACTCATTTTCTCCAAAATGGCCTCAGAATTGACCACATCGTAGTCGTAGCCCGGCCCCAAGGAAGGATGGACCTGTTTTTGGGTAACAAAATTGGGGGCTTGATCGCCGTAATAAAAAGCCACATCTCCCACAAAGTTGCCTTGCTGGAGCAGGTAACTACAGCGCGCCAGGTACTCGTGAAAGGCCCCTGACTTGGGCCACCAGGTATTGTTGAGGTGTACCAGCGTACCAAAATTATAGACCCAGCCAGGGTTGCCGTCTTCGGGCGGCGTATGTGGGAAAGTGTGGTACACTATGCGGTTCAATCCCTCACAAAAAGCCCGGTCGGCCAAGGGCTTGAGCACCTGTGGGCCTTCCTGCCACACCCATACGCTGGTGAAGGCCTCGGCTTCCACGTATTTTTGGTTGTAAAGGTGTGCCGCGCTGGAAATGCCTTTCACGATTTGTAATTCTTCGTTGTGGGTCTCGCCTTTGGGGTGGTCGTTCCAAAATTCGCCTCGCGGATAAGTAAGCGAGCCTAGGGCCTTGAGGTCTTCATAAGGCACATTGTGAACGGGCGGACCAGGGCCGCCAGCTTCAGCCACATAGCCCAGGCCATAGCGTTTGCAAACCTCCACGCCTTTGCGGTAGTGATTTTCGATGATCAGGTCGGAGAGTAGTTTTTTGTATTCATAGAGAAAACGCTTGGTCGTAGCTTCGCTTTCGATGAGTTTACCAGAAAAAACAGGCAAGAAAGGAACTAGATCATAGCCCCAACGTTTTTTAAACTCGCTGGCAATTTTAGGCGTCCAGATGCCTTCTTTAACCTCGTAACTATCGACATATAGGTATTTCAGCGAGCGATTGCGCAGAGAGCCCAGCTCCGCTTCCAGCTTTTTGATGATGTACAACAAGTGAGTCTCCGTTGCTTCGGCGCTGAAATGGTCGATCATGCGGCCCAGTGAGTTGGGGCTGGGCACCACCAGGGGTTGGCCAGTTGGGGCGCATACATAGCGGATGAGTTCCCAATCTCCTTTGGGGGCTTTCCAGGTGATCGAGCCGTCTTTTTGCAAGAGTGAACTAAGATCTATCGTCGTTTTGGGGTTCAAGATTTTGGCTCCTTTTGGGATGGCCAAAAGCCCTACTTCCAGGTAAAAAGTGGGCAATCCATCGCTTGTTTTTTCGATTAAAGCAGGCAGGCTGCCATATTTTTCAGGCAGTTGTGGAAAAGGGATTTTAGCCTTGAAGGTTTGTCCTCCTTTTACCTCCGCTTTACTTTGAAACAAGCCCATAGTGCCATGTTCAGGTGCGACCCAAGTTCCACCAGCGTTCCAACTACTCGAGGTAATCAAGCCCAAGTTCAAGCCCAAGCGATCAGCTTCACGTACTGCATGGGCAATGCCTTGCACGGATTGGGGGCTCATGAAGGCAGGCCCTGCGGGCACGCCATTAGGTGGATCTACGAGTAGGCCCACGTCCCAAATGTCGAAGCCACCCATGCCTTTGGCCTTGGCTTCTTCCAGCTCATGGGTGATTTGAGAAAGGGAAAAATTGCCCTTGGTCCAGTCCCAGAGGGCGATTGGGCGGGCTTCGATGGGGGGCTTTTTAAAGCCAGTAAGTAATTCAGAAGACCCTTGAGCGATGCTGAAGGTAGCCCAAGAGCCGATGAATAGCCAGGTGAGGACTTTTTTCATGGTGGTGTGTTGTGATCTTTGACGGGGTTTCGTAGTAAAACCTAGTGGTCCAAATTTTAGTTACGCCCCAAGTTTCGCGGGCTCTTTGTCTCCGTAGCTGCGTTGCTCTTCGGTCAAATAGTCCAATTTTCCCTCCTCGCACCTTGCTACAAAGACAAATGCCTCCCGGAACTTAGGGGTTATTTGTAATTCGTACCACTAGGAGCTTATTCTGCTCATGTTTCCGCACCAAAAGTCAACTATCATCCCTTCTTCACCTTTTTTATAGCTGGTGCCTGGCATCGACTACAAAGAAGGGTTGAAGGAATTGAAATTGCTAGCTTTTTGACTCGAAGCGGCTAGCCTAATTTTTTATTTCAAAGAAAAAATAATGGCTTGGTAGGGTAGTAGCTCGATTCTATTGCCGCGAATGTTGTAAGAATCGTAGTTGTTGATGTTTACATTGGCAATTGTAGCAAGTTCTGCGGCTTCAAAATTTACCCGATCAGCTGAAAAATTGAGTAAAACCAGCCGTTTGTCTTGCTTGAGGGTGCGGGTGTATCCATATATTTTCGGGTGTTCAGCTTGCAACAATTTGTATTTACCATACACCAAAACCTCATTATTAGTTCGCAGTCGAACCATTTTTCGGAAATGGTTCAGTACACTATTGGGGGCTTTTTCCTGAGCAGCGACATTGATTTCAAGGTAATTTGGATTGACCATTTTCCAAGGTGCTCCAGTACTAAATCCTGCATTTTTAGCGCTGTTCCATTGCATTGGGGTACGGCCATTCTCGCGCGAGCTGTAATTGAGTACTTTCATGAACTCGGCTATGTTTTCTTTGGCAGCAAGCGCGGCGAGGTATTTACCGATGGCCTCAATGTCTTCATATTGCTCAATCCTAGGCATATCGATGTTGGTCATCCCAAGTTCGTCACCATAATAAGTGTAAGCAGTGCCACGCATACTCAGAAGAAAAGTGTTCAACATTTGAGCAGAAACGGCTCTGAATTGTGGGCTGTCGTTCCCAAATCGCGACACTAAGCGAGCATTGTCATGATTGGCTAGGAAAATAGCGAGCCAACCCCGCTCCGCAAAAGCACTGTCCCAGCGGGTAAAAGAACGTTTGAGGTCCTTTAGTTGATAGCCAGCAGGTGTTTTCGACAGGTCTACTGCGTCGAAATGGTACACCAGTTGGAGCTCTTTGCGGTCCGGATCTACCAGATCATGAGCATCCCCAAAGGTACTTCCTGCTCCTTCGGCTACCGAAAATACCCCATATTTACTGAATACTTCCTGGTTCATTTCTTTTAAGTATTCGTGCAACTGGGGCCTCAGGCCGTACCATTTGATGAATTCTTTTTCATGACCTTGTGGCCACTCTGGAAATGTAGTATCTTTGCTTGCAAATTGAAAAGCGTCCATCCGAAAACCATCTACGCCTTTTTTTGCCCAAAATTTCATGATGTTGTACACTTCTTGGCGAAGTTTTGGATTCTCCCAATTCAAATCGGGCTGTTGTTCGGCGAATGTATGCAAATAATATGCATTGCTGAGAGAGTCATACTCCCAGGCACCTTCGGGATCAAATAAGCTATGGCGATAGGGAGGCTTCCCTTTTTCTGCGGGCCACCAATGGTAATAATTGCGATAAAGATTGGCTCTAGAGCTTCGGGACTGCTTGAACCATTCGTGCTGATCACTGCTGTGATTGACAACCATGTCTAGCACAAATTTGATCCCACGTTTATGCATCCCCTCTAGCATTCGGTCAAAATCCTTCATGTTGCCATAGCGGGGATGGATCGCACGGTAATCACTTACATCGTAGCCGTTGTCAACCAAAGGGGACATGAAAAATGGATTCATCCATACCATTGTGATGCCTAGGCTATCCAGATAGCCAAGTTTTTGGATCACACCTTTGAAGTCACCAAAGCCATCACCATCGGAGTCCTTAAAACTCTGAGGATAAATTTGGTAAAGCACACCTTCTTTCCACCACTGTTTGTCCTGTTCAGCATGTGCTGGGTTTTCTTTTTTAGTGGGTTGGCAACTGAAAAACCCCAATAGACACAGTAGCACAGTGAATTTTTTCATGCAGATCGTTTTGATTGTTCTTTCCTTCACGGAGTGTAAGAAAATAAGGTGGACGGATTTGGGTTTAACGAAAAAAGAAAAATAACTGGATGAAAGGATTTGTGTTCTTTTTTTGCTAAACTTTAAATGCAAATACGTCCATTTACTTTAACTCAAATACTTAGTTTCGATTTGATCGAACTCAGCGCAAATCCTGCTGCCGAAGCACAAAATACCGAATAGTCTAAAGGTACTTTGGGGCCCAACGACAAGGCCATTGCTAGGCCGAATGCCAATAGTAGAAACCCTGTTGCCTTAGCGACTTGGGGAGTTTTGATTGAGGTGAGTAAAAGTAGCCCTAAAATAAGCTCAAGTCCAGTCGCAAGTGCTCCGATCACGGGGATTATTACAGCGGGTAGCCAAGGGTTGATGGTTTGGGTATAATCTAAAAAAGCCTCCCAATTGCCCCAGGCAGATACCGGTTTTGGCCAAATCCCAAAACGGTCCGCCACCGCTGACAACATGCCTACACTAAGCGCTAGGCGCAAAAACCACTCGGTCGTTTTTGCTGAATTCATCTTTGATTGATTTTGTAAGATTGCTCAAGTTACAAATTTTTTGCAATCGGAATTATTACATGCTATTTTTTATTTCTATTTTCTTCTGAAAACTTCGGAGAAAAGCGATCTCGATTATCAAGCGAGACTTTTTTGTCTAAACCAGAATTTGCAGGATTACAGAATTTCTTGCGTGACGTTGACCAATTTTGTCAAAACTAGAATTTGAAAGAATTAGAGAATTGGCCCGCTTCGCGGTCATGAACGCTTCATATTCACCATGAAAATTACGAAATTCTCAGCTACGGAAACTTCTCCGAAGTTTTCAGCTCCTTTTCTTTGTTGTCATTCACGTAAAAACTCAAAGCCCCACTAGGACAAAGCGAAACTTGCTGCATGATCCGCTCTGAACTGGCATTTTCAGGTTTGATCCAGGGCTTTTCAAAAGGATTGAATACCTCTAGCAAGCCCTCTGGCCCGTGCCAGCACATGCGTGAATGGATGCACAAGTCGGGCTGCCAAACGATGGTGATTTCGCCGTTGCTGTATTCCTTCTTGATCATGGCAGGTTTATTTTGTCATTACTTCAATTGGATTGGTCAGTATTTTATGCACCGGGCACTGGTTGGCGATGGTCAATAAGCGGGCTTTTTGTTCCTCATCCAAAGGGCCATTCAAGTGTACAGCGCGTTTGATGAAAGTTTTGTTTTGTTGTGCATCGCGTTCTAGTTCTACCTCAACTTGCACACTTTCCAGGGGCCAATTTTTGCGATCAGCGTACATGCGCAGGGTGATGGAAGTACAAGCTGCCAAAGCCGAACACAATAATTCGTTGGGGGCAAAACCAAGATCGGTACCACCCAATTCAGCAGGTTCATCGGCGATGATTTCCTGCCGTTGGTTGCTCAATTTGGTGGCGTAATGCGATTGGTCTAAAAAAGCGCGGGCATGGTCCATTCAATGGAAATTTGATTTTGACTATTCAAACTTGGCGGTAGTTGATAATTCTAAGGCAAGATATAAATTTTCGCCTTGTAGGATGATACAATTTTATTTGAGATACTGTATCAGAAGGCACAGTTAAATCAAGTTCAAGGGCAAATAAATTTATTTTTCAACCTTTTTGATAAAATAGTTGAAAAATTGAAAAATATCCCTTATCTTTGTACCATCAAATCGAAAATGATTGATGTCAACAAGCAAAATGTCAATGAAAACAGCCTTAATCACCGGAACTTCTTCAGGCATTGGTCGCGCAGCTGCCCATTATTTTGCCCAAAATGGTTGGCAGGTCGCCGCTACTATGCGCAGTCCCGAAAAAGAACAAGAACTGGGCAGCGTAAACAATATCAAGCTCTACCAACTTGATGTGACCGACAATGCCAGCATCAGTTCCGCTTTTGCTGCCATCGAAAAAGACTTTGGGAAAATCGACGCAGTAGTCAACAACGCTGGCTATGGCGTGGATGGTGTTTTTGAAGCCATGAGCGATGATGTGATTGCCCGTCAGTTCAACACCAACGTCTTCGGCTTGATGCGCGTAACCCGCGAAGCCATCAAGCACATGCGCCCGCAGGGTGGGGGTAGTATCATCCAAATTGCTTCGATGGGTGGCCGTATCGCTTTTCCCTTGTACAGCATTTATCACGGCACCAAGTGGGCGGTGGAAGGTTTCTCCGAAAGCTTGGCTTATGAATTGCGCCAGTTTGGTATAAAAATGCGGATTGTAGAACCAGGTGCTACCAAAACTGAATTTTATGGGGGAAGCCGCGAGTTTATCCAGCCAGCAGGCACTACGGCTTATGATGAACTGGTCAATACTGCGGTAAAGTTAAGCATGGAAACAGGTGAAAAAGGAGAGGACCCTGTGGTGATCGCCAAAGCAATTTTCAAAGCGGCCAATGATTCGGGCTGGAGACTGCGCTATCCGGTGGGATCACCTGCACCAGTACTGCTGACTTTGCGCAAGCTACTGCCAGAGTCTTGGTTTTATGCCATTGTGCGCAGCAGTTATAAGCTGAAGTAGTCTCTCTCCTACACTCAAACCACCAAATCATGAAAGTTTTTTTGAAATATACCTTGGGTACTTTATTGGTGCTCGTGCTGGCTCTTTTGATTTTTGCTTACAGCCGTTATGGCGGGGGCAAACCTTATCCAAGCGACATTTCTGGGACTGGGATTGTTGGCAAAGCATCACTCGAAACCGTTATTGCTTATCCCGATCCCATCGGCAACGTAGCCGCCAGTAACGATACGGCGATGAAGCAAAGGGTATTTTTTACTGTCCACCCTGAAAGTCACCCTGAGTATATAAAACTACTCGAAATTGTGGATGGCAAGGGGATTCCTTACCCATCCGGAGCTTTTCAAGCGCAATTGACTACTCCTCTAGGTGTATTTTGTGACCATCAAAACCGCCTTTGGGTCATCGATCATGGCAATCATGGATTTGATCCTGTGAAATTGACTGCTTTTGATTTGAAAACGAACCAAGTGGTTCATGAATACGTTTTCCCATCCGAAGTGGCCGAAAAAGGCAGTTTTTTCAATGACCTGAGTGTGTCGCCCGATGGTCAAACAGTGGTGGTGGCGGACGTAAGTTTTTGGCGAAAAAAACCATCATTGATCGTTTATGATTTGGGGCAAAAGCGTAGCCGCAGTTTGCTCGACGGCCACGAAAGTGTAACAAATCAAGGTTGGCTACCAGTCAACAAGATCAAAAAAATGCGTTTCTTTGGTGGCCTGGCTGATCTAATGCCCGGTATCGATGGTTTGGATATTGACCCCACAGGAAAATGGGTTTATTTCGCAGCCATGTCGCATGATGAGGCATATCGCATTTCTCTGGACAAGGTGAGGAACTTCGACTTGTCAGCCGAAGAGATTGCCAAAAATGTGGAGTCGATTGGCAAAAAACCACTTTCAGACGGTGTTCGAGCTGACTCCGCACAAAATTTGTTGATTACAGATGTGGACCACAATGGCATTTATTTGCTCAACGGTGATACCCAAAAAGGCCAGATCCTGATCAAAGATCAACGCATCCGCTGGGCCGATGGCTTGAGCTTGGGCGGCGATGGCTATTGGTACCTGGCCGATTCAGCAATCCCGCATCAAATGTTACAAAGCAAAAAGCACATGTCCGAAAACAAACCTTATTATATCTTTCGATTCAGAATACCCAAATAAATGAGTGCGACAAAAACCAAAAAAGAACTGAACAAAGAAAAAATCCAGCAAGCGGCGTTTAAATGCGTCGCTCGCTATGGGTTTGAGAAAACAACGATGGACGATATTGCCAAAGAAGTGGGCCTGAACAAAGCTTCGCTTTATTATTACTATAAAAACAAGGAAGAGATTTTCCTAGAAATCACCACCAATGCCACCCGCCAATTCCTGGAAACCCTGCAAGCCAGTACCCTGGCAATTGCTGGCAATGTGGTTGAAAAGATCCAGCATTTCCTCTACGAACGGGCCATGTACTACGTTCGCATGGTAGAACAAACCCACATCACTGAGGAAACCCTGCGACAAGTAGAACACTTGTTTTGGGAGCAAATGAAGGATGTGGAAGCCAAGGAGCAGGTTTTTCTACAGGGTTTACTCAATGAAGCCGTTGCCAATGGCAGCATCAAAGCCACCGATACTTCACGCTTGGCCCAAATTTTGGCTTCGATGGGGGAAGCCATCAAAAGCAAAGCCAAAGAAAATCATCCGGACTTGCGAGACACTAAAAACCTTGCTGCTGAAGTAGAGGCTAACTTGAATTACTTGTTAAATTTGATTTTTGATGGATTGTTGAAGGTCTGAAAGTAGGTTTTAGAGCCTGTTTAAATATTGGAGGTTTAGTCAGAAAACGAGGCAAATTTTGGCTAGTCGAGGCAGGAAAAGCGGAGTTATGCAGCGCATGATGAGCATTTTCCTAACGACCTTTTTTATAAGGGTGAGTCGAAATCGGGCCGTTTTATGGCAAACAAAAAATTTTAAACATGCTCTTAATCGCTAAATTAACTACCTTTGTAGCACAGGCTAATGATTTTCTGCCTAAACTCATTTTTACATGCTTTCACAAAAAGCAAAATACGCCATCAAAGCACTGATGAACCTGGCAGTCCAGGAGAAAGGAGCATTGGTCAAAACTGCAGTCATTGCCGAACAGGAAAATATCCCCAAAAAATTCCTGGAGCTGATTCTGATTGACCTCAAAAGGGCCTCTCTGGTAGCAAGCAAACAAGGCGTCGGTGGTGGTTATTACCTTTTGCGTAGTGCCGATAAGATCAGCCTGGCCGATATTTACCGCTTGTTTGACGGGGCGATTGCGCTCTTGCCCTGCGCCTCATTGCGTTTTTACGAGCCTTGTAAAGACTGCGCAGACGAAAATACCTGTGCTTTGCGTGCCAGCCTGATTGCTGTGCGCGATCAAACCCTCCTCGCTTTGGAAAACACCATGCTCAATCAATTGGTCGGACAAAAGAAAGAAGTTTTGTGAAATATAATTTTAACAAAAGATTGTGAATGAGTGTTTTAGAGGAGTGAATAAATAAATCACAATAAAATCCTACTAAATCGCTAGACTTTAAAGAGTTTCCGGTTTATCTTGCGGCCATAATTGCTATTGTAGCAAAAACGCATTTATTATATGGTAGACAAGATCAACTACAAGCACATTTCCTTTACCATTTTATCATTGAAAGGCTTATTGATTGCCTTTTTGATTTGGCAGGTATGGAGCCACGCTAAAGGGAATTTCCAATTCAGTTTTGACAGCACATTTTTTTGGTTTGTGCTGGCAGGTTTTATTGCTCAATTGATTGACGGGGCTTTGGGTATGGCTTACGGGGTATCTTGTACCACCTTGCTGCTCAATCTTGGCATCCCGCCAGCGGTGGCTTCCACAGCCGTCCACACGGCGGAGGTATTTACCACTGGCGCTTCCGGGCTTTCCCATTTGTACTTGGGCAACGTAGACAAGCGCTTGTTTATCCGCTTGATCATCCCCGGAGTCATAGGGTCCATGCTTGGAGCCTACCTATTGTCCAATATTTTAGATGGCCAGCTTATTCGTCCTTACTTGGCCGGATACCTGATGTTCTTAGGTATCTTGATTTTGCGCAAAAGTTTGTTGGAAAAGGAGCCAGGTGACCGGGTTAAGTGGGTATCTCCACTTGGTTTTTTCGGCGGGATGATGGATGCAATGGGTGGCGGAGGCTGGGGACCGATTGTTACTTCAAATATTCTGAACCAAGGGAATAATCCCCGTGAAACGATAGGTACAGTCAATACCGCCGAGTTTTTTGTGGCTTTTTTCAGCACCGGGGTTTTTCTGTTTTTTATGGGAGTAAAAAGCTGGCAGGTCGTACTTGGACTGATCGTCGGGGGATTGATCGCAGCCCCCATTGGTGCCTGGTTGGTCAATAAACTGGACACCAAAAAACTGATGTTCCTGGTGGGATTTGTGATTATTCTCACGCAGGGTTATACCTTGTACAAGTGCTTGTCTTAGCATAAGTTGGAAAGTTTAAGAGTCACACAGGCCTATCTTCAAACTTTTCAACCCTAAACTTTTCAACTAAAAAAGGGCTGCCCTGCATCAGAGTAGCCCTTTTTCCGTATTCGTCACGATGAGCGTAAAAAAATAAGGTAGGCAAATTTGGGTTTAGTGAAAAAAGAAAAACAACTTACTGAAAGGAAGTTGTGTTCTTTTTTTGCTAAACCTCAAAGCAAATCTGTTTAGCTTATTTTAGCTCAAACACTTAGTAGACGAGGGCGGAAATTACTTCAGGTGGCTAACGAAAGTCATCAAACCGCTTTTCAAGTTAGATGCTTTGTTTTTGTGCCAAGTATTTTTCTTAGCCAAGCGGTCGATCATGGAGATCACCTTGGGCAGGAACGATTCAGCCTCCGTCTTATCAGTCATTGAACGCAACTTCTTCATCGAGGTACGCGTCGTTTTCTTGTAATAACGGTTCAACAAACGGCGCTTAGCTTCCTGACGGATACGCTTTTTTGAAGATTGATGGTTTGCCATATTAAAATTTCACGTTTTTAAGCAAATTGTGTTCGTATGACGAACAATTGGAGCGCAAAAGTAATTATTGTTTTTATTCTGTGCAAGAAAAAAAGAAAAAGTATTTCTAGTTCTTACCTTCAAGGTTAAAAAAACGCTTCTAAAATTACAAGAAAAGGCGTTTTTTACGATTCCAAGCCGATACTTTTTCCTAACTTTGCGCTGCATTTTGCAAAAAACAAGTCTCTGCGCGAAAAAACTGAGCTTAGAGTATGTTTAAATATTGGAGGTTTAGTTGGAAAACGAGTCAAATTTTGACTAACTCTTTTTAGAAAGGTAGCAGGAAAAGCGGAGTCATGCAGCGCATAATGAGCATTTTCCTAACGAAGAGTAGTCGAAGTTGGGCCGGTTTACGGCAAACAAAAGATTTTAAACATACTCTTAATGACCTTTGCGCCCTGTTTTTTTCGTACATATCCCATAAAGTCCAGTCATGAGCGATTACTCGTTTATTGCCAACGCCCATCCGGCTTACATTGAATCCATGTACGAGCAGTACCAGAAGAGTCCTGCCGAAATTGATGAAACCTGGGCCGCCTTTTTCAAAGGTTTTGAGTTTGCCCAAGCGGCAAATGGTCAGTCCAAATCGAATGGATCGTCGGTCAGTGCCGCTTTCAATCCCAAAGAATTTCAGGTATTGGCCATGATCACGGCCTACCGCAACCGTGGGCATTTGCTTTCGGATACCAACCCCATTCGTGAGCGCCGCAACCGCGATCCTAAACTCGACTTGGCTGACTTTCGTTTGAGCGAAGCTGATCTCGATACTGTTTTCAATGCAGCCACTGAGTGCGGTTTGGAAAAACCCAGTACTCTGCGCGAGATCCTTGCGCACCTCAAGCGGATCTATTGTGGCAAAATTGGCTTTGAATTTCAACATGTTCAAGAGCGCGACAAGCGCCGCTGGCTGCGTACCCGCATCGAAAAAAGCCGTCCTGAAAACAACTATGATGTGCCACTCGAAAAGAAAAAGCGCATCCTCGAAAAACTGAACGAAGCGGTGATGTTCGAGCGCTTTTTGCACACCAAATACATTGGTCAAAAGCGCTTCTCACTTGAAGGCGGCGAATCGACCATTGTAGGCTTGGACGCTGCAATCAACATCGGTGCAGAACTGGGCGTGCAAGAAGTGATCATCGGCATGGCTCACCGCGGTCGTTTGAACGTGTTGGCCAATATCATGCAGAAGACCTACGAGCAGATCTTTACCGAATTTGAAGGTATTGCCATTCCCGACCAGAGCTTTGGTGATGGTGACGTGAAGTACCACTTGGGCTATTCTTCGCAAGTACAAACCCCCACTGGCAAGGAAGTCCACCTAGAATTGGTGCCCAACCCTTCACATTTAGAGGCGGTAAACCCCGTAGTGGAAGGCTTTGCTCGTGCCAAAGCCGATGAATTGTACAAAGGTAATTATGACAAAATCCTGCCTATCCTGATCCACGGCGACGCTGCCGTAGCAGGCCAAGGTATTGTGTACGAGGTGATCCAAATGAGCAAACTGAAAGGGTACCACACTGGGGGAACCTTCCATTTTGTGATCAACAACCAGATCGGTTTTACCACCGATTTCTCTGATGCACGTTCTTCTACCTACTGTACAGGTGTGGCAAGTGTGGTTTCGGCTCCAGTTTTTCACGTCAATGGCGATGACCCGGAGGCTTTGCTGTATGCAGTAGAAATGTCGATGGAATTCCGCCAGGAGTTCAATACCGACGTGTTTATTGACATGGTGTGCTACCGCAAGCATGGGCACAATGAGGGCGATGACCCAATGTTTACCCAGCCCGATATGTACCAAAAAATCAATACTCACCCCAATCCTCGTGATATTTACATGAAGGAATTGGTGGAAATGGGTGAGGTGCAAAAACAATTGGCCGAAGACCTGGAGAAAACCTTCTGGGCTGAATTACAAGAGCGTTTAGATGAAGTAAAGCAAAATCCAAAGCCTTACAAAGTTCAAAAACCGGAGGAGGAGTGGAGCAAAATGCGCCATGCCACCGAGCAGGATTTTGACCAATCGCCCAAAACTGGTGTGGAGCGCAAAACGCTTGACAAAATACTGGATCACCTTTCTAAAGTACCTGCTGATTTCCGCCCAATCACCAAAGTAAGCCGCTTGCTCGATGGCAACAAAAAACGCTTGGCCGAAGGTAACCTCGATTGGGGTACTGCCGAGTTGTTGGCATATGGCACCATCTTGTGCGAGGGTAAAAACGTGCGCATGAGCGGCCAGGACGTGCAACGCGGTACTTTCTCGCATCGCCACGTGGTTTTGCACGATGAAAAAACCAACCAAGAACTCAATCGTCTTGACAATATCCAGGCCAAACAAGGCAAGTTTCACATCTACAACTCGCTGTTGAGCGAGTTTGCGGTGATGGGATTTGAGTACGGCTATTCTTTGGCTCGTCCTGAAAACCTTTTGATCTGGGAAGGCCAGTTTGGCGATTTTTTCAATGGTGCTCAAACGATGGTGGACCAGTTCATCTCCGCCGCCGAGTCGAAGTGGAACCGCCAAAGTGGCTTGGTGCTTTTGTTGCCACACGGCTATGAAGGCCAGGGGCCAGAGCACTCCAGCGCCCGCTTGGAACGCTTTTTGCAAAACTGCGCCGACTTGAACATGATCGTCTTGAACATGACCACGCCAGCCAACTTGTTTCACTTCATGCGTCGCCAGTTGGCTTGGGAATTCCGCAAACCTGCGGTGGTGATGTCGCCCAAGTCTTTGTTGCGCCACCCGGCTTGTTTGTCCAATATCAGCGAGTTTGAAAGTGGCCAAAGCTTCCGCGAAGTCATCGACGACCCAACGGTAGACGATAAAGAGGCAAAAGGCATCAAGCGTGTGTTGTTCTGCACGGGTAAGATTTATTACGACCTGGCCCAGCGCAAAGCCGAACTCAAGCGCGAAGACGTGGCCATTGTGCGCCTTGAGCAAATTCACCCGCTGCCACAAAAGCAGGTTGACGCGATTTTGAAGCGTTACGCCAAAGCCGAACTCATCTGGGTGCAAGAGGAATCTGCTAACATGGGAGCCTGGTCTTTTGTGAAAATGAACCTGGAAACAGGAGACCGCAACTTGCAACGCATCTCTCGCCGCGCCAGTGCTTCGCCAGCAGTTGGCTTCAAAAAAGTACACGACCAGCAGCAGGAGGAACTTTTGAAGCAATCTTTTGCTTGATTACAAAAGGATAAACGACGAAAGCGCCGCTCTGACTCGATTCGGGGTGGCGCTTTTTCAATCGGATAGACTCAATAGAAAGAATCATGATCATCGTACAAGACAAACTCATCAGCGACGACATCGTTAGCGAACACTTTCTTTGCGACCTCAATGCTTGCAAAGGAGCTTGCTGCTGGGAAGGTGACTTGGGCGCACCCCTGGAAAAAGCTGAGTTGGCGACTTTGATCCGTATTTACCCAGAAGTGAAGCCCTTTTTGACCCCGGAAGGCCAAGCGGTGATCGAAAAAGAAGGTGCTTACCTGGTTTTGGATGAAGCAGATGGAGACTACGCCACCCCTCTGGTCAATAACGGCCCCTGCGCTTACATGACTTACGACCCCAATGGTATTGCCCAATGCGGCATCGAACAAGCTTGGAAAGCAGGAGCTACCGATTTTCGCAAACCCATTTCCTGTCATTTGTACCCGATCAGGGTCAACCAGCAAGTGAGTGGTTTCGAGGCTTTGAATTACGAGCGTTGGCACATCTGCTCGCCTGCATGTACCTTGGGCAAAAAGGAAAAATTACCCGTCTATCAGTTTTTGAAAGAGGCACTGATTCGCAAGTATGGCGAGGATTTTTATGCGGAATTGGAAGCTGCGGCTGAGGAGTGGAATCGGGAGGGGTGAGCTAAGTGAGCGTTTAAAAATAAAGCTATCCAATTTGGGTTTAGTGAAAAAAGAAAAACAACTGGATGAAAGGAAGTTGTGTTCTTTTTTTGCTAAACCTCAAAAACAAATTGGAGGGGTTTATTTTAGCTCCATTACTAAGTATGCAAATCCAGCTGCAAATCCCGGAAAATATCATTGCATATCTTACGGTGACGGTTTTCCAGAAAGGCTTCAGTGATTGAATCTTGCTGTGCAAGTTTTAAGGTGGTTTTCAACTTCGATTTTGCATAAATCCCTTTTTTGCGGGCAAAATCGTAATTTCTGGCAGCGGAATTACTCCTGGTCGTTAGCAAGGTCATATTTCCTAGTCGTTGTGTAAAGCTTTGCCTAAAAGAACCTGAGAACTCTGACAACCAATTACTCCCCGGTACGGGCACTTGGGGCAGAATGTGTTCGAGTGTAGCTTTTTCAAAAAGCAGCGTTTGTTCTATTACGTCGTCTTGAAATCCTTCTTGTAACCATATCCATTTACTGATCAATAACTTGCCAGCGTCATTGTCCAGCTTGCCAGTTTTTATTTTTTCTAGCAATTCTATCTTTAGACTCTCTGGAGCGAGCGCTTGGGTTGCGTCTGCATAGCGACCTTCCTGAATCAGTTTGATGGCTGCATAAATGGGGCCAGCGCTAAATCTTCCTAAAAGCAATTTATGGAGGATAAATATTTCGTAAGCATTGACCAAATCAATCAGTTCTGCGTCTTCCGATCCCCGTTTTTGACGCCAAAGCGCCAATAAAAAATTTAAGGTATAGCGGTTGTTTCCCGCGTGAATCAGAACCAAAAGTTTTGCCCTCAAGCGCTCATCGGCTACCGTTGCGTTGACAATGTTGGTGTAGTGTTTTAGGTCTTGCTCAATGTCCTTATAAAAATGCTCCACTTTTGAGCCCTGTAGGGTATCCTGGTACTGATGATCATAGATTTCACGCAAATCATTGTAAGCTGAGTACTGCTGTTGCCGAGCATTTTTGCTTTCTACCCAACGCGACAAAAAGTCATCACGCAAGTCGTAATTTTCTTCCAAAAAGGCCCATTTCTTGCTTGGTTCGCTTGCTTCGCTGCCCTTTTCAGAATTAAGTCGATCAAACTCACGCAAAAGGAAATTTCTAAATAAATCTTTGTTGGAAAGAGGCAAGCCCCGATTGTTTAAAATTTCAAAAATATGGAAAGCCACATCAAAAGAGTCGCTCAATATGCGGACGATTGAAACGCGGTTTTTGATAAAATCAAAAAAGGCATTTAATGAAATCGCATCTTTTTGGGTAAATTCTCCTTGAGTAAGGAAGCTTTTTTGCAACTGCTCCACAAAAAAGTCTCGGTTTTTGAAATACCTGCCTGCTACCACCAAATATTCACTTTTGGTGTCCTCATTGGAAGCGTTTATTTGGTTATGCTGGCATTCAATCGCAGCACTGAGTACATCATCGTAATTGAAACTTCCAAAATTCTCAATGCGTACTTTTTTTTCAATGGTCTGTACGCCAAAGAGCTTTCGGTCAAAGATCAGATCATCAACATTGTTGATCACGTTATTGCTGAATTCGTATAAACCAGCATCTTTAAGCATGGGCTGAATGGCTTTGATGAAGCACTTGATGGCTGCAAAAAGTAAAACCAGGGTAGTCAATCGCTGTTGGCCATCAACTACCCGATAAATTCGGGCTCCATTGCCAATCATCACCATTGAGCCTAAAAAATAAGTCTCAATTCGGCTATGAGAATAGAAGTTATACAGGTCATCCCACATGAGGTTGACCTGGTTGTTTTTGTCACTTTTCCCCTCGCAATCCCAAGAGTAAGGACGTTGGTATTCAGGAATAATGTACTTGATTTCCCGCCCAAAAAGCTCGTTTACGATCTTTTGTTCGGGGGTGAATTTTACTTCCATCGCTCAAAAATAGCCATATTTTAACGCTAGACAAAACAAAGTTGGCACATTTCACCCACGCACTCTAAAACACAGCCCAAAAAACACCGCCCCAAATATCCCAATCCAACCGGGCACCATCCACACCTGTTCCCAATTGACAGCGCCTGCTTTGGTACACCAATCTACAATTTCACCCGCCATCAAGGATCCAAAAAAGGCACCGATGCCTACCGTGATCATCGAGATGAAACCTTGAGCGGTACTGCGCAAGTGTCGAGGCACTTTTTCATCCACATAAATTTGACCGGCTAAAGCGGTGAAAGTGAAAGCCAAACCATGCAAACCCAGGCCCAAATACACCATCCAGGCTCCCTGGTCGGGGTTGCCAGCAGCCATGAGCAAATAGCGCCCACCCCAGGCAACCAGGCCCAGACCTACCATGATGCGCAAGCCCCAGTTGATGCGCACCCAGGGCATAGCGGCCATGAAAAGAATCTCGGTCAACTGCCCTAACGACATCAGCCAGGCTGGGTAAGCAAAGCCCCGATCTTCCAGAAAAGTAGTGACAAAACTGTAGTAAAACGCGTTTGGAATGCAGGCAATGCTGATGGCAATGAGCAGGATGAAAAAATTGCGGTCGCGGATCAGGTTCGCACCCACCTGCCAAATGCTGCTTTGCTCTTTGTCCTTGTTGAGGGTGGTGATCGGCAAAGTCAACACGTAAGCCGCTTGCAGCAAAGAAGCCGTCGCCGAAAAGCGCAAAGGCAAAACTGTGGTTTCCAAACTGAAATATCCCAACACCACACTGGTTGCGATCCAACCGATGGTGCCCCAAAGTCGCAACAAAGGGTACTGTTTGGCCGGGCTTTCTACCAACTGAAAAGTCAGTGAGGTGGACAACGCAAAGGTGGGCATGTAACACAAAGTATAAAGGATAAACAAAGGGTAAAATTCCCCAAACTCAGTGCGGGTAGAAATAAAAAACATCAGCAAGCCCCCAATGAAGTGCAAGCAAGCCAAAATACGCGCAATCGGAAACTTTTGATCGGCCAAGCGCCCCATCCAAAAAGGTGAAATCATGGCCCCCAAGGCCGTACAAGCATATACTAATCCCACTTCGCGCCCGCTAAAACCCAGGTTGAGTTTCAAATAAGTACCCGTAGTAATGGCCCAGGAACCCCAAATGAAAAACTGCATGAACTGGAAAACGGCAAGGCGCAGGTAAAGGCTGGACGGCATTAATGGTTAATTGTTAATGGTTAATGGTTAGTGGGGTTGCTTTTGGCTACTTTGCCTTTGTCGCAATCTTTTTTGGTATAGCATGAAGGCTACCCTACGCGCTGTAAATCCGCGTATTGTTTCAAAGAAATGATGGTCCAGGCTTGCAAAACCTGCTCCACGTGCTCAGGGCGGCGGGCGGCCAAGGCCACTTGCAGGTCTTCGGGTTCGCTTACTGGAGCCAGGTCTTCGCTGTAAAACTCCCGCAGGCCGTCGCGAAATTGGTGCAGGGTGCTGCGCTGGGCACTCGACCATACTTCAAAGCCCAGGGCATTGTCGCGGCACAAGTTTTCGAGGGTTAGGACGTCTTTTTTGTCGGGCATTTCGAGCCAGCAAGTCCAGGTTTGGAACAAAGAAGGCTTGTCGAGCCCCAATTCGGCGTAAACCGGGAAGCGCTTTTTAATTGCCACATTGTAGCCAATTTTATGGCGATCATGGAAAACGATGTCCATGAAATGCCGTCCGCTGCCAGGGTGGGGGATGCTGGTGATTTGGGCCCGCACGGGATCAATGGGCTTGGCCCAGATCATTTCAAAAATGCCGCTGTGTTGCAGTTGCAGGGAGATCAATTTTTTCTTGGTATCGGCTGCCGGGGCAAATTTGCTCCAGATGGAACGTGCCAGTCGGCCTTTGCCCAGGGCCGTAGCAGCAATGCTCAAGTCCCACCACCAATCGGGTTGGGTGGGGTCCAGTGAAACTGCATGTTTAGCGTAGTGCATCGCAGGTTTCCACTCGCCCCTACCTTTGTATATGTTGGCCAGCCGAGCCCAGGGTAAAGCCCAGTCTGGAGCCAGCTTGAGTAGCTTTTTGTACAATTTCACCGCGTTGTAAACATCTGATTTTTCGGCGTAGGCTTCAGCCTGTGCAAAAATTTCAGCGATGACTGGCGTAGGAGCGTCCATTTTTGTTGCTTGGTTTCAGAGGGGCAAGTTAGGGGGAAAAGTTGAGAAGTGGAGGAGTTGAGAGGTTTAGAAGATGGACTTCGTGTGAGAATGTTAGAAAAACGCTTTAATTGAGAAGTTTCATTTCTTTCGACAAAACATCATTTCCTCGAAAAAAAGACCCCAAATTTTCCTCCACCTTTCTATCTTGCCCACATGATTATGGAAAAAACTGTGCAGGTAAACATGAGGCTTTTGGGGTATAAAAAACTGATTTTCATACTGGCTTGGCCCATCTTGGGCCTATTCCTTTGCTGTTCCTGCGAAAAATGGGGCAATAAGACCCTTTTTGTGCTGAAAAAACCCAGCCAAACGGGGATCCAGTTTGCCAACAACATTGTAGAAGATGCCCGCTACAACATCCTCGATTTTGAGTATGTTTACAATGGTGGTGGCGTGGCCATCGGCGATTTTAACCAAGACAATAAGCCCGATATTTTCTTCAGCGGCAACCAGGTGGACAACGCCTTGTACCTGAATCAAGGCGATTTTCAATTCAAAGACGTTTCCAAAATAGCGGGCATTACTGCTCCGGGGCAGTGGTGTTCGGGCGCTGCGGTGGCTGATGTGAATGGCGATGGCCGCGACGACATCTACGTGTGTGCCAACATGGACCTCGTTCCTGAAAAACGGGCCAATTTACTCTACATCAACCAGGGTCTAGATCAAAATGGAGTGCCGATCTTCAAAAACCTGGCCCAAACTTGCGGCGTTGCCGACACAGGTTATTCTACCCACGCGGCGTTTTTTGACTATGACAAAGACCAGGACCTCGACTTGTACGTGCTAACCAATGAGGTCGAAATCTTTTTTCCCAATCAATTTCGCGACAAAGTCAGCGACGGCTCGGCCAAAAACAACGACCGCTTGTACCGCAACGATGGCTTGGGTGCGGATGGATTGCCACATTATACCCTAGTCAACCAAGTGGCGGGCATCAAGATGGAAGGCTACGGACTGGGGCTCGCCGTGAACGACATCAACCAAGATGGCTGGGCCGATATTTATGTGACCAACGACTATTTGTCGAACGATTTCCTGTACCTCAACCAGCAAAACGGAACTTTTAAAGACTACGCCAAGCATTTTTTCAAGCACACCAGCCACTCCGCGATGGGCAATGACGTTGGCGACCTGAACAACGACGGCTGGGCCGACCTTTACGCCCTCGACATGTTGCCCTACAGTAACGAGCGCAAAAAACAGATGATCTCGGCCAATGCTTACCAAAAATACATCAACAATGAGCGCTACGGCTACCAGTTTCAATATGTACGCAACACCTTACAAGTGAGCAATGGCTTTCGGGGCTTGGACACCTCGGCGGCGGCCTTCAGCGAAGTGGCTTGCATGACGGGTTTGCAAGCCACGGACTGGAGTTGGTCGCCCCTGATGATTGATGTAAACAACGACGGCTGGCGAGATTTGCTGATCACCAATGGCTTTCCAAAAGACGTAAGCGACCAGGATTTTGGCATGTTCCGGGCCAATACTAACCTGATGCGCACCAACAAAATGGAGCTTTTGGGCATGATCCCCGCAGTGAAAATCCCCAATTTTGCCTATCAAAACCTGGGTGGCTTGCATTTTCAAGACATGACCGCCAATTGGGGTTTGAACCAGACCTCCTTTTCCAATGGAGCCGCTCACGCTGACCTGGATGGCGACGGCGACCTGGATTACATCGTCAACAACATCAACGAAACCGCCTTTGTATATGAAAACACCCTGAACCAGCAAAAGGAAAAGCCCCATTACCTGCGCCTGGCTTTTGAGGGTGAAAAAGGCAACTCCAAGGGTTTTGGGGCCAAGGTATGGGTGTCCGCTGGGGGCAAAACCCAGTATTATGAACAAACCCCGATACGCGGCTATTTGTCTTCGGTGGAGCCCGTTTTGCACATTGGTTTAGGAAAAACAGCCATGATTGACTCGATTCGGGTGGTTTGGCCGAATGACCAGACCCAGGTTTTGAAAAAAGTGAAAACCGATCAGGTCCTGACTTTGAAGCAAAAACAAGCCAAGGGTACCTATATATATGTGTTCAGCGTGGAAAAACCCTTGCTCGAAAACCTCGGTACTAGCCTCGACTTGAACCCCGATACCAAGGAAATAGACTTCATCGACTTCAATGTGCAGCGCACCTTGCCGCGCAAGTTCAGCCAAGCAGGCCCTGCCTTGGCGGTGGCGGATGTGGACGGCGATACCGATGACGACGTTTACGTAAGTGGTTCTTTTGAAAAACCTGGTACCATTTGGTTGCAACAAGACAATGGACGGTTCAAGCCGGGAGCAACCTTGTCCCAGTCTGGGTACAAGCAAAGCGAAGAACAAAGCGCCTTGTTTTTTGACGCTGATGGCGATGGCGACAAAGACTTGTATGTAGCGGTCGGTGGTTACATTTTCAAATCGCAGCAGGATTTTTACCAAGACCGTTTTTACACCAATGAAGGGCGTGGTCAATTCAAACTGGCCCTGGAAGCTTTGCCCAAAGATACCAGCAGCACCAGCAGCGTCAAAGGCTGCGATTTCGACCGCGATGGCGACATTGACTTGTTCATTGGGGCCAGGGTTTTACCTCGAAATTATCCTTTGCCCGCCTCCGGTAAAATCCTCAGAAATGTCAGTAGTAACAAAAATCAGCCCCGTTTTGAAGATGTGACGGCCAAAATTGCGCCTGATTTGAACAACATCGGCCTGGTGAGCGATGCCCTTTGGACCGATGTGGACCAAGATGGCTGGATGGACCTGCTGCTCTGCGGAGATTGGATGCCGATCACCCTGCTGAAAAACAAAAAAGGCAAGTTGGTCAAGCAGGAAAAAACGGGCATCGAAGCTTACACTGGCTGGTGGAACAGCCTACTCGGCGGCGACTTCGACGAAGACGGCGACATCGACTATATCGCGGGTAATTTTGGGGAAAACACCCTGTACAAAACCAGCGAAAAGGAACCCATTCAAGTTATTGCCAAGGATTTTGATGCCAATGGCAACCTTGATCCGGTACTTTTTCACCACAACTTTGGTGCCGACGGCAAAAGACGACCCTATGTACTCCACAGCCGAGACGACCTGATCAAACAATGGCTGGCGATGCGCGACCGCTACCCCAAATACGCTGATTTTGCCAAAGCTACCCGTGATGATTTGTTTAAACCCGAAGAGCTCGAAGGGGCTTACGATGCCAAGGTCAATTACCTGAAAAGTGCCATGATCGAAAACCTGGGCAAGGGCCGTTTTCGCTTAAAACCACTGCCCCAGGTGGCCCAAATGGCCCCTTTGCAAGGCATGAGTTGTGGCGATTGGAACGATGATGGACACTTGGATCTCCTGGCCTCCACCAACGATTTCAGCCCGGAAGTGTTCGGTGGTCGTTGTGATGCGCTCAATGGTTTGCTGTTGTTGGGAAATGGAAAAGGCGATTTTGCTGCTCAATCCTGGCAAAAGAGTGGGGTAGTGGTGCCTGGCGATGGCCGGGCATGTGTCAGGCTAATGCAGCGCGGACTAGGAGCGCAGAACTTGTACCTCATGAGCCAAAACCGAGGCCCCATTGTTGCCTTTGCAAGTAAACAGAAAGTAGATAATACCGTGAAGTTGTCCGACAATATCACTACCCTGCGTTACAAAGATCGAAATGGAAAAATGCGAATGGAGGAGTACTATTTGGGCCATTCTTATTTCAGCCAGAGCACTTGCTATTGGGCCATCCCAAGTTGGAAACCAGCCATAGAGTTGCTGAACTCCAAGGGCGAAAAGAGCAACTTAGACATTAAGCAAAAGTAAACAAAGATGAAACTCCGCCACCATTATATATTGTATCCATTGCTTGTTTTGACTTTTTTCACTAGCTGCAAACGAGAAAACAAGCCCCAAGTCAAGCCTCTTGACCCCAAAGACGCAGCTTATGTACACCAACTCAGCCAGGCATTGACCGAGGTGATTGTATATGATGTGTTTGCACCGCCAGTGTCCAGCCGGATTTATGCCTACACTCACCTGGCCTTGTATGAAGCCCTGCGATTGGAGCTAAAAGCCCCAAGTATGGCTGAAAAAATCAATGGCCTGGGCAAGATGCCGCAACCCAAGTTGGATGTTGCGCTCAATTACCCTTTGGTAGCTGCGCAGGCTTTTTTGGAAGTCAGCAAAAAACTGGTGTTTTCGGATAGCATGTTGCAGAGGCTTACTGCGCCGATTTTCGCCCAAATCGAAGCCCAGGAAATGGGAGTGGAAGTGCAAAAAGCCTCTATCGAATACGGCAATCAATTAGCCGAAGCCATCGCTCTGCGTATCCAGGTGGACAACTACAAACAAACCCGGGGCATGAGCCGCTACTCGCCACAGCGTTTGCCTGGAACCTGGGAGCCTACGCCGCCCGAATACATGGATGCTGCCGAGCCCCACTGGGGTAAAATCCTACCCTGGACCCTTCAAAGATCGGACCAATTCAAGCCAGTGGATCCTACGCCTTTCAGTACAGACCAACAAAGCCTTTTTTTCAAAGAAATGCTGTACGTTTATGAAACCCAGCAAAAACTGACCGAAGAGCAAAAGGCCATCGCCTCGTTTTGGGACGACAACCCCTTCATCATTCACAACGAAGGCCACCTGAATTATGCCACCAAGAAAGTCTCGCCAGGTGGCCATTGGATGGGGATTGCTCGTTTGACTTGTGAAATGACCAAAGCCGACCCACTCAAAACCAGTAAAACCTACGCTTTGACCGCCATTGCCCTTGCCGATGGTTTCATCAGTTGTTGGGACGAAAAGTACCAAACCCACTACATCCGGCCCGAAACGGCCATTCAAGCCCTAATGGACCCCAAGTGGCGGCCTTTGATCCAGACCCCACCCTTTCCAGAGTACACCAGCGGACACAGCGTGATTTCGGGGGCTGCGTCAAGCATTTTGACCAAAATTTACGGTGAGAATTTCAAATATACCGATACTGTTTTGGAACAATATGGCATGCCTACCCGCAAGTTCGCCAGCTTCAAATCCGCAGCCAGAGAAGCTTCCATCAGCCGTTTGTACGGTGGCATTCATTTTTTACCAGCGCTGGAAAACGGGGTCAAACAAGGCGAAGCAGTAGGGGAGTGGGTTTGGAAAAAATTAGGTGCTTATTGAAAACATTTGCACCACTATTGCTATTTTCATGGTCAAATGCACCTAGAAATTTTTAAAATGGCCCGTTTCATACTTCTTTGCTTGTGTTGTTTTTCTTGTTCAATGCTCAATGGGCAATCCTTCACCATTGAACAGGTTCCTGATCCAAAGTCCAAACCTGGCAGGCACTACGTCAGCGATCCCAAAGGTATTTTAAAGCTGGACACAGAACAGCAGATCGATTCCATGCTGGCGCGACTCGAAGACTCCACGTCGGTGCAAGTTGGCGTGGTCATGTTGCCTTCCATCGGCGAAGAAGTACCCAAGGATTTTGTCCACGATTTGTTCAATAAGTGGGGCATTGGCGCGAAAGGCAAGGACAATGGACTTTTGATCTTGTTTGTTTTGGATCAAAAGCGCATTGAATTTGAAACTGGTGATGGGTTGGAGGGTGTGTTGCCCGATGCTTTGTGCAAGCGCATCCAGATGGAGACCATGATCCCAGCCTTCAAGGATATTGATTATGACTTGGGTATGCAGCAAGGCATCATCGCCACCGCGGCAATTCTCCAAGATCCCAACAACGTGGAGGAGGTTTTTGCGAGGGCAGGAGAGGCTTATGGTGTTGGTAGCTTGGATGGTGGCGAGATGATGGCCAGTGCTTTTTTACTTTCCTTATTCCTTTTTTTAATCAGGGCCCTGCGCTATATTTTCCGCACTTTCAACCCTACAAAGGCCCGTTTGGATCAATGGGCAGCGGCCCAAAAAGCTTATGGCTTCAAAGGCGCATTTTTGTATGTTTTGGTACCGTTTGGCTTGAGTTTGTTGACCATATTGTTTAGAGACAGTATCGAAATTAGAGTGGGCACGGCCTCGTTGTTGGGCTATTTGTACATCATTTTTATCTTTCTGGAATTCCGTTTCCGACGCCAAAAAGCTTTCCAGGCGGTTTATGGCAGTCATGCGATGCCCAACCAATATTTGCACCAACAACAAAACCTAAAGTTCAACTGGGTGACAGGAATTTTCATGCCAATTCCCTTTTTGTTCTTGTATTTTTGGGACCTTTGGAAAAACCACCAATTGCGGTATGGCCCCCGGAAGAATAAAAATGGGCATGATTTATCCTTGGCTTCAACGGAGGAGAAAAATAAATACTTGAATGACAATCAACAGATTGAAGAAGAGCTGAAAACGGTGGATTACGACATTTGGCGCAACGAAGAGCACAACGAAACCACCATCATCCGCTACAAATCGCTCAAAGACCGAGGCTATGTAAAATGCCCATCTTGCAGTTCCATCGCCTGTAAAATGGACCGGGAAGATGAGCTGAAGGCTTCCAGCGAAAGCGAAGAAGGCGAGTCCATGCAGTACTTCACCTGCAAAGCTTGTGGTCATGTGTATGAGAACTTGCGTAAAATACCTGTCATCAGTACTTCGAGTAGCTCTTCTTCCTCTGGTGGCGGGAGCAGTTCTGGTGGGTCTTCTTCCTCTTCCTCCAGCAGCAGCTCTTGGGGCGGTGGCGGTTCTAGCGGCGGCGGTTCGGGGAGCAGTTGGTGAAATGCCTCAACGAATCAGCGTTATTGTCCCTGCTTTGCTGATGGTTCGGGTTCTTCGGGTAGCGTAGTCTGGATAGGCATACACCAATTTCCAATAATAAATGCCTGTATTGGCTACTTGACCCCGGCTTTTTCCATCCCAGCTCGCTTGGCTGTCCGAAGATTGGAAAATTTCATTGCCCCAGCGGTCCATGATGCGGAAATTGTACTGTTCAAATCTAGTTTGGGTGCAATGCAGGAAGGGGCCAAATTGATCATTTTGCCCATCTCCATTGGGTGAAAAAGTATTGGGCACGTAATCGCGGCAAGTGCAAGTAGTGGTCTCTACTTTGACCTCGGCCTGGGCTTGGCCGCATTTGTTTTGGGCTACAATGCTGTAAATCCCCGCCTTATTGACCTGGGCTTTGGCCGTTTTGGGGCCGTGTTGCCAAGTATAAGTCTCGAAACCTGGCCCTGCGTTTAGCTCCAATTGGCTGTTTTGGCACAAGAGAGTATCTTTTTGCAAGTCAATTTTGGTGGGCAGCGCTACTACTTTCACGGTGTCAGTGTAGGTGAAATCGCGAAAAGTAATGTCCACAATTTGCAGACCGGGGCGATTTACGATTTTCTTTGAGCTGGTACTGCCATCTCTCCAACGGTAACTTGCGTTAAGAAAACCGTTAAGCTTGGCGTCTAAACTTGCTGGTTTCCCATCGCAAATGACTACGGAATCGGGTAAGTGTAGGCCCATGTTGAAGGCAGCAGCGTCGTCGAGAAAGAAATAAGCGGCGTATTCCACGTTGCTGGTAAGTGACTTGGGGTTGGGTTTTGTACTGCGAAATTGATCGAACTTACTTATGATGAACTGCTTTTCCCCACCTTTTGCCCTGAGGACTCCTGCAATCCTCAGCCAATTCGAGGTGTCGATCAAAAACTGGTCTTTGGGGCTGGCAATTTGCGCTTTGGCCACATAGCCATAAGTGGTGAATTTAATTTTGTCGTAAGGAATGGCTTTTTTTTGGTCAATGTCCGCCCCAACATACATGCCCACTTGGTCAGTGAAGCTGATGGTTTCCGTCCAGGGCTTGATGTAAAATTCAAAAAAATAGAGGGAATCTAATTCCAAAACCTCTTGTAATTGCCCAATCAAGTATTGCTGCCCACGGTATTCACTAAACGGAGAAGGGGCGAGGGCATAAAAACCCGCATGAGACCTCCCAGTTCTCGGCATTGGGTAAGGGCGTGGTACCGGACTAGTCAATAGCCAAGGAGTGCCGATGGTTTGCCATGAATCGACGGTCAATGGATCGGTTCTTCCAGCGGCGGCATTGTGAACTTCGAACCCTGGATTGAGTACTAAATTTTGAGCTGACAAGGTTTTACAAAATTCCAATAACAGAAAAAGAACAAGTGACCTCATGAGAGTGGGCGTTTATGATTTGAAAGGTAAGGGATTGCGAAGGAGTTTTGCAAATGTTGCTGTCAAAATGTGGGCATCCTGCAAACAAAAAAGCCCCTGGCAATTGCCAAGGGCTCGCAAAGTTCATGGGATCATATGTAAGGGATGCAAGGAAAGGTCATGGCGTCTGCTTGACCAGTTTTTCATAGTAAGTTTGTCCGCCTACGTGCACTTTGAGGAAATAAACGCCTGCTGCGAGGTTGTCTATTTCAATTTGGTTTTTATTCAGAATGGGCGCACCTATGGGCATCCCATCGGTATTTAGGATTTGGATTTGATTGATGGTGCCGAAAGCTGAAGACAAGGTAACCAGGCCATAAGACGGATTGGGGAAAACTGTGATCCGGTTGCGCAGGCGCTCAGGGGCATAGCTGCGGGGCACGTCCACCAATTCAATTTCTCCATCGTCAGCCGTATTCACTGGCAACTGCTCGCCGTCCAGTCGATTGATCGTTGCGTAATCGGTTTTGATATTGGTCACGGCTTTGCCCACCAAGTCAACCACGATGCCTTTGATGAACAGGAGCTCGCCATAACCCGATACTTCGTTTTGATCGGTGCGAGAAAGGGCGATGTCAATGCGGCCTTCCTTGGGATAAACCTTGTAGATGGAAGTCAGGTTAACCTTGGGTTGACCCAGCCAACTGGTAGGCACCACCACTTCTATGCTTTTGGCATCAATATAAGCGGGGTCAAAAAACACGCTGAAAGCCAGGCCATAAATATCCTTGACAATGCGAATAGCTGAACCTAGTACCACTGGAATTTCAAAAGTGGTGCTGTCTGGCAGTTGTTTGCTAGCTGGAAACTTATAGGTGATTTTTGGATCAAGGTCGGTATATGGCAAAGCCTTGGGCTGAGTAAATGCACCGTGACTCAAGCCATAATTTTGTTGCAATACTGCGATGTCATTTTGATCAACCACTCCATCCCCTGATGCATCCGCGAATTTGAAGTTGCGGGCGTCAAAAAATACTTCATCCCAGTCAAGTGCAGGTTGGGCGCGCCATGCGGTGAGGTTAGCGCCCAAGCGCGGTGCTCCTTTGCTCCCAAACGCAACCCCAATGTGCAACAAATCGAAGTGATTGGCGCTATTGTCGTTGTTGGCATCACCAGGCCAGACGTTGTCGGCGCGAGGATTGCGACATTTAATTGGACCTATTGTGAAACTGCGCCGACAAGTGGTGTCTTTGATGTTGACCAACTCGATTTTTGAAGCTGAACCGTCTCCCTTGAATGAACCGAGACTGTAAATTCGCACATTGGCGGGTATTGTATCGACGATTTTGCCGTTGATTGCAATGCGGTAAATTGGGTCGGTGCTGGGCGTGCGCAATCGCAGTTCCGCATCAAAATTACCGCTCAGCTTACATACGCCCTGTTTGAGCTCCACGATCAAATCAGGACAAGGCAATACACAAGGTAGTCTCACTTCTACCGTCTCGCAGCAGTTGTTTTGCTCGCCGATGCACACACCAACCTTGTAGCTGGCTTGTTCAGACAAGCGCAAACTGGTTTCCAACGGCAAGCGGGAGATTGGAAAACTGCCGTAGCGCTGACCATTTACCAGCAATACAAAAGTGCGGGCACTTGGATTTTCAACTTTGAAATTTACGCTGATCTTACGCGTCCCATCGGTATTGCAACCCAAAGATTTTACTTCCAGCTCTGAAACCTTGCACACTAGCGTTGAGCAGGCTGGAGTGGTAAAACTGGCCTCGCGGAAACAGGTGGGATTGGCAATGTCGATCACTAAAAAATCTATTTTCCGTGCTGGGCCGCCGTTGAAAGGACCAATTTTTAATTCCGCATTGTCGTATTTGTACGGGCCATACAACTCGCCATCGGCATACAAGATGAATCCGAGTGAATTGGCAGGCACCGTTCCCGGTGTTACTTTGGCAATAGCTGAAAATGAGCCTTGGGCACAAGTCGAGAACTCCACTTTCAAGCCTTGAATTGGGCAAGAAGTAGTACATTTTTTCAACTCCAACTTGCCAATTTGGGAGCAAAGCTGGTTTGAATCTTCTACTTTGACTTCAATGACAGCCGAGTCAATGCTCAAAACTACTGGAATGCGCAGGGGCAGTTGTAAGTAGGTGAAAGTGCCTGTAGCACGCCCATTAAGGGTTACGGTAAAACTACCGCTTGCATTTTTGCGCTCAAAATCAAGCGAAATCATCGAACTGCCGTTGGCCAGGCAGACTTGTTCCAATTTTAACTCGCCAAACGTGCATGGTTGAGGTTTGCAGGGAAACTCATAGCGCAATTTGTTACAACAAGTACTGTTGGTAGCGGCACAAACCGAGAGGTAATCGAAACCATCATTGCCTTTTGGAGCCGGAATATTGTCGATGCGAATGGGCAATTGCCGCGCCCGAAAACGAAACGAGAATCCGGTGGAAGTTTGCAAAAGAAACAAAGAATCACCTCCAAGGACCTTCATGTTGAAAGTCATGGCATAAGTTCCATTGTCGTTGCACTTCAAGTCTTTGACCGACAGCTCATCCAGGCTGCAAGTTTCTTTGCACTTGATGCTGTTGAGAATGATAGTATCGGCACAAGCTTCGTCTTCTGCGTCAAAAATCACGAAGGGTAGGGGACCTGCGATTAGCAATTGTTTGAAAGGGCCTGCTTGTACAGGTCTGTCATAAGGGAATGGACCGTATTGGTTTTTATCCGGGCCAAGCACAAAATAACCTTTGGTACTTGCGTTTTTGGCAGCAGTTTCTACCGAGAGGTAGTAAGTTCCATTTGGATCGCAACGGACAGGTTCGATTTTGGCCTCCAATTTGCATTTTTCACTCGGTGTGCAGCTCTCAAAGCGGGTTTTGGTCTCAATTTCCGCGCAGCACAGTGGGTTTTCCTCCAAACAGACCCGCAGAATGGATAGAAAACTGCTATTGGGCTCGACTTTGAGGTTTTCAATGATCAAAGGTGCGCTGGTCACTAGATAAGTACCTAATCGTTGACCCTCAAAATTAAGGGTTACCTTTTTTTGCAACAACGCAGGAGATCGAAACTCAATCCGCAGAAAATTCTTCTTGGTGTCGGTACAATAGATGAATTCAGGGACACTATAAAAGTCAGGGCAGGAAGTACAACTGAAACCTTTCCAAATGATGGTGTCTCCACAAGTGGGAGTGCGCAGGTCGGAAAGAATAATCTGATAATCCCCATTTGGCGTAGCCGAAATGGGGCCGACGTTGGGGAAAGGTGCCGAGTAAGAATAAGGACCAAAACGGCGGCCATTGACATAAATAAGGTAACCAGCGACACTATTGACCTTGCCTTTGAATTTGATCGAGAGCGAGAAAGCATTGTCTGAACGACAACCAAAAGGAGTTGCTACAAAATCACTTAAAGGACAAGATGCAGTGTCGAGCTTACAAGCCATGTCTTCCCCTATCTTGGCCGTGCCCTCAAGGCTGCATTTGTTGCCCTTATTGTCCATCGAGACAATAACTTTAGGCGGAGCTGATAAGGTGGTAAATCGGCGGGGTAATTTGATCTTTAAGGGAAAATCATTGGCCGCAAAAGAACCTAAATCAACCCCATTGGCCGATACATTTACTTTAACATTGACTGGATTAATCAAGTCAATGTCAACCAGTAGATGAGCTTGGGCGCTGTCGCGATTGCACAAGACCACACTGGTTTTCAGACCTTTGAGCTCACATACATTGGGGCAGCCGTACTGAAAAGGCAGGATAACCTGACAAGAAGGATGCTGCTCATCGCGGATGATCATTTGGTACTCCCCGTTGCGTTTTTTAATTGGTCCAACGATTGGGCGGGGTGCATCGTAATTGAAAGGGCCAAACTCCTGCCCATCAACAATCAGTTTATAGGACTGCGCTTTTGTATCGGCATTGAGAAAAGGTACCCGAACGTACATGTTTTCCTGGGAGTCGCAATAATCATGTACCACAAAATTATCGGAAATCCTACAAACGTAATCATCGGAGTAAGTGATGCATAAATTATCATACGCGGTCTCTTGGCCGCCGATGGTCAGACTGCTGATTTCACCTTCAAGGCAAAGGGAACCTTGCTGAAAACTGGTGTCTTTGTCCAGCGTTACTGTTGCTTTGACTCCCTTGGCGATCTCTTTGCCATTGATTTCTTTCCAGTTTTTTAAAATCAGCAAAGATTCTCCGTTGACGGCAATGTTTTCTTCGCCACCACCTTCAAAGAAATCCAGGCAAATGCGTTTGGCTATTTTATTGGGTATTTGGGTAAAATCGAAGTGTAAATTGACATTGGAAGGCATCAGGAATTTGCCACTCCCACCCTTGAAACGACCATTAAAAGTTGCGGAGGTAAGGACCTGGACGTTTAGAAAGTCCTTTTCATTGGGACGTGGAGAAAACTCTCTGAGGCTTACTACAACACTGCGATCCTTGATGATGACGTCGCCAGGCTTTTGATTAGCAGCTTTGCCAAATACAGTTTTTTCAGGTATGTTGTTGAAATCCAGGCAAAAACGTTTGTCGCTTTGAGCAGCCCCCCAGCTTCCCAGCAGCAAAAACGTGAGTAATATTACGGGTCGTAAAATTTTGTTCATGGTTACTTTTTTACATCAGACTGATTGTAACTGTGGGTGCGTTGGAAAAAATGAGATTTTTTTATCTCTATTCATCCAAAAGCAACAACAAATATGGCTTTTCCGATACCCAAGCAAGACTCAGCAAAAACAAACTTGTAAATTTGCATTTGCGGCTAAAAACAAATCCGAGTACTATTTTCCTACCTTACAAAGATGAAAAATTATTTTGTCGTAAAAATAGACATTAAAGTCATATTTTTGAGAAAAAATAATCCTTTCTTCAGGGTTGTTTTTATGTAACTAATTGATTTTGTTCAATTAGGTAGTGTGTTCAAAAACCGAAAAATTGACTTTTTTGTGAAGAGCAACAAACTGATCCGAAGCTTAGAGAAGTTGAATCGGAAAGAAATGACCCGTTTCAGAGAGTTCATTTTTTCTCCGTACCTTAATAAGCACGAGGAAGTTAGGAATCTGATAGATTACTTGTCTGAGATTTACCCTCGGCTTGACGAAAAGCGTTGCAGCAAAGAGCGTCTTTATCAATCGGTTTTTGGCCCAGGCAAATATAATGAAAAATTTTTGGCTCCAGTATTATCTTATGCTCAACGACTATTGGAAGAATTCTGGGCATTTGAAGCTTTCAGAGAGGATGAGTTCTCACAGCAGTTCGTTTTCTTACGAGAACTTCGCACCCAGCAGGCATTTGGAGCTTACGAGCGTTTGTATGAAAAGTTAAGCAAGGATTCTTTTCATAGCCCTACTTTGGGCCTAGGTGCCAACTTTACCCGATTTTTGTTGATCAACGAAGGTGACCGCTACTTCAATCAGTTCAACAATGCTGCTTTTGAGTCTACATTTCAACAAAAGCAAACCCAGTTGGATATATTTTTCCTGACTGAAAAACTAAAAGATGCATGCGAAACCATTGTTCGACAAGGGATTAAAAAAAATGAACGCCCTCCGCGTTTGGTAGAGGCTGTCATCAACGAAATCCAGGAAAATCAGGATGATTATCGGGAGATTTCGTCAATCATCACTTATTTCAAGGTATACAAGACCCTGGCTGAAAACGATCCTGCTGTTTACTACGATGCACTACAGGAGTTTCGGCGCTGGGAAGAAACTTTTACTAGAGAGGAAAAAGTCATCATTTATAACTATTTCCGAAACTATTGCCTGACTCGTGTAAACACTGGCGACGGTAGTTTTTTGGCCGAGGTGTTTTATTTGTACAAGTCTCAATTGGAACAAGATTTACTGTTGGAAGACGGTTTTTTGCTGGAATGGCATTACAAAAACATCGTTACTGCGGGTTTGCGTTTACAGGAAAATGAGTGGGTTTTGGAGTTTATTGAGACTTATCGCGATAAATTAGCCCCAGAATTTCGGGACAATGCCTACAAGTTTAACTTGGCCAGTTATCACCTTACCCTGAAAAACTACCACGAAGCCATGTTGCTGCTGCAAGAAGTGCAGTACCGTGACCAACGCTATAACCTTGGCGCAAAGACTTTGCTATTGCGAACTTACTATGAACTGAGCGAGTTTGAACCCCTTTTCTTCCTGACCGAATCATTTCGTCAATTCCTGACCCGCAATACGACCATGACCGATTTGTACCGCAAGGGCTACCTCAATTTGTTTCGGCTCACGCGCAAAGCCGCGTATTTGCGGAGTCGCCTGGATTATTTGCCTTTAGAAAAAGCTCGACAGGAACTTTGCCGCATTCAAAATGCCATGCAGCATGCCGAAGAGATATTTAACCGTTCGTGGTTGGAAGAAAAAATGAAGGAATTGGCCTTGGAAGTAGGATGATTCGACAAAAGGGGCTTGATTTTTGAAAAAAATTGCATTCAAGTCTTGGGGAGGAATTGGACTTTGGGTCATTTTCAAAATCATATAAAGTATTGTTTATTAGATTTTTTGAAAAGTGGGTTCAAGTGTTTTTTTGGAAAACCAGAGGGGACAAAAGGTGTATAAGTGTCCAAGCGAGAAGCCGATATATTGTACATCTTTGGCCGTATAAACCGAAAAACTCATGGCCAACACCTACGACCGCGTTTTCAAAGAAAATGTCCCCAGTTGGGAACGCACCTTATTGAAAAAATTTCTGGGCATTGACCCCGCTGAATTGATCCCGATCGATGCAAAAATGCAATTGACGCTTGAACGGGAAATGGACCACATTCGGAAGGTAATTGCTTTTGGTGCCAATCCCAACTTCGGCGTACAAATCGAATTCCACACCAGTAATGAAGATTTGAGAGCGAGAAACCTGGTCCATTATGCGCTTTTTTACCAAATCACTGGTTTACCCTTGAAGCAGTTGGTCATTTATGCAGGTGTTGAAAAGGCAACAAAAATCCTACTGCATTCCTTGGGAATTGACGGTATTTATTATCAGTTCAAAGTCATCGTTTTGGCTGAATATCCCAAGGAAGAGTTTTTGTATGGAGAAACTCCAGAAGAAGTCATCATGGCTTTGTTGTGCGACTACGGTGGAGATTCGCCAGAAGAAGTGACGAAAATGATTTTGACCCGGCTGAAAAAAATGTTAAAGGGGAAAAATCAAATCAGAAAGTTTCAAAAACAATTGTTAATTTTATCACGTTTACGCAAAATGGAATTGATCGTCAAAAACCAAATCGAAGCCATGACTTTTCATTACGAAGTTGAAACCGATGGCCTATACCTGGAAGGCAAAGAAAAAGGCGAACTCATTGGCCTTGAAAAGGGGCTTGAAAAGGGGCTTGAGCAAGGCATCGAAAAGGGGATCGAACAAGGTCTAGAGCAAGGCAAAGAGCTGAAAACCATAGAAATGATCCAGAACATGTGGGATGCCCAGGTTTTGCCTTTTTCAACCATTGCTTCCATCGCTGAAGTAGCTGATGACTATGTTATGGAAGTCATTCAAAGCTATCTTTCGGGGCAAGGAAAAACTGAAACTGAGGTGCTTGATATGATCGAAGAACACACTGCGAAATTTGCATGAATGTATTTTGGTTCAGGGCAATTCTGAAAGAATATCCTGAACCAAAATTCGTGTTGATCATTCACTCCTCAAGCTATCCACTGGATTATTAATTGCAGCCTTGACGCTTTGATAGCCCACTGTCAATAATGCAATTAACACAGCCAACAAAGCTGCCAGACCAAACATCCACCAAGATACATTGATGTGGTAAGCAAAATTGTTGAGCCAACTGTGCATGTAGTACCATGCCAGTGGCGATACGATTAGAATGCCCACAATCACCAGTTTTAGAAAATCACTGGTCAAAAGTGCTGTGATGCTGCTTATTGACGCACCAAGCACTTTGCGAACACCCATTTCCTTGGTGCGGGCTTTCACCATGAACACGGACAAACCATAAAGTCCTAAACATGCAATGAAGATGGCCCAGATGGCAGCAATACTAAATAGAGCTCCATAGCCCCGTTCAGCCTGATATAGCTTATTGTAGTTTTCATCAGCAAAAAAATAGTCAAATGGGTTTCCACCAAACTGGGCTTTGTAAAGCTTCTCTACTTGCCTGATTTGTTGGCTCAGGTCATCGGATTTAGCAAGTTTTAGGCTAAAAAATGAACTGTTATTTGTCGGAAAATAAATGGTAGGGGCAATTCCCTGCTGCAAACCCTGGTGGTGATAGTCTGCAACGATGCCAAGTACATCCAGGAATCTTTCATCCCAGCGAATTTTTTTGCTCACGAGATCTTCTGGGTGCTCAAAGCCCAGGGACCTGGCAGCAGCTTCATTGAGTAAGATCTTGCTGTTATCGTTCCAGGATATCTCGCATTCTACTTCGCTAAAATTGCGCCCAGCGGCCATTTTGGCACCATAAACGGGCAAAAACTGGCTGCTGATTTCCATGCAAGCGTATGATTTTTCTTCATCGTTGGGTTGAGATTTGGGAGAAGTAAACCCAGCGGTATTGAAGTTATAACCCTGACTTGGAACACTGCCGCTGGTGCAAAAATCACTGATCAGGGCCTGCTGTCGGATTTCTTGCAAAAACGCATTTTTCCGATTTTTGTAGGTGCTGTCCCGCCCAATTTGTGGCCCCTTCACCACCAACATGCGCTCAATGTTTAGGCCTAAATCCTGCTTTTGCATGTGCTGAATTTGGCTGTAGATCACAATGGTGAATAAAATCAACCCAGTTGTGATGGCAAACTGAGTCACCACCAGGCTTTTGCGTAAAAATGCCCCTTTGGTGCCGCTCTTAAATTGACCTTTGATGGCAGCTAAAGGCTCAAAATTGGACAATGCATAGGCGGTATATGCACCTGATGTTAGCCCGCCCAAAACCAATAGCCCAATTCCCAGGAGCCAGGTGTTGGATCCAAACAATGTGCCGAGTGAAAGTTCTGTCCCAATTAAACGATTGAAACTTGCTTGCAATGCCAGAACAATCAACCCAGCCAAAATAAATGCCAGCGTATTGACCAACAAAGATTCGGAGAGAAATTGAGATACGAGTTGGCTCCTTTTGGCACCAATTACTTTACGTACACTTACCTCAGCCGCACGTTGCAGGGCTTTAGCGGTACTCAGGTTGATGTAGTTGAACCAGGCTATTAGCAACATCAAGGTTGCGATCAAGCCCATGATGTACACATTGCGCAATTGGCCTGTATGGTGGAGATTGTCAGACAAGGAAGTTGCCAAATGGGTCTGCGAAAAAGGTTGCAGGTAGAAGACACTGCCATCCACATCATCCAAGCGCTCTTTGCGAAATTGGTTGAGCTTTTTTTCAAAACTACGGTAATCGGTACCAGGTTTTAGTTCAAATAAACAATTGGTGTATTGGTTGTCGATTTGGTCCAGCGAAGCCCAATCGTTGTAGCCTAAATTGGCTTTATTACGCAAGGTTTCGAGCGAGAAAACCATGTCATATTGAAAGCTGGAGTTTTCACCCATGTCCTTGAAAACACCTTGGATCAGGTAGCTCTTTTCGCCAAATTGATTGGCCAGGCGGAGGGTTTGTCCAATTGGATCCTCGCTGTTGAAGTATTTTTTGGCATAACTTTCAGAAATGAAAGCCACATCGGGGTTTTTCAAAAATTCAGCCTTTCCTTTGAGCAGCGGAAAGCTGAAAAAAGAGAAAAAATTCCCTTCTACATATCCTATTTTGTCCTCGCGGAAGGACTTGCTGCCACTCTCGTTTAAGATAATCCCCTGGCCAATGCCCGTTTCAAAGCGACAATAATCAACTACTTCTGGAAATTGCGCTTTGGCCAAAGGTGCCCAACCCGGCTCCACCTCCGGCCAAGATTCTCCCTCCGCATTGCCGCTGAGTAGGCGGTACATGTTGGGCAGATTTGCGTGGAAGCCATTGACCTGGCGTTGCTGACTTACAAACTCTAATATCAGCAAGAAAGCCGCAATGCCCATGGCTAGCCCCAATACATTGATGGCAGTGAAAGTACGGTCACGCTTCAGTTTGCGCCAGGCAAGTACGAGGTTGTTGTAGAACATAAGAATGGTTTTGAGTAGTGAGGCGTTTACTGGATGCGTTGTCACAAAGGAACAAAGACAATTTTTGTGCCAAAATGTTTAAGGAGCTGATTGATAGAAAATTGTGGGAATGATTTTTGCTTTAATTGTGCGAAAATGGACATTCCTGCTGTACGATCATGAACAGTTTTGAGCTTGTTAGTAGTTGTCTAACGATGCCAGCGCATCACTCCTTTCTCAAAAGCGGTCCAAAGTGCGGCTTTTTGACCACAACTTTTCAAAGCACGATTGACCCAGGTGTTGCAGGAATGATTGAATCCATAATGGCCATGCCCTTCGTAAAAAGCATCGCTGGGGCCATAACTAGTCGGGGTTGGGATATGGATAAGTTGGCCTTGTTTGTTGCGCTCCAAGCTTTTTTGCAGGTAAGCCACGAGGCGTCGATACTGCGCCCAACTGAGGTAAATCGGAATACAATTTTCATGCGCTTGCAGGCTAAAATGGAAGCGGGTATGAACGGCAGGACTGCCAAAACCCAAGCTTGACCGCAAGGCGTTTTTTACCGTCAAGTCGCTCCAATGAGGCGTTTCCAGGTAGAAGATTTTTTCGCCCCAGCCAAAGGAAAGGTAGGTCATGTTGCTGTCGCGGCTACGGGTGTGCTCGTAACGGATTTTACGGCTCCAATCGATCACGCTCGTTTTGACAGGAAGAGCCAGGTCGCAATGGGTACCATCGCTTTGTAGGTAAATGAGTACATCTTTGTGGGTATTGGCTTCTGCTTTTGTGGGTATGCGCCCCAAGACCGCATCGCACAGGAAGAACAAAGCGATGGCGACGATCAAGATCAGAAGGCTGTAGGCGAGGAGTCGGAGTAGTTTTTTTAGGGTTTTCAAAGTCGTTTTTCATTTTTGCTGAAACGTAGATTCGTTTTGGCATAGTATTGACATGTAGTTGATATGCCCGGCACTTTTTGATGTAGCTGCTAGAGAATAATAAGATAGACTTGAAACACCCTTTCACCCATGGACTAAAACACTTTAGCTACTACAAAATAAACCAAGTGCCCAATGAACAGCAACTAACCATTAACAACTAACCATTAACCATTAACAACTGATCAAAGGTCATCCCAGCTCAATTCCCCACCAAGCAGGAAAAAAATGATGGCTGCTAAAATCGGCGCAATCACCGACATCAGCATGAACCAAAAGTAATTCTTGGAAATTTTGGAGCGCTCCAGTAATTCAGCAATGCCCGTAAAAAACAGGATAAAAAAACAGATGCTGCCCAAGATCAGGCTCAAGTAGGTGGCCAGGTAGTCATTGGTCAACCAGATAGCGAGGTAGATGACAACCTGGATTAAAAGCACTTCGATAGAGCGAATTTTGGGCATAATGCATAAATTTGCACAAACCTATCACAAGCGTTGTATTCATGCAAAAAAAATCTGCCCAGCGCCGCTTCCTATCGACTATTGGCGCATATTTACTGCTTATTCATGGTTTATTGGCTCAAAATGTGACGATGGCAAAAAAAGATTCTTTGAGTTACTTGGCCTTGGGTGATTCCTACACCATAGGTTCAGGTGTATCTGCCAAAGAGCGTTTCCCGCGTCAATTGGCAGAACAATTGCGGGAAAAAGGCTTGCCCTGCAAAAACCCAAAATTGGTAGCGCGCTTGGGCTGGTCTAGCGATCAATTGATCAAAGCCATGCAAGCCGAGCAAGTAGATACAGGCAAGTGGGACTTGGTTACTTTGTTGATTGGGGTGAACAATGAATACCGAGGTTTGGACATCGAAGTGTATCGCCAAGAATTTGCTTTTTTGCTGGATTGGGCCATTAAACTAGCTGGAGGGCGCAAAGATCGGGTTTGGGTGTTGTCGATTCCTGATTACGGAGTAACCCCATTTGGCCAACGCATCGTGACCCGCAATGTGCCTGCCCGAATTGATCAATTCAATGACATCAATCGTAAGATCACCTTTTCAAAGGGCGTGGCCTATCACAACATTACACCCATTTCCAGAGAAGGGAAGGACGACAAAGACCTGATCGCCAAAGACGATTTGCACCCCTCAGGTTTGATGTACAAACGTTGGGTGGAAGGCCTAAAAGAACTGATTTTGAAGGCTTATGGGCGTTAGTTGAAATCGACACTCAATTCTCCAAGACCTTCTTTTTTAATTCGAAGTGGAAATCAAAATTTCGCAAGTGGGTATTGAGGATTAGGGTGGAGTCACTCAGTTCTTCGATTTGGTAATCAACATCCATTTCTCCCCCGCGTTGCAACAAGAGTTTGTCTTTGAGCTTGTAAGTTGCGCTCATGTCGACCCCTGACAGGTTAGTGAGCATTTTACCATCGCCAAAAAACTCAAAAAAGAGTCCTGTTAAAGCTTCGCTCGGGGTGCCGTTGCGGGTTGCATTGGTCACATCCCAGCGACCGATCAAATCAGCCTGTTCTATTTTTGGCTCTTTTTTGCAGGCCAATGACCCGAGCAATAACAAGCAAAAAAGGCCAGTCATTGTAGGTAGTTGTTGTCTCATAAGTGGTGTACGTTGATTCTGAACGACTTTTGCATGGATTGTTGCGAAAAACCGGCTATTACACCAACAAAGGTACGTATAAAACCGAAAAGTCCAAGAGCCATAGACCCTTGGACTTTTCAATTGCTCATCAAGTATGCAATGGATAAATCCCATTTACTTCGCTGCAACTTTGAAAGCAACTTTTACTTTTTCCCAGGCGATTGTCACCTCGCCTGCATCGCTTACTTGGATCTCCAGTTGCTCAACTGAAGACTCGGCGCTTACAGGTTTGGCAGTGACGCGCAGTACATCTTTTTCTTTTTTGTAACCGTAAGCGCCCCATTGTTCACCATCCTTGTTGAAAATAATGGTCCACTCTTTTTCACCAGGAATGGTAAATAATCCATATTTTCCAGCGGGCAGGGCCTGGCCACTAATCGTGACATCTTTGTTAATTTCAAAAACAGTGGCCTTGTTGGCTCCGGTGCGCCATACTTTATCATAGGGGACCAAGCCACCCCAAATGGCACGGCCTTTTACGGATGGTGCACTGTATTCGATCTTGATGTTGAGGTCACCCAAGGCTTTGGTAGACGTTTTTAGGGGGCTGGGTTGTTGTGATTTGCTATTTTGGGCCTGCAAAGCTGAGGCCGACAAAAAGCTGAAAAATGCTAGTCCACAAAGTAATTGGTAAAAACGCATGTTGTAAGGTTTGATGAATGAAAAGTCATGGTAAGAAAACTACTGAACAAGCTTTGTAGTTTTATGTTCCAAAGGATTTTAACGGAATGATAACGCATTGATCCGATCAATAACGCGAAATTTTCTGATTGCAAATGTAGTAAATAACTGGTTTATAAATACTTAAATCATGCCAATGTTCGAGTTGTTGTTAAGTGCTGCTTTTTTTATCTTTCTTTATCAGAGTGCCTGGACCCTCATTGCGCTGTGGCAAAAAGACAATGGGCTGGCCGATATCGCTTGGGGCTTAGGCTTTGTGGGCGTAGCGGCAGTGGTGATGTGGAACCGTGGCAATCAAAGTGGATGGATCTACCAGGTGCTCTTTGGCATGGTTGCGGCCTGGGGCTTGCGCTTGAGCATCTACCTATGGTTGCGCTCGCGGAAGCGTAGGCAAGAAGATTTTCGCTACGCCAATTGGCGAAAAGAATGGGGCCGCCACTGGGTTTGGCGCACTTACTTGCAGGTATTTTTGCTGCAAGGCTTATTCATGTGGGTCATCTCATTGCCCATTCAGTTGGCGGCTGCCAGTGCTGTCCCGGTTTGGGGAATTTGGCAAAGCTTGGGTTTATTGCTGTTTGTACCCGGTTTTTTGATCGAAGCCATTGCTGATTGGCAAATGATGGATTTCAAAAAGAACCCCAACAACAGAGGCCAGGTCATGCAAATTGGTTTGTGGCGGTATTCGCGCCATCCCAATTATTTCGGTGAAACCTTGTGTTGGTGGGGCATCGGTATTTACGCACTGGGCTTTTCATTGGGTTTGTGGGGTTTGGTAGGGCCACTGACCATTGCTTGGTTGCTTTTACGGGTGTCTGGCGTGCCGATGCTGGAGGAAAAATACCGCAACGATGCGCAATACCAGGCATATGTGAAAAGAACCAGTGCTTTTGTGCTGTGGCCACCAAAAACTGGAGCATGATTACTGGGCGTCAATCTGCCCTACATACTTGATGATCACTGGATAACCATAATATTTTTCAGGGATCTTCTCTCGAATGCTATCGGGATCCACGCTAACCAAGACCTGGATGCAAGGTTGTTGCTGGAATTCACCATCGGCGACGGCGACTACACCAGGCAAATTCATCCACTTTTCAGCTTTTTGAATGGCAGTTTCCAGTTTCATAATGGGTCTGCTTTCGTGATTGGTATGATTGGGACAGGCACACATGAGCACCGATACAGTTGCCAAGATAGCGCAAAAGGTTTTCATCAGTGTCCAGATTTTGTTTGCAAGGAGGTTCATCGGGTACGCCCTTGGGGCGGGTTTAAAATTATTTGCTTGCCATAAAACGGCCTGATTTCGCCCACTCTTCGTTAGGAAAATGCTCATTATGCGCTGCATAACTCCGCTTTTCCTGCCTCGATTGGTCAAAATTCGACTCGTTTTCTGCCTAAGCCTCCAATCTTTAAACACGCCCTGGATTTTTTGGGTACATAGCGGGTTCACCTACACTGCTAGTGATGGAATAATGTTCGTCATGATGGGCTTCAGCAGGTTTAATTTTACTCTTTTTTCTCTTGGAAGCGAGTTGAAGCAGTATCACGCTTCAACTCGCGTCACCAAAGGGCCTGTACGTCGTGAAACGTACAGGCTTGCTTTAAATGAACTTTATTCCAAGAGAAGACATAACTGGGGCGATTGGATTGCAGATGGTTGCTGCGCCTGAACCAGCAAAAAGCAGTCCAATTGCAATGTTATTCATGTCAAGCACCAGGCTGCCGGAGTCGCCGCCGGCGCTCATGGGACTGGTAATGATTTGGTTGACAAAACGGGCTACACCAGCGGCACCATAATTGACGTTCACCGTGCCATTGATGGCCGAAACCGTACCCGTGGTGTGTCCGGTGGTGCGGCCAGATTTTTGCACAGGCATGCCAATAGCAGCAGTACCCATGCCGTTGCAATAGCCAATCCAGTTGATCTCGCGATCCAGGATGTTGAAATCAGCTTCGGCGATGGCGCAGTCCACCAAATTGGTAGTGCCCGTTGCGAAATTAATGGGCACAAAAGCGCTGAGGCGAGCCACGATGTCGTTGGGGTTTACGCCGTCGTCGAAGGCCCCAGGTTGCAAAACCGGGTCGCCGATGCTGGCCGCATTGGACTTCGCCAAAACGTGGTTGTTGCTGAGGATGTAGTATTTACTGGCTACGCCGCCAGGAGTGTTGGGCTTCACACAAGCGCCGATGGTACCTGCGGTGATCCCAAAATGCCCCACGCTGATGCCTGGTTGAACGGGTCTTTGCTTGCGGGTAGCAGTGATGGCCCCTGCCATGAGCACCCCAATTTCCACCACATCGGTTTTGAACTTGCCCACAGTGCTGGGGATCAGGTTGTCGCTCCCCACCAGTTTTTTGTCGATTTTGTGTTCAACATACACCGTCAGGCAAGGATCACCGGTATCACGCCCATCTTTGATTTTGCGGGAAACGGCCACGCCCACTACGTTTTGGCGCTGCATCAACAAGTCCTGTTCTTTGTCCTGGTGCTGGGCGATACTGAGGTCTTCGCCGCTGAGGTTGAAAATGTTGTTCATTGATTATTAGGATTTAGGTGAATAATGGGGCATGAGGGTCCTCAAGCGATTGCATCAGGGGCCGGGGGCAAAAACTGAGGAAAAGCCCTACCTAGGGCAGGATTGAACAAGAATGCCTTGCCAATAGTCCAAAGGTACAGGGAAGTCAAAAGCTGGAAAATCCCCAGATATGGTGGGGTGGTGAGTTAGGATTGTTTCAGGAAACGGATGTTTTTGGCTAAGTAGAAGCCGTAGGCAGCGAAGAGGTGGCCAATAAAGTAGAAGATGTTGCGGATGACGACTACGATGACGTACAAATCAAAATTGGTCTTGTACAAATAATCCCCGCTGAAGTAGAGGAACATGCCAACAAGGTTTGGTATAATCAAGCGGAGGTATATCCAAAAATAAGGGTTTCGATTAAGCGGAACTTTACTTTCGGTATGGTACAAATGCCACATTAGAAACATAGGTACCGCAAAACTGAATACGGCATCGGCGGTGGGGTTAAATACACCAAAGACTTTGTAGCCTTCAATGAAAAGGTAGTTGATCAGGGCAGCAAAAAAGAGCCCGATGGATAGGTATTTTACCCATTTTGCGGATGGTGAATCCCCTAGTGCCAAATAAAAGAACCAACCCATTAGGCCGAAGGTGTTTAATTGGAATATTATATTTGTAAAATTGGTATCCTCAACACCAAGCCAATTAATAAAAGGCATGAAAAAATCTAAATAATTTCTTAAGCCCCAAATAAATGATTGGTTTAGCACCTCTAATATCAATGCAACAATACAATATATCCAAAATGTTTTAAGAGCCTTATCCAAATATCGGCGATTCCAAAGTCCTACCAAAACAGGTAGGACTTGGATCGCCATGATTATTCTTCCAGCAAGTACTAAATAATCATCGTGGTTCATTACGGATTTTTGATTTTTACGCCAGGGGATCCTGATCCGTTACCTAGATCGGGGTCAATTAATAGACCTGCTGCTGATATATAAACTTCAAAATCCCCATTAAGCGCTCGTCCTAATCTAGCAGCTAGGCAAGAAGTCCCCGTCCCTTTATTCAAGGCAGGTGTTTGATCATCGCCGTAGAAATAAACAGAATCTAGTAATAAATAATAAACATCCTTCCTGTTTTTGTCATCTGGTATTGGTTCTCCGGAGTAAGCTATCCACATACCAGTTGCGATGTCGGGGGTTTCAAAGTCTGTAATTCTTACAGCTACTACATCCACAGGTGATTCTTCGTAGAGCTTAGAAATACTCCTTAGAGATGCAACAAATGCTTGCTCTGGTTTTGACCCCCAATAACGAGTTACACTCTCGGTTTCCTCTTCAAAAGTAAAACTTGACCTTGCACCTGTTCGGGGATTAGTGGTAGGTGTTTTCTTTTCCCTTTGAATTGGGAAATTATTTTGGCTGCCAACAATTACTGCCATGATCTTTAAGTTTTGGTTATTTAATCATTTTTTCGAGTTTGTTTTCCCATATTAGGACAGTTGAAATGTCCTTTATGATATTTGAACTACGAGTTAATGAATTGAAAGAGAGAAGTGTCTTTCCACTGTAATCTTTTACTTTGTATGGTTCTAAAGGGAAATAAACTGCTTTCCCTTTGAAACTATACTCAATAAATTCTTGTTTTAAGTGAGGAAATCTAATCAGGAAAGAAGGGTTTATTCTAAATGCATAGGGCCTTAGTTTAAACCCAGGATCAAATAATGGATTTTGTTGAGGTGATTTGAATTTGCCCATCCATAATTCAAGAATATCGCTCCTATTTTGCCATTTCATGTAGGGTATCCATTTGTCCTTGAATTTGTAAAAGGCTGTTGAATTAAATGGTTTTTTGGTACTAATTAACTCTATAGCCTCATAGTCAAGTAAATAATCATCGAGATTTGAACTAATTGTCTTTGAATTGCTTAATTTTTCATAAGAAAGATATTTCATCGAGACTTTAATAAATGACTTTGAGTTGACAAACTCATCTAATTGATCAGAAGTTAATTCTTTGTCAAATGAATTTTTCCACTCAAGATTCAAGGTTTTTTTTTCATGATTGATATTAACTATTGAAAAACCACTAGGAATAACAATATTTGTCATGAAATTGCAGGCATATTCTGGAGGTGTTCCTAATGCAGAAACCCGAATAAGTGCACTGTTGATATTACATTGTCTAACGGCTGGTTCACATTTTCTGTAATGAGGGTCAATTATTGTGATGAAATCGTTATTGTAAACTTCAATTCCAACGGTAGTATGTTCTGGTTTACATGGACTCATTGCTGAAATATTTGCAATGAAAGGTCTATTATTGGAAATTTCATTACTTAATTCTGAACGAACTGCTGATTGGCTTCGAAGAGCCCCTATTTCTATTTGGGCAGTTTGTGTGATTTGAATTAAGTTTAAGAAGCCTGGAAAAAGAGATTTTGTCATTCCATAATTACAACCCAAAGTTGCTGAATTTTTTTTATAATCCAAAGAACAAATTTCAGAAATTGAGCAACTAGTACATGGTATACTTCCTAGTACACGTGTAGCTCTATGTAAGCTATATCTTCTTACTAAATCACATTGGCTAACAGTGTTTCCTGATTGATGATACTTAATAATCATCTCCAAAGAAGCCGCCCAACACCAGTTTGAAGCCTTTTGAGCAATTGGTGTTACAGGTAGTTGACCGAATGTAATAGTTGAAAATGTTAAAATGAAGGATAAAAGTAAATTTCTCATGAGTGTAATTTTTTCTAAAACCGAATCAACCCCATCCCCACAGCCTTTCTCACTGCCTCAATCGCCGAATTGACCTCCAAGCGCCGATAAATTTCCTTGATGTGGTCGTTTACCGTTTCTTGCGCGATGATCAGGTTTGAGGCAATCATCTTACGGCTTTTTCCTTGCGAAAGGAGGTCCAGGACTTCCAATTGGCGGGTGGTTAGGCCCTCAAATTCTGGGTGTTTGTTGACTTCTGGGTGTTGAAAAAATTTGATCGTCTTGGCGGCGATGGCTGGCGAAATGTAGCCTCCGCCGTCTTTGGCTACATTCGTGATGGCGGTCAGGATGTCAGCGTCTTCGGCATCGTCTTCGGTTTCTTTGAGGGCGTAACCATTCGCGCCGTTGCATAGGCTTTGAAAGATTTTGTCCTCGTCGTTAAAAATAGTGAGCATCAGTACCTTGGCCTCCGGGTGGGCCGTTTTGATCTCTGTCATGGCTTCAATGCCCGATTTGCCGGGTAGGTTGATGTCCATGAGCACCACATCGGGCTTGATCTCACGGTAGTGTTTGAGCGCATTTTCCGCGTTCGGAAAAGCTGCACTCAGGAAGATCTGCCCCGAACTCGCCAGGTACTTACCCAAGCTGTTCCTGAACTTTTGATTGTCCTCGAACAAGATCGTGCGGATCATAGGTGCTGAATTCGCAAGCAAGTTTGTCATATTTGTTAATTAACTAAATCCCCATTTTAGGGGGGATTGGGCCACGGAAAGAATGATAAAGTTTTTGCCCCGCTTGCGCGGTGCGAAAATGGGAATACGGATGATAGGGATGAAACTGATCTTCACGGATTGCCAACTTGATGTTGACCCTGGTGCTGACCCGATTTCACAGCAATCAATGTTACCAACTTATTTTTCTTTCATGTCCCCATAGGGTTTTGGTTTACAATTTTGGTATCAACAAGCTGATGGACGTGCCTCGTCCAATCTCGCTTTTTTGGTCAAAAACAATGAAACTCTCCTCGGCCCGGCGGTTGAAAATCTTGAGGCCATTGCCTTCATAGGCTTTGGCCATGTCAAAGCCCTGTCCATTGTCATCAATGGTCATTTTGATGTAGTCCTGGTGCTTGAATACCGCCACTTTTATTTGTCCTGCCTTGGCATGTTTGATACAATTGTGGATGGCTTCTTTGAAAATCAGATAAACGTTGCGGCGTTGCTCCATGCTGATTTTGAAGTTGTCCTCCTCCTGTAGGCGGTTGTCAAACTGGAACTCTATTTCACGGTTGCGCAGCAGCTTGATGGCGGCATTGCGCATGCGCTCCAGTAGTTTCAAGAAATCGTCGTTGTCGGTTTGCACCATCCACACTGTGTCGCGCAGGTTGCCGATGGTTTCTTCGGCGTTGAAGCGCAGTTCGCCCACTATTTCCTCCATGACCTTTTGTTGGCCATTGAGCGGGCCTGCTGACATGGTTTTCTGGATGGTCTTGAGGTCAAATGCCAGACTCGACAAGGAAGAACCGATTTCGTCATGTAGGTCACTGGCAATGCGGTTGCGCACGCCCTCCAATTTAATTTTTTGCCGCAAGTTGTAAATGGTCCAAAAATAAACCACGCCACCTACGATCAAAGTAAGGTAAGTGATCATCATCGGCAGGAACCACCAGGTTTCCATCAGGCTTTTTTTGACGTTGATTACCAGTTCCTTGTCTTCTGAAGGTTGTCCATCCAAGATATAGAAATACTGTAAGCTGTACCTCCCACCTTTCAAACCCGTGTAGCGAATAGTAGGGTAGGGAGTTTTGACGATGCGATTTTCTAGCTGGTTGAGTTGGAAACAATAAATGACGGACTCATCAGTTTGAATGGGTTCGAATTCAAGCAGGACTTCGTCTTCCTGGGCACCTAGAGAAATTTGTTTGGTAGGTTTATGCAAAGAATCATTCTCTACCCGGATTGATTTGAGTGTCAATGCAGGCAGTATACCCTTGCTTTGAGCGAACACAGGGCTCCAATAAACCAGAAATAGAATGGACAATAGGGCCGATACTCTCATGCTTCCCAGGGGTTTTAGCGTTCCAGTGTATCTACAGGGAAAAAGAGAGGAAAATTTTAATGCAAGATAAATGTATAAAACCGAATAATCAAGTGGTAATTTTAAAATAATTGAAATTTTAGCAAATGTTAATCTTCTTGATAGCGAAAAGATAGTACCATTATTGTTAAACTCGCCCAGCCAACAAATACAAGACTGCCATCCTCACCGCCACGCCATTTTCAACCTGTTGCAAAATGATCGAGTGCTCCGAATCAGCCACATCGCTGGTGATTTCCACCCCACGGTTGATGGGGCCGGGATGCATAACTACGATTTTTTTATTCAGGCTGTTCAAAACTTCGCGGTTCACGCCAAAATATTGCGAGTATTCGCGGAGGGTAGGGAAATATTTGATGTTTTGGCGTTCGAGTTGTATCCTTAAGATATTGGCTACATCGCACCATTGCAAGCTTTCGCGCAGGTTGTAGCTGACCTCTACTCCCAACTGGTCGATGTGCTTAGGGATCAACGTGGGTGGGCCGCATACCCGGACTTTGGCACCGAGTTTTTGCAAGCAAAAAATATTGCTCAATGCTACCCGTGAATGCAGGATGTCACCAAAAATGGCCACGTTTTTACCCTCCAGGTCGCCAATTTGTTCTTGCATCGAAAAGGCGTCGAGCAGGGCTTGGGTGGGGTGCTCGTGGGTGCCATCGCCAGCGTTGATGATATTGGCCTCGATGTGGCGGGCTAAAAACTGGCAAGAGCCGGGGGCAGGGTGCCGCATCACCACCATGTCCACTTTCATGGAAAGGATGTTATTGACGGTGTCAAGCAAAGTCTCGCCTTTTTTGACCGAAGAAGAAGAGGCAGAGAAATTGATGGTATCGGCAGAAAGGCGTTTTTCAGCCAACTCAAAGGAAACCCTGGTGCGGGTAGAATCTTCAAAAAACAGGTTGGCGATGGTCACATCTCGCAGCGAAGGCACTTTTTTGATGGGCCGGTTGATGACTTCCTTGAAATTGGTGGCGGTGTGAAAAATGAGCCGGATGTCCTCGGTGGTCAGGTCTTTGATGCCCAGGAGGTGTTTGGTACTCAGTTGTTGGGAAGTCGCGCTCATTTTACGTTTACTTAGTTTTTCTAAGAGGATGATTAAAATTAGGATTGAAGCCAAAAATGAGCACGTTTTCGTCTAGCCGAGGCGCAAAAAGCGGAGTTATGCAGCGCATAATGAGCATTTTTGTAACGGCGTAAATCAAGACTTAGGCGGCACCATTTTGGGCCAAGCATAGTTTTTAAACATGCTCTTATTCTTTAGGGACCAACATGATTCGGTCCTGTCCTTGCAATTCTGCCCATTCAACTTGTACGTATGCCTCGTCTACGGCATCGATGCGAAGACCGCTGAAAGTGGATCGTATCGGCAGTTCGCGGTTGAAACGCCGATCTACCATCGTGAGCAAGTCTACTTTTTTGGGGCGTCCATAGTGATTAAGGGCGGTTAAGGCAGCTTGAACGGTACGCCCGGTGTACAACACATCGTCGACCAGGATCACTTTTTTGTTTTCCACTACAAAATTCATCTCGTTTTCACTGGCCCGCAAGTGGGCACCTGGGCGGCGGAAATCGTCGCGGTAGAAAGTGATGTCGAGTTTGCCGTAGTCGATGTGTTCGATCTGCAATTGGTCGATCAGGTAGCGATAAATGCGTTCTGAAAGTGGTGCGCCACCCATCTGGATGGCAACCAAACAAGTATCCTGAAAATCATCAAACTCTTCCAGCAATTGGTGACTCAAGCGCTCGATGGTGAGCGCAAATCGTTCAGGGCCGATGAGCAGGCGGGCTGTTTCCATGTCGCGAAGATAAAGTATTGGCTGTGAAATCTAACTTTGAGTCGCACTAAAATTTTACGGCAATGGAAATCGCTGGTAAAATTGGGAACTGCCTAACCACCTGGCTACTCAAGCGATCCACATAAAATACATTATCGCGGTTGTAAGCATTGGTCACTGAAAAAGTGGTTTCCAGCGCTGCATATTTGCCCAAATCAAAAGTGCGTTTGATCGAGGCATCCAGGCGATGGTACCAGGGCAAGCGCCCGCCGTTGATTTCTCCCGACAATAAAATGCCAATCGGGAAATTGCCCGTCAAGAGATCGGTGAGCAGCAACTGCTCGAAATTGTTGTTTTGGTAAAAGCCCTGGGTTTGGGTGAAGGGGAAGCCGCTGCCCAGGTTCCATCTGAAGCTGGTTTCCCATGACTTGTTGGCCCCAAAACGATAAGCCAAAAGCGCGTTCAGGTTGTGGCGCCGGTCAAAACTGGTAGGGTATTCCTGTTGGCCGTCGTCGCGGGTCACGATTGCCCAAGAGTAAGAAAGAGAGCCTTGCAACTGTTTGTTTTGGTAACGCAAGGACCAGTCAATGCCTTTCGCCAAACCAGTTTCTACAATGTAATCAGGATCCGAGTTGCGCAGCTTGTTGCGGTTGATGTTGATCAGTTGGGGGAAATTTTTGAGGTAAGGTTCGACATTGAGGCTCAGGTTTTTGCCCAGGTCCAATTCCGCTCCCAAGATTGCGTGCCACGCTTTTTGCAAACGATGGTCAACAGCCGTACGAGTACCCGGTTTGAACAATTGCTCTTCCGGCCCCGCCAAAAAGCCAATGAAGAAATTGACCACATCCAGGTCATTGGTGGTGCCGATCAGGTTTTGGGCATAAATTCCACCCGCAGCCTTGAAACGCAAAAAGTTGGTGGCATTCCACTTCAAGCCCAAGCGTGGCTCCAGCGACATGCGAGCCTGGCTGGCGTAATAATGCAGGCGAAAACCAGGCTCCAGTACCAAATTACCCAATTCTTGCCGCCATTTGACATAGCCTGCGAGTTCCGTAGTAAAATCCTGCTGTTGAAAATCGAGCCCCACCAGGTTGCGAAAACGAAAATCGGTGTTGAAACCATAGTATTCGATGCCGTAATTGAACTGGTTGTTCAGGCCATAGTAAGTAAAGTTGAGGTTGGCGTTGTAGTTGACGATGCCACTTTGACGGGGTCGACCATCGCGCTCGGCCAGGCTGATGTTGTAATTGCTGAAACCGACCGTGCCGTTCATCACCAGGTTGGAGTTGGGCGGAATCAGTAGGAAATTGGTGCCTCCACCCGCGCTGCTCCAGTTGAGGTCCGCAAAGCCAGGAAAATTGAAGCGGTCGCTGAAATTGAAACCAAACAAGTCGAATTTGGAGCCATTGTCGCCATTGAAGGACAATTTTCCATACAAATCGGTGTAGCGATAGGGCAAACCGATGCGTTTTAAATCACTCAGTGAAGTGTCTTTTCGGGCAAAAGCATAAAAATTGGTATCAATCGCATAAGGGTACAATTGCGGAGAAGTACGGTCGATCAAAGCTGTTTTTCCTGTAAATAAAAATGAAACGCTGCTTCCTCCATCGGCTTTCAAGGGCTTGATCGGCCCTTCGATCAGGGCTTTGGCCTGGAAAGGGCTGGCTGAAACCAAGCCACCCAAGCGTTTTTTGTTGCCTTCACGGGTTTTGATGTCCACTACTGCCGAGATGCGGCCACCATATTCGGCATTGTAGCCCCCGGTATAGACATCAACGTTGCGAATGGTCTCGGTTTCGATCACCGAAAATAAGCCAATGGAGTGGAAAGGATTAAAAATGGGCAAACCATCCAGCAGGATTTTATTTTGCACGGGCGAACCCCCACGAATGTACAACTGTCCGCCCTGGTCGCCAGTGCTGATCACCCCTGGCAAAACGGTGAGGTACTGCGAAATGTCGCTTTCGCCGCCAACCGAAGGCAGGCTTTTGATTTGCTGGGGTAAAACGCTTATTTTGGACACCAAGACCTGCTCACGGGCCTGGCTGCGGCTGCCCGAAATGTCTATGCCTTCCAGTTCGATGGGAGTGGTTTTCAAGCTGATGCGGCGATAAGCGATCGAACCTTTGGCCAATTCGATGCTCAATTCCTGGGTTTCGTAGCCCAAAAATGTAATGACCAGGCGATAGGTGCCCGCCTGCAAGCCTGGAAAACTAAAGAAACCATTTTGATCCGTAAATACACCTTTATCGGCTTGGTCGGGCAACGCTACACTTGCAAAAGCAATGGCTTGACCATTGGCCTCATCATATACATTGCCACGAATAATCGAGCTTTGCGCAAAGCTAAGCACGGGCAAAAAAAGGAGAACATAGGCCAAAAGGCGAGAAACTTGCCAATTCATAAATTTCCGTTACGCTGTTTTTGGGATAGAACTGCAAGTATAAGGCAAATGTGTGGATGGATCAGGTGAAGGGAGTGGAGTTTTTGTCAGCTGGCCGAGTTGGGTGGATATTTTTGGTAGTTTCGGCCCAATGTGTTGTTTCATGAAAAGACCAAATAGCGTGATTTTTTCGGTTTAAGAGAATTAACACTTGATTTTTTTGCCAAGGGACAAGCCACGAATAAACCTTACCAAATCACAACTGCGTTGCCTCGCTCACGCGGAGCGTGATACGGTGTGCGAGGCCGTTTTAGCACGCGGATAAAATTGGGCTTGAGTGTGCTTGTTTAGGCGTGAGTGTGAAAAACCCCATTTCCAATTAGCTGCGTCGATAGATTCGGCTCGAAGCCCCTCTCACTCGAACTCACACTTACCACGACACACCCATTCTTGCGGATTTCCAGCATGACATTGATCGTTACGTTGACATGTGTGCGTCTTAAAAACTGGAAAGGTTTATTTTTAACCCGTTCTAAAATATTTTAATTTTACGCTCCCTATGGCAAAATGGGTTTTCAGATAAGTTTCTAACAGGGCAGGTGTTTGAACAAAAATCTTAAAATCTTGCCACATCTGTTTCATGATTTCCTCAACAGTTTTACCTTGTTCAACCGCATCAATTGTGCCTTTGTAAATATAGGCTCCCTATCAAACTATCACATAATAAAAGAAGCAGGGATATTTTTAGTACTTATTTTTGCCGAAGGTCTGTTGGCACCTTTCGGTGCAATCATCGTCCAAAGATTTGTGATAAAATTAAAGCTTTTTTGGGAAAATTGCAAATGCTGTCCATCGCGTCAATTTAGCCTTTGTAAAAAAACCATGATTTTTGCCTTTTTTTCTCCAAAAGTCAGGTATTTTGCGGCCCGGCTTGGGGGTTTTTATAAAAAATCAACCCCAAAGTCCGATTTTTTAAGGGAGATGTTTATTTTGCAACTTCCTATTGAGGGTGTTCAATTATCGGAGACAAAGCCATGCCGAGTAAATTGCTGCACACACTCTGCCCATGCGCAAAACAACACGCACAGCAAAACCAGCTTTAAAGATGAAGATCAATTTGATTTTGTTTGGTCCTCCGGGATCTGGAAAAGGTACGCAAGCACAAAATCTGGCTGAGAAATACAACTTGCTGCACATCTCCACAGGGGATATGTTCAGAGAAGAGCTCAAGGCTGAGACTCCACTGGGACTCGAAGCCAAATCATACATGGACAATGGCCATTTGGTGCCGGATTCAGTAACAATTGGGATGTTGAACCACCGCGTGGAAGTCAACCCCGATGTAGATGGGTTCATTTTTGACGGCTTTCCACGCACCATCCCACAATGTGAAGCCCTTGATGCCTTGCTGGCAAGCAAAGGACAATCCATTTCAAAATTGATCATGCTGGTGGTAGATGAAGACGAAATCGTCAAGCGTTTGCAAAAAAGAGCTATGGTCTCTGGCCGTTCAGATGACGCCGATGAAAATGTCATTAGAAATCGTTTTCAGGTTTACAGGGATCAAACTACTCCAGTTTACGACTATTACGCGACGGACGGCCGTTCTACCAAAATTGAAGGAGTCGGCAACATCGAAGATATTTTCGCTACTTTGTCGGCGGAAGTGGATCAGTTGGTGTAAACAAGGTAACTGTACCAATGAGCGAGAAGAAGATCAATCTGATATTGTTGGGTCCGCCCGGTGCTGGTAAAAGAACACAGGCAAAAAAGCTGGCCCAAAAATACAACCTACTTCACTTCTCTGCTCCGGATGCGCTCAAAGCAGAAATGGAAAAAGGAAACCCGGTGGCACTTGAAGCCCAGTCTTTCATCGAAAAGAGGGAGATAATCCCTGCTTTGACGAAGGTGCTCATCTTAGACCAGAAATTGGAGTCCAGCCCAGATGTAAACGGCTTTATTTTAGATCGTTTTCTCGATAATCTTTTTGAATGTAAAGCTTTGGATCTATACTTGGAAGAAAAAGGCGAGTCAATTTCAAAATTGATCCAGTTGGAGCTAGAAGAACAAACCCTCTTAAAGCGCCAGCCAAATTTGGGACCAGTAGCTCACCTAATAAAAAAAGAAGGGCTGCAAAAATTTCACCGTTTACTGAAATCTTACAACATGGATGTGCTGTCCATCTATAACCATTACGCAGTTGATGGTCGTGCAGCCAAAGTTTTGGGTGAAGGCAGTGTGGATCGGGTTTTTGCCAATTTGTGCTCGGTAGTCGATAAATTGGTGTAACATATTTGTGGAGGATTGATCAATGTGGAGCTTGGAAAGCATAGACCTTCAAGTTCTGGTTTTTTCAAAAGTGTGTTTAGGAGGGCGATTTTTATCCAAAAAACCTTTCAAACGCGGTATTTTTAAGCTATGGCTGAACAGAACTTTGTAGATTATGTAAAAATTTGTTGTCGTTCCGGGGCTGGTGGCCGTGGGGCGGTGCATTTTTACCGCGATAAAATGATCATGAAAGGAGGGCCTGACGGCGGCGACGGCGGCCGGGGTGGAGACATCATCCTGCGCGGCAACCGCAACGTATGGACCCTGCTTTCGCTCAAATACCGCAAGCACGTAATTGCTACGCCCGGCGGCAATGGCGAGGGCAACAACCGCCACGGAGCCGATGGCGATGATGTTTACTTGGATGTACCCCTCGGCACCGTAGCCAAAGACGCCGAAACCGACGAGATTCAATTCGAAATCACCGAGCACGGCGAAGAGCGCATCATTACACCCGGTGGCCGTGGCGGCAAGGGCAATACTTTCTTCAAATCCTCGACCAACCAAAACCCCCGCTACGCCCAGCCTGGCGATCCCGGCCTGGAGGAATGGAAAATCCTGGAATTGAAAGTTTTGGCTGATGTAGGTCTGGTCGGTTTTCCCAACGCAGGAAAGTCAACCTTGCTTTCGGTTATCTCTGCCGCGAAGCCCAAAATTGGCGATTACCCCTTCACCACCCTCACGCCCAACCTGGGCATTGTGGCTTACCGCGACAACCAATCCTTTGTAGTAGCCGACATACCCGGCATCATTGAGCGCGCCAACGAGGGCAAGGGCTTGGGGCTGCGCTTTTTGCGCCACATCGAACGCAACTCCACCCTGTTGTTCATGGTGCCCGCTGATACCGACGACATCACCAAGGAATACAATATCCTGCTGAACGAGCTGACCCTGTTCAACCCGGAATTGCTGGACAAACCCCGCGTTTTGGCCATCACCAAATGCGACTTGATCGACGAGGAACTCAAAGAACTTTTGCTGCCCACCATTCCACAAGACATTCCATATGTATTCATTTCCGCAGTAGCCCAGCAAGGTCTGGTGGAGCTAAAAGACCTCTTGTGGAAGTCGATCAATGCACCCGAATCGCAGGTCATCAAGAAAATTGAAATCGGCGACCAAAAAGCCATCGAGGAAATGCGTGAACGCCAGCGCGCCGAAAAACGTCAACAACGCCTTGATGCAGCCAACGTAGAGGAGCCCTTTACGCCCTTTAATGAGAAGGAAAAAGACCTGCCTGGCTGGGATGAAGAAGGGCGGTACTTTGACCCTGAGGAGAAAGACTAACTTCAAAGCCCCGAAAGGGCGAAATATGTCAGCGATGGGTGAAGCCCACCGAACAAAGAGCGAAGCCTGTCAACCGATCATTTTTAACGACAGATTCACTCCCCAAGCCAACAATCATTACCTTTGTTGGGTTTAACATCCATAGCGGCCAAAAAGCTCCAAGCATTTTGGCCCCAAACCATATTCACCGTCCAAAACCATTTGCAGCGCATCATGGAATTTCGCAAGGAAAAAGACAGTATTGGCTACGTTGACGTACCTGCCGACAAGTACTGGGCCGCACAAACCCAACGTTCAAAAGAAAATTTCAAAATTGGTGGCCAAACCATGCCCACCGAAATCATCCGTGCTTTTGCCATCCTCAAAAAAGCAGCTGCATTTACGAACCTTGATGCAGGCATTTTGTCGAAAGAAAAAGCCGATTTGATCGCGCAGGTATGCGACGAAATCAGCGCAGGCCAATTGGACGAACACTTTCCGCTGGTGGTGTGGCAAACGGGCTCCGGCACCCAGTCGAACATGAACGTGAACGAGGTGATTGCCAATCGTGGAGAAATTCTACGTGGCGGTAAATTGGGCGATGGCAAAACCTTCCTGCACCCCAACGACGACGTGAACAAGTCGCAATCTTCCAACGACACTTTTCCCACCGCGATGCACATTGCGGCCTATAAAATCTTGGTAGAAGTGACCATTCCTGGCTTGGAAACCTTGCACAAAACCCTGGATGCCAAAGCCAAAGCATTTGCCGATGTCATCAAAATTGGCCGTACCCACTTGATGGATGCTACGCCCATGACCCTGGGACAAGAAATTTCTGCTTATGCTGCACAGTTGGCTTATGGCATTCGTGCCATCAAAAACACCCTGCCTCACGTAGCGGAGTTGGCCCTTGGAGGGACTGCCGTTGGTACGGGTTTGAACACCCCTCCGGGCTATTCTGAAAATGTGGCTGCACACATCGCCAAGCTGAGTGGCATGCCCCACGTTACGGCCCCCAACAAGTTTGAAGCCCTGGCTACCCACGACGCTTTGGTTGAAGCCCATGGGGCGCTCAAAACGGTGGCAGTCTCGCTGAGTAAAATCGCCAACGACATCCGCCTGTTGGCTTCAGGACCCCGCTCTGGCATTGGCGAAATCATCATCCCAGCCAACGAGCCCGGTTCTTCGATCATGCCCGGCAAGGTGAATCCCACCCAATCGGAAGCCATGACGATGGCCATGGCTCAAGTGATCGGCAACGACGTAGCCATCAACATTGGCGGCATGAACGGGCACTTCCAGTTGAATGTGTTCAAGCCAGTTATCATTTACAATTTCCTGATTTCTGCCCGCCTGATCGGCGACGCTTGTGTGAGTTTCAATGAGCACTGCGCTGAGGGCATCGAACCCAATACTGTGCGCATCAAAGACTTGCTCGACAAATCCTTGATGCTGGTAACGGCTTTAAATACCAAAATTGGTTATGACAATGCTGCTACCATCGCTAAAAAAGCCCACGCCGAGAACAAAACCCTCAAGGAAGCCGCCATCGAATTGGGCCTGCTTACCGCCGAGCAATTCGAGGAATGGGTAAGGCCAGAGGACATGATCAGCGGCATGTGATCAGGATAAAACGGGATTTTCGGATCTTCAAAATCTGGTTTTAGTTGAAATGTTGAAGGGTTGAAAGGTTGAAAAGTAGGCCCATCTCTTCAACATTTCAACGTTTCAACCCTTCAACTTTATGATCAAATACACCACGCATTTTTTAAAAAAAATCGAAACCCTTTTTGGCGAACTGCAATACGTGGTGCGCTACGAAAAGGGCAATTTCAATTCGGGGTATTGCATCGTTGAAGACCGCAAAATTGCCGTTGTGAATCGTTTTTTTGACACCGAAGGCCGCATCAATGTCTTGATCGATATTTTGCAAAGAGTGGATTGGGGGGAGATGCCCGAACTGAGCGAGAAGTCGGCCAAGTTGTTCAAGGCCATCCGAGAGAATAAATTGACCGAAGAAAACGAAGAGGAGCCATCGAACTAAAGATTACACTGCTAGGTACGGGTACTTCTCAGGGCATTCCGGTCTTGGGTTGTGATTGCGCGGTTTGTCGATCCAGCGATCCGCGGGACCAACGCTTGCGCACGGCGGCTCTGCTCCGTTTTGCCGACCAGGTCATCGCCATCGACTGTGGTCCTGATTTTCGGCAGCAGATGCTGCGGGCAAAAGTACAGAAACTGGATGCCATCCTCATTACCCATGAGCACAACGACCATATCATCGGTCTGGACGATGTACGGCCCTTCAATTTCCGACAAGACATGGACATGCCCGTGTTTGCCCAACAATCGGTGCAAAGAGAACTAAAAACCCGGTTTGACTACATTTTCAAGGAAGGGGAGGAGCGCTACCCCGGTTCGCCGCAGGTGCAGTTGTTTGACTTGGACAAAAACAGCGTCCTGGAATTTACCTGTGTGAAAATCCAGGCTATTGGGATCATGCATGGCCAATTGCCGATTGTAGGCTTTCGAATTGGCAATTTCGCTTACCTCACCGATGTAAAAACCATCGTCGAAGAAGAATTGAAAAAGCTGCAAAACCTGGATATTTTGGTGGTCAATGCCTTGCACCACGAGGTCCACCATTCACATTTGAACCTGGAAGAAGCCCTGGCGATGGCCACCCAAATTCAAGCCAAACAAACCTATTTTACCCACATGAGCCACCGCATGGGACTGCATGCTGAAATGGATGAAACATTGCCCAAAGGGATCAATTTTGCCTATGATGGCTTCGAAATAGCGATAGAAATATAGAAAATTTGCTTTTTTAAACTGGACTTTGTAATTTCAACATCGAATTTACCATTGGGGCCGCAGATGAAACGGATGAAACGGATTTTCACGGATTTCCAGCAGGATTTTGACCATGATTTTGCCACCAAAAGTGGCCTTGAATCAAAAGGTGGAGGTGTTTTTTTATTTTTTTCAATGCCTTCACAACCCAAGCAAGTCTGCTTGAGGATGAATTTTTTACTTAAGACCCAAAGCTAATGTCCAGAATCGACTATCTGACCGTTGGATTGGTGGCCCTTTGTATGGCTGCTTTGATTTTTTTGGTGTATAAATATGTTAACCTGGGAAACCAGCCAGCAAAACCACCTACTGCCGTGTTTGAAGAACCAAAGCCTGGTTCGAGCGAAGACGTGGCACCAATTGCTGCACCAGCCGATGAAAAGCCTGCAATTGACAGTCCCAAAGTCAATGACGCAAAGCCTTTAGCAGACAATACTCCTCCAACGAGCAGCAAAGAGGAAGACAAAACAAAATCTTCAGGTGTCAGTACTGATAAAACGGAGGCTAACAACAAAGCCAGCACACCGGATACCAAGGCCAATGCTGCTCAAACTACGCCATCACCATCACCTGCACCAGAGAAAACTACACCCGCCCCTAAACCAACTCCTGCGCCCGCAACGACAACAAGCTCCTCCAAACCCGCCACCGTCCCTGGCAAATACATGGTCATTGCGGGCTCTTACAAGGAAATACGTTTTGCCAAAGAAATGCTGGTGAAAATCCGCAAAATGGGATACCGCAAAGCCCAGATTGAAAAATTCAATCGCGGGGCTTATGCTACTATTTTGGTGGACCGTTTTTACAGTGAAAAACCTGCCCGAAAAATGGTGGCTGATCTCAAATTCAATGCCATTGATGCGATGATGCTGGTGAAGAAGTAGGCAACAAGCACTAAGGTATGCCGAGAATCTGTATCTTCGCCCGCAAAAAAACGACATGCGATTTTTCAGTTTCCTGGCAATGGCAATTCTTTTTGTACTGACCGCTTGTACGGGAGGCAGTGATTCTCCTGCCGCGCAAAAAGCACTGGACCAGTGGTTTCCCAATCAATACAAAATTGTAGGCAAGCATGGAGGTGATTGGTACAATTCCCTACTCGAAGTAGAAGCGAAAAACGACCCTAAACTTCGTTTTACCCTCGATTGGGTCAACAAAGAAGCCAATGGTGAACTGCAAAAAGCGGATGTAGAAAAGGCCATTGAGGCCGCTAAAGTGAATCGCCCTTTGGCTGAAAGCATGTTGGCTATCTTGAAAAAAAATGCCCTTGAAGCCGTCAGTGTAGGAGTGAATCGCAGAGAAAACCAGGTTGAAATCGTCATTTACGAAGATCCTTTTTCGCAAATTTTTTCCGCGCAACTGGTGCAAATTTCCAAGCTGGTCCAAGATTGGGCCAAGTCCAACAATTGGCTCTCCTGTTTTTTTACCCTGCGCGTAATCGAAGCTAGCGAACGTGGAAAGTATTACCCTGAAATTTTTGATGCCCGTTTATTGGGTGGCCGTAACGATTGGGCCACCAACAAATCATTGGTCACTGCGCAAGCCAATGTGCTCGATGAAAACTCAATGCTCTTGCTGCCCTCCACCGTTTCGTTGGGCTTAGAGCGTGAAAAAACTTTTCGACAAAAAGCCCATGCCCAAGTAGTTGATTTTTTGAGCGCTCAGTTTCCAGATGCTTTGCATCACGTCGAATTACAAAGTATGGTAACATCTTCGCTAGAGCTCGAAAACATGAACGAGATTCGTTACAGTTTTCCTTATTGCCCACTTTCTGAAGAGACCAAGGTGAGTGGCTCTTGCCAGGGCCGTTTTGCGGGCCGGGTAAGCGCTTATTACAACCTAAAGAGCAATACTGTTGACAACATTGGCATGGAATCGGGCATTGTGCCTGGGTTTTGATTGAACCACCTGCCTGTTTTTGCTGTCTCATTATTTTCCCCCTCTTGTCTAACCAAGTAACCAATTCAAATGCAGTTTCACCACAATATTTTATCCACCATCGGCAATACACCTTTGGTTCAATTGCACCGGGTCGTAGCCGATGTGCCCGCTACCATACTCATGAAAGTCGAAACTTTCAACCCTGGTCACTCGATCAAAGACCGCATGGCCCTGAAAATGTTGGAAGACGCCGAGCAGCGGGGAGACATCAAACCAGGTGGCACCATCATTGAGTGTACGTCGGGCAATACGGGCATGGGTTTGGCCATTGCAGCTGCGGTAAAAGGCTACAAGTGTATTTTTACCACCACTGATAAGCAATCCAAGGAGAAAATGGATCTTTTGCGGGCTTTTGGCGCGGAGGTCATCGTTTGTCCTACTAACGTGGAGTCGCAAGACCCCCGCTCATACTACTCGGTGGCAGCCCGCTTGAGCAAGGAAATGCCCAACAGTTATTGGTGCAACCAGTACGACAACCTCTCTAATCGCCAGGCTCATTACGAAAGTACGGGGCCAGAAATCTGGGCGCAAACCGAGGGCAGAGTCACTCACCTGCTCACAGGTGTAGGCACGGGGGGCACCATTTCTGGCACTGGACGCTATATCAAGGAACAAAATCCCAAGGTCAAAGTCTGGGGGATCGACACCTATGGCTCGGTTTTGAAAAAATACCACGAAACCAGAGAATTTGATGAAAAAGAAATTTACCCTTACATTACCGAAGGCATCGGGGAAGACATTATTCCCAAAAACATCGACTTTGAAATAATCGACCACTTTGAAAAAGTCAGCGACAAAGATGGTGCCTTGATGGCCCGTCGCCTGGCCCGCGAAGAAGGGATCATGCTGGGCTACTCAGCTGGTTCGGCAGTGGCTGGTATGTTGCAGCTCAAAGATCAATTGACCAAAGATGATATCGTGGTCATCGTGATCCACGACCATGGTAGCCGCTATGTGGGCAAAATTTACAATGACGATTGGATGCGTGAGCGGGGTTTTTTGGATACCGAATTGAGGGTAAAAGACATCATCGCCCGCAAAAACGACAAGTCTTTTATTGCGGTCTCTAAAAACCAAACGGTGCGCGAGGCATTTGACCTGATGAAGTCCCGTGACCTGTCGCAATTGCCCGTTGTGGATGGTGAAGACATTGTAGGTGCAATTTCCGAAACTGCGGTACTCAATTTTTTGCTCGAAAATCCCTTGCGCCATGCCGAGCAGACTTTGAGCCAGATCATGAGCGAAGCTTTTCCAATGGTCGATGAATCTTTGCCTTTCAGCCAATTGCGCATGTACATCAGCAAAGAAACGCCAGCGGTGGTTGCCCGCGATCGGGCTGGCGACAAGCACATCATCACCCAATATGATTTGATTCAGGCGATGTGAGTTTTTTTGTTAGGGTTATGAATCATGGGTTATGAGTTGGGGCTCGCTAGGGAGATTTAAGTTTTTTAAGTCTGCCTGACGAGCACCTACCCCGTAGTTGCAGGTTGTGTCTGCCTGAAACAAGTTGGCATCAAAAGTCAATCACAAAGGCTGTTCTAAATTATAATCTTACCACGACAAGTGCTTAGATATAGGTTTTGATTAATAAATGATATTTATTTATTTTTATAATAATTTAATTATCAAGTAATTGGATAGATATTTTCATTTTTTTGAGCGCGTCTATCTTCAGTGTTAACCAAATTGAGCGCTTTTTTTCAAATTCAGCAACAACAGATAACGCACAATTAACCCTATTAACAACAAGAGTTAACATTGGATTTATGCTGACTTAATACAGCCCATCTACTTTTGTGGCATCAAAAAAGAGCAAACAGCTATCCAATCATATGAAACACTTATTTACTACAATCCTCTTCTCGTGTTTGACCTCATGGGTCCTCGCACAAACTACTGTAAACATTACCGATGCCAGCATTGTAGCTGGTCAAAAAGCCAAATGGACCAAAAACAACACCTATCTCTGTGATGGTTTGGTATATGTTGAAGATGGCGCTGAACTTGAAATCGAAGCAGGGACCGTTGTGAAATTCACCCCACGTCCTGACGTAGGTAACCCTTCTGCACTTGTCATTGCCAGAGGGGCCAAGATTTTTGCACGAGGTACTGCTCAAGAACCGATCATATTTACGGCCCAATCCGATGACGTAAATAATCCCACGGATTTGGGACCTAGAGACGTTTCACTCTGGGGTGGGTTGGTTATACTGGGTAAAGGAATTACCCAAAAGACCGGTAACGCAGAAGCCTCCGTGGAGGGTATTGCTACAACAGAGCCCCGTGGCTTGTATGGTGGCACTGACAATAATGATGATTCAGGCGTGCTTAGGTATGTCTCGATCCGTCATGGCGGCCGCATCTTGAGCGGTTCCAATGAATTAAATGGCTTGACTTTGGGAGCTGTTGGTAGCAAAACAGTATTGGAGTACATCGAAGTATTCGCCAATTCGGATGATGGGATTGAATTTTTTGGTGGCGCGCCAAATCTGAGATACGCAGTAGCCGCTTTTTGCGAAGATGATAGTTTTGATTGGGACGAAGTTTATGTGGGCAAAGGCCAGTTTTGGTTTTCCATCCAAGCTTCTCAAGTAGCCGACGCAGGTGGTGAGTTCGATGGCACTACTCCTGACGATGCCACGCCATACTCTAACCCAATTCTTTACAACTGGACGCACATTGGTCCTGGCGCTACTGCGACCGCAGGCGGCTTAGGAATGTTGTTGCGTGCGGGCACTGCTGGTATTGTTGCCAATTCCTTGTTCACAGAATGCCGTGGACGGGTGGTTGAAGTACAAGACAAGACTGCACCTGCCAACGATGCCCTAGAAAAACTGAAAAAAGGTGAATTGAAAATTTTGAACAACTTGTTCTGGGCTAACGGCACCACCAACGCCCTAGATGCAAGCGCTACTGGCATTATTCGCGTAACCGCTGGAACTGGCATTACTCCAGACGAACCTACGGCTACAACTCTGACCTCTCACCTGAGCACCAATAGAAACAGCATTGCTAATCCCGTTCTTCGTGGGATAAGCCGTACCGCCAATGCGGGTTTGGATCCTCGTCCTCTGCGTTCTGCGGCCGCGTTTGGTGATGTAGCCACGTACCCAAGTGGTGATGCATTCTTTGACCCTGTAAATTACAAAGGTGCATTCGGCCCAAACCCAGAGGACAACTGGTTGGTCGGCTGGTCCACTTTGTCAAAAAATGGTTTCCTCGCTGCTCAGCCTGCTGGCCAGACGATCACGATTGTTGACACCTCTTTGCAAGCAAACCGCACCCATACCTGGACACGCAACAATACTTACCTAGTTGATGGTCTGGTATTCTTGGAGCCAGGCGGTGTACTGAACATCGAAGCTGGTACCGTGGTGAAATTCACTCCACGTCCCGACGTTGGCAATCCATCTGCCCTAGTGATTACCCGTGGCGCTAAAATTTTCGCAGAAGGTACTGCTGCCAATCCAATTATCTTTACTGCTCAATCCGATGATGTCAATAATCCTACGGATTTGGGTCCCCGCGATGTATCGCTCTGGGGAGGCATTGTAATCTTGGGCAAAGGGATCACCCAAAAAACAGGTAATCCTGAAGCTTCAGTAGAAGGAATTGCCACGACTGAACCTCGTGGTTTATATGGGGGGACTGATAACACTGATGACTCTGGTGTACTCAAGTATGTCTCCATCCGTCATGGTGGTCGCATTTTGTCAGGTTCTAATGAATTGAATGGTTTGACCTTAGGAGCTGTTGGTAGCAAAACAGTACTGGAATACATTGAAATCTATGCCAACTCTGACGACGGCATTGAGTTCTTTGGCGGAGCACCCAACCTAAAGTACGCTGCGGTTGCTTTTGCCGAAGACGATTCTTACGACTGGGATGAAGTTTATGTGGGCAAAGGCCAGTTTTGGTTCTCAATCCAAGCTTCACAAGTAGCGGATGCAGGTGGTGAGTTCGATGGCACTACTCCTGACGATGCCACGCCCTATTCCAACGGTACGGTTTTCAACTGGACGCATATTGGTTCTGGTACTACCGCAACGGCTGGAGGTATCGGTTTACTATTGCGCGCTGGTACTGCCGGAACCATTGCCAATTCTGTTTTCACTGAAAGCCGTGGCAAAGCCATCGAAGTGCAAGACAAAACTGCACCCGCTAACGATGCTTTGGAAAAACTCAAAAAGGGCGAATTGAAAATCCTGAACAACGTATTCTGGGCCAATGGAACCAATACCACTTTGGACGCCGCCAGTACAGGTGTTATTCGGGTAACCACGGGTACAGGTATCACTCCTGATGAGCCCACTGCTACAACTTTGACAAAACATTTGACGGACAATGGTAACATCAACTCAAATCCGCAATTGTTTAGTGTAAGCCGTACTGCCAACGGAGGTTTGGATCCTCGCCCTTCCGTTCGAGGTGCTGCTTTTGGCAACTTGGCAACTATTCCTGCCAACGACCCATTTTTTACCACAGTGAATTACAAAGGTGCTTTCGGAAACGACCGTGCACAAATGTGGTTAGCTGGTTGGAGCACATTGGCTCGCAATGGACACCTTGGTTTCACCACTTCAGTACGTGATTTTAGTGCTGAAGTAGAGCGCAAGTTCAACATTTACCCCAACCCAACCACTGACAACTTCACTTTGGAATTCAACTTCGACGAATCAGTTCGCATTGACATTTTCAGCATTGATGGTCGCCAGTTGCGCAACGTGATGGTGGAAGGAAAAGGCCTCCAGCGCAAAGAGATGAATGGCTTGGGTCACGGTGTCTACCTGGTTAAATTCACTACGGCTAGTGGAAAATTTGCCGCCAAAAAATTGATTGTTGAGTAAGCGCACGCTACAACATATATTTAATGACAGCAGGGGGCGGTTTCGCTCTCCTGCTTTCGCTTTTTCAAAACCAACTTCTTGTATGAGACGTTTTTTTTCGCTCGGTACTTTTTTTATTGCACTTGCTGGTTTTATCAACATCAGTCTTCAAGCGCAAAATTGCGTAATTGCTGGTAAAATTGTGGATAAGCAAAATGGAGAGGCGCTAATTGGGGCTACTATCCAGGCTTTTCAAAATGGCAATCAGATTGGGGGTAATGTAGCCGATTTTGATGGAAACTACACGCTAGAGATCGCAGCTGGAACTTATAAAATCGAATTCAGCTACACTGGATACAACAAAATCGTGATTGAAACCCTGGAAGTCAAACCAGGTCCAGTGAATACCCTGGATGCAGCCATGGAAACCGAGTCTCTGCAATTGGAAACGGTTGTAGTGACTGCTAAAACGGTTAAAAATACCGACGCCTCCCTGATCGCGATTCAAAGAAAATCTTTTTCCATCCAAGATGGGGTTTCGGCCCAACAAATCAGCCGCACGGGCAGCTCCAATGCAGCCGATGCCATGCGCCAGATGTCAGGGGCAGTGGTAGAAGGTGGTCGATTCATCGTGATGCGTGGTTTGGGCGACCGCTATTCGATTTCACAATTGAACAGCGTGACCTTACCCAGTACAGACCCCTACCGCAACAGTGCGAGCCTGGACTTGATCCCTTCACAGATGATTGAAAACATCATCACCGTGAAGACTTTTACGCCCGACCTTCCCGGTAACTTTAGCGGAGGATTGGTGAACATCAAAACCAAAGCTTTTCCCGACAAGTTCAACCTTTTCTTCCAGGCAGGAACCGAATACAATACCCAATCTTCCCTGATTAGCAACTTCAATACCATGCAGCGGGAAAAAGGTGATTGGTTGGGCTTGAATGCAGGTGCTCGGGATCAACCTCAGTTCCTCAAAGACTTGAGTTTCGATCAATTGAACACCCAATTGGCTGCTGGCAACTACATCTTTGCCCGTAACCCCAATCCTAGTAACGATGTGATTCGCAATGCTTTTGATCGTTCTGCTAAGGCATTGAGCAATGAGTTTGTGCCTACTCAGCGCACTTCACCAACCAACTCTAGCTTCAATTTTTCCATCGGCAACCGCAGCCAATTGTTCGGTAAAGAGTTGGGCTATACTTTGGGGGTCAATTACAGTCAAAACTTTGTGCATTATGACAATGGAACCATCGGGGCCTACCGCTATAACAACCCAGAGGCGCTAGAAGTGGTTCTGGCCATGAACGAGCAACGAGACACCCGCAACCCGCAGTTAGGAGCCTTGTTTAACACCAACCTGAAGCTGTCAGAAAGACATATCCTGGGAGCCAACGTTATTTTCAACAATGACGCCGAAAGCACCGCAAGGGTTCAGCGCGGCAGCTTCCCCATCAATTTGTCGGACCCTTCCGCAGCATTCAATGTACGCACTTTGGAATATACGCAGCGCCAGTTCATCACTTACCAACTCACGGGTACTCACTTGTTTGGAGCGGGCAAAAAAGCAGAACTGGAATGGGTGTTTGGTGCGACTAATTCTGTCCAAAAAGAACCTGACTTGCGTTATTTCGCCTATAGCCAAGTTGGCGAAGGCGAAACTTCCGACTTCAACATCAACAACGCAGAATTTCCTTTCCCCTATCATTTTTTCCGCGATTTACAGGATCGTAGTTTACAAGGGAAAGTTGATTTTAGTATTCCTTTTGCTACACGTGGACAGGCCAATAGCACGAACCGCATCAAGATTGGCGGCCAATTCAACCGCACAACCCGTAATTTCGAGGAATTTACATACCAGATGTTCAATACGGGCATTCCTGATGAAATCATGTTCAACAACTACAAGGGCGACTTCAATCGTTTCTTTGATTTGAGCAATTTCGGGATCATTGGTACAGAGCGCGATGCCAATGGGCAGATTACCCGCTATCGTACGGGTTATCACTATGTCAATGGGAGTAATTTGCGCAACTTTTACACAGGCGCTGAAAACATTGGTGCTGCATATGCAATGGCTGTTTACAACATTTCGCCCAAACTGAAGGCCGTGGGTGGCCTACGGTTTGAAAGCACCAACTTGGAAGTTGAAGCAAGAGATGGAACCAATGCTGATATCAACCTAGGTGACCTTTTGTATTCTACGAACCTAATCTATGCGCTGAATGACAAAGCCAATCTTCGAGTAGCAGCCAGCAAAACCCTGGCTCGACCCAATTTGCGCGAATTGGCTCCCTTTGAGCAGTTTGATGCCAAAAACGGCTTCTTCAACGTAGGTAATACCGAATTGAAACGTACCCTGATTCAAAACTACGACTTGCGCTATGAGCTGTACCCTCGTTCAGGTGAATTGTTGGCCGTAAGTGCCTTTTTCAAGCAATTCAATGATCCGATTATTCGTCAGTTCAATCCTCGTGCTACCACCCCAGAACTGCGTTTCATCAACGTGGATCAGGCAGTAGTGTATGGCGTAGAGTTGGAATTCCGCAAGAAACTGGATGTGTTGGGCAAAATGTTTGAGAATTTCTATTTCAGTTCCAATTTTGCTTTGATCAAATCGAGCTATGAAGTTCCAGCTGATGAAGTAAGGGCATCCAAGGTCTTGTTTCCTGATTACACCACCACCACTCGCCCTTTTCAGGGACAAGCTCCTTATATTGTCAACTTGATTTTGTCATACATCAACCCGGATAAGGGTTGGGAGTCATCCTTGGCTTTCAATGTATCGGGGGATCGCCTGTTCAACATCTCCCTTTTTGCTACACCTGATGTCTATGAAAAGCCTTTCCCATTGCTGAATTACAAGATCAGCAAGCGGATTGCTGAAAATTACCAACTGAGTTTTACTGCCCGAAACTTACTTAACGCAGCTAATCGCCGCACCCTAGAGTTCAACCAACGCGTTTATGATGCGGAATCATTTCGGGTAGGTACAGGTTTGGCTTTCAGCGTGGCTTACTTGATTCGTTAGAAGGCTGTACGCGCACAAAATCGAAAGCTCCTGCCTTGTTACAAAGCAGGAGCTTTCGATTTTGTGCGAAATGGACAATGCTGTGTTTTTTAGGGCAAATGACTATTTCACAACGTACAACTCGCCTGTTTGTGTAATGGGGACAGCGCTTGTATCTACCTCCACACTGTATTGCAGGTGATACAGGTACAAGTCAGCCTTTACCCACTCACCTTTGTGTTTGCCATCCCAAGCTGTTTCAAGTGATTGACTTTCAAAAACTTGGTTTCCCCAGCGGTCGTATACCCTTAAGTTAAAGGCATTGATCACACAGGTAGAACCTACATTGACTTTTAAAAGGTCATTTTTGCCATCGCCATTGGGCGAAAAAGCGTTGGGAAGATAGAGCTGGCAAGCAGCTTCAGGTGGCGAGTAAGGTACATTGGAATGATTGCAAAACAAGCCGCCTGCCAGCATCAAAGAAAGGAAAAAAGATATGGACATGGTTTCAAGTAAGGGATTATAACAAAATCTGCGACAAATTTACTTATATTAAAGTTATATACTAAAAAATAAATTGTGATTTTTTTGTCATAATTCACAATTACAGCGAATAGGGCCACTGATTAAATAAGTTAGGGAGCGTAAAAAAATAAGGTGAACAGGGTTGGGTTTAGTGAAAAAAGATAACTACCTGCTTAAACAACTGGATGAAAGGAAGTTGTATCCTTTTTTTGCTAAACCTCAAAAAAAAAGATGTCCATCTTATTTTAGCTCAAATACTTAAACAAGTTGAAGAAAGCCTTTAGCCGCTTTGCGGCTTCAAGTTGGGAACACGGATTTAACAGGTAAAACTGATTTCCAGCATGACGTCGCTACCACCGAGGTTTTAATCAAAAATCAAAGATGTACTTTATTTATTTTCGATTAAATAGCAATCCATCCGCTATTGAAAAATCAGCGGTTTTTCAGAACTTGTCAAAGACTTCTTTACCTTGCAGCTCAAATTGAGCCGAGTTTCAAACCATGCAAAAGATAAAAATTGGCGTATGTGGTTGTGGGCACATTGGCAAAAGACATGCCACCATGATCATGGGCAATCCAGCTTACGAATTGCTTGCTTTGTGTGACATTCTTCCGGCTGAGGACTTAAATCTAGATCCGTACTGTGCTAAAATTTCATTTTATACAGACCTTGCTGACCTATTAAATTCACATCCTGAGATTGAGATCATCTGCCTGGCTACGCCCAACGGCTTGCATGAGCCCCAAGCGCTTCAAGTATTGGAAGCAGGCAGACACGTTTTGGTCGAAAAACCCCTGGCCCTCAGTAAAGCCGCCTGCGAACGCATCCTGTTCAAGGCTTTGGAGAAAAACCGACAGGTGTTTGGTGTAATGCAAAACCGCTATTCACCGCCTTCTCAGTGGCTGAAAAAATTGGTGGATAGTGGCGTTTTGGGCACAATATATATGGTACAGGTGAATTGCTTTTGGAATCGCGACGACCGCTATTACCAGGCAGGCAATTGGCATGGCAGCCTTGAAATGGATGGAGGCACCCTTTTTACTCAGTTTTCGCACTTTATCGACCTTTTGTATTGGTGTTTTGGCGACTTGTACGACGTCGAAGCACACCTGGAGGACTTTGCCCATCCACACAGCACTGAATTTGAGGACTCAGGCTTGGTGAATTTCCGCTTGAAAGATGGAGCTTTGGGTAGCCTGAGCTTTACCACCGCAGTGTGGGACGTCAATTTTGAATCAAGTTTGACCCTCATCGCCCAGAACGGCACCTTGAAAGTAGGTGGCCAATACATGAACAAAGTTGAATACTGTCACATCAAAAACTACCAAATGCCTGAACTGCCCCCCGCCAACCCTCCCAATAACTATGGCACTTACCAAGGCTCGGCAGCGAATCACCATTTTGTTTTTCAAAACATGGTGGATGTGTTGCAAGGCCGTGAAGCAATCAGCACCAACGCTCTCGAAGGCCTCAAAGTGGTGGACATCATTGAACGCATTTACCAAGCAGGTAGACCAAAAAGCACCCTGAAGCAAGCATGAAAAAGTTTTTACTGATAACTTATTATTGGCCGCCAAGTGGCGGCGGCGGTGTGGTTCGTTGGTTGAAAATGAGCCGTTATTTCCGCGAGTTTGGCTGGGAACCGATCATTTATACGCCCGAAAATGGCGAAACCCCAGCCTACGATGAAAGCCTACTGAAAGAAATTCCAGTTGGTCTGGAAACCTGGAAAACCCCGATCTGGGAGCCATACAGTTGGTACAAGCGCTTTTTGGGTCGCAAATCAGAGGACAAGGTCTATTCTGGCTTCATCAACGAAGGAAAAAAAGAAAGCCTGGCCCAAAAGATTTCCGTTTTCATCCGAGGAAACTTTTTTATTCCTGATGCCAGGGCTTTTTGGATTCACCCATCCATTCGTTATTTGGTGAAAAAGCTAAAAGAAAATCCAGTTGATGTAATCGTATCCACCGGGCCGCCACACAGCATGCACCTGATTGCCAGGGCCGTAAGCAAAGAACTAGGCATTCCTTGGGTGGCTGATTTTCGGGACCCTTGGACCAAAATTGACTTTTACAAGGACCTCCGGCTTACTCCAATGGCCGACGCAAGGCATCATTACCTCGAAAAAAAGGTATTACTAGAGGCGAGTAGGGTAGTAGCAGCCACTTGGCGTACCGCCGAGGAATTTGAGTCGATTTGTGGCCGTAAAGGCATCGAAGTCATCACCAATGGCTTCGACCACGCCGATTTTGAAAGCCCCGAACAAGTAGTTTTGGATGAAAAATTCAGCATCGCCCACATCGGCTCCATGAACAAGGACCGCAGCCCAGACGCGCTCTGGCAGGCCATTGCAGATTTGCTAAAAAAAATACCCGATTTGCAAAAGGACCTGCACTTGCGGTTCATCGGCCCCACCGATTTTTCGGTAAAAGCTTCCTTGCAGCGCTATGATTTGGAAAATTACGCCGAATTTATTCCTTTTGTGCCACATATTGAAGCGGTTAAATACCAGCAACAGTCAAGGGTGCTGCTAATGGTGGTCAATGATGCACCCGATTCACAAATGCGCATCCCAGGTAAGCTGTATGAATACCTGGCTGCCGCTCGCCCCATTTTGGCCATCGGTATCCCAGACAGCGACTCCGCCAAGGTGTTGAAAATGAGCGGCAGTGGCCAAATGTTCCATTTTGGCGACCAGGCAGGTTTAATCGCTGAGCTCGAAAGATTGTACCAGCAGTTCTTGGCTGGCCAAGATCAAGTAGCTCCTCAAGGTATTCAGCAATTTACCCGACAATATACGGCTGGGGAGTATGCCAAGCTGCTGGAGCGGGTTAGGAAGGCTTGAGAAAATTTAAAGTGAAATGGAGAAGGCTGGGTCAACGACCTGGCCTTTTTTGGATGATCGTAATTTATCGAAGTATAATTTTACTCATTTGAAATTTTCTCGTTAATAAAAATTAAAAAAACAGAGTAAAATTGACCTATCAAATAAAATGAAAAAATGAAAAGATTTCAAAATGCAGCGAGGATACGAGATATGTCATGTCTCTACAAGACCGAAAAATCATTTTAATCCCTGTTCCTAATTCGCAGCTACACATCGCTAACCCAAGATCACCTCACTGAACCCATCACTCCGCTTTTTTATCTGAATCTGTACGCCAATCCGTTCTTTCAGCTCCTTGACGTGCGAAATGATGCCGATGATTTTGCCACTTGATTGTAGGTTCTCGAGGGTAGAAATGGCGAGGTCTAGGGTACTTTCGTCCAAGGTGCCAAAGCCCTCGTCAATAAAAAGCGATTGAATGGCCGTATTGCGACCAGCCAGCTCAGAGAGTGCAAGTGCGAGGGCCAAACTCGTTAAAAAACTTTCACCGCCCGACAAGGACCTCATGCCGCGTATGTTGTTGGCTTGGTAAGTGTCGATGATTTCGAGCTCCAGGTCGGTGTTTTCTTTTTTGCGCAAAAGGTAACGTCCGCTCAGTTGGTTCAGGTGGCGATTGGCGAGGATAACCAGGTTTGCCAAAGTCAACCCTTGGGCAAAACTGCGGAATTTTTTGCCGTCTGCCGAGCCAATCAGCTCGTTAAGCACAGCCCAACGCCGGAGCTCTTTTTCCTGGGCCTTAATTTGTACCAATAGCACAGCAGCTTTCAGCGATTGGTTGCGATTGTACTCCAGGCGCTCGTTGAATTGGCCTCTTTGCTCCTGGCTTTGTTGGATGTTTCGGCCCAACTCAGTGATGTTTTGCTCCAAGTCTTCAAGGCTGGGCCACTTATCACTTTTCGACCTTAAAGGTTGGAGCGCCTTGTCGTTTTCTTGCAACAAGCCTTGTAACTCAGCACCACGTTTGGCAATTTCGGACTGTTGCTTGCGGATTTGCTGTTCTTCTTCTTCGTTCAAAAAAGCAGCTTTCAATTCATCCAAGTCGGCCAAACCTCGTTTCTGCGCTTCAGCGTGGAGCGATTTTTGGGCTTTTTCCACGTGCTTTTCCAAGACTTGCAGTTCCTTTTGGCATTGCTCCAGTTTGGTTTTGAGCGCCACTTCTTCCAGGTTGGCGTGCTCTTGCTCTTGGCGCAATTTTTGAAAGACCTGGTCAATCGCTTCTATTGCTAACTCCAGGTTTTGCCGCTCGGCCTGTGGATCTTTATCACCCATTTTGGCCACACGTTCGGTTTTGAGAGCAGCCAACACATCCTGATATTCCGATTTTTCTTTTTGGTTTTTTTGCAAAAACTGCTGTAGCGTTTTTAGCTTTTCCTCGGTTTGTTGTAAATTGATGCTTGCTTTTTCCCTTTGTTCATTGATTTCCTTGAGTCGCAAATGCGCTTTTTGGTACAAGTCGTGGGCTTTTTCCAAGTTGATGCGCAAGGTGTCGGCATCGCCATCAAAGGGCAAATTCAATGATTTAAATTGGGATTTCAAAACCATTGACTGTTGGCTTTCTCTTTCGGCGTACTCGGCGTAACGTTTGCCTTGTTCATCTCGTTTGCCCCGCAGGAGTAAGAGTTGGGTGCTTTGGGCTTGCTCTTGTTCTTTTTTGTGGTTTAGTAGCGTATTCAGTTGTTCCATTTCTTCCAACAAAACCTTGAGCTGCTGAATACTTTCCTGCCGCTGAACGATTTCTACTTGGGTTTGAGTCAGTTGAGTGGTTAAAGCTTGGGAATTGGTTTCTTCCAAATCGGCTAATTGATAGAGCAGTTTGGTTTGCTTTGCCTCAAGCTCACTGACTTGCTGGGTGACTTGCTGGTGCCTTTTTTGGTCTTGTTCCTGGCCCAGGTCTATTGCTTGCAACTCGGCGGCGATTTGGGTCAGTTCGGTTTCAGCTTTTTCTAAAAGCTCTTGTGCTTCCTGGTATTCGGCCTTGGCTTCATCCACAAAAGGCACAAGTTGGTGGAAGCGGAAGGGGTGCTCGGTCGATCCACACAAGGGGCAGGGCTCGCCTTGGCTCAATTTTTCCCGATCGCGTTCGTAGTTGACAATGGCGAGTTGTTGTTCATAAATCGCCTGTTTGAACTGAAAATGGTCGCGCAGTGAGGGGATCATTTCGCTGTTGTTCAGCAAGGACTTAAAGAGGGCTTGCTCCCTAGTGCGCAAGCTGGCACTTTCCTCGTCTAGGATGGTCAATTGCGACAGCAAGGTCCCATATTGTTGCTGTAATTCGTTCAAATTTTCTAATTCACTGGCTTTTTGGGTTAATTTTAACAAGTCACTGTGCAGCCATTCCAACAGGTTTTCGGCTTTTTGCAGGTTTGCGGTGGGCAATAAAGCTTGAATCGCAGTTTGTTTAGCCGTAATTTTTGCATCAAGCGACTGACTTTCCCGGCTCAAAGCCTCCAAATTTTTTTCGGAACTTTGGCATTGTTGAACCAAATCCTCGAAAGCACTTTTGGTCGCCTTCAGCAGTACCAACGATTCGTTCCAATCCCGCAGCTCCTTCTGTAGCAAAGCCAATTGGTTGTCCAGTTGTTCCCAACTTTGTTTTTCTTGTAACCATGATTGGGCTTTGGCCTCTTTTTCGGCCAATTCAGCCTGTGAAACCTTGGTTTTTTCGATCTGTGCGTTCAGTTCATTGGATTGTTTTTCCAATTCCTGGGCTTGGGTAAGCAATTCATTCAGCGGTTTTTCCTGTGCCGCAATTTCAGTATCGAGTTTGAGTGTGGCCAGAAAAATGGGCTCCTGGGTTTTTAATTCCTGGCGCATATGGTTCCAGGAATTTTCATGTTCTTGAACCTGAATGCGGATTTGTTGTACTTGAGCGGTGTGAATATTTAGTAATTCGTCGAGCTCAATTGCTTTGGTTTTAAGGCTTAAAGTTTGTACTTGGCTTTCACCTAGGCGTTGCACTTCTACTTGCAAGGGGCGCATTTGTTCAAACATGGCCAGACGCTGGAAGTCCTTTTCAGTTGCTTTTTTTTCAGCTTCCAGGGTAGCTTGATTGGCTAAAAGACGGGTATTTTGTGTTTCTAAATCCTGCCAGCGCAAGATTTGAGCTTTTTGCTCGCTCAAAGTCTTGAGCTGTTCTTGCAATTCACGGTTTTTGAGTTCCAGGGTCTCTACTTGTTGTTGTAAAAGTTCCAGTTCCTCGTCCTCCAGCAGTTGCAGGGCGTTTTTTTCGCGCCTGTATTCTTCCAATTGTTGTGTTTCGCTTTTGTGGCGCAAAAAAGCTGCTTTGGAGAGTTCCGAATAGATTTCCGCCCCGGTGATTTTTTCCAAGAGTTCGCTGCGCTCACGCTCCCCTGCATGCAGAAATGCCGCAAAATCGCCTTGGGCCAGCAAAACCGAACGCCGGAAACGCTCGTAATCCAAACCGATCAAGTCTGCAACTTTCTCGTCTACTTCGCGGCTTTTTTCAGCAATAGTTACGAAGTTTTTGGCGGATTCATTCCACAAGGCCAAGCGGCGCTTGGGAGCTTGGATTTTACCCTCGGCTTTGCCGCCGCTGCGGTGCAGGCTCCAGGAAGCCCGAAAAAACAACTGGTTGTGCTCAAACTCTACCTCAGCCAATGCACTGGTGGCACCATAAGAAATGATCTCGTTGTATTCGCTGTCGCGCGGTAATTTGCCGTAAAGGGCCAGGGTAATAGCGTCCAATAAGGTGCTTTTGCCCGCCCCCGTATCGCCAGTGATGGCAAAGAGACCCGTTTCACTCAGTGGGGGCTGGGTGAAATCAAGCTGCACATCCAGGCGCAGGGAATGCAGATTTTTGAGCAAAAGTTTGTTGATTTTCATGGCTGGGCACTGGGTTCTTCGGTCTGGTTAAGCTGGTTCCAGAGCTCGCGGAAAGTGAGTTCAATCTCTCGCCATTCTTCTGGGCTGCGGCCTTTTTTCTCGCCAATTTTGTGAAAAACCTCTATCACGTCCAGGGTGTCGAGCGAGGGTGCGGTCCACAATTCGTCGTTGGGGCTTTGGCCTTGACGTTCCAAGCGAATTTTGAGGATTTCCAAGGGCAGTTTTTGGCAAAAATCCCTCAAACGGCTGTCGAGCTGGGGGATGAACGTATCTGATTCGACGATGATTTCTACCCAGGATTTTAAACCTGCGCGTTCTTTTTCGGCAAATTCCAAAAGTTTTTTTTCCACTTCACCAACTGCCCCACGGATCGTTTTTAACCTGCGAAAAATGGGACAAACGGCAAAGCGCGCCTCGACCAATTGATCGCCTTCAAAATCCAGGATCCACACTCCTTTTTCATCCTTGGTTTCGCTGAAACTGAGCGGGATGAGCGAACCCGCATACCGCGCTTTTGCCAAGCCACCTACCAGTTGAGGGCGATGGATATGCCCCAAGGCCACGTAAGTAAAAGTATCAGGTAGTTGGCTTACATCCAGGTTTTCAGTGTCACCAATGTAGATGTTGTTTTGGGTGCCTGAAGCTTGTGCCCCCTTTGCATACAAGTGCCCGGTGGCGATGATGGGTACTTTTCCCGCAAAAGGCCCGCAAATTGTGGCCATGACCTCGTAACGTTCCTGAATAGCCTCTTGAATGCGCTGGATACGGTCCAGGCTGGTCTCGCCACTTTGGCTCACCACGAGGTCGCGGTCGCGCAGGAAAGGGATGGCGGCGATGACAGCTTCCAACTTGCCATTTTTATTTTTCAGGGGTAAAATGTCATCCGCAAGATTGGGGGATGCTGCGCCAATAACTTGAATATCAAGGTATTGCAGCAGGTCTTTGGGTGCCTCCAACATACCCGGCGAATCGTGATTGCCGCCGATGATGACGATGTGGCGGCACTCACTTTTGAGCAGGCTGGTCAAAAAGCGGTAATACAATTTGCGGGCAGGGTGGGGCGGATTGCCGTTGTCAAAAATGTCTCCGGCTACGATCAGGCCCTGGGCTTTTTCGGCGAGGATCAGGTCGTGCAGCCAGTTGAGGACCAGTTCGTGTTCTTCTCCACGTTCATTCAGCAACAAGCGTTGCCCCAGGTGCCAGTCAGAAGTATGGATAAAGCGAATGCGCATGTGGTTTGGTGATCTGGCTCCAAAGTAAGGGAGCGTAAAAAATGAGGTAAACGGATTTGGGTTTGGCGAAAAAAGATAAGCAACTGATTGAAAGGAAGTAGTGTTCTTTTTTTGCTAAACCTTTAATGCAAATTTGTTTACCTTATTTTAGCTCAAACAAAGCAAATTTTTAGGGATTGTAGAAAATCTGGGCCAAATCAATTTCCAGTTCGGGCAAAGTGTAGGAACGGGCAATTTGCCCAGCTACCATTGGTTGCAAGCCTTGGTATTTTTTACTGCGCTCATCCAGCAAGTATATTTGTAAAGCCTGATCGGCGGGGTGGATCAACCAATATTCTTTCACCTCATTTTCTTCGTAAACGCTGAATTTTTCACGCATTTCTTTGTGTGTGTTACCTGGAGAAAGTACTTCAATGATCCAGTTCGGTGCGCCCAGGCAGCCTTTTTCGTCAATTTTACTAGGATCACAAACTACACAGACATCAGGTTGGACTACAGTTGTAATCTCAACGTCCTTGTTGTTTTGTTTTTTGGTTAAACGCACATCATAAGGAGAGGCGAAAACTTCGCAAGGTCCATTTTTTTTGGCCAAATAAACATATATCTCGCTGGATAAGCGAAGCGTGATGCGTTGATGAAAAGTATTTGGAGCAGGGCTCGTTTTGAATAATTTGCCCTTGATCAGTTCTACGCGCTCCTGGAACTGCCAATGGAGGTAATCTGCATAAGAATACTGCTTCTCTAAATCCAAATCCTTGATTGAGTCGATTGCCATTTTCAAAAATTTGCATAAAAATAGGTGAGTTTAGGCGATAAAACAAGCCCCATGTTTATAGAATTCTTCCATCGAGCCCTTGCAAACTCAACATTCCATCGTTACATTTATGCCTTGGTAGTGGGGCAAAAATAACTATTCATTTTGTTTAAGCCAAAGGATAAGATAAGACACTTAAAATGAACCGTTTACTTATCTTATCCTTTGGCAAAATGAACAATTTATTTTTTTGTCGCCCCTTGCAACATTTTACGCCAAAAAACCGCACAAGAAATGGCAAAAAAAGAACAGTTTATTGAAGAACTGACTGCTGGTTATACATTTTCAGGACCTTCTATTCCCTTGGGTGGAGCAGTGCTGGATGGCGAGTCGATTCCCGGCTTGACCGTTCGTGCTCCGCTGCGCATGTTCAACCGCCATGGCCTCATCAGCGGGGCTACGGGTACGGGTAAAACCAAATCGCTGCAAGTACTGGCCGAACAATTGTCTGAAAACGGAGTTCCCGTTTTGCTCATGGACATCAAAGGCGACCTCAGCGGGATTGCCATGCCCGGTGCCAGCAATGCTCGCATCGAGGAACGCCATGCCAAAATCGGCATCCCTTTCCAAGCCGCAGGTAATCCAGTTGATTTTTTAACTTTGTCCAATGAAAAAGGGGCCAGGCTAAGGGCCACCGTGACTGAATTCGGCCCGGTACTTTTTTCACGCCTGATGGAAATGTCGGATGCGCAGTCGGGTATCCTGGCGGTGATTTTCCAGTATTGCGACGACAACAACATTCCTCTCGTGGACCTCGAAGACCTGCGCAAGGTCATCCAGTGGATCAGTGGCGATGGCAAAGCGGACATTGAATCCAAATATGGTACGATCAATACGGTTTCAGCGGGCAATATCCTGCGCAAGATCGTGGAGTTGGAGCAGCAAAAAGCCACCATTTTCTTCGGCGAGCCTTCATTTGAAGTGGAAGACCTCTGTCGCACCGACCAAAATGGTCACGGGGTGGTATCGATCATCCGTTTGACCGACATCCAGGACCGTCCTAAGCTGTTTTCGACGTTCATGATCCAGATGTTGGCTGAAATTTACAGCACCTTGCCCGAACAAGGCGACGCTGATAAGCCTAAGCTCTGCATTTTCATCGACGAAGCGCACTTGGTTTTTAATGAAGCTTCTGACGCCTTGTTGGACCAAATCGAAGTGATCATCAAACTCATCCGTTCCAAAGGAGTGGGGGTGTTTTTTATCACCCAAAATCCGGTGGATGTGCCCGACGTGGTGCTGAGCCAATTGGGGCTGAAAGTGCAGCATGCACTTCGCGCATTTACGGCCAAAGACCGCAAAGCGATCAAGTTGGCCGCCGAGAACTTTCCGATCACCGAATATTACCAGGTGGATGAACTGCTGACCCAGCTTGGTACCGGTGAAGCCTTGGTCACGGTTTTGAACGAAAAAGGCATCCCAACACCCCTGGCATACACCCTGATGCGCGCGCCACAATCGCGCATGGATGTGCTCAGCGACAGTGAGATTGACAACATCGTTGACCGTTCGCGCTTGAAAGCCAAGTATGACGAAGAAATCAACCGCGAAAGCGCTGCTGAAATCCTGACTCGGAAAATGGAATACGCCAAGGAAGAGGAAATGCAGCAAACCCGCCGCGAAGAAATCGAGAAAGCCAGCAAGCAATCCAGCCGCACTCAACGCGGCGAGCGCAGCTTCGTAGAAGACATCTTGCGCAGCCCTACCGTCAAACAAATTGGTGGGACCTTGACCCGCGAGTTGACGCGGGGCTTGTTGTCAGTCTTGGGCCTTGGGGGGCGTCGGCGGAGGTAATCTGTAATTTTATTATACGCTGTGAAACGCGGATTTGGCTTTAGGGCTGGGTCCGCGTTTTTGCTTGTCATCAGAGCTGAGGGTGCAAATTGCAAAAATGTTGTCGAAGTTGAAACACGGAACCTTTAAGTGCTTAAAACAAACTTCCCGCCTCAGTTTTGATCGCTCTTTGTGCTTGATCGGCCCCCGTTGCTCCCCTTGCATCGAGGAATTGAAACAATTTTTCTCTCAACAATCGCGCATCCGCTTTGGGGTCCAATTCTTCAGCGGCCAGGTTGATCATGCTTACAATGTCGTCGCTGCCTAGTTTGATGATTTGCCAAAGTTTGTCTGACAAATAAACTTGTTGAGTGATGTTGTGCTCGTACTCCTGTCGAATGGCCATCATCAGAACCACTCGGTATTCTCCCACACTCAAGCCATCAGGAGCCAGGCGCAACAGCAAGTTTCCTGGGCTGATGCGCTCACAAAACAAGGACATGCGCTCTAAGGCTTGCAAGCGGAGGGTCAGGGTAGATTCTTGACTCTTGGCCTTGATTTCCAAAGCTTTCAATTGAGATTGCTGGGAAAAAAAATTCTTGATCAAAGTATGCACAACCAGGTAAACGATCAGCGCAGGGATGGTATATTTCAGGATGTCCAAGACAGATTCCAACATGATAACTCTTTTTGCTACAATCAGTAATAGAGCTAAAATAAAGCACTCCAATTTGTTTCTGAGGTTTAGTGAAAAAAGAACACTACTTCCTTACAGTCAGTTGTTTATTTTTTTTCGCTAAACCCAAATTGGATCACTTTATTTTTTTACGCTCACTAAATGCGAGGCGAAAATAGACATTTGGCAGATTAACTGTATGCTAAATTTGTTAGAAAAGCTGTGCAAGTTTGCTTTTCACCTTACCTTGGCAGCATTCAACGCCACATTCGCTATGAGAATTTTACTTTGCGTCCTGTTTTGTATTGGTCACTTTTCGCTGCTTGCCCAAACGCCCAATGATCGCCCTAAGCTGGTGGTGGGCATCGTAGTGGACCAAATGCGCTACGATTATTTGTACCGTTACTGGGACAAATACAGCGCTGGCGGCTTCAAACGCCTGGTCAACCAAGGCTTCAATTGCCGCAACAACCACTATGGTTATGCTTTTACTGAAACCGGGCCGGGTCATGCCACCATTTACACTGGAACTACACCATCGGTGCATGGCATTGTGTCGAACAATTGGTACAGCCGAGCCTTGGAGCGCATCGTGTATTGCGCTGAAGATACCACGGTACAAGCCGTTGGTGCGCCTACCAATCCAGGTTTGCACATGTCGCCGCGCAATTTGCAAGTGACCACCCTGGGCGATGAGCTCAAGCTGGCGACCAACCACCGCTCGAAAGTCATTGGGGTTTCGTTGAAAGACCGGTCTTCGATTTTTCCAGCGGGCTTCTTTTCGGATGGCACTTATTGGTTTGATTCAAAAAGTGGGAATTTTGTGACTTCTACTTTTTATACCCAAACTTTGCCGGCCTGGGTACAGCAATTCAACGAGCGAAAACTTCCACAGGCCTACCTTGAAAAGCCTTGGACTACCCTTTTGCCCATCGCCCAATACAGCGAAAGCGACCCTGATGACAGCCCTTACGAAGGCAAATACAGCCACGAGGAAAAACCCGTTTTCCCACACGCGATCAAAGACCCGCGCAACCGCGAGTTCCAAAATTTACCCTCTTCGCCCTGGGGCAATAGCCTGACCTTGGAGATTGCCCGTGAAGCCTTGGTACAGGAAAAATTGGGACAAGATCAATTCACGGACCTGCTGGCGGTCAGTTTTTCTTCGCCGGACTATGTTGGGCACTTGTTTGGGACTAGTTCAATCGAGGCTGAAGATACTTACCTGCGTTTGGACCTGGAATTGGCAGATTTTTTGAAATTTCTGGATACCAAAGTAGGAGAGGGGCAATACCTGGTTTTTCTGAGCGCCGACCATGGTGCGCCCTACAATACCCAGTACATGAGCGACCGCAAGTACGTGAAGCAAATGGCCCTGGGACCGATGATCCAGGAAAAGTTGAACGAGCACCTCCATCACTTGTTTGGGGTAGAAAAATTGGTACCCATTTTTCGCGAACAAGAATTGTTTTTCAGAGAAAGTGCTTTTCGCCCGGGGCGCTTGGAGCGGAGCGAGGTAGAGCGAGCCACTGTTGAGTTTTTGCTGAAACAACCCTCACTTGCCTGCACGGTGGTGCCTACCAATCAAAGTTTGAGCACTTGCTCTGGGTTGCGACGCAATTTGCTCGAAGCCAATTACTACCACAAACGTTCTGGCGACATCTTGTACAGCCTGGAGCCAGGCTACCTCAATTATAATTACCCAAAAGGGGTGACCCACGGCGTAGGATACGAGTACGACACCCATGTACCACTCTTGTTTTACGGTTGGAAAATCATGCCAGGCAGCACCAAAGCCCCAACTTATGTACACGACATTGCCGCCACGGTGGCTGATTGGTTGTGCATCAACCCGCCGAATGGCTCTACGGGTACGCCAGTGCAGGGGATTGGGTTGAGTTTGAAACACTAAATCACCTCCGTCACCACAAATGTACTACCGCCCACACAGATCAAATCATCTGGCTGGGCATAGCGCTTGGCCTCTTTCAAGGCATTGTGTACGGAAGAATAAGTCTGCCTCTTAAGCCTTTTCCTTGGGCTCAAGCCTGCAAGTCTTTAGCTTCTAATCCTCTTGGAATATCGAGGTTGGCAAAATAGTAGTTGGCGTTTTTAGGGAAAAGATCGAGCATTTTGCCGAGGTCTTTGTCTCTCACCACGCCCATGACGATTTAGAGTTGGGCAAAATCGAGTTGTAGTAATCGTTCCATGACTTCGAGCAGGCCGCCGCACCAACTTCATCACCACCATCGGCGGGGTGGGCTCGCACATTGCTGAATACAACTACAACCACCGCGACGAGCTGATCGAAAAAAACCTACACTCTAACCAGCAGCCCGTTACCGTATGGGGCTGGCTGCAAAGCGTGGACTACAGCTACAACGCCCAAGGCTGGCTCACGGGTATCAACACCTACGCCAACAGCGCTACCGTGGGCGTGCCCACCCTGTGCAGCCCCAGCATGCCCAACCCCGCTACGCCTACCCGTACAGTTTACAACGAAACCAGCGATGCCTTCTACATGGACATCCGCTACGACAACACCTTTGGTGGCGTAGCTGGCAGTATCCAAAAAGCAGGCAACATCGCCCAACTCGCTTATCGCATCCGGGGCCGCGAGACGCATATATATAGCTATGCTTACGACTACCTGAACCGCCTGAGCAGCGCCACCTTCAACGAATACAGCGACGCAGGCAGCATCACGAATAGCAACAAGTACAACGAAAGCCTCACCTACGACCTGCGTGGCAACATCCAAACCCTGCAACGCACGGGCTACTACCAAAACGGCAGCACCTGCACCTACGGCCAGATCGACAACCTGACTTATACCTATACCAGCAATACCAATCGTGTACACCGCATCCAGGATGCCGTGACCACCACTGGTGCTACGGCCAGGGGCTTCAACCCCAATGGGCAAGGGGCTACCAATAATGCCATGACCTATGACATAAATGGCAACCTCAATAAAAATAATTACAAAAATGCCAGCGCGATAACGTATAATCACCTAAATTTACCCACGCTGATCACGTTCAGCGGCAACAACAGCATCGAGTTTTTGTACGATGCCGCAGGCACGAAGCTGCGCAAAACGGTACGAACCAACGGTAGTGTTACCTATGTGCAGGACTACCTGGCAGGAGGTATTGAGTACCGCCAAAATGGTACGGGCAGCAAGCGAGTGGAGAGCGTTTTCCACCCCGAAGGGCGTTATTTCAACGTCAATGCGGAGGTATCGACTACCATTTCCTGGCGGCGGGAGTACAACATCAAAGATCACCTGGGCAATACCCGCGTGGTGATCACCGATCGCGATGGTGATGGGGTACTTGACATCACGGGCAGCGCTGCTACGAATGAGGTCTTGCAGGAGCAGCATTATTACGCCTTTGGGCTGGGTTTTGAGGGGCCTTGGGTGCAGAATGACGGGGCGAGTCGGGATAATCGGTATTTGTACAACGGGAAGGAGCTCAATGATGACTTTGGGTTGGGGTGGAATGATTATGGGGCGCGATGGTATGATGCGGCTGTGGGGAGATGGAATGGAGTGGATCCTAAAGCTCAGAAGTATATTAATTTATCGGGATTTGCTTATGTTGGGAATAATCCAATGATATATTGGGATCCTAATGGTATGGAATGGGCAACTGCTGCTGATGCAGCCACTGCACAATCTTTAGGTTCGGACTTAAAATCGAGGAAAAAGGAGTTGGATAATACTGTCAACCGATTAAATAGTGAAAAAGAGAGAATCTCTTCCGATACCAAATTGTCCGATGAGAAAAAGAAGAGTAAACTTGATAAGTTGCAATCTAGATTATCAGAAGCTGAAGCTCAGCAAAAAGAGGTAGAGTCTTCAATTGTAGAATTAGACATTTTAGGGAAGAGCAAGGAGATTTCTGTTACTTTCAACATTTCTTCTGATCAACCCGAAGCCCTAACATATAAGAATACTCAAGGCCAGATACAAATAGATTACGGAGGCGGATCAGCAATTTTAGTTCATGAATTAGTTCATGCTTATCAAATACTTAAAGGAATTATTATTGCTAATGGGGGAAAAAAAGTAATTCAACCGATGATTATTTGTCAACGGAGCAAGTGGCGTATCGTAGACAGTTCGCATTTCAAAACTCAAGTATGCCAACATCTACAGAAACTTTGAATGGAATGGGTGCAGTTTCCATTTGTCCCCCACTAAATGAAGGATAATTTGCAGAAATTATCCATGAAGATTCCCCATCGTTTAGCCAAGCAAGTTGCTCGAAGCATGAACAGCTTCTCCACGTTTTCGG